>CAUPQG010000004.1:0-280229 GCA_963513355.1 uncultured Rhodoferax sp. | reverse complement strand
TCAACCCGCCGCCCGGCGCGTCAACACTTCGAATGCTGGCAAGGTCTTGCCCTCCAGCACCTCCAGGAAGGCGCCACCACCGGTGCTGATGTAACCCACCTGTTTTTCGATTCCGTACTTGGCAATCGCTGCCAGGGTGTCGCCCCCACCGGCGATGGAGAAGGCACTGCTTTCGGCAATCGCATGCGCAATCACCTTGGTGCCATTCTCAAACGCGGCAAACTCGAACACTCCCACCGGGCCATTCCAGACGATGGTGCCGGCTTTCTTCAATTGGTCGGCCAAGACCTGCGCAGTTTGCGGACCAATGTCCAGGATCAGGTCATCGTCAGCCACATCGGTCGCAGCCTTGATAGTGGCCGGTGCATCTGCTGAAAAGGTCTTGGCAGTGACCACATCGGTGGGGATGGGCACGGCAGCGCCGCGGGCCTTCATCGCCTCGATGACGGCCTTGGCCTGGTCCAGCAAATCGGGCTCAGCCAGGCTTTTGCCAATCTTGAGGCCAGCGGCCAACATGAAGGTGTTGGCAATACCGCCGCCCACGATCAGCTGGTCCACGTTTTCAGCCAGGCTCTTCAGAATGGTCAGCTTGGTGGAGACCTTGGAGCCAGCGACGATAGCGACCAGTGGGCGCTTGGGGGCTAGAAGGGCTTTGGAAATGGCGTCCATCTCAGCGGCCAACAGCGGGCCGGCGCAGGCGATGGGGGCAAACTGGGCGATGCCGTAGGTGCTGGCCTCGGCACGGTGGGCGGTGCCAAAGGCATCATGCACAAAGATGTCGCACAACGCGGCCATTTTTTTGGACAGCTCTTCGTTGTTCTTCTTCTCGCCCTTGTTGACGCGGCAGTTCTCCAGCATCACCAATTGACCGGGCTTGACGTCCACGCCGTCGGTCCAGTTGGCGATGACCGGAATGCTGCGGCCCATCAGCTCACCCATGCGCTTTGCCACGGGCGCCAGCGAGTCTTCGGGCTTGAATTCGCCCTCGGTGGGGCGCCCCAGGTGGCTGGTCACCATGACGGCGGCACCGGCTTTCAACGCCATTTCAATGCAGGGCACACTGGCGCGCACACGGGTATCTTCGGTGATGTTGCCTGCGTCGTCTTGCGGCACGTTCAGGTCGGCACGGATGAAAACGCGTTTGCCAGCCACTTGGCCGCGCGCGCACAGATCGGAGAAACGGATGACGTTCATGGGTAGTAACCTCAATGGAAGTGGAAATGCTGTGGCGCGCCGGGCAGGCGGGCTATTCGGGGATTGTAGAAGAGCAGGTTATTGAATTGCCAACCGCGAACAAGCTACCACCCCAAGCCAATGTGCAGTGGCAAATACACTGCCATGCCCACCACGATAGTGCCCAGGACTACCTGGCCCGCACCCTTGCGCCAGAAGAAATACGCCACGCCGGCCAGCGCTGCATAGAGACGCGCATCCATCAGGGTGTGAATGAGCACACCTTGGGTCATCACAATCTCCGGCACGATCACAGCCGACAGCGCGGCAATGGGCGCGTATTGCAGGCCCCGCTGCGCCCAGTGCGGCAGCGTCCAGGGCTTGCTGGAAATGAAGAAAAACGAACGCGACAGCACACTGACTCCGGCCATGAGCACGATGGTCATCAAGGTCCAGGGATCGGTATCACCGCTAAAGAAATCACCCATATCAATGGCCTTTATCCTCGGTTGTTGCGGTATGCGCATGCAGAGCCGTCTTTTCCAAGAGCAAACAGACCACTACCGACGCAGCAATTGCAACCAGGATATTGAGCTTGAGCGGCAACGCAAACGCTGCAACGGCCGCGGTGCCAGCCACCGCCGCGGACATCCAACGCAGCCTGGTAGACGCCAGCGAACACAACATGCCCAGCAACGCCAGAATGCCTGCAAAACCCAGGCCCCACTGCGCAGGGATGGCATTGGCCAACACCACCCCCAAGATGCTGAAAGATGTCCAACTAATCCAATTCAGGCCACCATTGCCCACCAGGTAGGCCATCTGACCCATGCGGCCCGCTTCATCAGTGGGCGGGTGGGCAAACCGTTTGACGAACAGTACATAGGTGAGGTCGCCGGTCAGGTAACCGGCGAACAGGCGGTCCCGCAGCGGCAGGTGCATCACATAGGGCCGCATGTGTACGCTGAACACCACAAACCGCAGGTTCACACACAGGGCCGTGGCCAGCACCACCCAGATCGGCGCGCCCGCAAGGATCAGCGGAATAGCCGCCAACTGGGAACTGCCGGCAAACACAATGGCGGCCATCAGCAGGGCCTCGGCCGTGCTCATGCCCGACTTGACCATGGCCACACCCGTCATCAAACCCCACGCGGCAATACCGGTGGCAACACCCATCATGTCGGCCGCACCCTGGCGGAACTCAGGGTGCTGGAAGGTTTCGCGTCGCAATAGCATGAAAGGTGGGATCAAGCGCCCGGGGTCTGTGCTGATGGCGGTAGTTCAAATTGCATGCCCGCCTGCAAATCGAAACCTCTCAGAAAGTCTGCCGCACCCAGCCGTTTGCCGCCAGGGCGCTGCAACTCGGTCAAGATCACTACAGAATGCATAGCAGCAACCTGAATACCAACGGGGGCTACAGCCAAAATTCTTCCAGGTGCTTGGCTTGTCAGTTCGGATGCCGCAAACCCATGGCCAACTTCTGCCGCCCAGACCTTGAGCACTTCCCCATTCAGCATGGCGGTGGCGCCAGGAAAGGGATTGAATGCCCGCACCCGCCGCACAATGCGGGTGGCATCAAGGCGCCAGTCAATGGCAGCTTCGTGTTTTTCAATCTTGTGCGCATAGGTCACACCGGTCGCCGGCTGGGGCACGGGCTCGAGCCGGCCGGCTGCAGCCATGTCCAATGCCATCACGATCAGATCGCCACCGAGCGCGGCCATTCGGTCGTGCAAGCTGGCCGTAGTGTCGGTCGCCGCAATATCCATGCTGTGCACCAACAGCCTGTCTCCCGTGTCCAGCCCTGCATCCATTTGCATGATGGTCACACCGGTCTCAAGATCACCCGCTTCAATCGCACGGTGAATAGGCGCAGCCCCACGCCAGCGGGGCAGCAATGAGCCATGGATGTTGAGGCAACCGAATTTTGCGGATGACGTGGGGGCCATATCGTCCAGCACCCACTGCGGCAGGATCAATCCGTAGGCAGCGACCACCATCACGTCGGCGTTTGCATCTGCAATGGCCTGGCGGGCTGCGGCGGCGTCTTCGGGATATTTTCCATCCAGGCGCAAGCTACGCGGCTGGGCCACAGGCATGCCGTGTTCCACGGCAAATTGCTTGACCGCGGAGGCCTGCAGCTTCATACCACGTCCAGCCGGCCGGTCAGGCTGGCTCAATACCAAGGCAATGGTGTGGCCGCTGGCGTGTATGCGCTCCAACGCCACGCGGGCAAATTCGGGCGTGCCGGCAAAGACAACCCTCATGCCTTGGCCCCGTGTTGAACCGCCGTCACTACCGGACTTCCTCGCGCTGGGCCTTTATCATTTTCTTCTTGATGCGGTCGCGCTTAAGTGGCGACAGGTATTCCACAAACACCTTGCCCATCAGGTGGTCCATTTCGTGCTGAATACACACGGCCAACAGCTCGTCGGCTTCGATGACACGTGCAGTGCCTGTGAGGTCCTGCGCCCGCACATGCACGGCGTCAAAACGTTGCACACCGTCGTAAATGCCGGGCACCGACAGGCAACCTTCTTCGTTGAGGTGGGTCTCGGCGCTGGTCCACACCAATTCGGGGTTAATGAGCACCAGTGGCTCATCCCGTTCTTCAGACACGTCGATGACGATGACACGTTCGTGCACATCGACCTGGGTTGCTGCCAGGCCTATGCCTTTTGCGTCGTACATGGTCTCCAGCATGTTGGCCACCAGGGTCTTGATGCGGTCGTCCACCACAGCCACAGGCTTGGCAACTTTGTGCAATTTGGGGTCGGGAAAGCAAAGAATGGGAAGCAGCATAGTGGTCAGTTGGGAACAGGGTGAGACACGGCACGTGCCTGGGCCTGTCCCGCAAGGTTTCATAAGTGTCGCTATTTTCGCCACTTTTGCGGCTTTGCGCACCGCCAGTTGGCTAAAAACGTTGCCGAATCAAGGGCTTGAGCGCAAAATCGCGCGTAACTTATCAAGTTCTTCCTTGGAAATGCAGCACGATATGACGACACACCTCAAAGGCGAATCCACACTGGCCATCGCCAAGCTCGCCAAGCTGGCTGCGCTGACCGCAATTGCCAGTGCTTTGGTGGGCGCGCCGGTATGGGCGCAAAACTACCCCATCACGGCCGCTCAAAAAGACACGGCCAGAGCAGTGGCCCAAAAAGGTGTGCCACTAAGCGAACTCGCCGCCAATGCACCGGACCGCTACACCATCAAATCGGGAGACACCCTTTGGGCCATCTCCCGCCTCTACCTGAAGAGCCCCTGGCGTTGGCCTGAGTTGTGGGGCATGAACATTGACGAGATCAAGAACCCGCACCGCATTTATCCTGGTCAGGTGCTGATTCTGGAGCGCAAGGATGGCTTGGCACGCCTGCGCCTGGAGGGCGCTGAACAAGGCGAACCGCCTACAGTTAAGGTAGAGCCACGTACCCGTTATGAAATGCTGGGCGATCTGGCGCTGCCAACCCTGCGCTCCAGCATCATCGAAGCATTTTTGGCAGAGCCCATCATCGTGGACGAAGCGGGCCTGAAATCCGCCCCCCGTATCGTTGCGGCACAGGACAGTCGTGTTCTGATCACCCGTGGAGACCGCGTCTATGCACGCGGCGCTGACGGCTCGCCGATGATCGACGACCAGCCTAAAGACCAAAGTTTCCGCGTTTTCCGCAATGCGACGCCGCTGAAAGACCCCGGCACTGGCGAAGTACTTGGATACGAGGCGCAGTATGTTGGCAAGGCGGTCATGGCGCGGGGTGAAGGCAGCACCGATACGGAGGACGGCAAAGGCAAAGTGAGCCAGGCCGTGGTGCCCGCCACCATTGACATTGTTAGTGCCAAAGAAGAAATGCGGGTTGGTGACCGTTTGCTGCCCGAACCGCCGCGCCAGCTGCAGACTTATACGCCCCGAGCACCAGCCGAAAAGGTGGAAGGCCGGATTGTGTCCGTCTACGGCAACGCGGTTGTAAATGCTGGGCAGAACCAAGTGGTTGCGATCAACAAGGGCACAGTCGACGGCATGGAGGCTGGCATAGTTCTGGCTATTTTGAAAGATGGCGCACGCATCGTTGACAAGACCGACGGTAACCATACTCTGATGAAGCTCCCCGACGAACGCAATGGACTGCTAATGGTGTTTCGGACCTTCGAGCGGGTTTCTTACGCTTTGATAATGGAAATCACCGATGGTGTCCGGGTGGGTGATCGACTGGTTAATCCACGTCCTTAGTCGCCTGTTTGGGGTGCGCCGCTGTCCACAGACAGCGCGCGCCTAGCCCTTATTGACATGGAACACGCCGAACTCGCCGCATGGCTGCGACTCCAATTGACCCCTGGAGTGGGTAACGCAGGAGCACGCAAACTTCTAACGGCGTTTGGCCTGCCGCAAGCCATCTTTGATGCCTCGCCCATTTCGCTGGAGCAGGTTGTCAGCACCCAACAAAGTACTGCTCTCAAGCAGACACCCGTTGATTTGTCGGACCTGCTGGAAACCACCTGGACTTGGCTGCAGGGAAACCCAGATACCCACCGCGTGTTCGCACTCGGTGATGCGGATTACCCCCAGTCGCTGCTCAATATGGAGGATCCGCCATTGCTCCTGTACGCCATGGGCTCTCCGGGGGCATGGCGTGGCGGCAGCTTTGCTACGAGTGCCGTCCGTTGCCTGGCGGTAGTGGGTAGCCGTAACCCGACGCCACAAGGCGTATCCAATGCGCGCCAGTTTTCGCAATCGCTGGCACAGGCTGGTCTGACAATTGTTTCCGGACTGGCGCTGGGGGTGGATGGTGCAGCCCATGAAGGCGCATTGGCAGGCGCGGCGCAGGGACAACTGGCAACCATCGCAGTCGTGGGCACGGGCCTGGACCGCGTCTATCCCCGACAGCACCGGGACCTCGCGCATCGTATTGTCCAGCGCGGGGTGGTGCTCAGTGAGTACCCGCTAGGCACGCCACCGTTGGCTGCAAATTTTCCACGGCGCAACCGCATCATTGCGGGTCTCAGCAATGGCACGCTGGTTGTGGAAGCGGCACTGCAATCGGGCTCACTCATTACGGCGAGGTTGGCGTTAGAGCAAGGCAAGGATGTGTTTGCAATCCCCGGCTCGATCCACTCTACCCAGGCACGCGGTTGCCATGCGCTGATCAAACAGGGTGCCAAGTTGGTAGAGAGTGCGCAGGATGTTCTGGAAGAACTGCCGCGCGGCGCGTACGCGTCCGTTGACGGGCTACAACTCTCAAAGGATGCCCTGGACCTGGAAGTAAGTGGGATTTCTGTCGCAGGGGACCCTTTGCTCGATGCCCTTGCCTACGACCCTATTGGGCTGGATGCCTTGCAGGCCCGCACGGGGCTTGACACCCCCCATCTTCAGGCTCGGCTGATGGAGCTGGAGATTCACGGCCTTGTGGCGCGTTTGCCCGGGGGCCTGTTTCAACGCATAGCCCAGGTTTAGTAGCCAGCGGCAGACCTGGAAACGGGTCTAAACGAGAAATAGCAGGGAAAGTCTGCCTTGTGCTTTCGCCGCATAGTTTCTGCGCTATATTGGGCCCATGTTTGAAGTGCTTGTCTTCGTTTACGAAAACTACTACGCGGGTGACAGCTGCCCCGAACCCGCCCATCTGGAGCGCAAGCTCAATGCCGTGGGCTTTGATGCAGAAGAGATAGAAGATGCGCTGAACTGGCTCAAAGGCCTCAACACAGCCGCTAGGGGCTCCTCAGGATTTGCCGGTACTTCCCAACTGGTTACGCCAGAGCCTTGGCTGCGAGAGCCTTGCCCCACTAGCGTGCGTATTTATCCCCAGGCCGAGCAGGACCACTTGGGTTCCGAGTGCCTTGGCTTCATCAGCTTTCTGGAGTCGGCTCGCGTATTGCCTGCCTCCATGCGGGAAGTGGTGATTGAAAGAGCCATGGCGGCTCCGGGTACGCCCGTATCACTGGACGACCTGAAGATCATCATCCTGATGGTGTACTGGAGCTTTGGTCAGGAACCGGATGCACTGGTTCTGGATGAACTGTGTGATGACAGTACAGAATACCGCGTAGCCCACTGAATACACCAGCACCCACGCGTTCCGCGCAGTTGAAGGGCCATCACGCCATCAGTCGTTCCGGATTCGCTTCAATCTTGGACAGCGCGTCGCGGGTTGCGCGAACAGTGAGGGTTTCTTCCTCTTGCGGCAACAACAGGCCCGCCTGCAAGTAAGCAGCAAGCCGACCACCCTGGATCAAATAGCTCTTGCCAGAGCTGGCAGCAAACAGGTTCAGATGTTTGCGGTCGCTGCGCCAAGCGAACTGGACCTGGGTGATCTGGTTGTTGTGATCCAACGTAAACCATGAACCCAACTGCAGCTCTTGCGCCCACGCCAACATTGCGGCACTGGGTTTGGAGCCGCCATTGGCAACCACCTCAATAGCAGAAGCGTCTATACCCAGCATCATTTCGATACTTTCGGCGTCCAACGGCAAATCGCCCAAACCATCTTCAGACACGAAGTCTTCCAAATTGCCCAGCCGGTTGGCCATGGCATCAATTTTTGCCTGCGGAATAGCCTGCGTCTTGGACAAAAAGGCATCAGCCAACGTATCGCTGACGGTCTTGATATGCACATCCTGTTCGGAGGGAGCCATGGCTAACAATGTCATGCCGGAGCGCAAGCGCAGCAGCAGATTGGGCAGGTCCTGTATCACCCGTGCGCGGTCGGCACGGTTGGGTTTTGCACTCGCAGCCCATACCAGGTCAGTGGCCGACTTCTTGAGCATGAGCGTATCTTTGTGCTGTGGGCCTTTGCGCACCGCAGCAACGGCCAACACTTCTGCCCAAACTTTAAACAAATACTCCCGGATTTCATCGCGCACCGGCATGTCCTTGAGCATGTTGCGCATCTCAATGGTGTACTGGATAGCCAGAGTCTCTTTTTGCTCCACCTGCTGGGCAACACTTACAACCTTTTGTGTTGTACCTTTTTCCGTCAGGAACTTGGACAAAAACTTCTGAAATTCCTCGTAAACCACTTGGTAAACCTTTTTACCGGTCTCGGGATACTGCTCGATCACCTGCACGATGCGTTTGACTTCCAGCTCCATGGCATTGCCTTGCACACCGGCCGAGTCGAACCCCATCACCACCGAACCCATGCGGTCGATCAGCAGCCGGGCAGGGTGGGTGGTGGTACCTAAAAAGTCGGGGTCTTCCAGCGCCATACGCAGCACCGGCATTTGCAGTCGTGCAAACCATACGCGAATGCCGGGCGGGATACGCTCTTCGGCCAAGATGGCCTGGAACATCAGTGCAACGATTTCAATCGTCGCTTTTTCACCCTTGGTTTCAGCTTTTTTCTTCAGCTCAACTGTTTTTTCACGCAGGTCGTCTGCCACGCGGGCCACACCTGCGGGGCTGTAATCTTCATACATCGTCCCGCCGGCGGCATAACCTCCCGCCTGACCAGGTTGACGCGGCGCAAGAGCCGCTGCCAATGCGGGAGCTGGTGCATGGTGGTGCGCCGTACCGGTAAAGTCGCCACCCCCTTGGCTCACAAACAGCCGCCGAATTTGCCCAATCACGCCCTGTGCACGATTACGTGCCCGCGCCATCGGCGAATTGGCTGTCATCATGCGGGTTTCTTCCGAAGCCGCGTTGCCGTGACCCATGCTGTTTTGCATGCCCGACGATTGTTTCCAGAAAGGCGTGGATGACGAGGACGACGATGGCGCTGGCCCAGAGGTCGGTTCCGCACCGGCGCCATTGGACTCTGCGCCACGGGCGCCCCAGCCTAATCGCCCCCCAAAGAATCCGCCACCAGACCGCCCCTGCTGTCCAGCTGCACCAGAGTCTTGAGCGCCATGCCCCTGCGCTTGGTGCCCACCTTGTTGCGTAGGTGTGTAGCCACTTTGCGGCTGTTGGTATCCACCACCTTGTGCGTAACCACCGTTGCCGCCACCTGCTCCAAAGTCACCCGGACCCGTATTGCCAGGGCTTTCACCGGCGGGCTGTGGCTTGCTGGCAGCGCCAGGAGGAACCTGTCGGGCGGGCGGGCGGGCTCCGGCGCCGCGCGGCGGGCCCTTAACACGATCTTTCAACTCAATCGTGGGCATCACACCCTTCTTGATCAGGATATCGTTGGCATTTGCGTAGGCAGTCTTGAGCCGCTCGATCAGCAGCTTTTGCACGACCTCGTTCACCATGGCCCAAGAGTCGCCAGGCATACCTGAGTTCGCCCACTGTTCCACCATCAGCAACACCAGGACCTCAGGTCGGAACAGGTCATTGCTGGCCAACTCTTCCGTACCTTCCAGGAATTGCATGCGCAACTTCAGGTCTTCGAGCTGTGCGCTGACCTTTTCCATCACCGCCATCACCATGCGGGAGGCCAGGATCTTGTTCTCGACGACTTCCGTACCGACCAGCTGCAGACCCATGACCTCGGAGCTTGCCGGTTTCTTTTTGCCTGGCGGGTTCAGGCACTCACGCCAAACCTTCATGGTCCCTTCGATCCACAAAGGCCTACAGGTCTTGTAGGCCATCCAAATGTCACGCCGCTCTTGGCTCTCGCGTGCATTGGATGGGGCGTCCATCAGCACGGTGATCTGCTCCAGAACCGCACCACCAATCTCTGTCATGGCCTGGCCGGCTTCCGCAAGGAAACGCTCACGCAACGCCCGTGCAAATTGCTGCCGGGGTGTGAGATTGGAAGCGCCGGGTGCGATGGCCATAGTTCAGGGCGCGTTCAGACCGTAGCGCCTGCGTTGGGGTCCGTTGGGTCCCCTTCTTTTTTGACCGGGGCCTTGATCAGGTCTTCACGCTGAATGCCCAGCCACATGGCAATGGCGGCAGCAACAAACACAGAGGAGTAAATACCGAACAAAATGCCAATGGTTAACGCCAGTGCAAAGTAGTGCAGGGTCTGGCCACCAAACAACAGCATGGACAAAACCATCAGTTGCGTGGAACCGTGGGTGATGATGGTTCGGCTGATCGTGGACGTAATTGCATTGTCAATCACTTGCTGGGTATCCATCTTGCGGTACCGTCGGAAGTTCTCGCGGATACGGTCAAAAATCACGACCGACTCGTTAACCGAATACCCCAGCACCGCCAGAACCGCCGCCAATACAGGCAGGGAAAACTCCCACTGGAAAAAGGCAAAGAATCCCAGAATGATGATGATGTCGTGCAAGTTTGCGATGATGGCCGCTACGGCAAACTTCCATTCAAAACGAATGGCCAAATAAATCATGATGCCAACCACCACGACCGCCAAGGCTTTGAGTCCATCGGCCGCCAACTCGTCTCCCACCTGAGGTCCTACGAATTCCGTGCGGCGCAGGGTCACTGGCTCGGTGTTAGCGGCGGACAAACAAACGACTTTTCCGCTTTGTTTGGGGTCCGGCTGCATCGTGCCCGCGACCTCAGTACACAAACTCGCAAAAACGCGTTCGCTTTGGGTGCCTGACGTACTGCCTTTTTGCACCGGCATGCGGATCAGTACATCCTGCGCCGTGCCAAAGTTCTGCACCTGAACATCCTGGATGCCCAAAGCCGACACCTTGTCACGCACAGAGTTGATGTCTACCGTTTGCGAGTAACTGACCTCCATCAGTGTGCCGCCGGTGAACTCCACCGACAAATGCAAACCGCGGGAAAAAAGGAAAAAGACAGCCGCCAGAAAGGTCAGCAATGACACTACGTTGAACACCAGCGCATGCCGCATAAACGGTATGTCGCGGTGGATTTTGAAGAATTCCATGCCTTATCCCTTTAGTTTGTCGTGACCTGATTGCCTGAATCAGGCCGCCAAACTGTCCCAATGGACACACTTTTTAATTTCTTCTGCCGACCGTACCACAAATTTACCACGCCCCGGGAGAAGAAAACCCCTGAGAACATGCTGGTCAGAATCCCCAGGCAGTGGACCACGGCAAAGCCACGAACAGGACCCGAGCCAAAGGCCAGCAGGGCCAGACCGGCAATCAGGGTTGTCACATTGGAATCGATGATAGTGGCCCAGGCCCGGTCATACCCGGCGTGGATGGCTGCCTGGGCGGAAGCCCCGTTGCGCAACTCTTCACGCACCCGCTCATTGATCAGCACGTTGGCGTCAATCGCCATACCCAATACCAGAGCCATGGCGGCCATACCCGGCAAGGTCAGTGTGGCTTGCAGCATGGACAACACCGCCACAAGCAACAACAGGTTGAAAGCCAACGCCAGGCTGGAAATCACTCCGAACAGCGCGTAATACACGCACATGAAGATCGCAACCGCGACAAAGCCCCAGGTTACGCTGTTGAAGCCCTTGGCGATGTTCTCAGCACCCAGACTTGGGCCAATGGTGCGTTCTTCGATAATTTCCATCGGGGCGGCAAGGGAGCCGGCGCGCAGCAACAGCGCAAGGTCATTCGCCTCAACCACCGTCATGGACCCAGAAATCTGGAACCGGTTGCCCAACTCGCCCTGAATGACTGGCGCCGTCAACACCTCGCCCTTGCCCTTTTCAAAGAGCACAATGGCCATACGTTTTTTCAGATTTTCGCGGCTGACATCGCGCATGATGCGACCACCCTTGGCATCCACCGTAAGGTCCACCTTGGGTTGCTGGGTCTGCGAGTCAAAACCAGGCTGCGCGTCCGTCAAGTTGTCGCCAGCGATGATGACCTGCTTTTTGACGATCACCGGCGTACCGTTGCGTTCCAGAAAACGCTCGGATCCGAAAGGCACTGCACCCATGCCGCTTTCGGCGGCACGGCCATCGGTGCTGTCATCGACCATACGCAATTCCAGCGTGGCCGTGCGCCCGATCAGGTCTTTGGCACGGGCTACATCCTGCACGCCCGGCAATTGCACCACGATGCGGTCCAGCCCCTGCTGCTGGATCACCGGCTCACTGACACCCAGTTCGTTGATACGGTTGTGCAGGGTGGTGATGTTTTGTTTCAGCGCCTGGTCTTGCACCCTGCGCGCAGCCACCGGCTGGATCGTGGCGACCATCTTCACGTCCGTTCCCTCAGCCGTCTGCACGGTGGTCAGATCGGTGAATTGGTCCTGGATGATCCGTCGGGCGGTTTCCGCGGTCGCTGCATCGCGGAATCGGATTTCAATGGACTGTCCATTGCGACTGATGCCGCCGTGGCGCACATTCTTCTCGCGCAGGACGGTACGAATATCGCCAGCTTGCGACTCCGCACGTTTGGTAAGCGCGGCGTCCATGTTCACCTGCAACATGAAGTGCACGCCACCGCGCAAGTCCAGTCCCAGATACATGGGTGACGCGTGCAAAGAGGTCAGCCAGGCCGGGGAACGGGATACCAGATTCAGCGCGACTACATACGAGGGATTAGCCAGATCGGGGTTCAACGCTTTCTGAATGGCGTCTTTTGCCTTCAGCTGCACATCCGTACTCGGGAACCGTGCCCGAATGGAGGCACCCTCCAGCGCGACCCCATCGGAGGCTATGCCGGCCGCCTTGAGCGCCTCTTCCACCTGGGACATGACCGCGGGGTCAAGCTTTGCAGAAGCCTTTGCCACCGAGACCTGAACGGCCGGGGATTCTCCGAATAAATTGGGCAGGGCGAACAGGCTGCCCACCACCAGTGCGATCAGGATGATCGCGTATTTCCACACCGGGTAACGGTTCATGATCGCACGACAGTCTAGTAAAGAAGGAGTTACAAATAATTACTTGATGGTGCCTTTAGGCAAGACCTGAACCACCGCGCTGCGCTGAATCTGGATCTCAACACCATTGGCCACTTCGACGCCCAGAAAGCTCTCGCCAAGTTTGCTGATCTTGCCCAACACGCCACCCGCAGTGACCACCTCATCACCCTTGGTGATGGCCTCAATCATGGCGCGGTGCTCTTTTTGCTTCTTCATCTGGGGGCGGATCATCACAAAGTACAACACCACAAACATCAGAACCAATGGCAGCATGCTCATCAGAGAGTCCTGCATGCTGCCGCCGGCAGCAGCAGCGGGAGCGGTTTGGGCAAAAGCAGAGGAAATAAACACAGGCAAACTCCACAAAACAAGGGACAAGAAAAAGCGCGCCACCCCAATAGAGGTGGCGACCATGCGCTGGGGCAACCCTTGATTGTAGTCGGGCGGGGGCAAATGCTGTCCTTTCGGACAACAACTAATCCCTACACCGCTTCAGGTCGGGCGGTGAAAGCGCTCCAACAACACAGACCATTGCTGGCGGGCAGCCGCCAGATGCCGGGCTTTCACATGGCCGTAACCGCGAATTTGCTCCGGCAGGCGCGCGAAGGCCACCGCCGCGTCCCGGTTGCCAGCATTCAGCTGGGGCAAAAGGCCCTGCACTGCATCCCGGTACTCCTGCACCAGGGCCCGCTCATGGCGGCGTTCTTCCGTGTAGCCAAAGACATCCAGCGGACCGCCGCGCAGCACCTTAAGGGGCGCCAACAGACGGAAAGCGCTTTGCATCCACGGGCCGTAGCTTCGCTTTTGCAGCTCACCGGCCGCGTTGGTTTTGGCCAACAAGGGCGGTGCCAGGTGGTAGTTCAGCTTGAAGTCCCCTTCGAACTGGGCGTTGACCTTGGCCAAGAAGGCAGTGTCGGTGTGCAAGCGCGCCACCTCGTACTCGTCCTTGTAGGCCATGAGCTTGAACAAATAACGGGCCACGGCTTGGGTCAGCGGCAGGGCTTCGCGCTTGGATGCAGAGTCAGCAGTAGGAGCAATCGCCGATTCCGCTTTGCGCACGGTATCCACAAAATTGGCATAGCTGGCCGCATAGGCGGCATTCTGGTAACCGGTCAAGAACTCGACCCGCTTGGCCACCAGCTCATCGACGGACTGTGTATTTCGCGGCGTGAAGCTGATGACCTGGCCGGGATTGAGCAGTTTTTGCACAGCCGGCCAGTCCAGTGCGGCCTGGCGTCCCCAGGCAAAGGCGGTCTTGTTGTTCTCAATGGCAACACCGTTGAGTTCAATAGCCCGCATCAGTGAGGCCAGTTCCAGAGGGATCCAGCCCTTTTGCCAGGCATAACCCAGCATGATGGGGTTGGTGTAAATGCTGTCACCCAGGAAGTGGGTAGCCATGGCGTCGGCATCAAAGGCACCCACACCTTCTTCACCCACCGCATTCGTGATCTCCACCAAGCAGTCCTGGCCAGGGTTCGCCCAGTTGGGGTTGTTAACAAAGGCGGCTGTGGGGGCGCTGTGCGAGTTCAGTGCCACGTGGGTGCGGCCCTGGCGCATACGCATAGTGGTCTCCTTGCCGGCCACCACAATCGGGTCGCAGCCAATGACCAGGTCGGCCGAGGCCATGCTGACGCGGGTGGTCCGGATGTCGTCCTGGGTGGCGGCGATCAGCACATGGCTCCAGGTCGCGCCGCCCTTTTGGGCCAGGCCGCCGGCATCTTGCGTAACGATGCCTTTGCCTTCCAGGTGCGCGGCGACGCCCAGCAACTGGCCAATGGTGATGACGCCAGTCCCGCCAACACCGGCCACGATGATGCCCCAGGCACCGCCACTAGCGGTGCCGTCAGCCGCGTGCATGGCAGCGCTTAGCTGCGGGATGCGCGGTGCGGGCAGGGAGGCTGTATCGGTTGCAGCGGTCGATTTGCCTTTGGCCTTCTTGCGCAGGCTGCCGCCCTCTACGGTGACAAAGCTGGGGCAAAAGCCTTTGACACAGCTGATGTCCTTGTTGCAAGTGCTCTGGTTGATCTGGCGCTTACGGCCAAATTCTGTTTCCAGTGGCTCCACACTGACGCAATTACTCTTGGCGCCACAGTCACCACAGCCTTCACAGACCAGCTCGTTGATCACCACGCGTTTGGCTGGGTCAACCATGGTGCCACGCTTGCGGCGACGGCGTTTTTCGGTAGCGCAGGTCTGGTCGTAAATGATGACCGTTGTGCCTTTGATCTCGCGGAATTCCTTCTGGATGTCGTCCAGCAGGTCGCGGTGGTGTACGGTCACACCCTGGGCCAATTCCACCCCATCGTATTTTTCCGGCTCGTCGGTCACCACCACGATCTTGATGGCACCCTCGGCACGCATGCTTTGCGCAATCTGCACCACCGAGTGGCCCTCGGCCCGCTCGCCGACCTGCTGGCCGCCGGTCATGGCAACCGCATCGTTGTACAGGATCTTGTAAGTGATGTTGACACCGGCCGCAATGCTCTGGCGCACCGCCAACAAGCCGCTGTGAAAGTAAGTGCCGTCGCCCAGGTTGGCAAACATGTGCTGGTCGTTGCTGAAAGGCTGCTGGCCCACCCATGGCACGCCCTCGCCACCCATCTGGGTAAAGCCCACATGTTCGCGGTCCATCCAGATGGTCATGAAGTGGCAACCAATGCCGGCCATGGCACGCGAACCTTCGGGCAGCTTGGTACTGGTGTTGTGCGGGCAGCCGGAGCAGAACCAGGGCTGGCGGTCGGCCAGCTTGATGTCCGCCTTGGCGCGGTTCACTTCCAACACATGCATGGCGCTTTCCTTGGCATTCAGGATGGCCAGTTGTGCGTCGATACGGGCGGCGGTGTCGGAGTCCACTCCCATGCGCTGGATGCGCTTGGCAATGGCACGCGCGATGATGGCGGGTGACAAATCGGCATTGGCACGCAACAGCGTGTTGTCGCTGGGGTTGGGCATGCCCCACTCGCCGCCGCTGCCAAAACCTGACGCATCGGTCTCCATCTCGTTGAACTTGCCCAGCACGCGGGGGCGTACATCGGAACGCCAGTTGTACAGGCCTTCCTTCAACTGGTATTCGATGACCTGGCGCTTTTCTTCGACCACCAGAATCTCTTGCAGCCCAGTGGCGAACTCGCGGGTCAATTGGGCTTCCAATGGCCACACCACCCCCACCTTGTGCAGACGGATGCCGATGCGTTGGCAGGTCGCATCGTCCAGCCCCAGGTCCAACAGAGCCTGGCGCGTGTCGTTGTAGGCCTTGCCGCTTGCGATCAGGCCCAGGCGATCGTTGGGGCCTTCGATGACGTTGTAGTTAAGGCGGTTGGCGCGGATATAGGCCAGCGCGGCATACCACTTGTAATCAAACAAGCGGGCTTCCTGCTCCAGCGCATGGTCGGGCCAGCGGATATGCAGGCCGCCGTCGGGAATGATGAAGTCGGTGGGAATCTTGATCTGCACCCGGTTAGGGTCGATCATGGCCGTAGCGCTGGACTCCACAATTTCCTGGATGGTTTTCATACCGGACCAGACGCCGGAGAAACGGCTCATGGCAAAGGCATGAATGCCGAGGTCCAGGATTTCCTGCACATTGGTGGGGAAAAACACCGGCGTGCCACAGGCCTTGAAAATATGGTCGCTTTGGTGCGCGGCGGTGGAGCTCTTGGAGATGTGATCATCACCAGCCACAGCAATCACGCCGCCCCAGGGGGTGGTGCCGGCCATGTTGGCGTGTTTGAAGACGTCGGAGCAGCGGTCGACGCCCGGGCCCTTGCCATACCAAATGCCAAACACGCCGTCGTATTTGTTGCTGCCCTTGGGAGCAAACCCGAGTTGCTGCGTGCCCCACAGCGCAGTGGCGGCCAACTCTTCATTGACGCCGGGCTGGAACACCACGTGGTGCGCCTTCAGGTACTTCTCGGCCTTGACCAGCGACTGGTCATAGGTACCCAGTGGCGAGCCGCGGTAACCACTGATGAAACCGGCCGTGTTCTTGCCAACCGCCAAATCGCGCACCCGCTGAAGCATAGGCAGCTTGACCAGAGCCTGCACGCCGCTCATGAAGGCATGGCCGTAGTCCAGGGAATACTTGTCGTCTAGCGTGACGGTTTCCAGGGCCTTGCGGACGTGTTCGGGTAGCGGTGCATTCATGGCGGTTTGTCTCCGTGGCGGACGGTGGTTGGGCTGATGGCAACGGGGCCCTGCTGGCATGCGCAGGACCTTCTCATTGAGGGGATCAGTGTAGGCAGTTTGGACTGATATGTCTTTGCGTTCTGTGCCCAAACAAACCAGCTCAGAGAAAGGATATTGCTGCAAAATGCCAATATATGGAACAACTGGACAAATTTGACCTTGCAATCCTCTCGGAGCTGCAAAACGACGGCCGCCTGAGCAACACCGACCTGGCCAGTCGCGTCGGCCTGTCTACCGCGCCCTGCTGGCGCAGGGTGCGCGCACTGGAAGAGGCCGGCTTCATCAAGGGTTACCACGCCGAACTGGACCGGCAGAAGCTGGGCCTTGGCGTGCTGGCCTTTGTGCGGCTGGACGCTGAGCGCAACACGGGCGACTCCACCCGTGCGTTGGAAGAGGCCATCCAGAAACTGCCGCAGATTGTCAGCTGCCACTACATCAGTGGCTCGGGCACCTTCGAGCTGCAGGTGATTTGCCAGGACCTGGACAGCTTTTCGCGTTTTGCGCGCGAGAGCCTGATCAACCTGCCCCACGTGAAAGACCTACACACCAGTTTTTCGCTGGGCGAGGTCAAGGCCAGCAGCGCGCTGCCGCTGGACCACCTGAAGACCTGACAACTTCCCCCATTCGCAGACCCCTCCATGCCAACACCCGCAACCTCCACCCCCGAGCCATCGCGCGCCAGACGCCTTTTGACCAAGGGCATTTGGTCTTTCATGCTTCTAGCCCCTGCCGTCATTGCACAACCCGCTATGCAATCGATAGCAAACCCCAACACCTTGCCGCTGCGCAATCTTCAGATCGAGGTGCGCCAAGTGCAGAGCAGCCAGCGGGAACAGGGTGGTGTCCAGGCCGACGCGGGGCTGCGGCTCGGATCCGATGGGTCGGTGTCCGCCCAAGCGCGCCTGCGCCTGGGTCAACAGCAGGAGCAACAGTCCGGGTCCGCGTCGCAACAGGTACTGGTGCTCAACGGTCGTAGTGCCGCCATCGCACTGCGCAGCAGCACACCGTTTCGGCTGATGCAAACGCAGTTCCGAAACGGGCGGCCCGTGCTCGTGCAAGGGTTTGTGTTGCTGGAAGCGTCCACCGGCTTTATGGCTACACCGCGCTGGGACGGTACTGATCAGGTGGAACTGGAGATTTCGGCCGGTCAGTCCGGCAGGGTCGCATCCCAGAGCGCCAGCACGTTGGTGTTGCCGCTGGGGGAATGGGTCAGCATTGCGCAATCCGAGACCAACAACCGTTCAGCACGCAGCGGTCTGATGGGTCAGGCCAGTGAATTCGAACAGCAGAGCAGTGAACTGCAGGTGCGGCTCACGGTGCGCTAGGCGCGTGTTGCCTATCTGCGCGCAATGACCGAGCGAATGGTGTTGCCCAGCTCTTCGGCCACAAACTTGGCGATGTAGGCGTCAGCGCCCACACTCTTCACGTGGCCTTCGTTGGCGGAGCCAGTTAGTGATGAATGGATGATGACCGGGATGCCTTTGAAGCGGCCGTCTTGCTTGATGTTGCGCGTGAGCGTGAAGCCATCCATGACCGGCATTTCCAGGTCGGTCAGCACCAAAGCCACCTTGTCCTGGATAGTTTTACCCTCGGCAATGGCCTTTTCCGTCATGGACTCCAACATGTCCCAGGCTTCCTTGCCAGTTTTGGTCATGATGTAGGGCACACCCATGGCCTTGAGCCCCTGTTCAATCATCATGCGGGCCACGGCAGAATCGTCTGCGGCCAGCAGCACGGTGCCAGGCGGGAGCTTGACTGCACCCACCTGCGCTTCGTCCACCTCGGAGGTGTGGTCATTGGGCATCACATCGCGCAGGATCTGCTCCACGTCCAGCACCTGGGCCAATCGGGTGTTTTCGGAATTGCCGTCCAGACGGGCAATGCTGGTAACCAGGCCGCCACCGCTGCTCTCGGCCGACAAAACGTGTTTCCACTCCAGGCGCACGATTTCGTTGACCTCTTCCACGGCAAAGGCCTGCGTGGTCCTGGCGAATTCTGTAATTAGCAAAATGCCCAGCCCCTTGGTCGGGTTGCACCCCACCACCTTGGGCAGGTTGATGACGGTGATCATCTGGCCGCGGATATTGGCCACACCCATAACAGTAGACGGCATGTTGACCATGGAGGTGATCTCGGGCATGACCAAAATCTCGCGCACCTTGAACACGTTGATGCCAAACAACTCGCGCCGCTCGGTACCCGGCGCCTCGCCCAGACGGAACAACAGCAACTCGAACATGCTGTTGGAAGCAAGATTGGTCCGCTCGTCGATGTCCCGCATGGTGCTCATAGCATTTTCCCCGTGTGTTCGGTGGTTATTAAAAGGCTGAACCGGTCATGGTGATCATAGTAACGTTATCTTGAGGTTTTGGGCCACAAAACCCACATCTGCAAAGGCTGGCGCAAACGCCCGGCCAGTTCACCGGCCTCAGCGCCCCAACCCACAAAGTAGTCCGCACGTACCGCTCCGGTGATGGCACTGCCGGTGTCCTGCGCCAGCACCAACTTTTGCAAAGTCGTCTGGGGGCCGGCTGAGACCATCCACAGCGGGGTGCCGTAGGGAATGCTGCCCGGGTCGACGGCGATGGAGCGCCCCGGCGTCAGCGCCACGCCCTGGGCACCACGCGGCCCTTCGCCGGAATCGCGCGAGGAAATGGGCTCTTCACGGAAAAACACCATGCGCGGATTGCTCCACAACAGTTCCTGCTGGCGTTGCGGGTTTTGCGCCAACCATGCTTTGATTCCAGGCCAAGACGCATCGCGGATCAGCCCCTGATCCAGCAACCAGCGTCCCACGCTGCGGTAGGGATGGTCGTTGGTGCCGGCATAGGCCAGGCGCACCCAGCGCTCCTGCCCGTCGGGCTGGGTGATGCGAACCCGCCCGGAACCCTGGATCTGCAGCACCAAGGCGTCCACTGGGTCGGACAAGTAGGCAATGGCCCGCCCCTGCAACGCGGCCTGGGCCTCGGGCAGGGTGTCTATCTCTTGCCGGGTGTACCAGGGTTTGCGCTGGGCCAGGCTGGCTGGTGGCTGGTACAGCGGCACCGTGAAATCGGCCGTGGGCAAACGACTGGCCTCAAGCATCGGCTCGTAGTACGCGGTGAGCAGGCCCGTGGGTTCACCTTGCAGCGTTTCCACACGCATGGGCTGCAGGCGACTCTGTATCCATGCACGTTGTTCGTCTGCACCACCAATACTGAGGCGGCGGATGTCGGGACACAGGGGGCCAAAAGCACCCCCGGGCCGTTCACAGCTCTTGAGCCAGGCATTCCACGCTTCAAACAGGCTGTCGTCTGCAAAACCCGGCAGTTCAGACCAAGGCACCGGCACCCAACGGCTCTTGGCCTGAATCACCGTGCCGGGTACATCCTGTGGTGGGGTGCTGCTGCGCACAGGCTCCGGGCGAGGCGGCGCTGTAGGTACAGGAGGAAATGGCCTTGGCACCGTGCCGCAAGCCACAAGGCTTCCTACAATTACCGCCAACCATCCACAGGCCAGGAGCCTTTGCACCATGACACTGTTATTACTCGAAGCCCTGGGCGCAGGGCTGTTACTTGTCGGAATCATCTGGTGGACCATGTTTTCGGGACGCAAGAATGGCGAATTGCCACAGGACGATACGAACCAAGAGGCAGAGGACAAAAAAGACCGCTAGCCCCCGAAAAATATACATACGTAGCTATATATTTCATAGCAAATTACAAGAAAACCATCTGCGCTACAACAATCGGTGTTGCAGCGCCGGCAATTGGCTACGGCATTGCGCAAGCGTATGAGGGCTCAACTCGGCACACACCACGCCGGCACCGTGGGCACGCTGCGCCAGCACCAGACCCCAGGGGTCCACCACCATGGACTGGCCCCAGGTACGCCGACCATTGGGGTGCTCGCCCCCTTGCGCCGCAGCCCCCACATAGGCCAGGTTTTCGATGGCTCGGGCCCGCAGCAAAACCTCCCAATGGGCCTGACCCGTGGTGTAGGTAAAGGCGCTGGGCACCAGGATCAGGTCCACCCCGTCACGCGCATAGCCTCGATACAACTCGGCAAAACGCAGGTCGTAACAGACACTCAAGCCCACCTGCCATAAGTGGCCATCTTGGGATGGCAGTGCAAAACGCGTGGGCTGCGCACCCTGGTCCAGCACGCGGGATTCGTCATAGGACTCCACCCCATTGTCGAAACGGAAAAGATGGATCTTGTCGTACCGAGCCACACAAGCACCCTGAGGGTTGAAGACCAGCGAGCTGTTGTAAACCCGGTCGGGCCGGGAGGCCGACAAGGGCAGTGTGCCCCCCACCACCCAAAGACCCAGCGAGCGCGCCGCCTCGGCCAGAAAGTCCTGGATCGGGCCGCTGCCATAGGGCTCCTGGATGGCCAACTTGTCGGCGTCATGCTGGCCAATCAGACAAAAGTACTCGGGTAACACGGCCAGTTCGGCCCCCTCCCGGGCGGCCTGCTCCAGCAAGCGGCGGGCCTGCTGCAGGTTGTCGGCGACCACGCCGGTGGAGACCATTTGTAGGGTGGCTAGCTTCATCACATTTCCTAAGGGATAGCCGGTGCGCTGGCGCCCGGGGCGGCAGGCACGGGAGTGGCTCTGTTTTCGACTTTGGTGACACGGGGGTCCAGCCATGTACCGTCCACCAGCAATTCAAACGTGGCGGCCTCGATCAGGGGCTTGCGCAATATCAGCTGTGCCAGGAAAGAGCTCAGACCAATGACGGGGTTGATATAGGCCATGGCCAGGGAAGCACTTCCGGCGTTGATTTCCGGCACCACTACCACCTTGATGTTCTGCGTTTCTTTGGCAATGTCGGCTTGCCCTTCCATCAGGACGGCAGCGCTGACACCTTTCATCTGCAAGTTGTTGGTATGGGCTATGCCGTGGGCGATATTGACGTCACCCCGGAAGAAATCAAAAGCAAAGCCTTCGCTGAACACATCCCTGAAGTCGAGCGCCAAGCGCCGGGGCAGCGACTGCAGACTCAGCACCCCCAGCAATTTCGCAATGCCGGGATCGGTTTTCAGAAACTGACCGTTCTCCACGTTGACATTGAAGCTGCCACTCATACTCGGGTAGTCCAGCGTAATAGGGGAGCCCAACCAGGCGACCTGACCTTCGACCTTGCCCGCCCCCCTGCGCACCACGCCGGGCATGCCAAAGCGGTTGAGCAGTTCGCCCGAGTCGTTGATGTCCAGCTTGAAATTCAGCACGGTGCGCCGGCGCTCCTTGATGCTGCGCGCCACCAGGGGTCCAGCCTGGGCATTCACATTGGTCCAGTTGCCACTGGCCGTGAGCACGGCCTCGGGCGTGCTGATGTTGAAGCGGTTCAGCCGCCACTCGCGCGGCAAATCACGCGCCGCTGAAGATGTGCCTGGCGCCACGTTGACGGCATCGATTTCGACCCTGCCAAGGCGCTTGCCACGCAACTCAAAATCCTCGACCACGATATCCAGCGCGGGAATACTGGCCGGTTGCTCATCCAGCGCACTTTCCACTTCTTGTGCAGCACTCTGCGCGATGGCCAAACGGGACAGTCTGGCATACAGGCGCCCCGCTGTCGGGCCGGATGACTGCCGGTATTCGACGTAGCCATTCATTTCCGATGCATCCAGGTTGGCGCGCCACAGCAGGCCCTCGCGCCCACCGCCCACGACCACATTGCTCAGCCTGCGCCCACCTGCAATGAGCTCACGGGCGCGCACAGCCACACTGGTAGGCAGGTAGCTTGTGCTAACAGAGGCGCCAGATGTTGCCACGCCAACTGGGGACAGATCGGTGCCTGCAGCCCGCGACAAGACCTCGGACCAGGCATCCAGGTCCAGCTTGGCCAGGCTAACGTTGGCCACCACCCCTTCCGGTGGCAAGGGGGCAGACTCATCGGCCGCCAATCCGACGGCAATGGCGCCACGCAGCACACGCGCCTCCGCGCCGGATACGTCGCGCACAAACACAATACTGGCCAGCTTGCCCACGTCCAGTTGAATTTGGTCTTGCACATGCAGCACACCGTCGTTGCCCGCCACCAAGGACGCCTTGACAGCAGCCGTTTCCAAAACCAGCGGTAATGCGGCGTCGGCTGGTTTGGCAAAAGGTGCTGGCAGGTTCAGCGCCATGCCGACCAGGTTGCTGTTGATACCCAGTTCAGCCACCCCTGCCCGGACACCCAGGCTGGCGGTGTAGTTTGCCGTGCCAGTGGCGTACTGGGCCAGCCCCGCGGCGAAACCCAACTCACGGGCTTGGCGCAGACCCTCGGCGGTCGCACTGCCTTGCATGCGCAACTGTTGCGGCGCAGGCGCCTTGACGCCCGGCACGGGGTGGGCACTTCCGGGGCTACTCATGCCACCTTCCAACCGGACGTCCCCACCCAGAGCACGCGCCTGCGCGCCGGTCAGCGCAAAGCCGGTGTCCGAAAAATGGACGACGCCGCGTGCACGCCCCAGGCGGGGTGTTTCGGGGGTGATCTGCAGATCATTACCGGAGAGCGTCACACTGCCGCGCACCGTGGCACGGTCTACATCGGCTATCGGAAAGGCGAGCTTGAACTTGTAGTCGGCCGGACCCGTGGCGGTAGCGCGGTCCAGCGCCTTACCCATCAGCGGGCTCAATGGCGAGCCATTGACAACACCCAGTACGTCGGTCAAGGGACCTTGGGCCTCCACCGCAACCGCCACGGTTGCGCCGTGGTACAGGTTGTCCACCACGGCCTCTGCTTTGCCAACGCGCAGCCCTGGCATTCCCACCACCCTGGCGCTGGCACCTTTAACCTGCAGTACGGCCCGGTCGATGATCAGTTCGCCGGACAATTCATTGACCACCGGCCAGGGCGGGCTGTCCTTGGGCAACAAAAAGGCGGGAGCATAAGCGAAGGTGGCGTTGTGAACGTCCGCCACGATGCGGAAGTCCCCCTGTTTTGCCGTCGCAAATGGAAAGTCATTCAAATTGCCCTTGACCTTGAATTTGACCCCCGACGCCGAGCCCGACAGTATGGCTTCCCGCAAGTAGTCTCTTACCGGCTGGTCAATGCCCAACGGCAAATAGCGGTACACCCGTGCACCATTGGCACGGCTCAGGTTACCTTGCAGATCCAGCACACCCGGAAATCGTGCCGTGTTGGTTGCAGTTTGCCATTTGAGTTGCAAGTCGCCCTGGGCATCCGTATTGCTGAACCGCAGATTGGGGATGGCGAGGCTAATTTGGGAGCCTTCCAGCTTCCACTGCACGTCACCTTCGAGTGCATCCAGTGGCATGACCGGCTCGTCAAATATGCCAGGCAAGTCCAACGCGCCATTCTTCATGACCAGGCTGGCACGGCCACCAGCCTGATTAAGGTCAAATTCAATATCTAAGCCTTTGAAGCCCGGTCGCGTGGCCGGACCAGCCGCCAATGCTGCAATCTCCAACTGAACGGCACGGCCCTTGGCGGAGAAACGGGTGGGTTCGCTGATGGGGCCTTGCCAATTGCCGGCCACCTGCTCCACCAGGCCTCGGGGTGCCAGCTGTGCGATGTGGTTGCGCAGGGACTCGCTCAACGGCATCCGATCGGCAATTTGCGCGATGGCAGCAAGGTCCAGGCGATCGGCCACCAGTTCGCCACGCGGCGGTTTGTTCTTGTCGCCCGCAAAAAGCGCCAAGCGCAGATTGCCACCCGGCCAGTGCAGGCCGTCGAAAGTCTGAAACTGGAGATCCCGGGTTGAAAACTCGACCCCACCTTCAACCGCCTTGGCGCCAAGCCGACCCGAGATGCCGCGCAGGGCCAGTGCGTCAAGTTTGGGGCCTACTGTGACCCGTACATCGTCCAGCGCCAGGTCGGCAGTGGCACCTACCACGGCACCACGCACCACATCCACCCAGGCGCGTAATGTGCCCGCACCCTGTTGCAGGTCCACCCCCAGGTCAGCATACAGTTTCAATTGCGCCAGGTCTATCTTCGAAAACTTGGCGTAAACCTGGCCCTGCCAAACCCGCCAGTCACTGGCGCGACGGCTCAACAGAGGTTGCTTGAAGACCCCCATCAGGCTCAGTCGTTCGCCCCAGTGGTCTGGTGGGTTGGCGTCCAGCCGCATGGAGTGGCCGCGATTCTGGTTGCGCAAAACCCAGTTCACGTCGGTCAGTGCCAACGTGGGCACATTGCGCATTTCGTCCGTCCAACTGACCTTACCCTTGCGGATAACCAGCTCGGGCTGCGAGAAGACCCAATCTGCCCCCGCAGTGTCGACCCCATCGCTATTGGACAGTGGAAAGCCTGCAATCCAGATACGGCCATCCTTGGAGCGGCGCACATCCAGCTCGGGGCTGTCAATGGTCAGCTGCTCCAACCCTAAGCCCAGAATGGAGGGGGCCGACAGGGCTGCCAAGACCGAGGGCAGTTTCAGAACTTCGCGACCTTGGGTATCGAGCAGGCGAACGTCATTGAGCTCCAGCGACGGTATCAGGCCATTGGAGCGCGCGGCAATCTCACCGATACGGACGCTAACCCCCAGCAAGCGAGAGGCCTGTTGCTCCAGCGTCGGGCGGAACTCGGCGATTCGCGGCACAATCACAAAATGCAGTGCCCCCCAGACCATGAGCAACGCCACCCACGCTGAAACGACCAGCCAAAACGCTGTGTGCACAACAAATGCACCGACCCTGAACAGGGGTGAGGAGTTTGTAGTCAATTCAGTTATCGCAGTCGGAACACCATGACAGGAATTATGACCCGCAATGGATCGCCCGACCGGGCCGAAGGTTCCCGCTTTACCCAACGGATACGCCGCCGTTACGCCACCCAGTTACTACAGTTACCGGCGGGCGCACCGACGCGGCAGACCATGCTGGCGCTGTTTGAAGCACTGCGCGCCGGTGGAGCAGATACCGGAACAGCACTCAGAACACTACGCCAGTTGGTCGTCGAGCGCCTGGTCTGCCTGGATTGCAACGAAGGCGCCAGCTTGTCCACCGTGACCTCCTCCATGACAGCCCTGGCCGAATGTGCGCTGGACCTGGCCTACCAGGAGAGCTGCCGAATGCTGGACGCGCAACACGGCTTACCCTTGTCTGCCCAGGGTACGCGGGCCGACCTGTGTATTGTCGGCATGGGCAAGCTCGGGGCCCGTGAGCTTAACGTCTCCAGTGATATCGATCTGATTTACATCTACGACCAGGACGGAGAGACTGCGGGCGATGCCAACGGGCGCGGCCGCATTTCGAACCAGGAGTATTTTGGCAAGATGGTTCGCTCCATCTACACACTGGTAGGCGACACCACTGAACATGGTTTTGTGTTCCGCGTCGATCTGGCCCTGCGCCCCAACGGCAACTCGGGACCGCCCGCCGTTTCGCTGGGCGCACTGGAAGAGTATTTCCACGTGCAGGGCCGGGAGTGGGAGCGGTTTGCCTGGCTCAAAAGCCGCGTGGTCGCTCCCACCGACGCCATTCGCTCCAGTTGCGCCCAGGGCTTGCGGGGGGTGGTGTCGCCTTTTGTATTCCGACGGTATCTGGACTACAACGTCTTTGACGCGCTACGCGTGCTGCACCGCCAGATCCGCGACCATGCCACCAAACGCAGCGCCGGCAAGCCCGAGCGCAGCAACGACGTCAAGTTATCGCGCGGAGGCATTCGTGAGATCGAATTCACGGTGCAATTGCTGCAAGTGGTGCGAGGGGGCCAATTCCCCGAACTGCGCACCCGCCCTACGCTCAACGCGTTGCAGCGCCTGGTGACAGCGGGGTTGATGCCCCAGACTACTGCCGACGCCATGGCGCAGGCCTATACCTTTTTGCGCCAGGTGGAGCACCGTATCCAGTACCTGGACGACCAGCAGACCCACATACTGCCCACCGCAGACGCAGACCTGGAGTGGATTGCGCAGACGCTGGGATTTGCAGACAGTTGTGCCTTCCTGCATGAACTGCACAGCCACCGCGAACTCGTGGCACAGGAGTTTGATGCACTGCTGGGCGGTGCGCAGAAGGAATGCAAGGGCTGCGGCGGCGCGGCCAATGGCGCGGGCGTTGGGGATTTTGATGAAGTATTGGCCGAGCTGACAGGCCAGTTCCGCGACCGCATTGCGCAATGGCGGGAGCACCCACGGGTGCTGGCCCTGCGGGAGGAGTCCCGCAACAGACTGGCGCGCCTGTTGTTGCGCACAGCGCAATGGGTTACCACCGGCCGAGCCACTGAAGAGGCTGCCGTTCGCCTGGCGGACTGGATAGAGCCGCTGTTGCGCCGTGAGAGCTATCTGGCACTGCTGCTGGAGCGCCCCAATGTGCACCAGCGCCTGTTACATATGCTGGGCGCTGCGCGCTGGCCAGCACGTTACCTGCTCAAACACCCCGGTGTGATCGACGAACTGGCGGGTGACGCCATGTTTGAAGAGCGCTTTGACCCGCAAGGTTTTGAGGCGGAACTGGACCGCCGCCGTGCGGCCTTGCAGGGAACGGGTGAAGATGACGACGAGACATTGCTCAATCTGCTGCGCCGCGCCCACCATGCCGAAGTGTTTCGCATCCTGGCCCGCGACGTCGAGGGCCGCCTGGGCGTTGAAGAGGTGGCAGACGACCTGAGCGCTTTGGCGGACGCCGTGCTGCGCATCACCACACGCTGGTGCTGGGACCGCCTGAAAAACCGGCATCAGGCTGAGTGCAACTTTGGCATCATCGCGTATGGCAAGCTCGGAGGCAAAGAGTTAGGGTATGGCAGTGATCTGGACATTGTGTTTGTCTATCACGACCCAGACGAGCGGGCAGCTGAAGTCTATGGCGCCTTGGTACGCAAGCTCATCAACTGGCTTACGGTAAAGACCGGCGAGGGTGATTTGTACGAAATCGACACGGCGCTGCGCCCCAATGGCAACTCCGGCCTGCTGGTGACCAGCTTCACGGCGTACTCCAACTACCAGCAACAGCGCGGCAGCAATACGGCGTGGACCTGGGAACACCAGGCGATGACGCGCGCGCGCTGCGTTTTGGGTGACAGCAGCCTGCGTGCGGGCTTTGATGCTGTGCGTGCGGCCGTCATTGGCGCAGAGCGGGACAGCCTGGGCCTGCGTGAAGAAATTGGCAGCATGCGAGCAAAAGTTCGGGCCAGTCACCCGGTGCGTGGGACAAAGTTTGACGTCAAGCACAGCCCCGGTGGAATGGTGGATGTGGAGTTCGCCGTGCAATACCTGGTGCTTTCCCAAGGCTGCAGGCACCCGGAGCTGTTGGCCAATGTTGGCAACATTGCATTGCTGCAACGCGCCGAAGCCTGCGGCCTGTTGGCGCCTAGCGTGGGAGAAAACGCCGCGCAAGCCTACCGTACGCTGCGCCAAATTCAGCACCGGGCTCGGCTGAATGAAGAACCAACCCAGGTCGAAGCAGACCAGGCAGCCAACGAACAGGCGGCGGGCTTGGCATTATGGGCAGCTGTTTTTGGAACGCCTGCCACTGCGCAGCCTACGGCGCGGATCGAATCTTTTTGACCAGTGCTGTGGTGGAATACCCCGACACAAACGGCAGTGCCAGGGCATGTCCACCCCAAGACTCCACCAGTCGGGTTTCGGGCAACAGGGTCATGTCGTAGTCACCGCCCTTGACCAGAATGTCAGGGCGAATCTCGCCGATCAGGGTGACCGGTGTGTCTTCATTGAACCAGGTCACCAGACTCACGGCCTCCTGGCTGGCCATAACAATCGCGCGATCAGCCTCCTGGTTCAGCGGCCGGTCATCCCCCTTACCCAAGCGGCGCACCGACGCATCGGTATTCAGAGCCACGATCAGACTGCCACCCAAGGCGCGTGCCTGTGCAAGGTACACCACATGGCCACGGTGGATGACATCGAACACCCCGTTGGTGAAGACCCAGGGTCGGGGCAGGCGGCCCAGTTGTTGGGCCAGGTCTTCACGCGGGCAAATCTTGCTCAAAAAAGCGGGGGATGGGTCTGAAGCGTGCATGCCGCCATGCTATCAGGCAGAGGTGGCGCTCAAGACTGCGCCACATGTGTCGATCAGACATGCATAATTCCTCCCATCCATGCACCTAGTACCCGTCAGCGTTGATTCCATACGCCTCCACCAGCCCTTGCCATTTCCGTTGATGGACAAGAACGGTGTGCTGTTGGCAAGGCGTTCCTATGTCATTGACTCCAAGGAAGACTTGGATGACATCGCGCGACGTGGCGGCGGACTCTACATAGATGTAGCGGACTCCGAAGCCCACCACCGTGCCTACGTGGAACGCCTGCATAACTTGGTGCGTACCGGCAAGTCATTGGGTGAAATTGCCGAAACCAAGATCACCAATGATTTGCTGGATCAGCGTAACGCGCAAGATGACGCGCGTCCCGACTGGCTGGACCTGCAGGTGCAAACCAACGCACTGCTGCGTGACAACCAGCCCGCGCACTTTATGGATCGGCTGCAGCGACTGAACAGCCAGTTGACCCGCCACTCGCGTGAAAACCCTGACGGCACCCTGTTTGCACTGATTCAGCTATCGGCGACCGAGGTGCGGATGTACAGCGCTACCCACGCCATGCTGGTCAGCGTCATGTGTGGACTGGCAGCCCGCGAGGTGTTGAAGTGGTCTGAGGAACAACAACACTCCCTGTGCAATGCGGCTCTGACCATGAACTTGGGCATGACTGGTCTGCAAGACCTGTTGACCCGTCAGACCGAAGCACCTTCGCCGGTGCAACGCAGGGCGATTGATGCCCATGCCGCCAAATCGGTGGAAATTCTGACCGAAATGGGCGTGACCGACACGGTGTGGCTTGAAGGTGTGCGCGACCACCACACGCAAACGCCAGGGCCCCTGCTATCCAGAACCCCGGCGCAACAAGTCGCGCGGCTGATCCAACGCGCTGACATGTTTGCCGCACGCCTGGCCCCGCGGGCCGGCCGAACACCCATCGCGCCGGCAGCGGCTATGCAAGCCTGTTATTTCGACGAGAACCGCCAGGTTGATGAAACAGGCGCCGCGCTGATCAAAGCAGTCGGGATTTACCAGCCCGGCTCCTTTGTGCGCTTGGCCACCGACGAGGTGGCCGTCGTCATTAAACGTGGACAAAACACCAGCACGCCGCGCGTGGCCGTGTTGGTAAACCGCAGTGGCATGCCCACGCTGGAGCCCACGATTCGGGAAACCAGCACGCGCGACTTCCGCATTGTGGCCAGCGTGCCGCACCGCGAAGTCAAGGTCCAGATCAATCTGGACAAGTTGCTGCCCCTCACGGCAGGCCCCGCCTCTGACCGCCCCTGGTAGGGCCTTCACGCCGGTGCACGATCCGCTCGCTGCACCCCATTTGCTCCACCGACAGCCATTGACCACAATCTCAAAGTGGTCAAAAAACCTTTCTGATCTAGAAATTACTGTACAGTCACAATACTACCAACAAGTTTAATTTTGGGTTGTATTGTGAATTGCCTTTTCCCAAGCTCGCTACTGAATGCTTCTGAGTCTCTATCCCGGGGCGTTTCGCTATGAAGGTCGCCATTATTGGTTCCGGCATTTCGGGTCTGGGCGCGGCCCATGCTTTGCACGGGCAGGCACAGATCAGCCTGTTTGAAGCGGGCGACTATTTTGGTGGTCATACCCACACCGTAGATATGACGCTGCCGGGTGTGTCCGGCCCGGTCACCCATGGCGTAGATACTGGTTTTCTGGTTTTCAATGAGCGCACCTACCCGCACCTGATCCAGCTTTTTGCGGATCTGCAGGTACCCACCGCACGCTCTGACATGTCCTTCTCGGTACAGGTGCCGGGCGCCAACGGACAAAGTGCACTGGAGTGGAGTGGCTCTTCGCTCAACACGGTCTTTGCCCAGCGCAGCAACATCGTCAACCCCCGCTTTCTGCGCATGCTGCGGGACGTTTTGCGCTTTAACCAGTTGTGCACAGACATTGCGCTGCGCAATGCAGAAGCAGAACTGCTGCAGCCCCTGGCGGGTTTTCTGGACCAACACCGCCTGTCCACCGAGTTCCGCGACTGGTACTTTTTGCCCATGCTGGGTTGCATCTGGAGCTGCCCCACCGACCAGATGTTGCAGTTTCCCGTGGCAACCATGATTCGCTTTTGCCACAACCACGGCCTTATCCAGGTGAGCAACCGCCCGCAATGGTGGACCGTCGCTGGTGGTGCACGCCAATATGTGGAAAAAATCGTCTCCAACATCGCCGACAAGCGCCTGAACACGCCTGTGATGCGCATCACCCGCGATGCGCAGGGGGTATCCATCCATAGCAATGGCCAGTCTGAACGGTTTGACAAAGTCGTGCTGGCCTGCCATTCGGACCAGGCCTTGAGCCTGCTGGCCGAACCCAGCCACGCCGAGCAACAAACCTTGGGTGCTATTCGCTACCAGGCCAACCGCGCCGTCCTGCATACCGACACATCGGTGTTGCCGCGATCGCGGCGCGCCTGGGCAGCGTGGAACTACCAGCGCGCCGCCCACACCGGGCGGGATACGGCCCAGGTGTGTCTGCACTACCTGATCAATATGTTGCAACCCGTGCCATTCACGCAACCCGTGGTGGTGTCGCTGAATCCGGTGGCCGACATTGATCCCGCCCACGTGCACGCGAGCTTTGACTACGCCCACCCGGTGTTTGATGTAGCCGCCATCCGCGCACAGAGCCAGGTTAAAGCACTGCAAGGCCAGCACAACACCTATTTTTGTGGGGCCTGGACGGGCTATGGCTTCCACGAGGATGGCCTGAAATCAGGCTTGGCCGTGGCCCGCCGTCTGCAAGCAGAATTGACTCTCGCAGCCTGACGTACAACCCACCATGCTTGCCTCCACCAGCCTTGCCCCCAGCCCTCCTGCCGTTGCTCAGATCGGCTTCGGGCAAGTGCGCCACACACGCCTGGCACCGGTGCGCAATGCCTTTGTGTATGGCAACTACTTTTTGATGTTGCCCATGCGTAGCCTGCAGGCCCACGGCAATGGCGTTTTGGCCCGCAACCGTTTTGCACCCCTGAGTTTTTTTGATGCAGACCATGGTGACGGGCGGGGCCCCGCGCAAGGTGGCGCACTGGCCTGGCTGGAAGCGTTGCTGACCACTGAAGGTATTGGCAGCAGCCGCAGTGATACGCACGCCGACCCAGCCGACGGCGAGGTCTGGTTGCACTGCTACCCCCGCGTGCTGGGCCACACCTTCAAACCGGTGAGCTTTTGGTATTGCCACCGCCAAGATGGGAGCCTGCGCGCCATCGTGGTGGAAGTGAACAACACCTTTGGTGAACGCCACTGCTACCTGCTGGACCAGCCCCAATTTGGCGTGGAACTGCGTGCGGCCAAGGTATTCCATGTCTCGCCCTTTGCACCGGTCGAAGGTGGCTACCGCTTTCGCTTCATGTTCACGCCGGACCGCAGTCACACGGTGGCCCGTATCGATTTTGATGACGCCAATGGGCCGCTGATTGAAACCAGTGTCAGCGGCAAGTTGGAAGCGCTGACTGCACAGTCGGTCCGCCGCGCCATTTGGCGCTATCCCGCGATGACGGTCGGCGTGGTTCTGCGCATCCACTGGCAGGCGTTTAAGCTTTTTTGCAAGAGAACTCCTTTTTTTGGCAAGCCCTTGCCACCCACCACGTTCACCACACGCTGACACTGACGAAGCCAACACCATGAACAGCACCACCGCACCCACAACTTCCTTCACCATTCCCCGCGGTACGCCGGCAGCCGCCCGCACCGTGCTGCGTCTGCTTCAAAACCTGCGCCACGGCACGCTAACCCTGCAATTGCCCGACGGCAGCATGCAGCGTTTTGGCAAGGGTGACGACCTACCCCATGCCACGCTGAACCTGCACAACTGGAATGTTTGCGCGGCGGCGCTCAAATCGGGTGACATTGGTTTTGCCGAAACCTTCATCGCAGGCGACTGGAGTACTCCCAACCTGGTGGACCTGTTGCGTGTGCTGGTGAAGAACCGCGCCGAAGTGGACAGCATCATCTTTGGCACTTGGGCCGGGCGCCTGCTGTACCGCATCAAACACCTGTTGAACCGCAACACCAAGACCAACAGCCAGAAAAACATCCACGCCCACTACGACCTGGGCAATGCGTTTTACCGCCTGTGGCTGGACGAGACCATGAACTACTCCAGTGCCTTGTTCCACGGCAACTATGCTCAGCCCATGGCCCAGGCCCAGAAGACCAAGGTGCGCCGCGCCTTGGACCAAGCCCGCGTCAAGGCGGGTGACCGCGTGCTGGAGATCGGCTGCGGCTGGGGCGCGCTGGCCGAGATGGGTACGGTTGAATTCGGCGCACACGTCACTGGAGTCACGCTGAGCAGTGAGCAACTGACCTCGGCCAAGGAGCGCCTGCTGAGCCTGGGCATGTCCGAACAATCCGATTTGCGCTTGCAGGACTACCGCGACATCAATGACGCGCCTTTCGACGCCATTTGCTCCATCGAAATGGTGGAAGCGGTGGGTCGCGAATACTGGCCGACCTACTTTGCCACCATCTCCAAACTGCTCAAACCGGGCGGCCACGCCTGCGTGCAGAGCATTGTTATCGACGACGCTTTGTTCGAGCGTTACATAGGCTCCACTGACTTCATCCAGCAGTACATCTTCCCCGGTGGCTGCCTGCCGTGCCCCAGCGAGTTCCGCTGCCAAGCCCAGGCTGCGGGCCTGGAGGTGGTGGAAGAACTGGCATTCGGCCATGACTACGCCGAGACGCTGAAGCGCTGGCGCGAAGTCTTTATGTCCCACCGTGCTGAAGTACTCAAAAACGGCTTTGACACCCGCTTCCTGCACATCTGGGAGTTCTACCTGGCCTATTGCGAAGCCGCGTTTATGGAAGACAACATCGACGTGGTGCAGTACACACTGCGCAAGCCGGGTGCGGTGTGAATCCATGACCCATCGCCGCACCGTACTTCTGGCCGGCGCCACCAGCGGGCTCAGCGCGCTGGGGCTGGTGGTGCCTGCCGTGGCGCGTGCTCAAGACGCACCACCAGAACTGTTGGCCGAACTACCGAGTGCGCAATGGGTGGGGGCTGCCCGCATGCGGTACTTCACTTTCAATGTGTACGACGCCAGTCTGTGGGTGGCGCCTGGCTTCAGTGCAGGCCGTTATGCACAGTCAGCATTTGGCCTGCAGCTGAGCTACCTGCGCAGTCTGGACGGCAAGGCCATTGCGCAGCGCTCCATCGCGGAAATGCGCCGCGGTGCCAGCCTGACTCCCGCCCAGGAAGAACGCTGGCTGGCCGCCATGCAAACGGCTTTTCCGGATGTCAAGGCGGGTGACCGCATCACGGGCCTGCACCAGCCGGGGGTGGGCGCACGCTTCTGGTTCAACGGCATTGCCCGCAGTGCTGTTGCCGATGCAGAGTTCAGCCGTTTGTTCTTTGGTATCTGGCTGGCCGAGTCCACGAGCGAGCCGAGCTTGCGCACGGCCCTGTTGGCGAAGGCGGCATCGTGAGCCTTGCCAACGTACACGGCGCGGCCTTCTCCTGGCGCCAAGGCTGGCGCTACGGACTCATGGGCCTGCCATTGGCCTTTGTGGCGCTACCACTGTATGTTTTATTGCCCAACCACTATGCACGCGAGTTTGGCGTGCCGCTGGCCACCTTGGGCGTGCTCCTGCTGCTGGCCCGTTTGTTCGATGCGTTCATCGACCCGCTGTTGGGCCGCTGGAGTGATGGTCTGTTTGCCCGCTCCGCCACGGTAGTGCTGCGCTGGGGTGCCGCGGCTGCCTTTGCGCTGGGCCTGGGTTTTGCGGCACTGTTTTTCCCGCCGGTGCGGGGCTTGGAGCCTTTGCTGGTCTGGGCCAGTGCGGCCTTGGCGTTGACCTATGTCGCCTACAGCGCCCTGAGCGTGCTGCACCAATCCTGGGGCGCACGGCTGGGTGGTAACGAGGTACAGCGAAGCCGTGTGGTGGCCTGGCGTGAAGGTCTTGGCCTGCTGGGTGTGGTCATTGCATCGATTAGCCCTGTAGCCCTCGGATTACCTACCACTACCGCTCTTCTTTTCATAGCATTGGCTGCGGCCTGGGTGGCCTGGGGTCGCGCCAAGTCGCCACCGGCGGTGCCGGTAGATACGCAGACACTACAAGGCCACGTTCCTCCCAGCATGACCCTTCCCTGGAGTCGCCCAGCCTTCAGGGCGCTGCTGGCAGTCTTCGTGGTGAACGGCATCGCCAGCGCACTACCAGCCACGCTGCTGCTATTTTTTGTACAGGACCGGTTGCAGGCACCACCGGTGTGGGAACCACTGTTTTTGGGTAGCTATTTCCTGTGTGCTGCGTTGGCCATACCGATTTGGCTCAGGTTGGTTGGACGGATCGGGTTGGCGCGCACCTGGGGCGTTGGCATGCTGCTGTCAATCGCGGTATTTGCGTTTGCAATGGTCTTGGGTGCTGGAGATTTTGTGGGTTTCTTGCTGGTGTGCGCGCTATCAGGCATTGCGCTGGGCACAGACCTCGCCATTCCGGCGGCACTACTGGCCGGCACGATTGCCGACAACGGTGACCGCGGCAAGGCCGAAGGGGCCTATTTTGGCTGGTGGAATTTCGCAACCAAGCTCAACCTGGCACTGGCCGCGGGCGTGGCACTGCCCATACTCGGCGCGCTGGGTTATGTGCCCGGCACGCGTGACCCGCAAGCCTTGCAATTGCTGAGCATGGCCTATTGCCTACTGCCATGCGCCCTGAAGCTGATTGCGGCTTTTTTGTTGTACGGACTCATCCTGCGCAAGGGCGCAGCATCCCCACCCCGCCCCCCTCACTCGGCCATTCGCAGCAGTGGCACCACCGGAGAATGACCATGAAGAGACGACTGATTCTGGCACTGGCCAGCGCAAGCACCGCACTGTTTCTGGGGGGGTGCGCCAGCCACAACATCGCGCAATACGCCAACGAGCAGCCAACACTGGACCTGCAGCAGTATTTCAATGGCACGCTGGACGCCTATGGTGTCTTCACCGACCGGTCTGGTGCGGTGGTCAAGCGCTTTACCGTGCTAATGCAGTGCACCTGGACTGGTGACCAGGGCGTGCTGGACGAACAATTCACCTACTCGGACGGCACCAAGCAGACACGCATCTGGCGCCTGACCAAAACAGGCGATGGCCGCTTTGTGGGTCGAGCCGATGACGTGGTGGGTGAGGCTCAGGGCGAAAGTCGCGGCAATGCTTTCCATTGGACCTACACCCTGCGTCTGCCTGTGGACAACAGCGTCTATGACGTGCAGTTCGACGACTGGATGTATTTGATGACCGACAAAGTCATGCTGAACAAGGCCACCATGTCCAAGTTTGGTGTGCGGCTGGGGGAAGTCACTTTGTCGTTTACCAAACGCTGACCCCAGGTTCTTCAACGTCAGACAGGCACCCAGCCCCCGAAAAATATGCCTATATTGCTATCAATAACAGAGCGCGCTACACCATGTCGTTGCTAAACGCACTCTTGCCGCCACTAAACCCGCCTATGGCGAACTGGTCGGGAAAGACCGTGTGGATCGTCGGGGCGTCCAGCGGTATTGGTGAGGCCACGGCGGCGGCTTTGCATGCGCGGGGTGCCAAGGTCGTGGTGTCGGCGCGCAAGGCGCAAGCATTGGCCGCGTTTGTGGAAGCCCATCCCGGCAGCCAGGCACTGGCATTGGACGTAACCCAGCGCGCAGCCGTGCAGGGCGCGGCCGCGGCGTTACTGGCCCAGGGCCCCTTGGACTGCGTGGTGTATTGCGCGGGCCACTACACGGCCATGCGAGCCGATGCCATGGACCTTGCTGACATGGTGCGCCATAACGAAGTGAACTACCTGGGCGCCCTGTACCTGCTGGATGCCGTGCTGCCCGCACTGTTGGCGCGCGGCAGCGGCCACATCAGCCTGGTAGGCAGCGTGGCGGGTTACCGTGGCCTGCCCAACAGTCTGGCCTATGGCCCCACCAAGGCAGCACTCATCAATTTGGCGGAGACCCTGTACCTGGATCTACATAACAAAGGCCTGGGCGTGTCGATCGTGAACCCCGGCTTTGTGCAGACCCCGCTGACGGCTGGCAATGATTTCGCAATGCCTGCTCTGCTCACACCCGACCAGGCTGCACAGGCCATCGTGCAGGGCTGGGCGCGGGGCGCCTTTGAAATCCATTTCCCAAAACGTTTTACGCTGTGGCTCAAGGCGCTGCGCATCATGCCCAACCGCCTGTTCTTTCAACTCGTCCGCCGCATCGCACTATGACGATCACAAACCCGCCACCCCGTCACGCGCTGGTCGCACCCGATGTTGCGCGATTGGTCGATTTCTTCGAATCGCTGACGCCCGCAACGGTGGGACGACTAGGGCTGCTGTACGACGGCAACGCCCGATTTGTAGACCCGTTCAACGATGTGCGCGGCATACCGGCCATCGAAGCGATTTTTCGCCACATGTTTGTCTCGCTTACCGAGCCGCGTTTTGTAGTGACGGGGCAAGTGGTGCAGGACGCGCAGTGCTTCTTGCTGTGGGACTTTCACTTCCGCTTCAAACGTTTTGACATCGACACGGTCCAAACCATACATGGCACCAGCCATCTGGTGTTTTCAGAGGATGGCCTGGTCACTCTGCATCGCGACTACTGGGACGCCGCACAGGAGTTGTATGAAAAACTACCACTCATCGGTGGCCTGATGCGCTGGCTCAAAAAGCGCGCCAACAGCTGACTCTCTGCCAGCCTGTTACAAGCCTGCGAAAGAACTGGGCTGAAAAGCGCTGGGTTGGAACACGCTGGGTTTGAATTCCGGTGTTCTACGGGGCTCCCACCAGGCCCGTATGCTGGCAAATATGGTGCGGCAGCCGGTGCACTTGTATTGACCAGTGGCCTGCAGGGCCCCGCTGGGCGCGCGGTCAATCACCTGCTGGTAACTGGTGGCGCCGCAATCGCGGCACTTGTACTGGGTCTTGGTCTTGAAGGTCGCCATAGAGGAGCAACTGTAGTCCTGGCGCCGCAGTTTGGGAAGACCTAGAGTGTAAAGCGATGTGAATGGTGCAACCTGCTGTTGCGCCGCCGTCTCGCGGGGAAACCCTAAAGAGCGGCCCGCCACAGATTTAGGCCGGTACGGTGTCCGCGAAACTGGGGCGCTGCATCAGCTTGTCATGCAAACGCACCAGGTTAGGGTAGTCGGTGCGCCATTCAATTTGCGGAAAGCGGAAGTCCAGATAACCCAGGGCGCAGCCTACGGCTACGTCGGCCAGGCTGAAATGGATACCACCGCAGAAGGGCTTGTCCCCCAGGCCGTTGCTCATGGCCTTGACGGTGGCGTTGACCTTTGCCAGTTGCCGGTCTATCCAGGCCTGGCTGCGCTGAGCCTTGGTGCGGCCGGTCCAGGTGGCTTCCAGGCGGGCCAGTATGGCGGCGTCCATCAGGCCATCGGCAAGGGCTTCCCAGGTCTTGATCTCGGCGCGCTCACGGCCTACGGGCGGGATCAACTTGCCCACCGGAGACAGCGTGTCGAGGTATTCAACGATAACGCGGGAATCGAAAAGGGCCTCGGCTCCTTCCATGATCAGGCAGGGCACTTTCCCCAGCGGATTGGACTCGGCTATGGTGGTGCTGGCGCTCCAGACATCCTCGGGCACAAACGCATAGTCCAGTTTTTTCTCCGCCATGACTACGCGCACTTTGCGAACATAAGGGCTAGAGGTGGATCCGAGTAATTTCATGCGTGCTCATCAGTTTCAGTAGCGTTCATTCTATCCATTGGGGGTGGTCTGACTGACTTTTGAAGGGCTATGGTGGCGTACAACCTACAATTCACCCATGACTTTCTCCTCCATTTCTGCACTTTCCCCACTGGACGGCCGTTACGCCGCCAAGCTGACCCAACTGCGCCCCCTGATGAGCGAACAGGGCTACATGCACCGGCGGGTGCAGGTGGAGGTGGCCTGGTTCATCAAACTCAGTGATGCCGGCTTTAGCGAGTTCAAACCGCTGACCCCCGGAGCGCGCACTTACTTACTGGGTCTGGTCAAGAACTTCTCGGAAGCCGATGGCGAGGCGATCAAGGCTATTGAGAAGACCACCAACCACGACGTCAAAGCGGTGGAATATTGGATCAAGTCCAAGTTCGAGGCCCGCCCAGAACTGTTAGCCGCACAGGAATTTGTGCACTTTGCCTGCACCAGTGAAGACATCAACAACACCAGCCACGCGCTGCAACTCAAAGGGGCGCGCGACCTGGTGCTGCTACCGGCCCTGGATGCTGTGATCACCAAGTTGCGCGCCATGGCCCACGGCTTTGCCGACGTACCCATGCTCAGCCGTACCCATGGCCAGACTGCCAGCCCCACCACCGTGGGTAAAGAAGTGGCCAACGTGGTGGTCCGCCTGGCCGCCGCCCGCGACCGCATTGCCAGTGTCAAGATCATGGCCAAGATGAATGGCGCGGTCGGCAACTACAACGCCCACCTGTCGGCCTGGCCCGATTTTGACTGGGAGGCCTTCAGCCGAACAGTCATTGAAACCCCCGAGCCCTTGGGCCTGGGCCTGACGTTTCAACCCTACAGCATTCAGATCGAGCCGCATGACTACATGGCCGAGCTGTTCGATGCCACTGCCCGGGCCGACACCATCCTGATCGACTGGGCACGCGACGTATGGGGCTATGTGAGCCTTGGCTACTTCAAGCAAAAGCTCAAGGACGGCGAAGTGGGCTCCAGCACGATGCCGCACAAGGTCAACCCCATCGACTTCGAAAACGCCGAGGGCAACCTGGGCTTGGCCAATGCGTTGCTCAAGCACCTGAGCGAAAAGTTACCCATCAGCCGCTGGCAGCGGGATTTGACCGACAGTACGGTCCTGCGCAATATGGGTGTGGCCGTGGGTTATGCCGTGCTGGCCTACCAGTCGCTGCTGACCGGGCTGAGCAAGCTGGAAATCAACGAGGAAGCCATCGCCGCCGACCTGGACGCGTCGTGGGAAGTGCTGGCCGAACCTATCCAGACCGTCATGCGCCGATTTGGCCTACCCCAACCGTACGAGCAATTGAAAAAATTCACCCGCGGCGCCGCGATGACACGTGAGCTGATGCAGGGCTTTATCTCCGGGTTGGCAATTCCCGACGCCGAAAAAGAACGCCTGCTGGCCATGACACCGGGTAGTTACACCGGCATGGCAGCCGAGCTGGCGAAACGCGTCTGATGGCACTCAAATCCACCATCTTCAAAGCCAATCTGCAGATTGCCGACATCGATAACAGCTACTACGCCGACCACGCGCTGACACTGGCGCGTCACCCCAGCGAGACGGACGAACGCATGATGATTCGCCTCGCCGCCATGGCCTTTAATGCCTACAAGCTGCAAAGTGAATGCAATGGCGATGGTGTGCTGGCCTTTGGCGCGGGCTTGTCCGATGTCGAAGACCCGGACGTGTCCCTGACCGACTTCACCGGCCACAAACGCCTGTGGATCGAGGTGGGCCAACCCGAGGACAAACCCATCAGCAAGGCCTGCAACAAGGCCGATGCGGTGATGCTGTACTGCTTTGCCCATTCGGCCGAAATCTGGTGGAAAGGCATCGAGACCAAACTCACCCGGCTGGACAAGCTGCAGGTCTGGCGCGTGCCCACCCTGGCATCCCAAGCCCTGGCCCAACTGGCCCAGCGCAGCATGCAGCTGCAGGCCACCATCCAGGAAGGAGTGCTGATGCTGGGTGACGGCAAGAACACCGTCGACATCGAACCGATTCGATGGAAGTAGGCGGCAGCCCCGACGAAATCTAGGTATATTGCTACTTAATTTGTAGCAATTCTTTTGCCTTCTGCAGCCCGTTCGGCGTAAGTGGTGAAACGCCATGCCGTACCCTCAAGCGTGATGCGGTGCCAAGTCTCTCGTTTTTCAACCGGGTCCATGCCGGGCCATCGCTGCACCTCTTCAAACGTGCGCCCACAGCCCTTGCAGAGCTCGTCCCCCTGGCTGGTGGAACAGATGGCAATGCAGGGCGTGTCGGGCGTACTCGCATACCACTCCAGCCAGGCCGCGTAAGCTGCTTCGCCCATGGCAGCCACCTCCAACCGCTGCGCATGGTCGTAGACCATGCGGGCATAGACCTCAGCGAGCGCACGCGTCGGCAACGGCAGGTTCACGCCGTCAGTCGAGGGCTGGCGGGCGCGCCAAAAGTTGATGGCGGCTTCGATATCGGTGATGTGAATGTGTGGCAAAGCGCAGGAAAGAGTGGGATGGCGGCTGAAGGAGGCGCATCATAGCCCGGCACGGGGTATGAAATGCTATTCTCGGAGAATGAAACTTCTCGCAAAATGGCTGCTCAGCGCGGCTGCACTCCTGGCTGTAGCCTACCTGTATAGCGGTGTGCAGATTCAGAACTATTCATCTGCCCTGATTGCGGCGCTGGTCATCGGTCTGTTGAACTCGGTACTACGGCCCATTCTGGTCATCCTGACCCTGCCGGTGACCGTGGTCACAGTAGGCTTGTTCCTTTTTGTGATCAACGCCCTGATGTTCTGGGCGGCGGCCGGCCTGCTCGATGGCTTCAACGTGACGGGATTTGCGGCGGCGCTGATCGGCTCCCTCATTTACTCGGTATTGGCCATCGTCATCGATTCAGCGCTCCAGCGTCTGTTCCCTGATCGTTGATTCCAGCTGCCGGGTGCGGGTGTCGACGATGGACGCCTCAAAATGGTCCGTGCCAGCCCCTCCCTTACGCGCCCATTCCTGCGCGGTTTTGAAGCGGCTCAGCGCAGCGGGGTAGTCCAGCTGGGCAACATTCACTTCGGCCTGCGCGCGAATGGCGCTGAGCGTGCGGCCTTGGGCAGCATAGGTGCTGGAAAGCAATTGCCAGGCCTGGGCGTCACGCGGGTTGTCAGCCACCCAGGTTTGCAATTGCTGCGTGGTCGTGGCCAAGCTGCTTGCTGGGCCTTGGCTTGGCGCGTTAGCCACGGTCGTTCCCACCACGCTTAGTTGCAGCTGGGCTTGGGCGGTCATAAACAGCTCGGCGCGGGAGCTTTTGCCTTGGGATTTGGCCCCCGTCTGCAACAAGGCCAAGGCAGCAGCACCGTCACCCTGGGCCAGCCTGAACTCCGCCCCCAACAAACGCGCCAGGCGCGAAGCAACCGGATCATTGCGCACACTGTCCGACAAGCGAGACCATTGGGTCTGCGCATCCTTGTAATCGCGCAGCTTGATGGCTGCCAACGTGGCACCGTAGAGCGACGCGGCCTGCTGCGCAGGTGTGCCCTTGGCCAGATGGGCTGCGTCCACCTCCACCGCCCAGGTGCGCAGCGCATCAACGGTGTAGTTGGACAACACCCGGGCCCGCGCAGCCATCATGGCGTGATCGGTTTCCTGCACGTTTTTGCGGGCTGTGGCGGGCGCGGGTGCGGCGGCGTCGGGTAGTTCGATGCGCGACTGCATGTCGGCCATGCGCTCGGTGCTCAGCGGGTGGCTGCGCAGGTAAGGGAAGTTGCCCGAATCGTTGAGCCGCGAAGCCTGCTGCAGCTTGCCAAACATGGTTACAAAACCCTGCTGCGCAAACCCGGCCTGGGTGGAAATGGCAAAGCCCACGCGGTCGGCCTCGCGCTCCATATCGCGCGAGAAATTAAGCTGGGCTTGCGCACCAGCTGCCTGGCTGCCAATGATTGCCGCGTTGGCGGCACTGGGGTCCTTGCTGGCGGCCAGCACACCGAGAATCATGGCACCCAGCATCCACGGTGCCAGCTGGCTCTGGCGCGTCATCATTCGGGATATATGGCGCTGCGTCACGTGGCTCAACTCATGGGCCAATACCGAAGCCAATTCATCGCGGCTGGTGACGATGCCCACCAGGCCCAGGTGCAGGCCAAAATACGCGCCTGGGAGCGCAAAGGCGTTGACCGAGCGGTCGCGGCCCAACAGGATTTCCCAGGCATAGGCCTCGTCCTGCTCGGGCGGTAGTTCGCCGCGCTGGCGGGCGGCCGCCAGCAGGGGTTGCCAGATACCCTGCACATATTCCATCAGCACTGCGTCGTCCACGTAGTCCGGGTCGCGGTAGAGCTCGCGGGCAATGCGGTCGCCCAAACGGCGCTCCATGTTGGGTGTCATGTCCGTGCCATCTCCCAGGTTGGGCAGGGCGGAAGTGGTGGCTGCACTACCGGAGGCTGAGGTCTGGGCAAGAACTGGCAACGCCGCCAGAACCGCTATGCAAACAATAGCAACTTGTTTAGCAAAAGCGGGGGCTGACAGGCTCATTGGCTTGAAATACTTGGTCAAAATGGGTCCAGGGGCATGCTTGCCACAATATGGGCGTCAACAGGGTCTACAAACACGGTCCAAAAGTGGTCGCGCCCTACCAGCGGCAGGTACAGCGCAGTTTGGGGGTTGCCCCCAGCATCTTGGATGGCACGGTCCATTTCGGCTGCCCGGTCGGCGAACCGCTTTTTGAGGTCGTTGACAGGTTTGGCTTCCTTCAGGATTTCCGGCAGTGCCTTGGCGTAGGCTTGCCAGAGCTCGGGGCGACTGGATAAACCGGCGCCGCCCACGGCAGCCAATGTCATGTCGACTTTTTCACTTTCATCTTTGAACGGCCGCAGGGACAACAATGTAGGACCGGTGAGTGGCAATGCGTCGATTCCAGGCGGAGCTTTTGCCAGCCATGCTGGCGCAATATCAACGGCGTGCACCACGCTGAAGCGGCTGTACTCAAACACCAAATGCACCGGGCGCGCCAAGAAAACGGTCCACAAACCATAGCCCAAAGCCATCAATTGCAACACGGCGATGACGACCAAATCGCGCCGCAATACGGGCCAGGGCTTGACGCGGTTGAACACGGCCAATGTCATCAATGGCCCCAAGACGACGTCCACCGCAACCAGTATCAGAAACAGCTGCCGCCCCCCCGAAATCTCACGGAAGGGGTAGGGATACCAGACACCAAACACCAGGGCCCCGGCAAGCGCCGCGATCGTAAGGCTGATGGTGAGGTGGATTGCGCTGGCCTGGAGACGATCGCGCCAGCCAGTTGGAGAGTTGGATTCCATTTTCATACAGTCCTCAAGCGTAATTGAGTCGGGTCTCAGCCGGCGTGAAGCTCAGGTAAAGTTGACCGACCTCCACTTTAGGGTGGTTTTTGATGTTTTCAATAGTTCCTTCCATGCAAACGCTGACCCATTTCGACGCCCAAGGCCAAGCCCATATGGTGGACGTAGGCGCCAAGCCGGCCACCCACCGCACGGCCATCGCCCGTGGGCGCATTGACATGCTGACCTCCACACTGGAGCTGATAACCACTGGTACATCCAAAAAAGGTGACGTGCTGGGCATTGCCCGAATTGCAGGCATCCAAGGTGCCAAGAAGACCAGTGACCTGATCCCGCTGTGTCACCCCATCGCACTGACGCGTGTGGCGCTCGAGTTTACGGTGGTACCAGCCACAGCCGGTCACAGTGCCCATGTTGTGTGCCTGGCGACAGCAGAAACCGTGGGGCCCACCGGGGTGGAGATGGAGGCGCTGACCGCCTTACAGGTGGCTTTGCTCACTATCTACGACATGTGCAAGGCCGTAGACCGAGGCATGACCATTAACGGTGTGCAACTGTTGGAAAAACACGGCGGCAAGTCAGGGAGCTTTGTCGCCGGGTAATGCTGCCGCCCATTGGGCGTGCTCTTTGGGAAACGCAGCCCTATAGCGCTGCAGGAAATAGGCCGCAACATCGTCGCGACCCAGCAGCACCGCGCTCTCAATGGCTTTCTCGACCACCCGTGGCTCTGGCGAAAAATGCAGCAGCTGCACCGCCAACGCGTGTAGGTGCCCAGCATTGACCACCGTGAGTGGGGTGGTGGTCAGATCAGCAAACTCCACTTGGTTGCGAAACAGGCTGATGCCACGCAGCTTGCCCATCGCGTCTTCCTGGTAGTCAGCAGCGCGCTGTGCCAGCGGCAGGTATAGCTGGCTGACGCGCCAGTAACTCCAAGCCGAAAATCCGACGGTCACTATCAAAACAATAGCAACATTTTTAACAAAAACGGGGGCTAAACGCGAGTTTCCCCAAAGCCCACTGTTCTGCAAGCTCTCCTCTGCTGCACCGCCAACCGGATTGGGCGTTGTTGTCCACAATATCCATACACACAGGACTACCGCCATCTGGAATGGGCCGTACCACAACGGATACTCCAGTAAGCTGTGCATGCCCAGCACTGCCAACACACCCCAAACCAGTTGGCGGGCGGTATCACGCTCTCGCCAAGGTTTGGCCCTGGCAACCATCCAGGCCAGACCACCACAAACCAGCAGTGAAAACGGCAGCCCCAGCTCCACGGCCAGATGCAGCGGCAGGTTATGTGCATTGTCCAGAATGTCGCAAAACCGCTCCCCGGGGTACAGCGTCATGAAGTGGGCATAGTCCAGCTCCTCCCAACCCCAGCCCAACCAGGGCTTGAGAGCGATTAAGTGCAATACGTTGGCCCACAAGACGCGGCGGCTGGCGCAACCCGCTTCCTCGTTCAGGCGCCCCATGAGGCCACCGCTTTCGATACCCGTTGTCACCAGCAGCAACCAAGGCAGCAACCAGAGACAGGCCAAGTAAACGACCAAACCAGCAAGCGCACCCATGGCAATTCGCCCATGCGGTGAACGACTCCAGTGTCCAGCACGGGCTTGGATCAGCCACCACCATACGCCCAAACCGGCTATCACCCACCATTGCAGAAGACCTGTGCGCGAGCCACTGGCAGCATTGCCGCAGGCCAACAGCAGCAAGGCCAGCCCCCAAAGCAACCAATGCCTCGCGGAGGGGGGCGGCGCTTCTTGCGCGCGCGGAGCGGCACCTGTTCCCCAGTCCGACATCTTCCACAGCAATGCCAGCAAACCGATGCTGCACAGGCTTGCAAACTGATTGCGCTGGCGCAGATTGGCATAGGCCTCACCGGCAGTTCCGCTACTAACCCAGGGACTGAGCAAAGAGCCATGCCCAAAATACTGCAACAGTCCCATTGCTGCACTGAGCAGAGCGGCCAGCAACCAGGCGTTGGCAATGGCCGCTTCGGCATATCCACGAACGGTGCACTTACCCTTGAGCCCAATAGCGCCCAACAAGACCGCGGCGCAGCCCCATGAGACCAGCAGAGGCACTGCAGCGGGCATAGGGCCTGGCGCGAAAGGATTAAGCCACGGCACGGCGATCAGCACCGTAGCGACTGCAGGTAGTAGCCTATGATTGGCAGATGAACAGGATAAGCACGCCATGGATGTAGTAGCAGTGGTCGGCCTCGGCTATGTCGGCTTGCCCCTTGCCGTCGCATTTGGAAAAATCATGCCGACTATAGGGTATGACCTGAGCCTGTCCAAGCTGGACAGCTACCGTCGTTGTATCGACCCTAGCGGCACGGTCAGTGCAGCAGATTTGCGCGCGTCCAGCCAGCTGAGTTTTGCCAGCGATGCAGCCTCCCTCTCGGCTGCCAACATTCTGATTGTGGCAGTGCCCACCCCCATTGACGCGGCCCGCCACCCGGACTTTGGCCCACTGGTGGGTGCCAGCGAGAGCATTGGTGCGCACCTTAAGGTCGGTGATCTGGTCATTTTTGAGTCGACCGTCTACCCAGGCGCCACGGAAGAAGTCTGCATCCCTGTTCTGGAGCGGGTTTCCGGTTTGCAGTGGAAACGGGACTTCCATGTTGGCTACTCGCCCGAACGCATCAACCCCGGTGACCAAAACCACACACTCACCAACACGGTCAAGGTGGTGTCGGGCGACTGCCCTGACACCCTGGAACGCGTGGCCACCCTTTACGAGAAGGTGGTGTTGGCGGGTGTGCACCGCGCCTCATCCCTGAAGGTGGCCGAGGCGGCCAAGGTCATTGAGAATACGCAGCGCGACCTGAACATTGCCCTCATGAATGAACTGGCCGTGATCTTCAACATGATGGACCTGGACACCACCGAGGTCTTGGCTGCGGCGGGTACCAAATGGAACTTTCTGCCGTTTCGCCCGGGGCTGGTCGGCGGCCACTGCATCGGTGTGGACCCCTACTACCTGACCTATAAGGCGGAAATGCTGGGTTACCACCCCGAGGTCATACTGGCTGGTCGGCGGATCAACGATGGCATGGGCAAGTTCATCGCGGAACAAACCGTCAAGCAACTCATCAAGGCCGGTAGCCCTATCAAGGGGGCGAAAGTCAATGTGCTAGGCATCACGTTCAAGGAAGACGTGCCGGACTTGCGCAACTCCAAGGTTTGGGATCTGATCGTGGAGCTGCAAGCGTACGGCGTGGAGGTATATGTGCACGACCCTGTGGCCAACGCAGCCGAGGCAAAACAAGAATATGGCGTTGAATTGTTGAACTGGGATGTTTTGCCACAGTCCGACGCACTGGTTGTGGCGGTGGCGCACAAAGAGTTTCTCGCAAGGCCTCATTCGGACCTGATTTCCAAGATACGGAGAGGCGGATGCTTTGTGGATGTGAGAGCGCGGTTTAACGCCGATATGCTCAATGCAGCAGGTATAAAAGTATGGCGACTGTAACTACTGACTCCCTGCGCGCCCTTTCAGAAACAATCACCATCTTGGAAGCGGGTCGAACCGCGCGCCATTATTGGGCAGACCTTTGGAGATACCGCGAACTGCTCTTTTTCTTGGCTTGGCGAGATATTCTGGTGCGGTACAAGCAAACAGTCATCGGCATTGTTTGGGCCGTTGGGCGCCCATTTTTAACCATGTTGGTTTTTACGCTCATCTTCAGTAAGTTGGCAAAATTGCCATCCGAAGGTGTCCCGTATCCTATTCTGGTATTTGCGGCGCTGCTCCCATGGCAGTTTTTTTCAAGCGCTTTAACTGGTTCCGGGGATAGTTTGATCAATAACGCTGGGCTGATTTCAAAGGTGTATTTTCCACGCCTGGTTATTCCAGCCAGTGCTGTAATTGTCAGTTTCGTGGATTTTATTGTTTCGTGCGTACTTCTTTTTGGGTTGATGGCTTGGTATGGAATAGTACCGAACTCGCGACTATTGGCCTTACCCATATTCGCCCTTATCGCTTTTGCATTAGCCATGGGTATGGGTCTGTGGATAGCAGCCCTCAATGTAAATTACCGGGATTTTCGTATCGTCGTCCCATTCGTAGTCCAGTTTGGCCTTTACCTGTCGCCGGTCGGGTTTAGTAGTAATATCGTTCCGGATCAGTGGCGTCTACTCTATTCCTCGAACCCTATGGTCGGTGTCATTGACGGGTTCCGCTGGGCCATCTTGGGAACTGACACACCATTTTACTGGCCCAGTTTTTTCATTTGCATTATTTGGACTGCTGTCATGCTGATTTCTGGAGTTATCTTCTTTCGCAAGACAGAGAAAACATTTGCCGACGTTATCTAATTGGCTTATTAGGATAATAAGATGCGAGTTTTAATTCTCGGCGCTACAGGCATGTTGGGCAATGCAATGTTCAGATTATTGTCTGAAAGTCGAAATTTGACCGTCTATGGCACCGCTCGATTGGAGAGCTCCAAACATTTCTTCCCGAATAAGCTGGCAGATAATATTATTACAGGATTGGATGCCGAAAACTACGACTCATTGGTCGGTGTATTTGACGCGGTACATCCTGATGTAGTTGTCAATTGTATTGGCTTGGTAAAGCAATTGGCTGGCGCCAATACTCCATTACACGCAATTTCAATTAATGCTCTACTACCACATCGCGTGGCGACCCTCTGTCAAATAGTTGGCGCTCGCTTGGTGCACTTTAGTACGGATTGTGTTTTTTCCGGTAAAAAGGGCAATTATCTGGAATCGGATTTCCCGGACACCAACGACTTGTATGGGCGCTCAAAGCTGTTGGGAGAAGTTGACTACCCACATGCCATTACGTTGCGAACTTCCATTATTGGCCACGAGCTCTCCGGACATAGAAGCCTAATAGGTTGGTTTCTTGCACAAGAAGGAAAAGTTAACGGCTATGCGAGAGCAATATTCTCGGGACTGCCGACCGTTGAATTGGCACATGTAGTGCGGGATTTCATCTTGCCCTACCCTCAACTATGCGGACTCTATCACGTGGGTAGCAAGCCGATCAACAAGTTTGAGCTGTTGAAACTTGTGGCGCGGGTTTATGGAAGAAACATAGACGTTATTCCGTCAAATGAGTTGATTATTGATCGATCGCTCAATACACGTCGTTTTGAAGAGGCAACAGGTTATATTCCGACGGAATGGCTAGCTCTTGTTCAACACATGTATGCCTTCAAATAGACGATCTTGGAAGAACTATGTTTACCGATAAGATATTAATGATTGTAGGCGGAACCGGGTCATTTGGTAATGCCGTTCTCAAACGCTTCTTAGACAGCAATGTCAAAGAAATTCGCATATTCAGTCGTGATGAAAAAAAGCAGGAAGACATGCGAATTGCACTGAACAATCCAAAGGTAAAGTTTTACATTGGAGACGTGCGGGACTATGACAGTATCTATCATGCAATGAAAGGTGTGCATTATGTCTTTCACGCGGCCGCGTTGAAGCAGGTTCCATCGTGCGAATTCTATCCCATGGAAGCGGTCAAAACTAACGTCATAGGAACTGAGAATGTAATGAACGCGGCGATTGCCAGTAGCGTGGAGCGGGTCATCGTTCTGAGTACCGACAAAGCTGTGTACCCGATCAATGCAATGGGTATTTCGAAGGCCATGATGGAAAAACTCATGGTAGCAAAAGCCAGAATGCAATCAAAGGGTGAAACCATACTTTGTGCGACACGGTACGGTAATGTTATGGCCTCGCGAGGATCCGTGATCCCACTATTCGTCAGTCAGATTAAGAGCGGCAATGCATTGACCGTTACTGACCCGAATATGACTCGCTTTCTTATGTCGTTGGACGACTCAGTTGAATTGGTTATACATGCGTTTGAACACGGACAGCAAGGCGATATCTTCGTTCAAAAATCACCCGCGTCACCAGTAGGGGTGCTTGCAAAAGCACTAATTGAGCTCTTCGGTGCACGCGTATCAATGAAGATCATCGGTACACGACATGGAGAAAAATTGTATGAATCACTCATTTCACGCGAGGAAATGTCTAAGGCGGAGGATGTTGGACGTTACTATCGCATCCCGGCGGATAACCGAGATTTAAACTATGGCCGATTTTTTGTAGAAGGCAACCTGAAGCTTTCTACGATCGACGATTACACCTCACACAACGCAGAGCAACTCGATGTGGAAGGCGTGAAAAGATTGTTGTTGAAGCTTGATTTTATTCAGGAGCAGCTGCATGCTTAAAGTCATGACCATTGTCGGCACACGCCCGGAACTCATAAAAATGTCCCGGGTAATTTCAGAATTTGACAAGCACACTAATCACATACTGGTTCATTCAGGGCAGAATTTTGATTATGAGTTGAACCAGGTTTTCTTTGATGAACTAGGTATTCGCAGGCCTGATCATTTTTTGGCTGCAGTTGGCAATAGCGCCGCACAAACTATTGCCCGCGTAATCGAAAAAGCAGACGAAGTGATGGAGAAGGAGCAACCTGACGCATTGCTGCTCTATGGTGATACCAATTCGTGCATGGCTGTTATCTCAGCCAAGCGTCGAAAAATCCCTGTATTTCATATGGAGGCGGGCAACCGTTGTTGGGATCAACGCGTTCCGGAGGAACTCAACCGTAAGGTTCTCGATCACCTCAGTGATATCAACTTGGTTCTAACGGAACATGCCAGACGTAATCTAGCGGCAGAAGGGATACCTTCGGAAAGAATTTTTAAAACTGGCTCGCACATGCAAGAAGTGCTAGAACATTACATGCCACAAATTGAAGCGTCCGACGTGCTGAGCCGCCTCAATCTCCAGCCGCATCTATATTTCTTGGTGAGTGCCCACCGGGAAGAGAACGTTGATTCCCCCAAAAACCTTATCGACTTGTTGGATACTTTACAGGCACTAGCTGAACAACACGGAATGCCAATAATAGTATCGACTCACCCGCGCACTCGACAACGTCTTGAAAAACTGGGGGTAACCGGACTGCACCACCTGATTCAGTTTCTTAAACCGTTTGGGTTCTTCGATTACATAAAGTTGCAAACATGCGCATTTTGTATCCTGTCAGACAGTGGCACGATAGCAGAGGAGTCTTCATTACTCAACTTACCGGCCGTGACCATTCGCAATGCACATGAGAGACCTGAAGGCATGGATGAGGGTACGCTCATCATGAGTGGCTTAAAGCCCCAGCGAGTGCTCGAGGCAGTATCCGTTGCAACCTCACGAACATATCACGCCGACAGAGACTTCAATACTGTTCCTGATTATAAAGGCGGGGTGGTATCAAAGAAAGTGCTTCGTATAGTCTTGAGCTACGTGGATTATGTGAATCGGGTGGTATGGTCGAAATGAAGCGACCTAGGTATCTCTTTAACGATATAACAAGATTCGCGGAAAAATATTGATGTCAGTTGTTATCTCGATTGAAGGACTTTCAAAAAGATACGTCATCGACCATCGCAGGAAGGACCGCCACTCCTCATTGCGTGACGCCCTTGCTAACGGAATGAAAAGCCTCAGCCATAGGTGGACGGACCCGTCAATCGTACAACATTCTGAACCGACGACCGAAGAATTTTGGGCGCTCAAGGATGTAAGTTTCGACATTCGGCAGGGCGATCGTATCGGTGTTATCGGACGAAACGGGGCCGGAAAATCAACTCTACTAAAAATATTGAGCCGCATAACGGAGCCGACATCAGGCAAGGTAAAAATTAGAGGGCGTATAGCCAGCTTGTTGGAAGTCGGTACCGGTTTTCATCCCGAACTGACTGGGCGTGAAAACATTTTTCTAAATGGTGCAATCCTCGGGATGGGTAAGGCCGAAATAAAAGGCAAGTTTGACGCGATTGTTGATTTTGCAGAAGTAGAAAAATTTCTCGATACACCAGTAAAACGGTATTCTAGTGGGATGTATGTACGTCTGGCATTTTCTGTAGCGGCCCATCTTGAACCTGAAATATTGATCGTCGATGAGGTCCTAGCGGTGGGTGATGCGCAGTTTCAGAAAAAATGTCTGGGAAGAATGGAAACGGTTGGCAAAGAAGGTAGAACGGTGATATTTGTTAGTCACAATATTGGAGCAGTTCGTTCGCTTTGCAGCCGGGCCGTACTTCTCAATAACGGATCGTTAGTAATGGATGACGAAGTAAACAAAGTAGTCGAAAACTATACGAGTAGCTTTGATTCGGCAATCACCGGCAAGGTTGTTGAGGCCGTAGATGAAGTCGGATTGCTTCAAAATGCAAGCGCCGTAGTGACAAAAATCGCAGTTTGCGATGCGACCCATACGCCAGAATTTTCAATTGATACAGACACTCCTTTTCAAATTGAAGTTAGCTACAACATAAGCAGGGACCATGCCTTTGTAGGATTGAATATCATAGTTCACGATAGCGAAGGACGATGCGTTTTCGGAACGATCAATAATCATGAATACAACTGGTATGGAAAGGCGATGCCCGCAGGTCAATACAAAAGCACCTGCTACATTCCGAATCATTTTTTCAACAACGGCATATACAGCATCGGTCTCGCGCTCTTTGGGGAAAATTTCTCCGATCAAGTTTCTCGAGGAGGACTTATGATCATCCAAATAAATGATGGCATGGAAGTGAGAGGGGATTATCTCGGCATTTACGCCAGCGCAACCCGTCCTTTATTTGAATGGAAAACTGAAAGCTGCAGCTGAAGAAATGCTCTGATGTGCAGCAATACTAAGATACGGATCTGATTTTGAACAAGCTACAGCAACTGGTTTTCAATGATGGCGAACGCCTGGTACCTTATGTTTCTCACGACGAGAATGAATTGGTACGACATCGCAGTAGTTATGCGTTTTTCCACTCCATTATTGCGGCCGATCTATCGAACCCTCCGCTACGGAGCACTCAGGTCACCGTAGCGGATTTAGGATTCGGCAGTGGTTATGGCTGTGCGCTACTATCAAGTTTGCCTGATACCCATATTACCGGTATTGATATTGGAAATGAGTGCCAAACTTTCGCCCGTCAATACTATCCACGTTCAAATGTCCAATATCTAATTGAAGATCTCGCAAAATTTATACCCACTGCACAACCTTTTGATTACGTAGTTTCGCGGGGTGTATTAGAGCACGTTCCAAATGGTCTGAATCTTATTAAAGACATCAAATTTGACCGCCGCGTCATGGTCGATGTTCCCTATGATGAAGCGCCAGGCAACGAGCACCACGTACTGACGGGTATAAAGGAGGATGCATTTACCAGCCTCGCAAACAGCGAGATATTTTATGAAGACCTTGATGGTCGGATTTTCGATGCCGCAAATAAGCCCAGAAAACCAAACATGATCATGATTGTGCTTAGCGCGCCTGAATTGCCTAAAATTTGCAGCATATTAAAATTCCCGTTGCAACCGGTCCGGGATAACAAACTGGAATTACTTAGCGGCATAAACGCCATGGGTAGTCACCACTACTATGATTCTGCGGTTGAATTATTAACCGCCATTGAAAAAACTGTCAAAGAGACGGAAGTAGTTGTTGATATCGGGTGTGGCATAGTTCCAATGAACTATTTTCGACCCAAATTGCATTTCATGGTCGAACCTTGGCAGGAGTATTCCGACATATTGACGTATCGACATACTGGTGACAAAAGCGTAATCGTTCTGCGTACAGGTGCAGTCGAAGCGCTGCGGCAGTTTGGCGATAATTCAGTTGACAGTGTATTTTTGCTTGATGTGATTGAGCACCTTGAAAAAGAAGAAGGTCAGAAAATCGTCGTTGAAAGTGAGCGCGTGGCTCGCGAGCAGATAGTTATTTTTACCCCACTGGGTTATATGCCCCAGCACATTGGCAAGGACCAAACAGACGGCTGGGGGTTGAGCGGCAGTTCGGTTCAGGAACACCGCTCTGGATGGTTTCCCGAAGATTTTGATTCAGCCTGGTCCTTTCATATTTGCAAGAACTTTCACAGTCTCGATTTCAAAGGTAAGCCTCTCGATGCAACCTATGGCGCCTTTTATGCGGTTCGCAACTTCGACAATAAGCTCAGCGCCAAGCCTGAGCAGTTTAGTGATATCAGACGGCCTCTACCATCAGAACAAAGACTTGCCATATTGAATAGTGAGTATGAGGCGCTCGACAGACGTTATCAAACATTGCTTCGCTTCCCCCCTGTTCAGTTGGCGCGCATGTTAATGCGTACCCTCAGGTTTTTGAAGAAAAAATTCACAACGACCGATCCAAATCAGTGAAGTTCGAAGCAATTAGGTCTACTTAGAATTCATTGAGTTTTAGTTAGCCCGCGCACACAATGCATCGTCTGTTTAATTCTGAAATTAGATGAACCGCCCGACGCCATCTCCGAAGGTTAGTGTGATCATCCCCGCATTTAACCGCGAGAGATATATTGGCGCAGCAATTCAAAGTGTGCTTGATCAGACCTACCAAGATTTTGAGCTAATCGTGGTGGATGACGGGTCGACAGACGGGACAAATGAGATTATTCGTAAATTTGACTCTATTCGGCTTAAACTCATTTCACAAGAAAACCGGGGGCGCTCAAACGCGCGTAATCGCGCTCTTGAAATAGCCCGAGGGCAGTATATTTCCTTCCTTGACTCGGATGATTTGTATTTACCGGACAAGCTGGCGTTGCAGGTTGCTTATATGGACGCCCATCCTGATTCATGGATGATTTATACCTCCGCTCTTTGCATTGACGAGAATGGGGCTATGTTAGGAGACGCTTATGAGGCGACCGTTTCAGGTTGGATATATAGAGAGATAGCGTTCTTTGTGCCCGTTACCATAACACTTCCGACCGTTATGGTGCGTCGAGACGTATTTGATCGGCTGGGAAGATTTGATGAAACTCTGGACCGTTTTGAAGATACGGATATGTGGAGGCGCATCTCAAAAATTTATTCAATAAATGCACTCGCTGAGCAAACATGCCTTCTTCGAACGCACACGGACAACATGCTTTCCGCCCAGGATCCTCATCAAATTTCACGAGCACTGGACTTATATGTACGGAAGATCCAGGCTGACGATAGAGATATAGGCACGATTGTGCGCCACAAGGGCATAGCCAAGCTTTATGGATATTACGGCGCAGCAATGATGTCTAATCCAAGCTGGCGAAATATTGGATACAAACTTTTATTTAACGAAATCCGCTTCTGGCCTTTTGACTTAAAAGTCACCTTTAGAACCACTATTCGCTTCGCCGTTTATTATCTCCGTCGCTTAAATTCGAGTCAAGCTGTCAAGTGAACACACAACCCAAAGTTTCCATTGTTATTCCGGTTTATAACGGCGGCGATTACTTGCGAGAGGCGATAGACAGTGCTCTTGCTCAAACTTATCCTAATATTGAAATTATCGTTGTAAACGATGGCTCCAAAGATTTGGGAATGACTGAGAATATTGCACTGTCCTATGGTGACAGAATTCGCTATTTCCCAAAAGTTAATGGCGGCGTAGCGTCGGCACTTAATTTGGCAATTGCCAAAATGACCGGTGAATACCTTTCGTGGTTAAGTCATGATGATCTTTATTACCCAGACAAGATCGCAATTCAGATTCAAGCACTTCTTGATGCGCATGGTGAAAACACCATACTGTATAGCGACTGGGCGATTTTCTCAGACAGCCCCGAAGTGCTCCAAGAGGTCCGCCTACCAAGGGTACCACCGGAACAGTTCAGATATTTTTTGACAACTGACAACTCATTGCATGGCTGTACTTTGCTGGTCCCGCGAAGGGCGTTTTCAATTTGCGGCGACTTTGATGAAAGACTCAGGACCACCCAAGATTATGATTTATGGTTCAGACTAGCCGAGAGATTTCGCTTTGTGCACATTCCAGCCGTTTTGGTAAAAGGCCGGCAGCACGGTGCCCAAGGTAGTGTCACAATGAAAGATGTTGCCCTGGTGGAGATTAATACGTTGCTCTCAAGGTTTTCGGAGAATTTGTCTAAAGATGAGTTAGCAGCAGTTGGACATAAATCGGCTAGCTTGGCCTATGCGGAAATTTCTGCTAGTTTTGGGCGCAGACGTTTCTATTTAGCCGCTCGCAACGCAGCGAAACAGTCTGTGCATAGTTTGAAGGAAGAGTCCTTTTTAGGGATTGCAAAAACTGTTATTCTGCTTTCGCGTATATCTACGGCCTATACTCTGCTGCGCTGCGCTCTTTATGGTAAAAACCTGATTAAATCAACTTGCATCGGATTTAAGAGAATGTTTGAACGAATCAAATATCAATTGCTACGAACAAAGGCAACTAATCTTCAAGATAAGTTTTCACTCATTTATTCAGAGAATATATTTGGCGGTAAAGAATCTCGTTCCGGCGCTGGCTCTGATATGCAACAGACGGAGGAGATTCGCCGTGTACTACCGGAGCTTGTTGAAAATTTTCATGTTGAAACCTTTATGGATGCACCGTGTGGTGATTTATTCTGGATGCGCACCCTGCAGTTAAAAGTCAGCAAATATTTCGGCATCGATATCGTAGAAGAATTGATAAGAAAGAATCAGACCCAATTTGGGGACGAAAAACATGAATTCCTGTGTCTCGATTTGGCAAAAGACCCGTTGCCATGCGTCGACATGATTTTTTGTAGGGATTGCTTAGTGCATTTAAATTATGCAGAAATAAATAATGTTTTATTAAATTTAAAGCGCAGCGGTTCGCGTTACCTACTGACAACCACCTTTCCGGGTCGGAAGAATATAGATCTAGTCGGCAAAGACATATGGCGAACACTTGACCTGCAAGCCGAGCCTTTCAATTTTCCAGCGCCATTGGAATTAATTAATGAGAACTGCTCGGAAGGAAACGGGGCCTACCGTGATAAGTCACTTGGGCTGTGGCGCCTATCGGATATATAGAAGCTTGAGTAGATGATAGAAGAGCAGATCCGTTCAGGGAGAAAAGTCATTTTGCTGGTAGCGATGCCTGACAGCATCCACGTTGCACGGTGGATCAAGCTTTTGGACAAGAGAGAATGGGATGTTCATTTATTCCCAAGTACCTCCAATTCGACCATTCATCCTGAATTGGATGGTGTAACACTCCATTCTCCCCTGCTGGCATTGAGAGCGAAAAAGATTGAGGCGCAGACTGCTTCAAAGGTATATTCTTCTTTTGCTTTTTTGGTGGACTTCTTGTTGCGAAGAGTGTTCCATCGCTTCATGCTCGGCTTCGGAGCATGGCGTTTGCACATGGTGGTAGAAAAAATACGGCCTCAACTCATACATTCTCTTGAGATACAAGCAGCGGGGTATTTGACACTGGATACCAAAGCCCGGTTCGGTAAGGCATTTCCCTTATGGCTTGTAACCAATTGGGGGAGTGATATATTTCTGTTTGGCAGGTTGCGTAAACACCAAGCGAAGGTAGCAGCTGTGCTGGCTAACTGCGACTACTATTCTTGCGAATGCGAGCGAGATTTGAAGTTAGCCAGGAAATTGGGGTTTAGGGGACAGATGATGCCTGCATTTCCAAATACTGGTGGCTTTGATTTGCTGAAACTTGAGGAGGAGAGGAATCGGATTCCGACATCAAGCCGCAAGCTAATTTTATTGAAAGGTTATCAGAATTGGGCAGGCCGCGCCTTGGTTGGCCTGCGGTCACTCAGTCGTTGCAGAGATGTATTGGCGGGCTATACGGTAGCTATTTATTCGGCATCCGCCGATGTTGCGATTGCTGCAGAATTATTTGCAACGGAGACTGGCATTCGTATTCAGATGATTCCAGAACAGACATCGCATCAAGACATGCTTTCGTTTCACGCGAGGGCAAGAATATCTATCGGTTTGAGCATCAGCGATGGAATCAGCACTTCGTTTCTTGAAGCATTGGTCATGGGCTCTTATCCGATTCAGAGTTGTACCGCATGTGCGGATGAATGGATCACACATGGCACTAGCGGAACGCTCGTTCCTCCCGAGGACCCAGACATTATCGAAATGGCCATAAGAGACGCTCTGTTGGACGATGATTTGGTAAACAGAGCTTCAGCGATAAATTGGAAAACCGCACAAGGTAGATTGAATGCGAGTCTGATGAAGGAGAAAGCAGAATCCATGTATCTTGAGATATTGAAGGGTGTTTAGTTTAGTAATCACCCATGCTGAGACGTCAATTATTGCTTACTGCGTTGACCCCCATTATTGTCAATTCAATCTTTCTCACACAATCTCTTATATCGTACTGCGTCTGTACTCTCGCTCGGCCTGCCTGCCCCAGGCGATGCCTTAATTCTGTGTTAGTCAGAAGTTCAACTAACCGCTGGGCCAGTTCTTGATGCCCACCTATTTCAACCAGATAGCCGGTCTTTCCGTGTTGAATTACCTCTTCGGGTCCTCCACAACGCGTGGCCACAACTGGCAAACCAGTAGACATGCCTTCTACAGCCGTCAGCCCAAACGCTTCCTGCTTTGATGCAATGACCAGCACCTGCAGCTCTCGAAAGATCTCGGCAATGTCCGCCCGCCAACCAACTAGATGGATTTTTTCTGTCAGCCGCAATTGGCGGATCAGTTCGGAAATCTGCTCGACATACAGCGGTGACCCAGTTCCAATTATCACGAAGTGGGAAACGGGATGTTGGCGAAGCACTGCTGCTGCCGCATGTATGAATACCTCCAGCCCTTTCGATTCTTGAATCTCCCCACAAATCCCGGTCAGTGGTGCATTTATGGGAATACCCAGTTCTCTATGAAGGAATCCCGACGAGGGCCTTGGGCTGAATCGGGCTATATCGACCCCGTTATGAATAACTTTCACTTTGGGTGTTGGGGTGGGATCCTGAAATATTTGCTTGCGAAGTGCATGGGATACAACAGCAATCGTTGCAGACAGTTTGGGAACAAGATAGGAGACGACCTGCTTCGCAGGCAACACCTTTAGTAGATCTTCGTTTGCAACAATATTTTCGTGTAAATGCCAGAAGTGAGGCTTTGATGCTAACCTGGCCACAATTGCACCGTCGACTACTGTAATGGTATTTGTATAGACGACATCAATCTTCGCACGGTGCAACAGAAACATTAATCTGCCCAAGCGCACTGGCAAACCACAGATAAACAAGGCAAAGATTGCAGGCGTTCGGAACAACTTCCAGGGAGCGCGGAGCATGGTCCCCACAGACATAGCGCGCCGCCCAAACACCCACCTCATTACCAGCCCTGTAGAAACGGGGATTCCCATTCCTGCTACTTCGTCAGTAAATGGACCTGACTGCGGAGAAACGACAAATGGAATGAACCTTGATCGATCCAGATTTCGCAAGATGTTCAACAGCGTTAACTGCGCCCCATGCAATTGCGCATCGTGCGCCACAAATAAGATGCGGACTCTGGCCGGGCTTCCTGTATGCACACTCACGCGAACTTGTTCGGTCATGCCTTCCATTAGAGTTGTCTGCCCTTTTGGGCAAGAACCAGGATGTGGTGCGGAGCAAGCTCTTCAGCAGCCAGAACCGTCAGTCCGAGGTATTGAAACAAGCAGATTGCGAGTGGAATATCAAACACATGGTGGTGCATGCAACGATTTGTTATGTTGTGCATGCATCGATTCCTGAAGTCCACATGATCCCCTGCATCCGGGTCGCGTTGGAAGTCATGCATCGCGAGTATCTCCGGCAGGTGTGTGAGATCCGCCTCTTCAGTGCCCGCCTCGAAGTCTGCAATCATGTGTTCGATACTTGTTACGGGGCGTCGATGATCGAAGGTAAATCTTTTATTTGGCAATACGAGCAAGAGGGCGCCGTTGTCCTTCAATAGACGCTTCCATTCCATTAGCGCCTTTATCGGGTTGGTTGTGTGTTCCAGCATGTGTGACGAAAGCACAAAGTCATACGCGCCAGTTGCAAACTCGGGCATTGACGTTGCTTCGCCGAGGTGTTGCTTGATGCCACCCCTTAAGCGGTAGAGTCCAAAGAGTGCAGCCTTTCTTGGGCCTTCATCCCAAGCCGTTATGCTACTGAAGTTGATGTTTTCCAAGTTTCGTATCAATGGATACACAGGGAAGATCCCACCTGCAGAAAATACCGCACTAGGACCACCGATCTCGATTCCCGATTTATCCAAAAAGAGATCTTGATTCGGTTGGAATGATTTTGCCTTGCCTGCCAGCATCCCCTGCAAACGCATCAATGCGGCGCGGGCCAAAACGCTCGCTCCACGGTTTTTGAGGATTACAAGTGCTCTTTGGATCACGTCTGATCTTTGCGCAGTATGGAGTCAATGCAGCACGGGCCCATTCGCACATGTAGACCATCCGCAAGACCTTTGAAGAATGCGTGGACCTTCCTGACGCGCTGCTTCTCCAGCGTCGCCATTTCGATCAACCCCAAAAACAGTTTTACTAGTCGGCGGATACACCAATCTGGCTCCGAGCGCCAGTAGGTTGCTACCGTAACAATGGAATTGCGAGCGATGTAGTATTTACGCAATGGCGGATGATTTGGAAGTATGCCAAGGAATGGCAGACGCGCACCGCCAGTCTGCCCCACTGTATGAGCCATCGTTGGCTGGGTACTCATCACCACCCTGTATCCATAGGAACGTAGGCGCAGGCAAAATTCGTGGTCCACCTGATCGATAAAAAAGTCTTCGCGAAATCCGCCAACTTTTAGGGCCACTTCGGAGTCTACAAGACACCCGGACGTGATGACTGTTTTCCGCTCCAACCATTTCTGACGCCCGTTGACGGACACCTTTGCCCCCTCATTTTGTAGGTCCACGTAATTACTGCCCATCACAGCTGGCAGTGGACTACAGTCTGCGACAGCGCCACACAAAATGTCGACCATATTTGGGTAGCAGTAAGAGTCTTGGTCCAAGGTGAGTATCCATGGATGCGAGTGGTCCAATGCATATTTAAGGCCTTGGTTCATGGCGGCTGCGATGCCTTTGTTTTCCGCATTGGAAATACAATGCAATCGGTCACCCCAGGAAGCACAAAAACTCTTAGACAGAGAGACAGGGTCAGGGGTGTTATCCACAATCACAAGTCGTCTAAGCTGAGGAAGTATGGCTTGTAACCGTGCTTCGAACGTTTCATCGGGATAGTACGCCACGACAACGCCACAAACGTTGTTCACTGATGGGATAGGTGTGGTGATGTTTAGGCTCCTCACAAACAGACTGAGCGGACACTTCCACAGTTGCTCACGAGTCACTCGCCATTGTGATGCATGGACTTGTAGCGCTCAACCACTGCCAAGTTTGATTAACTCCTTCAAACAGCCCTACACGGGGTTCCCAGTTCAGCAGAGAGGTGAGACGCCCATGGTCCAAAATGACGCTATGAACATCAACGCGCCTAGCCTGGCGATATATCGTCTTCACTGATGTCGCACAGGTTCTTTCGATCGCACTTATAACCTGATTGACGCTGTAGCCGAAACCGCTACTCAAATTGTAAGTGCCTGAGTCTTGAGGACGGCGAATCAAGCACGTTACAGCCTCTACGATATCGTCGATATAGACGTAGTCGCGTACATTCTCGCCGTCACCCCATATCTCAAGTGTGGTACCAAGACGCGCATGTTCAAGCATGGTGCGAATCAGACCAAAGCCCTGTCGCACAGTTTGGCCCGGCCCATAGGCATTTGAAGGCCGGAGAATGGTTATCGGTTGTCCTTGGGCTCGCAGGGCTCTGCAGAAGTTCTCTTGCGCGACTTTCCCTACACCGTGATACGACAGTGGTGCCAATTGGCAATCTTCTGCAACTGGAAGTTGAGCAGGGTTCCCGTAGACCGTGCCACCAGAGGAAAAGTAGATCAGGTGCGTTTGCGGCTGCCGCTGCAGCATTTCAAGCAGCCTCAAGGTTAGCGACAGATTGTCAAGCTCGAGATGCGGGTGGTTTGCAGATGAGCCTGGCGTCGTGGAGCTTGCAAGATGTACGACAGTACTGCACTTTGGCAGCATATGGGCCATCATTTCAGTGTTGTTTCTCCCAACGCTAATCACGGGAGTTTTCTCCCGCTGCAAGCGTGTGGCTAAAGCCGTGCCAATGAACCCGCCTCCACCCAACAGCATCACTGAATCGTTGGTCAATTCAAGGGCTCCATTGCGCTCGCGTACAACTGGCAGTATCTTGCGGCGCAGTCGTCCCAGGTACCAATTTCGTCAGCAGCCCAGCGACGCGCAACCTGCCCAATTGCTGTGTTCAACGCCGGCTTTTCCAGTTGCGACAAGGCGTTGGCGAAGTCTTGCTGCGATTCGGTCAACCAACCTGTTTTCAAGTGTGCGATGAAGTCACTATGTGCAGGCAGGTCCGATGCGATGATGGGCAGACCCGCGGCCATCGCCTCTAGCATGACTTGCGGACGACCTTCGTCATGTCGACTGAGTGTGATCAGACCAGTGACCATCGGAAACCAATTGGTCAACAATTCAGCAGGATGGGTTGCACCATGGTATTGAACCCACTTTGGCAACTCCAAGGCCTCTTGCATGGGGCCAAAGAGATGCAGCACCCGATGCGGCCCAAATTGCCCCTCACCCCACTGAAACAGATCGCCTATTTTGTCTTTTGTAATGCGCGTGACTACTATCCAATGATGGACGCCATCGGCTGCTCGTCTGCGTTCCAAAGCAAACCATGCCGCATCAATGCCGAAGGGAACAGTTTGAATGCGCGCAACATCTCCGAACAAACGTTGAAGTTCGGGTGCCATCCATTGCGCATTGGGTGCAATTATTGTGCGGCGTTGCCGGAATACACTGCGCAATGCTGACTGCATGCCTGGCAGGCGCAACAGTCCAAAGTCGGTACCCAAGACACTTACCACTGCCGGTGTCTTGGTGCCCCATAGTGGCAGGGCATTTTGCAGCCAGTTGATGTGGACAAGGTCTGGTGTTGTTCGTCTGTAGGCTCGATACAAACGAATCAAAAGACCCAAGGTCACCCCAACTGCAAGTAGTTTGTTGCTGCGCAGCAATTGCGCGATACCACCGCGTAGCGTCAGTGAGCGCAACCATACTTGGTCTTTCTTAGTTGTAGTGCTCGTCACACCTTGCGGCATATCACCAGGCGGTGCCCACAAGCCCATCTGAATGCCCTTGCTTCTACCCAAACCTGCAGCCAAGTTAACTATGAAGCGCCCTCGCCAATCTTGGGCATTTTCTGGATACGAGGTACTAGACATCAATACCTTCACGCTAGGTACCCTCTTGGTCGTTGGTGTCAATGTTCTTGTAATGCAGCGCTGAGATTTGTTCGGAAACAATACCAATTAGAAAAGTAAATATTGCAGAGATGAACAACAATGCACTCATATTTGTGAATCGGCCACTAACCAAATAGGTATAGGCGTAATACGCTAATCCGGTGGCAAAGAAGCCCGCGCTAATTGGCAAAAAGAGTTTCTGTGGTGAGAACAGAGTTCCCACCTTTATTATGATTAACAAGAAACGCAATCCATCGCGCAGCGGGTGAATATGACTGACCCCGGTACTCCTTCTTGGCGCATGAATCGGCATGTAGGCAACGCTGTAACCCGCCCGAAAAAAGCTCATGGTGATGGTGGTCGGGTAGGAGAACCCGTTAGGCAAGAGATACAAAAATTGCCGGAACTTTGACGCTCGCACCACCCTGAATCCGGAAGTGAGGTCAGCAATGGGCTGCATCACCATCCAGCTGGCAAACCGGCTAAATATGTCGTTGGCAACTGCACGGTGCATCCCTGCTTGCGAGCCCGCTTGTCGAGCGCCCACAACCATGTCGTAGCCTGAGCGAAAAATTTCAAGCAACCTAGGTATGTCTTGGGGCTGATGCTGCCCATCAGCATCCATAAATATGATGACACTTCCAGAGGCTGCACGGGCTCCGGTTTTGATGGCAGCACCGTTCCCCTTAGGATAGGGGTGACTGAGTACCCTGGCACTATTCACCATGCAGACTTCAACGGTCTGGTCATCAGAGCCATCATTGACAACTATGATCTCCGCACCTTGCGGCAATTGCATAGCTAACATAGGCAGTAGCTGCGCTAAGCCCGCGGCCTCGTTACGCGCCGGAATCACAATGGAGTAAGTGTCAGTGCCTGATTCCATCTTGTGCTGTTGCCTCTAATTTGCTCTCTAACTGAACCAGTGTTCGCTTGTCGCGTATGGAAATTGGCAAGAGTAGCGCTCTTGTATGTTCTTGCCGTGCTCGGTCTACTTTACCAGCAGCCAAATACAGGTGAATTAGGTTAATTCGCAACGCTACCGCGCTCGGGTCGTTTGCCACTGCAGCCTGCGCATACTCCAGAGCCAAAGGCAATGACTTCAGACGTGCGGCCGCGTAGTCCATTGCCACAGCGTACAACATACCCCGGAATGCACCGTCCAATGTTGGATTGGATAATCCCGCATTGATCAAGGATTGGACCTCTCCATCGTCCAAGCACAATTTGTTCTCAACGAACATAGCAGAGAGGCTACTGATCACACTACGATCACCTGGTGCAAATGGCGCATTGGCGAAACGTTGTGACAACCGACCAAGCGCATCTGAATTTTTCGCTTTACCTGCAGCGCAGTCCAAATACAAAACTCCCAGCAATGCGGCCTTACCACTGGGATTTAGTGCCTCTGCCCGTAGCAGGTGCATGTGAACCAATTCATATGCTTGCACACTGCCATGTCCGATATCAAACGAACTATTCAATACGGCAATCGCATACTCGTAGTTCGCGCGTGGGGATTGCGGATGGTTAACAACTTCGCCCTGTTTGCGTGAGAAGTCATCACTCCACTGTGCCGATCTGATGCTGGTGGTCACACCACACAATACGATGAAGCTCGATGTCAACCCAATCTTTGTGCGCTTCCAAGCTCCCGTAGTTTCTTTGGACAACAACTGGCTTGCTAACCACCAGAACAATCCGACAGAAGCCAGGTAATTCCGATGCTCATGCGCAATCTCCAACGGAAGTATTGTTGACTCCAAGATGTGGGATGCCAAAAACCAAAAAACAGCAAATGTAAACAGTGGCCTGCGATTGCGCTGACTGAATGCAAGCACTGCAACCGTTACCCAGCCAACAGCTGCAAGAATGGTCCCTGGCGGATCAAACCAGCCGCGGGAGATAGCTATGTCATCGTGATACAGACCATACAACTGTGGAATTGGGACGAGCAATTGTTGGATATAAAACCACAGCACCCGAGGCTCGGTGTACAACCGCTCAGCCAGCGTGAAATCTCTCATGCGGTAGCCGCCAACAATCCACGCCCAATTTGCCCAGCACACAAACAATACCAAACACCCAACGATTACACACCCCCATCGAATGGTGTTCTTGGCCAAGCGCTTAAAAGTCCCCAGCACAAGCCATTCAATCAGTACAAGATATAGAGGAAGTAGTAGTCCAGTCTCTTTGGAGTAGATCGCTGCCGGCCAACAGACCACCAGACTTGCAACAATTGAAATGTGGCCCGGCAGGGTTTTACTTCTTCGCCCGTATATGTAGAGGCAAAGCGCCAACAGCATAAACAGTGCTGACAAACTCGTCATACGCTGCACAACGTGCAACACAGGCATTGCATTCAGGGGGTGCACGGCCCACGTAATTGCAACTGCAGTTGCAAGAACATATGAATCTTGCTTCCCAATTTGACTTTCGGTTGATCTTGTCAGCTGTGTTATCAGCAAAAACATCAGCAAGGCATTGACATAGTGGATAACCAAGTTTGTTAACTTGAAAGAAAACGGTTTTTCTCCAAATAGGCTGTAATTTAGTGCGAAGCTGACCATACTTATGGGTCGCCCCAAGGGACTGGTAATCCCACTGCTGGCTGCTGAGAGCAAACTATCTTTCGTGTCACCGTCTGCGCGCAGTGACGGATTGTTTACGATATTGACATAGTCATCGAATGCAAAATCACCGCGCAGTCCAGATGAATAGATTACAAAAAGCAGTAACCAAATCAGCAGCACACATAGACCAAAGATTCGCTTCGGTAAACTTTTCATAACCATGTCGATAGTGCTAAAAAAAAAGCCCCGCCTAAGCGGAGCTTTCTATTACAGAATTCGAGAAATTAACGGCAATTAGCGGGCAGATACTTCTGATTGATAGAGCCGCTGCAAACCCAAGAAATTACACCTGCGGCATCAGCTGTACCTTGCAGGGTGACGGTTGAACCGGAGATCTTGGTTTCTTTTGCTGACGCAGTTGCAGTGATCAGTCCTACATTAGTAGCACTTGTGGTAAAGGCCACAGAAGCGACATAAGGAGAATTTTGGCTATTAATGGCAGCAGAGGCAGGTGTTGGCATCCGGCCCAGAGTCTGGTAGGCCTCAGCAATGGTGGTCTTGCCACCAGACGCCGCCAAAACCACTTCGCTTGTTTTTGCACGCACTGTGTAGTCAGAATATGCGGGCAGAGCCACAGCGGCAAGAATACCGATGATCGCAACAACGATCATCAACTCGATGAGGGTAAAACCCTTTTGCATTGAACGCTTCATTTGAAACTCCTAGAAAAAATTGAAAAGACGCAAGTGACACCAGCATCTTTCATGCCACGTCAAGACGCCCCTTTTTTACCTCGATAACGCCCGGATTGATCTGATCTAAACAGCAAGTGAACAATGATTTAACAAATTTTGCCATCAGCCTGCGAAGAAGTGACATTTTCGTCACTCTCGGGGCTCGAGTTGCTATCTGACGGCGGGATGGCGCACCATTTATTTCGGTGTTTTGCTGCTGTTGTCATGCCTTCAAACGCATCCTCTAAGTTACGCGCAAATCGTTCTCCGTCAAACAATGGTGAAGCCAGTACTTGTTTGCGCAAGCGCGCTCGCAGATCGGCCAGACTGGATAAGTCGTTTGCTTTCTCTATGGCAATTTGCACATAACCCTCTTCGCTGATCGCCACCCAATCCTCAAGACCCACACACGACAACATGCTCTCGCCTTGCCGCGCCAACATGGTGTTGCCGGTCAATGTCAACGTGGGAACACCCATCCAAAGAGCATCCGCAGTTTTGGCGCCCGCTGGATAAGGATACGAGTCCAAAATGATATCCACTTCTGCGTAGGACTCGAGGTAGTTCTCGTACAAAGCTTCTCCCACGAAGTCAACACGCGCCAGATCTAGATGCGCTTGTGTCAAGACCTGCTTCAAATCAGAAACAATCGCTTCATGCGCGGTTGGCACAGCATGCAATCGCAAGCGTGATGTAGGCAAGGCTGACATAACTTGGAACCAAAGCCTTAAAGTGGTTTGACTTACTTTGTTGAGCTTTTGGTAAGACCCAAATGTGACATGGCCGTTTCGCAGTGCCGGTAAAGCGCTTACCGCAATTGGCCAAGCGGTTGTGGGGGGACTAAAGCACAAACGGGTGTCAGGCAAAAACCACGGGGTCTCAGAGTAGTATTCTTCCTCCCCTTTTTGCACCCCAACTTTGTCTACTAGTATGTAATCCATTGCATCAATGCCGGTGCTGGTCCAATACCCCAGCCACGATACCTGTACAGGGGCCGGGCGCCATGCAAAAACTGGGAGCCTGGTACCCCCAGTGTGACCAGAAAGGTCAACCAGAACATCAATTCGATCCGCGTGTATTTTTTCCGCCAATTCTTGGTCTGTCATCGCAAATACACGATTCCACTCAACAAACAATTTCTGAAGCCGCTCTGAAAAAAAGTCTTCAGCGGCCCGATTTGAATAAGCAATAGCTGACACCCTAGTCTTACTCAGTGCAGAGAGGGCATTCACCAGAAACATGCCTACCGGATGGTGGCAAAGGTCTGCGGAAACAAACCCTACCCGCAAAGGACGTCGTTGGTGGGCTGGATTTTCGCAGAGCCAACTTGAATAGGGCTTTGCTCTCGACGCCGCTTTTTTGCCATATACCTTCGCCTCAGTCAAATACTCAGTAGGGGTACAGTCGGGCAAGTCGGACAGATCAAACAATAGATTTTGATGTATGTAGAGATTGTTTGGATTGATGCGCAGCGAGTTTCTGTAGTTTTCAATCGCCAGCGCGCGCTGATTCGTCATACGGTACGCCGCCGAAAGATTGGCGAAGGCCTGTGGGTTGTCTGGCTCTAGGCTAAGAGCTCTCTGACTAGTGCGCACACCCTCGAAGTAATTGCCCACCGCGATCTGAACAGTACTCAGGTTAATGAGAATCGACACATTCTCGGGATCCAATTGGTTCGCCAATGAAAAACACTTAACTGCAGCTGGAAAGTTTTCTGTTTGTAGGTTCAATACACCACTGAAGAAATGAAAATTGACTGGATCTGAACTAAATGCAGGCCCTCCAGCCATTACGGCCTGCGCCTCTTGCGGCTCGCCAGTTTGTGCCAAGGCGATGCAAAGATCACGCCTGCACTGTGCGAAATTTGGATTGATTGACAATGCTTTGCGATACCACCCAACAGCCACACGCCAGTCACCACGATCGCGATTCAGATTTGCAATCAAATATTGAGAATCAAAATCAGCCGGGTTAAGATCGGTGGCCCTGATAAGCATCTTCTCTGCATCGTCCCATCGCTTTTGCTCAAGCAACACATAACCTAGGTTGGCGTAACAAGTGAAGTCGTTAGGCGCCGCCTCAATACCGTGTCGGTAACAAAGTTCTGCGTCATCCAACTGATTGCTTTTGAGGAAGGCGTTCCCACGCTTTCGCCACATCTCCGCAATAGTTAATGTTGACGCCAGATCTTCCTCGTTATCACTGAAGGTGGTACCAGTCCGCGCGATGCTAGCCCGGAGTTTCGTGATCAACCAATTTAGCATTTTGTAGTTCGTCTCATTTTGGCGTGAGCAATGACTTTGCTCATCCCGCAAAGTGCTTTCCAGCCATTATTCGAAATGAGTCAATCAGGTTTTTACAGAAGGTAGTAATGTCAAATAGCGGTGAAGCGGATGCGGAGTTGCGCAAGTTATCACGGACAGCCTGAAGGCGACGCAAGTCTGATGCTTTTTCCACCGCCAGTTCAACATACATTCTCTCGTCGGCCGCCACCCAGTCGCCAAGGTTGACGTGACACATCAAGCTTTCCGCTTGGCGCGCCATGAAAGATGATCCAGATAACCTCACTGTAGGCACCCCCATTGCAAGCGCCCGAATAGTCGAAACGCCACCAGGAAAGGTGAACGTATCCAACACAATATCTACATCAGCAACGGCAGACAAAAGGACATCTGGGTTTGCGTCAACGTGCAAATCTACGCGTCCTATGTCAAACCCTGCATTCTGCAGGCGCTGCTGCATGATTACTACGCACTCTGCGTTCGACAACATGCTGCATTGCAGTCGAAGCCGAGCGCTAGGAAGATTGGACAGAATCTGCGACCAGACCTTCAGCACTCCGTCAGTAATTTTGTCTAGCGGCTGAAAGCTTGCAAACGTTACATAGCCATTGCGCAGCGCCGGTGTTAGGCCACCTGTGACAGGGCGCGCCTCTACGGGTGACTGCACACAGAGTCGCAGATCAGGTAGAAACCACAATGTCTCTGAAAAGAATTTCGCCTCTTCAGCGCGTACAGTTGCGTCGTCCACTAGGATGTAATCCACCTCAGACAGTCCAGTGCTCGCTACAAAGTCGTGCCATGCAATTTGCACTGGGGCGGGTCGCCAAGCAAACACCGACAACCGGTTTTGTTTGTTGAGACCCGATACATCTACCAAGATATCAATTCTGTCTGCATGGATTCTGGCGGCCAATTCTCTATCCTGCATCCACGCGACCCAAGTCCACTCATTGAATCTCGGCTTTAGACGCGCTGCAATCGATGCTTCGGTTCTAATACTAGCGTATGCCAAACATGTAATTGCCCGTGGGTCCAGAAACGGCAAAATGCTATCAAGAACATCTCCCATTAACGCGTCGTTCAAGTCGCCAATGACAAAACCAACGCGTAAGGCGCGGGCATCGTCGGCCCTGTAGCAACTCAGCCAATGGGAGTAAGGTTGCGCATTGGCTCTCATTATTTCTGCACACCCTTGCGCTTCCAGCAAATACTCGGCAGGCGAATAACTCAAGAACTGGGTCTGAGCGATCAACAATCCTTCACGCACCTTTAAATCCTGTGGTGCAAGCGTCAGGGCAATGCGTTGATTTTGGATAGCCAACTCGTGCTGACCAGACAACCCAAAAGCGAGCCCTATCAGATGGTATGCATTTGCGTTTTGCGGTTCAAGCTCCAAGACCTGGCGACCAGCATCCAACGCAGAAATAATGTCGTAGCGCTTGATGTGGGCGTTGCACAAACTCAAAAGGATTTCTGGATGCCGCGGGAACAGTTGGTTAGCGGTCTGAAAGCAATCAATTGCTTGGTCGAATTCGTTTGTAGAAAAGTACAACCCGCCCTTGAAGTGATGGTATTGGGCAGTGTTTGCATCGAAAGCCAAACCTCGCCCCAAAAGCTGATGCACCTCACGGGTTCGCCCAATGCGCGCCAATACAATACACAGCTCCCGTTGGCAATCGGCAAATTCGGCATTGATAGATAGCGCAGTCTCGTAGCATTTGGCTGCACCGCTCCATTCGTGCCGGTCTCTAGCCAAATTCCCCAGCAAATAGTGAGCGTCCGCATCCTCTGGATGGTATGTGATGGCATGGCCCAACATGCGCTCGGCTTCATCCAGTCGCCCTTGCTCTATAAGTACATAGCCCAGATTGGAATAGCAGCCTGAGTCTCGGGCGTCCGTCAATATACCTTTGCGATAGCAAGCCTCCGCTTCGGCAAGCAAGCCGGCTTTCAAAAACTCGTTGCCTTGATCCAGATAGTTGGCAGTGGCCGGAGTTTCAGAATTTGCAACCTTGGCACGCAGAGAGTCTTCCAACCTTGCTTGTAGCTCGGCACGGCCCTTCTCAAATCTTTTGGCTAACCAAGTTAGCATAGACGCGACTAATTAAGCCGGACGCTAGGTCTTTACCCGGACAAGAAACCAATGCGTAAGTTTGTCAATGTAGTGGTCGGCATATCCTGCGTCTTTGAGTGCCCATTTAAACGCAGTTCCCATTTGCGCAATTTTAAAAATATTCAATTTGTTATGTGCGCGATAGGCCTTGATCTGCATATCCATTTGTTCAATGATTTTTTGGGACTTTACCGCGAATTGTTGCTCCTTGAGAGCCACGCCTAGCGGCATTTTTTCCATGTAGAGGGCCGCCATTTGCATGCCAAACTTTTTAGCTGACTGTGAGTCAAAATATGAAAACACGGTACTTCCCTTTAAATTCGGTCGGAAGCCAATTGCTTGGATGAGGCTTTTTTCTCAGCTAACACTTGCGCCATTGAGTCGGTGTCGTTACTGACGATGTTGAGAAAAACTTTCATCTCGTTTGTAAAGGTAGAAAAGTCCAACGCCATAGCCTCCTGAATAATTTGACTCAGATCGTTTTGCAATATTTCGCTATTTTTGTTCAGGTTGGTGACGACCCCCAAGCCGCTGGGACCAGTTGGCAAGGTAACTATGTTCAAGTCCGGTCGATATTTGTGAAGGATCCACATCACTTTCCACGTGTCACCGACCCAAAATCGTGTTACACGCTCCCTCAGCGCAGACTTAGGGATAACTGGAAAAATGTCATGAATCAAGACCACTGTGTCCGCGTTCGAATGACGCTCAATGTTGATAAAGTCTTTCAGAGCTTGGTCGAACGTATGGAGTCCATCAATGAACGCCATACTGATGCTTGCATAGCCAAACACTTGTGGCACATTTTGAGTCAGGAAGAAATCGTCGCTAGTTAACTTGAATAGTTTTACCCAGTTTGTTTGGGAGTGGACTATTTGAATTGCTGGATCGACGCCAACAGCACGGGTAGGTGCCCTTGCAAATGTAAGGGACTGCCCGGTTTCCACACCAATTTCTAAATATGTTGCGGGCATGAGAAACTGGTGAAACCAAACTAGCCAATCTAGGTATTTTGGCCCAGGAAAGCGTTCTTCGACTGTGTTTAGTGATTGAATGAACTCGATCTCGAATCTTAGCCTTTGCACTTCTTCATGATCGCGCCCAATAGCCTCTGCTTTTTCACACAGGTCATGTGCCTCCCACAAGTTTCCAGAGTTGAGTGCAATGAAGCCCGAGTCAAGCAAAGTTCTAACAGGATCTGACGCGATGTCGTCTCGGTTGTTGGTATAACGCTTTCGAAGCGATATGACGTCTTTTAGCAAACTTCCAAGTACTGACAAATTTGTCTCCTATCGGCAGGGCCTAGGTCGCTGGAGTGGTGCCGCAACTTTACCTGGGCCCAAATACCCTTTGCGCAATCTTCTCACACTTTTACATGGCACTTGGGTGGATGAGTATCGTCACTCGAGTTGGAAGCCAACGCCGTTACGTATAAGTGTTTCCAAGTGGGGAAATCTCAAATGCATAAAAAAGCGCCAATTCTTGGACGGCTGATCCCGAGGGTGATTCAGGATGCGCGCGCCCGGGCTCTTATCAAGGCAGGGAACGCGCTTGAAGACCAAGAACAACCATCGAAAGCAATCTACCTGTATGACTCTGCGATACGGTTGTCACCTCGCATGGCGCGCGCATATCTGAATAAAGGAAACGCCCTTTTGGCAACCGCCGATCACGCTGGCGCTCTCCGGGCCTTCGAGGAAGCATTGCTTCTGCGGCCAACCTATGCGGATGCGCATTTCAACATGGGAAACGCTTATGTGCGAATGGCAAACTTGATTTCTGCAGTGAGCGCGTACGAGAGGGCAATCGAACTAAATCCAGATTTAACAGAGGCCTACGTCGCTTTGGGAGCAGTGCTCGACGATCTACAACGCTATGACGCGGCAGTCATAAACTATAGGAAGGCCTTGGCGCGTAAACCCAACTATGCAGAAGTACACTGCAACTTGGCTAGATCTCTAAGGGCGCTAGGGCGGTTTTCTGAGGCCTTGATTTGTTGTCGTTTGGCTGCTTCGATTAAGCCCGATTCGGCAATGGTTCAAGATTGTCTTGGAAACATTCTCAAAGATATTGGCTACTTAGCTGAGGCAGAGGCCTGCTATCGCAGGGCAATTGAACTAGAACCTGCGTTTGTGCATGCTCGCAGCAGTTTGATTTTTTTGCTTAACTACAGTGACGCCGCCGCGCAGGGACCTGCTTGCGCTGAAGCGCGTCAATACGGTACTTTGGTAGCACAGTCGGCTGGTATCCAAATGGACTATCGAGCCCGAAGTCAAACGGATCGGGTTCTGAGAGTTGGCTTTGTGTCTGGTGACTTTCGCACGCACCCGGTTAGCTTTTTTTTGGAGGCTGTCCTCAAAAAGATTCACGATACTACAACCCGACATTTGGATATCTTTGGCTACTCGAATCACTTTTTTGTCGATGGCGTTACGGACCGGATTAAGTCGTTGTGCGACGGTTGGCGTGTCGTGGCAGGACTATCCGACGTCGAAGTAGTCCAACGAATACGCGAAGACGCCATTGATATCCTGATTGACCTTTCTGGGCATACCGCACACAACCGCCTTGCTGTTTTTGCCCATCGTCCCGCGCCTGTGCAGGTAAGTTGGTTAGGTTACTTCGGTACAACAGGTTTGACCACAATTGATTACGTTCTCGCAGACCTTTGGAGTCTTCTGCCTGACGACGAGGTGAACTTCACGGAGTGTATTTGGCGTTTGCCGGATACACGGCTCTGTTTTACGCCACCAGATGTGGAACTGTTAGTTGGCCCGCTACCAGCAGTTTCCAGTGGTTTCGTGACCTTTGGTTGTTTCAATAACTTGAGCAAAATGACGGCTAGTGTCTTAGCCGTTTGGTCGCGGGTCTTGCATGCGGTTCCCAATAGTCGTCTATTCCTCAAGTCGCCGCAGCTTGCGGACCCCGATGTAATGCGGAGGGTTCTGAAGGCCTTTGCAGCCCATGGAATAGAAGTTAGTCGCCTGTTTTTCGAGGGACTGTCATCCCGCTCCGAATATTTGGCATGCTATCAACGCGTGGACATTGCCCTGGATCCATTTCCCTATACGGGAGGTACCACCACAGTCGAAGCCTTGTGGATGGGAGTCCCCGTATTGACGCTGCAAGGGGAGCGATTCCTCGCGCGTCAAGGCGTTGGTCTGTTGATGAATGCAGGTCTCCCCGAGTGGATAGCCAGTGATACTGAAGACTATGTAAAGCGCGCGATCGACCACGCTGCTGATCTGCAGGCTTTGGCCGAGCTGCGGGGTGCGTTGCGACAACAAGTGTTGGCGTCTCCCCTCTTTAACGCGACAGATTTCGCGCAACACTTCGAAAATGCGCTGCGCGGAATGTGGAAGTCCTGGTGTGAAAAATCACAGAAACTACTACAAAAATAGTAGTGACTTGGCTTTGTTTATCCGGGACTCACCGCACGTTTTGTCGCAAGCTCCCAGGGAAACTCGTTTGGCTATTTGATACAAACCTGTCGCACCATCTTCAAATCCGTCAGGCCCATCATCACTTTCTCCATGCCATCCATTTTGAGAGTGCGCATGCCTCCTTCTACAGCCGATGCAAACAATTCGGCCACCCTTGCACGCTCCTGTATGAGCTTCTTGACGCCGTCATCCGCTACCAGCAATTCGTGCAAACCAATGCGGCCTTTGTAGCCGGTCTTGTTGCACTTGTCGCAACCCACCGCCCTGTACAGCTTGACCTTGCCGTCTTCCCCATAGGTCTTCAGCCAGCTGTCTGCCAGCTTTTTGCGCTCTCCTTCCAGATCAGCCTTCCACGCTTTGGAGTGACGCAATTCTTCAGCATATTCGGTCAAAAACAGCCTGAACTCTTCAGCATCGGGAACATAGGCTTCTTTGCAATCGCATAGCTTCTTGGCCAAACGCTGCGCCAAGATGCCCAGGAGCGCATCGGCAAAGTTAAAGGGGTCCATGCCCATGTCCATGAGACGTGTGATGGACTCCGGCGCCGAATTGGTGTGCAAGGTTGAAAACACCAAATGGCCTGTCAAGGATGCCTCTACACCCATAGACACGGTCTCTTTGTCGCGGGACTCACCCACCATGATGATGTCCGGGTCGGCCCGCAGGAAAGCGCGCATGATCAGCGCAAAGTCGATGCCTGCCTTCTTGTTGATCTGTACCTGGCGCAGGCCTTTCTGCGTAATTTCAACAGGGTCCTCTGCCGTCCAAATTTTAGTGTCCGGCGTGTTGAGGTACTTGAGGATGGAGTGCAAGGTGGTAGTCTTACCGGAACCTGTGGGGCCGCAGACGTAGAAAAGGCCGTACGGTTTACTGACCGTAGCTTCCAGGCGCTCCTTGTTGTGCGGAGTCAACCCGAGCTTTTCCATAGGAATCGGTTCTCCCGCCGCCAGAATCCGCATCACCACATCTTCAACACCGCCAGCCGAGGGAATAGTTGCCACGCGCAATTCGATATCCAACGGACCATACTTCTTGAACTTGATCTTGCCGTCCTGAGGCTTGCGGCGTTCAGAAATATCAAGATCACACATGATCTTCAATCGCGTAACCATGGCTGAGCGGAAGTGTGCCGGCACTTCCACATACGGCACCAAGCTCCCGTCTATGCGAAAGCGAATGCCGGTTTTGAACTTGCCCGGCATGGGTTCTATATGGATGTCGGACACTTTCTGGTTGTAGGCGTCGATAATGACCTTGTTGACAAACTTGACCAGTTCGTTATCGGCGGCGGCAGACTCCAGGGAGTCGTCGTTGGAGCCGTCATCTATGGGCCCACCGTCCATGTCTGCCAGAAGCTGGTCGATGGTGCTGGTGTCTGCTACCGTGCCAAAAAGTTGGCCGAGAGTTTCCTGAAATTCGGTCTGTGTGGTGACCCTGTAGGCAAACTTGGTGATGCGTGGAAAGACTTGGGGCACCACGCGCGAGCCGCGCACCGCCTCAGGATCCATACACATGATGACCAGCCCCTCCGGCGATTCTTCAAGTGGGATCCAGCCCTGCTCCTCAATGAATTCCCGCTTCAACGAGCCATGTAGCATTTCTGAACGTATGCGACCGGTATTGAACGGCTCATAGGGCACGCCAAAAAACTTCGCCAGCGATGGACCGATTTGGAGTGGGCGAACCTTGTACTGCGCCATCAGCAAATGCTCGACCGCCTTACCCTCTGAGCGTGCATCCGAAATGCATTGGGCCAACTCGTCATCGGTCAGCAAACCATCAGCAACGAGCGAGTCGTACTTGGTTGCTTTTTTGGGCGGCGCAACGGTTGCTCCATTTGCACGCTGGCGAATGGCCGTAGCCAGAGTTTTGCACAGTTCAGTGACACCATCAACTTCCAGATCACCAAACGGTTCATCACTTTTATTGTTGATAACCTGTAATACGCCATGCAGGGTCTTACCCTCCAAAATGGGCGCCACCAGCATTTGTTTGGTGCGATAGCCAGAGCGCTTGTCCACCACCTTAAGAAAGGTGAGTGATGGGTGAATTTGTTTGAGCGCGTCATCGTCGTACACGTCAGGCAAATTCAGTGAGGTGCGGCTGAAAGCAACGTAGCCAGCAATACTTTGCGGCGAAATGGGCAACTTGAGGTCGCTGCTGCTGTTGAGTCCGGTCTTGATCTTGGACACAATCGCAGTCTGGTCTTCATTGACAGCGTATAAGGTCAGCCGGTCTGCATTGAGTAGTTTGCAGATGTCCTGGCTGGCCTCCAGCATGATTTGCTCCAGATTCTCCGTATCGTGAATACGTGCGGTAACGTGGTGCAACTGACGGTAGAACAACGCTTCAAAAGTCATGCCCCGCTTCTGGGACGGCTGTTTTTGCGATTCAAAAAATGCTTGTTCCGGCGTCTTGTCGGTGGCGCCCGGTGTCGTAACACTGCTCATAGGTCAAACTCCTGGCCCGCACGCATTCTGCGAATGTCATGTGTGACGTTAGGACCAAAGGGTTGGGTTTGATCAAACCTCTGAATTTCGGCCATGATTAGTTCTGTTTCCGCTGGTTTGGTGTGGGTAATGTAGATCGGATAGTTCTTACCCTTGGCGATGCAATCCAGTTCGTTGGCAAGGACAGTAGGGGAAAGGTGCAGGCTGCGCTTGGCAAGGTCTTTTTCTCGATTGCTAAACGCCGTTTCTATCACCAGCATGGCAACATTCAGCTGGTTAACTCGGTCCCAAAACGCTTGATTGCGTTCGGTATCACCTGAGAATACCCAACACCCACTACCTGCAGTGATTGCAAACCCCGCCGCAGGCACCGTGTGCACTGCAGGGAGGACTTCAATGTATTTGTTCGACAGCTGAATTGTTTGCCCTACCTTGATTTCATGAAAGCTAATGAACGGCGCTTCCACTGTTGGTATTCGGGAAAAATCTGGCCAAATCACATTGTTAAAAATGTGCGCCCTTAGCGCCTGAATGGTGCCCGCAAGAGCATGAACTTTTAGTGGTGCTTTACGCTGTGCAGCAATGGCGTCCACCATAAGGGGTAAAGCCGCAACGTGGTCCAAATGGGAATGGGTCAAAAGAACGTGGTCAACGTTGCGCATTTCATCCAGCGTGAGATCCCCGACGCCAGTCCCGGCGTCGACCAGGATTTCGCCGTCAACAAGGAACGACGTTGTTCTGCAATCTTTGGCGATGGCACCTGAGCATCCGAGTACACGTACTTTCACGGCGAGCGCCTCACTTGGTTTCGTAGTTGGTTGCTCCATCCCATTCCGGATCAAACGGGAGCAAGCGCATGGAGGCTACTCTTTCCGAGTACATTTGGTAAAGGAACTTTTTGGCATTCATGCGCATTAAATTGAGCATCAATACGTCGGCTTGGTCCCAATTCTGCGCGCGATAGGCTTTCAGGAACGAGACCCAAGTCTTGAGCTCGGTGTTTGCAGCTTCGCTGAGTTGTGGTGTCGGTGCCATCGGCCAGAATATAGCTACGGCCTGCTCCTTGCCCTTTACGCGAACACGATCCAACTCTTGCCAGGAAAAGTCGCTCGCTTGTTTGCGCGTTGTTTCACTCACGACAATATCGATGCCATAGGCCTTGGACAATCCCTCCAACCGGGAGCCCAGGTTCACCGCATCTCCTATGACAGTATACGCACGTCGGATGTTGGAACCCATATCACCTACACACATGGTCCCCGTATTGAGCCCGATTCCAATGCCAATTTCGGGTAAACCACGCGCCCTATGGTCTGCATTGATTCCTCGAACGGCATTGGCCATTTCCAGCGCTGATTTCACAGCAAGATGGGCGTGATCAGGCGTTTCGACTGGCGCACCCCAAAACGCCATGACGCAGTCACCCATGTATTTGTCTATCGTGCCCCGATTGCCCCGAATCAGGCTCGTGAGTTGACTGAAAACACCTGTCAGCAGCTCTTGTAGCTGCGATGGTTCCATCTGCTCGGACATCTTCGTAAAGCCGCGCATATCGCAAAACATGACAGTCAGTTCGCGGTTGGTTGCCTTCATGCTGTAGCTATCGGGGTCTTTGACCATCTCATCGACCAGTTCCGGTGGTACATAGGTACCAAACAGATGCGCCAACTCCCGTTTGGAGCGACTCTCCACAAAGTAGCCATAACTCATGTTCAAGGCAAATGCAGTCAGTGTCATAACCAATGCGGCAGCCAGCGGCATTACCAACCCATAACCGATGTACAGCCACGTATTCAGCGCTGTGACCGTAATCAACACACCCAGACTGAGGAGCACGGCTCGGGGAGCCGATAAAAGAGGCAGGCCAATGGAAAGCAACAAGCCCGCAACAACCAGCACAAAGACGTCATACCCCATGGCGTAATCGGGCTTGACAGTGACCTTGTCATCCAGCCATGCCGATAGTAAATTTGCGTGCGCTTCAACCCCTGGATAGACCTGGCCAACCGGAGTTACCCGCAGGTCCAAAAGTCCTGGAGCCGTTGTCCCCACCAGAACGATTTTGTCCTTAAGACTACCGACCGGCAGGCGACCCGCAAGTACATCCGCCGCTGAAACGTATCTAAAAGAACCGCCTTTGACGCCACCGGTCCCGCGATAGGGAACTAGAGTCGATATATGCTTGTCGACTGATATGGAGAGTGACGACTGGCCTTGCTTGAGCAAGATTCTGTCTAGGCCCTGGTAGCTGCGCGATAACCATTGCTCATCCGAAAAGCCCGGCACCACTGTGGGTGATCCCGCCAGCCGGCGAAACATTGCCAATGCTAAAGATTCGTAATACTGGCCCTTGTACTCAGCCAGCAAGGGCAGAGATCGCACGACGCCATCAATGTCAGGGGTTGTATTGAAGTGTCCAGCCACAGGCGCTACTTTGGCCAATACATCGATATTGGAAGCAAAACCAGTCCAGGAATAAGGCTCGACGTTTCGACCCTTGAGGTCATTCTTGGACATCACGGGCGCGGGCAATGTACCCACTGTGCGTCCATCACCATCACTGCTGAAATAGTACCCAAGTACAACGGGACGGTTTTCAAGCAATTTAGCAAACAGCACGTCGTAATCAAGCTCAGGCTGCAACTGCTTGAGTCTCTCTGCGAATCCAGGCTGGTCCTTGAAATCGCTACGCGCCAACTCATTGAGGCGACTCAAACCCGAACTATCGTCAGGCTCGGCGAACACAATGTCAAAACCCAACAATGCGATATGTTGCTGGTTGAACAGGTTATCAACCAAGCGTCCGACCTTGTTGCGACCCCAAGGAAACCGCCCAACTTCGGCAAGACTCTTTTCGTCTATGTCGACGATTACGATGCGTTCGTCCAGGGTGTTCGGCATGGTAGCCCGAAGCCGCGTGTCGTATATAACATCGTCGAGTCGCTGCATGGTGCCAAAAGGCATGAGCCCGGTGGCATGCAGCAGCACCAAAACCAATGGAACGAGCGTAACGGCGATTCGTTGCCAATGCCTAGCAATTGTTTTCATGCGCATCACCCTGAGAATTGGCGCGCAGTGGACAAAGCCGAAGAACTACAGACCGTCAGGTCTGCACGAATTGCATTTGCGTGCCAGCCAACTCAATCAAATCACCGTTTTTCAAGGCGACCGGATCAGCCTTGATCGGTGCCCCGTTCAGTGTTGGGTTTCCAGCACCTTCTACATGGTGCACAACAAACCCTTGCTGGCGGCGAGTAATTGCGGCGACTGCAACGCCCGGTTTGCCGATCGTAGTGACCACTTTTGTCAGCGGTACTTCGCGACCCGACGCAGCACCCGACAGCACCTTGATCGATGCCGTAAAAGCGCCCATTCCAATGGAATCCCCGCCAGAAAGTGGAGCCGAAGCCGAACGCGGCGCCGCCATGGACGCACCAGCTGGTGGCCGAGCCTTTACCACCATGGTCTTGTCAAAATTGTCGGCCTCGCTATCACCAACAAACTTTATTTTGTACTTGCCAATCTCAATGCTGTCGCCGTTCTTCAACTGCTGCTTTTTGACAGCTTTGCCATTGAGGTACGTACCATTGGTACTGTTGAGGTCTTCCAGGATGACTTCGCCGCCACTCATTTGAAGCACCGCGTGCTCGCCACTGACAGCCAAGTTGTCAATCACGATGTCGTTGTACGGTCTGCGCCCCAAGGTAGTTTTGTCCTTGGTGAGTTGCACTTCCTTGATCACGACCTCATCGATCGAAACGATCATTTTCGGCATGATCGACTCCTTTTTCTGTAATTTGTTTCTGAAAAACGCTGCTGCATCTTACTTCCCTAACCACCGAGCGATTAAACCGCGCTTTTCCGGCGCCTCATGCACTTCAACCAACAGCACCGAAATATTGTCCCGACCACCATTTTCGTTGGCCAGATCAATCAGCTGCGATGCCTTTTGTTCAAGCGTCATTTCGGAAGTGACAATATTATGAATCGCGTCGTCATCCATCATGTCGGAGAGCCCGTCCGAACACATCAGATACAAGTCGCCGACTTGTACTAGGTGCTCATTGACTTCCAACAACACCGACTCATCTACCCCCAGCGCACGGGTGACCAAATTCTTGATGGACGACGTGGCTGCCTGTTCGGGCGTGATGAGCCCTGCATCCATCTGCTCCTGAAGCAGAGAATGGTCTTTGGTTATCTGCTCCAGCAAGCCCGCCCGCAACCGGTAACAACGAGAGTCCCCAATGTGCCCCAGCACCAGTTTGTCGTCTCGGAACACGCCCACCACGAGCGTAGTTCCCATCCCCGCGTAGTTCGAATTTGAGTTTGCCGAGTTGAAGATCGATCGGTTGGCGTTGTCAACGCAAATCTCCATGGCCCGGCGCACTTCTTTTGCTTTGATGCCGCTTCCAGCCTCAATCAGCCACCGGCTGAGTTCCGATTTGATGAAAGCAGTGGCCATTCCACTGGCGATTTCACCGGCGTTGTAGCCACCCATCCCATCCGCCAGCACGGTGGTCAGGGATGTTTCGTCGTAGACCACCGAGTCTTCGTTATTGTCTCGGGCTCGACCCGGATCCGTTTTGGCACAAAAGTGGTAATTCATGGGGTGCTTAATTCGCTTCCCCGGGTTTGCTTACCCGTTGGACGACAGTTTTTTCAAATTCCGCAGCAGATGCCGGAACGGTTGCGGTGAAATCTACATTGCGCTGGTTTCGGCCTTCTGCGTTTGGCACAGTCGCAGCAAACGCGACGGTTTTACCGTCAAATGCTTTATCCGCCAATACCGAAGCATTTGAAACGACGGGTGTTGAACCCGCCATCTGGCTTATGACACTGCGCAAGTCCACAGCAAATTGGTCTCCGGTCTGGTAGCGGGTTTCAGGTCTTTTGCTCAAAGACAAGGCAACAACGTCTGCCAAAATTTGGGGCAAATCAGAACGAATGATTCGAATATCAGGCGCTTCTTCATTGGCGATTTTGTACATCAACTCTGACATTGAGTCGCCGCGAAATGGTAACACTCCGGCCAGCATCTGGAACAACATCACGCCCAAAGAATACAAGTCGGAGCGGCCGTCCACTTTTTTGCCAGCCAATTGCTCTGGCGACATGAAACTCGGGGTCCCCAACACCAGTCCGGTCTTGGTTTTGCTGGAGTCTGTAATGCGGGCGATACCAAAGTCAGTCACCTTGACGGTATCGCTTTGGGCCTCGTACATGATGTTGGCGGGCTTGATGTCACGGTGTACGACGTTTTGCTTGTGCGCATACGCCAAGGCCTCAGCGACGCGGGCAACGATGCTCAGCACAACGGGGACAGGCAACAACTGGTCCCCTTTGCAGTGGTCGGCCAGATCCTTGCCTTTCAGGAACTCCATGGCGATGTAGGCAAGGTCATGCTCTTCGCCGGCATCAAAAATCGTCACAATATTCTGGTGCTGCAGGCGGCCTGCAGTTTCCGCTTCGCGGAAAAAGCGTTCACGGGCATCAATCAACTCATCACCAGAAAATTCCTGGCTCAAGGCCATGGTCTTGATGGCGACCACGCGGCCAATTTTGGGGTCTTTACCAAGATAAACCACCCCCATAGCACCCTTGCCCAACTCTTTCTCGACCTGGTATCGGCCAAGCATGGGCTTCTCTACAGCGCCGCCGTCCAGGAGCATGGTGCCTCCAGGATGTCCGCCGGCACCACCCAACATAACGGTCTCGGACAGGTTTTTCGCTCGATTGAGCTTGGCCTTGATGTCTTTATAGCCCTTGTCGTAGGCGGCCATGTGCTCGTAGACTGCCTCAGCTTTGTTGAACTGGCGCTTGCGCTCAAAGTCCATCGCCAAGCTATACAAATTGCCCATAACCGCTTCGTTCATTGGCACGCGGCGGAATCGGTCAAATGCCATGTCCAGCTGACCCTGCCCCTGCAGTGCGAGACCCATCATGCGGTTGGTTTCAGCTGACTCTTCGTCCGCCTGCACTTTGCCCGCCTCTGTCACAAGGAACCGCTTTGTAGTCAACGCCAAATGACCCAAGACCAGTAACGTGGCAGGCATTACGACATCCACCCAAATGGCCGCAGTGGACAACAGGCCAAACTCCAGTGCGAGCATAGAAATGAACAGCCCTACGGTCAGGGTAGCGGCCATCCCTGCGGAGAGTCGTGGCAGCACTGCAATGACATAAGCAGCGACAAGCAAGAACAATCCCATGGTTGCCAAAACACTCCATTGCGGTTGAACAATGAAATGCTCATTCAGGATGCTTGAAGTGATGTGGGCAATGGTCTCTGCTGGAGACAACGCCGGGTTGCCGGGTACTGGAAACAGAGTGCCAACACCCGCAGCGGTCGCACCGATGATCACAACCTTGTCGGCATACTTTGACGCCGAGATCTTGCCGGTCAGCACATCGTAAAACGAGTCCACAGCAAACGCAGGCTTGCCATCCTTTCCTTTATAGAACTGTGGTCGCATCAGCGCAAATTCATCGGTAAGCACACGCAATTTGCCAACTTGCACGGATTGACCGGCGTTTAAGCGAATGTCAGAAACCGAGAGATTCAAACTCTTGGCTGCCCCCAGCAAAGCCATCGAAGGCACAGCTTTTCCGAAAAAGTTGACAAGCAGTGGATCCTGGCGCACAGCCCCGTCCACGTCCTGCCATTGCGTCAGGTGCCCAACTCCTGCTGCAGCGTTACCCAAAGAGTCAATTGGCTCCTGAGCGCGCATGGCCGACACAGAAAAGCCATTAGGGTCGTCGAGGGCACTTTTCAGCGCAAAGTCCGGAAGTGCGTTGTCGGGTTTGCCCTGCTGTTCACCGCGAACCAGATAGGATGGCAACAAGACATTGCCAGCATTTTTGATACTGTTGCTCAGGATGGCGTCTGTATCCAACGCTGTTTCGGCTTCGGCAATCAGTGCACCCAACTGCTCATTGGCAGCAGATGCATCGGGCGCTGCTCCCAACGCCGCTTTCATTTTGCGGATAAAGCCAAGACCAGGATCCACCTGAGGCTCAGAGAAGAAGACTGTGTGAACGATGGTCTTGGCTTTCGCTGCGGCCAATTGGTCAATCAACTTGGCGTGAATGTCGCGCGACCATGGCCAGCGACCCAGATTGGCAATACTCTGGTCATCGATTGCAATAACAGCAATGCGGTCAGACGGCTGCCGTGATGTACTGGTGCTGGCAAAGTCGTAAAAGCGACGCTCAAGTGTGCCAATGAAATCAGTTACCTGATTGAGCAAGATGACAGCAATAACAATTGCTACACCTGCGAACCAGTCGGCCCTCCAAAACGCACCCGATTTCGATGAAGAAGATTTCGCCACGAGCCAGCCCTAATCCTGTATGAAGCCGATGAACCAGACATGGCCATCGACGCTCCCGACCATCTGATCGAGCCAAGGAGACACGTTAGCAGACGTTTTCTTACCCGTAAAGGGTGTTACTCAGGCATTTCTGTGGTTTTTTGACAAACGGTGTGTTTCTGCGACGGGCGGTTTTTAGCGCTGCGCCGACCGTTGCGCAGATGCCCTTCGCTGGCTCAGCATGCCAAGCAAGTACACCGTGATCGCCCCTGCGACGCCCAGCCCGTAACTCCACATTTTGTCCTGCGGCAGGTAGGCGGTCAGAGCTGGATCGCTATGTGCCATGGTGCCGGCTATCCAGCCCAGCAGCATGCCACCGACGGTGATGATGACCGGGAACCGATCCATTATCTTTAACACCAGTTGGCTGCCCCAAATAATGATGGGAATGCTGACCAACAGGCCAAAAATAACCAAACTCAGCTGGTGATTGCCGCCTGCTCCGGTGGCTGCACCCGCGACGGCAATCACGTTGTCAATGCTCATGACCAAGTCGGCAACGATCACGGTTTTGACTGCAGCCCAAAGCTTGTCGCTGCCCTGGATGTTGGAGTGTTCGTCTTCGTCGTCTGGTGCCAGTAGTTTGACACCGATCCAAATAAGTAGGGCAGCACCCACCAGTTTCAAAAACGGAAGGGCCAACAGGGTGAGGGCGAACGCTATCAAGACCACGCGCAGCACAATGGCGCCCGCTGTGCCCCACAGTATTCCCTTGGTCCGCAGGTTCGGCGGCAGTTGGCGACAGGCCAAAGCAATCACGACGGCGTTGTCCCCGCCCAGCAGTATGTCGATCATGATGATCTGCCCAACTGCCAGCCAAAATGGTGCGCTCAGATACTCTTCCACCGTGTGCTTCCTGTTTAGTCAAAAAAGAAGGCCGGGCCGCCCTGAAGGTAGCCCGGCCTTGCGCATCTTAACGCTTGAGTCTGTCAAGCGGCTGTCAGCACGCTGCTGCTCGGCGATTAAAGCATCGCCTTGAGCAGTTTCGCCATTTCCGACGGGTTGCGGGTCACGGTGAAGCCGCACTCTTCCATGACCGCCAGCTTGGCGTCTGCCGTGTCGGCACCACCAGAGATCAAGGCACCGGCATGGCCCATGCGCTTGCCAGGAGGGGCGGTCACACCAGCGATGAAACCAACGATAGGCTTCTTCATGTTGAGCTTGCACCAGCGGGCAGCTTCGGCTTCATCAGGACCGCCGATTTCGCCAATCATGATGACGGCGTCGGTATCGGGGTCGTCGTTGAAGGCGCGCATCACATCAATGTGCTTCAAGCCATTGATGGGATCGCCACCAATACCGACCGCGCTGGACTGGCCCAGACCGATTTCAGTCAGTTGGGCAACCGCTTCGTAAGTCAGTGTGCCGGAGCGGCTAACCACGCCAATGCGGCCTTTGCGGTGGATGTGACCCGGCATGATGCCGATCTTGATTTCATCGGGCGTAATCAGGCCAGGGCAGTTGGGTCCCAGCAGCAGGGTCTTCTTGCCGCCATCGGCTTCCTTGGCCTTCATGCGGTTACGCACTTCCAGCATGTCACGGACCGGAATGCCTTCAGTAATACAGATTGCCAGATCCAGATCGGCCTCAACGGCTTCCCAGATCGCAGCCGCAGCACCGGCTGGTGGCACGTAGATCACGGACACGGTAGCGCCGGTTTCAGACGCGGCTTCCTTCACGGATGCGTAGATCGGGATATTGAAGATGGACTCGCCAGCCTTCTTGGGGTTAACGCCGGCCACGAAGCAGTTCTTGCCGTTCGCGTATTCCTGGCACTTCTCGGTGTGGAATTGACCGGTCTTGCCGGTAATACCCTGGGTAATGACCTTGGTGTCTTTGTTGATGAAGATCGACATGATGATTAACCCTTTACCGCTTTAACCGCTGCCTGTGCAGCTTCTGCCATGGTGTCCACCGAGATGATTGGCAGGCCGCTGTCTTTCAGCATCTGCTTGCCCAATTCTTCGTTCGTACCCTTCATGCGCACCACCAATGGCACGGACAAATTGACGGCCTTGCAAGCGGTGATCACGCCAGTGGCAATGGTGTCGCACTTCATGATGCCGCCAAAGATGTTGACCAGAATGGCCTTGACCTTGGTGTTCTTGAGCATGATCTTGAACGCTTCGGTCACTTTCTCGGGAGTGGCACCGCCGCCCACGTCCAGGAAGTTGGCAGGCTCTGCGCCAAACAGCTTGATGGTGTCCATGGTGGCCATGGCAAGGCCTGCGCCGTTCACCAGACAGCCGATATTGCCGTCCAGGCTGATGTAAGCCAGGTCGAACTTGGACGCTTCCACTTCAGCGGGATCTTCTTCATCCAGATCGCGGTAGGCCACGATTTCGGGATGGCGGAACAGCGCGTTGGCATCAAAGTTGAACTTGGCGTCCAAAGCCATCACGTTGCCCTTGCTGTCACGGTTCAGCGGGTTGATTTCAACCAGCGAGGCGTCTGTATCCATGTAGCACTTGTAGAGCTTCTGGAAGATATCCACGGCCTGTGCCGTGGAATCCGATGGCATGCCGATAGCATCGGAAATCTTTTTCGCCTGCTCGGCGGAGAGGCCGGTCAACGGATCGATGAACTCGGTGATGATTTTCTCGGGCGTGGCGTGCGCCACTTCTTCAATATCCATACCGCCTTCGCTGGACGCGATGAACGCCAGCTTCTGTGTGGCGCGGTCGGTCACGATGGATACGTAATACTCTTTGTTGATGTCGGCGCCGTCTTCAATGTACAGGCGGCGGACCTTTTGGCCTTCTGGTCCAGTTTGGTGCGTCTTGAGCTGCATGCCCAGAATGTCACCGGCCAGGCGCTTGACGTCGTCAATGGTCTTAGCGACCTTGACGCCACCGCCCTTACCACGCCCACCGGCGTGGATTTGTGCCTTGACGACCCAGACCGGCCCCCCAAGCTTTTGTGCGGCTTCCACCGCCTCTTGTACTGTGAAGGCGGGGATGCCGCGGGGCACCGGCACACCGAATTGGCGCAAAATTTCTTTGCCTTGGTATTCGTGGATTTTCATGACGTCTCTTTGGGAGCTGGACAATTTTCACCAACTTGAAGCATTTTTATGCTCCAAATTGGCACTGGACACATCAACTCTGAAATGTATCATGTTGCAACGCACCAAACTTATCGCTGCCTGACGGCACCCGTTTGGCCCTGATCTGGCTCCCTCTGTGGAGCTTGTTAGACCGGCAAATTCTATGAAAAAAATTTTTATCGATGGCGAGGCTGGCACAACCGGCCTCTTGATCAGAGAACGCCTGCAGACCACGCCCGGGGTGGAAATCATGCGCATAGACCCCGCATTGCGCAAAGACGCGATTGCCAAACAGGCCCTGATGGCCCAGGCCGATCTGGTGGTGCTGTGCCTGCATGACGATGCCGCGGTCGAGTCGGTAGCCATGGTCGATGCGATTGAACGCAGATCCGGACGTCCCGGACCCCGCATCGTTGATGCATCCACTGCGCACCGCACAACCCCGGGATGGGTCTACGGTTTTCCGGAGTTGACCCCCACCCAGCGCGAAGCCGTGGTCCAGGCCCGTCGGGTGGCCAATCCCGGCTGCTACGCCACGGGCGCCATTGCGTTGATTCGTCCGCTGGTAGATGCAGGTCTGATACCCGCCGACTTTCCCGTCTGTCTGCCGTCCATCAGTGGCTACTCAGGGGGCGGCAGGACCATGATTGAAGCCTATGAAGCCGGTAACGCCCCCCCCATGGAGTTGTACGGGCTGGGACTCAAGCACAAACACATCCCCGAAATCATGCGTTACACCGGTCTGACCCGCAGACCGCTGTTTGTGCCATCGGTGGGTAATTTCAAGCAAGGCATGCTGGTGCAATTGCCGCTGCACCTCGACACCTTGCCCGGCAATCCTTCCGCGAATGACTTGCATGAAGCACTGCAAAAGCACTATGCGGGCAGTGAGTGGGTGTCTGTGGAAGCTGCCACGTCCGACAACAAGTTGGATGCGGTGGCCTTGAACGACACCAACAAGATGGAACTACGGGTGTTTGCCAACGATGCCAAGGCAGACGGTTTTGCCCACGCGGTGCTGGTGGCGCGACTGGACAACCTGGGCAAGGGTGCTTCGGGTGCTGCCGTGCAGAACATCAAGTTGATGCTGGGGCTGTAAAGGCAGAAGGCTACGCGCTCGACCCGGGCGCCGTCTCCCGCGCGGATGGCGCGGACGAACACCATCTGCTAGTCGTCATCCCCGCCAGACACCACCTTGCGGATGGCGTCGCCGCCAAACCCGCGGCTGGCCAGAAAGCGCATTTGCTTGCCCCGCTCGGCCGCATCAACCGGCGGTTCGCCAAACTTCTTGCGCCAGACTTCACGCGCCCGCTCCACCTCGGTGGCGCGCAATTGCTCCACAGCCTCCAACACAGCGTCCGCCGCCAAGCCTTTGCCTTGCAGCTCCTGGCGTATCCGGGCGGTACCCATCTTGGCGGAGCGGCGGTTCAGCACCGACTCAACCACCCGCTGCTCATTGATGAAACCCTTGGCCTGCAGCTCGTCCAACGCTTTGGCCAGGGCACCCGGCTCTTCCTCAAACTGGGCCAGCCTGCGTTCCAGCTCGGCTCGGGAATGCTCCCGTGCGCTGAGCAGGCGCAAGGCCCGGCCTTTGAGGGACAGTGGTGTGGTCGTAGTAGCCATTGCTGGAGGCAAGCAGGGAAGCAACTACCCAATAGATGCTATTGTTTTGGTAGCTACTGAATCATGTTTTACGAGGGCTGCTCGGCTTTTTTGCTTGAAGCCTTGCCCTTGGCTTCCGGCTCTGCGGCCGCCACTGGCAGCAGCGGAATACCCAACGACTCACGCACCTTGTTCTCTATCTCTACCGACAGCGTCGGGTTCTCGCGCAGAAATTCACGGGCATTGTCGCGGCCTTGACCGATCTTTTCACCCTTGTAGGCGTACCAGGCGCCGGATTTCTCCAGGATGTTGGCCGTCACGCCCATGTCGATGATCTCGCCGTGGCGGCTGATGCCTTCGCCAAACAGGATGTCGAACTCGGCGGTCTTGAACGGTGGGCTGACCTTGTTCTTGACCACCTTGACCTTGGTCTCATTGCCAATAGCCTCGTCACCCTTTTTGATGGTGCCGGTGCGGCGAATGTCCAGACGCACGGAGGCGTAAAACTTCAGCGCATTGCCGCCGGTAGTGGTTTCTGGGGAGCCGAACATCACACCAATCTTCATGCGGATCTGGTTGATGAAGATGACCATGCAATTGGTCTTCTTGATGTGGGCCGTGAGCTTGCGCAGGGCCTGGCTCATCAGCCGGGCCTGCAAGCCGGGCAAAGAATCACCCATTTCGCCCTCCAGTTCGGCCTTGGGTGTCAGCGCCGCTACCGAGTCCACAACGATCAGGTCGACCGCACCGGAACGCACCAGGCTATCCACGATTTCCAGGGCCTGTTCACCGGTGTCGGGCTGGCTAATCAGCAGATCGGGCAGGTTGACGCCCAGCTTTTGGGCGTACTGGATATCCAAGGCATGCTCGGCGTCCACAAAGGCGCAGGTGCCGCCCTGTTTTTGCATCTCGGCAATCACCTGCAGCGTCAGTGTGGTCTTGCCGGATGACTCCGGACCGTAGATTTCGACAACCCGGCCACGGGGCAGGCCGCCGACGCCCAGTGCAATGTCCAGACCCAGCGAGCCGGTGGAGACCACCTGGATGTCTTCGATCACCTCGCCTTCACCCAGGCGCATGATGGTGCCCTTGCCGAACTGCTTTTCGATTTGGGCCAGGGCTACTTGCAGGGCTTTGGCCTTTTCGGCGTTGGCGCTGTTCATGCTGTTAGGGGTCTTGACGGGTGCATCCATGGAAAATCTCCTTAAAAATCAATGTTGAGACGTATGCCAGTCATTGTTGTTAATTACAGGCTGGATACTTGAACAGTAGTTTAAACGCGCTTATTGAATTCGGTAAACTTGTTTTTTAGTCAGTTTGCATTACTATTTAAGCCATGACGGAATGGACAGTTTCTGACCCGGGTGGCTGGCGCCAAGCCCATATAGGCCATTGGTTGCGGCTGGCGCTGGAGCGCTTCGATGCGCGGGTACTGGCGCTGATGGCCCACCACCCCAGCGTGCCGCTGGGTTTGTCCAATCTGGTCACACGGGGGCAAGTGGGGGCGGCACACATCCACATCACCCGACACCTGGCAACCGAGGGTTCGCGGTTGACCGAGCTGGCCAAGAGCGCCGGCATGAGCAAGCAGGCCATGGGCGCGCTGGTGAACCAATGCGAGGCCTGGGGCATGGTCACGCGCACGCCCGACCCGCTGGATGCACGTGCACAACAGCTGCGCTTTACCGATACAGGGCTGGCCTGGCTGGACGCCTACCGCGAGGCCGTAAAACAGGCCGAACTGGAATTGCGACAGGCAGTCGGCGACGAGGTAGCCACCGTGCTGGCCATTGGGCTGGAGGCCTATAGCGGCCAGTAGCCTTGACCGCCCCCACCCGGGTGCAAGCCTAGAATGCAAAAAAACATGAGGAGCAGACATGCGAATACTGATTGCCGAAGACGACCAGGTCTTGGCCGATGGCCTGTTGCGGGCACTGCGCGGCGCCGGTGCGGCGGTTGACCATGTAGCCAGCGGCACCGAGGCCGATGCCGCCCTGATGACCAACACCGAGTTCGACCTGTTGATACTGGACCTGGGTCTGCCCAAGATGCATGGTCTGGAGGTGCTCAAAAAACTGCGCGGGCGTGGCTCATCGCTGCCCGTACTGATTCTCACCGCAGCCGATGCGGTGGACGAACGGGTCAAAGGCCTGGACTATGGTGCCGACGACTACATGGCCAAACCCTTCAGCCTGCAAGAGCTGGAGGCCCGCGTGCGTGCCCTGGTTCGCCGCGGCGCGGGTGCCACCAGCAGCACCATCAAACACGGGCCCTTGACCTACGACCAGGCAGGCCGCGTGGCCACCATCGACGGCAAGATGGTCGAGCTGTCGGCTCGCGAGCTGGGCCTGCTTGAAGTGCTGCTGCAACGTGCCGGGCGGCTGGTCAGCAAAGATCAGCTGGTGGAGCGCCTGTGTGAATGGGGCGAAGAAGTCAGCAACAACGCCATTGAGGTCTACATCCACCGCCTGCGCAAGAAGATCGAGAAAGGCCCGATCCGCATCGCGACCGTGCGGGGCCTGGGTTACTGCCTTGAGAAGATCGCACCCTGACATGCCCCCCACGCTCCACCGCTGTGCGGGTCGCTGCCCCCCGAGGGGGCCAATTCCCCTTGGGGCGGCCCTGCGGGAAATATCGTTTGCTATGATTTTGAGAACAAAAAAGGCATATTTTGCGGGGGCTAGAAGCAGTTTTCGTCACATGCCTTTGTGTAGAAGGCCTGCTGCGTGAAGATCTTCCAGCGCGAGCAACGCAGCCTGTTCGGGGAGATTCTGGACTGGATGCTGACGCCGCTGCTGCTGCTGTGGCCGGTCAGCCTGGTGCTGACCTGGCTGGTGGCCCAGGGCATTGCTGGCAAGCCATTCGACCGGGCGTTGGAGTACAACGCGGGCGCCTTGGCGCAGCTGGTCATCCTCAACCAGAACAAGGCCCAGTTCGTTCTGCCCTTGCCCGCACGCGAACTGCTGCGCGCGGATGACAATGACACGGTGTATTACCAAGTGCTGGGTACAGCAGGCGAGTACCTGAGCGGAGAGAAAGCCCTTCCCCTGCCGCCAGAAGACGAGAAACCGATCGCCGGCGAAGTACGCCTGCGCGACGACGAATTTCGCGGTGCCGACATCAAGGTCGCCTACACCTGGGTCAAGCTGGATGTGCCCGACAGCAAGCTGGCTCTGGTGCAAGTGGCTGAAACCATGGACAAACGCTCGGTGCTGGCCACTGAAATTGTCAAGGGCGTGATGCTGCCCCAATTTGTAATCCTGCCGCTGGCGGTGCTACTGGTCTGGCTGGCCCTGGTGCAGGCCATCAAACCCCTCAACCACCTGGAGGAGCGCATACGCGCACGCAGCCCGGATGATCTGAGCCCACTGGATGGCGAGGCCGTGCCCCTGGAGGTCGCACCCCTGGTGTCCTCAGTCAACGACCTGCTGATGCGCCTCAAAGACTCGGTGGCTACCCAAAAGCGTTTTTTGGCAGACGCCGCGCACCAGCTCAAGACACCACTGGCTGGCCTGCGCATGCAGGCCGATTTGGCCCAGCGGGAGGACGCCAGTGCCGAAGACCTGAAACAGTCCCTTCGCCAGATCGGCCGTTCCAGCATTCGGGCCACCCACACCGTCAACCAGCTGTTGGCGCTGGCCCGCGCCGAAAGCAGCGGCACCGCCATGAGCAAGCAAAACTGCAACCTGGTACGCCTGACCATGGATGTGATCCGCGACTGCGTACCCCGCGCCATGGACAAGCACATTGACGTGGGCTACGAAGGCGCAGAGCCTGATGACCCCGACGTGACGATGGAAGGCAATCCCACGCTGCTCAAGGAAATGGTGCGCAACCTGATGGACAACGCCATCAACTACACACCCTCCAACGCGTCAAAACCCGGCGTCATTACCGCACGGGTGCTGAAAGACCCATTCAGCAAAGTACTGGTGTTGCAGGTCGAAGACTCGGGCCCCGGCATACCGCCAGCAGAGCGTGAACTGGTGTTCCAGCCCTTTTACCGTGTCCTCGGAACCGAAGCCGACGGCTCGGGCCTAGGGCTGCCCATTGTGTTGGAGATTGCCCGCCAGCACCAGGGCAGTGTGACAGTGGAAGACAGCCGCCCCGGCCAGACGCCGCCCGGCACCTGCTTTACCGTACGTTTTGAGCCGACTGCTTAACTGCAGCTGCGCAGCACGCGGCCGGCCAACGCCGTTTTCAGGTCTGCCAGCCGGCTTCGGATCTCGGTAGTCACTGCTGGCAGCCTGAGTTGGTTCTGGTTGCCCTCTTGGCGCTCCTGAACCACTTTGGCCGTGCGTATGCCACGCAATGAGAGTTTGGACAGTTCGGCCGTGGCCTCGGCCTGGGTATCAAAGCCGCCCAGCGAAAGCCCCAGCTCCAGGTCCGGGTTGTTCAGACTCTGGGGGACCAGGCGCATCGCCGCCAGCTCACCCCGCTTCTTGGTCACCTGTTCTGCGTTGGCGAACTTGCCCATGTACACAATCCAGCGCGCCGACACGGGGACCGTGTCGATTGCCCAGGTACCCGGCGCCAGTGTGGCTTCCAAGGCCTGGCGCAGGGTTGCGGCCTGGGCGTCGTCAAACGGTTCGGCCAACAGGCATTCTTTGGGCGTCTGGTCGGCCTGGGCCTGGGCATCGGCCCGTTTGGCTTCAACCGTTGTCAGCATGTGGATCGCCTCGGGCCGTATCTGTTGGGCCATGCGCTGGGTTTCACGCTGCTGGGCTGGAGCAAAGCCGTAAGCACGCAACAAACCTTCGGTCCACGCAAAGTAGAGGCCGTTGGCCAGAATCAGAATCAGAACAAACAATCGCAACATGGCTTCAGGGCTGGTTGGCGGCGGGATGCGGCACCGGGCGCACGCTGACCTCCGCACTGGTGATTTTCTTCAACCCCCCGGGGGTGTGCAGCAGCAGCGCACCGGCAGCGTCCACCCCGCGGGCCATGCCGCTTACTCCGTCGCTGCAAACCAGTTCGCGACCATACAACAGGTCCCGCGCATGGAAATCCGCGCGCAGCGGTGCAAAGCCTTGGGTCTCAAACTGCCTAACGGCCCGCACCAGATTGGAAGCCACGCGGGCCAGGGCGGTGGGCGCATCGATGCCGGGCAGCAACTCGCACAGCGCTGCTGGCACGGTGCTCAGACCCTGGCCGTCGCGCGGCAGGATGTTGATACCCACACCAATCACGGCATACCGCAGCTCACCCACACTGGCGGTTTCGATCAGGATGCCGGCGAGCTTGCGGTCCTGCAGCCACACATCGTTGGGCCATTTGAGCTTCAAATCCGGGTGCAGGCTTTCCACAACCGACAAGCCCACCGCCAGGGACAGGCCGGACCAGTCCACCGGCGCGAGCGTCAAACCCAGGGAAAACGTCAAAGAAGGCAGGGCACCACCAGGCTGTGTACCAGTAGCCTCACCGCTGGCCCAGGTGCGCCCCAGACGCCCGCGCCCGGCGCTTTGGCGCTCGGCCGCCAGCAGCACAGGCTCGAATTGGCCGGCGCGGGCCCGGCGCATCAGTTCGGTGTTGGTCGAATCAATTTCGGGCAGGATTTCTACCGAAAACGTCGGCAGCGAGGGCGACACTGCCTCCCAGATGGCTTCTGCCTGCCACTGGATAGTCGTGCCCATGCCCTTCATGCGGCTACTTAGCGACGACCACGCTTGGGGGCCAGCAGCGTACCGCGGCAATTGGCGGAACCGCACCAGCAGGGGTGTTCAGCCTTCAGCTTCTTGGTGTAGCGCTCGTCCAGCATCAGGCCGTAGTCGTAAAAAAGCTCTTCACCGGGAGCAATGTCGCGCAGCGCCTTGATGAAAACCCGTCCATCCACCTCATCGGCCTCGCAGTTGCCGTCGCAGGAATGGTTGATCCAGCGGGAAGAATTGCCACCGACCTTGGCGTCAATGACATGCTTTTCGTCGATGTGGAAGTAAAACGTGTGGTTGGGGTCCTTGGGGTCGTGCGGGTGGCGCGCCTGGGCTTCTGCCCAGGTAATGATCTCGCCCACGTATTCGATGATGGTTTCCCCTTCGCCGATATCCTGCAGTGCGAACACCCCCTTGCCGTGCACGCCGGAACGCCGGGTCTGGATACGGCGGCTATCGCCCTTGGGCATGGTCTTGCTGCTGCTCACGTTTTGCTCTCTTTTCTGCACGTCTGGTACGGAACCCAAAAAATTTGGTATGGTGAATCGTATGGGCGCGCATGTGTGCGCCTGCGTGTGTGGGCGCGCACCTGCGCGCACGCGAGAACTGGATTGTAGTCAGATGAAAACATTGGTCATTGCGGAAAAGCCCTCGGTCGCTCAGGACATCGTGCGGGCGCTCACGCCCACCGCTGGCAAGTTCGAGAAACACGACGAATACTTCGAGAGCGACACCTATGTCGTCTCCAGTGCTGTCGGTCACCTGGTGGAGATCCAGGCGCCCGAAGAATTTGACGTCAAACGCGGCAAATGGAGCTTTGCCAACCTGCCGGTGATCCCCCCGCACTTTGACCTTAAACCGGTGGACAAGACCAAAACGCGCCTGAATGCCGTCGTTAAGCTGGCCAAGCGCAAGGATGTGGACAAGCTCATCAATGCCTGTGACGCGGGCCGCGAGGGGGAGCTGATCTTCCGCCTGATCGAGCAGTACGCCGGGGGCGCCAAGCCACTGGGCAAGCCCGTCAGCCGCCTGTGGCTGCAGTCCATGACGCCGCAAGCCATCCGCGATGGCTTTGCGCACTTGCGTACCGACAAGCAAATGCAGCCCCTGGCCGATGCCGCACGCTGCCGTTCCGAGGCCGACTGGCTGGTGGGCATCAATGGCACACGGGCCATGACGGCCTTCAACTCACGCGACGGTGGCTTCTTCCTGACCACGGTCGGCCGGGTGCAGACGCCCACCTTGAGCGTGGTGGTGGAGCGCGAGGAGCAGATCCGCAAGTTCATCAGCCGCGACTACTGGGAGATTCACGCCAGCTTTGGTGCCCAGGCGGGTGAATACCCCGCCAAATGGTTCAACCCCGCACACAAAAAGGATGCGGAAGACGCCGAGAAAAAGGCCGACCGCGTCTGGAGCCAGCGCGAGGCGCAGGCCATTGCGGACGCTGTGCGCGGCCAGCAAGCCTCCGTAACCGAGGAAAGCAAGCCCACCACACAGGCAAGCCCACTGCTGTTTGATTTGACTTCCCTGCAGCGTGAGGCCAATGGCAAGTTTGGCTACTCTGCCAAGACCACACTGTCCATCGCACAAAGCCTTTACGAGCGCCACAAGGCTCTGACCTACCCCCGTACCGATTCACGCAACCTGCCCGAAGACTACGTACCCGTGGTCAAGCAGACGCTGGAGATGATTGCCGACAGCGGCATGAAACACCTGGCACCCTTTGCCGCCCAGGCGGTGAAGGGCGGTTATGCGAAACCTACCAAGCGTGTGTTTGACAACGCCAAAGTGTCGGACCACTTTGCCATCATCCCCACGCTGCAGGCGCCCAGTGGCCTGAGTGAGGCCGAGCAAAAGGTGTATGACCTGGTGGTGCGCCGTTTCATGGCGGTGTTCTTCCCCAGCGCCGAGTACCAGGTCACGACCCGAATCACGACGGCCGTGGGCCACAACTTCAAGACCGAAGGCAAGGTGCTGGTCAAACCGGGCTGGCTGGCCATCTACGGCAAGGAAGCCGCCGACGAAGTGGCCGACGCCAAGGACGGCGACAAGGGCCAGAGCCTGGTGCCCGTACAACCTGGCGAGAAGGTCAAGACCGAAACCGTGGACCCCAAGGGCCTCAAGACCCGCCCCCCGGCCCGCTACTCCGAAGCCACTCTGCTGGGCGCCATGGAAGGCGCAGGCAAGACCGTGGAAGACGACGAACTGCGCGAAGCCATGCAAGAGAAGGGCCTGGGCACGCCAGCCACCCGATCCAGCATCATCGAAGGCTTGATTGCCGAGAAGTACATGCTGCGCGAGGGCCGCGAGCTGATCCCCACCGCCAAGGCCTTCCAGTTGATGACACTCTTGCGTGGCCTGGACGTGCAGGAGCTGACCAAGGCCGAGCTGACCGGCGAATGGGAGTACAAGCTGGCCCAGATGGAACAGGGCAAGATGAGCCGCGACAACTTCATGGCCGAGATTGCGTCCATGACCGAACGCATGGTCAAGAAGGCCAAGGAATACGATCGCGACACCATTCCCGGCGACTACGCAACGCTGGATGCGCGCTGCCCCAACTGCGGTGGCATCGTCAAGGAAAACTACCGCCGCTACACCTGCACCGGCAAGACCGGAGGTGAGGACGGCTGCGGCTTCTCGTTTGGCAAATCACCTGCCGGGCGAACCTTTGAAGTGGCCGAGGTAGAACAATTTTTGCGTGACCGCAAAATTGGCCCGCTGGATGGCTTCCGCTCCAAGGCCGGATGGCCCTTTGTAGCAGAGATGGTCATCAAGTTCGACGATGAGACCAAGAACTACAAACTCGAGTTTGACTTCGGCGACGACAAGAAGGGCGAGGAAAGCGGCGAGATCATCGACTTCTCCAGCCAGGAATCACTCGGCAAGTGCCCCAAGTGTGGCGGTGCAGTCTTCGAGCATGGCAAGAATTACGTCTGCGAAAAGTCGGTGCCCACGCTGGCCCAGCCGACCCCTAGCTGCGACTTCAAGACCGGCCAGATCATCCTGCAACAGCCCATCGAGCGCACCCAAATGGTCAAGCTGCTGGAGACTGGCAAGACCGATCTGCTGGACAAGTTTGTCTCCATGCGCACACGCCGCAACTTCAAGGCCATGCTCGCCTGGGATGCGGAGGCGGGCAAGGTGAACTTTGAGTTTGCACCCAGCAAGTTCCCGCCGCGCAAGATGGATGCTAGCAAAACAGTAGCAGCCAAAGCAGCAAAGACGGGGGCTACAGCCAAAAAAGCCGCGACCAAGAAAGTTGCAGGCACCAAACCAGCGGCCAAGGACGCTGCCAAGCCCAAGGCCCCACGCAAGACCACCGCTGCCAGCGGCAAGCTACCCAGCGCAGAGTTGGCCGCCGTGATTGGCACCGACCCGGTAGCCCGCACAGAGGTTGTCAAGAAGCTATGGGACTACATCAAGGCCAACGGCCTGCAGGACGCGGCCAACAAACGCGCCATCAATGCGGATGCCAAGTTGCTGCCAGTATTCGGCAAACCGCAGGTGACGATGTTTGAGCTGGCCGGGATTGTGGGCAAACACCTGAGCTAGCGGGCTGCTACCCCAAGGAGGTTAATGTGTTGTGGTGGGCGGCGCGGCCTCCTGTGCCGCTGTCCACAGATGTTGTGCGATATGGGTGCTGAGCTTGGTGATCGCCAACTCAATCAGATCCGGGTGCAGCTCGTGGCCAACAAATGGCACAACCTCGGCCGTGATGTCACAGCCCATGTCGCGCAAATGGTGGGCGGCTTCCACGCTGTAGCGGTAGTGCGTTTGCTGGTCCAGCTTGCCGTGCAGGAAGTGGGTAGTGGTGACAGGGGGCGGGCTTTCGGGCAAGGTGGTGAAGCGGCCACCCATGGCCACCACACGGCTGGCCAGCAGGGGTTGCAGCTTGCTCAACTCCAACACCATTTCAGCGCCTTGGGATATTCCAATGAGTGCGGTTGCTGCGGCGGCTACACCACTGCGCGCCTGCCAGTCGCGCACCGCGCTTTGCAGCGCGGGCAGGGCCTGCGCCACCCGTGCGGCGCGGTTGTCTTCCGTCACACCGTCCGTGGGGAACCATGCAAATCCCTGGGGCGTGGCCGCCGGGCTATCGGCCTGCAGCGACACGATGGTGGCTTGGGGAAAGGTCTCGCACAAGCGCTCACCCAGTGGTAACAGCGAAGCGGCATCGGTGCCCTCAGCGTGGCACAACAGAATCAACTGTGCCGACTGGTCGGCGGGTTCCTGGATGACAAGGGATAGATCGGGCATGGCGGGGACTCAAAAGGGAGAGGCTTATGTATTGTCGGCGGGGGATTGTCCGTCAATGTAATACCAGCGACCCTGTTCACGGACAAACCGGCTCAGCTCGTGCATGCGCTCGGCGCGCCCGCTGACCTTGCAGCGCGCCACAAATTCCACAACACCCACGTCGCCGCTAGCGTGGGCATGAAGCACCTCCAGCCCCAGCCACTTGATGGGTTGCAGCTCCAGATCGCCCGGCGCGGTGGACGGGTGCCACGTAGCAACCAGGTAGTCCACCAAGCCCAGCACAAAAGCGCTGTAGCGCGAACGCATCAGCGCCTCGGGGGTGGGGGCACATGCGCCGGCTGCCAGGCCTTTGTGCCAGAGGCCACAACAATCGGCAAGATCCAGACCACTGCCACAAGGGCATTCCATTTTTTTCACCACAACATCGCCCACGGGTTGCAAAAGGGGTACCAACTGTACGATAAGCTTGCATGTAAAGCAGCGACAATCAAAATCCCAGCAGGCGCCGATTGCGGTCTGCACCCCACCGCAGCCAAGCCTTTTCCCGCTCCATGCACCACACCATTTTTGACACCCCGATTGTCAACACCCTGCTCCGCGCCTTTTCCATTGCCTTTTTGAAATGCACCGGCTGGAAAATTGATGGCACCTTGCCTCCCAATGGCCATAAAAGCGTACTGATTGCCGCACCCCATACCAGCAACTGGGATCTGCCCTACACGCTCATGGTGGCCTTTGCGCTGCGTCTGAACGTCTACTGGATGGGCAAGCGCCAGTTGTTCCGGTTTCCGTTTCGCCACATCATGATGTGGCTGGGCGGCATACCGGTGACCCGCGAAACGTCCAACAACCTGGTGGCCGCATCCGTAGCTGCCATCCAGTCTGCGGATGGCCCGCTGCAGCTCATCGTGCCACCTGAGGGCACGCGCAACCACACCCGCTACTGGAAGACGGGCTTTTATTACATCGCCTTGGGGGCCAAGGTACCCATCGTCATGGCCTATATGGACTATGAGCGCAAAATCAGCGGCCTGGGACCGGTTTTTCACCCCACCGGCGACGTAGAAGCAGACATGCTGGCCATCAAGGCGTTTTACGCGCCCTTCAAGGGTAAAAACGCGGACCAATTCCACGCCGGTCCCTGAAGGCTGGGAAAGGCTGCGCCATACACCCGCTACTGTTTGAGGAGCCCTGAACATGTTGGGTAGCAGACTCAAAAAGATCATACGCAGCAGGCATTTCAGCGGGCTGTGGCATGCAGGTGTGCTGCTGATTTTGGTCACGGTAGTGGGCACGCTGGGTTACCACTACATTGGCAGCCCCACGGCCACCTGGATCGATAGCTTCTACATGACCTTTATCACCATTGCCACGATCGGTTATGGTGAGACTGTGGACCTGAGCAACCAGCCCATGGGTCGGCTGTTCACGGTTGCAATTGCCACGGTAGGTATTGCCAACCTCAGTTACATTTTTTCAAAACTGGTGGCACTTTTGATAGACGCCGATCTGAATGCGGACCTAAGAAAGAAGCGCATGGAAAAGAAGATTGAAGGGCTCAGTAACCATTACATCGTTTGCGGGATAGGACGGGTGGGCAGCAACGTAGCCAGAGAGCTCATCAAAACGCGCCGCACCTTTGTGGTTGTGGAGAAAGACCGCCCTGCACTGGACGCGTGGCTGGAGCACCATCCCCACGCGCTATACGTGCATGAAGATGCGGCCGAAGATGACGCGCTGCGCAAGGCCGGTCTTGCAAGGGCCGCCGGTGTGTTTGCGGTCACGGGCGACGATAGCCACAACCTTATGGTGACACTCTCGGTCAAACTGCTCAACCCCAAGGCACGCGTGGTGGTTCGCCTGCATGACATACGCAACACCAACAAAGCCAAACGCGCCGGTGCAGACGAGATCGTGTCACCGGACTTCACCGGTGGCATGCGTATCGCATCAGCCATGGTGCGCCCCCACGTCGTCAGCTTCATGGACAAGATGCTGCACACCGATGAAGGCCTGCGTGTGGAAGAAGTGGTGGTGCCCGCTGGATTTGTCAGCACGCCATTGGCCACACTGCTGCCCAAGTCCAAAGACTATTTGTTGATGGCAACCCATGAGCACGGTCGCTGGGTCTTCAACCCGCCTGACGAACACCCAATCCATGCCGGCGCCGCGCTGGTGTTCATGGCCAGCCCCGATGGGCGGGCGCAACTGGAAAAATTGCTGGGTATGTAGCAAAAAAAAGCCCACACCGTCAGCGGCGTGGGCTTTGAAGGCCAGAACTCTAGTGCTGTGAATTACTTGGCGACTACGCGCACCATTTCAAGGCACTTGTTGGAGTAGCCCCACTCGTTGTCATACCAGCTCACCAGTTTGACAAAAGTGCCGTCCAGCGCAATGGAGGCGTCGGCATCAAACACGCTGGTGCAGGTCTCGCCACGGAAATCGGTGGCAACAACCTTGTCTTCGGTGTAGCCCAGCACGCCTTTGAGCGCGCCCTGGCTTTGTGCCTTCATTTCGGCACAGATTTCAGCCAGCGTTGCGGGGCTGTTCAGCTCGCAGGTCAGGTCCACCACGGACACATCGCTGGTGGGCACGCGGAAGGACATACCGGTGAGCTTCTTGTTCAGCTCAGGAATCACCACGCCCACCGCCTTGGCTGCGCCGGTGCTGGAGGGGATGATGTTTTCCAGAATGCCGCGGCCACCGCGCCAGTCTTTGTTGGATGGGCCGTCCACGGTCTTTTGCGTAGCAGTGGCTGCGTGCACCGTAGTCATCAGGCCGCGCTTGATGCCCCACTTGTCGTGCACAACCTTGGCCAGCGGTGCCAGGCAGTTGGTGGTGCAGGATGCGTTGGAGATGATGGCCTCGCCCTTGTAGGTGCCGTGGTTCACGCCAAAGACGAACATGGGGGTGTCGTCCTTGGACGGGGCGGAGAAGATCACTTTCTTCGCGCCAGCGGCCAAATGCTTTTCGCCACCGGCCTTGTCCAGGAAGATGCCAGTGGATTCGATGACGATGTCAGCACCGACTTCGTTCCACTTCAAATTGGTTGGGTCTTTTTCCTGGGTCAGGCGGATTTTCTTGCCGTTGACGCTCAGGGTATTGCCTTCCACGGCCACGGTGCCCTTGAAGCGACCGTGCACGCTGTCGTACTGCAGCATATAGGCCAGGTACTCGGGCTCCAGCAGGTCGTTGATGGCAACGACTTCGATGTCGCTGAAGTTTTGGATGGCGGAGCGCAACACATTGCGTCCGATACGACCGAAACCGTTGATACCAATTTTGATAGTCATGTGCATCTCTCTCGATTAAAAAAAAGTTTTCTTGAAACAGGAGCTGTTTTACAACTTGCGCGCCAAAACCGTCTGTACGGTATCCGCCACATTTTCAGCCGTGAAGCCAAAGTGCTTGAACAACACCGGTGCGGGGGCAGACTCGCCAAAGGTGTCCAAGCCGACCACGGCAGACACGCCGTATTTCCACCAGCCGTCGGTCGAGCCCATTTCAACCGCCACACGGGGCAGGCCTGCGGGCAGCACTTCAGCCTTGTAGGCGGGGCTTTGGGTGTCGAATGTGGTGTTGGATGGCATGGAAACCACGCGCACGGCGATCTTGCGCTCTGCCAAAACCTTTTGCGCATGCAGTGCCAACTGCACTTCGGAACCGGTGGCGATGATGACGGCCTGGGCCTTCTTCTTCAGGCCCACTTCAGTAGGCTCGGCCAACACATAGGCACCCTTGCTGATGGCGTCGATGCCGCTGGCATCGGGTGCAACAGCCGAGTCACCTTTGGGCGCGTAGCTGATGTTCTGGCGGCTCAAGAGCAGCGCAGTCGGTTTGGTCTTGTTCTGCAAAGCCACGGTCCACGCCACAGCGGTTTCGGCCGTATCGCCCGGACGCCACACGTCCAGATTCGGGATCAGGCGCAGGCTGGCAGCGTGCTCCACGGACTGGTGGGTCGGGCCGTCTTCGCCCAGGCCGATGGAGTCGTGGGTGAACACGTGGATCACGCGCTGCTTCATCAGTGCGGCCATACGGATGGCGTTGCGGCTGTAGTCGCTAAAGGTCAGGAAGGTGCCACCGTAGGGGATAAAGCCGCCGTGCAGGGCCACGCCGTTCATGATGGCGGCCATACCGAATTCGCGCACGCCGTAGTTGATGTGGCGGCCACCCTGTCCAGCTTCATTCTTCACCACAGCACCAGTCAGCGCATCAAAGCGCAGGTTGGGTGTGGACTTGGTGTTGGTCAGGTTGGAGCCTGTCAAATCGGCACTGCCACCCAGCAGCTCGGGCAAGGCAGCGGTGAAGGCCTCCAGCGCCAGCTGGCTGGCTTTGCGGCTGGCAACAGTCTCGGCCTTCTGGTGTGCGGCAATGACGGTATCAACCGCGGTCTGCACAAAGTTCTTGGGCAGGTCGCCCTTCATGCGGCGCAGCAATTCCTTGGCCAGATCGGGGTGGGCAGTCTGGTAGGCGGCGAACTTGTCTTTCCAGGCCTGCTCGGCAGCCTTGCCGGCTTCCTTGGCATCCCAATCGGCGTACACCTCTTTGGGCACCACGAAAGGCGCATGGCTCCAGCCAATCGACTCGCGGGTGAGCTTGATTTCTTCGGCACCCAGTGGCTCGCCGTGCGCCTTGGCGGTGTTGGCACGGTTGGGGCTGCCCTTGCCGATGTGGGTCTTGCAAATGACCAGTGTGGGGCGGTCGATGGTTTTTTTGGCTTCTGCGATCGCAGCGGACACGGCGGCAACGTCATGGCCGTCGATGGGGCCGATCACGTTCCAGCCATACGCCACAAAACGCTGGGCGGTGTTGTCAATAAACCAGGGGGCAACCTGGCCGTCGATGGAGATGCCGTTGTCGTCGTACAGGGCGATCAGCTTGCCCAGCTTCCAGGCTCCGGCCAGTGCGGCGGCTTCGTGGCTGATGCCTTCCATCAGGCAACCATCACCCAGGAAAACGTAGGTGTGGTGGTCCACCACCGTATGGCCTTCGCGGTTGAATTCGCTGGCCAGCAGCTTTTCGGCCAAAGCCATACCCACCGCGTTAGTAATGCCTTGCCCCAGGGGGCCGGTGGTGGTTTCAACGCCGGGTGTCACGCCCACTTCGGGGTGGCCTGCAGTCTTGCTGTGCAACTGACGGAAGTTCTTCAGCTCAGCCATGGGCAGCTTGTAGCCGGTCAGGTGCAAGAGCGCATAAATCAGCATGGAGCCGTGGCCGTTGGAGAGCACGAAACGGTCGCGGTTCAGCCAGTGGGGGTTGCTCGGGTTGTGGCTCAGGTGCTGACCCCACAGAGCAACCGCCATGTCGGCCATGCCCATAGGCGCGCCGGGGTGGCCGGAATTGGCGGCTTGGACGGCGTCCATTGCGAGGGCACGGATGGCGTTGGCCATTTGCTGGGTGTTTTGCGTGGGGGCCATGGGCTGGGCGACTCCGGAGTAAGGTGGGGGCTGGGGAAAACCCGCTATTTTACTGGGCGGCGCTGGCGGCCCAAAATAATCTACAGTTCAGCCCATGCAGGGCCTTCACCTTACCGCCGATCTGACCCATTGCCAGTGCGATAGTGCGTGGCTGACCGACGCATCGCGCTTGCTGGACCGTTGCGCATTGGAAGTCATTCGCGCGGGCCTGCAACCGGTCAACCAGCTGGCGCACAGTTTTCCCGCTACCGAGCAAGGACCGGGCGGCGTGACGGCCACGGTGTTGCTGGCCGAATCCCATCTGTGTGTGCACACCTGGCCGGAGCAAATGGGTGTGACGGTAGATGTGTATGTATGCAACTTTGGCGCGGATCACTCGGCCAAGGCGCAGCTCTTGATGGATGCCATCGTCGCGCTCTTTGCGCCAGGACAGGTGTTGCGCCAGACGCTGCAACGGGGTAGGCTCGAATAGCAATGCACAGTTGCAACGTGACCATCCAACCGACTTGTATGAGGAAGTCATGATTCTTGCCCCCATTCCCGCTGACGAAGAGGCCAGACTCCAAGCGCTGCGCCAGCTGCTGATCCTGGATACCCCGCCAGAAGAACGGTTTGATCGTATCGTCGCGTTTGCATCGCAAGAGTTTGATGTAGAGCTCGCGATGGTTTCACTCGTCGATTCTGATCGCACTTGGTTCAAGGCCGCTACGGGGACAGCATTGCTGGAGGCACCCCGCGATGTCTCGTTTTGTGGTCACGCCATACTGCAGGACGAGCCTTTCGTGGTGCCAGATGCCAGCCTCGACGCGCGATTTGCCGACAACCCGAATGTTGTCCAGGAACCGAATATCCGCTTCTATGCGGGTGCTTGTTTGAAACTTCCGTCGGGTCAGAACGTGGGCACGCTGTGCATCTATGATTTCAAGGCCCGGGAGATGGACCAGGTGTCCCTTGCAATACTGAACTCACTAAGAGACCTGGTTGTCGAGCAGTTGTTGGAAAAGGCTGGCCGTGTATGACCGTGCCAGCCAATCCGAAGAGGGATTTGAGCAGAAACGAAATTCTGCTGGTGGAGCGCAGTGCGATGGTCGGCAGCATCATTGTTTCCACCGCGCGGCAATTGGGGTTGCACCCCGTGCGGTTGGTGAACAACAGTCGCACCGCGAAACGCGTGATGGAGTCCCAAGCGTTTGATGGCGTTATAGCCTCCCTGGACGATGAAGATGAGACTTTGCAGCTGATTCAAAACCTGCGCGACGGGATTTCAATGAGTCCCGCCGCAACACCAGTGGCCATTACGGCCTCACAGTGTGATGCCCAAATGGCCCAGCGCATCAAGGATCTCAACGTGCGCCGGATTCTACTTAAGCCATTCAAGATTCGCGAATTGGTCTTCACCATTGAAATACTAACGGGACTTCGCGCAGCCTGAGTTTATTGGGTGTCGACTGCACAAGCATTGCACAGCCGTGTACTTGCCCCTATTGGTTCAGCCGCACGGGCCTCGCAAACCAGGCAAACACTCCCAGCGCCAGCAGCACACTTGCTACCCACACCAGCGTGCGCCAAGGCTTGCCACCGGCCTTGATGATCTCGATGCTGTCGATGAATACCGTCTCGCAAGCCCCATTTCCGGTGTCCGTTCGCACCGTGCTGGTGCCACGGCGAAAGTCCAGGCCATGTTGGTGTGCGTATTCGGCCAAATGTCCGCGAAAGCGTATTTGGTCTCCCACACGCACTGTACGCAACTTCTTGGCAATTTCTGGATGGTCGGTCAGCAGATGGTTGTTGGAGATGGCGGTCTGGTCAAAGGCGGCATAGGCCGCGTCAGAGCGGGTGCTGAAATTACAGGTGAATTGCCCGCTGGAGAAGTGGATGTCCGCATAAGACCCGCTTCGCACATTGCTGCCCCAGACCACACACAGGTCGACGATATTGAGGTTGTCATTCCACTCCCGGTGCAAATAGTCCCACCATGTTTTTGCATCGTGCTTGCTTACGACCAGGCCTACCAGCTCATAGGCGAATAGGGGCAGGACCGTGTACGTTACGCCGTGGCTGGTCGTCGTATACGCTGCTTGGCGAACCGGCAATTGCACCGGTTCGTCCAGCAGAGCGGGTGAAAGCTCCGCCGGAAGCGGAAGCGCGTCGCTTTTCCACACCGCTACCGCCAGCAACAGCAAGTTCGTGACGAGTAGCCATTTGAGGGTTTGATCACGCATCGCTTGGCTTCACAAGACGCGCTCCTGCCATGCACGGATAGGAGGATGGCTCACGGTCGAACATACATGGCGGGCGGCCCCTGCTCTTCGCCTAGGTGTTTGACCAGTATTTTGCGCATCGTCCCATCCGCCAGCATTTGCGCGATGAGGCGTTGCCAGCCCTCAGCCTGCTCGGGCGTAAAGGTTTTTTTGGACACCACCAAGCCACTGGGGGTAGGCCGATCCTGGTCCCAATCCAGCACGCGTTTGGGCGGCTTCAGTTGCAGGATCTTGAAATAGTGCAGTGACAAAAACTGCGATGCAATGAAGATGTCATACCGCCCCATATCAAACATCCGGTACAGCATGATGGGATCGTTGACGCTGTAGAAGCGCTTGGCATCCATCAGGGTTTGAATCTGGCGATCGTAATTGGGGCTGTAGCTGTAGGACCGCACCCCGCCGAGGATCAGTTTCGGATCGGCAATAAAGTCTTCCATGGACTTGACACTTGCGGGGACGTTGGGCCCGATGTGAACATGATTGTCTTCCACTACATAGTGGGCAAACCACGCAAACTTGTCACGCGCGGGCGTCTGAACACCCGAGCCTGCCATGTCCAGGGTTCCGCGTTCAAGCTCTACCCAGATGCGCGCACGCGGGCGCAGGCTGGTCTCAAATGCGCAGCCACTGCGTTTGGCCAGTTCTTTTTGCACATCGTCATCAATACCGCCATAACCCTCGCTGTACAACAGGCCAAACTCATAGTGTGCAAAGCTGATAGGCCTGTCCAGGCAGAGTGACGCAGCCTGCACGGCTCCAGCCCATGCACCGCTAAGCAACGCGAAAAGGGCTACGTATTTCCTGGGACTCATGGTGGTGTACGGTACTTGCAGAGTTCAAGCCCACTTTTTAGCAGCTTGGCCCGACACTGTCCATCGAGCAGTGCACCTTCCTCAAACCCCACGCAATACAGCACTGAATCCACTGTATTCGTCATCCGCAAAGCAGGTGGAGTGGAAGCGGGCACCCGCCCCGGCACTTGCACTGAGTCTTCTTGGTAGTTCCCCCGCTTCAATGAGCGTCATAAAAACGCCACTCGACTACGCCATCGAGCGATGCAAAGTGGCGGTTCGAAGGACTCGTGCGCCGTCCACACCTGTTTCCTAAGCGCCTCGCATAAATCCATCATCCGTACTGTTGACATAGAAAGCTCCTGCCAGCAGGGTGGCTAGATCGACAGGATTCCGATGGACGGCAACCTCGAGACAAAGGTTGTGGATGCCTCGGATACACCCGACCTGAGTCTTAAATTCCGGGCTTCAAACAGGATTGAAACGCTCAGGAAGCCAGCGCGTCGTGCAGCGCCACAAACTCCTGGGTCAGCGTATGGCTGGGGTCCAGAAAAATCATGGGCATGGATTGTTCGTGCGATTCGCGGATGCGCACCGAAGCGCGCAGGTAAGGCTGCAGCACAGGCAAGCCTTCGTCGATAAGCTCCTGCACCATGCGCTGGGGCAGGTTGGCGCGGGCCTGGAACTGGTTGACGATGATGCCTTCCACTTCGAGTTCGGAATTGTGGTCCGCCTTGATTTCGGCTACGTTTTCCAAGAGGGTGTACAGCGCGCGGCGTGAGAAATCGTCGCAGTCAAAGGGTATCAGGCAGCCCTGTGCGGCGATCAGGGCGCATCGGGTGTAGAAATTCAGCGCGGGTGGTGTGTCGATGAAGATCTGGTCGTAGTCTTCGGCCAGCAGTTCCAGCGCGTCGCGCAACTTGTAGATCTTGTGGCGCGATTCCAGCTTGCTATGCAGCTCGTCCAAGAGTGGGCTGGATGGCATGAGGTCCAGGCCTTCCCACTGGGTGTTGACGATGTATTCACTGGCGCCCTTGTCGCGGATGGTGAATTTGAGGCTTTGCTCAAAAAACTCGGCCACATTGGGCAGGTTGTCGGGCATGTCCGCACCCAGCAGGTAGCGGGTGGAGTTGCCTTGGGAGTCCAGATCGATCACCAGGGTGCGTTTGCCCTGCCATGCACTGATGGCGGCCAGGTTGCAGGTGATGGTGGACTTGCCTACGCCCCCTTTTTGGTTGAAAACGACGTGCTGCATGGGAATGTGCCTTGGTGAAAAGTAGAAAACTTGGGGGCAAGCAAGAGGGATGCCCGTTGGCGCGAGTTTAGCGGCCGAAAAAGACGCAACTGCCAGGGCTTTAGGCCGCCAGCAGCGCTTTGTATGCCTGCCGTGTGGCTGGCGCTACCGACTCCAGAACCTTTTCGTATGGCGTCTGGTGGCGCAGTACCAGCCGGGTAGAGGCGACCGTCTTGGACTTGCAAAACCAATGGCAGCTGTGCTGCATCAAAAACAGCTCGGCCAACAGGGTAAATGCCTTGTCTTTGGGGCTGAGGGACTGGCCGTCGTGCTCGATCACGCGGCAAATGCCCTGGGCATGCACCGCCAGCGCCTGGCGAAAGTCGAATGTGCTGCCCGGCAGCCAACGGCGGGTGTAAAAAATGGAAAAGGGCAGCTTGCTGGCGCGGGTGGTTTCGGCATCCAGACGCGAAAAGTCGGCCACAAAACGCTGGAATTGTTCAGCCAATGCGGTCTCGGTGGTGGTCAACATGCTCCAGATTTGCTGCTGGCGTTCGGAGTTGGGCTCACCCAGCGCGCGCATGTAGCCCTCGGTCAGGGTTTCCATCAGCTTCTCGATCTGGTATTGGCCCAGGTGAGTGCCCAGCGAGACAATGCGGCGGTGCTCGTCGCGGCGCTGAAAAAAGAACGCCACCGCTGCAGCAAGTAACGAGAGAACGAAAAAATTCATGCCCAATTCTAGGGGCCCACAATGACAAATCCCGCCTCGTGGGCGGGATTGCGTCAGGCGCCTAAGGGCGCCCCTTGGTGCAGTGATTAACCGCGGTCGCCCATCGCAGGCAAAGTGCCAGCCTTTTGGGCTTGCAGGTAGTCGGCCTTCACAGCGGCGCGGGTCATGGTGCTGGAAGTGGAAGACTCACGCACGGTTGAGTTTTCACCCATAGCTGGCAGGTTGCCGCTCTTGGCGGCAGCGGCCAGGTCGGCCTTCACTTCGCTGCGGCTCAGCACGCTGGGTGCCGATTTGGCGAAGTAGGAGCTGGTGTCGGTGTTGTTCAAACGGGCGCGGGGCGAGCTGTCAGCAGCAAAGCCGGAAGTGGCGCTCAGGCCAGCAACAAGGATCAAAGCGGTAGTAGCGATTGCGTTTTTCATGATGAATTTCTTTCAAAAGTGGTTAGACATTTCCGGGCAGGTCGTGGGCCGCTAGGCCCTGGCTTGTCCAGCCTCGGTGAGTCGTCTATTTGTGTTTCGGCTCATCGATGGGTTGAACTGTACGCCGATTACGGAAATTAAAAACCATTCGGTCAGTAATTCATCATTGCTAAAAGTGAAATAATCAGGGGGTTGAAAACACGCTTATTGCACATATGGACCGGCTTTTATCCATGCGGGTGTTCCAGCGGGTGGTGGATGACGGCGGTTTTGCTGCCGCAGCCCGAACGCTGGACCTGTCGCCCGCCACCGTAACCCGCCTGTTTGGCGACCTGGAGCAACACCTGGGCGCGCGGCTCATGCAGCGCACCACCCGCAAACTGGCACTCACAGCCGCGGGTGAGGTGTATTTGCTGCGGGTGCGCGGCATCCTGAACGAGATCGACGATGCCGAAGCCGCCGTGGGCAGCAGCACGCAGGAGCTGCAGGGCACGGTGCATGTGCTGGCATCCCCGGTGCTGGCCTCCTACTTTTTGGCGCCGCACATTGCAGCGTGGCGGCGGCAGCACCCCAAGGTGGCGCTGGAGATTGCAATAGACCCATTCCCCGAGCAGCGGGTGGACGAGTTTGATGTGACCTTCATGGCGGTGGACGAAGAGTACGACGGCAACGTGGTGGCCCGCGCGCTGTCCACCACCGAATGGATTGTGTGCGCAGCGCCCAGCTACCTGCAGCGCGCTGGCACGCCGCAGCAACCACAAGACCTGCAGCGCCACGACTTTCTGAAGTTTCCGCGCCAGCAAGGAGGTGGCATCAGCAACCGCCGCCTGCGCCTGCGGCCCGCTAGCGGCCAGGGGGAGGCGGTTGAGGTGGACATGCCCGTGGCTCTGCAATCGGTCAGCATGGACCTGCTGTACCGCGCCACGCTGGACGGTGCAGGCGTGGCCGTGCTGTCGCGCCTGCTGGCGGCGCCCCACCTGGAAAGCGGCGCCCTGGTGCACCTGCTGCCAGACTGGATCCACGGCCGGCTGACCGTGTACGCGGCAGTGCCCACACGCAAGCTGATCCCGGCCCGTACACGTGCCTTTTTGACCTTTATTGGAGACCTGATGGCAGACCGCACGGTGCGCGCACCAGGTGTGTGAGCCCGTCTACGCTACCGCGGCGTGCCCAGCCGTAAACGCCTCCTCAAACACCGAATAGCCCGCCCAGTCGCTGTGGGCAAAGCGCAGCCGCTCCCAGGCTGGCACCGTGCGGGCGGGATACCGGTTGGCTGTGCGCTTCATTTTTGATAGCAAATTGGCCTTATTTAACGGGGGCTGCAGGCCAATTTGGCCATTACCCTGTGGTACCGGTATGGCCATGGCGTGGCCGTAGCGGGTGATGTCCAAGCGCGTTGCTTTGGATGGCAGATCGGGGTGGGCCAGCGACAACTCCCGCACGATCTGATCGCGCCACGCCGACCAGGTGCGATCCAGCAGCAGCTTGCGGCCCGCCGCACCCACGGCAGCACCCGTAGCTGTGCCGGCCACATCCCCCAATGCCCGGTAGTGGGTCAGCACTGTGGGGCCGGGCAGTGCTTGCAGGTTTTGGTGCGTGGCATCCACATAACCCAGGCCACCACCAACGCCATCCTCGTTGTACAGCACATTGTCCCAACTGGGTGCCGGGCCGGGCCGGTCGTGCAGGGCGCGGTCCAGGTGGATGTTGGCCACCAGCCAGGGGGCATAGACCACTTGCCGGGCGGCCTGGCGCAGAAATTCGGGCGGGTTTTGCACCACCCGCGCCGCCACAAACACCGGCAGCGCCACTACCACCTGCTCGGCCTGCCAGCGCTCCATGGTCTGGTTGGTGGTGTTGAAGGCATCCACCTCCACACCGTGTTTGGCGCTGCTGACGCGCAGCACCACACGCCCGGTGTGCAGGCGCGCGCCCAGCGGCGCGGCCAGGCGCTGGGTGAGCCAGGCATTGCCCTCGGGCCAGGTCAACAGGCCTTCACGCTCCACGCCCTCAGTGCCTGGCGCGTGAAAGCCGTGGCGGCTGGCAAAGTAGTGGATGCCAGCCCAGGCCGACACGGTGGAAATGCCTGCGCCATAGTCGTCGCGGCAGCAGTAGTCCAGGTACCAACGCAGATGGGTATCGCTCAAACCATGCTGGCTCAAATATGCTTCAAAAGTGATAGCAACTAACGCAGATAGCTCGGGGGCTAGAGGCCCATTTCTTACAGGCAACGTCCAGCGGGCGGCTCTTTGGGCCTGCGCCACCAGAGTGGCGAATGCTCGGTACTGCGCCAGAGTGGCTTCACCTACGCCACGCAGCGGCAGCAGCCCGTCTTGCCATTCGCCGTTGAAGAACAGACGCTCCTGCGGGCTGTGGCACAGGTGGCGTTCGTCATACTGCCAGCGGCCAGCCACGCGGGTACGCAGGCCCAGCTCTTCCAGCAGGTCTTGCACCTCGGGTGCATCGTCACTGGGCAATGGCAGGTAGTGCGCACCCAGTGGGCAGGCAATGCCGCCCACCATGCCAGCGCGGCTGTTGCCACCGGCCGTGTCTTCCAGCTCCAAGAGCGCAAAGTCGTCCATGCCCTGCAGGCGCAAGGCGCGGGCCGCCGCCAGACCCGCCACACCGCCACCGGCGATCAGCACCCGGGTTTTGAAGGTTTTGGCAGGTGCGGGCCAGGTGTTGGCCTTGCCAGGCTGCAGCAGGTCGCGCATGTGGTGGCCACGCTCGGGCTGGGCACCGCCAAAGCCACCGGTAATGTGAGCAAAGGGGTCGGGGGCTTGGCATCCGGTCGTGGCCCATGCGGTGGCCACGCCAGCGGTCAGAAAGTGGCGTCGCTGCATGTCCCGGATGATAGTGGGGGCTAGAGTTTGATTTCGAGCCGAGCCTGCAGGTTTACAAACGAAGGGGCAATGGTTTGTGTGGTTTCGCGCAGCGTCTGGCTCTGTGGGTTGGTCGAGAGTAGGCTGCCGCCGGTGGTGTAGTCGCGCGGCGCAAAGTTGCTGACGGACACGCGCAGCTGGTAGCGCGGGTTGAAGGTCCACAGCGCATAGGCGTCGGCCACCAGCTTGTTGCTCTGGTACACGGTCTGGTCGTCGCTCAGACGGGTGGTGAATTCGGGCGTCCAGTTCAGGTTGCCGCCCAGCTTGAGCGGCAGGCTGGTCATCTGGTAATCGGCACCGATGTTGGCCGTGCCGTCGGGCTGCTGGTCCAGGCGGTTGTCTGGGCCGGTGATGCCCTGCACCTGGGAGCGGAACAGACTCAGGTTGCTGCGCACATCGATCTTGGGCGCACCGGCAAACATCTCGCTCAGGCGGAACTTGGCTTCCAGCTCCACACCCTGCGTGGTGGCATTGCCAATGTTTTGTTTGCGGGCCACCCAGCGCGGCACATCGGCCCACGACACCGTCTCCAGCGTGGTCTGGCTGCGCATCAGGTTCTCAATCTGCCGGTAGAAGAAGTTGGCGCTCAGCATGCCGCCGCCGGGCACATAGTGTTCAAAGGCCAGGTCGATACCCGACGCCAGCTCGGGTTGCAGATAGGCATTGCCGGCACGGTCCGGGTGTACCTCGGTGTTGGCGCCGCGGTTCAGAAACATGCCATTGATGCTGGGCCGGGCAATCAGGTCCTGCAGATTGGGCGAGCGGTAGCTGCGCGTCAGGCTCAGGCGCACCTGGTCTTTGCTGGCCAGATCGGGTCGCCACACGGTGTGAAACAGCGGTGTGACCACCTGGCTCTGGTTGCTGGCCTCGGGCGCATCGGCGCTGACGCTACCGGAGGTGGTTATGCGTTCCAAGCGCAAACCGGCATGGGCCGCCCAGTGCGGGTTGACCGTCCACTCGTCTTGCACATAGACCGCGGTGCGCAGGCTGGAGGCACTGAGGTTGCCATCGAAGTCGCTGAGCGGCGATTCACCATTGAGCAACTGCGTAGCCGTCTCGCTGCGGCGGTTGGACTCCACTTCAAACCCGGTGACCAGGCTGTGGTCTTCGGCCACGGTGCGGGAGTATTTGAGTTGGGTGCTCAGGTTGCGGTCTTGTTGCTCGGAATGCTGGGTGGACAGAGCTACCGTGCCGCGTGTGGTGCTGGTGTTTTGCCGCGTGGAATCGTTGGTCCACGCACTTTGGCCCATGTTGGCACTCAGGCGCAGGTTGGCACCATCGTCCAACTTGTGTGTCCACACACCGGCCAGACGTACGGTGGAGAAGCGGCTGTCTGTGCTGCCAGTGCTGGTGTCGTATGGCAGGTCGGCGGTGGCGTTACCCGTCGTGGCTTGGGTGATGCGCGTGGTGCGGTCGCCGCTGTTGTGTGTGGCGGCCACCATGGGCATGAGCATGAAGGTGTCGCCCCCGCTGCCGCGCCACTGCAGGCGCGCATTGGCGTGCACGCCATCGCGCACGCCGGTGCTGGACACGGCCTCGGTCTGTCGCACCGTGCTGCCATCGCTCAGGTTCTCGGTCAGCGTGGTGTTGGTCAGGTCATTGGAGCGCGCGCTGTGGTCGGCCGCCACGGAGAAGTTGTAGACCATGCCGTTGTCCAGCGTGTCGTTGCGCGACCATGCGATGTTGGGCGCCGCGTTGCCGTTCTCCAGCCCCAGGCCCAGCTTCAGCGTGTTGATTTTTCTGCTGTAGCCACCGCGCGTGACGATGTTGATGGTTCCCGCAATGGCGCGCGCGCCGGTCTCTGCGGTGGGGGCACGCAAGATTTCAATACGCTCGATTTCCTCGGGCGACAGATCATCCAGCGAAAAGCCGCGCGGCACCCGCTCCCCATCGATCAGGATCTGTGTGTAGCCACTGCCCAGGCCCCGCATGCGCGGTGCGCCACCGCGCCCTGGTCGGCCCGGAACGGTGACGCCGGGCAGGCGCTTGAGCAGCTCACCCATGGAGGTGTCGCCATAGAGTTCAATGTCTTCACGGCCGACGATGATCTTGGCGGCGGTGGAGAGGCGGCGTTGTTCGGTGTCGCTGCTGGCGCGGATTTCTACAGGTTTGAGTTCTGTGCCTTGGCGCTGTGCTGGTGTGGATGCGCTGGTGCTGCGTTTGTTGTTGCTGTTGCTACTGCTGCTGGTGTCAGCAGCATCTGCTGCCGGGTCCGCGTTGGTTTGTGGCGGTGTTGCGGGCTGGGCGTGCAAGCTGCTGCACAGCGCAGCCAGCGACAGGCCTGCTGTCGCCCATAGGCGCGCACGTTGCGCAATGTGTTCACTCTTTCTGCGTGCCAAGACCGTTCACCTTGTTTTCTATAGAAGACTTGCTAGGAGGTGATTAGATTCCAAAGTGGAGGCTCCAAAGTTTCGCGAAGGTAAAGTTGGAGATGTGTTTTGGTGAAACTGGGCTGTAGCCCCCGTTGATACTGCTCAATGCACTATCAATTGCATAGCAATTTATTTGAACGCCTGGCGTCACTCGCATGGCGTTTGTTATATGTGGCAGATGGCAAGCAACTGCCACGGATCGGAGAACCGCCTGGGCTGCTTTTCAGAGAGCGCCTGCCCCCTGTTCACTGTAAATGCTGCCTCTTTTGACATTACGAGGGAGCTGAATCTTGGCTTGTCCTTTAACCTTATTTGCATATAGTCGTCATGTTCAATGACAGGAAAACCAAGCTGGACGCTGTCGATCCCTCCTGCTTTCAAAGTACGCCTCACCAAACCATCCCCCGAGCCAACCATGCCATCACTTGAAACCGTTAATTCATTCATCCGCCTCATCGAAGACGGAAGGTCATTGGAATCCATGCAGCGCTACTACGCTGACACCGCCTCGGTGCGGGAGAACATGGCTCCACCAAGGCTTGGCAAGCCAGCGCTCATCCAACATGAAGAAGCGGCACTGGCTTCAATCAAGAGCCTCAAGGCTAGTTGCGTGCGCCCGATTTTCATCTCTGGAGATTGCGCAGTCATTCGATGGATTTTCGAGATCGAAGACAAGAAGGGCAAGACCGTTCGCTTCGAGGAGCTGGCTTATCAGAGTTGGAGCGACGACCAGATCGTGGAGGAGCAGTTCTTCTATGACCCCGGTCAGCTTAAGTAGGCGCCTGACAACTCTCAAGACTCAAGTGCAGCGCCAAAAAACAGCGCATCCAAGCGGCGCATACACCATGACTAAGGGCCATGGAATGGTGTTGGTAGGCCGCTAAAATCTTCCCTCTACCCCATCGCTTTGGCTCACCTCATGATGTTCATTCGCAGTGTAAAACCCATCTGCGCGGCCCTGTTGTTGGCATGGGGGCTGGGGGCTGGCGCCGTTGCCCAGCCTTCGCGTTGCGATGCAGAGCCGGTGGCTCGCTCGCTGCATGCGCAACACGCGACCGAAGTCGTCTTTAAGAATAGTGGCCCTCATGCAGTAAGCATTTGGTGGCTGAACTACAACGCAAAGCGCGTGTGGTACCAAACCTTGGCCCCCGGGGAGAGCTATACGCAGTCCACGTACCTGACCCATCCATGGATCGCAACCGACAAGCAGGGGCGGTGTGTGGGCCTGTATTACCCAGACGCAAAGCCGCGCACCATTGATATCCAATAAGATTACAGGCGCGCGAATGGAATAGGCGGCCGCCAAACTTTCGCCAGCTGCAATCTGCAAGGCACGCTACTTGCAATACATTCCGTACGAAGAACGTAACGATGACGACACCTGCAAACACGTGGCCCAGCTTCGCAAGCCGCATTCTCAGTTCACCACCAGCGCGCGTCATGGTGCTCGTGTTCATCTTGTTGCTGTTCATGACGCTGAATACCGATGCGATGACCAGCTATGCCGGAGAACCTGGCAAGGCCGTTCTGCACATCATCGCCTTGGCCATCGCCGGCTTCGCGGTGTATGTTGGCTATGCATGCTTCATTGAGAAGCGTGCCGTATCGGAACTCGCCTTGCCTGGCATGGCTCGCCAACTGGGTTTGGGCCTGATCATTGGTGCAAGCCTGTACGCTGCCTGCGAATTGATCCTCATGGCGCTGGGCATCTACCGAATCGATGGCTTGAATCCGTTGAGCTACATGGTTCCGGCGATTGCCATGGCGCTGAGCTCAAGCGTCTACGAGGAGCTGTTATTCAGGGGTGTTCTGTTTGGCGCGGTCGAGCAGTGGTTCGGCAGTTGGGCAGCCCTCGTGGTGTCTTCCCTCGTGTTTGGCCTGTCCCACTTGCTGAACCCGCAGGGCACGATGGAGGGAGCGCTGTTCATCGCCGTCGAGGCCGGGATCTTGCTGGCTGCGGCCTACATGCTGACGCGCCGCCTGTGGTTGAGCATCGGCTTCCATATGGCATGGAACTACACGCAGTCGGCCATTTTTTCAGGCATTGTCTCGGGCAACGATGCCCAACAGGGCCTGATTCGGTCCACCGTGAACGGTCCCGACTGGCTGACTGGTGGCAACTTTGGTGTTGAATCGTCAGTCCTTGCGTTGATCCTGTGCACCGGTACTGGAGTCGTGATGCTGGTCATGGCTGTGAGGCGCGGAAAGATAGTGCCGCCTATTTGGAAACGTCCGAGTCAGCCTACTGGCACTCGCAATGCGGGCTAGCTCGAACGCAAGCACTCACGCGAGTACAGCCACTTCGCTAGCAATCGCCGGTATGCATGCACTCAGTCATGCTGCACTGGCTTTGTCGACGTAGTCCCCAAGATGAATAGCCAACGACGAAACCACCAAGACTATGCGAGCAATCAGCAACCTCCTTTGGATAGACTGCACCGCCGGCGCCGTAGTCGGATTGGTTGTTTTGTTATTCACCGCCCAACTCAGCAACCTGCAGGGGCTACCGCACACTCTGGTGCGGTTCATGGGCGCGGTCAATGTGCTCTACGCCAGCTTTTCATTCTTCCTCGCCACCCGCAGCAAACGGCCCAAGCCATTGATCAAGCTGCTGGTGTTCGCAAACAGTTTTTGGTCGCTAGTATGTGTCTGCCTCGCTGTGGCATTTGCGGACACCGCAACATTCCTCGGGCTGGGTCATCTGATTGCCGAGGCCATTTTTGTGGGCAGCCTGGCAGCGCAGGAGTGGAGGTGGCGGGCCCAGTTGGTACACCGCCCCGCTTGGGGCGCCACCCGCCCCCACTCTGTTTCAAATGTCAATAACAGGGAAGGGATGTGACCGATCCACTACAGCAGATCAACAGCTGCCTGCGCTGCTACACGGCCCTCATCGGTGGGGATGACCCATACCTCCACGCTGCTTGTCGGCAGATGCAGAGCTACTGCTTCTGATCCGTGGTCCATGGCGTTCTTCTGCTGGTCTATTTGAACACCCAGAAAGCCCAACTGGTCACAAACGTGTGAACGCAAGGCTGCATCATGTTCGCCAATGCCACCGGTGAATGCCAGCACATCCAGACCACCCAGACATGCCGTGATGGCGCCCGTTTCACGCACCACACGGTAGGCGAACATACGCATGGCCAGGTCTGCCTGCGGGTCTGCACTCCTGCGCAGTTCCCGCATATCACTCGAAATGCCTGACACACCCAGCAGCCCGCTCTGGCGGTACAACAGGTCTTGCAACTGCGCGTGATCCCAGCCCTGCTCCAGCAGATGCAGCAGTACACCGGGGTCCAGGGCACCGCTGCGGGTGCCCATCATCAGCCCGTCCAAAGCTGAAAAGCCCATGCTCGTCGCGCGGCTCTTGCCACGGTGGGCACCACACACACTGGCCCCGTTGCCCAAGTGTGCCATGACCACGCGGCCTTGTGCACGTGCCGAGCATTGACTCAGCAGATGCAGAACATACTGGTACGACAGGCCGTGAAACCCATAACGACGGATGCCTTGTCGGGTCAACGCCTGAGGCAACGCGAAGTTGTATTCCACATCGGGCAGGTCTGCATGGAACGCCGTATCAAAGCAGGCAATCTGCGGCACCGACGTAAAGCTGCGTGCAAACGCGCGAATGCCTTGCACGTTGTGCGGTTGGTGCAAGGGCGCCAGTGGGCAAAGCTGGTCCAGCGCCGCCAGAACATGCTCATCCACCACGGTGGCGTCACGGTAGCTTGCCCCTCCGTGAACGACCCGGTGCGCCACACCTATTGGCTCAACGTTTCCGCACTGCTGCCGCAGCAGGCTTTGCAGGGCACCCAGGGCCTGTTCAAAGGCATCTCCATCGGTTACCTCCAGCTGCACCGTATCGGCTGTGCTCTCAGACTTCCACTGCATGGTCAATGGGCCTGAACGTGAAAGGCCTTCAATGGTTCCCGCCAGGGCCGCTGGCTGCACCATGGCAGCTTCCATCGGATAGAGGGCAAACTTGAGAGTCGAAGACCCCGCGTTGACCGCCAGTATGGTCATGGCTGGACGATGCGGTTGTGGTGCGCGATCAGTTTGGCCAACAGTGCAGAGGCCATGCGCGCCGAAGATCCGTCGGCACGGCTGGTCAGCGCTATTGGAATGCGGGCACCCAGAACGATGCCACACGCAGTGGCACCAGCCAGGTACTGCAGTTGTTTGCCCAGCATATTGCCGGACTCCAGGTCAGGGACCACCAGAATATCGGCGTCACCTGCAACGTCCGACTCAATCTCCTTGACGCGTGCGGAGTGTGCGGAAATGGCGTTGTCAAACGCGAGGGGGCCGTCCAGTACCCCCCCTGATATCTGGCCACGCTGCGCCATCTTGCACAGGGCCGCTGCATCCAGTGTGGACGGGATAGCAGGGTTGATGGTCTCCACCGCAGACAGCAGGGCCACCTTGGGCAAGGCGATGCCCATGATGCGCGCAAAGGAGATGGCGTTTTGAACAATGTCAACTTTGTCCACCAAAGTGGGATTGATGTTCAGCGCCGCGTCGGTCAAGAACAGGGGTTTGTCATAGGTTGGCACTTCAAAGCGAAAGACGTGCGACATGCGGCGTGCTGTGCGCAGCGTCGGCGCAGCTAGCACCGCATGGATCAACTCGTCTGTATGCAGACTTCCTTTCATCAGCGCTTCGACCTTACGGTCTGCCGCCATCTGTGCAGCGCGCGCGGCGGCCGCATGGCTGTGTGGCACGGCTTCTATGGCAATACCGTTGAGATCAATACCCGAGGCTTCTGCAAGCTCACGCAACTTGCTTTCCGGGCCGATCAAGACCGGGTCAATCAGTCCACGCTGCGCGGCGTCTATGGCACCACTCAGGGAGTCAACGTCGCAGGGGTGGACGATGCCACAGCGAATGGCTGGCAGGTGATCCCCCGTGGCGAGCAAAGCACGCAGACGCGCCTCCGGGTCAAACAATTGGATGTTCGGAACATTCACACGTGGGCTGCGCACCTTTTGCGTAGGGGCCAGGACACGCGCAAGGCCGTGGAGTACACGCTCGCTCCGCTGGTTCAAGACCTGGCAGTCCAGCTCCAGGCGTTTTTTGTCGTCGTCCTTGGCCATAACCGTCACGGTGACGGTCAGGGTGTCGCCGATGCGCACCGGCTTGCTGAAGTGCAGCACCTGCTCCAGATAGATAGTGCCTGGACCGGGGAACACGGTACCCAGTAAGGCAGAGATCAACGCACCGCCCCACATGCCGTGTGCAATGACACCATGGAACAGCGTTGCGTCGGCATAGGTAGGGTCCAGATGGGCCGGGTTGGTGTCACCCGAAACCGCGGCGAAGGCCTGGATGTCTTGCAGCGTCAACGTGCGCACGGTGCGCGCGGTTTGTCCAACGTTGATGTCTTGGTAGGTGAAGTTATCGCTGAATTCCATCAAAGTTGCGGTGTTCATAGGCTTACTCCCTGGGTATTGATACGTACAAATGCTTGCGCAGACTCATGCGACGGCGTGGCATCCAGCGTCTACATAGATAGTTTGCCCCGTCATGCCGGAAGACGCCTCACTGGACAAGAAGGCGCACAGCCGCGCAATCTCTTCCAATGTGACCAGCCGGCCCAGCGGTGCCTTGCGCTGCGCTTGCGCCATCAGCTCATCAAAGGCTTCAATGCCGGAAGCGGCGCGGGTCAGAATGGGCCCCGGGGAGACCGCATGCACACGGATGCCCTTGGGACCCAGTTCAAGGGCCATGTAGCGCACCAGGGACTCCAGCGCAGCCTTGACCGGGCCCATCAGACCGTAATGAGGAACGGCTTCTGCCGCGCCCAAATAACTCATGGTGATGAAACTGCCTCCCTGCGCCATATGTGGCGTGCACAGCTGCGCCAGTTGCGCAAATGAGTGGCAGGACACTTCCATGGCACGCGCAAATCCCGCGCTGGAGCTGTCGACGACGGCACCATGCAAGTCGTCCAGCGGCGCCCAAGCGATCGAATGCACCACAAAGTCCAGCCCACCCAGATGCTGGGCCGCACGCTCGACTAATGACTGCATGTCGCCCGCCGTCTCGACATCACAGGTGAAAAGCGGAATGCCGAGTTCACTGCACAGCGGCTCTGCATGGGTGAACGCCTTGGCATTCAAACAAGAGGCCACCAGGCTTGCGCCCTGTTGGCGGGCTTCTCGGGCGCATCCATAGGCGATGCTGTGGCCATTCGCAAGGCCAACAATCAGCCCTCTCTTGCCGACTAGCGATAGCGATGGGCTCATATGCTCAGGGCTCCATGCTTGCGTGTATGGGTGACGGGTGCCGACTGCCGCAAGGCGTTCAAACGTGCCAGCAGGGCTTCGTCCGGCACCCGGATCGCCGCCACCGTACCGGCGTAAACCACTCCTTGGTTGCCATCCAGCGTGAGGGTGTCACCCTCGTTCAACGTGATGTCTGCCAGCTGCACCGTGCGTGCCTTCTCGTCTATGCGCAGGTTCTCACAGCCCACGAGGCAAACGCGCCCCAACTGGCGGGCTACCACGGCTGCATGAGACGTGCGCGCACCGCGCTGTGTCAATAGGCCGACAGCCGCCTCCAGTGCAACCAGGTCGTTGGTCTGGGCATCTTGCCGCACGAGAATGGTCGATACCCCGGCTGCGGCGCGTGCGGCCACGCGTTCACCGTCCAGCGCAATTTCACCCGATACCACTCCCGGACAAGCGGTTGCTGCATGCGCCAAGGCGGTTGCAGCAGTCGTGGTGTCACCGTTCGGCGCAATCTGCACCTGGGCTATCTCGGAGTCTGCCAAGACCGCCGTGCGTTGCTGTGCCGTTGTCGACTCAATCAGTCCTTCGTCCAGCAGGTCCAGTGCGATCCGTGCAGTCGCCAGAGGTGTTCGCTTGCCCGTGCGGGTCTGCAACATGTGCAAGCTGCCGTCTTGCACCGTAAATTCGAAATCTTGCATGTCTGTGAATTCGCGCTCGAGCGCTTGCACGGCTTCCTCAAGCTCTTTCCAGGCGGCAGGCACCAGCGCGGCCATCTCCTCATGCCCATGGGCGTTTCTACGCCCCGACACCACGTCTTCGCCCTGTGCGTTGGCAAGGAAGTCCACCCACAGCTTCTTTTCGCCCGTGGTGGGGTTGCGCGTGAAGCCAACCCCTGCACCGGAGTGCCCACCACTGTTGCCAAACGCCATGGCTTGGATCGTGACCGCCGTACCCATGGCTGCGTCTATGCCGTTGAGCTTGCGGTAGGCCTCGGCCTTGGCCGAACTCCACGAACCGAATACGGCACGAATCGACGCGGACAACTGTTCAGTCACATCCTGCGGGAATGCGCACCCAGCGTTTTGCAGGTAAATCGCCTTGAAGCGGGCAGTGAGATCACGCAATTCACTGAAGTCGAGCTCCCGCTCGTCGCGGCCTTGTGTGGCACGCTCCAGTTCGTCTTCAAACAAGGCGGGCGCAAGCCCAGCAACCACCTCACCATAACTGGCAATCAGACGCCGATAGGCATCCCACACCAGGCGGGGATTGCCGGTTTGGCGCAAAAGGCCAGGCAGGGTTGCGTCACACAGACCAATGTTCAGCAATGTTTCCATCATGCCGGGCATGGAGACCGCCGCCCCCGAGCGAACGGACACAATCAGCGGCCTGCTGGCATCTCCCCACTTTAGGCCAGACACTTGCTCCAAGGCCGCCAGGCCCACCGCCCGCACGGCTTGAATCGCGTCGTCGGGTGATATGGTGTAGTGGGTACCAATGACCAGGGCAGGCGGTACTGCGAGTCCGATCTGTGCCATACGCAGCAGATTGAAGGCCTTGGAGCCCATGCTTTCCTTGGAGGGCTTGTGCAGATGAGACGCATTGCCCTGGGCAATCAAGTAGAGATGCTTGGGCCAGAAGGTGGCTGATTTCATGCGGAGACTCCAGTCTTGTTGATTACCATGTTCCGCAGGGCGTGGCCCGCTGCAAGCAGGGCATCCGACGCCTTCTCGATAGTGTTGGTCAGATCACTGGCCAGCAATAAACTTGCGGGTACCGCAGACAGCGTGCGCAGAATCGTCACGCGCGCCTCGCGCGACAGTTCGTCGCATTGACGCTCGGCACGCAGCATGCGCCACAACGTCTGCAAGAACAGTTCGGTGTCGGCGTGGTCACCACGCTCACCGACGTGGCGCGCAATTTCTATGGCCTTGATATGGTCTTGTATCGCCGCCAAGGTGGTGTCTGCAAGTCGCCGAAGAACCCCACGCACCGCGCCAGGCAATTCGAGCTGGTTTTCCAGCCGCGTCATAGAGTAGATGAAGATGGCCTCCTCCAGAGCATCGGCCACATCGTCTGACCGCTCCAACAAATCCACCACTGCTTGCCAACGCTGTTGCCGTTCGGCCCGCTGGCGGGCCTCCATCAACAGGTGGTCGGCTTTGCGCTCCCAGGACTTGGCGCGCTGCACCAGACTGCTGTTGTGTGCTTCGTCCAGCACTATGCCGCCGTCCAGTGCACTACACAGGTTCAGCGCGATGGCATGGCAAAACGCAGCATGCTCGGCCAGCAGATCAAACTCGAAGGTGCGTTTGCGTAGCATGCGCGCCAACAGCATGCGGGCTTCGTCGGCGACCATGGCCAAAGGCAGTTGCTGGCGCAACATCACACTCGCTATGCGCATCAATTCCAGCAGAAACGCGCTGGCAGTCTCTTCACCGAGTACATCGTCCAGTCGGTCACCGACACGAAAGGCCTCACTGTCCACGGCCTGCATGGCGTCGAATACCAACCGCTCGCCACCAGCCAGCAACCACGCCATGTGGCCCCACTCGTGATCTGCGGCATCGCGCAAAAGCGACAGGGCAAGGGGCTTGCGTACAAAACTCTGCAAGCGCTTGCGTGCACGGTTCCAGTCAATGACAAACACCATGCGCGAACCGACCGCCTCTAACCCTTTTTGCAGAACCGATGGATTCGCGCTGGCGAACACTGCGACTCCCGTCTGGTAAGGTTTGTCTGCATTGAGGCCAGGGGAGGTGACAGGCTCGGATACCGACCAGACGAAGCCCGCAGTCTCCAGCATTTGGCGGAAGAATTCAAAGCGCGAAGCATGCAGGTCGGAGTAATGGATACGAATGGTGTCCTCTTCGACCTCCATCACGAGCACATGGACGTCATTGGTCCCGATGTCGTTCTGGATGAGCAGTCGTGCGCCGTCCCGGGTAACCGCCGTATCCAATCCTGGGTGCGAGAATTTCAAGGGTGCGGTGCGATTCAGGCCACGCATAAAGGCCTCTATCAACACCCTGTCTGCAGGGTCTACTTGCCAGACGTGGGCACCGTCGATGTTTTCAGTGGCGATTTCGCTGGACATGGTGTTCAGCCGCTTGTGCAAATCCATCACCAGCAGGTGAAAACTGTCCGCACCTTTGCGGTCGCCCCGCGTGAGGTCCGCCAACTCTTCGTGCGGAAGACCCTCTTCTTCCTCCATGGCCTGCAATTTTTGCAGCCAATAGTCGCGCCTGAGGGTCAGCTCGGGATCGGAATGGCTAGCCCCGTCGCACAGGGGCCGTGCCATGGCGACCAGATCGTCGGCCAATGCCCTGGCCAGCTGTTTCAAATGGGGCAGAACCAGCATTCCGTCATCGCGGTAGGCCGTTTTGACGAGTTCCACAAGCCACCGCGCGTCATGAAGACCGACTTGCGTAAGTTCGCGACTCCAATCCATTGGCTGCGCTTCGGTTGCCATAGCCTGCCGGGCTGCGGACTGCAGCACGGTGAGGTAGAGCTTCAGGCGGTCGTTCGCTTGCAGGGCGGCCTTGATCCAAGCGGGCAATAACAGTGATTGTTGCCCCATGGAGGCAACTGCTTTTTCTTTGAGCATGCGTTCTCTGTTTCAGGACTTGATACAGGACGCATTTTTGGCAAACCAAATGGCGCAACTGTGACAAGCCGCGCGGGAATTGGGAAATCAAGCCGTTCCTTGATCTTTATCAACCTTGCAAAGGCACCCGGTCCAGGCACAGATTGCGTTCGGCCCGTACACCGCAATAGCCCTTCAGTCCCGAAAGTAGCGGGACACTAAAGACCCAGAGGGTTCCTACGGCGCCACCCGCCCCCACTCTTTCTCATACGTCATCACCAGCACTTGGTTCGACAGGCGGTTCACCTCGGCCGGCACACGCGCCATGTCTTTGGGGAAATCAAATAGCAGCGGCAGTGTGGACGGGGTCAGATAACGCAGCCCCTCGGGCAGCGCTGCGGGCTGGCGCCACGGGCGATGGCTGGCGATGATGTAGCCCCACTCACCAAAGCTGGGCACGTTGGCGTGGTACGGCGTGGCGTGCAGGCCGGCAGACTCGATGGTGGTGGCCACAGTCCAATAGCTCTGGCGCGCTACCAGAGGTGATGTGGTCTGAATCACCGCATACCCGCTGGCCGACAAACGCTGGGCCAGCAGCGAATAGAAGGTGTTGGTGTAGAGCTTGCCAATCGAAAAATTGGTGGGGTCGGGAAAGTCGACGATGATGACGTCGAACATCTCGGGCTCGGCTTGTTCGCTCTGCAGCCACTTGAATGCATCGGTGTTGACGATGCGCAGCTTGGGCGAACTCAGCGCGCCGCCGTTGAGTTTTGACATGGCCGGGTCTTTGGCAAAGAGGCCTGTCATGTTCGGGTCCAGCTCAACCAGGGTCACGCTTTCCACGCTGGGGTACTTGAGCGCTTCGCGCACGGCCATGCCGTCACCACCGCCGAGCACGGCCACCCGGCGGGGTGCGCCAAAGGCCGACATGGCGGGATGTACCAGGGCTTCGTGGTAACGGTATTCGTCACGCTCGGCAAACTGCAGGTTGCCATTCAAAAACAGCTTGTGCCCGGTGCGGCCGTGGGTGACAACTATGCGCTGATAGGGCGAGCTGGCCGCCAGCACAATGGGCTCGTGGTAGAACTTGTCTTCCGCCAGCGTGGTGATCTGGTCGGCCATGACGAAGCCCACCCCCAGCACCACGACCGATAACACGCAGGCCGTTGCGTGTGCGTAAAAGCGGCGCAGCTCATGGCGAAACACCCACAGCGCCCAAAAGGCCACGGCGGCATTCAAGAAGCCAAACAGCAAGCCCGTGCGTATCAGCCCCAATTGCGGCACCAGCAGCAGGGGGAACGCCACCGACACGGCCAGCGCACCCAGGTAGTCGAAGGTCAGCACCTGCGAGACAAGGTCTTTGAGCGCAACCTCGCGTTTGAGGATGCGCATGACTAGCGGAATCTCCAGCCCCGCCAGAATTCCGACCACACCCACCATCGAATACAGCAAGAAGCGGAAGGCGCCCGGCATATAGGCATTGGACAAAAAAAGCAGAGCGGGCATGAAGCCGCCTACCAGGGCCACCATCAGCTCGATGCGTAGAAAGTGCGCTGGCAATTGCCGCTCAAAAAAGCGCGACAACCACGAGCCAATGCCCATGGCAAACAGGTAACTGCCAATAATCGTCGAGAACTGCAGGACGGAGTCGCCCAGCACATACGACGCCAGCGCACCGGCGGCCAGCTCGTATACCAGGCCACAGGCCGCCACCACGAACACGCTGGCCAGGAGCGTGATTTCCAGGGGCTGGGGCGTGCGCCGCAGAGGCGCGTTGCTACTTGAATCCGACAAAGACAATTAGTGGATGGCAGCAGCAATGATGATGCAGATGCCCAGGCTCATGGCCGCAACGACCAAGGCAAGTGCGACGTTCTGCTTCTCGACAATCTCGCCCCACAGGTCATACGGTGTGATCTTGTCGATGATCAAGAAGCACAGCCAGAACACTGCCACACCCATCAGCGCAAACACCAGCGAGGTGATCACGATGCCGGGTTTAATCATTTCAAAGCCCATGAGACTCTCCTGTAGAAAAGGGTTGCATTACTTGTGACCGCCACCGCCCGAAAAACCACCCCACGAGCCACCCGAACTACGCGAACTGGATGACGAGGAACAGTTCTCTACATTGGGGTCGCAACTGGAGCATTTGCTCAACAGTGACAACAGTATCAATGTGATGATCAGCACCACGATGATGGTGCCAATGCCTACGCTTTTTGAGGCGCTGAAGGGCTCCACATCGCGTTTGAGCAGGTCTGCCTTGCCTTCGAGTTTGAAGGCTTTGGCCACCACCTCGCTAGCCAGTTGGTCACCGCTGGACCATACCAGTTCGGTGGGGGTCTGTTCCAGAGAGAGCAGGCGCTTGCCGTTGGCAAAGTCCTTGTTTTCGGTTTTCTGGCCACGGTGCACCACCCAGTAAAACTCGCCACACACGTAGTTGGTCTCGGCGGTGTAACTGTATTTGAGCGTGTAGTTGCTGCCCAGGTAGCTGGCACTGCGGGCACTGGAGCTGGTCATGGTGGGCGCGCCTGTGGTGGGGCGCACCAGGCTCCAGCCCTCTTCGGAATCCACCAGAAAGCTGAAGCCCCGCTTCTGGTTGTAGAGCAGGTATTCGCTCCAGCCAAAGTGTTCGTCGTCCCCCGGTACCACACCCATGCGGTGCTGAAAACCCACCACCTGCCACTGCACACCCTGCAACTGGCCCAGCGTACCCAGGGGAATCAGCGGCTGCACCGGTTCGTCCTGTATGGCGGATTTAAGTTCGCCACCAATCCCTTGGCTCAGGTCAATGACGCTGTTGCAGCTGCCGCAGGTGATGCTCTTGCTGGTGGCCAGGGTCACCGTGACGGGGGCTCCGCAGTGCGGGCAATTGAACTGGCGCCCTTTTTCTTCTTTGCTGGACGCATCTTTCAGGCCCTTGAGAGCCAGGTCGTCCAGCAGCACCGCCGTCCCCTGCGAGACGGTGGGCGGTGTACCCGTGTAGTCGATGCTGATGACCTCGCCGCTGGCGCTGCGCAACTCGACCACCTGAAAAGCTTGGCCTAGTGGGGGCAGCTTGGGCAGTTCGCCCTGCGCGCTGATGAGTGCCGCCGATACATTGCTGGCCACACTGAAGGGCTTACCGTTGACGCCCACCTGTTTGCCCACCACGTAGCGGTCAGCCGGCGGCATGTTTTGCTGCTGGGTACTGGGCTGGGTGAAGACGTAGGCGCCGTTGTCTTCGGCCAGCCAGCCCGATGTGCCGTCGTCAAACATCGCGTTCCACTCGGCCCAGGTACCCTCTGCGGTCTTGTATTGCAGGCGACCGATCAGCGTGAAATTGCGGTTTTTGTATTTGCCGGTGGCAAACAGTTGCAGCGGGCTGTGGTCATCAAACAGCTCGCCCATCTTGCCGATGCGCGACAACACATCGCCCTGGCGGACCACGGTGCTTTGGCAGAAGCCGCAGACGGCGTGCGTGGACTGCGCGGAGCGAAACTCCACCGGCGCACCGCACCCCGGGCAGGGCGCGGTGTAGGAGCGTTGGGCAGCGCTGGCCAAGGAGGGAAAGGGGTAGCTAAGCCAGCTTCTTCAGCAGCTCGGCCTTCTTGGCGTCGAACTCTTCGGCGGTCAAAATGCCTTTGGCTTTGAGGTCACCCAGTTTTTCCAGCGTGGCGATGATGTCGTCCGGCTTTAGCGTGGCCGCTGCTTGGGCAGCCGCCGCCTGTGCTGCAGCCTGGGGATTGCCTTGCAGGCCTGCCTGCAGGTTTTGCGCCAACACTTGGCCCAGCGCCACACCAGCGCCCAGGCCCATGGCATCACCCGCAATGCCGCTACCGCCACCGCCGCCACCCTGGGCAAACTGGGGTATAGCCTGCGCGGTCTGGTATTGCATGAACTTGCCCATGTCGTTGCCGACCATGCCCATGCCAATCTTCTGGTCCAGGATCTTCTGCAGCTCTTCGGGCAGCGACACGCTTTGCACCGTCATGTTTTCGAGCTTCAAACCCAGCTTGGCCATCTCGGGGTCGAGCTGGGTGCGCAGTGCCTTGGCAAATTCGATCTGGTTGGTCGCCAGGTCCAAAAACGGGATGCCGCTGGATGCAATGGCGTTGCTGATGTTTTGCAGCACCATGCCGCGCAACTGGCCGTCCAGCTCCGACACCGTGTACTCCTCACGCGTGCCAGAGATTTCGGTGTGGAACAACTTGGGGTCGGTGACGCGGAATGCGTAGTTGCCAAAAGCGCGGATGCGCACGGCACCAAAGTCTTTGTCGCGGATGGTGATGGGCTGGGGCGTGCCCCACTTCTGGTCGATCTGTTGGCGTGTACTGAAGTAGTACACATCACTCTTGAAGGGGGACTCAAACAGCTTGTCCCAGTTCTTCAGGTAGGTGAGTACCGGCAGTGTCTGGGTGGTCAACTTGTAGGTGCCAGGGCCAAACACATCGGCAACCTTGCCTTCGTTGACGAACACGGCCATCTGTGACTCGCGCACCACCAGTTGTCCGCCGTTCTGGATTTCCATGCCCGACATCGGGAAGCGCCAGGCCAGGGTGCCGTCGCCCTCTTCGGTCCACTGGATAACGTCTATGAACTGTTTCTTGATGAAATCCATAAGTGCCATGGTGTGGGCCTCCTACTGTGGGGTTAAACAAAACCGAGCGCAATGATACACAGCAAGCGTGCAGGCCTCACGGTTGTCGCTGCGCGGGCTTTGGGGATATGCTGGTGCCATGAGCCTTCTATTCACACCCTACACCCTGCCATCGCCCCGCGGTGGTCTCACCCTGACCAACCGCATCGTGGTAGCGCCCATGTGCCAGTACGCTGCCAACAACGGCGAGGCCACCGATTGGCATTTGATGCACTGGGGCAACCTGCTCAACAGCGGGGCCGGCCTGTTCACCATCGAAGCCACCGCCGTGGTGCCCGAAGGCCGCATCACCCCCGCCTGCCTGGGCCTGTGGGATGAGCGCACAGCAGCCGCGCTGGCAGACACCCTGCAACGCGCACGCAAACTGGCACCGCCGGTGCCGGTGTGCATCCAATTGGCGCATGCGGGGCGCAAGGCGTCCAGCGCACTGCCCTGGGCTGGTGCACAACTGCTGCCGCCTGAACAGGGTGGCTGGGAAACTTTTGGCCCATCGGCCCTGCCACAACTGGCAACCGAGCCGCCCCCCACGGAGATGACACGTACCCACATGGACCGCGTGCGCGATGCTTTTGTATTGGCAGCGCAGCGCGCCGACCGCATGGGCATTGAAGCGATCGAGTTGCACGGCGCGCACGGTTATTTGATCCACGAGTTTTTATCACCCATTGCCAACCAGCGCACCGACGAATTTGGCGGCAGTTTTGACAACCGCATCCGTTTTCCGCTGGAGATCTTTGCAGCCATGCGCAAGGTGTACAGCGGTGTGCTGGGCATACGTATATCCGCCAGTGATTGGGTGGAAGGCGCGTGGGACGTGGCCCAGAGCGTCGAGTTTGCCAAGCGCATCAAGACACTGGGCTGCGACTTCATCCACGTCTCGTCTGGTGGCGTGTCGCCGGCACAGAAGATTGCGTTGGGCGCTGGGTACCAGGTGCCGTTTGCGCGCGAGATCCACCAGGCCAGTGCCTTGCCCACCATTGCAGTGGGCTTGATCACCGATGCACACCAGGCCGAGGCCGTATTGCAAGCCGGAGACGCGGACCTGGTGGCTCTGGCCCGCGCATTTCTGTATGAACCGCGCTGGGGATGGCATGCCGCAGCGGCACTGGGTGGCGAAGTGACCGCCAAAGAGAACTACTGGCGCTGTCTTCCGAGGGACGTGCAGGCCGTGTTTGGCAAGGTGGCCGTGGGCGTGCGTTAACTGGCTGGTGCGCCCCCGGCGTGCCTGCGTCATAGTTGTTACAAGCCGGAAACACTTTATTGCCAGTTTGTTACTGGTACTTACCCTAGATCAGGCCCACAACTTGCTTGCGGGTGGTTACTATCGCGCACGCCGCACGGAAGCCGCCCGTCTAACAACCGTTGGACATGCCATTCATGCGGCATTTTCTTTTACCAAAGTAAAGGGTTCCCATGAAGCATGTTTTGCGTCGCGTGGCCGCTGTTGCGGCCATAGTTTTGAGCACGGGCGCCGCCCAGGCCGAGATCATTGATTTTGAACAACCGGTCGGTGGTCCCACTGCGCAGTCCGCACCATTTCTCACGCACGGAGATGTGTTCTTGCAGGGCAGCTATTACTTCAATGTGTTCTCAAACGACGCGAATGCACAGCCTGGTGACCTCGTTGGCACCATGATCGACGGCCGCGACCTGTCCATGTGCTTCAGTGTGCTGTGCCCTACCAATAACACCTCCACGTTTTACGGATCGCTCAACGATGGTGCAGTGGCCATTGGTCGCATGGACGGACAGTCTTTTGCGGTGAACGGTTTTGACGCGAGTTTCCTGGGCGCTTCGGGCTCGGCGCTGCCACCGGTCAGCGGTTTGCTGCGTTTGCAAGGCTTTACCAGCACCGGCGCCACCATGACACAGACTTTCCAGCTGGCTGGCCCCAACTCGGGCGGCGCACTGGGCTTTGGCAGCTTCCAGACCACTGGCAGTTTTGCCTCCACCCTGTTTGAAACGGTTTACGCCTTTGGCTTTGCCTGCAACGCTGGCGGCACCTGCAATGCCTTCTCGACCGACCGCGCACAGTTTGCGATGGACAACATCAGCGTGTCCGCGGTTCCAGAACCTGAGTCCACCGCCCTGTTTGCACTGGGTCTGATCGCCATGGGTGCTGCGGTTCGCCGCCGTCGCCAGCAGTCGGTTTAAGCATTGCTGTCACACGATTCAAGGAAAAGAAACATGACCCAAACACGACTGCGATTGACCTCCCTTGCGGCACTGGTGCTGCTGGGGCTATCCACTTCGGCTTTTGCGCAAAGCCGTTCGACCTATATCGTGCAGCTGGCGGCCGAGCCGGTTGCCAGCTACACCGGCACCGTGCCCGGCTACAGCGCCACATTGCCCGCACCTGGCACACGGCTGAACACCCGCTCGTCCGCTGCCCTGGCCTACAAGTCCTACCTGGATGCCCAGCAGACCACGGTGACATCGTTGATTGCCGGCGCACCCATCGTGGCCCGTTACTCCACGGTGTACAACGGCTTTGCTGCACGCCTGACCGCTTCAGAAGTGCAGGCCCTGCGCACCAGCCCCCTGGTGGTGGACGTGTTTGCAGACGAGGCACGCAAGCTGGAAACAGTTTCCACACCCGCATTTCTGGGTCTGAGCACCGCGGGAGGCGTCTGGTCTCAGACTGTTGCTGGCCTGGCGCTCAAGGGCGAAGACATCATCATTGGTGTGGTCGACAGCGGCATCTGGCCCGAAAGTCCGTCATTTGCTGACCGCGTGAATGGCAGCACACCCGTATTTGGCACCGGCACTCTGGCCTATGGCCCCGCACCCGCCGGCTGGAACGGCAGCTGCGTCGGTGGTGAAGGCTTCACGCCCGCCACACATTGCAACAACAAGCTCATTGGTGCCCAATATTTCAACGCCGGTTTCCTGGCGTCGGGCCTGCCCAAGCACTGGACCGAGTTCTACTCACCACGTGACTCCGTCGCCGGCCCCAATGGCCACGGCGGCCACGGCTCTCACACCGCATCCACCGCGGGTGGCAACAGTGGCGCACCGGTGACACTGGGCGGCAACTACGTGGGCACGGCATCGGGTATCGCCCCGCGGGCCCGTATTGCGGCTTACAAGGTCTGCTACACCTATGTAAACCCCACGGCCGAAGACGGCACGGGCAGCCAGAACTCCTGCTTCACGTCGGACAGCGTGGCTGCCATCGACAAGGCGGTGGCCGATGGTGTGCACGTCATCAACTTTTCCATCAGCGGCAGCCAGACCAGTGTGAACGATCCGGTCGAGCAAGCCTTCCTGCGGGCCGCCAACGCAGGTGTTTTTGTTGCTGCCTCGGCAGGTAACAGCGGCCCTGCGGTTGCGGTGGCCCACGTCAGCCCCTGGTTGACCACCGTAGCGGCCTCCACCCACGACCGCGCCCTGTCGGCCAATGTGACGCTGGGCAATGGCGCGTCGTACACCGGCGCTTCGTTCAACGCAGTGGCATTGGCAGCCAAGCCCGTCATCCGTGCGGAAGATGCAGGCCTGCCAGGTGCAGACGCTACACAGCTGCGCCTGTGTTTCCTCTCGCCAGCGGTGCTGGACCCGGTCAAGGTAGCCGGCAAGGTTGTCGTTTGCACCCGTGGCACCAATGCCCGTACCGACAAGAGCGCTGCCGTGAAAGCGGCAGGTGGTCTTGGCATGGTGCTGGCTGACAATGGTGCCGGTCTTGTGGCCGATGTACACGCCATACCCACCGTGCACGTGAATGCGGCAGACGGCGCCGCCGTCAAGACCTATGCCCAGGCGGGCGGCGGTACGGCGGCCATTGGCGTTTATTTCAACGCCGGCAAGCCAGCGCCCATCATGGCGGGATTCTCGTCACGCGGTCCCAATGCGGGCGATGCCAACATGCTCAAGCCCGACCTGACGGCACCAGGCGTGGACATCATTGCCACGGTAACCCCAGGCCTGACCAACGCCGAGCGCAATGCGGTGGCCAATGGCACGCTGGTGCCATCACCCGAGTGGTCTTCGTACCAAGGCACCTCCATGTCCAGCCCGCATGTGGCTGGTCTGGCGGCATTGATACGGCAGATGCGCCCCACCTGGTCGCCCGCAGCGATCAAGTCGGCGCTGATGACTAGCAGCATGTCCACATTGAACGATGGTCTGGCTGGTGAACAAAATGGTCTGCTGCCCTGGGCACAGGGCGCCGGTCATGTGGTGCCCGCCAAGGCTTTGGACCCTGGCCTGGTGTATGACAACGGCAAGATCGAATTCATCCGCTACCAGTGCAATGTCAACAAACCTGCGGTCACACCGGCCTCGGACTGCGTGACCTACGGCACACTGGACCAGACCTACAACTTCAACCTGCCCAGCATCACGGTGGGCGCGGTGGTTGGCAACACAGCGGTGACCCGCAAGGTGACCAATGTGGGTGCCAGCTCGGCCACATATACCGCCACGGCCTCTCTGCCCGGCTTTACCACGGTGGTGACACCGAGCAGCCTGACCCTGGCACCCGGTGAAACCAAGACCTTCACGGTCACACTCACCGCGGCGGGTGCGGCAGATGGTCAATGGTCCTACGGATCTTTGGTCTGGAGCGATGGCGCGCATGTGGTGCGCAGCCCGGTAACGGCCCGTACTGGCAAGACGATCCAGGCCCCACCGTCGCTCACCGCGACCACCGCATCGGGCAACCGGCTGATCACTTTGACGACCAATTTCAACGGCCGACCCACCGCCAACAAGGGTGGCATGAAACCGGTGACCATGGGTTCGCTGGCGGGTCTGGTGCCGGGCGCTCCGACGGCAGCTGCAATGAAGGCGGCCTGTATTGCCGGTGTCGACACGGCGTCCATCAAGGTCTACCCGTTTGTCCTGCCAGCAGACACCATCGTCGCGCGTTTTGAGACACGCAATGCCGACGTGGGCAGTGCAGGGGACGACAACGACCTGATCATCGTGTCGCCATCCGGCGCATCGGTGTACTCGGGTAACGACGGCTCCAACGAAGCCGTGCAGGTGGTGAGCCCCGCAGCCGGAACCTACAAGGTGTGTGTAGGCGCCTATGGCGGCGCTGCAAACATGACCCACCGGCTGTCAAGCTGGGTGGTCACCGCAGCAGACGCATCCAGCAGCATGAACGTGTTGTTGCCCAGCACCGTGTACGCCGGCAGCACCGCCACAGCGGGCCTGTCGTGGTCTGGTCTGGCGGCAGGCGGCCGCTATGTCGGTGGTGTGCAGTTCAAGGACGCGGGTGGCAACGTGCAAACCGCCACGGTACTGCGTGTAAACACTGACGGCACTGCGCCCCTGGCGTTTACCGAGAAGACGGTGTCTACCGAGAAGCTGCGCCAATAATCGGATCGTTAACGACGGACCGTTGTGCCCCACGCCGGTGGGGCCTTCAACACACAAGGGCTGCAAACGCAAGGTTGCAGCCCTTTTTTCATGGGCGTTGCCGCTTGTGGTCTTTAACTTGCGGTGTCGGCAGTCGTCTTCAACACACACCGCTGGGCCTGGCACACAGCGCCGGGGTCTGGCAAGTAGCGGCAGGTAGACACCATGCCGGATTGGGCCTGGCGCTGGCGCTGCCGCGTGGCCAGTTGGTCAACCAGGCTTTGCAGGGCTTCACTCTTGGGGTTGTTTTGGGTGGACCAGGCCCGCCACACGACCGGTCCGCCACAGGCATTGGCACCCACGCCGATGGTGCGGCATTGCGAGTCAGCGGTGCAGGGTGCCTGACCAATGGCGGTGTTGATCTGCTGCTGCAGGTCGGCTTCGGTGGGCACACCCGTTGTACCGGTAGTGGCTGCGGACTGGCAGGCGGCGAGGCCCAACAGCAAACATGCGACAAGGCCCATTCGCGACCGGTTCCGCAACAGGCAAGCTTGGTCATTTGACGTGGGTTGGTGCATGGCAGGCTTTCTGGAAGTTTGTCGCCGTCCGGCGGCACAGCACCAGTATGCGCCATACAAGGCAGAATCAACGCCCATGACGCACCGTATTGAACCTACCTTGAGCCTTTCATCAACAACGGAGTCACGTCAGCCCGTTTCGGCCATGCTGCTGGCCGCCGGCCGTGGCGAGCGCATGCGCCCGCTGACCGACCACACACCCAAGCCCCTGCTGGCCGTGCAAGGCAAACCCCTGATGCAGTGGCACCTGGAAGCGCTGGCACGGGGTGGGTTTGACAAGGTCGTGGTCAACACGGCCTGGCTGGGCGAGCAGATCGCCCAAAGGTTCTCAAGTGCTTTTGCCCCTCAGCCCTCGTCAGATATCACTCAATCGCTATCAAATCAGGAGCGTTCTACCAGCACCGTGCACATCCAGTATTCCCACGAAGGTAGGGATTTTGGTGGCGCACTGGAGACCACGGGCGGCATCGTTCGCGCGCTGCCGTTGTTGTGCCCGGCACAGGCCAACGGCGTGTTCTGGGTGCTGGCGGGTGATGTGTTTGCGCCCGATTTTGCTTTTCGCCAGGAAGATGTGGACCGCTTTGTGGCCAGTGGCAAGCTCGCCCACCTGTGGCTGGTACCCAACCCGGCACACAACCCGCGTGGCGACTTTGGTCTGGCGCTCTCGCCTGGCAGTAACAACGGTGTGGGCCTGGCCCTGAACCTGCCCGCCGACAGCACGGAGCCCCGCTACACCTACAGCACCATTGGCCTGTACCGCGCAGCGCTGTTTGCGCGCCCCTGGTGCGACATTCCTTCGGGCAACCAGCAGGGGGTAAAGGCGGCCCTGGTGCACCAGCTGCGCGCCGCCATGGCCCAGCAAAAAATCACGGCCCAGCTTTACACCGGCCGCTGGACCGATGTGGGCACACCCGAGCGACTGGCCCAACTCAATACGTCTGACTAGGCGCCCCCATGCCAAAAATCTTACAAACGCTAGCGCGCCTTGCGCTCCTGGCCCTGCCCCTGCTGTGGGCACCTGTGCAGGCAGCAGACGCCAGCCCCACAACCCCCCGCACGGTGCCCGACACCATCGCCCAACGGGTACTGGCCTGCACCGGTTGCCACGGTAAGGAAGGGCGATCCACCAACGCGGGTTACTTCCCGCGTATTGCTGGCAAACCCGCCGCCTACCTGTACAACCAGTTGCGCAATTTCCGCGATGGGCGGCGCACCAACACCGCGATGACCCACCTGGTGGACCACCTGTCTGATGCCTACCTGCGCGAGATGGCCGACTACTTTGCCAGCCAGGACCTGCCTTACCCGCCACCCCAGACCACCCAGGCCCCCGCCGCCGTGCTGCAGCAAGCCCGGCGTCTGGTGCTACAGGGTGATGCGCAACGTAAGATTCCCGCCTGTACGCAGTGCCATGGCAGCGCCATGACCGGTGTGCTGCCCGCCTTTCCTGGCCTGCTGGGCCTGCCACGGGACTACCTGGTGGGCCAACTCGGCGCCTGGCAAACCGACAAGCGCCACGCGGCCGCGCCCGACTGCATGGGCGACATCGCCAAACGCTTGACGGTGGATGAGATCAGCGCCATTGCCACCTGGCTGTCATCACAAGCCTTGCCGGCCCAGACGCACGCCGTGGCACCCCATACCAAGCCGCTGCCCATGGACTGCGGCAGTGGTCTGCAATAACTGGAAGTGCCCTTCTCCATGCATCCAACCACTTCCGCTCCAACCCGTTTGCAACCGTCACGCCTGTGGCCCCGCCGTCTCCTGGTCTTGCTGGTGTTGCTGCTCGCCGCATCTGCGCTGGTGGCCTGGCTCAATGTGCGCGGCGAGGCTGACATCCACGACAGCGCCAGCGCGCCGTTCAGCGCCACGCCGCAGCAAATCGCCCAGGGTGCCTACCTGGCCCGCGCCGGCAATTGCGCGGGATGCCACACCGCACGTGGTGGGGCCGACTACGCTGGCGGGCTGGGCATTGCCACACCGTTTGGCACGGTCTACGCCAGCAACCTGACGCCCGATGCACAGACTGGCCTCGGCCGCTGGACACCCGCTGCCTTCTGGCGCGCCATGCACCACGGGCGTTCGGCAGACGGGCGCCTGCTGTACCCCGTGTTCCCCTACACCAGCTACACACAGGTAAGCCGCGCCGACAGCGACGCCTTGTTCGCCTACCTGGGCAGCCTGCCGGCGGTGGCGCAGGCCAACCGGCCGCACGAACTGGCCTTTCCGTACAACAGCCAGGCGGCATTGGCCGTGTGGCGGGCGCTGTTTTTCCGGGCGGACGAATTTGCACCGGAGCCCGCGCAAACCGCAGAGTGGAACCGCGGCGCCTACCTGGTGCGTGGCCTGGGCCATTGCGCTGCCTGCCATGCCGGGCGCAATGTACTGGGTGCCAGCCGCAGTGAATTGGCCCTGCAGGGCGGTGCGATACCCATGCAGCACTGGTATGCGCCGTCGCTGGCATCCGCCCGCGAAGCGGGCGTGGCCGAGTGGAGCACACAGGATGTAGTGGCCCTGCTGCAGACGGGCACATCGCCGCGTGGCAGCACCATGGGCCCCATGGCGGAGGTGGTGTTTCGCAGCACGCAATACCTGAGTGACGCCGACCTGCTGGCCATGGCCGCGTACCTGAAGACCTTGCCACAGCAAACGCATGAAGCACGACCGGCCAAGGCAGCCGAGGCTGGCCAGCTCAGCAGCGGTGCAAGTCTCTACAAGGAACACTGCGCACAGTGCCATGGCGAACAAGGCCAGGGCGCACGCGGCGCCTACCCGGCGCTGGCGGGCAACCGCGCCGTCACCCTGGAATCACCTGCCAACCTGGTGCAGACCGTGTTGCACGGCGGTTTTGCACCCGCAACAGCCGGTAACCCCCGCCCCTACGGCATGCCACCCTTCCAGCAGACGCTGGACGGCCCGCAGATCGCTGCAGTGCTCACCTACATCCGCCACGCCTGGGGCAACGCGGCCAGCCCGGTGTCTCCGCTGGAAGTGATGCAGAGCCAATAGGGGCTCTAGCCCCCGTAAAATGGATCTGTATCGCTACTATTTCAATAGCGTGTTGGTGCTGCGGCCTGCAACCATACCGCGCGCTAGCGGCGCTGGGTAGACTCGCCCCATGAGCACCCCCGCCATCGCCCACCACGCCCACCATGGGGCGGCACCGCCAACGGCCGGGTTGTCGCGGTGGAGCCGGTTTTTGTGGGAGGCGCCGCTGCTGCTGTCCATCGTCTTTACCGCACTGGTGGTGGCCTGGGCACAAGAAAACGACAAGCTGGAGCGTGATGCCCTGCGCCAGTCGGTGATGGCCGATACGCTGAGTCTGGAGGCACAACTGGCGGGGCGGCTGGAGACCGAGGCGGTCAAGCTGCGCGCCGCGGCGACCCACCTGCCGGCTGCGGGCGCCGATCCCAACCGCCAACTGGCCATACAACCCGAGATAGCCGCCGGTCTGGACCGTCGCTGGCTCAGCGTGGTCTGGCTCGACGCTGACATGCGCATCGTGGCAGAGGCCCGCCGCGAACAACGCCCCGGTGTGCCCGTGCAGCCCCAGGCCCAGGGCATCACACTGCATCTGATTGCACCCACCAGCGACGAGCGCCGCCCGCAGACAGGACAGTTGATCGCCCGCTACGACCCGGCCGATCTGATTCAGAGCAAGGATTTCTGGTGGCTGGCCGCCCAGTACGAGGTGCAACTGCTCAGTGGCCTGGGCGAGGTGATCGTATCCACGGAAAGCCCTGGGCGTGTCGCAAGGGGCGAGACCTATGAGACGCCCTTCAAGGCCATACCGGATGCACGCCTGCGCCTGACACAGCGCGTGCGCCAGCCCCACTGGTTCACCACCCTTCCCGTGATTTTGCTGGTGGGTTTTCTGGTGTTGATCAGCGTGGCAACGCTGCTGCTGCGCCGCCAGATGCGCCAGGTAACCCGTGCCGAGGCAGCCTGGCGCAATGAAGCGGCCTGGCGCCAGTCGCTGGAAGAGTCGGCCCTGGTCGGTCTGCGCGCGCGCGACCTGAACGGGCGCCTGCTGTTTGCCAACCGCACGTTTTGTGAAATGGTGGGTTACCCGGTGGACGAGCTGGTGGCACACGATCCGGAGTTTGGCGACTTGACACATGTCTCCCAAGACCCCGCAAGTCACCCGACGCAACGGGTGGGACACGAGGCCCGCTGGCGCCACCGTGATGGCCGCATGGTCGATGTGGTGGTCTTTGAATCTCCGCTGGTGGATGGCGCTGGCCAGCAAGTGGGATGGATGGGCTCCATCGTGGACGTGACCGAGCGCAAACGGCTAGCTGAGCTGGAGCGCAAGCAGCGCGAGGTGTTGTCCAACCATGCGCGCCTGTCGACCTTGGGCGAGGTGGCGTCCACCCTGGCACACGAACTCAACCAGCCACTGACCAGCATTGTCAGCTACAGCGCGGGCATTGCCAAGGCGCTGGAGAAGCAACCTGGCACCCGGCCCGATCTGCTGGCGGCAGCGCAGGCACTGTCACGCCATGCGTCTGCGGCGGGCGGCATCGTGCACCGCATTCGCGAGCGCCTGGCACGCCGTGAGCTGGTGATGGAGCGGCACGACATCAACACCATCGTCTCCGACGCCGTGGCGCTGCTGAAGCTGGATTTCCAACGCGCGGGAGTAGCTGTTCTGCTGGATCTGGACAACGGCCTGCCATTGGTACGCATGGACCGTATTGGCATCGAGCAGGTCATTACCAACCTGCTGCGCAACGCGAACGACGCCATGGCCGCCATGACCCAGCCACGCATTCTGCAGGTGCGCACGCTGCACAGCCATTCAGCACCACTGGGCAATGCCCAAGGCTGGACTACGGTTTCTGTAACCGATAGCGGACCCGGTCTGGGAGGGAGAGATATCGAAACCCTGACCGAAGCCTTTTTCTCCACCAAGATGAACGGCACGGGCCTGGGGCTGGCCATTTGCCGCTCCATCCTGGAATCACACGGTGGAGTGTTAAACGCACAGGATGCAGCAGGGGGTGGCGCCTGCTTCAGTTTTTCACTGCCACCCGACAAAACAATAAATGAGGCGACAGACCATGACAACGCAACCCACCATTTACCTATGTGATGACGACGAAGGCGTACGCACCTCCCTGGCATTTCTGCTGCGCCAGCACGACCTGGAGGTGATTGCGTATGCCAGCGGACCGGAGTTGCTGGCGGCAGTGGAAGCAGCCGCTGTACCCCTGCGCGGCATCTTTGTATTGGATGTGCGCATGGAGCCACTGTCGGGCCTGCAGGTGCATGAGGCCCTGATCAGCCGGGGGTTGGACAAACGCATGCCGGTACTCTTTCTCAGCGGGCATGGTGATATTCCCATGGCGGTGGGTGCCATGGCCAGGGGTGCCTTCAGCTTTGCCGAGAAGCCTTATGCCGATGAAGCACTGGTGCAGCTGATACGCCAGGCACTGGAGGTGGAAGTGCAATGGCACACCCGCATGGCCAGAGTGGACGCGCTACGCCAGCTGATAGAGGGCCTGTCGCGCCAGCAGGTGCGCCTGATGCCCATGGTGGCCGCCGGTGAGTTGAACAAGACCATAGCCTGGAAAATGGAGCTCAGCGTGCGCACAGTGGAAGAACACCGGCGCAAGATTTTTGAACGCCTCAATGTGCACTCCGCCGCCGAGCTGGCCACGCTTTTGGCCGAGGCCCGCACAGCGGGCATCGACGTCGCCACCGCGCCTTAGGCTGTTGAGGATAAACCTGCCCCCAACCATGCTTTCAGGTCCGCCTTCAGTTTCTTCAGATCGTCGGTGCGGGTGTACATCATGTGGCCGGCATCGTAGTAGCGGTGGGTGATGCGGGCCATGACCTCGGGCGGCAGGTCCAGGCGGGCTAGTGAATAGTCGCTGGCGGAATAGGGTGTTCCCAGGTCGTAATAGCCGCTGGCCACCAGCACCCGCAGGTGCGGATTCCGCCGCAGCGCACGTGCCAGGGCGCCGCTGGTGCTGGTGTAGCTGTTGCCCTTGGATTCGCCCTGCAGCCAGTTCCACGTTTTGTTGACGTCAATGTTCAGGATTTCGTAACGCTGGTCCGTGACCACGCCGAGTTGCTCGCGCATATAGGCATTGCTGGCCATGGTGTAGGGGCCCATGATGGCCTCTATGCCAGGGTCAAACTCCCATGCGCGGGACTTGCGGGCGCCCATGGGCCCGGTCACGCGCGCCTCCAGGCGGCCAACCATCCGGCCCTGGTCGCGCAACAGTTCGCTAAAAAACAGCTGGTCAGAGATACGCAGGTCGTTGTCCTCAACCACATCGGTGCGCAGGCCGGTCAGTTCGGAAAGGCGCTTGGAAATGCGGCTGCGCTGCGCGGGCGCCAAGCGGGCGCCCTGGTGCAAGGCACCCAGGTAGTCGGTGTGGACAAAGGCCTCGGCCGCTGCCCTGGCCTGTGCGCCGGACTCGCCCAGCGGGCCTTTGAGTTTGCCGTGGTACTGCGCTGCCGCCGCAAAACCGGGTACAAACAGCGCATAGGCCAAGTCGTTCTTGCCTTCAAATTCCAATGTCTGAATGTCCATGGCACAACTGACGAGGATGACGCCTGCCAGCGCAATACCCATGTCCTGCAGCTTGTCGGCCAGCGCCGCGCCGCGGGTGGTGCCATAACTTTCACCGGCCAGGTAGACCGGTGAACCCCAACGCTGGTTGCGGCTCAGGTAGGTGCGTATGCATTCGGCCAGGGCGTCCACATCGCCGTCCACACTCAGCATTTTTTTACGCGCAGCTTCACTGGCGGTCAGCGAATAGCCGGTGTGGGGTGGATCTACAAATACCAGATCAAAGTGTTCGAACCACGAGTGCGGGTTGTCCTCCACACCGTAGGGGGGCGGTGGCATCGTGCCGTCGTCATTGATGGGCACACGCTTGGGGCCCAGGGCACCCAGGTGCAACCAGACCGATGCCGAGCCGGGGCCGCCGTTAAACGCAAACAGGATGGGACGCTCGGCCGCTTTGGGTGCGGCTCCCTTGCGCTGCAAGGTGTAGCTGGTCACAAACAATGCCGCATCGGGCTCGCCCTTGTGCGTATCGGACATATTGGCCACGATGGGTACAAAACCCGCACTGGCAGCGTACTGCAAGGTCTTGCCATCGAGCGTGACGCTACCGGTGCTGGTGTGCGGTGCCTGTAGCAACAGGCGCTCTACGCGTTCGCGTTGGCGCTTCTTGTCATCGTCACTGACGGTTGTTTTGTCCTGGCTGCTGTCTGTCATGGGCTGCGCTTTCTGATCGAAGGAAGTAGCGCAGTCTAAGGGAGGTCGCCCCGCTGTCAAATTGCGCCCAGTGCGCGCGTGGTCAGTTGCCGTACCAGGGCATCGGTATCGGTGACCGGCAGGGGCAGGGTGTCGAAGGCTCCATCGATCAACAGGTTGCTCATGCCGTGGGACAGGCTCCAGCCGCATAGTGCCAGCTCGGGTCCTCTGACTGGGTCGTGGGCGCAGGCCGCCGCCATCAGAAAACCAAAGGCTCTGTGGGATGCCGCTTTGAGCTCGGGGTACTGCTGGGCCTGGTTGAGCTGGGGCGCAAACATGAGACGAAACCGCGCTGGCTGCGCCCGGGCACAGCCTACGTAGGCTTGCGCGATTTGCAGCAGGCGCTCCCGCGTATCGGGTGTCGCGCTGGCCCGTTCCATCGCATCGCCCAAGGCAAGGAAACCCCGCTCTGCGACTGCGGCCAACAGATCGTTCAGGCTGGCAAAGTGGTGGTAGGGCGCAGCGTGGGATACACCCGCCGCTTTGGCCACATCACGCAGCGTGGTGCCCTGCACACCCCGCTCGGCCAGGGTGGCCTCAGCTGCCAGCAAAAGGGTCTCTCGCAGGTTGCCGTGGTGGTAGCTTTTTGGGGGTGGTGTGGGAGATTTGACTTTGGTGGTTGGGCTCATCCGCTTATCTTGACACGAGAAAGATAAGCGTGCAACAATCCAACCGAAATCTTTTCCATGTAAAGATTAGGTAACCACATTTGACCTTTCCGTTTTGACAGGAGCTGCCATGGTCCTCGCACCGTACTTCATCATCGCCAGCGCGACGGTTCTCGGGCTGCTAGGTTGTGTGCACCTGGTCTTCACCTTTTATGGCAACAAGTTTGACCCTCGTGACGAGATGGTGACCGAGGCCTTGCGCGTGGTTTCACCCAATATCTCGCGGCAGACCACGATGGCGCGAGCCGCCAAGGGCTTCCATGCCAGCCACAGCCTGGGTGCAATGCTGTTTGCGCTGGTGTGGGGTTATCTGGCGCTGGTCCACTGGACGGTGCTGGTGCAATCACCCTTCCTGCTGGCCCTGGGTATGGGGGTGTTGCTGGCCTACCTGGCCTTGGCGCGGTGTTATTGGTTTAGCGTACCCCAGCGCGGCATTGCGTTGGCCAATGTTTTGTATGCAGCAGGTCTGGGCCTGGCAGCGCTCTAGCCATGAACAAGCGCGCACTGCAAATCGTAAGTGCCTTGATGGGCACGGTACCGGTCATCACCGGTTTGGTACAGCTGATGGGCATACACGACCCGTTGTACGCAAGCCTGAACCTGCCTGCAGATGCCACGCTGGACAGCAACATGCGTTTTCTTGCCGGGGTGTGGCTGGGCCTGGGGCTTGCCAGTCTGTGGCTGGTGCCGCGCATCACAGAAGAAACGGTGCTGTTTCGCGTTTTGTGGCTGATGATTTTCCTGGGCGGGATAGGGCGCGTGGTCTCCATGGCCAGTGTGGGGCTGCCCCTGACACCTTTCATTGCGTTCACCGCCCTGGAGATACTCGGCGCGCCGCTTTTCGTCTATTGGCAACACCGGGTAGTGCAAAACAGTTGACGGGCTGCGGGGCTGGCATTAGCCTTTGGCGTATCCCCAGCCCATGCACACGACGCCCGACACCCCCAACCGATCGCCGCGCAGAGAACTGCACCGCAGGCGCATGCGCATGACGCTGTGGATCGGTGCGTCGCTGCTGATCGTGCTTGGGATCGGATGGGCCACTTTTTTCACCACACAAGCGGCCTGGGCGATTGTGGCCATGGACCTGAGCATGCTCGCAGTAGGCATCACGATTGCCGTGCTCACCCATTTCAAACGCACCCGCATGGCGTTTTTCCTGCTGGTCATCAGCATGTTCATTGTTATTAGTGGTGTCTGCCTGCTGCTGGATGTGCCCAGTACGCAAGCACCGCGCTCTACCCACAATTTCCTGCTGGTCTTGGCCATCGCTGCCCTGGTGTTTTTGCGCGATGACACGCCAGCCATGCGGTATGGGGTGACCGGCGTCTGTTGCTTGGGTTTTGTGGTGCTGGCAAGTTGGCCAGTGGGATTGGATACTGGTTATTCGCTGCCAGATGGCATGCGGGTCTGGGGCACCTGGGTCAACAATTTCTTCTCCGCGTTGGGTATCTACGCCCTGGTCCATGTCATGGTGTCGGACCTGGCCGAGCACTCAGCAATGGAAATGGCGCTGCGCAAAGGGCTGGTGCGGGGCGAGTTTTTTCTAACCTACCAGCCCCAGGTTAACGCCGAGGGGCACGTGATGGGTGCTGAGGCCTTGCTGCGCTGGCGCCACCCCAAGCTGGGTCTGGTTCCGCCCAATGAATTTATCCCGCTTGCAGAACAAACCGGGCTGATACTGCCACTGGGCGCCTGGGTGCTGGGCACGGCCTGCACCCAGTTGGTGGAATGGTCGGGCAAGCCCGGACTGGACAATCTGACACTGGCGGTAAACGTCAGCGTGCGCCAGTTCCAGCAGCCCAATTTTGTGCAGCAGGTGCAATCGGTCATTGAGCGCACCGGTGCGCAGCCACGCCGCCTAAAACTGGAACTGACGGAAAGTTCGCTGGTGCACGATATCGAAGACATCATCACCAAGATGACCCAGTTAAAGGCCCTGGGTGTGGGCTTTTCGCTAGATGACTTTGGCACCGGCTATTCATCTTTGAACTATCTCAAGCGGCTGCCACTGGACCAATTGAAAATTGACCAGTCGTTTGTCCGTGATGTCCTGACCGATGCCAATGACGCTGCCATTGCACGCATGGTCATAGGCCTGGGTGACAGCCTTCACTTTGCCGTGATTGCCGAGGGCGTGGAGACACCGGGGCAGCAGCAGTTTCTGATAGAAAACGGCTGTCGCCTTTTCCAGGGCTATCTGTTCAGCAAGCCGGTCCCGGCACAGGCCTTTGAGGCCTATGTGCGGGCCACCGGAGCCGTGCCTGCTCAGGAATTGCTCGACAACGGCGCGTGATAAGTATTGGGCTCCTGGGGCACCAAAATCCACATCAGCACGTAGAACAAAACGCCAGTACCCGCCAAGATCACCAGCAGTGCAAACAACAGGCGCCAAAGCCATGCATCCAATCCGGTAAATTGTGCAAGTCCACCGCAGACCCCGCCTATCCATTGGTCAGAGCGGGAGCGACGCAAGCCGTTGAGCGCGGTGGCGTTGAGCCGGGACGCAGAGGCCACTGGTGTTTGCAGCAAACGCGCTTTGGCCTGCGCAAACTCCTGCTCGCTCAGGGCTCCGCGGTTGCGCATTTGTTCCAGGTTTTCCAGTTCTTGAGCCAAGGTCATAGGGGCATCCTCTACTTTCACAGTGTCCACACCATCAGGCGCAGGCCGATAGCCGCGATCAAGACTGCGGTGGGATTAGGGTCTTGATGGCCTAACGATAGGGAGGACGCCTTGCCAACGCCAGGCCCGTGCGACCAAAGGCAGATTCCGCGTCATAGACCGCTTGTGAGGCACCCTGGTCAACATGGGTGTGCGGCGCAAGCAGCCTGGCGCGCTAAACCCTCGCTTCTTCGCGCCATAGCGCAATACGTCGCAAATCGCTGGAATCAGCCAAGGCACCAACCTACAGTGCGGCCATCGGGTCCCAAAGACCAACCAGTAACCGGAGCAACACGATGACCTTCTCTAACAAAAATCGCTTAGACCTTTCTGCTTTCGCCATCGCGACGGTCGCTTTCATAGCGTTGCACGGCAGCATGTTGATGGGTTTTGAGCAACTGGCAAGTAGGGTGCAGAACAGCATCGACAGCGACGCCCAGGTGGCAAATTCCCACGCTTCCCCCCGCAGACTCGTGCTGGAGCGTGTTGTCATTTCCACCCGCCGCGCCTGAGTCAACGCCGCCACCGCGCTAGCCGCCCACCCTGGAGCAGACTTTGAAATACTTTCTCAAGCAAAACCGTGGCTTCATCGCATTCCTGGTGTGCTTCGGTTTCTTCCGGCTTGCGATTGCGGACTGGAACCCGATACCCACGGGCTCGATGCGCCCCAACATTCTGGAAGGGGATGTGGTTTTGGTGAACCGCGTGGCCTACGACTTCAAACTCCCTTTCAGTGACGTTGCGCTGTTCAACATAGAGAACCCGGAGCGCGGCGATGTCATCACCTTCACCTCTCCAACGGACGGAGTTCGCCTGATCAAACGACTGGTTGCGCTACCAGGCGATGTGGTGGAAATGCGCAATGAAGTTCTGACTATCAACGGTGCCGTGGCTGAGTACTCAGGTCCAGACGCTGTCACGGAGAGGCTCGACAATGGCAACACCACGTCTGCGCTCCATATACGGGAGCGTGTTGCCGGCAATGAGCGCACCGTGCAGTTTTTGCCTGAAGTCGGCGCAAAGCGCAACTTCGGCCCGCTGGTGGTGCCAAATGACAGCTACTTCTTCCTGGGTGATAACCGCGATAACAGTGCCGATTCGCGCTACATTGGATTCGTACCCCGCCACCTGCTGATAGGCAAGGCGCACCGGATCGTGGTGTCCGCCGCCATCAAGGACGACTGGCTACCGCGCTTAGAGCGAACCGGCCAGCGTATCGAATAGAACCGGCTCGGAGTCCATGGGCATCCAGAATACTCTTATGCTTAATACGCATTGCTGTGTGGGAATTACGGGTATCCAAGGCGATGCGGTGGCAACACCCAGGTCTACAATGCAAAGCCAATAACAGGGCTTCTGGCCATGCGCCTTCTTCGCATTGGCTGGCGCCGCAGAGGATGCATGATGTCAAACCAAACGCCTATCTCCCCTAAGCCACCGGTTGCCAATTCTGCGGAGAAAGGTGCGCAACTGCGCCAGGCCGCGTTGGAGTACCACGAGTTTCCAACACCGGGAAAGATCGCGGTGAGTGCCACCAAGCAGTTGCTCAATCAACACGATCTGGCACTGGCTTACTCGCCTGGCGTGGCGGCCCCCTGCGAAGAAATTGTCAAGGATCCGAACAACGCCTACAAATACACCGCCCGCGGCAATCTGGTCGCGGTGATCACCAATGGCACCGCCGTGCTGGGCTTAGGAGATATTGGACCACTGGCCTCCAAACCTGTCATGGAAGGTAAAGGCGTACTGTTCAAGAAGTTTGCCGGTATTGATGTGTTCGATTTGGAAATCGACGAAAAACACGACTTGGACAAACTAGTCGACATCATCGCCTCGCTGGAGCCAACCTTTGGTGGTATCAACCTGGAAGATATCAAGGCCCCAGACTGCTTTTATGTGGAACGCAAGTTGCGCGAGCGCATGAAGATACCGGTGTTCCACGACGACCAGCATGGCACCGCTATTTGTGTGGGTGCAGCCATTTTGAACGGTCTCAAAGTTGTTGGAAAAGATCCGAAGCAAGTCAAACTGGTCACTTCCGGGGCTGGAGCCGCAGCGCTTGCCTGCCTGAGCCTGCTGGTCAAGCTGGGCGTTCCGCGCGAAAACATTTGGGTCACTGATCTGGCTGGCCTGGTTTATGAAGGCCGTGTTGAGTTGATGGACGAAGACAAGAGCCAGTTCGCACAAAAAACCAGCCAGCGCACGCTGCGCGAAGCCATAACCGGCGCCGACATCTTTTTGGGCTTGTCCGCAGGTGGTGTTCTCAAGGCGGATATGGTCGAGTCCATGGCAGCCAAACCATTGATCTTTGCACTGGCTAACCCCACGCCCGAGATCCTGCCGGAGGAGGTCAAGGCTGTGCGAAGCGATGCCATCATGGCTACCGGTCGCACCGACTACCCCAACCAGGTCAACAACGTGTTGTGCTTTCCGTATATCTTCCGTGGTGCGCTGGATGCAGGGGCCTCCACGATCACGGTGGAAATGGAAATTGCTGCGGTGCACGCCATCGCCGACCTCGCCCAAGCGGAACAAAGTGAAGTCGTCGCCATGGCGTATGCCGGTGAGCAACTGGCCTTTGGCCCCGAGTACCTGATACCCAAGCCGTTTGACCCACGGCTCATGATGAAGATTGCACCAGCGGTGGCGCAAGCTGCAGCCGACAGCGGCGTTGCGTTGCGCCCGATTGCGGACATGGACGCCTACCGCGAGCGGCTTCAGAGCTTTGTGTACGCATCTGGCACAACCATGAAGCCTATCTTCACGGCGGCCAAGAAAGCGCTGAAGAAGCGAGTTGCCTACGCCGAAGGGGAAGAAGAGCGCATTCTGCGTGCTGCACAAATTGTCGTGGACGAGGGCATTGCCCTACCCACTCTGATTGGTCGCCCCAGCGTAATTGCTGAACGGATCGAAAAATTCGGCCTGCGTCTGAAGGAGGGTGTGGACTACAACGTTGTGAACGTTGAACAGGACCACCGCTACCGTGACTTCTGGCAGACCTACCACCAGATGACCGAGCGTAAGGGCATCACTGCCCAGGTCGCCAAGATCGAGATGCGCCGGCGCCTCACCCTCATTGGTTCCATGCTGCTGCACAAAGGCGATGTCGACGGCCTGATTTGCGGCACTTGGGGAACCACGGCCATTCACCTGCACTACATCGACCAAGTCATTGGCAAGCGCCAAGGGGGTAGCCCCAGCACGCCACAGGATGTGCAGATTTACGCGTGCATGAACGGCCTGATGTTGCCTAACCGTCAGGTATTCTTGGTGGATACCCACGTGAACTACGACCCAACGGCCGAAGAGCTCTGCGAAATCACAGTGATGGCAGCGGAGGAAATGATGCGTTTTGGTCTCAAACCCAAGGCAGCTTTACTCAGCCACTCCAACTTTGGCAGCAGCAATGAGCCCAGCGCCGTCAAGATGCGCAAGACTTTGACCTTGCTGCGTGAGCAGGCCCCTTGGCTGGACGTGGATGGAGAAATGCATGGCGATGTGGCCCTGGATGGCGTAGCGCGCAAGGTGCTGATGCCCAACAGCACGCTGCACGGTGACGCCAATTTGCTGGTACTGCCCAACATTGATGCGGCCAATATCGCCTACAACCTGTTGAAAACCGCAGCCGGTGGCAACATCGCCATTGGCCCCGTTCTGCTGGGTGCCGCCAAACCGGTGCATGTATTGACTGCCAGCACGACAGTGCGCCGGATTGTAAATATGACGGCTCTTACCGTGGCGGACGCCAACGCGACACGCTGAGCGTTTTTCGTTAAGTTGGCGCACACTTACCCAACAGAAATTTACAAAATCTTTGCTTAATTTTTAAGCAGGGTCTTGCTTTTTCGGACGGAATACGCGACACTCCTTCTCTTGGATTTTCGGGTTTACCCGGAGTAGCCTGAGAGGTTTCATGGTGCGCAGCGGATTTTATAAGTTAGTGCTCGCCAGCATTTTGCTGGTTCAGGCCGCAGTGGGGGGGGCTGTTGAAGCCAGGGAATCAAATCCCGCCATCACTACGGTCGCACTGAGTCAATTGCCGCCGCAAGGCATAGAAACCTACCAGTTGATACACCAGGGTGGGCCTTTTCCGTATGAAAAAGACGGTACGGTTTTTGGCAACCGTGAGCGGCTGCTACCAGCTGCAAAGCGTGGCTATTACCGAGAGTACACCGTGAAGACTCCTCGGTCCCGTAACCGGGGCACCCGTCGAATCGTGTGCGGTGGCCAAATCACCGTACCAGATGCTTGTTATTACACGGCCGATCACTATGCGAGTTTTCGCAAGATCGTGCCTTGAGCAGAGTTTTTACCTTTTAAGAAAGAGAAGCGGGAATGGATATGCCACTTCGAACAGTCAGAACGAATATCGTTCAATCGATTCGGGCCTTCAGGGTGCCGGATTTGCAGGAGGCTGCACAGGGCCTGGGTCACCATTTCCTGTATGCCAATTTGGCAGAAGCGCAGACCAAGCAGGATGTGTTGGACATGATCGGCCAGCAATTCAAGTTGCCAGCGCACGTGGGCAAGAATTTTGACGCGCTGTACGACAGCATGACTGACCCGGTGCACAAGTCTGGCCCACAGCCAGGATTTATTGCTGTGTTGGAGCACATTCCGGCCAACACCAAGTTTGACAAAGAAGCACGCGAGCAACTGCTCGACATCTTCCGCGACACAGCAGACTACTGGGGGGACCGGAAGATACCTTTCCGATGCTTCTATTCTTTTCTGTAGCCCGTTCTGCACACACCAGCCAAGCAGAACGGGCGAACGAGGCAAACGGAACCGTCGTCCCACCCGCAGCATCCATTGCAGGTATTGAGATGGCCACCGAAGCGGGCGAAAAAATGCCCACCGACAAATTGTTGGATGTGTCCCCCTTGGCGCTGCGCATGAGCAGCCCCTTTAATTCGGGATACTGGCTGGCGGCAGCGTAACCACACGCCCCCACGCCATTAAGAAAGCCCACTGAATAGTGGGCTTTTTTTATGTCAGCGCTTTGGCAAGACTGGGGTGCTGCACCAGTGCCACATAGTCTTGCACAGGCACCTCTTCCGCACGTCTTTGTACGTCAAAGTCGCCACTGAATCCCTGCTCATCGAGCCAGCGGCCCAGCGTATTGCGCAAAATCTTGCGGCGCTGGCTGAAGGCCACCTGCACGAGCTCACTCAACAGATTCACGTCCAGCACGGGCGGTTGCGCAAGGGGCAGCATACGAACCACCGCACTGTTGACCCGGGGCGGTGGATCAAAGCTTTCGGGAGGCACCAACAGCACGTTCTCAATGGCATAACGCCATTGCAACATCACGCTCAAGCGCCCGAACGCCGCGGTTGCCGGCTGCGCCACCATGCGGTCAATCACCTCTTTTTGCAGCATGAAATGCTGGTCTTGGATGGCATCGACTGCATCCAGCAAATGGAAAAGGATAGGCGTGGAAATGTTGTAGGGCAGGTTGCCAACAACCCGTAACTTGTCTGAGGCACCGTTCCCTTCGTCGGCGCCGACCGTCGAATCAACAGCAACCCACTCGGACTGCACGCGGGCAAAGTCCACCTTCAGCACATCAGACTCTATGACGGTGAGTTGACCATGCAGGCGCAGTCGCACCGCCAAGTCTCGGTCCAGTTCGATAACCGTTAAGTGCCCCAAACGCTCTACCAAGGGCTGGGTCAAAGCGGCCAGGCCGGGACCAATCTCCACCATCCGTTGGCCGGGCTTGGGTGCGATAGCCTGCACAATTGCGTCAATGATTCCGCCGTCGGTCAAAAAATGCTGACCAAAGCGCTTACGAGCAATATGTTTCATAGTAGGCAGCGACCCGCGCAGCGCTCGAGCATGGGGGCCATATTTACTGGGGCGGCTCGCGAAACTCCACGAATGCATTGCCGCGAATGTCCTGGGCCCACGCGGTGAACGCAGCTTCGTAGCGGCTGGCGCGCAACTGGTTGCGAATAACTTCTCGCACCTCTTCGGGCTTCATTTCAACACGGCGTCGCTCCAGCACTTCAATCAAGTGCACACCAAAACGTGACACCACGGGTGCGCTGAGCTGCCCCTCAGCCAGACGGTTCATGGGTTCTTCAAACTCTGGCACAAAGGCACCAGGCCCAACCCAGCCCAAATCGCCGCCCTGCGGTGCGCTACCATCTTGCGAATGCTCACGTGCAAGCGCGGGGAACGTGGCGGTCTTGCCCTCGATGCGCCGCTTGAAATCGCCCAGCTTGGCCACCGCAGCCGCCTGAGTCAGCTCCGGACCGGTACGCAAAAGGATGTGTCGCGCACGGGTCTGCACCGTGGCCATGGATGGGCCTGCAGGTGCCTTGCGTTCGATAACCTTGAGAATGTGCAAGCCAGCGCCGGTACGCACAATGTCGGATACCTCTCCCACCGCCAACGCCTGTGTGGCCGCGACAAAGGCTGGTGGGTAACGGTCCGCACGGCGAAGGCCCAACTGGCCACCATTCGCCCTGTCTGCATCCGACAGCTCTTGCACCAGCGCCGCAAAATTTTCACCGGCACGCAGGCGGGCCAGTACTTTTTGGGCTTTGGCAAGCAGACTTGCAGACTGCTCTGGTGTGGCCTTTTCCGGCACCCCCACCAGCAGGTGGGCCAAGTTGACATCCTGTGCCATTGGATCTGCGGCACTGCCTTGTCGTTCAGCCAGAGCGCGGTCTATATCTGCGTCTGAGATACGGATGCGACCTTCGACTTGTTGCTCGTGCAAGCGTGCTAGCAACAACTGGTCACGCAGCTGTTTGCGGAACTGGGCCACGGTCATGCCATCCTTGGCCACACGTACGCGCAACTCCGCCACGTCGATCTGGTTCTGCCGGGCAACAGCCTGTTCAGACTGGTCTACGCTGGATTCATCGATGCGTAACCCAGCCTCAAGGGCAACCTGCAATTGCGCACGTTCGTTTACCAGACGCTCCAGCACACGGCGTCGCAATTCAGCTACCGGCGGCGCCGTCTGGCGCTGTGCGGAGATTTCATTGAGCACGCGCTGCATGGCGTTGCGAACCTCACTGTTGGTGATGGGCTCGGAATTCACCACCGCCACAATGTAGTCCGCTTGCTGAACGGCCTGGGCACTCGCACCCACCGCCAGAAAACTGCAAAAAAAGCCAAGGACAGGTGCTGCCCAGATTCGAAAATTCATGGTCTCTCAATCGTAGTTGCTAAAGCGGCTGGTCGCACCGCCTGAATCACGCAAATTTTGGTAACGTGAAATGTTCTGGGTCAAGGTCTGAATCGGATTTCCCCCCAGGCCAAGCCGCGTAAATCCTACAAACTCCAGCTGGAACATCACACGTCCTGTTGCTGTGGAACTGCTGGTCTGGGTGCGCTCCAGCAACACCCGCGCCAGCCAGCAGCCCGCATCGTACTCGACGCCCAAAATCGTGTCGACCAGGCGACGTTCGTTCAGACTGTAATTCAGCCGTCCCACGCTGTAGTAGCGCCCTTCGCCCTGGCCCCGCCCCCCGCCGAGTTCCTTTCCGCTATCGCCCCACAGATTGTTCAGTGGCCACTGCCAGCTGACATCTACCTGCTCGCTGACGTCACGCTGGAACCGATACGCTGCATTGACAACCCGGTAACTACCCGGGTTGTAGCGCACGCCCGCGGTTGAACGCACCGATTGATCGGTTTTGCCGTTGTACTGCACCGTTGAATCCAGAGACCAGCGGTCTGACAGATTGACAGACGCGCCCAGCATCACATCACTGAAGCCTGCCTGCTGTGGGGCGTCGGCTGGATTCAAGGTGACCCGTTGTTCGTCGAAACGCAAGCGCTGGGCAACACCAAACCGGGCCAGTTGGCCGCCGGTATCGGCATCCAGGTAACGTGTGGTCAAGCCCAACGTCAACAAATTGTTGTCCGAAATCTTGTCATGCCCCACGAAAGCGTTTTCCGTGAAGATGGTGGCAAAGTTGAAGTCGTTGGTGGCGGTGTCGTAATTGGGTTGCGTGCTTTGGTTGCGGTAGGGCGTGTAAACATAAAAAGCGCGGGGCTCCAACGTTTGAATCAGCTTGCGCCCAAAAAGCTGCGCATCGCGCTCGAACACCAGCCCGCTGTCCAGGCTAAAGGTGGGCACCACACTGTCCGCCGTTTGTGAGCCATTGGCCAGCAGCCTGTCAAACTGGTAACCCGTGGCATGCAACTGCAATTTGGGTGTGACAAAGCCAGCGGGTGCCAACCAGGGGCGGCTCACTTGCAACAAGGCCACCGCGCGCTGGGCATTAGGCTGCAGGGTCCTGCTGCTATCGGCTTCAAACTGGGTGAAGTCACCGTCCATGGACCAATCCAGCCCAAACACATTGGTCTGCGCATACCGGGCCGTCAACTGGGGAACCCGGTCATAAGGTGGTTTGATAGGGGCGGTCACGTCTTGCAGGGTTTGCCACTTCAGCACCCGTACGGCGCTGGAGAACGCGCCCAGGCCCCAGGTAGCCGTAAGGCCCGAAGGCAACAGGCGCGGGGTGGCGGCCACTCCCACGCTGGCACTGGTACTGGCGATGGCATTGGCGATAGCACCGTTACTGGTGAAATCGCGCCAATAGTTATCGTCGCTGACACGGTTGATATTGGCTTCCAGGCCGACCGGACCCAAGGCTGTGTTCAACGCACCCTTGTGCAGAAAAGACAGGCCCCAGCGGTCAGAGTCCGTCAACTTGTCGCCGGGCATGTAGTTGGCACGTGCCACCCCGGTGTAGCTGGGCTCCAGGTAGCGAAATTCCGCACCCAGGTCCACACCCCGGCGCGTCATGATCGTGGGAGTCAGCGTGGCATCGCGGTTGGGCGCAATGTTCCAGTAATAGGGCAGCGTCAGCTCCAGACCGCTGTCCGCACCCACACCTATGGTGGGCGGCAACAGGCCGGACTTGCGCTTGTCGGACAGCGGGAAACTGATCGCCGGAATGGGCAACAGCGGTACGCCCTTGAAACTCAGCAGGGCGCCTTGGGCAATACCCACATCCTCATCACTGTCCATGCTGATACGTGAAGCACGCAGCACCCAGTCGGGTAACCACTCGGGGCCAGGCTTGCGCCGGCAGGTGGTGTAACTGGCGTTGTGGATGACAGTGTGGCTCTCGTCGACAAAGTCAGCACGGTCAGCCTGACCCTGGCCATCGTTTTTCAGAAAGTGGTAACGGGGGGCATCCACAAAACCTTCAAACGACTCAACCTTGAGCTCCAGCAAAGGGCCTTCAAACACATCCCCTTTGCGGTTGATCCGCACATTGCCGCTGGCCTTGGCCTGGTCACTTGGCTGGTCATACTCCAGGCGATCAGCACGGATAACTGTTCCAGCCTTGCGCAGAACCACATTGCCTTCAACGACCGTCTCCAGGTCTGGGCGTCCCGACATGCGGTCACCTTGCAAAAAAACAGGGGCTTTGGTGGTCTGCGACGGCAGCAAGACCTCTTCCAATAGACCCGTGAACTTGAGCGGCAGTCCGTCTGGCGCGGGTTTGTCGGGCGCAGGCGTTTGCGCACGCAAAGCCCCCGTGGCGCAGGCCAGTCCTACCAGTACCACCAACTTGGACAGCACAAAGGGATAGCCAGGGGCGCGCGAACTCAGCTTGCGCATGGCGACAGATAACGGGTGGAAGGCGGCACGAGTGACGATCTTGGGTGGCTTTGTAGAATCGATTATCCATGAGCCCAATCCCCAGCACTCCGCCTTTGTCCACCCTGCAAGCTCCGCAGTGGAGCGATCCTGCCCGCCAGGCCCTCTTTGAAGCCTGGTTCTCCAGCGTTCAGGGAACCCACGGGCTTGCAAAAGACACACTGCGCCTGGCATCTGCCGACGCCAGCTTTCGGCGCTACCTGCGGGTGGACAGCGTGCTGGCCGGTGCGCCAACCAGCCGCATCATCATGGATGCACCACCCGACAAGGGTGATTGCAAACCTTTCGTAGCCGTTGCCGAGCTGATGGCACAGGCGGGGCTGAAGGTACCCGAGGTGCTGGCCTGGGACGAGGCCCATGGCTTCATGCTGCTATCCGACCTGGGCACCCACACCATGAAGGACGTGATCCAGCCCGAAGGCCCGCCCCCGCTGGGCCTGTACCTGGACGCCGTGGAGACGCTGTTGCAGTGGCAACTGGCCTCACGCGAAGGGGTGTTGCCACCGTACGACCGACCCTTTGTGATGCGGGAGCTGGAACTGTTTCCCCAGTGGTATGTGGGCGAATACCGCAAGTTCACACTCGACGCAGCCCAGCGCCAGGTGTTGGACAAGTCGTTTGCTGCCATCGCTGACAAAGCCTTGTCCTGGCCAAACGTGTTCATGCATCGGGATTTCATGCCTAGGAACCTGATGGTCTCGGATGCAGCGCCCATACCCGGCAAGCCCTGCGCCACCCATCTGGGCGTTCTGGACTTCCAGGACGCGGTTTACGGCCCCATCACCTACGACATCGCCAGCCTGATGCGCGACGCCTTCCTGAGCTGGGAAGAAGACTTTTGTCTGGACGTCACCATCCGCTACTGGTCCAAGGCACGCAAGGCGGGCCTGCCCGTGGGTGACGATTTTGGCGAGTTCTACAAGGGCGTGGAGTGGATGGGGCTGCAACGCCACCTGAAGATTGCCGGCATCTTTGCCCGCCTGTCCATCCGCGACGGCAAGGCGGGTTATGTGGAAGACACGCCGCGCTTCATTGCCTACATACGGGCCACCTGCGGGCGTTACATGGAGCTCAAACCCCTGCTGCGCCTGGTGGAACGTATTGAGGGCATAGAAGTGCCGAATGTGTTCGCGTACGGTAGGTCTTAAGAAAAATCAGCCTGCAGCCCCTGTATTTACTTATTATTATGCTATCTATTCCATAGCATACTGCTTACATGCCCCGTTTCTACTGCCCCGTTTCCCTGGTGCCCGATGCACTGCTGGAGTTGCCCGCGGGCGCTGCACGGCATGTGCAGGTACTGCGCCTGCAACCGGGCGAAACCATCACCCTGTTCAACGGCCGCTACGGCGTGGCAGGCGCGCTGGGGCACAACATGGGCGGCGAGTTCGAGGCCACCATCACCCACATGGGCCGCAGCGATGTGCAGGTACGGGTGGGGGCACACAGCGCCATCGAACGTGAATCCGCGGCCACCGTGCACCTTGCAGTGGGCATGCCCGCCAACGACCGCATGGACTGGCTGGTTGAAAAAGCCACCGAACTGGGCGTGGCCAGCATCCAGCCACTGATGACCGAACGCAGCGTGCTGCGCCTGTCCGGTGAGCGGGCTGACAAGAAGGTTGCGCACTGGCAAAGCGTGGCGGTTGCGGCCTGCGAACAATGTGGTGGCAACCGGGTGCCGCTGGTGCATGGCGTCAAGACATTGAGCAACTGGCTGCAATCGCTGCCTGCGCCGGGTGCGGATGTGCGTTGCCTGTTGTCGCTGGCCGCCGGCTCCAGCCCCTTGCAAACCGCTACCGCCAACAACACGGCGCAACACACTACCTTTCTGTCTGGGCCGGAGGGCGGTTTGGGTGCCGCAGAAGAAGCGGCCGCCATGGCCCGGGGCTTTGCGCCCGCGAGCCTGGGTCCGCGCGTCTTGCGGGCCGAGACCGCCGCACTGACGGCGCTGGCACGCTTGCTCACTTAGCCTTATTCCTGCACGATGCTGATCAAAGCATCAGGGTTTGTACGCGTCTAGGTTGGCGCCCCAACTCTTGCATGCATGGGCATACTACAGTGACGCCTTTGGCCTACTTTGACACCCGTTCGCGAGGAGACATTTCTTGATATCCGAAGCTATGCGCAACACCGTTCGTTCCACTGGTTTGGGCGCTCTGATGAAGGGTGCGGGCCTGCTGACCCGTTTCATCCCCATTCCGCAACCCACGCTGCTGGTCGGCCCTGGCTCCAGCGGCCGCCTCGGCCAGGCCATTGCCGGTTTTGGGCACCGCAAGATCCTCATCGTCACCGACAGCATCATCTCCAAACTGGGTCTGCTCAACGGGCTGACCGATGCCCTGACCGCTGGCGGCGCCCAGTTTGTCGTGTTTGACGAGATCACCCCGGATGCCCCCATCCCGCTGGTGCAAAAGGGTATCGATTTCTACAAGGACCAGGGTTGCGATGCGATCGTCGCCTTTGGTGGCGGCTCGTCCATGGACGCCTCCAAGGCCATTGCCGTGGCCGCCAACAACCCCAAGCCGCTGAACCAGCTGGCGGGATACCTCAAAGGTCTGCGCACACCAGTCAAGATCTACGCCGTGCCCACCACCGCTGGCACTGGCTCCGAGGTGACCGTTGCAGCTGTGATCTCCGACCCGGTCAACCACAAGAAGCTCGTCATCGTCGACCCCCGCATGGTACCCAAGATGGCCGCGCTGGACCCGTCACTGATGACCGGCCTGCCACCCCATATCACCGCGGCCACCGGCATCGACGCGCTGACCCATGCCATTGAAGCCTTTGTGGGCAACTGGACCACGCCCTACTCCGACGGCATGGCGCTGTCGGCAGTAGGCCTGATCTTCGAAAACCTGCGCACCGCCTATACGGATGGCAAGAACCTGGAAGCCCGCGAGAAAATGTCGCTGGCCTCCACCTATGCCGGCTTTGCGTTCACCCGGGCCAACGTGGGTTATGTACACGCTATCGCCCACCAGTTTGGCGGCCTGTACCACACACCCCACGGCCTGGCCAACGCCATCATGCTGCCCCTGGTGCTGAAGTATTCACACCCGGCGATCGTGGACCGTTTGGCGCTCTTGGCGGTGGCCGCCAAAATTGGCACCGAGGATGAAGACAACGACACCCTGGCGCAGAAGTTCCTGGACGCTGTGGACCAGTTGAACCGCGATCTAGGCATTCCTACCTTCCTGGCGGCCTTGAAAGAGTCCGACATTCCCGCGCTGGCTAAAGCCGCGTGTTGGGAAGCCCACACGGGCTACCCAGTTCCGCGTTACATGTCGCAAGAAGTGTGTGAAGATCTGATCCGTAAGGCGTTGCCACCGAAAACAGCCTCTGCGCCACCGGCGAAGAAGGGCAAGAAGGCTTCGGGCTGAAGCCTTTGGTGGTAATGATTTCAAACAATACGAGGAGCGGTTGATGAAAAAAGTAGTAACGGTGACATTGGGTTCATCCAAGCAGGATTTCGAATTCAAAACCCAGTTTCTGGGTCAATCCTTTTCGGTACGCCGCATGGGCGCGGACCAAGACACGGGCAAGGCCTGGGAACTGATGCGCCGCCAACAGGCCACGGCCGATGCCATTGGACTGGGTGAGATCCCCGACCACTACCAGGTGGGCCTGCGCACCGTTATCAACAAAGAAACCCAGCGCCTGCTCAACGTGGTGACACGGGTGCCGGTAACCACCGGTGCCACACTGCGCCGCATGCTGCAAGTGCGCGCCGTACGGTATGTGCAAAACGAGCTGGGCCACTACTTCAACAACAACCTGGTGTTGTTTCTCTCGGGCATGCGCAACTACGACATGGCGGTAGCCATGTCCGACTACACCAAGAACCTGAGCTTTGCCGACGCCCTGTTCCAGACCGGCGCACCGACCATGCTGGGCTCGCTGGACCAACTGGAGCTGTACGCCAAGGGCAGCAAGTACATGCTGCAAGGCAAGTCCGGTCAAATGCTGGAAGCCGCACTGTCGGGCTTTAAGAACAAGATGGTGGCCGATGTGGTCGCCAAATCACACGTCATCGTCGGCACCTTTGCCGAACTCAAGGCGGTCAGCAATGCCACCAACCTGGAGGGCAAGACCCTCATCACCTCGGCGGTGGACGACGAACGCCTGGCCTTTTTCACCAAGTGCAAAGTCAACCTGGTGATCGACGTATCACCCAAGCTGTTCGAAGAAGTGGTGGGTATCAACACCATTGAGGCCATGATCCTGGCCAAACTGGAGAAACCCCAGGAAGAAGTGTCGGACGACGATTTCGACGAAATCCTCAACGAACTGGACATCAAGCCCCGCCTTCTGCACCCCACCGGCAAGTTCCGCAACATCCGCCGCTTTGCGTTTGTGATCCACCCGCTGAGCCAGAACTACATCCGCAATGCATTCCCCATCCCCAAGTCCACACCCAAGTTCGTGATGGACAAGGTAGAGACCTTTGCCGCTCATATGCCGCCCATGGTGTATTGCAAGATGAGCAACATCGTCTCGCCCAATGGCGCAGAGGCCGAAGGCTGGTTGATCAGCGTGGGCGGCACGCCCAAGGAAATGCTGTCGCGCAGCCCCGAGTTCACCTACCGCCGTCTGTTGCAGGCCTCCAAGATGGCAGAGAAAATGGGTGCGCAAATCATGGGCCTGGGCGCCTTCACCAAGGTGGTGGGCGATGCGGGTGTCACCGTGGCACGCCGCTCCAGCCTGCCCATCACTACCGGCAACAGCTACTCCGCATCGGGTGCCCTGTGGGCCGCTGCAGACGCCATGCGCCGCATGGGCCTGGTGCACGTCAACAAACAAAACAAAAAGGTAGCCGCCAAGACCATGGTCATTGGCGCTTCGGGCTCCATCGGCTCGGTCAGCGCGCGCCTGCTGGCCATGTCGTTTGACGAGGTCTACCTGGCTGGCCGCACGCTCTCCAAGCTGGACGAACTGAAGGCCTCCATCCTCAAGGAAACGCCAGACGCCAAGGTCTTCACCACGATTGACTACAACGACCTGCTGGCCGACATGGACATGATCGTTACGTCCACATCCGGCGCTGGCAAAGAAATCTTAGACATCATGCGGGTCAAGCCCGGCTGCGTGATCACCGACGTGGCGCGTCCGCTGGACCTGCCCGCCAGCGACGTAGCCAAGCGCCCCGACGTGCTGGTCATCGAGTCCGGTGAGATTGATCTGCCGACCAAGGTCAAGGGCCTGAAGAGCATTGGCCTGCCCCCCAATGTGGTCTACGCCTGCCTGGCCGAAACCATTGTGCTGGCGCTAGAGGGCCGCTTTGAAGTCTTCACCGTAGGCCGCGACACCGAGTGGGAGAAGGTCAAGGAAATCTACAAGCTGGGCCTCAAGCACGGCATGAAGCTGGCCGCCATTTCCGGCGTCAACGGCGTGTTCTCGGACGAAGCCATTGCCAAGGTGGTAACCCTGGCCAAGAAGGCTCGTCTGACCTGGAAAGATGGCGGTGGCGCCAAGGCTGCCAAACCGGCAGCCCAAAAAGCACCTGCGGCCAAGGCTCCTGCTAAAGCAGCGACCAAAGCGCCTACTAAAGCGCCCGCTAAAGCTGCGGCTAAAAAGGTGGCTGCGGCACCCGCCAAAAAAGCGGCTGTGACCAAGACTGCTGCCAAGAAGGCACCAGCAAAGAAAGCAGCTGCAACAGCAGCACCCGTGGCGACCAAGAAGGCCGCAGCCAAAAAAGCTGCGCCACGCAAGACGCCAGCCAGCGCGTAAGGCATACAAGCGATGCCGTCGGCAGAGACGGCAACAACAACGCCTGTGTCAGCCCTTTGAGGGGGTTGCCATAGGCGTTTGTACGTCTCCGCGCCACGTACACTGGGCAGATGAACCGCAATCTCTGGCTGCTCGCCCTGTGCCAAGGGCTTTTCCTCACCAACAACGTCGCCTTCATCGCCATCAATGGTCTGGTGGGTTTAAGCCTGGCACCCTTTGGCTGGATGGCAACCCTGCCCGTGATGGCCTATGTGGTGGGCGGTGCCATGAGCACACCACTGGTAGCCCACACGCAATCCCGTTATGGTCGACGCGTCTCGTTCCAGTTGGGCTTGGCCGTGGCCTTTGCGTCGGCATGCCTTTCCGCATGGGCCGTGCTGGACAAGAATTTCTGGTTGCTGGTGGCCGCCACCGTGGTCGCAGGCTACTACAGTGCCAACGGCCAGTTGTACCGCTTTGCCGCCGCAGAGCTGGCGCCTGCTCCCCAGCGCGAAAGAGCTGTATCCATGGTGCTGGCCGGTGGCCTGATTGGTGCCATCGCCGGCCCCAACCTGGCCGCGCGCAGCCGCACCCTGTTGGAAGTACCCTTTGCAGGTGCTTATGTGGTGCTGGCTGCCGTTGCATTACTGGCTATGTTGCTGATGGCCTTTGTACGCTTTCCGGCCCATGTGGCGGTAGCCAGCGGCCAGGACGGCGGAAGGCCTCTATCGGTCATCATGCGCCAGCCCGTGTTTATCGTGGCCTGCGCCAGCGCAGCGCTGGGCTATGGCGTCATGAACCTGCTGATGGCCGCCACGCCACTGGCCATGCAGCAGTGCGGCCTGTCATTTGATGATGCTGCCTTTGTACTGGAGTGGCATGTGATCGGCATGTTTGCGCCGGGCTTTTTTACCGGGGGGTGGATCAAGCGCTTTGGCACACTGCAGGTCATGGGTGTGGGTGTGGCGCTGAACCTGGCGTGCATCGCCATTGCATTGTCAGGCGTAGAACTGCACCAGTTCACCATCGCCCTGTTCTTGCTGGGCGTGGGCTGGAACTTCATTTTTACCGGCAGCACCACGCTGGCACTGAGCGCCTACCAACCCGAAGAGAAGGACCGTGCCCAAGCGGCGATCAATTTCTGCGTGTTTGCCGTACTGGCTATTTCGTCGTTTGCATCGGGCGTGCTGGTCACCACACAAGGCTGGGCGCTGTTGAACTGGGGATCGCTGGTGCCGGTGGTGTTGACTGCGCTGGCGTTGATGTGGCTGGCTAGCAAATCACGCGCTGATGCTCTGCGCAAGTAGTGCCGTCAGCAGTGTGTAATTCACAGCCTCTCGGTCTTAAATTGGACGTTGTAGGCTATCAATTGTTCTACGACTTGCTTCGCCGTGCTGCCGACAGCTTAGCTTCAAGCTCGGCGACAACGGTCTCAGCAGTGCTACCGCCGCCCGCCCGCTTGGTATCCCCAATTGCGGCAATACCCCGACCCCGGAAGGTAGCCGCGAGCGCGACTTTTGGGTGGTCTCCCTCGATAAGTTTGTTCGCCGGCAGCGCTAGGTATCTCCCAAGGTCATCACGGGCTTTATCCTCAAGCACTCCGATTTTCACGTTGATCCCAGCAGCCTTAAGAATTTCTATCCCCGCCCCGGAATTGCGGGGGTCGGGATCGAGCATGGCAACGACTACACACTTCACCCCGCGTTCCACAAGGGTCTTGGCGCAGGAGGGGGTTCTGCCGTGAAAAGAGCAAGGTTCGAGCGTAACGAATGCCGTTACGTCAGACAAATCGCCATCGACTTGAGCCAGTGCCATCGCTTCCGCGTGGCATTGGCCAGGCGGTTGGGTAAAACCTGTGGCAATCACTTCGCCGTGCCTCACAAGAACGCAGCCGACCGGAGGATTGGGAATGCAGGATGGCAAGGCTTTCTTGCCTTCGAGTAGAGCACGCTGCATGAATTCTTCGGTAGGGGAATACATGATCAAGCCTTGCAGAGTGAGGGGCAGTGGCCGCAGCCGATTTGTGGGCATTTGACACCATGAGGCGGCGGCTACTGCACCACACTCTGCCGTCAACACAGCGGTATATTTATCAAAAACAATAGCAAACTACCTATATTCCACGGGGGCTACAGGCCAATTCCCCTTAGAACCGTTTATCCAACCACTGCTTCAGTGCATCAAACACCGGCTTGGCGTCCAGCTCGTTGAAGATCTCGTGGTACAGCGAATCAAAGCATTGCGTGGTGACAACATCCTTGGGGGCCAGCTTGGCAAAAGTGCGGCTGCCGTCGGCGTTGAGCAGGCGGTCGTCGCCGGCGTACATCAATAGGGTTGGCACCTTCCACTGTGATGCCAGCGCCAGGGTTTGGGGGCCGGCTTCGGCGATGAAGCGTGCCAGGCGTGCCGAGATGCGATCATGCACCAGTGGGTCGGCCTTGTAGGCGGCAACCACGGCTGGGTCGTGCGACACAAACTGCGGCTTGACGCCATTGCCCACGCGCAGATCGGGCGCGATCTTGGGCAGCACCGAGACCAAAAATTTCTGGAAGGCGTTCATGCCCGCGTCCAGCGCGGGAGATGACATGACCAGCCCATCGACCTTGCGCAGGCCCAGCGACACAAAACGCCCCACCACCAAGCCACCCATGCTGTGGCCCAGCAGGATCAGCGGTGTGTCTTTGCGCATGCGGGCGCGGGTGCTGTCCACAATGTCGGCCAAATCGTCCAGCAAGCGGGTGTCAGTGGGCAGGCTGCCACGGGCGCCGTTGGATTCGCCATGGCCGCATTGGTCATACCCTCGCACTGCAAAACCCCAGGCGTTGAGTTGCCGTGCGACGTGGTCGTAGCGCCCGGCATGTTCGCCCAGGCCGTGGACGACGATGACCACGCCCCGAAGTTTCACGCTGGGGTCCAGCGGCCAGTCCTGCACGATGACGTTGTTGCCGTCCGTAGCGGTGAAGGTAGAGAGTGTGGATTCGACAGTCATACGGTCTGCAACAAAATCTCAGGGAAAGTCGGCAATAACCTGGGCCACGGCCGCAGTCAGCTTCTTGGCATAGGGAATGTGCAAGAACTCGTTGGGTCCATGTGCATTGCTCTTGGGGCCGAGCACGCCGCAGACCATCATCTGCGCAGCCGGGAAGCCTTCTGACAGCATGTTCATCAGCGGAATGGTTCCACCCTGGCCTATATAACCGCAGGGAGCGCCAAAGTGGGTTTGCGAGGCGGCGTTCAAGGCCGTCTCAAACCATGGCGCGGTGCTGGGTGCGTTCCAGCCGGTGGCGCTGGACAAGCCTTCGAACGTGACCTTGGCCTGGTACGGTGCGTTGTCTTCCAGCAGGGCTTTGAGCTTTTGCACTGCAGTGGCGGCTTCCACCAAGGGGGGCAGGCGCAGGGACAGCTTGAAGGCGGTGTAGGGGCGCAGCACATTGCCGGCGTTTTTCATCTCTGGGAAGCCATCGGCACCGGTCACGCTCAGTGTGGGCAGCCAGGTGCGGTTCAGCAGAGCCTGCAGCGGGTCGGTGGTGGTGGGCAGCGCAAACTGGGTGGAGCCGCCACAGTCGTAGTGCGCCCAGGGGAAACGTTTGTAGATTTCATCGCCCAGGATGGCCGCCGTAGCCTTGGCCTGGTTCAGGCGGTCTGCCGGCACTTCGCAATGGAAGCTGGCGGGCAGCAGGCGGCCGGTGGCGCTGTCTTCCAGTCGGTCCAGCACCTGGCGCATGATGCGGAAGCTCGATGGCACCAGACCGCTGGCGTCACCCGAGTGCACACCCTCGGTCAAGATTTCGACCTTGAGCACACCACTGGCCATGCCACGCAGGCTGTTGGTGAGCCACAGCTGGTCGTAGTTGCCAGCGCCGGAATCGAGGCAGACCACCAGGCCGACGTCGCCCAGGCGGGGCTTGAGTGCGTCAATGTAGGGCAGCAAATCGTAGGAGCCGCTTTCTTCGCAGCTTTCGATCAGGCCCACGATCCGGGGGTGGGGTGCGTTTTGCGTTTTGAGGGTCTGGATGGCGGCAATGGCGGCGTAGGCGGCATAACCGTCATCAGCACCGCCGCGGCCATACAGCTTGCCGTCATCGATCTTGGGGGTCCACGGGCCCAGGTCGTTGCGCCAGCCGGAGAACTCGGGTTGCTTGTCCAGGTGGCCGTACATCAACACGGTCTGGGTGGAGCCGACCTTGGTGGCGGGGACTTCAAAAAACAGCACGGGGGTGCGGCCGGGCAAGCGAATGACTTCCAACACCAGGCCACTGACCTTTTGGGCTTCGATCCAGGTGGCGGTGTTGCGCACCACGGTGTCCAGATAACCATTGGCTTCCCACGCGGCGTCAAACATGGGGGATTTGGCGGGGATGCGGATGTAGTCCTGCAGTTGGGGGACGATTTCTGCATCCCACAGGGCGCTGACCTGGCTCAGGGTATGGGCAGCATCCAGCACGGTGGGGGGTATACGGGCGTTCATGCAATATCTCCTTTGAACCACCATGTTTCGGCGGCAAACCGCCATCATGCCACGGGAAAGCTTGCTACAGTAGTCCGACTTTTACTACCACTACCGGAGTCCACTATGGTTCTTGCGCTCTCCTCCCGCACCAAAACCTCAGCCGCACAACCCACGCGCCGATGGGCAGTCACACTGGCGGTCAGTGCCCTGTGTCTGCTGGGCAGCGGCGTGGCGCAGGCCCAAAGTGGAACCGTAAAGCTGTTGGTGGGTTTTCCGCCAGGCGGCGGCACCGATGCCATTGCCCGCGTGATTGCGGACAAGCTGAAGGAGCCTTTGGGCAGCACAGTCATTGTGGAAAACAAGGCAGGCGCCGGCGGGCAGATTGCAGCCCAGGCACTCAAGGCCGCGGCGCCGGACGGCACCACGCTGTTCCTGTCGCATGACCACACCGTTTCCATCTTGCCGCTGGTGGTCAAGAACCCGGGGTTTGAACCCGCGCGTGATTTTGTGGCTGTGGGCGGCTTTGCCACCTTTGTGAACGCGCTGGCCGTGTCCGGCGGCACGCCCGCCAAATCTGTGGACGAGTACGTGGCCTGGGTGCAAAAGCAGGGCGCAGGCAAAAGCACGGTGGGCGTGCCCGCACCCGCCTCGGTGCCCGAGTTTCTGGTAAAGATGGTTGGCCAGAAATACAAACTGGATTTGCAGTCGGCCCCCTACCGCGGCAGTGCACCCATGATGGGTGACATGCTGGGCAACCAGATTGCCGCAGGCACCGGCTCCGTGCCCGATTTCATTGAGAACCACAAGGCCGGCAAGATACGTGTGGTGGCGGTGATGGGCAGCGCCCGCCAGGCCATATTGCCCGATGTGCCTACCTTTGCCGAACTGGGCCTGGCCGGTTTTGAAGACCTGCCTTACTACGGCATCTTTGCGCCCGCCGGCACGCCCCAGGCCACTATAGACAAGATTTCTGCAGCCTTGGCCAAAGTAGTTGCCCTGCCCGAGGTGCATGATCGCCTGACCGCCATGGGCCTGAGCGTGGCCTATATGACACCGCAGCAGCTGACCACCCGCGAGCGGGCTTACAGCCAGACGTGGGCGCGCATCATCCAATCAACCGGTTTTGTTGCCCAATAGGCTTCCAGCGCGGCCTCGCGCCCCTCGTTAAACAGATGCAGTAGCGGACTTGGCGTCCGTCACGCGCCGGCGCGGCTTGGCCAACCGGGCTGGTACCGCCGTTGGACGGGATTTTTTGGCCACCACCTTGCGTGGCGTGCGCGGTGCGGCAGCTTGCGCCAGAGCCAGGTATTCCTGGAAGCTGTCCCTCAAGCACTGGGCCAATACCTGGGGGTCGGGCAACTGTTCGTAGCAGGAGGTGAATGACACCACGATGGTGTCGTTGTAACCGGTCACCGAGAACACCAGGCCCATGCCGTCCGAGATAGGCATGATGGCCGACAGGTAAGTGAGCCGTGCACCCAACAGATACAAAGGCTCGCGCGAACCGGGCATGTTGGTGATGGCGCAGTTGGCCAGCGGTGCCCAGTCACCCAGCAGCGCAGACGCAGAACGCAACATCTTGCTGGTGGCCACAATGGCCAGTGAGGGGGCCTGCTGCGCCAGCAGCGTCAACTCGCGAGCGCTCAGTGCCTGTGCCATCACCTCAGACGACGAACTGGCCTGCTGGATGACGGCCAGCCGTTGCACGGGGTCAGCAATGTCGGTGCCCAGACCCACTCGCACCCAGGAGTAGTTGCCGGGTGTTTCTGTTTCCAGATCGCTGTGCACGGCAATCGGTGCCGCGGCCACCAGGCTCTGCTGGGGCAGCTCATCCTGCTTGTGCAAATAGTTGCGCAGGCCACCGGCACAGACGGCCAGCACCACGTCGTTCACAGAAGCACCGGGGACCAGGGCCCGTATGGTCTTGAAGTCGGCCAGTGCGAAGCGACGGGTTTCGAACACGCGGTGCGGCGACACCTCGGTGTTAAAGCGGGTAATTGGGAAGGCCTGGGGCTTGCCCAGGAACTCCCCGGCAAATGTCTTGACGGTGGCCTTGAGTGCCGTCCAGCTATTGCTCAGCGGTTGGGCCAGGCGCAGCGGCAGGGTTGCCATGTTCAGGCCCGCGAGCCACAACAGCTGCAGGTTACCCGGTGGCGCTTCCGGGAACCAGGGCGCTGCCGGCGCAGGCACCGACGCCACGGGCGACAGGTCATGCAAGAGGCTGGTGATCTCGTTGCCGTGGGTGACGTCAATGGCCGCATGGTGGATCTTCAGCAGCACGGCAAAGCTGCCTACCGGCAGGTCCAGAAAGCTGTCCAGCCCTTCGATGACATACATCTCCCACAAGGGGCGCTGCAGGTCCAGCGGGCGCGCGTGGATGCGCGAGGACTGGATGCAGAACTGGCGCCAGTCGCCCGGCTTGGGCAGGGCTATGTGGCGCACGTGGTATTCGATGTTGAAGTTTTCGTCTTCTACCCAATACGGGTAATCCAGGTCCAGCGGCACACGCAGGATTTTTTCGCGGAAGTTGGGCAGCTTGTCGAGCCTGCTCTCCACGTGGGCCAGGATCTGCTTGAAGCGCACCACACCACCCGGCGCGGTGGACTGGTCGTAGATGTGCAGCAGCGTGAGGTTGGAGTTGGCGTGGGCGCTGTCCGAGTAGATGTAGGCCGCGTCGTGTTCGCTCAGTTGGCGCATGCAAAAACTTTCAAATTTCAATTGGGGCTGGCGGTGGCCGTTGCGCTGGGATGCTTGGCACCCGTTGCGTTGAGCACACGTTCCAGCAGGCCGTGGGGCACAAAGGGCTTCCACTGATTCTCGGGCTGGGCCAGGCGGTCCGCCACGATGGACAACACGATGCCATTAAAACCCAGGCCAATATGGCTGCCGGGCACCTGGATGTTTTCATGCAGGGCCGGGTCGCCGTCGATGGTGGCCTCTTGCGGGGGTACCACGCCGTCGGACACCGAATACAGACAACTGGTGGGTATGGCCAGGCGGCGGCGCTCACGCATGACCTTGACCTTGGGCTGCATCACATGGGCGCCGGCACCCAGGCGGTGCGACACCAGCCGATAAAGGGCCTTGACGGCCGTAGGCGACTGACTGCCTTCTGCATCCACGCTGACCGGGCTGCCCAGCGTGATGATGGAGCGCACACACTCGGTTGAATTCAGTGCGCCGTACATGGAGAACACACCACCCAGGCTCCAGCCCACCAGGCTGACCTTTTTACCGGTGATGTAGTGCAGATGGCGGATTTTTTGCGGCAGGGCGTTGGCATGTTTGCTGCGAAAGCCCATGTTGCGGCCCAGGCCCCAGGTGTGTACGTCGTAGCCCTTGTTTTGCAGCATCAGCTTCAGGCCGATCAGCGAGGATTCACTGGCCATGAAGCCCGGCACCAGCAGTACCGGGTGACCATCACCGTGGGGTGCCTCCATCAACAAGGGCAGGGAGGCCGGCAAAAGGGCCATTTCCAGCAGTCCACGGCCTTCCAGCAGCGAGCTCAGCACATGGGGCGCACCCACATGGGCGTGGCGAACGACGGGGCGACGACGGTGCATTTCCTAGACTCCTGTTATGCGACGGGTTCCAACGCTTCACAGTCTATGACGAAACGGTGACACGTTGTTTAGGTGCCAAGCCTAATAAAACCCCCTAAATGTGGGCATCAAACAGCATTTCATCGTCGCTGGGCGCCCTTAAGGGAATGCGGATACGGAAAGTACTGCCGTGGCCAGGGCTGGACTGCACTTCCAGGCTGCCGTGCAGTGTTTTCTTGACCAGGTTTTCCACAATGGTCATCCCAAGGCCCGTACCGCCCCGACCAATCTTGGTGCTGAAGAAGGGCTGGAAAAGCTGCGACAGCAGCTCTTTCGACATGCCAATGCCATCATCTGCCACCTGCAGGTCGACCCAGCCATAGTGGGCCTGGGCCGCAATGCGCACGGTTCCGTCGGTACGTCCGTCAAAGGCATGCAAGTAGGCGTTGTTGATCAGGTTGATCAGCACCTGCCCCAAGGCTCCGGGAAAGCTGTCTACCGCAATGCCTTCGGGCACATCCACCAACACCCGGTGCGTGTGGCGTTTGAGGCTTGGGCTCAACGTGTCCAGCACCTCTTTGACCACATCCGCCAGGTCAAAACTGCGGCGTTGTTCGCTGGCCTGGTCGGCGGCCACCTGCTTGAAGTTTTGCACCAGGGCTACTGCGCGGTGCAGGTTGCGCTCGATCAGTGCCCCACCCTCCAGCACTTCGGACAAAAATGACGTCAGATCGGAGCGTTTGAGCTGTCCTGCCTCCGTTTGTGCCTGCAGCCGCCGGGTCAGATCGGTAAAGGTGCTGGCGGTGATCAGGCTATTGCCCAGCGGGGTGGCAAGCTCATGGGTCACGCTGGCAACCAGGGTGCCCAGCGTGGCCTTGGCCGCGCTGCGGGCCAGCGCGTCTTGGGACTGGTGCAGGGTCTGCATGGCCGCGTTGAGCTGGGCCGAGCGTTCGGCTACGCGCTCTTCCAGCGTTTCATTGAGTTCCTGTATGCGCTGCTCGGCGGCCTTGCGCTCGGCGATGTCCATGTAGACGCCGGCCATCCACTCCGCACGGCCATCCGGCGTGTAGGTAGCCACCTGGCCGTGGGCTGCCACCCATGCCCAGTGCCCGTCTTTGTGTTTGAGCCGGTGCTCAAAGCGGTAATAGGGGGTTTCGCCTTTCAAATGCTGCACCAGTGCAGCTTGAGCAGGTCCTATGTCGTCTGGGTGCATGAATCTGGGCAGGGTCTGCAATGTCAAAGGGCCAAGCTCCTCACGGCTGTGCCCCGTCAGCTCCGCCCACCGGTCGTTGATCTGCACCACGCCGGTCTGCAGATTGGCCTCATACGACCCGGCATTGGTTCCTTTGAGGATATTGGTCAAGCGCTCGCGCTCGCGTTGCAGGGCGCGCTCCTGGGCCTTGCGTTCACTGACATCCAGGTAGGTTGTGACCATGCCGCCGTCCGGCGTGGGCATACCCATGATCTCCAGGGTCTTGCCGTCGCTGGGGCGGGTGCGCTCAAAACGGTGGGGCAGGAATTTTTTGGCAATCTCTATGCGTTGACGCGCCAGTTCTTCGACGTCGCCAGGTCCGTATTCACCACGCCGGGCATTGAAATAGGCCAGGTTTTCAAAGGGCACGCCTGGTTGGCACAGCTCGGCGGGGAGCTCCAGCAGTTCGCCAAACTTGGTGTTGCACATCTCGATGACGAGATCGGCGTTGACGTAGCTGATGCCCTGGTTGACGTTGCTGATAACAGATTCCAGCAGGGCGGCCTTGCGCGCGAGTTCAGCCTCGCGGTGGCGCAGCTCGGCGGTGCGGGCCTCAACCCGCTGCTCCAGCTCGGACTTCAGTTCCCGCAGGGCCTGTTCGCGCTGGCGCGGTATGGTGACATCGGTGTAGGTGGTGACCATGCCGCCACTGGGCAGGGGGTGGCCGCAGACCTCGATGATGGTGCCGTCCGGGCGCACGCGCTCAAAGCGGTGCGGTAAAAATTGCTTGGCAAGCTCCAGACGCGGGCCCACCAATTCGTCGACCGCGCCGGGGCCGTATTCGCCCTGTTTTGCGTTGTAGCGCAGGGCATCGAGCATGGTCGCGCCAGGTCGGCACAGGGCGTCGGGGAAGTTCAGCAATTGCTGGAAACGGGTGTTGGCCGCCACCAGAACCAGGTCGCGGTCAAACACGGTGAGGCCGATATCGAGCTGATCCAGCCCCTCGGCCAACAACACCAGCTTGTCACCTGAGCCCAGTTCAATTGCCATGCACGCTCCAGAGCCGATCTGTATTCTTGATGCAAAAGAGCGCCAGTCTACGCCTGAGGTGCTTTCTATGCCATCGCTATATGAAAAACAGGGACCTAGCCCCCGTGAAACATCACTATGTAGCTACATATTTGGTAGCAATTGCACATCAAAATCCGGACCGGGCAGTGCCAGATCATGGTGCCAGGCTTTTCAGGCGGCCATCGGCCACGTACTTGGACACATAAGACTTGACCAAAAAGTCCTTGAAGAGGCGGTCTTCGATCATGTAGCCCACCGAGGGCGGCTTGGACAAAATGCCGGCCTTGCGCATGCGGTCCAGCGCCACGCGTACCTTGGCCAGCGTGACCGCTTTGCCGGTCATGCGGGCTAGCGCCTGCAGACTGTCCTTCCCCATGGGAGCCAGGCCATGGGCCAACACCACCAGGAGCGCCTGCTCCAGTGGCTGCAGGTGGGCCAGCAGGCCCTGCCAGGCCGGAACGTTGCGGTCATCGGCCATGAAACGGGCCAGCGCCTGGTCCACATCGGTAATGCCCTCGGCCGACATTTCCTTGACGATGTCTTTCATCAGCGCCGGCTTGTAGCCAATGTGTTCAAACAGGCCCTGCAAGGCGGCGATATCCAGGCTCTTGCTAGGGTGCACACGGTGGTAGTGCGCGGCCAGCTGTTGCAGGTAGCCGGTGTCCAGAAAGGGAAAGGTCATCAACTGGGCAAACTGGTACATGGGGCCACCGGCAGCCATCATCATTTCGCCCAGTTCTTCTTGCGACGACCCGGTGAACACGGCAAACACCTTCTTGTTGTGCTTTTGCAGCACCGCGCGCACCGTGGCCACCGCGGCCTCGCCTTGGGCAGACTGGCCCAGCACCTGGATCTCATCGAGCATCAGCAAGATCGGCTTGCCCGATGCGCTGGCCAGGCGGGTGATGAGTGCGTCCATGCGCAGCTCGGGTTTGTCGGGTAGTGGGCGCCGGCTGGGCTCGTCGCCCAGTTCGATGCTGGCACCCAAGGCACCGATCTTGCGAACCGCCGTTTTGGCGAGCTTAGAGGCGGACGACTTGGGCACCCTGGCATCGTCCAGCGCCTCTTCCAGGGTGTGGTTGATGGCGTCCAACGGTGCGGAACGCTGCAGCCACAGGTCGGCATACACCGGGAGCAGGCCTGCCCGTTCGGCGGCCGGCGCCAGGTCACCGTCCAGAAAATAGGTCTTGCCAACCCGGCGGGGCGCAAAGAGCGCAATGGGGCGGCCAGGCTGAGCCTTCAGCAGGGCGATGTAGGAGTCTGCCAGCGCGGGACGGCGGATGCTGATGTCGTCAAAGGTTTGCATGGTCCAAATTGTCATGCATTGCTATAAAAACAGCAATTGCTACATCTAAAGCATCGAACCACTCTGAATGCGTGTGAAATAAGAGTTGTACGCATCGCTGCCCGGCGGCCATTGGCTGAGGAAGTACGCCTGCCAGGCGTCGCTGTCAAAGGCTATCGGAAGCGCGGCGACGCACACCCCGGCGATGCGCTCTTCCTGCAACACCGGATGGGGCGAAGGCGTGGTGGAGATGCGCGTCAGCAGGCCGCCCGGCACATCCTGGAAGTTGCGCATACCGGCCGCGCCATTGTTGGCGATCAAGCCCTCCCCCGTCTGCAGCGTAAATCGCCGCAGGCCGGCCGAGCAGGTATGGCTGCTGGCAAACATGTCGACCTGGGCCTGGGCAAAGCAACGCTGGATGTCGGGCAATGCTTCCGCGCGGTCCAGCTCGGCGGGATCGAAATGCCAGCCCGCCAGTGAATCGGCGTCGCCATGCACGATGCCGACGCGGCAGTCGCCGACCTGGTAACGCGCGTACAGCGGCAGCTCGGCCAACTGCGCCAGCAGATCAGGGTGGCGCGCAGCGCTGTGCTTGAGGCGGGCATGGATGCGGTTGGAACGCTCAACCACACCTTGGTCCACACTTTCCGGGTAGGCGCAACCGCAGCCCGCGTCATCCAGTGGATTGCGGAATTCGTGCTCGACGTTGCCAACAATGGCGTCGTGCTGCAGCACACATTCGTTGATGGCCCGAAATCCCGCGTCATCAACGTTGAACCAGTTGAAGTCGCCGTTGAAACACAACCTGACCGGCCCATCTTCACGCGCCGCCATGTCGATCAGGGTGCGCAAGGCAAAGGGGTTGCCGTACAGACCACCGATCACGTACAGCGTGTCGGCGCGGGTGGTGGTTGCCCGTGCGAGCGCGTTGGCGCCATAGCGGTAGGCGATGGGGCAGCTGCGGCCAGCGTTCATGTCGGACAGGCCTCCAACACAGTCGGTTCAACTTCGCCTATGGCACTGGCGGCGGTCGGGTCCTGCCGATACAGCCGGGCCAAATGTGATTCGCTAAGCGCATCAAGCGGCAGATCGAACGCAATGCGACCACGCTGCATGCCGATCACACGGTCGGCCAGCAATGGAATCAGCGCGGGGTTGTGCAGAACCGTGATCAGCGTTGCACCCTGCGCGCGGGCTGTGTCCGACATCAGCCGGCACAGCTCTTGCGCCGCTGCGGGATCAAGCGCGGCGGTGGGCTCATCAGCAAAGATGATTTGCGGGCGATGCAGCAGCAGCCGCGCAATGGCCACTTTCTGCCGCTCGCCGCCCGACAAACTGTCGGCACGGGTGTCACCGCGGCTGCCCAGGCCTACAGCTGCCAGGGCCGCCTCAGCTGCGGCGATTTCTGCGGGCGGGAACTTGCGCACCCAGCTTCGCCAGCCGGGCACACGCGGCAAGCAGCCAATCAGCACGTTCTCACGCAGCGTCAAACGCCCCACCAGGTGCAGCCCCTGCAGGATCTGGCCGACACTTGCGCGCAAGCGGCGCAGGTCTGCTGGGTCCGGTGTGCCATGCAACGCATGCCCCAGCACGTTGACCTCGCCAGCCGCGGGCCGCACGAAGCCACCGAGCAGGCGAAACAACGTGGACTTCCCCGCACCATTGGGGCCGATCAGGGCCACGCGCTCTCCCGGCGCAATGGCGAGCTGGGCAATGTGCAAATGCAGAGAGCCGCCAGTGGGACAGTCGAGTTGGCGCAGCAGGATGTGGGTCGATGTGCTCATGCAAGTGCATTGCGGATACGACGGCTGAGGGCATCGAAACCAGCCACCAGCAGCACGATGACGATTAGAACAGTGGCCAGACGCCCCCACTGGAACAGGGCAGTCGCCTCGGTGATCAACAGGCCCAGCCCGCCGGCGCCGATCAGGCCCAGGATGGTGGAGTCGCGGATGTTGAATTCCCACACATAGAGATGACTGGACACAAACTGCGGCAGCACGGTGGGCCACACGGCATTGAAGAAAACCTGCGTGGGGCTGGCGCCGACCGCGCGCACGGCGTTGATGGCGGCCATGTCAAGGGTTTCGATGGATTCGGCGAAGAGCTTGCCATAGGTTCCCATCGAATGAAAAGCGATGGCAAGGATGCCCGCCGTAGGACCAAGGCCGACGATGCCAACCAGCACAATACCAAACACCAGGGTATGGATGGCACGCGCCACATCGAGTGCGCCCTTGGCGGCCAAGCGCAAGGGTTGCGGCGCGCCCAGATTGCGCGCCGTCAATACCCCCAGCGGCAACGCCAGCAGCGCGCCAAGGAGTGAGCCCAGCGTCGCAATGCGGAAAGTCGTCCATGTGGCCTCAGCCAGACCGGCCAGATACTTCGCCTCCACGTCCTGCCGGTTTTCAACGCGTAGCACCGTGCCGTCGTCGCTGCGGTATTCCAGGCGGGTGTCGCCAAACCAGACATCGAGAAAACTCGGATGTGCAAAATCACCCAGGGTGCGCAACAGGTTGTCAAACGGGTTGCGGCCCATCGAAATGTCCCCTTGCGCGACAAAACTCACCAGACAGGTCGCCACCAGCAGGGCATACGTCAGGCTGAGGCCCAGAAAGCCCGCGCGTCCGCGCAGGCGCGGCAAAGCGAAACGAGGAACAGCGGAGACCATCATTGCGCTTTAAGGCTGTCGGCGCGACTGCAGTTTGCCAGTCGCCAGACCCGCATCGCGAATGGGTTTGTAGAAGGTGTTGTCGCGCTCGACAAAGCCGGTGTAATGCGGTGGCAACAGCGCGGGCTGACGTTTGAGTTCGGCTTCAACACCCTTCAGCGCACTGCGCAGGCGGGCAATCAGCGCGGCATCTTTGGCCAGCGCACTGCTCACCGCAAATGCATCATTGGGCAGTGGCGCAGACTGCCAGATGATCTTCGAATCAGCTGCCTTGATAAGACCCTGCTCGATCATGGCATTGCGGTTGCGGTTGTAGTCGGCCCCCGCATCCAGGTTGCCCTGTGTAACCTGCGTTTCTATGGCTTGGTGCGAGGTGTGCAACAGCTTGCTGAAGTATTTTTCAGGGTCGATACCCTGCGTCATGAAATAGTGAAATGGGATCAGATACCCCGAGGTAGAGCCCTTGTCGCCGAAGGCAAAGCTCTTGCCTATCAGGTCCTTGGGGCTGTTGATGCCCGAGTCCGGGCGCGTCACCATGATCGCAAAATACTCCGGCTTGCCGTCATAGAGGATGGTGGCAATAGCCTGCGCACCAGCTTCGTTATTGGCCAGCACATAGCCCCAGGGGCCCATCAGTGCAATGTCGGTCTCTCCATTGGCAAGCGACTTGGCGAGCCCCTCCCAGGAGTCCACCGTGCGCAGTTCAACAGCGCGGCCCAGCTGCTTGGCCAGGTAGTCAGCCAGCGGCTTGTACGTGGCATTGTTCTTGTCCTTGTCGGGCTGGAACAGGCCCACGCCAAACTTCAGCGGCGGCTCTGCCGCAAGGGCAGGCGTGGCGGCGTAGACGGCGAGCAGCGCAGTGACAAAAAGGGTTAACAGGCGTTGGGCCATTGGCATGTAATGTCCTTGAGCAGTGAGAAGTGCAATAAAAGCCGGGTCAGAACGCGCATGCAGCGTCACGCGCAACGAAATGCAGATCGGCAAAGCCAGCATGGGCTTCTTCGCCGGTGTTGTCGGTATCGCTAGCCAGGGCCAGCTGCTGGGTCGCGGCGATGTGCGGCCCGAATTCCTGTGTGGCGTCCAGAAGAACATCGCGGCGCTCATCCACCCAGCGGCCAGCATCCACCGCGCCCGTACGGGTGACGATGATGCGCGTACGCTCGGTGTAGGCATTGGGTGCGCGGGTGCCAATCGGGTTTCGGTTGTCCCACACGTAGTTAATCGCGGCATCGGGCAGCTGCGGGCCAAAAATGGCGCGGCCAATACGCAACTTGGCGCGCGTACCGAAGTCCAGTGCCTCGGGCTTGAGCGCGAAGGTGATGTAGATGCGTGCAGCGTAGTCGTCGCCCGCCTTGGTGCGCAGGTCAGCGGTCTTGAGCGGCGCATCTACGCGCCAGCGCCAGCACAAAACCGGCGTTTGCGCCAGGTCAACCGACAGTGGGCGCGCCATCAGTGCCATGCTGGCATTTGCCCGCGCTTCAATAGCGGGCACCCCATCCCACTCGCGCAAGTTGTACTGCGTGGGTGTCAATTTGTCGTTGATGCGCTGCAATTGCCATGGTGCAGGCGGCGCGCCACTGCCTGGCGGAAAACGGCCAACGTCGACGGCGTGCACGATAGCGGGCAGCACCGCCAGCGAAAACAACCAGACGAGCTTAGGCGATACCAACATGCTCATCCGCGGCGCCATGCGTGGTAACGCGCCAACCAGCGCAACACGCCCTGCGGCGCGTGGGCCCGCTTCCATTCACCGGCAACATACTTGTTTGACTCGGCCAACGTAGGGTAGGTGTGGATGGTGCCAAGAATCTTGTTAAGCCCCAGGCCGTGCTTCATCGCCAGCACGAATTCAGCGAGCAGGTCACCCGCATGTTCACCAACGATGGTGACGCCGAGGATACGATCCTTACCCGGCTCGGTCAGCACTTTCACAAAGCCATGCGCCGCACCATCAGCAATCGCGCGATCCAGGTCGTCAATACCGTACCGCGTCAGTTCATACGCAATGCCTTGCGCTTTCGCCTCCTGCTCGTTCAGGCCAACGCGCGCGATCTCCGGGTCGATGAAGGTGGCGGCGGGAATGACACGGTAGTCGGCCTGGAACTTCTTGAAGGTCCCAAACAACGCGTTGACAGCTGCATACCAGGCCTGGTGCGCAGCAGCGTGGGTGAACTGATACGGCCCAGCCACATCACCGGCCGCAAAGATGTTGGGGTAGAGCGTCTCCAGGTACTCGTTGGTCACAACCGTACGCTCCACCGGAATACCCAAGCTCTCCAATCCGTAGCCGGTCAGGCGCGCAACGCGGCCCACCGCACAAACGAGTTCATCGAAAGCGATTCGCTGCTGCTTTCCAGCGTGTTCGACAACCACGTACTTGCCGGATGCATCCTGCTCGCAACGCAGTGCCTTGTGACTCGTCAGGACCTGCACACCGTCGCGCACCAGGCTTTGCAAGGCGTGCTGCGAAACCTCGTCATCTTCGCGGGCGAGCAGGCGATCCGCCATCTCGATCTGTGTGACCTGTGAGCCCAGACGCGCAAAGGCTTGCGCCAGCTCACAACCAATCGGCCCGCCACCCAGCACGACGAGGCGCGCAGGCGGTGCGTCGAGCGTGGCGAACTTGTCCCACAGTGTGTCGCTGGTGACATAGCCGACGGCATCCAGCCCGGGCAGCGGCGGCACGAAGGGCCGCGCGCCGGCGGCAATGACAATGCTGCGCGTGGTGAGGCGCTGCGTGCCGCCATCGTTGAGCTTGATCTCTACCGTCCAGGGATCGACCACCGTTGCATAGCCCTGCAGCACCTCGACGCCCAGCGCGGTGTAGCGCTCCACGCTGTCATGCGGCGATATGTCGGCAATCACTTTGTGCACGCGCGCCATCACGGCGCGGAAGCTGAAAGCCGGTTCGCTTGCTGCGAGCCCATATTGATCCGCATGGCGCAGAGTGTGGGCCACGCGGGCAGACTTGATGATGGCTTTGCTGGGCACGCAGCCATAGTTGAGGCAGTCTCCGCCCATCTTGTGGGCTTCGATCAGGGTCACCTTGGCCTTCACCGCGGCGGCGATGTAAGCCGACACCAAGCCCGCGGCGCCGCCGCCAATCACGATCAGGTTGCGGTCGAACTTGGCGGGTCTGGTCCACTTTGCATAGACGCGACGCGCCTGCGCGATGGCCAGCAGCTTCTTTGCGACAAATGGGAAGACACCCAACAGCGCAAAAGAGGCGATCAGGCCCGGCGACAGGATGCCGGACAAACTCTCCAACTGTGCCAGTTGAGTGCCCGCATTCACAAATACCGCCGTACCGGCCAACATGCCCAGCTGGCTGACCCAGTAGAACCTGCGCGCAGGCAGGCTGGTGAGCCCCATCAGCAGATTGATCAGGAAGAAGGGGAACACCGGAACCAAGCGCAGCGCAAACAGGTAGAACCCACCCTCGCGCTTTATGCCTTCGTCCATCGCTTTCATGCGCGCGCCGAAGCGGCTCAGCACTGCGTCGCGGAACAGGTAGCGCGAGGCGAGAAAGGCCAGCGTGGCGCCGATGCTGGAGGCGAACGAAATCAGCGCCAACCCGGTCACAAAGCCAAACAGGGCACCACCAGCCAGTGTCATGATCACCGCACCTGGCAGCGACAACGCGGTGACGAGCACGTAGAGCGCGAAAAAAGCCGCGGCCGTGGCCACAGGCGCTTCGGCGCGCAGCGCGGCAAAGCGGGTCTGGCTCTCTTTGAGCGCAGTCAGCGTCAGATACTTGTCCAGGCCGAAGGCGAAGAACGCAACGACGAGGGCGGCCAGCGCCGCCAGCAGGACCAGTTTTTTCACGCTCAGGCTTTCAGTGCGCCGCCGCAGCTGCTGCCTTGCCCGGCCGTGCAGCCGTAGCAGTGGTCAGCCACGCGGATCGGCCGGTCGGCCAAGTCTTGCGCGAGCAAATCACGCAGGTGCGGACGCTTGCCCAGCGGCAGCGGCAGCCCGAGTTGCTGGTTGAAATCGCAGTCGTACAGATAACCCTGCCAGTCCACACTCACGGTACTGCGGCACATCACGCCTGGCAGGTTGGCATCTGAATGGCTGTCGCGCAATAGCTGCATGTAGGTACTGAACTGTCCCTTGCTGATCAGCGTGGAGCCGAAGCGCTGGATGGGCATGTTGGCCAGCGCAAACAGCTGATTAAAAACGATACCAAAGTGATCAAACAGTTCGCGCTTGTAGTCTGCTTCGAGTGGACCTTGTGCCGGCGGAAGGCTGGCGCCCAACGGGTTGTAGACGAGGTTGAGCACGCGCCCCGTGCCTGGCACGCCATAACCCAGTGCGTTGAGCTGGCGCAGTCCCGCGATGCTGCGCTCGAACACGCCATCGCCGCGCTGTGCGTCTACATTTTTTGCCGAGTAGCAGGGTAAGGAGGCAACCACTTCCACGGCGTTGGCCGCCAGAAATTCGGCCAGATCCTCCTGACCCGGCTCCGAAAGAATGGTCAGGTTGCAACGATCAATCACGTTCACATTCAGACGCCGCGCCGCCAGCACCAGTTCGCGAAAGCTTTGGTGCAGTTCGGGTGCTCCACCAGTCAGGTCCAGCGAGCGGATGCCCCGCACACGGATCACCTCGGGAATCAGCGCCAGCGTGTCGTCGTCCATCATCTCTTTGCGATTGGGCCCGGCATTCACATGGCAATGCACGCAGCTCTGGTTGCAGCGATAGCCCAGATTCACTTGTAGCGTTTCGAGGGCCGTACGGCGCAGTGCGGGAAAGGCGGTGTTAACCAGTAGGGGCAGTGTGGCGTGCATGAATCAATCAGAATTTGCTGTGATGGGCCTTAGTCGGAGCTAACGGACGTTTCTTACAGTCAGCGGCTCAATTTTGCGTCAAGCGACGTTTGCATGCCGGATATTGCGGGTTTTCAGCATATCCCCAGATGGTCTTGATGTAATTTGCATACCTCACCATTGGGCGGATCACGACTACCATGGAGGCCGTCAACCGCATCCCATACCCAGTTCTATCCCATGCATACCCCTATCACGGACCTTTTACAGGCCCACCGCTCGATCAGGACTTTTGAACAACGCGCCGTGGACGCGGACCTGATCGATCGCATACTCGTAGATTCGCTCCAAGGCTCGTCGTCAAGCGGAAATCTCAATATGGTTTCCGTGATCAAGACGTTTGATGCGGAACGCAAAGCGCGTTTGTGTGACCTGCATTTCGGGCAGCCCATGGTCAATCAGGCACCACTGGTCCTGACCTTTTGCGCGGACAGCTTTCGCACGCGACAGTGGCTCACACAGCGTGACGCGCGGCTGAACTTTGGGAACCTGATCAGTTGGCACGTGGCGTCGTTCGATGCCATCATCCTTTCACAAACTGTCGCACTGACGCTTGAGAGTTACGGCTTGGGCATCTGCTACATGGGAACAACTTTGCATTCCATGGCGGAAATTTCGGAGTATTTGGAGTGCCCTGACCATTGTCTACCCGTAACCAGCATGGTGGTAGGGTGGCCTGGGGAGGCACCTGCCCAGCGCGACCGAATGCCGGCCCGGGCCTGGATTCACAATGAACGCTACCAGCGTCCGGGAGCACATGACATTGACGACCAGTTCAAGGACCGCGAAGTCAATGGCTGGACCCGTTACCGCGGTATGGGTGAAGACATGGTCAGACGAATGGACGAACACGGCATCACTTCGCTAGCCCAGTACTACACCAGTGATTTGAAATATGCGCCTCAAACTTTTGAGCGCGATTCGCAGAAGCTTCAGGCACTCATGAAGAGCAAAGGTTTCATGGCGCCTTAAAGGCGAAAGACTTCCGCCGCACGGCTCAGCATCACCGCACTGTGGTTAAGACCTTCGGCTGAGGCGGCCGACTCTTCCACCAATGCTGCATTTTGCTGGGTCACATTGTCCAGTTGGTTGACGGCTTCGTTGACCTGGGCAATGCCGGTGGCCTGCTCCTTGGTGGCATTGGTGATCACCTGTATGAGGCTGCTGACCTCCTGGACCGACTTCACTACCTCGTCAATGGTGCTGCCGGCACTCTTCATCTGCTCCGCGCCTTCGGTAATCTGCTGCGCAGACGCGGCAATCAGTTCGCGTATTTCCTTGGCTGCGACGGCGCTGCGCTTGGCCAGGGCCCGCACCTCCGTCGCCACCACGGCAAATCCGCGTCCCTGTTCCCCCGCACGGGCTGCTTCGACAGCGGCGTTCAGCGCCAGGATATTGGTCTGGAAAGCGATTCCCTCAATCACGCCAATGATGTGACCCATCTTGACCGACGACGCATCAATCGCCTGCATGGCCTGTGCTACCCGGTGCACGGCGGCACTGCCCTGGGAAGCCACGGTTGTGCTGTCCTGGCTTTGGATGGCGACCTGCACAGCAGTATCCGCCGTGTGTTTGACGGTGCTGGACAGCTCTTCCATCGACGCAGCTGTCTCTTCCAGGCTGCTGGCCTGGGATTCCGTGCGAGCCGATAGGTCCATACTGCCGGATGCGATCTCCGCAGCCGATTGGTTGAAACCTTCAATCTCGGTGCGCACATCGCCCACCACGGCGCGCAAGTTGACCTGGATCTGCCTGAGACTGCGGATGAGCCCGCCCATGGGGGGCGGGTATTGGTCTGACACCTGCGTGGTCAGGTTGCAACCTGCCAGATCGTCCGCCAAGCGTTCAGCTACCTCCAGCGATTGCGCAAAGCCCCGGCTGAACCAGGCCAGTACCAAGGCACCGCCAAAGAGCAGCACCAACAGTTGAAGACCCAAGCGGGCCATACCCTGCACGTCCAGGAACTGGGGCAACATGCCCAGCAGAATCATCACACCCAGTGCACAGCCCAGGCGGGTGGTCATGCCCCACTGCTGTACTGCGCCCGAGATACCGCGCAGCCCTTTGTAACGCACCGCGCCAGCCTTGAGGTAGAAAGGCAAGACTGCAGCGTCGCTGGCCGCCATCATCTGCTTGTAGAGGGCTTCTGCACCGTCAATCTGTTGGCGGCTTGGTTTGGTACGCACCGACATATACCCCGTGGGCTTGCCGTTTTCCAGGATCGGGGTGACGTTGGCTTGCACCCAGTAGTGATCGCCGCTTTTACTGCGGTTTTTGACGATGCCTGTCCAGGGGTGGCCCCGACCGATGGTGGCCCACATGTCTTTGTAAGCCGCAGGCGGCATATCCGGGTGTCGGATCAGATTGTGGGGTTGACCAATCAGTTCTTCGTAGCTGTAGCCACTGACGCTTACAAATGCGCGGTTGCAATGCGTGATGACCCCCTTGGTGTCGGTGGTGGATACCAACATCTGATCGGCGGGGTAGTCTCGCTCGTGCTGCGTAACCGGCATATTCATGCGCATGCGCTTCTCCCTGAGTATTGGTTTGCAGGTTACCAAAACCCGCCCGCACTGACAATCTCAGGAACCAAGAGTCGGGTACGGGGATGCCATGAAGGACAGCGGCAAGTGCACCAAATCGTCCGGCTCATCAATGTCATGCAAGCGTGGCCCCAGCCAGACGCTGCAGTTTTGACCCGCGAGGCGGCGAATGGTCTCGCTCGCCACGGTAGCCGTGCTCCACGCCATGTTGCTAAACACCTCAGCACATGGTGCATGCAGACCCATCAACACGTAACCGCCATCTGCCACAGGCACAAGCACTGCGTCATGCTGCTGCAACTGCTGTGCGGCGTGGGCGATGTGTGCCGCTGACAGGGCTGGGCAGTCCGTTCCCATCAACAACACGGGCTGCGCCAGTGTGGTGGTGACACGGTCGACTGCACGTGCCATGCGCTGACCCAAATCACCTTCGCCCTGGTCACTTAACTGCAGGTCTGGAGGCAAAGCCACACCGTCCCATGCGGAGGCTCCGGGGCCGGGGCTCATGCACAGTTCTACATCACCGACCCCGGACGCCAATGCCTGCTCCAGGGTGTGCAGCAGCATGCGCAGCGCCAAGTCAGCAGCACCTTGCGCACCCAGGGCAGGGATCAGGCGCGTTTTGGCAACACCGGGGCGTGGTGCTTTGGCGAACACCACGATGCGTGGCGTTGTATTTGGAGGGGTGGGTTGAGTCAACGGTACCTTTCCGCCAGCAATTGCGGTGAGACGCCGCGCCAGTACGCAAAGCGCAGGCGCCACATCAGCAGCACGGTGCGCCATAGGCCACGCGTTTCCCACCGCCGTCCGGAGGTGATGACCCTTTCGCGCAGACACGCCGGGCTTGAGAGGCGCAACAGACGCTTAGAGATTTCAATGTCTTCCATCAGCGGCTGGGCCGGGAAACCGCCCACCTGGTCAAACGCGGTACGGGTCATGAACAAGGCCTGGTCACCGGTAGCAATACCACTGAGGCGGGAACGCAGATTCATGAGTGCGGCAACCACATGCAGCATGGGGTGTTGTCCTTGGATCCGCACATCAAAGCGCCCCCACTGGGGTATGCCATCACGGAGGACTCCCGCAACCAACGCATCCGCCTGTGGAGGCAACAGGGTATCGGCATGGAGGAACAGTAAGAGGGGCGCGCGTGCCTGCCGGGCACCGGCATTCATCTGGTTGGCGCGGCCGGCCGGAACCTGGGTGATTACCTGCCAGGGCGCGGCACCCGCCGAGTCCTGCAAGGCCTGGCGCGCCCGCTTGACCGTGTCATCGGTACTGCCGCCATCCACCACAATGACCTGAACACCGCGAGCCTGCATGGGGGCAAGCGCACGCAAGACACCGGCAATGCCCTGGGCCTCATTCAAGACCGGTAAGACGATGCTCAGCGAAGGCTCTGGCACCGGTCAGTTATCCAACGCTGCACCGCAACGGGTGGCCAAGGGCAAGGTCAGCATCAGGTCAACAGCGCAGCCAGGCGCTCGCGCACCTCAGGGGCCATCGCATCGGGCTGGGTAACCAAGGCACTTTGCAAGGCAATATGGGCCGGGCTGACCGGACGTTCTGCGCCCAGCAGACGGATCGCCTGGGCCATCACCTTCTGCGCACGCCCAGCATTCTGCAGAAGGTTGGCCAAAGCCATATCGGTGGTCACATGCGCTTCCACCGGGTGCCAGCAGTCGTAGTCTGTCACCATGGCCAGCGTGGCATATGCCATTTGGGCTTCACGCGCCAGCTTGGCCTCGGGCATGTTGGTCATGCCTATGACGGAAGCACCCATGCTGCGATACCAGTGCGATTCGGCCTGGGTGGAGAACTGGGGCCCCTCCATACACACATAGGTGCCGCCCTGGTGCAATGCAATGCCCCCGCGGGCCTGCGCACTTTCTGCGTCCAACACCGTACGCACTGCGCGGGCCAGGGCGTCCGACACCCGCGCACAAACCGGTTGCGCCATGGACACATGCGCAACGGCACCGTTACCAAAAAAGCTGCTCTCGCGACGTTTGGTCATGTCGATGAACTGGTCTGGAAGCACCATGTCCAGCGGCTTGAAATCTTCACGTAGCGAACCCACGGCCGAAACGGACAATACGTAGCGCACACCCAATTGCTTGAGCGCATAGATGTTGGCCCGGTAAGGCACTTCTGTGGGTAACAGACGGTGGCCGCGCCCATGGCGGGCCAAAAAGGCCACGCCCACGCCAGACACCGTGCCGGTGACGATGGCGTCTGAAGGATTGCCAAACGGGGTCTGCATGTGCTGCTCTTTTGCGTCTTGCAAGCCCTCCATTTGGTAGAGGCCACTGCCTCCGATGATTCCTACCAGGGTCTGCGTCATGTCTGTCACTTTCCAAAAAAATATGCACTTTCGTGGTGCGCAGAGGCGCGCCGACTACGGCGGCTCGGGTTCCGATTTTGCGGCACAACACAACCCTCCACCTGTTAGGGGCTGAACATGCCATCGTCTGTACAAATTTCAACTACGGGCGTAGTATGAATCCAGAATTAGGAGCGCGTGATGTCACTCTTTACAAAGACCGGTGTCGTTGGATGGCTTGTAGTCTTGTCCGCCTTTTCTGCCTGGGGACAGACGTTGACGGTGGTCACCGAAGAGTACCCGCCATACAACTTCCAGGACAGTAATAGCAAGAAAATTTCTGGCATGGCCACCGAAGTGGTGGAAGAGATTCTCAAACGCACCCATATCAGCTACAAGCTGGGCATCTACCCTTGGGCCCGGGCCTACCAGATGGCACAAGATGCCCCCAATGTGCTGATCTATTCCATAGGACGCAATGCCCAGCGGGAAACCCTGTTCAAGTGGGTCGATGTGATCGCCCCCTATGACGTGTACTTGTACCGGCTCAAGTCGCGACCGGAAGTCAAGGTCCAATCCATGGAGGAAGTACGCAGCTACAAGATAGGGGCGGTGCGCGACGATGTGCGCGCGCAATATCTGGAGAAAGCAAAGGTGCCCATGGACTTGGTTGTTGAAGATAGCGCCAATGCCAAAAAGCTGGCTTCCCGGCGCATCGACATGTTCCCCATTGACGAACTGGCCATGGTGGCCCTTTACAAGCGCGAAGGCATGGACCCGGCGGATGTGGTCAAGGCCTTCAAGCTGGACGCGCTATCCACAGGTCTGTATATGGCCTTTAGCAAACAAACCTCGGACGATATGGTGAACAAGTGCAGGGCAGCTTTGGCTGAAATCAAGCGAGATGGAACGTTTGAAAAAATCCGGGCCAAGTACCTCAAGTGATTCACCGCTCGCACGGGCACCCACCATAAAGAGACTCATTTTTCGATACTTTTCTAACCTAGTTTCTATACCAGAATAAGAATTTGATCCTTTTTCTGCCTTTGGGCTTCAAGAATGTGCACACAAGCATGTGCTTGGGCCTTAAGGAAATGTATGGGAATGAAGCTGTCAGGCGTGTACGCGCCACGCCGTGTTGTTTTGGCGTTAGTGGTGGCTACCGGGGTGGCTACGCTGTCGGGCTGTTATGTGGTGCCAGTGGGGCAGTATCCGTCACCGTACCCGTCCGCAACCCAGGTCGTGGTGCCACCGCCCGCAACCCAACCCGTCACGTTTGCCGCGCGGCTGTACCCGGCCAACGACCTTGCCACCAGTTATGGCATGGTCAATGCGGTCGTCACGAATGACCTGAACGGTCGTGGTAATTTCCAGACCACCATCAACGGCGAGTCGTTTGCGGGCGAGGCAACCCGTCAGGCAGGTTCATCCCGGGACGGCATTGCCAACGGCGCCGGCAATCGGGGCAGCTATATCAACTGCCGCTACACCATGAACTCCGCCACGCTGGGCACCGGCAGCTGCACCCTTTCCAACGGTGCGCGGTTCACCATGCATGTGGGGCAGTAAACCAGCCCCCACGGTCGCTCACTGCGTGTAGCTCCCTGCCCCCCGAGGGGGCCGCGTTTTGCCTTGGTTGAAGCTACTTGCTGGCCAATTCGACGTCTGTGGAGGCAGGGCCGGACTTGAGGTGGCCCACGTATTGCAGCGATTGCGCGATGCGCACCGAAGGTACATCGCCTTCGCGCATGTGCAGCAGGTCGGCCGGGCTGACCAGCAGCGGGTCGGCTGTCGTCAATGGCAGCTGAGCCTCCTGGTAAGCCGCCAGCACAAACTGCGAGCAAAAGAAGCGGTCGTTGCGTGCCACGCCCAGTTGGATTGCCGCAAGACCGCGGATACAGGCATCCCGCACCAGCGTCGGTACCAAGGGCAGTTCGCAATACTGCCGTTGCAGCGTAAATGGTGCTTGCAGCACCACACCCAGCGTGTTGTACTTCTTGCCAGCATGGGCCTGGGCAAAGCTGCGCATGGTATCGGCATGCTCCAAGCGCACCCCGGGGTGGCGAAAGGCAACGATGGTGGATTCGTCTTCCATAAAGTCCGCCATCTTGCGGGTGCGAATGCCGGTGCCCACCGCTTCTGCAACATCGTCGTTACCCAGGTACAGCGCAGCGTGGCTGACCGGCGAAACGGTGAGCAAGCGTATGCCCATGGACGTAACCCCGTTGGTCGACGAAAGAATGATGTCCCCCGGCTGCAAGGCAGCGGCCGTGATGCGCTGCCCGCCATTGGCGGGTGTCAGCAGCAAGCGGTTCTGCACCTGAAAGGCCTGCGTGCCCGATTCGGGGTCTTTGCCCATGCCGGTGGCACACGCGGTCAGAGCGAGCACTCCTGTACACAGCAACGCAATGCGCAGGCAGCGCAACCAGGGATGGGATTGAAGTGACCAGTGTGGCATGGGGCGTCTCATTGAAGGAATCACTGACAAAGCAGGCAACCGGCACCAGGTACCGAAACCTCAACCGGGCGCCAAGCAGGCGTGGCACTGCCAGTATCGCAAAAAAAGTGGCACCGAAGTGCCACAACGGTGCGGGGTCTTTTGCCCCCCCCACACCACCCCGCCTGTTCGTTTGGAGCCCTCTTTTGTTAAACAGATACGCAACTAAAGCGGACCTCAGGGGTGCCCGCCTGGTGCGCGTCCGAAATGGTCAGCTTGTAGCTGAGGTCGCTGAAATCCACAAACAGCTCGGCCCGGGAATCTGTATGGGTCCACATCAGGTGCAGCGTCTCATCCGAAGAAGGCAACAACGCGAATGCACCGTTAAAGGCCGCACAGGTATTGCGCAATCGGATCAGGTCCATCAGGTCTTTGACGACTGGCTTTTGCAGCGCCTCGGCAATTTCACTGGTACTGAAGCGCTGGCGGTTGATGTCGCGGCCCACGCCACTGTGAACCAACAGGTCCATATCGTTCTCACCGGCCAGCAGGCCAACGTAATAAATCTGCGGCACGCCAGGCATGAACAACTGGACAGCGCGGGCCAACAGGTAGGCCAGACCATTGCGACCCAACGCATCATAAAAAGTGCAGTTGACCTGGTAAAGGTCCAGATTGGATGCGGCCGCACCGGTAGCCTGCCGGCTTTGGGCTTTGCTGTTGGTGTGGATGCGCTCCACCAACTGGTCGAGTTGCTCCGGCGGCAGCAGGCCGGGGTGGTGCGCGCGGTCTGCAGGATCGGCACCAATATCGATGATGCCAATGCCATCGTGCGTGTCCAGCACGGTCAGCGCATTCTGGGGGCGGATGCGAATCCAGTCCTTCAGCGCCTGGCAGTTGCCAAAGAAGAGTGTGTTGAGCACTAGCGGCGGCAGCGCAAAGTCATACACCCAATCCACACGTTTGGCGATCTCGATCTGGCGCTGGTAGTAGGCATGGATCTCGACCAACACCTCCATGCCCATGCCTTGTGCCTGCTGCGCAAACCGGGAAATGAAGTCAAAGGTCTCGGGCAACATGAAGCAACTGGTGCCAGCCTTCTTGATGGCGTAACCCGCAGCGTCCAGTCGGATCATGCGGATGCCGCTGTCGGCAAAACGCTGCAAGATGCTGGTCAGGTAGGCCTGGCCTTGCGGATGCTGTACATCGATGTCCAACTGCTGGGGTGTGAACGTGGTCCACAGCATCTTCTTCTGCCCATTGCCCAATGCCATTGCCGTAAAGGGCAGACCTGGACGGGGGCGGTAGACGGTCAGCAAATCCTGCTCACGCGCACCGTTGGGAAAGACGCTGTCCATCGTGAGGAACATGCCGGCATACGGCGACGCATCGCCCCGCGCGCAAAAGTCCTGGAACTGGGGTGATGCGCAGGACATGTGGTTGACGATGGCGTCGGCCATCACGTCTACCACTTCGGACAGCGCGCGTATGTCATCCCAATTGCCCAGGCGCGGGTCTACCTGAGTGTGGTCAGTGGGGTCAAAGCCGGCATCAGCGCCGTCTATGGCATCAAAAAATGGCAGCAAATGCACGCCACCAAAAACACCTTGTAAGGGACCTTCCAGCAACTGGGTCAGCTGCTGGAGGTTGCCTCCGCCCAGGCGGTCTACGTAGGTGATGAGTTGAACCTGATTTTTCATTGTTGGTTAGTGGGTCGACGTAGCGTCTTTTGTATTCTTGGTGTCGATCATCAGCACGGCGGCAGCGGCACAGAGCAGCAGTACACCAGCGAGGCGGATGACGTTGTCGGGGTTGCCGCCCAACCATGCGTCGTAGTACAGGGGCAGGGTTAACATCTGGATCAGCATGGGGATCACGATGAACATGTTGAAGATGCCCATGTAAACCCCAGCCCGCTCGGGCGGGATGCAACCAGCCAGCAGGATGTAGGGGTTGCCCATGATGCTGGCCCAGGCCAGACCAATGCCCACCATGGGCACAAAAAGCAACCACTTGTTGGTGATGTCCGGCAACACCCACATGCCCGCAGCGGCCAGCGTCAGACACACGGCGTGGACTACCTTGGGGCCAAAACGCCGGGTGAACGGCACCATGGCAAAGGCCGACAAAAAGGCTATGAAGTTGTAGAAACCGCCGATTTGCCCATTGAGCAAGCCCGCCTCGCGAAAACCGGCCGTGGTGGCGTCCGACGTGTTGAACATCGTCTTGGCCAGCGAGGGCACGATGTAGATCCAGTAGCACATCATGGCGTACCACTGGAACAGTTTCATCCACCACAGCTTGCGCATGGTGCTGGGCATCTCTTTGATAGCCACCCAGATTTCGCGCAACGTAGCGATGCCACCGGTGGGCCTTGCGCGCATCTCTTGAATGGCCTGTGGGGGCAGCGGTAGTTCGGGCACTTTGCGTATGGACCACCACACCGTGACGATGGAGAACACAGCTCCCATGACAAACGCAGCCATCGTGGCCTGCGGGATGTGGTTGTCACCCACCGCGTCGCGGTTCATGCCCATGCCGATCAGTATGGACGGCATGAGGTAGGCCAGCGTCTGGGCCAGACCGGTGAAGGCACTCTGCGTCAGGAAGCCCAGCGAGTGCTGGTCACGGTTCAGACGGTCGCTGACATAGGCGCGGTAGGGCTCCATGGTCACGTTGTTGGCCGCGTCCAGTATCCACAGCAATCCCGCGGCAAACCACAGCGTGGGGCTCATAGGCATGATCAGCAGGCCCAGGCTGCACAGAATGGCCCCGATCATGAAATAGGGCGTGCGCCGACCCCAGCGTGACACCGTGCGGTCGCTCATGGCACCGATGATGGGCTGCACCAGAAGGCCAGTCATGGGCCCCGCCAACCACAACAAGGGCAAAGTGGCCTCGTCGGCGCCCAGGTATTTGTAGATGGGGCTCATATTGCTTTGCTGCAGGCCAAAGCTGAACTGAATGCCGAAGAAGCCGACATTCATGTTGATGATTTGCCAGATCGACAAGTTGGGTTTGGTGAAGAACATCAGCGGTGTTTCTCTGGTTGTTGTCGTGGTCGTGGGTCAGATCGCGTTGCAGGTGATGCTGGTGCCCAGCCGTTTGCGCCAGGCTGCGTAGTTCTGCAGGTCGTGTGCCAGGGGGCCTCGGTGCCCGCAGACCGCCGCCGCATATTCGTTGGCCAGGGCCAGAGACCAGGGCAGCGTCCGCCCAGCTACCTGACAGGCCAGCAGCATGGCGCTAAAGCCGTCGCCAGCGCCTACGGTGTCCACAATCGCTGGCACGACCAGGCCTGGGCCTTCTGCATCACACGTGCCGTGGCTGTTGAAACTGGCATAGCCCTGCGGGCCGCGCGTGACGACCAAACGCTGTAACTGGTACTGATCCATCAGCCTGGCCACACCGGCATTGAAATCGGGCGATTGCCAGCCTTCGGACCACATGGCTGCTCCGCCTTGCCAAGCGAGCAGTTGCAACAATTCTTCGTCGTTCACCTTGACCCAATCGGCCAAGGTCAACGACTCTTCCGCCAACCTGCGGTTGTCAGGGCCTTCGCGCAAATTCAGATCCAGATAACGCACGGCACTGGATGCACGGAGGGTTTCCCGTACCGTATTTTTTGACACGATATGCCGTTGGGCCAATGTTCCGAAATAGACAAATGCGTGGGGCTGGGTGGTGTTTAGGACCGATTGCGCCTGAGCCGCATCAAGGTAGTCCCAAGCCACGTCTTCTGCGATGCGAAAGGTGTGCGCCGCACCCTTTTGCACCACCTGTACCGTACCAGTAGGGTGCAAGGCATCGGCCTGGAAACCCTCCGTGGACAAGCCAAAGTCTTGAGCACTCTTCAGCAACAGGTCGGCCCAACGATCGCTATCACCGATGCGGGTGATGCAGGTGACCGGCACTTGCAACGCAGCCAGAGACCGTGCCACATTGAATGGCGCACCACCCGCCTCGGGTCCGCTTTCAAACAGATCCACCAGGGCCTCGCCCAGCACCAGCACGGAACCTGGCTTGTGGCCCGGTTGCGTGTCTGGCGTTGGCGTAGAAACCAGTCTTTGGTTCATGGCGCAGTGGCTGTTCAAGTCGGGTGTTGAGCTTAGAACGTGTACTTCAGCTGGACACTGGCAGAGCGGCCATTAACGGCGCGTGCAGCGTGGCCATCGCCTTCAATCTCGGTGTAGCCCAGTGTGTTGAACAGGTTGTTGACCCGGAGTGACACCTGCGTCTTGGCATTGATGCGGTAATTTGCAAAGGCGTTGACGGTGGTGAAACCTGCCATGGTGATGGTGTTGGCGTCATCACCAAACGAGTCACCCGTGCCCACCACGGCGGCACCCAACTCCAGTGCATCCAGCGTGACAGAAGGCGCCAACTGGTACACAAAGTCTGCCTGACGGCGCGGCTTCTTGCCCACTGTGCTGGCATCGTTGGAATCGGTGATCTTGGCGTTGGTCCAGGTGGCACCACCGGCCAGGCGGAAATCGCCCGCGTTCCAGATAGCCTCGAGCTCCAGGCCGTTCGAACTGTATTTGTTGGCGGTGAATTTTTGGGTCGTTGCCTCGTAGTTGCTCTCAGTGGTGCGTGCACTGAACAATGTGGAGAACAGGCTCAAGCCACCACTACGCCACTTGACACCCGCTTCCTGCTGCTCGATCTGGTTGAGGGCGATGGGCACCGAGCCATCCAGCGGGTTGCCGTACAACAGGCGGTCCGCGCTGAAGGACACGCCGTCGCTGCTGCGCGCAAAGACCGACAGGTCGCGGTTGATGGTGTAGTTGGCTCCCACGGAATACGAACTCTTCAGCACGTCGTATTGCACCCGCTTCTGCGAGGCCGGGTCCCAGGCTTTGGTGGTGGTGCTGGCGGCCAATGTGTAACCACTGGCTTTTTGCTGATCGCTGCGCACGCTGGCGTCCAGGCTCAATGCGCCTGCATCCACCGTCAAAGCCATGTAGGGCGCGGTGTGGGTGTATTGCACATCCCACGTACGGGCGCAGCAGCTGCCCCAGGTGTCAAAGCCGGATGTCACAGGGGCCGTGCTGGGTGAGCCGTTTGCATTGACCACCTGTGCATTGGTGCCTGTCATGCTCATGTTGTACTGGTTCCAGAACCAGGTTTGGGCAATGGTCTGAACACCGGTGAACACCCCGCCCACGGCCGTGATCTTGCCCAGTCCCGAGTCAAAGGCCTTGGAGACTTTGATGTCGTTGAAGGTGTTGCCAAAATCGTCCAGCGTGGAATTGAACAGGGTGGCGGTGAAGAACGCATTCTTTCCATTGTTGCCGTTGTCCGCAGGGAACAAGCCGATGAAGCGGCCCGAGTTGCTGCTCTTGCGGAATTTTTCGTCCAGGGTCCAGCCGTCACCCAGCTTCAGCTGGCCTTCAAAGCCAAAGGCATTGCTTTGGATGCGCAGACCGTCGCGGGTGTTGCTGCTGGTAAACCCACCATCGCGGTTCAGAGACCGGTCGGTTGACAAGGACGGTGTGATGAAAAACGCGGTGCGGGGGTCGAGGCCGTTGATGGCATTGATCTGCCCGTTGGTCACTGTGACCGGTACCGGCAGCAGAGTGGGGGTTCGGTCGTCCAGAGACTTCACGCTGAAACGGATGTAGCCGTTGTCCAGCTGCTGGGTGATGTTGGCGCGGATCTGGCCACCGTTTTCGGTGGTGAAGCCGGCAGGGCGGACACCTTCGCCGGTGCGCTGGAAGCCGCCAATATGGAAGGTGGTGCGTGGCCCCAGGCTACCACCATAGTCCACATCCAGACGGGTCTGGCGCTGTTGCAGGCCCGCCGTCAGGGCAGCGGAACCTCCGGCTTCTGTACCGGTCTTGCTGATGAAGTTGACAATGCCGCCCGGTGAGTTGGTGGCCAGTGTGGAGGCCGAGCCGCCGCGGATCACTTCCAGACGGTCTACGTTGAAGTCGGCGCGCAAGAACTGGTCGGCCGTGCCAAACGACACGTCACCAAACAAGACCAGCGGCAGGCCGTCTTCTTGCAACTGCACGTACCGCGATCCACCGGCTGACAGCGGCACACCGCGCACGGTGATGTTGGCATTGCCCTCGCCACCCGAAGACTCCGAACGCACGCCAGGCACGGCGCGCAGCAGCTCAGCGGCGCTGGTGGCACCAGACTTTTCCATCTGCTCGGCGTCCATCGTGCTGACAGAGACGCTTTGCTTCATCTTGGACTTGGCGGTGGACGTACCGGTGACCACGATCTGGTCGAACTTCATTCCATCTTTGTCTGTGTCGGCCGCCGGGCTGACCGCAGACTGGGCCCACGCAGAGCCAAGTGTCATCAACGCGAGGGAAACCGCGGCCGCAAGGGGGCGGGCTTTGAATGGGTGAGCGTGCATAAAGTCTCCTGTTGGCTGCCGGCCTTTTCTCCGGCAAACCGTTTGTTTTTGATAAAGCGCATGAGTACCGCAAGCGACCCCTCGGGCCATGGCCGTCCAAAGTGCTCGGAGCGAATCTTAAATTCTTTGCAATCGATTGCAATTAGGTGCAAACCCGTAGATACTGAATTTTCTATGAGAATTTTTGTCAGTAGTAGAAAGAGGTGAAGCGGTTCAGTGCTGCTTATGCAAACGTTTGAATAACTGACCCGTAGCGCAAGCGCCCTAGGCAACCCTAAGGCGCGCTTGCGCGCACTACGATGTGTACCGGAAGGGTGCGTGCCGGAGCGCGTTCACCCTTGAGTAACAACAACAAGGCAGCAACCAGCTCAGCCCCTGCGTCCACCACGGGTTGGTGCACGGTGGTCAGGGTAGGTTCGCAAAATGCGGCCAGTGGCATGTCGTCATAACCCACCACCCCCACGTCTGCGGGCACACTGCGCCCCTGTGCACGCAACGACTGCACGGCGTGAATGGCCAGCAGGTCGCTGCAGGCCAACACGCCGTCAAAAACAAGCCCACTGTTGCACAGGCGATCGATCACCTGGCGTGCTGCATCGGGCTCGAACGGCACGGCCACTTCCAGCTGCGGATCCGGCACCAGCCCCACTGCCGCATGTGCACGCCGATAGCCTTCGCGGCGCAACCAGACTTCGGGCAGTGCCGCATCACCCAGGAAGGCGATGCGTTTGCGGCCTGCGCGCAGCAGGTGGGCGGTGGCCTGCTCGCCACCGTCGCGGTTGTCGCCGCCCACGCTGCAGTAGAGCTGCTGCGGCAACTCGCCGCCCCAGACCACCAGGGGCACCTTGCGCGCCGCCAGCTGGTTGAGCTGGTCATGGTGGCGCCACTGGCCAATGATGATGACACCGATGACCTTACCCGAATCAAACAGCTGCGAGGCCGCGTCCAGGCGCTCCGAGTCCACCCGCGACAGCAGCATGTCATAGCCATGGTCGGTCAGCGCGTCCGCAATGCTGCCGATGATGGACAGGAAGAAGGGGTCTGAGATGTGCTGGCGCGACTGCGCGTCATAGGGCACCACCACCCCAACGGTCTGGTTCTTCTGCAAGCGCAGGTTTTGAGCGCCCAGGTTGATCGAGTAGTTGAGCGACTGTGCCAACTGTTTGATGCGTTCACTGGTCTCAGCGTTGACCAAGGTGCTGCCGCTGAGCGCGCGCGACACGGTGGCCACCGATACGCCGGCCAGGCGGGCGATATCCGCCATTTGCAAGCGGCGGTTTTCAGAAGAGGCACTGCTGTTTTTGGATCCCATGGGTCTGGATACTACCGTGCGCCAGCGACCAATCCGGCGAGTGCACAGGCCGCAATGACAGGAATGACGCCCACCTTGTAACGCAGCAGTACCACCGCCGCCAATGCGGTCAACACCACGGCCACGCCGTCGACCCTTGAGCCAAATATGCCGCTAGCCCCTGGTAATACTGCGATATGTGCTATGAAAAACAGAGCAAGACTGGCGATAACCCCGACCACCGCCGCCGTGATGGCGGTCAACGGTGCAGTCAGATGCAGCTTGCCGTGGGTGGATTCCACCAGCGGGCCCCCAGCCAAGATAAAGATGAAGGACGGCAAAAACGTGAACCAGGTGACCACCGTCGCCGCGAGCGCCGCACCCAGGAACAACGCGTCCGGCCCCAACACCTCCTTGGTCCAGCCCCCAACAAAACCCACAAAGGCCACCACCATGATCAGCGGCCCCGGTGTGGTCTCGCCCAGCGCCAGGCCGTCGATCATCTGTGTGCCGGTTAGCCAGCCAAAGTGCTCGACCGCGCCCTGGTAGACGTAGGGCAACACCGCGTACGCGCCGCCAAAGGTCAATAGCGCGGCCTTGGTGAAAAACCACGCCATCTGCGCCACGGCGCCATTCCAACCCTGCCAGGCCACCAGCACACCCATGGGCAGCAGCCATAGGGCCGCGCCCACGGCCAGCACGGTGGCCAGGCGCGACGGCTTGAACCGCGCGTGTGCCGGTGTGGGAGTGTTGTCGCCAATCACCCAATCGCGCTCACCCGGCGCCTGCACAACCGCCTTGGCTACGCCGTGGCCGCCCGCCGCAAACTGCGCGGGTGCCCAGCGCGAGCCCAACCACCCGATCAATGCCGCACCCAGCACGATCCAGGGAAAAGGGACATTGAACACATAGATTGCTATAAAACTCATAGCTGCGATCACCCATAGTACGGGGGCTGCCGTCGGTTTTTTCAATGTCTTGCTGCCGATGCGGTGTACCGCCTGCAACACAATCGCCGCCACTGCAGGCTTGATCCCGTACAACAAGCCGGCCACCCAGCCCACATGACCAAAGGCCACATAGACCCAGCTCAAGCCAATCAGGATGAAGAGTGAAGGCAGCACAAACAACACGCCCGCCACAATGCCGCCCCACGTGCGGTGCATCAACCATCCGATGTAGGTAGCCAGCTGCTGCGCCTCGGGGCCGGGCAGCAGCATGCAGTAGTTCAAGGCATGCAGAAACCGCGCCTCCGATATCCAACGCCTTTGCTCCACCAGCTCGCGGTGCATGATGGCAATTTGACCCGCCGGGCCACCAAAGCTGATAAAGCCCAGCTTGAGCCAGAAACGAAAGGCCTCGGTGAAGGAGATTTCGGTTGGTTGTGCACTCATGCGGCAGCTCCCACGATGCTCTCGGTCATGCTGGCGGGTTTCCAGTTGTGGGTTTCGTCCAGCGCGGCGACCCGGTCACGGCACCAGGCATACAACGCGTCGTACAAAGGCATGGCCGCCTCCAGCATCGCATGGTCATCCGTGGCATGGTTGCGTGACAGGCCCAGGGAGACGGCCAGCAAACCGGCGGACTGCGGTGCCAGGTCCAGACAATCGGTATCCGCGCCCCGCACGATGGTGGCCAACAAGTCCAGCGCGGTATCGTGCAGGTCAAAACCCCGCAGCAGGGCATCAAAACTGCACAGCGCTCCCACGTGCGAAACCGGCGCGCCAGGGATGTCATACGCCACGGCACCCCTGTCCTTGGCCTGCGCCAAAACCTCGGCCGTTGGCACATAGAAAAACTCTGCCCGCGGATCGATGAAGCGGCGGATCAGCCAGGGGCAAGCAATGCGGTCGATCTTGGGGCGCTCACGGGTGATCCAGCGCGAGGGCTGCTCTCCGGTCACACCCCAGTCGGCGCGTTTGGCAAACGTCAGCGGTGGCTGGGCGCGCCACTGGGCAATGGCTTGTGCGTCGTCTTCGCCGTCCTGCCCGCCCTCAATGCCACCGGCTATGGGGTTGGCAGACCAGCCCGCGGCCCGCAGTACAGCGGTCGCCTCGTCGCTGACGTTATGGCCGTAGACACAGTACACCAGCACCTCGCCAGCAGGTCGGCTTGCGGCCAGCGCGGCCACATCCTCAGGCGCACAACGTTGCGCGCCGGCCAGCATGCGCGGGCTCTCGTCAAAGCGCGCCTGGCGGCGTACATCGAGTACCAAAGGCGTGTCAGCGCGGCCCAGGCGGGCGTTGAATGTCTGGGGGCAAATCGAAGAAAAAATAGACGGATTTTGGGTGTCCACGGATAACTCCTGTTGCGTTACCAGCCATTGGATGGGACACCATCTTGGAGCTAAATAGCCCGACACCGGGGAGCTGCAACCCCGATGGCTGCACTGTATCACGGCATCCGGGAATACCCCCGGCAGCCCGGGCTCGACAGCGCCACCTTCCCTTTCTAAGATCGAGCTTGCTTGTTTTGGGGGACGCCTGATGAAGATATGGATCAAACGCCTGGCCATCGGTTTGGGGTTGTTGCTGGTATTGATCGCAGCTGTAGTTGCCTTGGGTAGCTTGCAAGGTGATCGCAAACGCCAGCGCCAGGTCAGTGTCAATGTGCAACCGGTGGCCTGGGCCTCCGACGCCGAGGGCCTGGCGCGGGGCAGCTACCTCTACCGCTCGCGTGGCTGCACCGATTGCCACGGCCTGGACGGTGGCGGTCGCGAGTTCATCAACGACGGCAAGGGCATGCGTATCAGCGGCCCCAACATTACGGCCGGGGGGCCAGTTGGCCAGTACACAGCGCAGGACTGGGTACGCATACTGCGCCATGGCGTCAAACCCAATGGCCAACCGGCCTTCATCATGCCCAGTGAAGACTACAACCGGTTTACAGATGCCGACGTGGCCGCGCTGGTGGGCCATGTGCGTAGCCTGGCACCCCGCCCGGGCGGAGCGGCGGTGGTAGAGCTGCCCATGGTGGTCAAAGCTCTGTATGGCGTGGGCGCCATCCAGGATGCAGCCGAAAAGATCGACCACAACTTGCCTCCGGCGCAACCGGTTGCAGCCGCCGTCAACGCGCAACACGGGGCCTATGTGGGCAATATGTGTATCGGCTGCCATGGGCCAGGCCTGTCCGGTGGAGCTATTCCCGGAGGCCCACCCGATTGGCCCGCCGCCGCCAACCTGACACCCGGCAAGGGCAGTGCCATGCCACTCTACCCCGACGCCAACGCCTTTGTGGCGATGCTACGCACGGGTAAGCGGCCCGACGGTAGCACCATCAAGGTCATGCCATTCGAATCCCTGCGCGAACTCAATGACACCGACGCCAAGGCTTTGTATGCCTATCTGAAGACTGTACCTGCGCGGGATGCGGGCCAGCGCTAGGGTACCCCCTCCGCAGAGGGGGCTTAGTGTCCCCGGGTGAGCTTGTAGACCGACGTACCAGCCCGCAGATTGGGCAACAGGCGTACGGCGTGTCCGTTTTGCAGGCCAAAACTGTCCTGCACCTGCAGACCGTTGCGCGCGGCCAGCAAGGCCAGGTCGGCATGGGTGCCCACGCGGATGTTGGGCGTGTCGTACCACTGGTAGGGCAGGCGCTTGGTCACTGGCATGCGGCCCTTCAATATGCTCAGGCGGTTGGGCCAGTGCGCGAAATTGGGGAACGCAACAATGCCCACGCGGCCCACGCGCACGGTCTCGCGCAGCATGACCTCGGCATTGCGCAGATGTTGCAGGGTGTCGATCTGCAACACCACATCAAAGGATGCGTCACCAAACAGGGCCAGACCTTCATCCAGGTTCAGCTGGATAACGTTTACCCCGCGCTTGACGCAGGCCAGCACATTGGCATCGTCAATCTCCACGCCATAACCGGTGCATCCGCGGGTCTGTTGCAGGTGGGCCAGCATGGCGCCGTCGCCACACCCCAGATCCAGCACGCGTGAGCCTTGGGGGACGAGTTGCGCCAGCGCGTGCATGGTGTTCAGGTCAGTCATGCTGTTACCCCTTTTGCAATGCTATCGAAATAGGAGCGCACTACGCCCATGTAACGGGGGTCATCCAGTAGAAAGGCATCATGCCCATGGGGCGCGTCGATCTCGGCGTAGCTGACGTCACGCTGATTGTCCAGCAGGGCCTTGACGATTTCGCGGCTGCGTTTGGGGCTGAACCGCCAGTCGGTGGTGAAACTGACCAGCAGGAATTTGCAGCTTGCCTTTGCCAGCGCCTTGCTCAGGTCACCGCCGTAGGCACTGGCCGGGTCAAAGTAGTCCAGCGCACGGGTGATCAGCAGATAGGTGTTGGCGTCAAAGTATTCGGCGAACTTGTCACCCTGGTAGCGCAGGTAACTCTCTATCTGGAATTCCACATCCTGGGTGGAGTACTTGTATTGACCGGCTCCCAGCACCGCATCCTTGAGTTGACGACCGAATTTCTCGTTCATCACGTCATCACTCAGGTAGGTGATGTGGCCAATCATGCGCGCAATGCGCAAGCCGCGTTTTGGCACGGTACCGTGTTCATAAAAATGGCCACCATGAAAGTCAGGGTCCGTGACGATGGCGCGGCGTGCCACCTCATTGAATGCGATGTTCTCCGCCGTCAGGTTGGGGGCACTGGCCACCACCACGGCATGGCGCACGCGCTGGGGGTATTGCAGCGTCCAGCTCAGGGCTTGCATGCCACCCAGGGACCCGCCCAAAACGGCAGCCAGGGTGTCAATACCCAGGGCATCGAGCAAGCGGGCTTGGGCATTCACCCAGTCTTCCACCGTCACCACTGGAAAATCTGCACCATAGACTCGGCCCGGCGTGTCAGGATTGGCGTGCATGGGGCCTGTGGAGCCGAAGCAGGAGCCCAGGTTGTTGATACCAATGACAAAAAACCGGTCGGTGTCCACGGGCTTGCCTGGGCCAATCATGTTGTCCCACCAACCCTCGGAATGGGCTTGGCCTGCATAGCTGCCTGCCACGTGGTGCGACGCATTCAGCGCATGGCACACCAACACGGCATTGCTGCGCGCGGCGTTCAGCGTGCCGTAGGTCTCATAACTGAGTGCGTAGTCCCGCAGCGAGGCACCGCTTTTCAGCGGCAGGGCTTCAGGGAAGTGCTGCGACTGCGGTGTCGCGATCAAAGGCATAGAAGACAAACCGAACCCCAACAATAAAAAAACCGGCCATGCTAAAAACAAGGCCGGGTGTTGTGGTGTCTCGGTCCGTCTTTAGCTGTATTTATTAAGCGCCCGCAAGCTGGAGCAAATTGGCGCTGACAGGCAGTATAGCAAGGACGGGCGTTTTAGACACCGGAGGCGTGGGGCCACAGAGCGGCTACACCCAGCACCGCAAAGACCATTGCGGAAACGATATGCACGATGCGGATCGGAACCCGCTTGGTGATGGCGTCGCCAAACCAGACCACTGGTGCGTTGGCCACCATCATGCCCAGCGTGCTGCCTACAACCACCCAATACGGGTTGTATTGCGCGGCCAGCATCACCGTGGCGATTTGGGTTTTGTCACCCATTTCGGCCAGAAAAAACGCAACTACCGTGGTGCCAAAAACCCCAAAACGTGGCGCATTGCCGGTTTCACCGTCGTCCATCTTGTCCGGAATCAGCATCCAAACCGCCATGGCGATAAAGGATGCGCCCAGCACCCAGCGCAGCACATCCGGGCCCAGGAGTGTGGTCACCCACGCGCCAACTGCACCAGCAAGCGCGTGGTTGGCTATGGTGGCAACGAGGATGCCAAGGACGATGGGCCACGGTTTACGGAAACGCGCAGCAAGGATGAGGGCGAGCAACTGTGTCTTGTCGCCCATTTCGGCGAGTGCAACGATGCCCGTGGAGATAAAAAATGCTTCCATGGTGGAGACCTCCGGCCGGATGTTGTGAAACCCATGACTGCACGACACCCCCGGCCTATAACGGAGGCGTGCAGTCAAAGGTCTCGCCAAGCACCACTTGCGTGTGCACCGCTAGCGCCATGTCTGCCACGGTTGTGGTCCGACAAGTCTGTTGACACGAGCCCCTCTCAACGAAGGAGGGCGGCTACTCCCCAATGACAGCCCCCATTGTATGCCGCTGCAGACACCCTCTGCACAACCCAATCTGGCGCATTTCTTGCATGCATTTGGTGCGCCTCTGGGATTTACCTCAGAAACGCACCAATTTATCGTCATTCACACCAAGGGTTTCACATGGAAGCACTAAAACAGGGCGCGGATGCCTTGTTCATATTGTTGGGCGGCATCATGGTTTTGGCCATGCACGCCGGTTTTGCCTTTCTGGAACTGGGCACCGTGCGCCGAAAAAACCAGGTCAATGCGCTGGTCAAGATCCTGGTGGACTTTTCGGTGTCCACCGTGGTCTATTTCATGGTCGGTTATGCCGTGGCCTATGGCACCAGCTTCTTTGTGGGCGCCGAAGTTTTGGTCGCCAAGAACGGTTATGAGCTCGTCAAGTTCTTCTTCTTGCTGACTTTTGCGGCCGCCATACCGGCCATTATTTCGGGTGGCATTGCTGAGCGCGCGCGCTTTTGGCCCCAACTGATCGCAACCGCCGTCATCGTGGGCTTTATTTACCCGTTCTTTGAAGGCATCGTCTGGAACCAGCACTTTGGTGTGCAGGGGTGGATCAAGGGCCTGACTGGCGCTGAGTTCCACGACTTTGCAGGCAGCGTGGTGGTGCATGCAGTGGGCGGATGGATTGCCTTGCCCGCAGTCATCCTACTCGGTGCTCGCAGCAACCGGTATCGCAAAGATGGCGCCATCTCCGCCCATCCGCCGTCAAGTATTCCTTTTCTGGCGCTAGGTGCGTGGATTTTGACCGTCGGCTGGTTTGGCTTCAATGTCATGAGCGCACAGACACTGGACAAGATTTCTGGCTTGGTTGCCGTCAACTCGTTGATGGCCATGGTGGGCGGAACGCTGGCTGCGCTGGTAGCAGGCAAGAATGACCCTGGCTTTGTGCACAACGGCCCATTGGCAGGCTTGGTGGCAGTGTGTGCCGGCTCTGACCTGATGCACCCGCTGGGCGCATTGGTAGTCGGAGCCGCTGCAGGCACGGTTTTCGTCGTGATGTTCACACTGACCCAAAACCGCTGGAAGATTGACGATGTGCTGGGCGTTTGGCCTCTGCACGGTCTGTGCGGCACCTTGGGCGGCATAGCTGCCGGCATTTTTGGCAGCACTGCATTGGGTGGTCTGGGCGGTGTCAGCCTGGGCGCACAGCTGATTGGTACGGCCATGGGCGTGGTCTGGGCCGTGCTGGGCGGAACTGTTGTCTATGGTCTGCTGAAGGCCACCATGGGCCTGCGGCTAAGCCAGGAGGAAGAGTACGACGGGGCCGACCTGTCCATCCACCGCATCAGCGCATCCCCCGAGCGTGAGGCCAACTGGTAGCCACCACAGCTCGCTGCGCGCACCCCGCAAACCCGGCCTGGCGCCGGTTTTTTTGTGTTGGTCATTTCAAATTTGTTGAACCATTGCGACAAGTAATTTGAACTTTTTTCCACGGTGCCCCTCCTAAACTTTCTTCTACGGCAGGCAAAGATCTGCCGGATTCGCCAAAAACTTTTGCACACCGCCCACCATGAACACTGCCACTGCACCTCGCAAATACACCGGTATTGCCATTGCCCTGCATTGGCTGCTGGCACTGTCCCTGGTGGGTATTTTTTCGGTTGGTTTGTACATGGCCGACCTGCCGTTTTCGCCCCAGCGTCTCAAACTCTACAACTGGCATAAGTGGGCGGGTATCACGATCTTGATTCTGTCAGTTGCACGCCTGCTCTGGCGCCTGACCCACAAGCCGCCCGCGCTGCCGCAATCGGTGACTCTGGGCATGCCCAGCTGGCAGCTGAAGGCCTACCACGCGACCCATGTGCTGATGTATGCGCTGTTCTTCATCGTGCCACTGGTTGGCTGGGCCTATAGCTCGGCAGCCGGTTTTCCCATCGTGCTGTTTGGCGTGTTGCCGCTGCCGGACTTTGTTTCCGCCAGCAAGCCTCTGGCCGAGCTGATCAAGCCCTGGCACGAGATCACAGCCTTCGCTCTAGCGGGCCTGGTGGTGCTGCATGTGGCAGCCGCCATCAAGCACCATTTCATCGACAAGGACGGACTGTTGCTGCGCATGATGCCCGGCAAGCGCTGAACACAACGACACGCCCCTTTTGCCCGAACCCATCACTACGGAATAGACAACATGACGCTTTCTTTCACTCCCGTTACCCGCGCCACCGGCCTCGTCTTGCTGGCTGCGTTGACCAGCCTGTCCGCACAGGCCCAGCAAAAGCTCTTGCCTGCCCAAAGCGACGTAGCCTTTGTGATCAAGCAAATGGGCGTGCCCGTGGAGGGCCACTTCAAGAAGTTTGACGCCCAAATTGCGCTGGACCCGGCCAAACCCGAGGCGGGCAAGATCGCCTTCACCATCGACATTGCCAGCGCGACCATGGGCTCTCCTGAGCCGGATGCGGAGCTGCCCAAGGCCACCTGGTTCAACACGGCCAAGTTTCCGCAAGCCACCTTTCAGTCCACCAGCATCAAGGGACTGGGCGGGGGCAAGTTTGAAGTGACCGGCAAGCTGGCCATCAAGGGCAATACGCGGGACGCCGTTGTGCCCGTGACCTTGGTGCAAAACGGGGCTACCACCACAGCCACTGGCGTTGTGGGCATCAAGCGCCTGGCCTTCAAGATTGGCGAAAACGAGTGGGCCGACACCTCGATGGTGGCCGACGACGTACAGGTCAAGTTCAAGCTGGCACTGTCCGGCGTGGGCAAATTCTGATTTCTCTAACTCTCTGGTTTCCAGTTTCTCTCAACCCTGTTCATTAACGGAGCTTTTTCACCATGCGTAAATCCCTTCTCGGCCTGGCCATTGCAACGACGCTGCTGTCCACTGGGGCCTTTGCCCAATCGGCGACCTACACATTGGACCCCACCCACACGTTCGCAACCTTTGAGATCGGCCACTTTGGCACCTCCACCAACCGGGGCCGTTTCGACAAAAAGGAAGGCACAGTGCAACTGGACCGTACAGCCAAGACCGGAAAACTGGAAGTAACCATTGACACCACGTCCATCAACAGCGGAACCCCTGGCTTTGACAAGCACCTGCAAAGCGCCGACCTGTTCGACACCGCCAAGCACCCCACCATCAAGTTTGTGTCTGACAAGTTCGTCTTCAACGGCGACAAGGTCACAGAGATTGTGGGTAACCTGACGCTCTTGGGCAAAACCCAGCCGGTCACCTTGAAGGCCAGCCAGTTCAACTGTTACCAAAGCCCCATGCTCAAGCGCGAGGTCTGCGGGGGTGATTTTGAAGCCACTATTGACCGTACAGCCTTTGGCATGAACTACGGCGTGGATTGGGGCTTCCCCAAGAACGTGCGCCTGATCGTCCAGGCCGAAGGCATCAAGCAGTAATCACCTGTAAGAAGACATGAGGCGGAGCGACCAACAGGGACAGCACAAGATCCTTGTTGAGAAAGCTCCGCCATGCCATCGTCGCCCCGATCTCTTTCTTTAGTTTGCATGACTCTATTGGTAGCAACTACGCTACCCAGTAGAGCGGTAACAGTGGCAACAGCAACGCCACCGCGTTGCGAGGTGCAATCCGGCCCACAGCGCACACCGGTTATCGAGCTGTACACATCCGAAGGTTGCAGCTCCTGCCCACCTGCCGACCAGTGGCTCTCAGCCCTGAAGGGCACCCGATCCGCAGTGGTCCAGGCCTTTCATGTGGGGTATTGGGACTACATAGGTTGGATCGACCGCTTTGCCACACCGGCCCACACACAGCGACAGCGCGAGCTGGCCAGCGCCAACCGCCTCAACAGCATTTACACCCCCCAATTGGTTCGCAATGGGCGCGACTGGCCAGACTGGCGCAACACACGCCCGCAGCAGGTCGGCGCCTCAACGACGTCGAGGTCACCAGCGGGCGCGGCCATCAGCCTGCAAAAGGGCGACGGGGCGGATCAGTTCTCCGCCCGCGTGACCCCGGGCGAGGGTGTGACCCAATGGAGCGCCTATTGGACGGTAACCGAACACGGCCACAACTCCCGCGTCAAGGCCGGCGAAAACCGGGGCGAGTTTTTACAACACGATTTTGTGGTGCGGCAGTACACACCGGTCGGGCGCTATCAGGGCGCACAAACGCTGGGCTTTGTGGCCATACCGGCAACGGTTGCACACGCACGGCAGATCAACCTGGTGGTGCAGGACACCAAGACAGGAGAACCCTTGCAGGCGGTCAGCCTGCAGTGTGGAAGTTAGGCAAACACATTGAGTTTGGCCGCGATCTGTTGCAGACCTTTCAGCGCGGTCCAGTGGGTATCGGGTGCCGGGGCTTGCTGGGCCGTATTCAGCCGCTGGCGCTCAGGGTCATCACGGTATTCCCGCAAGGCCGACACGGCCAAGGCAACAAAATCCGGCTGCTTTTCGGGCGCTGCGGGATGGGGTCTGGCCACCAGCACGCCATCCTTGTTCACGGCTATCTGGGTGACGATACCGGCATTGCGGTCTACCGCCAACTGGTGCTCGCGCGCCATGGCATCGGTGTCCACACGATCAGATGTCGTCGTCTTGCGGCCGTTGGTGTAGACACCGGGGTCCGGGCTGTTCGCGACATCAACGTCAGGCCACTGGATGTTCAACACCACACTCTCGAGCCGCCCCGTCGCCCGCACCACAGCAGCAGCGGGTACCGCCGAGCCCGACGGTGGCTTGACCAGCACGCCAGCAGCAGACGGCGCAGCATCCTTGCCGGTAGCGGCGGGGTTGTTGCCGGTGTTGGCTTCGCGTGGGAACTGTAGATGGTTGTAACGGTCGATTTGCATGGCCCATCCCCTCTCAGGTAGTGGATGCCATCAGTATCGCGAGCGCAGAAATCACGTATGCCGAAAATAAAGGTCGATAAACGGGGTATTTCCGGCTCATCCGCCAAAGCCCGTGCGATCACCCCCCAACGCACCTTCATGTCCAGATCTGGTACATCCAATAGCTCTCTTGCGTGAGTAGATTTTTCAGTGCACTGGGGCTCAAACCAGTGATACGGCGAAATTCGCGACTCAGATGCGCCTGATCGGAAAAACCCATCATTGTGGCAATATCAACCCACTTCAACTGATCGGCCGCTAAGGCATCACGGGCCTGCAGCAAGGTGCTCTCAGCACGGCCCATGCCACGCAATTGGCGAAGCTGCAATCCCGTCCAATCCTTGATACGCCGGTCAATCTGACGCTCGCTTCGCCCTTCGCCATGCATTGCTGCGCGGCTTTCCACGACACGCGCCCAATGCTGGAAGGCTGTCCCCGTGGATACCCTCTTCTGATCGAGCGCGCGCCACCGTGGCAACAGAAAGTCTTCAACGATACGGATACGGTCAGCGTGGTCCGCGGCATGCAGGACAGCATGGACCATGGACAGCCAGTCAGCATCCAGCACCTCAAGCGGGGCGCAGTAGCGGTCGACCTGGGCAGCGATGTCCAACCCCGTCAAGGCCTGCAATGCGTCTGGCAGCAAGAGCAGGATAAACACGTCCACTTCGCCTGGGTTAACACTGACGGTAGGTTCTGTGTGTGGTCCTGTGAACATCACGAGCCGGGGCAGATCACGGTAGACGGGGGTGCCACTCAGGTCCAGGTGCGCATAGTCTCCTTGTATGAACCACGTGATGGCACAGGTTGGCGCCGCCGGGAAGTGATTCCGTCTATCGATCTCCGCCAGGTGTGACCCCAACGTGCTGCGGGTAACGTAAGCGCGCACGCAGGTTGCCAACTCTGAATGCGGGGCCCACAAGGCTGCAGATGTGGGCGATTCATGCCCCCGTCGCTCTTTGATCAGTCTGTCTGCCCACTGCATGCGGGCAGTGTAGCGATGTCCGAAAAGTTCAAGACTGCGCATACCTTGTCTGGCACAGTCCCCACCATGCTGTTAATTCTTCACATTGTGTTTATTGGGCTTTGGCTGGGCTGTGTTTTGACCGAAGCCTTGTTTGAGCGTGCTTTGCTGGGTCGAGGACGCGAGCACGAGCTGCTGCTGGCAGACCTGCACAAGCGGGTCGATATTTGGATCGAAATCCCCGCTTTTCTAGCCGTGGTGGTCACGGGTGGCGTGCTGTTCGCACAAGCAGCACCAAGCACTTTACTGAACGTCAAAGTCGGTCTGGGCCTGCTGGCCGTACTGAGCAATGGCGTGTGTGTTGGTTTGGTCTTTGCCCGCGCCAAGGCCGCGCACTCAGGCAATTGGGAGCGCTTTGACCGCCTGGATCATGTGCAGCACAAGCTCGGCGCAGTCGTTCTGATTGCCTTGTTGGGTGCATTGGGTGTCGGTTTGAAGCTTGCATGATGCCAAGGCTTGAGGCTTCGCGTAGGAGTGCATCCACCCTCTGCGCAGTGGTCGCCTTCGTCCCGGCTTTGGGGCTGGTGTACTTGTTTCATCAACATCGGGGCCCTATTGCCATCTTCATGAGTCTCGTTTTTGGCTTACTGGCAGCCATGGTTGCGTTCTTCACCATTGAGCGGATCACCCGATATCGTTGGAAACAAAAGACACCGGTTTTGGGCGCGCTGCGCGGTGCTGGCGCCGCATTGCTGACTTACACCTTAACCCTGGTAGCGCATGTTAGCGTCCACCACGAAGAAGGACGATTTTGGGTCAACCTCTTGCTTACCATTGGGATGGGTCTCTGCCTATTGGGTTGGATCTTTGCCATCATTGGCGCAATGCTTGGCACTTACTGCGAAAAAGCCTATTTCCCCAAACCCGATGAAAACCCTCGTCACTGATCGCCTCGTCATCCGACGGATGACCACAAGCGCTGCGGATGCCAGATTCATACTGGAGCTCTTGAACGACCCCTCGTGGCTGCGTTTCATCGGTGACCGTGGGGTACGAACCGAGACTGACGCGCTGCAATACATTGCAGCGGGTCCCTTGTCCATGTACAACCGTCTGGGGTATGGGCTTTGCATCGTCGAATCGAAAGAATCCAGGCAGCCGCTTGGAATTTGCGGTTTGATTAAGCGTGACTACTTGGACTACCCGGACATAGGATTTGCGTTTCTGCCCCAACATTGGGGCCAGGGATATGCATGGGAGGCTGCCTCGGCTACGCTGCACCACGCCATTGCTGATCTCGGCATGCGCCGCATACTGGCCACTACCCGACCTGACAATGCGTCCTCACAAGCACTCTTGATAAAGCTGGGCTTACAGTTTGAGCGCGCATTTCAGCACCCGGACGGTGATAGGGATCTGCAGCTGTATTCGACACCGTCGGGTTGACCTGCACACACCGTGAACCCCGCTCATCCCCGTATTTACCCTAGGTATCCCACGCTGCCGCAGTTCGTCGCAAACCGGGTGCAATCCATTTCCGCCAGAAATACATTCTCTTCAACGGGGCCGCAGTGGCCCCCAATTTGGAGAGATCAACATGTTTACAGCATCGAACAACACAACCCGTTTTGCCAGTTTCACTTTCGCAGTCTTGATGGCCATCGCCATCAACGGCAGCATGCTCATGAAGTTCGACAACGTCGCAACTTCGGCTTCCCTGGCGCAAAGCGCCAAGGCAGCCAATGTGGCAGTCCTTGATACCGTGACCATCGTTGGTCAACGCATCTAAGCCACAAGAATAGCTACCGTGAACCTACTTATGTTCTTGGTGGTCTGGCTCATTCTGCTTGTCGTGAGCTGGCCACTGGCATTGCTGGCCATAGTGGTTTGGCCTATCGTCTGGCTTATATCCCTGCCCCTGGCCCTGGTGGGCATGGCCGTTGGCGCCGTATTTGCCTTGCTCAAGGCCATGCTTTACTTACCAGCGCGAATCTTGGGTTACCGGCCCTAACTGAGACAGCTGATCCGACCTAGAGCTTTCTGCTGCCAAGCCAGCCCAGCACCCAGCCACAGCGCCACCGCCGACACCACCAGTCCACGCGCGAGGCCACCGGGGCCGTCGGCAATCCAGCCCACCACGGTCGGTCCGATGATCTGGCCAGCGGCGAACACGGTCGTGAAGGCGCTGATGCCCGCCGCCCAGGCGCTGGCTGGCAGGTTGTGCCGCACCAGGGCCGTGGTGGACGCCACCACCGACAAAAACACCGCGCCAAACAGCAGACCCGAAGTCAGCACGACCGGCCAGGATTGGGTCAGCGCGGGCAAGATAGTCGCCACGCCCAGCAGGGCATTCAGCTTGGCCAAGGCGTGACCGTTTTTGTGGCGGTCCAACAAACCGGCCCAGATGCGGGACGAGGCCATCACCGCCAGCCCCAGCAAGCCATAGAAAACGGTCACCGCCTGTGCGCTGCTGCCCTGTTCTCGCAGCAACGCCACTACAAAGGTCATGTACCCGATATAGCCCATGCCAAAAAGCGTGTAGCCACCCAGCGCAAATCCAAATTGCCGCCAGCGGAAGTGCACGGGCGGCGTGCCTCCCTGGCGATCTGCCGCCGGCATGGCGGCCTGCGCCATCACCCGTGCGGGCCACAGGAGTGCCGCACTGGCCAGCACACAGGCCAGCGCCCGTGCCACCGTAGTACAGGCCCAGCAACAGGCCACTGTGCGACGGCTGCTGCGCGCCCAGCCGTGCCGCCAGCAGCCCACCGGCGATAAACACCAAGGCACTGGCCACGCCGGCCAGCAGGCGCTGCACTAACAGAGGTTCGGTCGTAGTGAAAAATCCGCTCAGTGCCATGAAAACACTGGCCAAAAAAGAGCCGGCCCACAACAGCGTGCTGGGGCCTACACGGTGCAGCAGCCAGGGCGTCAACAACGCCCCCAAAAAGTAGCCCAAGGCATTGGCCGTGTTCATGGCACCAGCCAGTGTGTAGCTCCACCCCAGGTCGACCCGCATGGCCGGCAGCAGCAGGCCATAGGCAAAGCGGGTAATGCCCAACGACACGGCAGCGCCCAGGGACAGCGTGAGGGCCAGGGCCCACACCGATCGCAGTGGAGAAGTCACAAAAAGGGCGCCCTAAAAAGGTGTTCTGAGCCCGTCTGGCAACAGGGTATGGTGCAACGGCAAATGCAACGTGCTATCAAAAATATAGCTTCAGCCTCATATAAATCGGGGGTTGGGTGCACATTTCGATCAGAACGCCTCGGCCTGACGCCGGCCTGACAGGGCGCACCAAACAAGGGTATTCCTGCAGTCGGTGCAGCAATAGGCTGCTTAGACTGAACGCATAAAACCCCTTGGAGACCCGGCATGCACACCAACCGTCTGTGGAGTACCACCCGCCTGATCGCGGCCAGCGCCCTGTGCCTGGGCTCTCTGGCCGCAACCGCCCAAACCGCCAACCCTCTAAAAATAGGCGTGATAGGGCCGTTCACCGGCCCCTCGTCCGACTTTGGCGTGCAGATGCTGCAGGGCATACAGTTGGCGACCGAAGAAATCAACGCGGTCGGCGGCTATATGGGCCGCCCCTTTGAGCTGGTCATCAAGGACGACCAGGGCAACCCGGACGCGGGCCTCAAGGGATCGCAGGAACTGGCGGCGGCGGCCGTAGTGGCTACGCTGGGCTTTTGCAACACCGGGGTGGCGCAGAAGTCGCTGGAGGTGTTCCAGACGGCCAAGTTGCCGCTCATCATTCCCTGTGCCACCGGCTCACCGCTAACAGCCAAATACCCAGCGCCCGAGAGTTACATATTTCGCACCTCGGCACGTGACGCCATCCAGGCACCTTATGTGGTGGAAGACATCATCCGGCGCGGCTGGAGCAGGGTGGCCATCTTTGCCGACACCACGGGTTATGGTGATGCAGGGCTGAAAGATGTAGAGGCCGCCCTGGCCGCCAAAAACCTCAAGGCCGTACACGTGGCGCGCTTTGCACTGGGCGTCAAAGACCTGCGTGACGAACTGAAGGCCGCACGAGACGCCGGTGCGGATGTGGTCTTCAGCTACACCGTGGGGGTGGAGAACGCCGTCATCGCCAACGGCCGCAAAGATCTGAACTGGAAGGTGCCCCAGGTCGGCGCCTGGCCGTTGTCCTTCCCGTTCTTTATCAATGGCGCCAAAGACGCCGCCGAAGGCGCCATGATGGCGCAGACCTTTATTGCCGAGCCCAGCAACGAGCGTCGAGCCGCCTTCCTGAGTGCCTACAAGCGCAAGTTCAAGCAGACCCTGACAGTGCCCATGGCCGCCGCCCAGGGCTACGACAGCGTCTATCTGCTGGCGTTTTCACTGTTTGGCGTGCGCGATGGCAACCCCACCGGACCGGTGGTCAAGGCCGCACTGGAAAACATCACACGTGTCTACTACGGCGTGGTCGCCACTTACGAGCGCCCCTTCAGCATCAACGACAAGGACGCCATAACCAGCAACATGCTGGTCATGGGCAAGGTCAATAACGGTGTGGTCACTTTTGCGCGCAACGAAGACGCCAAACAAAGCGCCGTGGTCAAGCGCAAGAAGTAGGGGCCGGTGTGTGTGCCAAGCCACTCAAAACGGGGCGTGAATCTGCTACGCTGTGGTTTCGTTTTCCGAAACTCTCACGAAAGAGGCGCTACGTATGTCTGACTCACAAAACTCTCCCCTCACTTCACAAGAAAAGCTCGTGATGGACATCCGCGCGGTGATTGCCGACGCGGAAGACATCCTCAAAGCCACCGCCGACCAGACCGGCGAAAAAATCGCCAACCTGCGCACCCGCGTGCAGGACCGCCTGCTGGGTGCACGCATCCGCCTGGACGCTGCCGAGGCAGCCCTGGTCGACAAGACCAAAGCGGCAGCCCGCGCTGCCGATGACTACGTGCACGACTCCCCGTGGCAAGCCGTGGGCATTGGCGTCGGCGTGGGCTTCCTGCTGGGCCTGCTGATCGGTCGCCGCTAATAGCCCCATTAGCCTGATTGCAAGGCATGGATTTCGCGCAAGACAAGGCCAATGGTGGTGGCACCTGGGGTGCGGCCCGCGACAAGGCCGCCACCCTGCTGGCCATTGGGCAGACACGGCTCGAGCTGCTGGGCAATGAGCTGGAAGTAGCGCGCATCACCATCATGCGCCAGCTGCTACTGGCGCAGGCCCTGCTTTTTTGCGTGGGCCTGGGTCTGGTGTTGACGGTGATGGGCCTGGTCATTCTGTTCTGGGAACAGCGCCTGGTGGTGGTCGCGCTGGCGGCCGCAGGGGTGTGGGGCGTGGTCCTGTACCTGTACTTTGCCATCCAGCGCAGCAACCGGCACGCCGCACCACTGTTCAACGCCAGCCTGGCGGAATTGCAGGAAGACCTGCGCCAACTTAAAGCAGCCACGGGCCATGGACGCACGCCTGGTTGAGCTTTACGTAGAGCGCGGCCGGCTGCGCGAGCGCATCAACATGCAACGTGGCCAATTGGCCCGCGAACTTGCGCCCGTGGGTGAGGCCCTGCACACCGTGGACCGGGCCCGCGCCGCTTTGCAACGGGCAGGCCTGTGGATGGCCGCACACCCGGGTGTGGTTATTGCTGCAGGTGTTGCGGTGGTGGTGTGGAAGCCCCGCGCGGTTTTGCGCACGGCACGCTGGGGGTTCTCCATGTGGCGCAATTGGGCGCAATGGCGGGATTGGGTACGCGCCGGACTCAAAGCTTTTTAAACGGCCTGCTGCGGCACGGCTGCGCCCATACAATCCGCTCATGGGATCTCCTGAACTGTCAAAACCCGACACGGACGCTGCTAAAACACCGGCCGAGGCACCGGTGTTTGATCCCAACCAAACCATCTCTTACCAATCCCGCATGAAGCGGGCTCCCCGGTGGTTTGGCTCTTTCCTGGCCAGCAATAGCCGTGAAAAAAACCGCATGCGGGAGGAGTTGGGCAAGATCAAAGGTGCCATTCCGTTGCTGATGAAGCCCCGCAATGGCAGCAAGTGGACAGCACAAGACCGGCAAGAACTCAAGATGATGCTGCGCTCGGCCTCTGCCGTGTACCCCTACCTCATCATTTGGGCACTACCCGGCTCCATTTTGATATTGCCCTTTCTGGCCTGGCACCTGGATGCCAGACGCAAGAACCGCGAGCGCAAAGCAGCACAGGGCCCGACGGCCTAGTGCATGAGTGTGCTTGGGCACTGAACATTCAACACACTGCACCGGATCTGCATCGCTCTGATGGTCAATTCAGTGTTGCGTCTTGGCGCAACCGTTCAATGACCAAATCCAGGAACGCGCGGACCCGCTGTGGAGCGTGTCGCCCCTCCCTGTGCACGACATGCACAGGCAGTGCGGCTGGTTCAAATTCTGGCAATACGGTTTTTAGCTTTCCAGTGCGCAATTGTGCTGCCACCTGATACGACAGCAGGCGAGTCAGGCCAAAACCGCCAACTGCGGCAGCCACAGCAGAGTCGTTTGTTGTAGTAATCATCCGCGCCTGGAGTCGAACGTTTCGAGGCTCACCTTTTTCCTGCAGTTTCCATTCGGGGTTTGGAGTCACGCTGCTGGCGGAAACGATGGTGTGGGCATGCAGATCATCGGGTGAGATCGGAATTCCGTGATGGGCCAAATAGTCCGGTGCTGCGCAGATCACGCGCCTGACCTGACCCACACGAATTGCCTGCATGGTTGAATCCGGCAACTCGCCAATCCGGACCGCTACATCCACCCCTTCATCCACCAGATTCACGACCCGGTCCAAAAACAGGCATGACGCGCTCACTTCAGGGTAGCGGGTCAGGTACTCTGTAACGATGGGAGTGACGTACATCCCACCAAACAGTACCGGTGCCGTGATGGTCAGCCTCCCGCGGGGAGAGGAGTGCATGCCAGTCACGGATTCATCCGCTTCCAGCATCTCTGTCAGGATGCGCCTGCAATCCTGCACATACCGCTCACCCGCATCGGTAACGCGAACCGTGCGCGTGGTGCGGGTCAGAAGTCGAAGCCCCAAGTGGGTCTCCAACTCATTGATTGCCCGTGTCACAGCAGGGGGCGACATGTTCAGCTTGCGCGCAGCACCAGCAAACCCGTTCGTGTCCACGACGGCGACAAACACATTGATCAGGTGGAATCTGTCCATAGTATTCCAATAAGTGGAATTGTGAATTGGTTTTATAGGTGATTCTATATTTAAATTGGATTAATTACAGTTCATCCATTCGCTGTGCTAGCAGCGAAGACAAGATCCAAACCACCGTAAACCCGAAGGAAATCACTATGTCCATCAAGCTACATCGCCATCCACTTTCCGGTCATTCACACCGCGTTCAGCTAGCGCTTTCTCTGATGAAACTGCCGCACGAACTGGTCGAAGTCGACCTGATGAAAGGCGCGCACAAGACGCCCGAGTTCATCAAACTCAGTCCCTTTGGTCAGGTTCCAGTGCTGGACGACAACGGAACAATCTTGTTCGATTCCAACGCCATCCTTGTCTACCTGGCCACAAAGTATGACGCCGACCGCCGCTGGCTGCCAAACGACCCGAAAGGCCAAGCCGATGTGCAGGCCTGGTTGTCGGTGGCGGCCGGACAAATCGCCTTCGGCCCTGCGGCGGCGCGGCTCATCACCGTGTTCGGTGCCAAGTACAACCCCGAAGAGGTGATTGGCCGTGCACATGGTCTGCTCAAGGTGATGGACGCGCAACTATCCGCCAACCATTTCTTGGTAGGCAACGTTGCTACGCTGGCCGATATTGCGGGATACAGCTACGTATCAGCCGCGCCAGAAGGAAACGTAGATCTCTCGGCCTACCCCAATGTGCGGGCTTGGTTGGCACGTGTGGAAGCCTTGCCGGGCTTCGTACCGTTTCATAAGACAGCAGTTGGCATGGCGGCCTAAGCCAGCGCCATCAGCCCGCAAGGAGCCGACCATGCACCCCACCAACTCGCGAAACGACAACCCCTTTCATGCCGGTGAGCAGGCCGTTCACGAACGGCTGGGCATCCGCGAGCGCATGGTCGATGTAGGGCAGCGCGTCATCCGCACCGTGATGCCCGAGCAACACCAGCGCTTCTACGAACAACTTCCGTTCATGCTGGCGGGTTCAGTCGATGCGGCTGGCCGGACTTGGGCCTCCATGCTCGTGGGGCGACCCGGTTTTGTCCAAGCACCGCATGAAAAGCGTTTGAACTTCAAGGTTCACCCCATCCAGGGCGACCCACTCACCGAAGGGTTGACCATTGGCGCACAACTCGGCTTCCTGGGCATAGAGTTGCACACGCGCCGACGCAACCGCGTGAATGGCCATGTCGTCGCGGTCAATAAAGATGGCTTTGGCATCGAAGTCGACCAATCGGTAGGCAACTGCCCCCAGTACATCCAGGGCCGCGAGTTCCAATGGATTCGCGAAGCGGAAGACTTGATGCCGCGCTCTATCGAGCCACTGAACCGACTGGATGCCGACGCGCGGGCATTTGTCGAACGCGCGGATACGCTTTTCATTGCCACGCAGGCACCCGCTATCGACGGCGCCCCAGATCAGCAGACCGGCCGTGGTGCTGACGTTTCGCACCGCGGCGGTAGGCCCGGCTTCGTAAAGGTCGAGGATGAGCGCACTTTCCTCGTGCCCGACTTCACCGGTAACTTCTTTTTTATGACGTTCGGCAATTTGGAGTTGAATCCACGCGCTGGCGTGCTGTTCGTCGATTTCGAAACCGGCGACCTGATCACGCTGACTGGAACTGCAGAAGTTGTGTGGGATGGCGACGCGCTCCAGCCCTTTGACGGCGCTGAACGTGCCTGGCGATTCCGCATTGATGCCGGCTGGCGTCTGCGCGAGGCCTTACCGTTGCGTTGGGCTTTTCGCGAGTTATCGCCCCATTCCGCCATCACAGGCACCTGGGCCGAAGCGGAAGCGAAGCGCGAAGTGCAGCGCCTGGCCCAGACTTGGCGACCGTACCGCGTGACCCGCATTGTGGAAGAAAGCAGCGTCATACGCTCCTTTTATCTTGCACCAACCGATGGACGTGCGGTGCCGCCATTTCTGGCCGGGCAACACTTACCCATACGCATCAAAACCGCAGCAGGTGAGGAACTGCACCGCGTATACACCATCTCGCAGGCACCCAGTGACGACGGCCTGCGCCTGAGCATCAAGCGCGAGGGAGTGGCCTCAAGCCACTTGCACGACCATGTTCACGTAGGCGACTTGATCGAGGCAATGGGCCCACGCGGTCAGTTCACCATCGACGACAAGCTTCGCCGCCCCGCGGTATTGATCGGCGCGGGCGTGGGCATTACACCCATGGTTGCGTTTGCACGCCACGTTGTCACTGAAGGCTTCCGCAACCGGCGCACACGCCCATTGCACGTGATCCAGGTGGCGCGTGATGCAGCGCTTCGGGCCTTTGGCGACGAATTGCAGGCCTTGGCGCAGCGGTCCAAAGGTGCGATGAAGCTGCACGTGGTGCTGGATAGAGACGCTGATACACAACCGGGCGCGCATCCAGGTCCTCTGACGATAGACCTGATCAAGACCCTGTTGCCTTTCGACGACCACGAGTTCTTCCTCTGCGGCCCGCCCGGCTTCATGCAGGCGCTCTACGACGGTCTTCGTGATCTGGGTGTGCGCGACGAACGCATTCAGGCAGAAGCATTCGGACCTTCATCGCTAAAACGTCGCCTGGATAGCGCAACGACATTGCCGCCACCGCCATCCCCGGCGGCGAAACAAGCCTCCGTGCGCTTTACGCGCACGGACGATACGGCCGAGTGGACCCCTGATCGCGGTACGTTGTTGGAATTTGCCGAAGGGAAAGGCCTGAGTGCGCCGTTCTCCTGCCGCGCCGGGCACTGCGGATCCTGTGCCACGCGCCTGACTGCTGGCACGGTGACCTATGCCGAGCCAACCGCATGGCGACCAGCCGAGGGCGAGGTATTGCTTTGCTGCGCTGTGCCCGCAGCAGGCAGCGGTCACATCGACCTGGACCTTTGAGGCCACATCATGCTTCCATCACCGTTCTTTTCAGAAACACCCTATGGCCTAGGCGATGACACTGCCTGGCTTGGTCGAGACGTTATGCAGGCCCTGCTGCGCTTGCGCCAACAACACCACTCCACCATCAACTACGGAGCTACCAATGACACCCCCATCCACAGACCCCACCTCACCTCGCCCTCCTGTTCCACCGTTCACCCGCGAGACCGCGGCGCAGAAGGTGCGCCTTGCAGAGGATGCCTGGAACACGCGTGACCCACAACGTGTGGCGCTGGCCTACACGGTCAACACGATTTGGCGCAACCGCACCGAGTTCCCGGTTGGGCGTTCCCAAGTGCAAGCCTTACTCGAACGCAAGTGGGCACGCGAGCTCGACTACCGGCTGATCAAAGAACTGTGGGCTCATGACGGTCACCGTATCGCGGTGCGATTTGCCTACGAGTGGCGCGACGATGCCGGCAACTGGTTTCGCTCCTACGGCAACGAAAACTGGGAGTTCGATGAACATGGCTACATGCACCGGCGCTTCGCCAGCATCAACGACAAGCCGATTGCAGCAATCGATCGCAAATTCCATTGGGCTCAGGGCCGCCGGCCCGATGACCACCCTGGGCTGAGTGAACTCGGCTTGTGAACCCGCAGGAGCACCCTATGAACCCCAATACCGTCATCAACACCGACGTCGCCATCATCGGAGCTGGAACTGCTGGTATGTCCGCCTACCGCGCAGCTCTGGAGCAAACATCGCGCGTACTCTTGATCGAGAACGGTCTCTACGGCACTACATGCGCGCGCGTTGGCTGCATGCCGAGCAAGCTTCTAATTGCCGCCGCCGATGCGGCACATGCAATGGTCGGTGCGTCGCGCTTCGGCGTGACTGCCGGGCTACCAACGATTGATGGCCGTGCCGTAATGGCGCGCGTGCGCAGCGAACGTGACAGATTTGTTGGTTTTGTAGTTGACACCGTTCAGAACTGGCCAACCGAACAGCGGTTGGTGGGTCATGCCCGCTTTGTGGATGATCACACGCTGCAAGTGGGTGCTACACGGGTGAAGGCGCAGCGCATCGTTATCGCCACCGGCTCGCGCCCTGCGGTGCCCCAGGCCTGGCGGCTTGCCTTGGGCGACCGGCTGATTGTGAACGACGATGTGTTTAACTGGACAGATCTACCGCGCTCCGTAGCAGTGGTTGGCCCGGGCGTTATTGGCCTGGAACTGGCGCAGGTCTTGCACCGCCTGGGCGTGCGGGTGCGGCTTTACGGCCGCAGTGGCCGAGTTGGCCCGTTAACCGACCCTCAATTGCAGGCACTGGCGCACCACGTGTTCGCGGCCGACCTACCCCTGAGTGTCGACCTTGCCCATATCGAGCCGCGCCGTGAAGGCGATAGCGTTGTCGTGCGTGCCACAAACCGTGACGACAATGTGCACGAAGAGCACTTTGACTGGCTGCTGGCAACCACGGGGCGACGACCCAACGTCGATCAACTCGGGCTCGAAAACACAACCCTGCCAATGGATCCCAATGGCATTCCGGTGCACGACCGGCGAAGCGCGCAGGTGGCCAACCGCCCCGTTTTCATCGCCGGGGACGTCAGCCAAGACCGACCACTATTGCACGAAGCAGCCGACGAAGGCCGCATCGCCGGCGGCAATGCGGGACGCTTCCCTGATGTGCGCTTGCGGCCGCGGCGGACGCCGCTGGCGGTGGTATTCAGCGACCCGCAGATCGCGCTGGCTGGTGCCAGTCATGCCGAGTTGATGGCAGCTGGCATTGCTTTTGAAACCGGCCGCGTGTCGTTCGATGACCAGGGGCGCAGTCGCGTGATGGGCCGCAACCAGGGAGCCTTGCACGTCTATGGAGAAGCCGGAACCGGCCGCTTCCTGGGTGCAGAGATGCTGGGCCCGGCCGCCGAACACATTGGCCACTTGCTGGCGTGGTCTGTACAGCGAGGCGACACCGTGCAGCAAATGCTCGACAGTCCGTTCTACCATCCGGTGGTGGAAGAAGGCCTGCGTACTGCGCTGCGCCAGCTGCAACGCGCGCTGCATATGGGACCGACGCCCGTGGAGCGCTGTCTGGACTGCGGCCCAGGCGCATGAGCAGCCCATCTTCAAAAATACTTAACAAAGCAAAGGCATACCCATGATCGACGTCTACACCGCCAACACGCCCAACGGTGTGAAAGTTCCTATTGCGCTGGAGGAACTGGCCGTACCGTACCGCGTGATTCGTGTTGACTTGGGCGCACTAGAGCAAAAGCGCTCTGACTTCCTGCGCCTCAACCCGAATGGGCGTATTCCCGCCATTGTCGACAACGATGGGCCGGACAATGCACCGTTGAGTGTGTTTGAGTCAGGGGCCATCCTATGGTACCTGGCGGAAAAGTTCCCGCGGCTCATGCCCGTGAGCCCCGTCGAACGCATCCGCGCGTTGGAGTACACGTTCTTCCAGGTCGGAGGCGTCGGGCCGATGTTCGGACAGGCGGGCTGGTTCATGCGCCACAACGAGCCAATGCCACTGGCGGTCGCGCGTTACCAGACTGAATCCAACCGCTTGACCGCAGTGCTTGAAGCACGCCTGCAGGTATCGCCCTGGCTGGCTGGCGAGAGTTACTCGGTGGCCGACATCATGAACTTCGGGTGGCTGCGCGCAGCGCAATATGCCGGCGTGCAGCTCGACTGCTATCCCGCTGTGCGGGCATGGGTTACCCGCATGGCCGCGCGACCTGCCGTAATCCGTGGGTTACAAGCGATTGCCTGACGGCACTTCGTCCAGCAGTGGTGCCCGGTCTAACCAACATGTTGGGCCAGCCACTGTGTAGGTGTTTGACCAAGCCGCTGTGTAAACGCACGCGTTAGCGCATTGGGGCTGCCGTAACCCACCTCGTCGGCAATACTCTTGACCTGCCGCCCTTGAACAAGAAGTGCCTGCGTTACGCTGAGGCGCCAACCAGCCAGGTACTCAATCGCGGGCTGGCCGACGACTTCTGCAAAGTGCGCGGCGAAGCGCGCACGCGACATGCCCGCCAACGCCGCCAACCCTTGCAGAGTCCACGGCACCGCGGGCTGCGCATGCATTGCATGGAGTGCTTTGGCCAGGCCGGTGTCGGCGAGGCCAGCGACCACGCCTGACTTCAGCAGCCCACACGCGATCGCGTGGCGCAGCATGTAAACCAGCACGACCTCGCACAGGCGATTGAGCACTGCACCGCGTCCTCCATCTTGCTTGTCAAAGGCTTCGGTAAACAACGCCTCGAGCACACCGGCAAGTGCAGGGGCTTCATTGATCGGCAGCACCAGCGGCTCGGGCAGACCATGCAGCAGCGGGTTGCCGAATAGCGAGCCGAATTCAACAGATGCACACACGAGGTCTGCGCCTTTGGCCTGGTCTGCGCTCAGCCGATGCTGGGTGGACCGTGGGAAGAAGATTAGACTGGGCTCGCTCAATTCACGCACGGCACTGCCGGGTTTTGTCAATAGAAGCCGTCCAGCCTTCAACAGGTGGAAATGCCCGGCCCCGTGGTCTGGGTCGAAATTGACCAAGCTGCAAAGATTGCCAGCGTAGAAGACCCGAGACCTCAGTTCGAAACGGTCCAGAAGTGGTTCGAGGTGATCATGCATGCCTTCATTGTTCCACTCGCTGAGAAACAAGGGAACCATCGAAACCAACAAGAGTTCATTCCGGGATGCGCAACGACATTCGCGGCATCAGTCGCGTGTTGGTGCCCAGCGGACCGACAAAAAATAGTCGACTGACCAACGACCGCCGCCGCGACCGACCAAGTACAGCAGCAGTGTGGCCCAGCTCAGGTGGGAAGGCCAGGCGGCAGGGTACACAAACAGCTGTATCACCAGCGTCATGCCCAGCAACGCTGCCGCCGACAAGCGTGTACCCAGACCTAGCACCAGAAGAATTGGCATTGCGTGTTCGGCGTAGGTAGCCAGGTGTGCGGCCAGGTCTGGCGCCAGCAAGGGAAGTTTGTACTCGTCCTCAAACAAGGATACGGCGGTGTCGCTCACGGTAAGCCAGCCCTCGACCTTGGTGCGTCCTGAAAGAAAGAATACCCCGGCCATGGACGCACGCGCCCCCAGGGCCAAGAGGTCGTGGCTAACCCACCGAGTAACCCGTTCACCCAGGGCGGCAAGAAATTGGGGTCGTTCGGCATTCGCCGAGATAGTTGGCTTGATGAGACTATTCATGGGTGGTGTCCAGTTGGGGGGGAATTCGCTCGTGCTCGACCAAAGCCCATTGGCTCAGGCGCAATGCAGCGAAGCGGGAGAGGTAATCCCGCTCCGCTCGGATCAGCTCAGTGACTTCGGAGTCTTGTGGCGCAGCTGAGGCCAGTTGGATTCGGCCTTCTTGTTGTTGCCGGCCACGTCTTCCAAGTACTTCTTCTGCACATCCTTGTTGACGTTCAAATACAACTTGTCGTTGGCAATAGTCCAGGCGGTGGGGTCTCCGTCAAGCTTTTTCTCCAGCGCCACACCCATTGCGCAGAAGCCGCCAAACTGGGGTGCATACTTTGCGGGGGCTGACTTGAAGGCATCGCGGTTAGCGGCACTAGCGAACTGGTAGGTTACACCGTCATGTTTGTATGTGTATTCGGCTTTGCCAGCAGTTGGCGCGCCAACAGTGAAGTAGGCCACTGGGTCATGTCCCTTGAGGCCAACACCCTTGGCGTCGACGTTGACGGCAGAAGTCGAGTTTTCATCATAGGCGAAGCTGGTGACCGGTGCCATTGCAGCGCCCAAAGCAATGGTTGTGGCGACTGCAAGCAATGTGGTGCGAAGTCTGTTCGGTTTCATGGTGTATTCCTTTAAGTGAAGGTTAGTGGTTGGACTAGGAAAAATGTCAGGCTCGCATCACGCAGACGTGTTTGTGAGCTGACGCGGAAAAGTTGACAGTGGTGTGTTGCAACATGGAGTTCAGTGTAGAAATTGCGGTGCCAACGCAAGTGGCTCTGCGTCTCGCAAAAGTGTCTTGGCGTCTTTTCAGGTTCCTTCGGTGCGGGGCTGGCCCGACACTGTTCCACTAGTCGAAAGAGTGGATTGCCCTTTGCGGCTGTTCCGCACTTCAGGATCGCGAGGCATAGTCACGCCTATTCGTCAACCCAGCCGCTACACACGACCATGGCCATCCATTGCCTGCACCCATCTCCCAACCGTGAAGCCCCAACAGCAACACTGGCGGCCGGTGAAGTGCCGATGCCATACGCGCCCAGTGTTGAACTGCCCAACGGCACGTCCTGCATTCCGCAGCATTACCTGCGGTACGAGCAGACGCCCCAGACCATTTCGGCCATCGTGGCGGACCTGCACTTTGACGACCACACGCCGGTGTTTGCCAGCGCCGACGACCACGGCATGTATTTGCAAGTCGGGTTGATTGGTCGCGAGAACTATGACCGGTCCCACGCCGTGCGGCCCCAGAAGCTGGTGTATGGCCGCAAATGGCGCATCGATGCGGACACCCCCACGTCAGAGATCATCCAGACCGCCTTTCTGGCCATCAAAAAGGCCCGCGAACACGAAGTGCGCGAATTGCTGACCATCCGCGACAGCGCCAGCGGCAAGGTGAGCACACCTTTTAGCAGCCATCTCGATTTGCCACTCATGGCGCGCAATACTGACTTGGTGGCCGCGCCCGACCAGCAGCCCCAAGCGGCGCACGCGGTACGCATTGCGTGCTTCCTGGAGCACGTGCGCTTTGGGCAACGGCAGATTGTTATGCAGGACTTAATGCCCCGCCCCCAGGGGGTGACCTTGGTCGACTTGAAGCTGGGCACCTTGCCACTGGCACGCCAGGTCGAGGGGGACTTGCCCGAGTTCAACGACCTGCAGTTCACCGTGCTGCTCCAGACGGTGAGCCAGAGCGAGTTGCTGCACGAGATCATGGCCGCCATGGTGGCCCACAGCGACCGCCAGGTGGACGAGCGCTTCACCTACCAGGGCTTTGCCCGCTTCAGCCGTGCCAACGACCCGCTGCGCATTGCGCAATTATCAATCGCCACGCGCCCCTACGCCCGGGACGCCGCCAACACCCAGTTCACACCGGTCTTCAAGGCCATGAACTACGCGGTCGATGCATCGCGCGCACCCTCGCTGGGCCAGGGCCTTTTGGCCCAGAAGAACCGCCGCATGATTGACATCCACGGCCCGCACCTAGCGGGGCACATGCCCCGGGGTTATGAACCACTTGCGCAGGTGGTCCGCGCTTGAATTGACACCGGCGCAGCGAAACAACATACTGCAGTCGACGGGCGCCATTGCTTGTCGCGAGGACCCACATTGTGATTTCCCTGACACAGGACAAGGTGAGCGAGAGCTTATCCAGCGACCCCGACCGTCTGCGACAACTGCACGAGCATATTATCCAGTCGGTCAGCGATGGCGTTCACGTGGTTGACGTCAATGGCATCGTGCTGATTGAGAACGCGGCCTCTGCAAAGATGCTGGGCTGGTGTGGCGACTGCCTGGTGGGCAAGCATGGTCACATGGAGATTCACCACCACCATGCAGATCTAACTGAGCATGCGCTGGCGGACTGCCCGATCTACGCCACGATCTTGGATGGACAAACGCGCCACATCAAGGACGATGTGTTCTGGCGTCAAGATGGAACGAGTTTTCCGGTCGAATACACCACCGCCCCCTTGCGTGATAACCATGGCGTGATCTATGGGGCCACCGTTGTGTTTAGAGACGTTACCGAGTTGAAACGTGCACAAGCCCGGTTGCTGCGTATGGCCCAGTACTGCCCGCTGACCGATTTGCCGAACCGTGCCCTGTTTTCAGATCGTCTTCAACTAGCGTTGGCGCTGGCAAAGCGCAACCAGACAAAACTGGCACTGCTATTCATCGACCTGGACGAATTCAAACCCATCAATGACACGCTCGGTCACGCGTTGGGTGACGCCTTACTGCAAAAGGCCGCGCAGCGCATGAGCGCGTGTGTACGCCAGTCCGATACGGTCGCACGATTGGGCGGTGACGAGTTTGTGGTTTTGCTGCCGGTGGTGGAAGGACCTGCAGACGCCCTGGCGGTGGCGGAAAAGATTCGCCATGCTTTGCACGCAACGTTTGAGCTGGACGGACACATTGTCCAGATCTCCGCCAGCATGGGTGTGGCTATTTACCCCGAGCATGGGGTGGATGAACTCGCACTGACCAAGAGTGCCGATGTTGCCATGTACGTGGTGAAGAGCCATGGACGCAATGGTGTCCGTCTAGCGGCGACCGCTGGCCAGTGACGCGAGGCGCCCGACACGTTGGGGTTAGTGCCTCTGGCACGGGTCGCGCTCCCTTACGTAATCTGCACCACCAGCTTGCCAAAGTGCGAAGCGCCGGCCAGTTGGGCATAAGCATTGGGTGCATCGTCAAAGGGGAATAGCGCGTCAATCACCGGGTGAATCTGGTGATGTGCCATGAACTGTGTCAGGCGCCGCAATTGTGCAGCACTGCCAACGCAAATTCCGTTGATGGAGGCGTTTTTGAATTGCAGCGGCAGGATGTTGGGTTGCGAGGCAAAACCAGTCAGTACGCCGATTTGTGCAATCTTGCCGCCAGGGGCAATGGCCGCAATCGACCGGTCGTAGGTGTCGGGGCCACCCAATTCCAGGATGTGGTCCACACCGCGGCCGGCGGTGAGCTCAAGCGCCACTCTTTCCCAATCGGAGTGGGTTCGGTAGTTGATGGTTTGCCAAGCGCCCAAAGCCTTGACCCGGGCCAGTTTGGCGTCAGAAGACGACGTGACGATGACCTTGGCGCCCAGGGCGGTGGCCAATTGCAAGCCGAACAACGCCACCCCACCGGTGCCCTGCACCAGCACGGTGTCGCCGGCCTGGATGCTGCCGCGCTCGAACAGCGCATGCCATGCTGTCAAGCCGGCGCACGGCAGGGTCGCAGCTTCTTCAAGACGCATGTAGTCTGGTACCGCGACCAGACTTCCTGCATCGACCATTACATGCTCCGCCAACATGCCGCCGGTTGCGCCGCCGCCATAGGCATTGGCCAACTGCGCTGGGTTAAAGGGGCCATCGACCCAACCCGGGAAGAAGTTGGGGATAACGCGGTCACCAAGCTTCCATTGGGTTACGCCCGTACCAACTGCCATGACCGTGCCCGCACCATCGGACAACGGCACCAGACCGTCTTTCGTCGAGGCGGTGTCTTGCTGGGTTAACAGGTCGCGATAGTTCAGGCTTGCGGTCGCCATGCGCAGCACGATCTGGTTGGCACCGGGTGTGGGTATGGGGCCAGTTTTACGCTCAAGCACCAGCGCACCGCCGGATTTGACCAATTGAAATTGACGGGAGAGGGTTGTCATTTGTTGTTTCCTTAATTGTGTACAGCGTTGTACGATATAGGAACTATACCCGGTTTTCAGGAATTTTTTACTGATGTGTACAATATTCCCATGGATCCTCTGAAAACGACCTCCCCCCGCAGCGCGGGACGGCCACGCCTGTTTGACCGGGAGGCGGCATTGGAGATTGCGTTGGATCGCTTTTGGCGTCAGGGTTTCGAGGGCACCTCGACCACCCAACTGACGGCCGCCATGGGCATCTCTCAGCCCAGCCTGTATGCGGCGTTCGGCTCCAAAGAACAGCTCTATCGTGAAGCTGTTGGCCTGTATGTGCAGCGGCACGGGCAGTTTCTCGACAAGGCGTTCAGTGCACACATCAGCGCCAGGGAAGCGATCTTTCATGCATTGCTATTGGCTGCGCGGCAGTACTGCGACAGCGCGCACGCGCCAGGGTGCATGATCGCTTCCGCCGGTCTGCAAGGCGGCGCGGATCATGCTGTCCTGTTTTCTGAAATGGCGGAGTTGCGACTCACCGGGCAGCGCGCCATCCTCGCTCGTCTGGAACAGGCACGTCTTGACGGCGAACTAGCGGCTGACACCGATACGGCGGCACTGGCCGGATACTTTGCAATGGTGATTCAGGGCATGGCGGTTCAAGCCATCGATGGCGCAACCAGCAGCGCACTAGAAGCTATGGTGACCCTGGCGATGAAGGCATGGCCGGTGGCGCAGGATACTGTCCTTCGAACTGCCGAAGGCTGCACCAACCGTTTGTAATGCTGGCCCCGTAGGGCCAAAATGCGCGACTGGCTGTCGTTGTATTGAGTATTCACATTGAAATGTGTTGCCCGCATTCCCTTTGGACAACCGTTCCCAATATTCTCAGGCAGCAAGCCGCTTAGACTTCTTCTGCGCAATAGCGATGTCCAACAGCTCCAGCAAGGGCGCGTGGGACTTTTCGGTCCAGTCGCTGTACTGGCAGGCCTTGGTCAGCGCAGACCGAGCGGACTCCAATGAATCCACACGGATGTGTTCCATGGTTCCAGCCTGTTCGGCGCGCTTGATCACGGTGCTGAGCTTGAGTGAGGGGCGCGCGGGGTGGGTCATCTCTTCAAACGGGAAGGCCACTACCCAAACCGCATCGAGGTTGTGCGTGCGGCTGAGCGCATCTACAAACGGTGCCACCAGGCCAGCGACCTGTATGGTCTGGTAGCGGCTGCGGGTCTCTGCGTCAGCGGCCGTTGTGGTGGATGAGGCGGTGGGGGCGAGGGTTTGCGTGGTCATCATGGCTTACACAACGAAGCGCCTGCGCAATCCGATGACACAGCCGACTACACAAAGCGCTAGACCTTGCTATTTTTCAGGTCGCCAACGTTTGAGCAGCAGCGCATTGGTCATCACGCTGACCGAGCTCAGCGCCATGGCCGCCCCTGCCAGCACCGGGTTGAGGTAGCCCAGGGCGGCCAGAGGGATGCCGGCCACGTTGTAGGCAAAGGCCCAGAACAGGTTTTGCCGGATCTTGGCTACCGTACGGTCCGATATGTCCAGTGCGGCGGCCACCAGTGCCACATCGCCGCGCATCAACGTGATGCCTGCGGCGTGCATGGCGACGTCGGTGCCAGTCCCCATGGCCATGCCCACATCCGCGGCTGCAAGCGCGGGTGCGTCGTTGACGCCGTCCCCCACCATGGCCACGATGTGCGTATGGCGTTTGCCCCGTTGAGGGTTGGTACCCAGCTCGGGGTTTGCAGGAGGGGTCAGGGCTGCCACGGGCGCATCTTTGGTACGCAGGCCACGCCTGCGGTCCACACCATGGTCTTGCTGCAACTCGGCTATCCAGGCAGCCTTGTCACCTGGCAGTACCTCGGCCATCACTTCTCCGTCCTCCGGGTGCAGGCCCAAACGACGGGCCATGGCTTCGGCGGCACCGCGGTTGTCGCCAGAGACCATCACTGTTTTAATGCCGCGCGCGCGCAGTGCGGCCAGTGCTTCTTTGGCACCGGGTTTGGGTGCGTCGGCAAACGCCATCAGGGCCAGCAGCGTGTAGGTTGCCGGCGCTGCCGTGTTGTCCGTGCGCAGGGCGATGGCAGACACCGTGGCGCCCTGGTCTTGCAGCGCTTTGGCCTTTGCCTGCAATGCGCCCAGTGATGCGCCCAGCTCTTGCATCCAGCGCAGGCTGCCGATGCAATAGTGTTGTTGGGTCAGCGCGCCCTCGCTGCCTTTGCCGGGTACGGCCTGCAGGGCATCGGGTGCAGATATGGGGATGCCCTTCTCGGTTGCTGCGGCCACTACGGCACGTGCCAGCGGGTGCTCGCTGCCGCTTTGCAGGCTGGCAGCAATACGCAATACCTCGTCCGCGTTCGGCCCAGAGGTCCTTTCAGCCACCTCTAGTGCGCTCAGGCGGGGTTGGCCCATGGTCAGCGTGCCGGTTTTGTCAAAGGCCACCACGTCCACCTTGTGGGCCATCTCCAAGGCCTGCGCGTCCTTGATCAGGATGCCGTATTTGGCCGCCACACCGGTACCAGCCATGATGGCCGCAGGTGTGGCCAACCCCAACGCGCAGGGGCAGGCAATTACCAACACTGCTACGGCATGGATAACCGCGGTTTCAAAAGGGTGGCCACTCAGCCACCAGGCCAACAACGTGACCAGGGCCAGCCCCAAGACCACGGGCACAAAGACGGCGCTGACTTTGTCCACAAGGCGCTGTATGGGAGCCTTGGCGGCCTGTGCGTCTTCCACCAGGCGGGTGATGTGGGAAAGGACCGTGTCCACTCCCACGGCGGTAACCTGCAGCACCACGCGGCCTTCGCCATTGATGGAGCCACCGGTAAGCTTGGCACCCGCGTCTTTATGCACAGGCAGGGGTTCGCCGGTCAGCATGGATTCGTCCACCTGGGTTTGGCCCTCCAGCAGGGTGCCGTCCACAGGGAAGCGTTCGCCAGGTTTGACGACCAAGCGGTCACTCACCAGTACGTCGGCCACGGGTACATCGACCTCACCATCGCGTCCTATCCAGTGGGCGGTGTCGGGCTGCAGCGCGTGCAGGGCACGTATGGCGGAGGTAGTCTGGCGCTTGGCCCGAGCCTCCAACCACTTACCCAGAAGTACCAGGGTGATCACAACGGCCGAGCCTTCAAAATACAGGTGCACCATGGCACCGTCTGGCGCGGTGAGCCACAGCCAAACTGACAGCGCCCACCCGGCTGTGGTGCCAATGGCGACCAGCAGGTCCATATTGCCGGTGAGGGCCTTGAGTGCATGCCAACCGGCTTTGTAGAAGCGGGCGCCCAGCACAAACTGCACCGGCGTGGCCAGCACAAACTGCAGCCAGGCGGGCAACATCCAGTGCTGACCTGCCAGGTCACCCAGCATGGGCAGTGCCAGAGGCGCGCTCAGCAGCGCACCTACCAACACCGGTGCCAGGCCGGCCCAGGGGGACACATTGTCTGCCTCGTCCATCTGGGCTGGGGTGCGGGGTTCGTAACCCGCATCGCGAATGGCACGCCGCAGGCGCGCGGGCATTTGTGCGTCTCCGGAGTAGGCAATACGTGCGGATTCGGTGGCCAGGTTGACGGTCGCGTCGGCAACGCCTTCAACTTTTTTGAGCGCCCGTTCCACGCGGCCCACACAAGAGGCGCAGGTCATGCCGCCGATACCAATATCCAAAGCAGTTTGGGAAGATGGAGGGGTGTTCAATGGGGTAGTCATGGTTGCTGGGCAAACGCCGCTTTGGGCGGCATGGTGCAGACTATGCGCTTATATTGCTGGAAATTTCCATAGGAGGACTTTGATGAACCATATATTTACCGTAACCGGAATGACTTGCGGCCACTGCGAGAAGGCCGTTACCCGCGCGCTGCAGCAAGTGGACCCCCAAGCCCAGGTGCAGATTGACCGCACCCAAAACCGTGTACAGGTGGAATCCACCCAACCCCGTGAGTCACTGGGGAAGGCGATTGCCGAAGAGGGATATGCCGTGCTGGACTAGCAATGGCAAGCCATTACTCCCAAATTTATAGCTAATTGCATTGATTTGACGGGGGCTCAGTTCACATTTCGCCCAAAGTGTAAAAGCTTGTTAAGCTGTCATCGGCAACAGATGTGGAGCGTTGAAGGATGACAAGCCGCTACGTTTAGCGGTACGGGCCCCGGCCCACTTGACGCCATGTACACACACCGTGTTTTGTCCTACTCAACGTCTCTTTTCAAGCCAGCGGCTGCAAAAGTAGCTGAATTGGCCGGCTTTGCACTCGTGACCGCGAGTCTGGTGGTTCTTGCCCCAGAGGCCCGCGCGAATGATTTCAACACCGTTGTTGGTGCCGGTATAGGCGCGGTAGCCGGTGCGGCCATTGGCAAATCGGTCGGCGGACGCGATGGCGCAATTTTGGGAGCAGGCGCTGGTGGGCTAGTGGGTGCCAGCATAGCCAGCCAGCAACACAACTCGGGTTATGCACCCAGCCCTTACCCAGCGACCACGCATTACCAGCCGCCCGCAACCTACTACCAACCGCAACCGCAGTACCACGTGGCTCCACCGGTAACCTATTACCAACCCCAGCCGCAATACCGCGTGGTGCAGCCCATCACCTACTACCAGCCACCTGTTGTGGTGTGGAAAGCTCCGCCACCACATTACCGCCATTGGCGTGAAGAACGCCGTGATTACCACCACGGCCATCGCCACTACAGGCACCACGATGAGTACCGTGGGCAGTACAACGACTACCGCCGTTAAGCAGCCACAACCTCGCCACCCAGGGCTTCCAGCAGATCAGGAATCAGCTTCCTGAGCTCTCCGGTGGCAATGGCCACGTCAGCGTCGAAGTTGTCGTCCTTGCCGTCGCCAGGGCTCTCGGCAGCACCTTCAAATACCGATTCCAAAAACGCGATCTTCTTGAGCTGCAAAGCCTCGGTCAGCACAAAGGACACGCGATCCGCCCAGGTCAGCGCCAGACGGGTGGGCACTTTGCCCATGGCGATGTGCTGGCTGACCTCATCCGTATCCAGCGCATGCCGGGTGTAGCGCACCACGGCGCGCGATTCATCGGCCGCTTTGAGTTCACACTCACGGTCCACACTGAAGGACTGGGGTGGCTCTTTGGTCGACAACCAGCCTGACATGGCAGACGCGGGTGAGATTTGTGTATTCACCAATTGCACCACCAAGCCGTCCACGGCCTTGATCAACCAGGTCATCACTTCATCAGCCTTGGCTTGGCTGCCCGCGTCAGTCAACAACAGGCCGGCTGCGGGATCAACCCACACCTGCACGCTGGACTGCTTGCTGAACGCCATGGGCAGCAGGGCCAGGCGGGCATCTTCGCTGATTTCACGCTTTTCTTTCTTGCCTGGCTTGCGCCCGGTAGTGGCCTCGATATGGTCGAGCTGGTCTTGCACCTTACGCTTGACCACCGAACCTGGCACCACTTTGACTTCCATCATCAGCTTAAGCAGCCACTGGCCGCCAATTACCTCGACCATAGGGCCATGGGCATGGCCACGTGGCTCAACCCAGCCCACCGACTTTTCCTGCGATGCGCCGCATTCCACAAACTGCGCCTTGCCCAGCACCTCGTCCAGTACGGCCGGCTCTGTAGGCCAGCCCGCTACCAGACGGTAAATCATCAAATTCTTGAACACGTGTTTGCCTTTACCAAGTGAAAAATTCCCGCGAGGGCTGTATTGTCGACGCTGTTGCAGGATGGATCCATCGCCCCGCATAGCAGTGGCGCTTGAAGGCAACTCTGCCTAACTTTACAAAGCGTTATGTGCAGGCAATGCTGCGGATACACAGGGCGGGCACACTGGCTTCACTCTGATCGCAATACCTGCGGCAGACATAACACTAGGAAGTTCCCATGAAATCCGCTATCACATCGCTCATCCTCACAGGCGTGCTGGCCAGCGCCAGTTTCACCACATTTGCCCAAACCACGTCATCCGAGGCTCCCCGTGGCCCGGCAGCAGCAGCCAGCGGCACCCAACACCAGCACGGAGCCAGGGGTGGAATGCACGGAAAAATGGACACCGCCAAGCGGGATGCCATGTTCACCAAACACATGGCAGATCTCAAGGCAAAGCTCAAACTGACAGCAGAACAGGAAAGTGCGTGGACAAGCTTTATGACCGCCATGAAACCTCCGGCGCGCATGGACCACCCTCGCCCTGACCAGGCTGAAATGGCCAAACTGACCACGCCTGAGCGCATTGACAAAATGCGCGCACTGCGCAGTCAACACATGGCAGAGCGATCCGCCGCCATGGATAAGCGCGAAGAAGCCATCAAAGGGTTTTATGCGGCACTGAATGCAGACCAAAAGAAAACGTTTGATGCCCAGCGGGACCAAAGCCACGGTGGCGGCCACCATGGCATGGGCCATGAGCGAGCCACCACCAAGTAGGCTTAACCCAGCAGCGTCTTGAACTCGCCGCTGGCCATCAGTTTCTTCAAATCATCGGCACCACCCACCAGCGTGCCTTTGACAAAAACCAAGGGAAATGTGGGCCACCCGGTCCACATTTTCAGCGCGTTGCGCTGGCGCCAGAGCTTGAAATAATTGCCGTATTCGAGGTAGTGGTAGGTTACGCCCGCCTCGTCCAGCAGCTTGCACGCCTTCTTGGGAAAGGGGTTCATCGCCATCCCCACCACGACCACTGCGTGTTGCGCCACTGCAGCCTGCACCTCTTTGACGATGTTTTGCTGGCTGGCAGCTACCCGCTCGCGTATGGCGGGGTGGATGCGGGACTCTTCGAGAATGGAACGCGGCATGCTTTGCTTCCTGCAGGGTGAAAGCATTCATTATGGTCGCCAAGCGCCGATCCATAAGCCGCTATAGTGCTTACGCCGCTACTTTGCTTCGCACACTGGTTTTTTATATGCCCCCACTTTCTAGAAATCTTCCCGGCATACGCAGCATTTCACCCATGCGACCCTTGGTGTGGCTGGTACTCGCTTGGCGGGATATGGCCAGGATTGGTTGGATCAGTTTCGCGCATGGTTTGGCCTTGGCACTGTTTGGTGCAGTGATTGTGGCCATTGCACACCAAAAATTCTGGCTGCTTGCGGGCGCGTTTTCCGGCTTTCTGGTCATTGCGCCCGTTTTGGCGACCAGCTTGTATGCCTTGAGCCGGGCGCTCGAACAAGGCGAGAAGGCCGATATCCACGTGGTGCTCAAGACGTGGTTGAACTGGCAAAGCAGCCACTTCAACAAGTGGGGCAATGACTACTGGTGCATGGTGCAATTCGGCGCACTACTGGCATTGGCGGCTACGGGCTGGGTGTTGACCTCAGCCGCACTGATCACGCTGTTGGCACCCCTACCTGTTTTGAGCCCGCTGGACTTTGTGCACCATGTGGTGCTGGCGCAGGACAGTTGGCTGTTCGAGTTATGGCTGGCCATGGGCGGCGTGATGGCTGCTCCCCTGTTTGCATCCAGCGTGGTTTCCATGCCATTGCTGCTGGACCGCCGTGTCACCTTGATGCAAGCCGTACTTACCAGTTGGCAGACTGTTTTGGTGAACCCTATTCCCATGGCTCTGTGGGCTGCGCTGATCATGGGCTTTACATTGCTGGGACTGGGTTCATTACTGCTGGGCTTGATAGCGGTTATTCCCATGCTGGGCCACGCCAGTTGGCATGCTTACCGGGACCTGGTCGATGCATCCGGGTTGCCCTTGCGTGAACCCATGGCTACAACCACATCCACCCGTGGAGCCAATTGATGTTTGGCTTTACAGAAGCGCAGATCGCCAGCTTTGGCCTCACCTTCGGGGTGGGCGGGTTCATGCTGTACATGATTTTCATCGTAGGGCAGCTGGCATGGGAGTCCAAGGCTGGCAAATTCGGCACCTTTGTGCTGTTTTTGGCACTGGCCTTTGGTATGGTGGGCTTTGTGGCCAAGTACCTCATCCAGTGGTATCTGACCAAGTAGCGCAAACCCCGCTGTTCCGTTTAACCAAACGGACGGATGCCAATCAATAAACCGTGCAGCTTGAAGGCAAAGGCTGCCCACACCAGCACACCCACAACCACGGTCACTGCGGTTGCAACCGTTGTGCCGGGGGGGTATTGCGTGGCCAGCATGCGATCGCGTTTACGCGCTGCAATGAAGTTGGCCACGCCCCAGGCCAAAAATGAACCGAACAGAACCAAATGCGCAACGCTTCCGTTGGAAAGCAGATGCGCCAGCGCCCAGGACTTGACGCCCAGAACCATGGGATGGTGCAAGCTTGACTTGATGCTATTGCGAGGTACATAGGCTGCAGTCAGCAGAATAAATGCGATCAGGGTCAACAGCGAGGCAGCGTGGCGCATGCCGACTGGCGGCGCCCATAACATAACCGGCGTCTCACGCGCCACACCAAAACCATAGACGATGAGGGCAAAGCCCACAACGGACGCCAACGAATACAAGCCCTTGTAGGCACCTTCACCTACCCGCTGCAGCATACTGGTTCGCCAACCATCGGCAACGATGCGCACGGAATGCACGCCCAGAAAAACAATCAGACCGGCGATCAGATAAAGCATATTGGCATTCCCTTCATTTCGACTTATGCGCCCAGTACGCGATTCTTGCCCGCGCGCTTGGCCAGGTACATGGCTTTGTCGGCGCGGCGGATCGCGTCGCTGCCTGTCTCATCGGACGCAAGCTGCGCGACGCCTGCACTGAAGGTAATTAGTACTTTTTCTGTACCGGAGAGAAAGAACTTTTTGGTTAACTCCCGCTGAAGCCGGGTCATGGCTTCAATGCCTTTGTCCAACGGCGTATCGGGCAACAGAATGACAAACTCTTCACCACCATACCGGGCCAATGTGTCTTGCGGACGCATACTCTCACGGGCAACTTGGGCCAAATGGGCCAGTGCGCTATCGCCGGCGGCGTGCCCCATGGTGTCGTTGAGCTTTTTGAAATTGTCGATATCCAGCAAGGCCATGCAAAGCGGTGTGTCCTTACGCCGCACGCTGGATATTTCGCGCTCTACCGCCTCTTCCAGACCTTTGCGGTTAAGGGCACCGGTCAAAGGGTCGTGGCGGGCTTGCGTGCTGACGCGGTCCAGCTCTTGGTGCAGCTTGACCAGTTCAGCATCGGTCTGCAAGGCGCGGTCGCGCATGGCTTGCAACTCTTCCCCCGATGTCTTGCTTTGGCTGGCCATGTTGCGGGTAGCGCTAACCACCTCTTTCAGGACAGGTGCAATTTCGGCCAGGGTCTTGGCCTGCTCGATCTGCCGGGCGTTTTCCTCCAGCTTTTCGTGGAATGTTCCGGTGGACTTGGCCATGTCAGACAAGCGGTCAATAAAGGCCGCCAGCATGTCGCGCATCTCATTTTGGGCTTGCAGTGCGCGCTCTTTGGCATCTTTTTGCTTGAAGATCACATCCTTCAAACGGCGTTCCACATCGTCCAGGCGGCGCAATGTGAGTGGTGGAGTCGAAGCGTCCATCAGCGCATCCATCTGACCCTTGAGCCATTGCTCGTCCAGACTCAAATCTGCAATGTTTTCAAACACCATGTGCAGGAGTTTGAGTAGGGCCTTCTTGATCTCGGCCTGGTCTTCAGCAACGAAGGAAACGCGATCGCTATAGCTGAGCAACATGCTCTTGAGCGTCAGAATATCGCTACCACTTTGGCGCAAAGCGCTGGTCAGTGTTTTGCTCAACTCCCCAAACCGCTCGTCATCTGTACCCAGCGCAGGTTGGGTGTACTCGATCAACCGCCCCAGCTGGCTCAGAAATTCATTCGTCAATGCAGGTGCTGTGGCATTGAGTCCGCCTTTGGGAGCCGCCGCCGGTGAGTCGTCCCCTGTCAGAGGGGCAAAACTGCCATAAGCCACCAGTGCCGTTTTGACACCATCCCAATTCAACCGGTCAATCGCATAGTCCAGCAGGCCCCTTTGTTTTTGCTGTCCGGGCGTCTTGACGGGCAGGGCTTTGGAAATGTCGCGCAGGATATCTGCTGGAAAAGGCGGGATAACCGGTATGCCAGCCACTTCGTTGTAGATGGCCAGGTAGTTGGCAGGCGTGGGTGGAAGCTTTTGCAGCGTTAGCTGCTTGAGGGTTTCACGCGCGATTTCAAAGGGCTTTTTTTCACTCATGGCACAAAACCTGCTATAAAAAGAATAGCTTATTACGCTCTATTCACCGGGGCTCGGAGCAATATTTAAACACTGATTGAAAAGTTGACGGTTTCAGCGGGACGGCTCGGCCAAAAAGGACTTGAAAACACTAACGGTTTTCCCAGCGTCTTCCTCGTGGGGCACGTGACCCAGTTCATCAAATACCACCAGTTTGGAACCCTGAATGTCCGCCGCGAAGCGCTGGGCACTATCTATGGGAATAAGCCTGTCTTTGGCACCCCAAAGAATAAGCGTAGGGACTTTCAGATTCTTGATTGCGGACTCATCTCCACTGAGCTTCTGGTCCATGCGGTTTGCCAGGGCCTTGCGATTCCCGGCACGCAGGGTAAGCTCGTAGTAACGGTCCACCAACTCAGGTGTCACCTTGGAAGGGTCGCCGTACACGTTACGCACACTGCTATCCACCACACCACGCGGTAACACCCATTCCATGATGACCCTGACACCCGGCACACGGGCAATCATGAATCCAATGGGCACGGAAGTGGGTTGAAAAGGGTAGCCAGCGGCATCGATCAACACCAGTTTCCCTACACGCTCAGGGTGGGCAGCCGCAACGCCCCAGGCAACCTGACCCCCCAGGGAGTTGCCCGCCAATACAAACTGCTTCACCCCAAGCTTGTCAGCAACGGCCACTACGAGACGCACATACGCTGCAATGGAATAGTCGTTCTCGGGGTGTGGACCTGTCAAGCCAAATGCGGGCAGGTCAAAGCGGATGACCCTACGCTGACCACTGAGATGCTGCGTCCAACCATCCCACGTATGCAGACTGGCCGATGTTCCGTGCAACAACACAATGGGCAAAGCAGCATCGCGCGGTCCCTCGTCACGGACATGCACCTGCATTCCCTGCACTTCCATGAATTGAGACGGTGCCTGGGCCCATCGCGCCGCGAGAACTGACACCGGTCTGTCTGGTGCCCAAGTTGCAAGAACGCCAGCAACGATAAAAACACAACAGGCGATCAAGAAGACGCCAAGGATTCGAATAATGAGTTTCATGGTGTTAACTCTACACCCCTATCAGAACGTTCTGTCAAAGTACAAAGCTGTGGATAGATCTGGCATAAGCCATGGGTTATCCACAGACTGCGTTGAAAACGAAAAGTTGTTCATGCATGACGTACAACACAGAACCGTAGTCACGCACAGGCGTTGAAGCTGCGTAAGTCTTTGATTTAAAACAAAAATTTCGCCTTGTACACACAAAATGGCAAAGCTTATCTACTACTACTACCTTTTATATAAGACATTAAGACAATAAGAAGGAACAACTTGGGCCAAAAAAAAGAAGTTTTCCACCTAGCTTGCCGAGCTTTGGATTACTTCAAAAAAGAAGCTGGCAACCGCGGCGTTTTAAGCCCGTCAATCAAGTAAGATTCGCCGACTTCGGGGTTTCCCGTTCACCTTTCACACTGCGCCGCCGTTTTTTATTCCTTTCCATGTCTGTTTCTTCCGCAGGTCAGAGTGCTGGGCAAGTGCCTGCATCGTTTGAAATCAAAAGTGCACAACTGCCTTTGGTAGCACTGTTTTTGAAATCCAATGATGGCAGTGTGCTGGCGTCTGACGTGTTGCGTCAGTTTGGACCTGATGGAGAGAGCCCTGATTTTTTTGACCACGACGCGCTGGTTATCGATTTCTCGCTCTTGGACCGGCAAGAGCCACTCTTTGACCTGGTGCCTTTGCTCAAGGTGCTGCGCTCCTGCAGCTTGGTGCCTGTAGCTGCGCGGGGAGCGAGCCCCGAGGTAATGGCAGCAGCCTTGGCCGTAGGCCTGGTGGAGGCACCACCTGATCTTCACCGTAGTCGGCCGGCTCCGAGTGCTGAACCGGTATCCAGCGATGTGGTGGAAACCGTGCGTGAGGTAGTCCACGAGGTTGTGCGTGAGATTCCCGGGCCTCCTACGATGGTGGTGGACAAGCCTTTGCGTTCAGGACAAAAAGTCTATGCCCGCGGCTGTGATCTGGTGGTATTGGCCATGGTCAACCAGGGCGCTGAAGTGGTGGCCGACGGCAATATCCACGTCTATGCGCCGTTGCGTGGCAAAGCCATGGCCGGTGCACGGGGTGATACCAATGCCCGCATTTTTTCAATGTGCCTGGAGCCTGAACTCATTTCTATTGCTGGTGTGTACCGTACCAGTGAAAACCCCTTGGCACCGAATGTGCAAGGTAAGGCGGCCCAGGTACGACTGAGTAATGACGGCCAGGAAAAACTGATTATTGAAGCCTTGAACAGTTGAACGAAAGAACAGACACTTATGGCAAGAATTATTGTGGTGACGTCGGGCAAAGGTGGAGTTGGCAAGACAACCACCAGTGCCAGTTTTGCAACCGGCTTGGCGTTGCGCGGCCACAAGACCGCGGTCATCGATTTTGATGTGGGTCTGCGCAATCTGGACCTGATCATGGGTTGCGAACGCCGCGTGGTGTACGACCTGATCAACGTGATCCAGGGGGAAGCCAACCTGAACCAGGCGCTGATCAAGGATAAGCAGTGCGACAACCTGTTTGTGCTGGCCGCTTCACAAACGCGGGACAAAGATGCGCTGACACAGGCCGGTGTGGAAAAAGTCCTGAACGACCTGGGCGCCATGGACTTTGAATACATCGTCTGCGATTCACCGGCCGGCATTGAAACCGGTGCACTGATGGCCATGCACTTCGCTGATGAGGCGCTGGTGGTGACCAACCCCGAGGTGTCATCGGTGCGTGACTCGGACCGTATTCTGGGCATGCTGGCCAGCAAGACCAAACGTGCAATGGAAGGCGGCGACCCCATCAAGGAACACCTGCTGATTACCCGCTACAACCCGGCGCGTGTGGACCAAGGCCAGATGCTATCGCTGGAGGACATCCAGGATATTCTGCGTATCAAACTGATTGGTGTTATTCCCGAGAGCGAATCGGTGCTGCAAGCCTCCAATCAGGGCGTACCCGCGGTACACATGCAGGGCAGCGACGTGTCCGAGGCGTACAAGGATGTCATCGACCGCTTCCTGGGTGCGGACAAGCCCATGCGCTTCACCGAAGCCCCCAAGCAAGGCCTGCTCAAGCGCCTGTTCGGAGGAAAGTAAGCCATGGCATCGTTCCTGTCTTTCCTTCTGGGTGAGAAAAAGAAGACTGCCAGTGTCGCCAAGGAGCGGCTGCAGATTATTTTGGCGCATGAGCGCAGTGGCCGTAATGCGGCCGAGCCTGACTACCTGCCGGCCCTGCAAGCCGAGTTGGTGGCTGTGATCAGCAAATACATCAAGATCAACCAGAACGATATCAAGGTGCACCTGGAACGCCAGGACAACCTGGAAGTTCTGGAAGTGAAGATCGAGCTGCCAGAGAATCGCTGAGTTTTCAGGCCCGTACCAGGCGCAGGTGCGTAATCTCAGACGGCGCGCCAAACCGTTTGGGTGGGCCCCAATAACCGGTTCCGCGGCTGGTGTAGACCCACATTTCCTTCAACTTGTGCAGCCCTGCGGTAAAAGGCTGCTGTAGCGGTACAAAGTGGTTCCAGGGCCAAAATTGGCCGCCGTGGGTGTGGCCTGATAACTGCAGATCGAATCCAGCGTCGGCGGCTGCGGCTGCACTGCGGGGCTGGTGGGCAAGCAGCAGTTTGAACACGGCATGCACCGGTGTATTTGCCATGGCCTTGTGCGGATCGCTGCGGTGGGCTTCGTCAAAATGGTGGGCGCTGTAGTCGGCCACACCGGCCACAACCATCAGGGCGGGCTCAGGGTCTTGTGTGTCGATGCTGTGCTCAATCACCACATGCTCATTCATCAGCACCTGTATGCCCAGGTCGCGCAAGGCAGCGATCCAGCTGTGTGCGCCCGAGTAGTACTCGTGGTTGCCGGTCACAAAAAAGCTTCCGTGGGTTGATCGTAATTGTGCCAACGGTGCAATGTGGTGTCCCAGCTCGGCCACGCTTCCGTCCACCAGGTCTCCGGTGATAGCCACCATATTGGCTTGCAGGCCGTTCACGCGGTCAACGATGCGTTGCAGGTAGAGCGTCTTGATGGTCGGACCGACATGGATGTCGCTGATCTGGGCCACGGAGAACCCTTGCAGGGTTTCAGGGAGGTTGGCGATGGGCACATCCACCTGCACCACGGTAGCGGTGCGCCGTGCGTTCCAGAATCCGAGAACCGTAACCATCAGTGCCACGATGGGTAAAGCGGCAGCCGTAACTGTTTGCAGGTTTTGCAGCAAAGACGTTTGCGGCCATAACCAGTCGAGCAATTGCGCCAGCAGCAGTAACGCCTCACGAACCAATGTCAGCACCAGCAAGGAGGAAAACATCCCCATGCACAGCAGACCTATCCAGGTCAGCACGGTTGAGAGCGGTGGTTTGCTGACCCGACGTGCCAGCATGCCCATCGGCATGAGCAGGGCGGATAGGGTGAGCGCTGCCCAGAAACTGACGCCCAAGGCCGGGTGTATCAAGGCCAGATCGGGTGCGACACGCCAGCCAATAATGGCATGCAACAACAATGAAAAAAGCAGCACGGGGGCTAGCGCCATAGGAAAAAAGCCGCGCAGCTTGCTGCGGCGCGGCAGAGTGGTAATCACCCTAGATGGAGTGCATCGCATTGGGTTCAAGGCCCAGGAATGGGAGGCGGGGCCTAAAAGCGAAATTGCACGTGTGCCTCGCCCGTGAACCCTTGGGGACCAAAGCTTTGTTCCAGAAATTCAGCACGGTCTTGGTGCAATGCCAATACGCTGCAAGCGCGGGTGCCGTAGTCTGGTGTGGCGATGAAGGTGGAAGACAGCACACGCTCCAGTTCCAGTGGAACACCGGTGTGTGGCAATGTGGTGTCGGGTGCCTGCGAGCGGTCGTGTAATAGCGGCAGCAGTTTGCGCGGATTGTCCAGCTTGCCGTTGGCTTGCAGCGACAGGCCCGATTGCAGTTGTGTGAGCTTGGGCCAGGGTGTGTTGAAGTCCGCGTTGGACACTGCGCCCAGTCCCGGTGCATGGTTTACAAGCTTGGCACCGCGACTCTCCAGTCCCAAGAGTTGTTGACCGTCAAACACCAGCAGGTTGAAGGGGTTGAAGTCGCCACAGTGCCGGGCCAATTGCACTAAATAGTCTTCTGCCGAGAGATTGCTGCACAGAAAACCTGCAACCAGTGCCCCGCGGGAGGGCGCATCGGCACGCTGGGGCTTGGCCGAGCGAAAGTTGGTGAGGGCGGCGAGCCGCCCGGTGCGGGTCAGGCCTAGCCAGGTGCCGCCGCCTTGCATATCCTTGCCAGCCAGCACTTGGATGCCATTCGGATCAGCATCCCACCAGTGCAGTGGCACGGTCGGGCGGGCATAGAACTCGTCGCGGTTTGCCAGCAGCAGCAAAGGTCTGGTGCTCTGCGGTTGCCAGTTCCATGCGATCAGGCACATGGGCGGCTACACCGTTCCGGTGGACACAGCCAGTGCCGTCTTGTGCAACACCTGGCGCAGCACAAAGCTGGAGTGCACGCCGGTCACGCCGGTAATGCTGGCGAGTTTGTTCAGCAGCAGGGCCTGGTAGTGGTCCATGTCCCGCACCGCCACTTTCAACTGGTAGTCGGCGTTTTGTCCGGTAATCAGCAGGCACTCCAGCACCTCCGGCAGCAAGCTGACCGTGGCCTCGAAGTTGGCAAAACGCTCAGGTGTGTGTTTGTCCATGGAGATATGGATCAGGGCGGTGAGTGTCAGGCCCAGTTTTTTGGCATCCAGCAGTGCGCGGTAACCCACGATCAGGCCTGATTCTTCCAGCGCCCGCACGCGGCGCAGGCAGGGTGAGGGCGACAGGCCTATGCGGTCGGCCAGGTCCTGGTTGTTGATGCGGCCGTCTGCTTGCAGGATTTCCAGGATGTGTTGGTCGTAGCGATCCAGTTTCATGTTCCTGCCAATATTTATGTCGATTTAGACAGAGTATGCCGAATTTTTACCAGGTATGAGCAACTACGCAATCTTCTGCCGGGGCTGCAGACCTACACTGGATGCATCTGTTATCGACAGAACCACGATGCGACTGCGGCCACGAGCCCCGGTTGCGCAGCCGGACCCACGAGGACTGGAACTGCAAAACTCCAAAACCCCGGGGCCGATCTATCCAGCGCTCCGGGGACTGTTTTCCAAAAACGCCACCACCAACCGCGCCACAGCATCACCCTCGTGGCCGGTCAGCAAGCCCTGGCTCTTGGCGGCATATTCAGCTTCACCCAATCGTTCGCGGTGTTCGTCCAGCAAGTACTGGCTGAAAAATGCGTCAAATTCTGGATGGGCCTGCACGCAAAACACGTGGTCATCCACCGTGTAGGCGGCCACGGGGCAAAAGTCACTACTGGCGACCAGGGTGGCACCGGGGGGTAACGCCAAGACTTGGTCCTGGTGACTCACATACAGAGCAATGTCATGGCGGTCCTGGCATTGCGGCAGGTCTTGCCGGTGCCAGTCGTAGGTCATGCGTCCTTTACCCCAGCCCTGTGGCGCACGCCCTACGGGTGCGCCCATACACAGACCGATCAGTTGGTGGCCAAAACACACGCCCACCATTTTTTTGCGTTCGGCCAATAGCTGCGTGACGCGCCGGCGCAACTCGACCACCCAGGCCTCGTCCGAGAAAGAGTCGGATGCGCTGCCGGTCAACAGCACTGCATCAAAGTCGTCAAAGCTGACCGGGTATTCACCGCGCTGGGTGTTGAAGATCTCATACGTCCAGCCGGCATCTACGCCTTCAAAGAGGCGTACAAACATGGCGCCGAAGCTGGTGTAGCGCTGGGCCAGCTCACCGTCCAGTATGTCGTTGTCCAGAATGCAAAGTTTCATTGCTATGATTTGAATAGCTGTTTAGATAGCATTTGCGGGGGCTAGCGGCCTCTTCGGTCCCTGACCGCTGCCGCCAGCTGCTGCAGCACTGGCACGGTTTGCGCCATGCTGATGCAGGCATCGGTGACAGACACGCCGTGTTGCAGGGGGGTACCCGGGAGGATGTCCTGTCGGCCTTCGTTCAGATGGCTTTCTATCATGATGCCGGTGATGCGGCGGTCACCCGCAGCGATCTGCTGGGCCACGTCGGCGGCCACCACGATCTGGCGTGCATGTTGTTTGCTGCTGTTGGCGTGGCTGACGTCGATCATGACCTGTTCATGCAGGCCCGCGCTCTTGAGCAGCGTGCAGGCGGCGTCCACATCGGCCTTTGCGTAGTTGGTTTGTTTGCCGCCGCGCAGGATGACATGGCAGTCGTCGTTGCCCCGGGTCTCGAAGATGGCGGCCTGCCCCATCTTGGTCATGCCCATGAAAGAGTGGCTGGCTTGCGCTGCCTGGATGGCGTCGGTCGCGACCTTGATGCCGCCATCCGTACCGTTCTTGAAGCCCACGGGGCAACTGAGGCCGCTGGCCAGTTGGCGGTGGCTCTGGCTCTCGGTGGTGCGCGCGCCGATGGCACCCCAGCTGATCAGTTCGCTGATGAACTGGGGCGAGAGTAGGTCCAGAAATTCGGTGCCCACTGGCATGTCGATGGCCAGTATGTCCAGCAACAGCTTGCGCGCCATCTCCAGGCCTTCGTTGATGGCAAAGCTGCCGTCCAGGTGGGGGTCGTTGATGTATCCCTTCCAGCCCACCGTGGTGCGGGGTTTCTCGAAGTACACACGCATCACGATCAGCAGGTCGTCCTTTAATGCATCGGCCTGCTCCTTCAGTTGCCAGGCATAGTCCATGGCCTGTTCGTGGTCATGGATGGAGCAGGGCCCTACCACCACGATGAGTCGATCATCCTTGCCGTGCAGGATGTTGGAGATGGCGGCGCGGCTGCTCTCCACCAGCGCCTGTGCGGCGTCGGGCACCGGCAGCTTTTCCTCCAGCAGCGCGGGGGTAATCAAGGGCCGCACGGCGCTGATGCGCAGATCGTCGATGCGGGTGGTATCAATGGTGCTCAGTTCGGTTTTCATTACTATGAATTTTATAGCTACTTGTGCAGCTTGGACGGGGGCTGGCGTTGGTTTTGGCTTTATGGGTCAGCTTGAGGACAGGTATTCAACATCGGCTCCACGACAATGACCCCCATGAACGCACATTTACGCCTGTGGTTTCGTCTGGTACCAGCCTATGCCGCCGGGTATTTTCTATCGTATGGCCTGCGCAGTGTGAATGCAGTGATTGCGCCCGAGCTGATGCAGGAGATGGACATTACATCCACTGGCCTGGGCTTGTTGACGTCTGCCTATTTTCTTGCGTTTGGCTTGTTTCAGTTGCCGCTGGGTCTGCTGCTGGACCGCTTTGGCCCGCGCCGTGTCGAGGCAGCGTTGTTATTGCTGGCTGCTGCAGGGTGTGCGTTGTTTGCCATGGGGACTTCTTTGCAGACGCTTGCGTTGGCCCGTGCATTGATTGGTTTGGGGGTGTCGGCTTGTCTGATGGCCAGTTTCAAGGCCTTTAGCCAATGGTTTCCCAGTGACCGGCTGCCGTCGTTGACGGCGACCATCATGGTGGCAGGCGGACTGGGTGCCTTGTCGGCCAGTGTCCCGGTGGCTGCGGCCTTACCGTTCATCGGATGGCGCGGTGTTTTTTGGCTGGTATCTGCTTTGCTGGTTTTGGCTGCCGGTTACTTGATGACGGTGCCCGACCACCAAGCGCAGGCTGAACGTGAGACGCTGGGCCAGCAAATTCGCAGCTTGGGGCACATCTACGGCAACCGCGTGTTTTGGCGCTTTGCGCCCCAGGGATGTGTGATTGTGGGTGGGTTCATGGCTATGCAGGGGCTGTGGGCCGTGCCGTGGTTGATGGAGGTGGATGGCGCCACGCGGGGTGATGCAGCGGGTGTTTTGTTTTTGATGTCACTGGCCATGCTGGCTGGATTTTTTTTTGTGGCGACGTGCTCGACGGCGCTGGCGCGGCGCGGTATCACGCCCATGCTGCTGTTGCGCGCTGGCATGGGCCTGGCCTTGGTGGTGGAGCTGGCCATTCTGCTGGGCCTTGCGCCGCCCGCATCGCTGTGGCCGCTGCTGGGGGTTTCGTTCAGTCTGGGGAATATTGCCTATTCGCAGTTGACGGCGTCGTTTCCGGTTGCCTTGTCGGGGCGGGTCAATACGGCGCTGAACCTGTTGGTGTTCGTGGGTGCTTTTGGCCTGCAGTGGGGCATTGGCGCAGCAGTGGATGGCTTTGTGTCTGGCGGTTTGGCCCGTGCGGATGCATTTCGCGCCACGCTGGGTATTTTGTTGGGGGCACAGGTGTTGGCGTTTCTGTGGTTCCTGGTGCCTGTGAAGGCGGAGTCAGGGCCTCGCTGATGCCCCGGGTGCGCTATTTTTCAGAACGTGGTATATTCGGGGCTCGCATTTGGCGATTGGTCACGTAATTCCACACCCTGTGGTGCACGCGAACACCCCCGGCAGAGGGGTTGCCAGTCCAGCCCCTCAATTGCGTTCACACCAGTCATCTCACGGCTTGGTGGCTTTTCCCCTCTGTCGATTTCGCCCCTGCTATGGCGAGTAATCCAACCTGCTGGTTCTTTGTGAACGGTGGGTCGGGTGGACGGAATGGGTACCTCGGCATGAGGGCATGCCAATTTAGGTTCCCCGCGCCATGGGCCATTTCGCCCCGCGCATGTTTGATTTTTAATGATTTTTACTACAACAATAAAAGAAACGCCCATCACAATGGGCAAATACCGCATCGCAGCCTGCCCTCGTCAATTACCATGTGGGCAGTACGCCGCACAGGTTTCCATTGCCAGCGGCCGCGGCAGCGCTTCCACCGATCGTGTGATGCGATTCCACGATGAGTTTCCCTCGCACGACGCGGCTGCCCGCTACGCCATTGCACAAGGGATCGATTGGGTGCGTGACATCACACGCCCACACTGAACTTAGTTTTACAGGAGTACACCACCATGGCTAAAGAAGATCTGATTGAGATGATGGGCGTCGTGAACGAAGTGTTGCCCGATACGCGTTTTCGCGTGACGCTGGATAACGGCCACCAACTGATTGCCTATTCCGCAGGCAAGATGCGCAAGAACCACATCCGCATTTTGGCGGGTGACAAGGTTTCGCTGGAACTGTCGCCCTACGACCTGAGCAAGGGTCGTATCAACTTCCGCCACATCGAAGGCCGCGGACCGATGACGCCGCGTCGTTAATCACAAATGAAAAAGGGCTGCAATCGCAGCCCTTTTTTTTGTCCGGCCCCTTATTGAGTGGACCGGCTGTGTTCGCTTGTCAGATATCGATATTGCCAGCGCGCAGTGCGTTGGTTTCGATGAAATCGCGGCGCGGTTCAACTTCGTCGCCCATCAGCATGGTGAACACGCGGTCGGCTTCGATGGCGTCGTCGATTTGCACGCGCAGCAGGCGGCGCACGGTGGGGTCCATCGTGGTTTCCCACAGCTGTGCGGGGTTCATTTCACCCAGTCCCTTGTAGCGCTGGCGGCTGGTGGCGTTTTCGGCCTGACCGATTAACCAGGCCATGGCTTCGCGGAAGTCGGACACTCTTTCTTCCTTCTGGCGCTCGCCCTCGCCGCGCATGACGCGTGCGCCTTCGGACAGCAATCCCTTGAAGGTGTTGGCAGCTTCGGCCAGGGCTGCGTAGTCGGCACCGTGCACGAAGTCTTGTGTCAGCACACTGCTCTTGACGTTGCCATGGTGGCGGCGGCTGATGCGCAGAATCGGTTTGTCGGTACGGGCATCAAACTCACCGGCTACTTCTGCATCGGGCAGGCGGGCTTGGAGTGCAGCAGCGGAGATTTCAGCATCGGCCACAGTGTCCAGATTTAGCGCTACGCCATCGGCCACCGAGCGCAGTGCTTCGGCATCCATGAAGTTTTTCAGTCGGGCAATGACCGCTTGGGCGACCTGGTGTTTGCGTGCCAGTTCCGTCAGGGTGTCGCCCGAGAGGGTGGTGCCGTTCGGGCCACCGGTGAATACCGAAGCGTTGACCAGCGCAACACGCAGCAGGAAGCTGTCGAGCTCGGCCGGACCCTGCAGGTACAACTCTTCTTTGCCGGCCTTGACTTTGTACAGCGGTGGCTGCGCAATGTAGATGTGGCCGCGCTCGACCAGTTCGGGCATCTGGCGGTAGAAGAAGGTCAGCAGCAGCGTGCGGATGTGGGCTCCGTCCACGTCCGCGTCGGTCATGATGATGATGCGGTGGTAGCGCAGCTTGGCGACATTGAAGTCATCATTGCCTGTGCTTCCACCCGCTTTGCCGATGCCGGTACCCAGGGCGGTGATCAGCGTCAGGATTTCGTTGCTGGTCAAAAGCTTTTCGTACCGTGCTTTTTCCACGTTCAGGATCTTGCCGCGCAATGGCAGGATGGCCTGGAATTTGCGGTCGCGACCCTGTTTGGCGGAGCCGCCAGCGGAGTCACCCTCGACGATGTAGATTTCGCAGGCCGCCGGGTCTTTTTCCTGGCAGTCGGCCAGTTTGCCGGGCAGGCCCATGCCGTCCAGCACACCCTTGCGGCGGGTCATGTCGCGGGCCTTGCGGGCAGCTTCACGGGCACGTGCGGCTTCGATGATCTTGCCGACGATGATCTTGGCGTCGTTCGGGCGTTCCTGCAGGTAATCGGCCAGCAGCTTGGACACAATGTCTTCCACAGGGCCACGCACTTCGCTGGATACCAGTTTGTCCTTGGTCTGGCTGGAGAACTTGGGTTCGGGCACCTTGACCGATAGCACGCAGCACAGGCCTTCGCGCATGTCGTCTCCGCTGACTTCAACTTTGGCCTTTTTGGCCAGCTCGGATTCGTCGATGTATTTGTTGATGACACGGGTCATTGCCGCGCGCAAGCCGGTCAGGTGGGTGCCGCCATCACGCTGGGGAATGTTGTTGGTGAAGCACAGCACCTGCTCGTTGTAGCCGCTGTTCCATTGCATGGCCACTTCGACGCCAATGTTGGTACCCTGGTCGCTTTGGCGGTCGCCCATGGCGTGGAACACATTGGGGTGGAGAACGGTCTTGCCCTTGTTGACGTAGTTCACAAAGCCCTGTACACCACCTGCGCCGGCAAAATCGTCTTCCTTGCCGGTGCGTTCGTCTTTCAGACGGATACGCACGCCGTTGTTCAGGAAGGAGAGTTCGCGCAGGCGTTTGCTCAGAATCTCGTAGTGAAAATCGTTGTTCTCTTTGAAGATTTCTGTGTCGGGCAAAAAGTGTACTTCGGTGCCGCGCTTTTCGGTTTCGCCAATCACCTTCATCGGGGACACTTCAATGCCGTTTTGCGTTTCGACAATGCGGTTCTGTACAAAGCCCTTGCTGAACTCCATCACATGAACCTTGCCATCACGGCGAATGGTCAGGCGCAGCATCTTGGACAGCGCATTCACGCAGGAAACACCCACGCCGTGCAAACCACCCGAAACCTTGTAGCTGTTCTGGTTGAACTTGCCGCCGGCGTGCAATTCGGTCAACGCAATTTCTGCGGCCGAGCGCTTGGGCTCGTGTTTGTCGTCCATCTTTACGCCGGTGGGAATTCCGCGGCCGTTGTCGACAACGCTGATGGAGTTGTCGGAGTGGATGGTGACCAGAATGTCGTCGCAATGCCCAGCCAGTGATTCGTCAATGGAGTTGTCCACGACTTCGAACACCAGGTGGTGAAGGCCTGTGCCGTCAGAGGTGTCGCCGATGTACATGCCGGGGCGCTTGCGCACGGCCTCCAGGCCTTCCAGGATCTGGATCGATCCTTCGCCATAGGCTTCGGTTGCGCCGGCCTGGTTGGTGTCGATGGTGGGTTGGAAGTTGGAGCTGTCGGCGCCACTTTCGCCAGTGTTCACTGAATCGCTTGCATTTTCAGCGGGTACAGGGGCTTTGTTTTCTTCGGTCATGGCTAACTTTCTCTCGATTCTTTAATGACCAAACCCCCGGGAGGCCGGGGGTTTGCGTCGTATGGCGCTATCTTTTAAGTAGCGTTAAATTCTCATGGGCATCACAACGTACTTGAACGTGGCGTTCTCCGGAATGGTGAACAGCGCCGAGCTGTTGCCGTCGGACAGTTCCAGCTTCACCATGTCCTGGCTCATATTGGCGAGGGCATCGATCAGGTAGGTCACGTTGAAACCGATCTCGATGCTGTCACCGCCGTAGTCAATGTCGAGCTCATCCACGGCCTCTTCCTGCTCGGCATTGTTGGAGGCCACGCGCAGGCTGCCCGGATCGATGTTGAGGCGCACGCCCTTGAACTTGTCGCTGGTCAGAATGGCCGTGCGTTGCAAGGTTTTCAGCAGCGCATCGCGGCCTAACGTGATGCTGTTCTTGTGGTTCTTGGGGATGACGCGGTTGTAGTCGGGGAACTTGCCCTCGACCAGCTTGGTCACGAACTCCATGCCGTCGAAAACAAACTTGGCCTGGTTGTTGGCGAACTGCATTTCGATCGCGCCTTCGGCATCGCTGAGCAAACGCTGTAATTCCACCACGGTTTTGCGCGGCAGAATGACTTCTTGCTTGGGTACTTCTACATCCAGCGTGGCAGACGCAAATGCCAGGCGGTGGCCGTCGGTTGCTACCAGGCTTAGCTGTTTGCCTTCGGCAACAAACAGAATGCCGTTCAGGTAGTAACGAATGTCGTGTACGGCCATCGCAAAGGACACCTGGCTGAGCAAGCTCTTGAGCGTCTTTTGCGGCACGCTGAAGATGGGGCCGAAGCTGGCGGATTCCTGCACCAGCGGGAAGTCTTCTGCCGCCATCGTCTGCAGTGTGAACTTGCTCTTGCCACCTTTGAGAATGATCTTGCTCTGGCTGGATTCCAGCGACACGGTCTGGTCCGATGGCATGGTGCGCAGGATGTCGATCAGTTTGCGCGCGCCAATGGTTGTAGTGAAGTTGCCCGTGTCGCCACCGAGTTCGGCGGTGGTGCGGATCTGTATTTCCAGATCGCTGGTGGTGACCTGTAGCGAGGTGCCGGTTTTGCGCACCAGCACGTTGGCAAGAATAGGCAAGGTGTGGCGACGCTCCACAATACCGGCCACGGACTGCAGTACCGATAGGACCTTGTCCTGCGTTGCCTTCAATACGATCATGTCTACCTCTTCTTTAATGTCTGTTGTGGCACCCACGTGCCTCCGGTGCCCTATTTTTCTGAAATCCAGCCATTTTCCCAGTTTTAGGCCCCTACTTGAGGGGCTTAGGTGTTTTATTCCTGATTAGCCCTTGAGCGTTTGCTCCAGCACGTGCAACTGCTGGTTCAACTCGGTCATTTGCTGGCGTTCGCCGCCAATTTTGCGCACGGCGTGCAGTACCGTAGTGTGGTCCCTGCCCCCGAACAATTCTCCGATTTCAGGAAGGCTCTTTTGTGTCAGTTCTTTGGCCAGGTACATCGCGATCTGGCGAGGACGGGCAATACTCGCTGGACGCTTCTTGGAATACATGTCGGCGACCTTGATCTTGTAGTAGTCCGCCACCGTTTTCTGGATGTTTTCCACAGAAATCTGGCGGTTCTGAATGGATAGCAGATCGCGCAGCGCCTCGCGCGCCAGTTGGATGGAGATTTCTTTCTGGTTGAAGCGGGAATAGGCCAGGATCTTGCGCAGCGCGCCTTCGAGCTCGCGAACATTGGAACGGACGTTCTTGGCGACAAAAAACGCGACCTCTTCGGGCATTTCCGAACCTTCGACGCGTGCTTTGTTGATTAGAATCGCCACCCGCATTTCGAGTTCTGGTGGCTCGATGGCCACGGTCAGGCCGGAGTCAAAGCGGGATACCAGGCGTTCGTGTATGTCCGTCAAACCCTTTGGGTAGGTGTCGCTGGTCATCACGATGTGTGATTTTTTGGCCAGCAAGGCCTCAAAGGCGTTGAAGAACTCCTCTTGTGTGCGGTCTTTGTTGGCAAAAAACTGCACATCGTCAATCAACAGCAAATCCAGGGAGTGGTAACGCTCTTTGAACTCGTCAAAAGTCTTGCGCTGGTAGGCTTTAACCACATCCGAGACAAATTGCTCTGCGTGGATGTAGAGAACTTTGCTTCCGGGTTTGTCCGCCAGGAGCCGGTTGCCGACAGCATGCATCAAGTGGGTCTTGCCCAAACCAACGCCGCCATAGATGAACAAGGGGTTGTACAAATGCCCAGGAATGGTCGCCACATGCATGGCAGCGGCGCGCGCCATGCGGTTGGCGGTGCCCTCAACCAGGTTCTCAAATGTAAGGGCGCTGTTCAGTCGATTCTTGGGTAACCCGGACGCAGTGGTTTCACCGGTCGGCACACTTTCTTCCGTTACAACCATCTCCTGTGCTTGAGGTGCAAAGGATTGTCTTGCAACGGTTTCTCGCGGAGTGATTGCTAACTCAACCAGTACCGGTTGGCCATACATCTTTTCCAAAAGGGCAGCGATACGGGTGCTGTACTGGGCGCGTACCCAATCTAGTTTGAAGCGGTTCGCAACAAAAATGGTGACTTTGGAAAAGTCTTCCTGTACCAGGGCGGTAAGGGGCTTTATCCAAGTATTGAATTGCTGCTCGGGCAACTCCTGTGCCAATTGATCGACACAGCTTTGCCAAAGACTCTGGCCTATGTCCAGCCCTGGAGGCAGGGGCTGGTTGGTGGAGGGTCCCTCTGACATTATTCTTTTCAGCTTCTGTGGATAGTTATTAATTGCTGTGCCACGAATTGTAAATTATCAAAACCTTATCCACAATTTTTCTGGCGACCTCGAACTTACAGCATTACGCCCTGTGTCGGATGTAAGGTGTTGCCGGGGTTCAGAAAATTTGCGATAATCGACGGTTCCCCTGATTGTGTTCGGGGCGATTTGACCGAGATCTGCTCCCTGGATGGGGGTGGGATCAGAACTGAGCCTGTTAGGAATTCCAAATGAAACGCACTTACCAACCTTCCAAAATCCGCCGCGCCCGTACCCACGGCTTCCTGGTTCGCATGAAGACCCGCGGTGGTCGTGCCGTGATCAATGCACGCCGCGCCAAGGGCCGCAAGCGCCTGGCCGTCTAAGAAGCCAGAGGCGGGCCACTTCGATCCAGTACATGCGCTTACAGGCATTGCTGGTGTGCGGGTTGGTTGAGGAACCTCCGTGCAACGTTTGAAGACGAGGCCCCAGTTTCAGGCGGTTTTGGCGGGCCAAACACTCGCCAAAACGGCACATTTTGCGTTGCATTGTTGTGCTTTAGAGCCGCCGACGGCAGCGGTGCAAGGTGTTGCACTGCCTGTATTGTTTCCGAAGTCCGCAGTGTGGTTGGGTGCCATGGTCCCCAAACGTTGGGCCAAGCGTGCAGTCACGCGAAACGCCATCAAACGCCAGATTTACAACGTGAGTGCAGATTTCGAACTGATTCTCAGCCAACGTGCGCACCTGGTGAGGCTTCGCGCTGGGTTTGACCGCGCCCAGTTTGTCAGTGCGAGCTCCGATGTGCTCAAGGCAGCTGTTCGGGCTGAGCTGCAACAACTTTTTTCACGCCTTCCTGTGCCCGCTGGCACCGTCGCTTCATGATGCAATCGCTGCTGATGGGCGTGGTGAAGGCCTACCGGATTTTCCTGAGCCCCTGGCTGGGCTCGTCCTGTCGGTTTGAGCCCACATGCTCGGTGTATGCCTTGCAGGCGCTGCAGGCCCATGGCGCTGGAGCCGGCAGTTATCTCACCATCGCGCGCCTTGGGCGCTGCCACCCCTGGTGTGCAGGTGGCGCGGATCCTGTGCCCCTAGAACCCCCCCGGCTGTTTACCCGGCTGATCTCTTCTCCCTCTGAAAAGAAACCTTCATGAACGATATTCGCCGCACCATTTTGTGGGTGATCTTTGGCTTTTCCATGGTCATGTTATGGGACCAGTGGCAGGTACACAGCGGCAAGAAGGCAACATTCTTCCCAAGTCCTGCCCAACAGGTTGCGCCGGCAGCCAACCAGCCTGCATCCGTCCCGGGTGCCAACAACACAGCCGGGGTGCCCAGTGCGGTTGTAGCCGCGGGTTCCACGACCAGCGCAGCTACCGTTCCGGGCGGTACATCGCCAGCGGCTGCACCCGTGCCCAAAGAGCGTATTGAAGTTGCGACCGATGTCCTGAAGCTGACATTCGAAACGGAGGGCGGCTCCCTGGTGCGCACCGAGTTTCTCCAGCATGCCGACATGGACGACAAGAGCAAGAACTTTGTACTGCTCGATGACAGCAAGGCCCGCGTGTACATGGCGCAAACCGGGGTGATCGGTGGCACGGGTGCCTTTCCTACGCACAAAACGCCGATGACTGTGAGTGGAGCACGCACGCTCAAGGATGGCGAGAACGAACTGGTTGTGAAGTTCACGTCCGCCGATGTGGGTGGCATCAAGCTGGTCAAGACCTACACGCTGCGCCGTGGTGCCTACGATATGGCGGTCAAACACGAGTTGACCAATGTGTCCAACGCGCCGCTGTCGCCCCAGCTCTACCTGCAACTGGTGCGAGATGGCAATAAGCCACCTGGTGAGTCTTCGTTCTACTCCACCTTTACCGGTCCTGCCGTGTATACAGAGGCCAAGAAGTACCAGAAGGTCGAGTTTTCGGACGTCAAGAAGAAAAAGGCCGATTACGAGAAGCAGTCCACCGATGGTTATGTGGCCATGGTTCAGCATTACTTTGCCAGCGCCTGGATGTTGCCGGAAGGTGTGCAGCGGACAATCTCCGTGGATGGCGTGGATATTGGTTCCTCGGTTGCCGATTGCTGCTACCGCGCCACCGTGATCACAGCACCCGAGGCGATCGCTCCAGACAGCACCAAGGTGATTGATGCCAAGTTTTTCGCAGGCCCGCAGCAGGAAACCATGCTGAAGGCCCTGACCCCCGGGCTTGACCTGGTCAAAGACTATGGCTGGCTGACCCCTCTGGCCAGGCCTTTGTATTGGCTGCTTGACAAGCTGCATGGCTTCATCCAGAACTGGGGTTGGTCCATCGTCGCCCTGGTGGTGCTGCTGAAGATTGCGTTCTACTGGCTCAATGCCAAGGCTTACGCCAGCATGGCCAAGATGAAGGCGGTTAATCCCAAGATAATGGAGATGCGCGAGCGTCTAAAGGACAACCCACAACAGATGCAGCAGGAGATGATGCGCATCTACCGTGAGGAAAAGGTCAACCCCATGGGTGGCTGCTTCCCCATCATGGTCCAGATCCCGGTGTTCATCGCCCTGTACTGGGTGTTGTTGTCCAGTGTGGAAATGCGTAACGTGCCGTGGATCTTGTGGATCAAGGATCTGTCCTCCCCCGATCCGTACTTCATTCTGCCGTTAGTCATGACGCTGACGACTCTGCTGCAAACGGCGCTGAACCCCACGCCGCCGGACCCGATGCAGGCCAAGATGATGTGGTTCATGCCACTGATTTTCAGCGTGATGTTCTTCTTCTTCCCGGCTGGCCTGGTGTTGTACTGGATCACCAACAACATCTTGTCCATCGCCCAGCAGTGGATCATCAACACCCGTATGGGTGTGCCGCCCCAGTTCAACTTGCCGAAGTTTGGGTAACCCCCCGAGGCGCGTAGCGCCTCTCCTTTATGCTTGCACGCCATCAGGATCCCATAGCCGCCATCGCCACTGCTGCCGGGCGCGGGGCCGTGGGGATTGTGCGGGTGAGCGGCAAAGACCTTGGGCCCTGGGTGGCGCATCTGTTGAGTCGCACTTTGCGACCCCGCGAGGCGACTTATCTTCCGTTTAATGACCGCGACGGGGTGCCGCTGGACCAGGGGTTGGCGTTGTTCTTCCCCGGCCCCAATTCCTTCACAGGCGAGGACGTGCTGGAACTGCAGGCCCATGGTGGTCCCGTTGTTCTGCAGTTGTTGCTTGCGCGCTGCCTGGAGGCGGCGCTGGATACCGATCCCTCAACCGGTCTCCCCTACCTCGGTGGCCTGCGCATTGCCCAGCCGGGCGAGTTCTCCGAGCGGGCCTTTCTCAACGACAAAATAGACCTGGCACAGGCTGAGGCCATCGCCGATCTGATTGACGCCAGCACAGAGGCGGCGGCGCGCAGTGCCACGCAATCCCTGTCGGGTGTTTTTTCCCGCGAGATCCATGTGTTGCGCGATGCCTTGGTTCATCTGCGTATGCTGGTGGAGGCCACGCTGGACTTTCCCGAGGAGGAAATTGACTTCCTCGAAAAGTCTGACGCCAAGGGACAGTTGTTGCGTTTACAACAGGGTCTGGGCACGGTGTTACAAAAAGCTTCGCAGGGCGCGCTGCTGCGTGAAGGCATCACGGTGGTGATTGCCGGTCAGCCCAATGCGGGCAAGTCCTCGTTGCTCAACGCTCTGGCCGGTGCCGAACTTGCTATCGTCACGCCGATTGCAGGAACCACGCGCGACAAGGTGCAGCAGACCATACAGATAGAAGGCGTGCCCATTCATGTGGTAGACACGGCGGGCCTGCGCGATAGTGACGACGATGTGGAAAAGATTGGCATCGCCCGCGCCTGGGAAGCTATTGAAGGGGCTGACGCGGTTTTGTTCCTGCACGACCTCACCCGTGCAAATGCTATCGATTACATAGCGGGTGATGTAGCAATTACCGGGGCTATAGGGCAAAAACTCTCGAACAAGGTGCCAGTGATCGATGTCTGGAACAAGGCAGACGCTGTACCCCACACCAGCCCTGGGACGGGAATTGTGTTGTCGGCCAAGACTGGCCTGGGGCTGGACAGCCTGCGCCACGCCCTGCTGGCGGCTGCCGGATGGCAGGCCTCCAGTGGTGGAGTCTTCATTGCACGGGAGCGGCACATCCACGCATTGCGCCGGGTGGACCAGCATTTGGTCCTTGCGGGAGATCACTTGGCCGCACACGATCAATCTCTGGATCTACTGGCTGAAGAGTTGCGACTGGGGCAAAACGCCTTAAGCGAGATTACCGGTGAGTTCAGCTCGGACGACCTCTTGGGTGTGATCTTTTCCAAATTTTGCATCGGCAAGTAGCTCGCATACACTCAGGCTGTTTTGGTAGACGAAAGCAAAAGAATGTCCCTCCTCAACTGGTTTATCAAAAAGCCGCCTGCTGGCTCGTCATTGGCCATGGAGAGTTCTGGATTAGGTCACGTTGACGCAACCGTGCCGTTCAGCGCATCGGGCAAACTGCGGGGACGCGTGCCAAACACGCAGCCGGGCAGTGCCGCCAACCGTAAGGGCGAGCGCCTGGAGCGCCGTGAAATGCTGTACACGGTGGTGCGCGAGACCATGATCCGGGCGGGTGTGTTGTCTTCAACCTACAAGTTCAAGGTTTTGTCATTGGACTCCCGTGGGCGGCAATACCTGATCATGATGGACATGGCCCGCCAGTACGCCGGTGATACTTCCCGTCTGGCAGAAATTGAAGGTCTGATTGCCCAGCATGCCAAAGCCCGACACGATATTTTGGTGACGGCCGTGTACTGGCGCATCAATGAACATGTGACGGCGGGTTTGTCGCGGGTCAGTACACCGTCGACGGTTACACCCCTTCGACCCCCGGTTGCACCGAAGGCAGCTGAGGCCAGCCAGCCTGCAGCGTCACCCAAACCGCCTTATGAGCCCCTTCATCCGGAAGAGGTTGTTGCGTTCAAGCAGGCACTGGCGTCTGTGGCAGCGCCGGGGCCGTTGTCTGCACCCGGCGAGATTGTCAAGTCGGGGCGGCGCAATCCCGCTCCGCCGCCTACCTTTGACGATACGGAGTTTGACGACAGGCCTTCTCCGCTGAGCGGGACCCAATACGGAGACTTGTAGCCTGTAAGGGTTAGTGCCCGCTGAAATCGACCAGCGTAAAAAGCGGGAGTCCTGACGCTCGCAGTTTCTGGGAGCCACCGAGTTCGGGCAGGTCGACAATCGCTGCACCCTCCATCACAGAGGCGCCCAGTTTTTCCAGTAGTTTTTTGCCTGCCATCATGGTGCCACCTGTTGCGATCAGGTCATCGATTAGCAAGACGCGGTCACCAGATTTCACGGCGTCGGTGTGCAACTCTACGGTGGCGCTTCCATATTCCAATTCGTAAGTTTCTTCGACCGTGGTGTAGGGGAGTTTTCCCTTTTTACGAATCGGTACAAAGCCCACGTTCAGCTCATAAGCTACGACCGCTCCCAGAATGAACCCGCGGGCGTCCAGTCCGGCGACGACATCGGGTCGCATGCTGGGGTCCATGTATCGGTGTACGAAAGCATCGATCAGCACGCGGAAAACTTTGGCATCTTGCAACAGTGTGGTGATGTCACGAAACTGAACGCCCGGCGCGGGCCAGTCCGGCACAGTGCGGATATGGTCTCTCAGGTATTGGTTAATACTGATGTTTTGCATGGTTGTAGAGGATGAAGCTGCCCGGTGCGGCAGCAGCCTGCATTGTGCCCTTGGCGTGGCCGTGTGGGTGAATCAGGCTTTGAGAATCGTTTGCTCTGCAACCGCAAGGGCCTCAGCCTTGCCCGATAGCACCAGCGTGTCGCCCGCTTGCAGCACGGTGCTGCTGTCTACTGGGATGGTCTTTCCATCCTGGCGACGCAGGCTCACCACCCTCACTTCCAGGGCGCTCAAGGCTAGTGAGTCCAAAGTCCTGCCGATAGCTTTAGCCTCTGCTGCAATGCTCAGCGTGGCGAGCCGGTCATATTGCAATTCGTCTACCGAGTCATCATCCGATCCGCGAAAGAAGCCGCGCAGCAGGTTGTACCGTGCATCACGCTGGTCCTGAACGATGCGTATCACCCTGCGCATGGGCACGCCCACCAGCGCCAGTGCGTGGCTGGCCAGCATCAGTGAGCCTTCAATGGTTTCGGGCACCACTTCGGTTGCGCCCGCCGCCTGCAGGACTTCCAGATTGAGATCATCCTGTGTGCGGACGATGACGGGCACCTGTGGTGCATGGGCGCGGGTGTGGCTCAGCACTTTCAGCGCGCCGGCCACATCCAGGTAGGTGATGACGACCGCACTGGCACGGGAAATCCCGGCGGCGATCAGTGCCTGCAAGCGTGCGGCGTCTCCAAACACAACCGAATCGCCCGCGGCGGCGGCCTGGCGTACCCGGTCTGGGTCCAAGTCAAGCGCGATGTAGGGGATGCCCTCACCCTCCAGCATCTTTGCAAGATTCTGGCCGCACCGTCCGTAACCACAAATGATGACGTGCCGTTTGGCATTGATGGTCTTTCTGGCAATCGTGGTCATCTGCAATGACTGCAGCAACCATTCGCTGGAAACGAGTTTCATGACGATACGGTTGCTGTACATCACGATGAATGGGGTGGCCAACATCGACAGCACCATGCTGGCCAGGATGGGATTCAGCAACGCGGGTGGCACCAGGGCATTGGCTTGTGCCAGTGTCAGCAGCACAAAACCGAACTCGCCGGCTTGCGCCAGGTACAAACCCGTGCGCAAGGACACACCCGAACTGGCTCCTAGCAATTTGGACAGTCCTGTTACCAGTGCAGCTTTGAACAGGGTGGGGATGACCAGCAGGATCAGCACCAGGGGCCAACGTTCCAGCACCAGACGCCAGTCCAGCAGCATGCCGATACTGATGAAGAACAGCCCCAACAGGACATCGTGGAAGGGTCGTATATCCGTTTCCACCTGGTGCTTGAATTCGGTTTCGGATATCAACATGCCGGCGATGAACGCGCCCAGTGCCAGACTGAGGCCAGCGAGCTCCGTCAACCATGCCAGCCCCAATGTGATCAGTAACAGGTTGAGGACGAACAATTCTTCGCTCTTGCGGCGGGCAACAACGGTTAACCAGCGGCGCATCACATGTTGCCCGCCGACCAGCAGAACAGTGATGAGCAGCGTGGCTTTGATTGCGGCTAGAACCAGCGCGCCCGCCAGTTCTTCGCCCGAAGCGCCCAGAGCGGGTATCAGCACCAGCAGTGGCACAACTGCCAGATCCTGAAACAGCAAGACGCCCATGACCCGCTTGCCGTGTTCGGACTCCCGCTCCAGCCGCTCGATCATCAGTTTGACCACAATGGCGGTGCTGCTCATGGCCAGCGCGCATGACAGCGCCAGTGCGGCCTGCCAGGACATACCAAAGATCTCAGGCAAGGCAGCCGATAGCCCGATTGCCGCCAGTGTGGCGACTAGGATGGTGACTGCCACCTGCAACAAGCCAAGACCAAATACGTGTTTGCGCATGGCGCGCAACTTGGGCAGATTGAACTCCAGCCCAATGACAAACATCAGAAAAACCACACCAAACTCACCGACGTGGCGCACGCTGTCAGAATTTTGCGAAAGGCCCAGTGCATTGGGACCTATGGCCACCCCTACCGCCAGGTAACCCAGCATCGGCGGGAGCTGGAAGTAGCGGCACGTCACCACGCCCAACACAGCGGCCAGCAAATAGAGAAGCGTGATTTCCAGTCCAGTCATGGCTCCATACTAGCAAGACCCGTGCGCGTCTATAAAATGCCTGTATGACTGACCCTGCCCAGCGCCACTCCGCCGCCTTTGCCGACCGTGCTATTGCGCTCGCGCGGGAGACCTTTGATATCGAAGCTGCTGCGGTTTTGGGTCTTAAAAATCGTGTTGGGTCAAGCTTTGCGCAGGCGGTGGACCTGATACTGGGATTGAAAGGGCGTGTGGTGGTGATGGGTATGGGCAAGAGTGGCCATATTGGCCGCAAGATTGCAGCGACCCTGGCCTCTACCGGAACCCCGTCCATGTTTGTGCACCCGGCCGAGGCCAGCCACGGGGACCTGGGCATGATTACCGCCGCAGATCTTGTACTGGCTATCTCCAACAGTGGCGAATCGCAGGAAATGTCCACTATCTTGCCAGTGCTCAAGCGTCTGGGCGCCCCTATGGTTGCCATGACGGCAAATGGCAAGTCCACAATGGCCCTTCACGCTGACATCTGGCTGGACAGTGCTGTCGATAAAGAGGCCTGCCCGTTAAACCTCGCGCCTACTGCCAGTACTACCGCGCAAATGGCCCTGGGTGATGCTCTGGCCGTGGCATTGCTGGACGCGCGCGGTTTTCGGGCCGAAGACTTTGCGCGCTCCCACCCCGGTGGAGCGTTGGGGCGCAAGCTATTGACCCACGTGAGCGACGTGATGCGGTCGGGCGACGCAGTGCCGAGTGTGCCTCCCGATGCCAGTTTCAGTGTATTGATGCGGGAGATGAGTGCCAAGGGCCTGGGTGCGACGGCAGTGGTCGACGCGCAAAGCCGGGTGTTGGGCATATTCACCGACGGCGATTTGCGGCGCTTGGTTGAGCAAGGCGCTGATCTGCGCGCCACCACTGCCCAAGAAGTGATGCACCGTGCGCCCAGCACAATTGACCACCAGGCGCTGGCCGTGGATGCCGCTGAATTGATGGAGCGCAACCGCATCACCAGCGTGCTGGTCGTTGACGCGGAGGGGCGCTTGTGCGGAGCGCTCAACAGCAATGACCTGATGCGGGCGAAGGTCATATGACCGATTCCAATGTGTTACCGCCGCACGTGCCCGCGCTGAACTTCGATCCCGCTTTGCTGCTCAAGGCACAGGGCATCAAGGTGGCCTTCTTTGACGTAGACGGTGTGCTGACCGATGGGGGTCTGCTTTTTTCTGAGTCAGGTGAAACGCTCAAACGTTTCAATACGCTGGATGGGCATGGCATCAAGCTGTTGCAGCAAGGCGGTATTACTCCTGTGGTGATTACCGGGCGCGACTCCAAACCTTTGCGTGTCCGTTTGCAGGCTCTGGGTGTGCAAACTGCCTACTTCGGGACGGAAGACAAACAGCCTGCTGCGGAAGAGACGTTAGCTGCTTTGGGGCTGGACTGGAGCCAAGCGGCCGCAATGGGAGATGATTGGCCCGATTTGCCGGTGATGCGCCGCTGTGCTTTTGCCTGTGCTCCCGCAAATGCCCACAAAGAGGTACTCGCCATGGCCCACTACACGACAACTGCACAGGGTGGAGCGGGTGCGGCGCGCGAGTTTTGTGATCTTCTGCTGGTGGCCAGTGGTCGATATGTGGATGTGTTGGCTCCGTACACCCGATGATCCAACTGTTGCGCAATGCATGGGACCGTTCCCTGCTGTACTTTCCATTGGTCTCCATGGGTGTGTTGGCGCTCGGGACCTATTGGCTCGTGCGCAGTACGCCACCCAGTGGTGGGGCGGTGGTCGAGCGCGTTGTGCGGCACGAGCCGGATTACTTCATGGAAAACTTTTCCGTGCGCACCTTTGATGGGACGGGCCGCTTGCGCACAGAGGTGGTAGGGGCCAAGGCGCGCCATTACCCCGATACAAAGTGGTTGGAGATCGACAATATCCGCGTTCGCTCTTTTGATGAACTAGGCCGGGTGACAACGGCCACTGCGCAACGGGGCTTGACCAACGAAGACTCCTCAGAGGTCCAGTTAATGGGTGAGGCCAAGGTCGTGCGGGAGGCGGACCCGGGTGAAACTGTCAACCCTGCGCCACGTATGGAATTCCGCAGTGAGTTTTTGCATGCCTTCATGCTCACCGAGCGCGTTGTGTCCCATTTGCCTGTCGAGTTTTTACGGGGTGCAGATCGGTTTTCGGCCGATCGACTGGATTTTGACAACGTCGAGCAGGTTTTGCTGCTGACTGGGCGCGTCAGGGCAACCCTGTTACCGGCACCAAAGTAATACTTCCCAGGAGTCTGACCGTGTCCCCACTACTATTTGTCACTGGTGCTTCCAGCGGGATTGGTCAAGCCTTGGCTTGGCGCTATTACCAGGCAGGGTATTCGCTCGCACTGGTGGCGAGACGCACCGAAGAAATGCAGGCCTGGGCCCACAAGCAGGGACTGGATCCCTTGCGATACCTGATCTACAGCGCAGATGTGGCCGTCGTGGACAGTATCGTAGCCGCCTCGGAGCAATGTTTGCAGAAACAAGGGGTGCCAGATGTTGTCATTGCTAACGCGGGCATCAGCATCGGCATGGACACCGCAGTGCGTGGTGATCTGGATGTCATGTCACGCACATTCGCCATCAACAATGTGGGACTGGCGGCGACCTTCCATGCGTTTATCGATCCCATGACGCGCCGGGGTTCCGGTGCACTGGTCGGCATCGGGAGCGTGGCGGGTATCCGGGGCTTGCCAGGGCACGGCGCTTACTGTGCCAGTAAAGCTGCGGTTATTGGATATTGCGAAAGCCTGCGCGGTGAACTGAAGGGCAGTGGGATCAAGGTGGTTACGATTTGTCCAGGCTATATTGATACGCCGTTGACACGGCAAAACCGGTATTCCATGCCATTTCTCATGCAGGTCGAAGCGTTTGCCGACAAGGCATTTGACACCATCGCTGTGGGCGATAGCTACCGCGTGATTCCCTGGCAAATGGGCGTAGTGGCCAAGGCTCTGCGCCTGTTACCCAACTGGTTGTATGACAAGGTCTTGTCGGGCCGGCCACGCAAGAAACGCATCACCGAAGCCTGATACCGCTGGGTGCTGGCAACAAAAAAGGGCCCGAAGGCCCTTTTTTGATTGGAGATGTTCTCCGGGGGTAGCTGCTTAGTAGCTGCTACGGCCACCGACGTAACCACCACCGCCGCCGCCGCCACTACGGCCGCCGCCAGCGCCACCGCCGTAACCGCCGCCGCCACCGTAGCCGCCACCGCCGCTACGGCCGCCGCCAGCGCCACCACCGAAGCCGCCGCCGCCAGTGCGGGGAGGACGTGCTTCCATAGGACGTGCTTCGTTGACGACCAAACCACGGCCACCAAATTGTTGGCCGTTCATGCCGCCGATAGCTGCTTGCGCTTCTGCGTCGCTGCCCATTTCCACAAAGCCGAAGCCTTTGGAACGGCCAGTGTCACGTTCCATCATGACTTTGGCGCTGGAAACGGAACCGTAGGCTGCAAACGCTTGTTGCAGGTCTTCATCACGGAAGGAATAAGGCAGATTGCCCACGTAAAGTTTGTTGCCCATGTAAGGACTCCTCAAAAACTAACTCTCAAAACGCGATGGTGTCCAAACCCGCAATCAACAAACCAATGAAGACTTAAAGCAGACGCGAAACTGGTAAATCACCGCAAACCCGTACACCGAATTTTCGGCAATACTGCACCATTATGCGGGTAATTCGAGAACTTGCCTAATTTTTCTTTCGGCTGTGATTATTTGTGTTTAGCAGCATCTTCCGATCCATTGTGGGTGCGCCATGCGCGCAAGCCGCTACGCATGGTTAGTATTTGGCGCTCGAACTTGGGGCAAGCGTCGCACATGGCCATATGCATCCGCAGGGCCAGGCGGTCGGTGAGATTGAGGTCCCGGTCTTCTCGCGCCACTACCAAGGCGGCGACTTCCTTGCATGTTCTTTTAAAGGGGTACGTCATGTTTAGGCGCTGGCGGTGTTGAACCAATGGAGCTCCAGGCATTCCCGCAAACGCAGTCGGGCCCGGTGCAGTTGCACATACAGGTTGGTCGGTGTGAGTTGTAGTTCCTTACAAATCTCTTCGCTGGATAATTCCAGCCACTCACGCATCAGGAACAGGCGGCCCTGGGTTTCGGGTAACTTGCTCGCGCAGGCTTCCAGAATGACAAAGAACTGCTGACTGCTGGCTTGTTGCTCCGGGTTGCCCCATTCGGCGGGTTGTTCAGTGAAATGGCCATCGGCCTTGAAAGCGATGGCTTCCAGCGGGTCGGCGCTGCTGTCGGCGTCCTCGCTGGGCCCCTGACCACTGACTTCGCGGTGGTGGTGACGCAAAGTATCAATGACCTTGTGTTTCAAAATACCCACCAACCAGGTTTTGAGCTGGGAGCGGTTTCCAAAAGACTGCGGCTTGGCCAGCGCAGCCAGCACGGTTTCTGACACGGCGTCTTCCGCCCACGCGTCGTTGCGCAGCTGCAGGCGGGCAAACCTGAGCAAGTAGTCCCTCAGGTCCACGATCTGGTCTTCGAAACTATTCATGGGATGATTTTTTTCTGCAAGCCTGTAAGAATGGGTCACGGCACCAGACTAACGGTCAACCAGCAACAGGGTGCCTGTTCAACAAGTACCGCTTGGTTTAACTTTAACCTGTCCTAACCTGGAGTTTTCAAAATGACCCAACGTGCCATGATTGCTGCCACTGCAGCTGCTGTAATGTCCCTGTCTTTGGTGGCAATGCCCGCCGCCGCGCAAGAGAAAGAGAAATGCTATGGCATTGCCAAGGCTGGTCAAAACGACTGCGCCAACCTCGATGGCAGCCATTCTTGTGCCGGTCAGTCCAAGGTAGACATGGACAAAGGGGAGTGGAAGTTTGTTGCCAAGGGCACATGCAAGAGCATGAAAGGCCTGACCCAGGACGAAGCCAAAGCTGCCAAGAAGGGCTAAGGGACTCCAGTGAATGATGGACCGGGCGTCGGCATAGGCTGGCGCCACCCCCATTACGCAGAACTTCTGGAGCGCCAGCCCGCGCTGGCTTTTCTGGAGGTTCATTCCGAGAATTTTTTTGCGCCTGGTGGTGCAGCCATGGCTGTGCTGGAGCAAGGGCGCGCCCACTACCCAGTCAGCTTGCATGGCGTGGGTTTGTCTCTGGGCTCCGCCGCGGGGCTGGATAGCTGGCATCTGGACCAATTGGCGCGCCTGGTGCAGCACATAGACCCTGTTCGGGTGAGCGACCACGCCTGTTTCGCGCGGGGTCTCTTTCAAGGCGCCGTGGTGCATGCCGCCGACCTGTTGCCAATACCCTTCAACGCCGAATCACTGAACGTGCTGTGCAACCACGTGCAACAGGTGCAGGACCGCCTACAACGTGTATTCATGGTGGAAAACCTGTCGGCTTACCTGCGCTGGAATGTGCCAGACAACGAGCGTATCTGGACCGAGACCGAATTCTTGACAACCCTGGCCCGCCGCACGGGTTGCCAGTTGCTGGTTGACGTGAACAACATCTATGTCAATGCACTGAATGCGCAAGTGCGTTTTGGTGAGGGAGTTGATCCGGTGCAAAGCTGTCGCAACTGGCTGGACGCCCTTCCTGCCGATGTGGTGGGTGAAATACATCTGGCAGGTCACTGCCATGTGAACGACGCCCATGGGGAAATTGTCATCGACGACCACGGCAGTCGCGTATGTGATGCCGTATGGACACTGTACCGTCATGCCATCACCCGTTTTGGCCCCGTGCCGACGCTGATTGAATGGGACACCAACCTGCCCACGCTGGACGTATTGCTGGACGAAGCCAACCGCGCCCAGACGCCGGAGTGTTTGGCGTGAGTGGTCTGGCGCAGCAACAGCAGGCATTGCTGGATGCGCTGTTGGCGTGGCCCGCAGAAGATGCTATTAAAAATATAGCTAATCATGTAGAGGATACGGGGGCTAGAGGCCTAAAGTCCTATCAGGCCAATGGCCATGCTCTGGCGCAGCGCGCTTTGCAGGCTGCCTATCCTGTGGTTGCGCAGCTGCTGGGCGAAGAAAGTTTTGCCGATCTGGCGCGTGCCCTATGGCATGCCCAGCCGCCCACACGCGGTGATATTGCGGACTGGGGAGACGGGTTGGCGGTGTTTCTGGAAGCCAGCGCACAGTTGCAGGAAGAGCCCTATCTTCCCGATGTGGCCCGGGTCGAATGGGCCTTGCACCTGTGTGCGGGTGCGCCCGATGCCCAAGCCGATCTGACATCGTTGGCACTGCTGACTACCCATGCGCCTGAGTGCCTGCAGTTGCGCACGTCGCCCGGCGTTGCCGTGGTGTGCAGTGCCTGGCCTGTGGCAAGCATCGTGGGTGCACACATTGAAGGTGTTCCGTCCCTGCAAGAGGCAGGGGCCCAACTGCGCAGGGGTGAAGCGCAAAACACTGTGGTCTGGCGCGCCGGGCTGCGCCCCCGCGCACGCCTGGCGCTGGCGGGCGAGGCCGACGGCTTGCAGGTGTTGATACAAGGCGGCTCTTTGGCCCAAGCATTGGATGCAGCGCCGCAGCTGGACTTTGGCCTATGGCTGCCGCTGGCGGTACAAAGTGGGCTGGTCCTGGGTGTTATTGCGGTAGACGCCGCAGGTGTTGTAGCGCAGACTTGAGCCTATGGAACCGCAACAGACCGCCTCCTCCCTTGCAACCAATACCGCCCGCGCGGCGGTGAGTGAGCCGCGCGGTTGGCAGGGGTGGTGGCCGCGGCGCATCGGTTGGCGTCTGGCGCTGGGTTTTGGCGTGCTGGTCGCCCTGATGCTGGTCGCCCTGGCCCAGGCCATTTTCCAGATCCACAACATTACCGGGGTGACCCAGCGTTTTGCCACCGGTGACATGCAACGTCTCTTGCGGGTGCAGGCCCTGAGCTTGCAGACGGAAGGGGTGGGCAATGCCCTGATCCGCCTGATCAATGCGCCGCTGGAAAGCCGGGTCAAGGAATACGCCGAGGTGGACGCGCGCAACCGGCGTATCGATGGCATTGTGGAATCTCTGGCCAACGACCTGCGGGACGACGACCAGGAGCAGAACCTGAAACGCCTGGTGCAATCGCGTGCGGCATATGCCGAGGCATTTATCGCCACGGCTGATGAGATCGAGGCTGGCAACCGCGATGTGGCGCTGCGCCTGCTGGACGAGCGGGTTAACCCCGCGCTCAAGACCATGCTGCTGGAATCCAACGCCCTCTTGTCGCGCGAGCGCCAGCGCGTCGAGACCCGGTTGGAGGAGGCGCAGCGTCTGTTTGACCGCGTGGCACTGTGGGTGGCCTGCTTGTCCCTGCTGGCAATGGTGGTGGCCGTGTGGCTGGGTGTGCGCACCACCCGCAGCGTGGTCGGCCCGCTGGCTACCCTGGAGCGCTCTGCCAAACGCATCGCAGGTGGCGACTACACCAGCCGCGTGCCCACCACCAGTACCCAGGAGGTGGACCGCGTGGGTCTGGCGCTGAACACCATGACAGAAGCGGTGGCCCAGCGTGAGCGCGACATCGTGCACCTGGCCTTCCATGACCCACTGACTGGTTTGCCCAACCGCACTTCCTTGCTCAAACCCGCAGCGGATGCGGGCGTAGCGCCCAACTGCCTGGCCCTGATGGATCTGGCACGGCTCAAAGCCATCAACGAAACCCTGGGCTACACCACGGGCGACACGCTGATCGTGCAAACCGCAGAACGGGCCAACCTGGCCTTGCAGCAAGCTGCAGCGGACGGCCTGATTGGCCCCCATCCGGTGGTTGCCCGCCTGTCTGGTGGTACCTTTGCCGCCGCCTTTTGTGCGCCCAACCGCGCCGCGGTCGAGACCCTGCGCGAACGTATCGAAGCGGCCATGGGTGCATCGGTGCACTGCAGCGGCCACAGTGTGGACTTGAGTCTGAACTATGGCCTGGCCGACTCTGGCGATCCGGCGCCAGAGGATGCCGACAAGGTGCTGCCGGTCGATACCCTGTTGCGCAATGCCGAAGTAGCCCTGCACAGCGCCAAGCGCGCCGCTGTGGGCTTTGCCTGGCACAGCGCAGCGCAAGAGGCCGCACGGCTGAGCCATCTGAACTTGCTGTCCGATTTGCGCCAGGCCGTGGCCACCTCGCAGTTGCAGATGTGGCTGCAACCCAAGTTTTCGCTGGCGACAGGCAGGGCCGTCGGTACCGAGGCCCTGGTGCACTGGCAGCACCCCACGCGCGGATTTGTGTCTCCGGCCGAATTCGTACCTTTTGCAGAACAGGCCGGCTACATCACCATGGTGACCCAGTGGATGCTGGAGCAGGCACTGCGCACGTTGGCCGCCTGGGCACCCACCCATCCGGAGCTCAGCATCGCCGTGAATGTTAGCACCCGAGACCTGCAACACAAGGGTTTCGCCGAGCGGGTGAGACGCATGGTGGAAGCCAGCGGCGTGCCCGCCAAACGCTTGCGTCTGGAGATCACCGAAAGTGGGCTGATGGACGACCCCACCCACAGCATTGCACTGCTGCATGCGCTGCGTGAGATCGGCACACCGCTATCGATTGACGACTTCGGCACTGGCTATTCCTCGCTGGCTTACCTGCAAAAACTGCCGGTCAGCGAACTCAAGATTGACCGCAGCTTCATTGACAAGCTGGACCAGTCTCCCGGCACACAAAAGCTGGTGCGCGCCATGACCGAGATGGGCCACGGCCTGGACCTGATGGTGACTGCCGAAGGGGTGGAGACCGAGGCCGAGCGCGAAACCATCACCCGCCTGGGGGTTGATGTGATGCAGGGCTACCTGGCCAGCAAACCGCTGCATGGAGACAGGCTGCAGGCCTGGTTTGATGCGTTGCCTGCGGCTTAGCCAAGCCCTCTGCGCCCCTCACACGTTGCCACTAAACAGGCGCCGAATCAGCAAATCTTTAAAGCTATGCGCGTCGGTGAGGCCCAGGCGCTCCAAGTAGGCGGGGGGTGCCTCGCGGCCTTCCCACAGACTCTTGACGGCCATGGTCAACAGCTCGGTCGGGTGCTGGCTGGCGTGTTTGATCTTCTGCATGGCACGTACCATGCGCAGCTCGTCGTCGGTGAGGTCGGTACCAAACGGGTAGTCGGGCAACATGCCGGCGGTTAGCCAGGGGTGCAGGGTGTGCTCCAGCGCCTCGGGCAGGTTTTGGCGATAGCAGTCTGGCACGGTATAGCTGGCCTCCAACTTGCCATGGGCCTTGGCCTGGGCCACCAGTTCATCCTGGAAGCGGGAGTCGGCCACGGCGATCAGGCGTTTGACCACCTCGCTGTCGGACTGGCCACGCAGCTCGGCAACGCCGTATTCGGTGATGACCACATCGCGCAGATGCCGCGGAATGGTGGTGTGACCGTAGTTCCAAACGATGCTGCTTACCGTGCCGTTTTTGGTCTGGTGGGTGGCGCGCAGCATCATGATCAGGCGCGCATCGGGTAGGGCGTGGGACATGGCGACAAAGTTGTATTGACCACCCACCCCGCTGACCACTTGTCCGGTGTCCAGCGCGTCGCTCACTGCGGCACCCAGCAGCGTCACCATCATGGTGGTATTTATAAAGCTGGCCTTGACCCGCTGGGCACGCTTGAGTGCATCGTCGCCATACAGCTGGTTGATGAAGTCGATGCGGGTCATGTCAATTTTGGCCAGTTCATGCGGTGGGCTGGCGCGCAGGCGCTGGTAGAAGTCGTTGGGCCCCAGAAAGAAGCCGCCGGTCATGTGAATGCCACCGTGCAGCCGTGCGCCCAGCATGTGTTCGGTGATGACCTCGACGCTGGCCGGGTCGTGCAGGTCATTCACACAGGTGATGCCATCGACCGACAGCATGTTGTCCTGTATCGAAACGTTGGCCTTGAGCAAGCCAAATGTCTGTAGGAACTGCAGGTCCTGGTCCGTGAGGCTGCGGTGGATACGCCCGGCCGCCCGCAGAGCGAGCAGGCTGTCGATGGTTACGGTGTCCACGGCCACGGTGCCAGCGTTGATGCACTGTTGCAGCACCGCATCGGCAAACACCTCGCGACGGATGATGCCGGCCTCCATCAGTTTCAGGAAGGCATTGACAAACATCTCGGAGCAGCCGTAGAGGCCTTGGTCAAAACGACCGAGTTCACGCCCACCGGTGCCATTGGGGCACAGCGATTCCAGCATGCTGCGAAAAGCATCGCCATGGCGGTCGCGCACGATCAGGGCCTGGCCTATGGCGTCGCCCAGAGAACCAATGCCGATCTGCAGCGTGCCACCGTCGCGTACCAGGCTGGCCGCATGCAAACCGATGGCGTAGTCGGCAGGGCTGACCTTGGCATTGGGTGGCGCAAACACGGCATGGGTTGCGGCAGGGTCGGTCACCAGCAGGTCAAAGTAATCGCCAGCTACCTCGGCGCCATTGGGCATGAACGGCATGGCTTGGTTGACCACACCCACCGTCAACAGCTGCCCGCCGGATTGGCGCAGGCGCTCCACCACTTCTCGGGTTACATCGGGGTTGCTGGACAGGCTCAGGCGCAGGGTGCCGGCTTCTTGTCGGCTGGCCACAGCCTGCGCCAGCACATTGATGCCCTGCACCGCCATGTCGCGCGCAACAAAGGTGTAGTTGGTGGAGATGTAGCTTTGTTGTGCGAGGTCGTTGCCCAGGTAGTCGCCGGTTTTCAGGAAGAACTCACGCACATGGATATTCGGTGGCAGATGGCCTGCACGGGAGTCTTTTACGTACTCCAGGTCCGGGTAGTCGGCAAACACGCGCTCCACCAGCGGCTCCAGAAAGTGGCGCTCCAGATCACTGTGGCCCACCGGCTTCTCCAGCGACAGCGCTGTGATGATGGTCAGCTCCCGGGTGGCACTTTCCTTGATGCGGCGGTACAAAGCATTCACAAAGGGGTTGGGCTTGCCCACACCCAGTGGTATGCCCAGCACGATGGGGCCTTGGATGGTGTCCAGCACGTGATCGACGGCTGCGGCGAGGGAGGTGATGGTTTTAGTCATGGGCATTACTCTGCGCCGATTCCCATGGATTTGCCTTGATGTAGCGCAAATGGCTTCACTGTGCTTCGCGGTACAACCCAAGCTTCGGTCAGGAGCCACGATGAAAAAAATTGTCAGTATCAGCCTGGGTGCATCCCACAACAACTTTGACCTGCACACCGACTTCATGGGCCAGCCCATGCAGGTGCGGCGCCTGGGAACGGACGGCAGTGCCAGCAAGGCAGTGACCTTATTACGCCAGTGGGAGTCACGTGCCGATGTGCTGGGTTTGGGTGTTGCGCGCGACCACTACAACGTGGCTGGCAAGCGCTATGCCGAACCCGACAGCGTGGCGCTCAAACGGGCCGTCACGCGGGTGCCCGTGACAACCGGTGCACGCCTGCAGGACATTCTGCAAGAGTGGGCGGTGCGCCATGTACAGACCACTCTGCCGCAGTTCTTCAACAATGCGCGCGTCTTGTTCTGGTCTGGCAAGGAGCAATACCGCCTGGCCCTGTGCCTGGCCGAGTACACCCACAACCTGCAGTTTGCCGACCCGGTGGTGGAGCACGGCGTGCCCAAGATCTTGCAAAGCGTGCACGACCTGGAGCTATACACGCGGGGCGCCCATCTGGTGTCGGGCTGGGTGCCGGATGTGGTGACCGACAACGCACCGGTGCAGCAGTGGGCCGACTTTGTATTGCAGTCTGCCCTGCAGGAATCCACGGTGCTGGTGGCCATGCCCCATGAAGTGGATGGTTTGACCGCACGTGCGTTGGCGGGCAAGGTGGTGGTGAGTGTGGGAGTGAATGCGGAGCGTGCTGCCAAGTGGGGAGCGCTGGGTGTGCACACCATTGTGGATGCGGCCCCCGCCATCGACGGCCATGTACTAAGCCCTGCCACGCTGGATGCCATGCTCATAGCAGCTACCGGCCGGGACGGCGAGGACCTGGACACCGATGACTACCTGGGCATGCTCACCCAACAGGGCCTGGAGCCGCGCATCCTCTACCCCAACGGCCCCACGCGGATGAACCGCTTTGCGTTTGTGATCCACCCGCTGTCGCAAGAGTATTTCAAGAAGGTCAAGCCAATTGAGCTGCTGTCCCATGTGTCCCCCCCGGTGGTTATGGACACGCTGGAAAAAGCCATGGCCTATGCGCCACCGTTTGTGTATTCCAAGATCACGGGCCTACGCTCACCCACCGGTGCCCAGGCCGAGGGCTGGCTCATATCAGTAGGCGGAACGCCCAAAGAGATCATGGCGCACGACCCTGAATTTACCTACCGCCGCTTGCTGGCCGCTGCCGAGCTGGCCCGGGGGCTGGGCGCACAGATCATGGGGCTGGGTGCCTTTACCAAGGTAGTGGGCGACGCCGGTGTGACCGTGGCCAAGCGGGCACCGTTGCCCATCACCACTGGCAACAGCTACAGCGCTTCAGGGGCGCTGTGGGCTGCGCACGATGCGATGCGCAGGCTGGGACTGGTGAAGGCACCGGCCAAGGGCAAAAAGGCCGCCTTCAAGGCCATGGTGGTGGGCGCCACCGGTGCCATCGGCTCGGTCTGCGCCCGCTTGCTGGCGACCACGGCCCATGAGGTTTACATGGTCTCACCGGAGCCAGCCAAGCTGCTGGCGTTAAAGGAATCGATCCTGCGTGAAACGCCCGATGCCCGGCTGTTCCTCAGCGCCCGGGCGGACACGCACATTGCGGACATGGACATGATCGTGACCGCCACCTCTGGCGCGGGCAAAAAGGTGTTGGACATCATGCAGGTAAAACCTGGCTGTGTGATCACCGATGTGGCCCGCCCGCTGGACCTGCCACCCCAGGAGGTGGCCAAACGTCCTGACGTGCTGGTGGTGGAGTCGGGGGAAATCCGGTTGCCGGGTGATGTGCAAATGAAAAACATCGGTTTGCCGCCCAACGTGGCCTATGCCTGCCTGGCGGAGACCATCGTGCTGGCGCTGGAGGGGCGGTTTGAAAACTTCACCGTGGGCCGCGAAATTGAATGGGAGCGGGTGCGCGAGATTTACCGCCTGGGGCTCAAACACGGTATGCAGCTGGCCGCTGTGTCGGGTGTTAACGGCGAGTTCTCGGATGCCGACATTGCCCGGGTGCGCAAACTGGCGTTGGCCGCGCGCAAGACCAAGGGAGCACAGCATGGCACGCACTAAGCCGGTGGCGGATTGGGAACAGGCGCTGGCCATGGTGCCTGAGCAGCGCGTGGTGCCCATGGGTGCGGTGGATACGGCTTGGTTGCGCATGGACAGTGCTTCCAACCGCATGGTGATTGTGGGGGTCTGGGTGCTCAAGCCTGGCATCAGCCGCGCGGCATTGTGCGCCCGTTTGAAGGACACGCTGCTGCAGTACCCGCGTTTTGTACAGCGCGCCCAGCACACGCCAGACGGCGCTGTGCACTGGGAGTCTGATGGCGATTTTGTGCTGGACCACCATGTGGTTTCCGAATCCTTGCCGCGGGCCCGCGCTGGCCAGCAGCAGGCCAAGTTGCAAGACCGGGTGGCCGAGCTGGCGGTGCAGCCACTGCACCCGCGGCGACCGTTGTGGCAGTTCCACCTGGTGGAGCGGTATGCCGGCGGCTCGGCGCTGATTGTGCGCATCCACCACTGCATTGCCGATGGTGTGGCCCTGGTGGCGGTGATGCAGTCGCTGGTGGATGGTGGTGTGTTGCCGCCGCGTAGTCCCCGTCGCTCCCACGGACACGGGTTGCTGGACCGCGCAGAGGCGCTGCTGGACACTTGGGTCTTTGCACCGGCGGGCCGTGCCTCCCACTTGGTCTTGGGTGCCGCCAGCCTGGGTGCCAAAACGTCGTGGGCCTTTGCCCATGCGCCGCGTCGCACGCTGGAGCATGGTTTGCGCAATGTCTGGGCATCCACCAAGTGGGTGTTGCACGGGGTGAGTGATGCCGCGGCCATGGCCCTGATGCCCGACGATTCGCACACCCGCCTCAAGGGAACCCCCAGCGGTGTGAAGCGCGTGGCCTGGTGCAAGCCCCTGCCGTTGGCGCGTGTGAAGGCCCTGAGCAAGCAGATGGACTGCTCGGTCAATGACGTACTGCTGGGCTGTGTGGCTGGTGCTATTGGGCACTACTTGCAGGACTGCGGAGAAGACATACACGGCGTGGAGATTCGGGCCATGGTGCCGGTGAACCTGCGCCCGATCGATCAGGCCTACCAGTTGGGCAACCAGTTTGGCCTGGCGCCGCTGCTTTTGCCCATAGGCATCCGCAGCCCCGTTGCAAGGGTTCATGAAGTGCACCGCCGGATGGCGGATCTCAAAGGCAGCCTGCAACCGCTGATGGCCTTTGGCCTGCTGGCGGTGGCTGGCTCACTGACGCAACCGGTGCAAGACGCGCTGCTGGCGCTGTTCTCGCGCAAGACCACTGCGGTGATGACCAACGTGATTGGCCCCAAGGAGAAGATGCGCTTCCTGGGTGCGACGGTGGAGCAGTCGCTGTTTTGGGTGCCACAGTCGGGCTCGGTGGGGCTGGGGGTGTCGATACTGAGCTATGGCGGGGGTGTGCAGTTTGGTGTGATTGCCGACGCCGCCCTGTGCGCCGACCCACAGGCCATCATTGATCAGTTTGAGCCGGAGTTTGAACGGCTGGTGCGGGCGGTGGGGAAGCCTCGACTGTAGATCGCTACAAATACCACAGCGACATCGCTATATTTAACGGGGGCTATGGGCCGATTCGGCTTAAGGATTTCTGGACAAAGCCTGATGCCGCTGCCACTGTTCAGCCGTGATGCGGTGCAAGATATGCCGCTTGAGCGGCCAGTCTGCGGGCACACGGGGGTGGTCAAAGTCGGCACTCTGGTCACGCACCATGCCGATGCGTTCCATCACCGCGTGCGAGGGGGTGTTGGGTGGCACCGACATAGCCACCACCTGGGGCAGCTCCAGTTGGATAAAGGCGAAGTGCAGCGCTGCGGCCGCACCCTCGGTGGCGTAGCCCTGGTGCCAAGCGGCGGGTGCCAGGCGCCAGCCGATCTCAACCGCCGGCATCCACGGTGCCTCGTAGCCCGGGATGTTCAGCCCCACAAAACCGGCGAAGGCATGGACGCCCGGTACCTCTACCGCCCACATGCCCCAGCCCCGCTGGGCGATGCTGGCGCGGATGCGGCCCGCCTCGCCCAGGGCTTCGGTGCGGGTGAGCACACTGGGGAAGTAGCGGCGCACGTCGGGGTCGGCGTTCATGGTGGCCCAGGCCTCATGGTCGTCGTCTTTCCACTGGCGCAGCAGCAGGCGCGGAGTGCGCAGTTCCACTGGCGCCGTAAAGGTGCGCAGCATCAGGGTTGGCACTTGCATCTGCTGACTCCTGCGATCGCGGTTTACTTGAGCAAGCCTTCGGCCTTCATGGCGGCCACCACGGCGGGGCGTGCGGCCACACGGGCGCGGTAGGCGAGGATGTTGGCGTAGGACGACAGGTCCACACCGACGTACTGGCCCCAGTTGGTGACGGTGAACAAATAGCCATCGGCCACGGTGAAGGTGTCGCCCATCAGGTACTGCTTGCCCGCCAGTTCACCGTCCACCCACTTCAGGCGGCTGTGCAGGCGTTCTGTGGCCGCGGCTTTGGTATCGGGGTGGGTGGTGGGCACGAACAATGGCGAAAAGGTCTTGTGCAGCTCGGTGCCGATGAAGGTCAGCCACTCTTGCAGTTTGTAGCGCTCGTAGGTGCCGTTGGCGGGGGCCAGGTTTTTTGCGGGCACCTGGTCGGCGATGTACTGCACGATGGCCGGGCCTTCGTGCAGGCTGCGGCCGTCATCCAGGGTCAGGTAGGGCACGTAGCCCAGCGGGTTGATGGTGTAGTAGTCGGTGCCGTCGGGCAACTTGTGGGTCTTGGTCGGGGCGGGAATGGCTTCAAAGGCCAACCCGGCTTCATGCAGGGCGATGTGGGGTGACAGGGAGCAGGCGCCGGGGGAGTAGTACAGCTTCATGGGGGTATCGATCAGTAGGGTTGGTCAGGGGCGCCCATGCTAATGGAGTTTGAACTTTCTTGCTGAGACTTGACTTTTGCACTTGCGAGGCCAGTCACAGGACCGTATAACGGGGCCATGAAACGAATTGCCACGCTTTTACTGTTGAGTTTGCTATTGGTCAGGGGCGCTGAGGCTGCTGGTGCGCAGGACTATTGTTCGGGCCCGGTCCGGGTAGCGATGTTTGAGTTTGGCATTTTGTACCGTGGTGGCACGGGCGAAGGTGTAGATAGTCGCTTGCTCGATGTGTTGAGCCGGCGCAGTGGCTGTGTGTTTGAGCGGGTGCTGATGCCCCGCGCCCGCATTTGGGCCGAGCTGCAGGCCGGCAGCCTGGACATGGCCACGGCCGCCATTGCAACGCCCGAGCGCAAGGCCTTTGGTTTCCTGGTCCCCTACCTGATGACGCGCAATGTGGTGCTGATCCGCAAGGCTGCAGGGGCGGTGCCGCAGTCGATGGCAGAGTTTGATGCTGGCAGCCTGCGCATGGGTATGGTGCGTGGCTTCAAACACGAACCCGCTTATGACAACTGGTTAGCCAACTTGGCTGCACAGGGCCGCGTGAAGGAGGTTGCCGATGTTGCCGAGTTGTTCAAATACCTGGAGCGCGGCTTGGTCGATGCGGTGTTGAGCCAGCCCATTGTGTTCAGGGAATACCTGGATGCTGAACGCATCCGGCGCGACCTGGTGTCGCGCGATTGGGCTCCGATAGACCAGTTTTCTGTGGGGAGTTTCATTTTTTCGCGCAAGTCATTTACGCCCGAGCAGGCTGCGCGCTGGGAGGCGCTGGTGGCCGGCATCCTGAAAGACCAGACCATGGTCAAAATCCTCCAGGAATTTATGCCCAAGGACCAGGCGCGCAGCGTCGTATACCGCGGCCCGCGAACGCTGGATTAGGCAGCCTGGGCTGTGTGATGAATCCAAGGTTTCGAGGTTATGCATCACAGTTCTCCCATGGCCATCAGCGCCAAAACATCGGGTTCCAGAATGTCGTCCACGTTCGGTTCAGCTTGCGTCCGTACCAGCTGCAGTCCGACTGCCATGACCACCACCAGGGCAGCGGCTCCCAGTTGTAGGCGCCGATCCGCCCAGGCTAGTTGCAGTCGTCCCCAAGGGCCAGTGGCAACCATGGTTTCGACTGCGCCGCGCTGCGCCCATTGCGCCACGATGCGGTCTTGCAGGGGTTGCAACCCATCGCTGTTGGACTGGACCAATGCCCGTTGCAGAGACTGGCGCAGCGCCGAATCTGGTGCGCCCTGTGCCGCGTCTTCGCGGTTGGTAGGCGAGTTCATGGGGTAGTTCCTTTCAAGACGGTGCGCAGGCTGGCCTTGGCGCGAAACAATAGTTGGTGGGCTGCGTTTACTTCGACATCCAGCGCGCGTGCAATTTCACGGACTTCGGCATCACCATAGGCCCACATCGCCAACGCCATGCGTTGGCGCGTGGGCAATGTAGCCATGGCCGCCTGGACTTGTGCTGGACTCCAGGCCTCGTGTTGTGCGGAATGGCCTTCTTCGGTGGCCTGCTGGTGGGCGTCTGCCAGGCCGGTCAGGGTGTCGTTCTCGGAGCTCCATTCCTGCCGACGCACCAGATGGCTTCTGCAACGGTTGATCACAATCGTGTTGAAAAAAGTGGACAGGCGGGCACCGGCCGTATCGCTGGCGCGGCTGTTCCACAACCGCAAGAACGACTCCTGCACTACGTCTTGTGCGTCCTCGGTGCGCCGCAACAGCTGCATGGCCAAGCCATGGGCCTGGGGCGTCAGGCGGCGCACCACCGCTACCGCGCTGGGGCCATGGCCGTTGCAGGCTTGCTCCCACAACGCCCAATCGTCGCTGGGCACGAATGCGTTGCGCCAACGGCTCCAGGATTGGGAAAGTTTGTTCCCTATCCGCGCCGCGCCGCTGCGCGTTGCTGTGGCTAAAGTGGTTTCATTCATCGGTGGCCTTCACCGGTTTTTCAGCTTTTCGCGCAACGCAGCGCGCTCAGCCGGTGTCAGCTTTTCCAGCAGGGCGCGCCGCTGCTGCAGCAGCTCTTTGCGCTGTTCTGGCGGCATGGCTTTGAGCTTTGCTTCGCGCTCGGCTTTGAATTGTTCGCGCTGTTCCGGGGTCATGCTGGTCCAGTCTTCTCGGGCTTTGGCGATCAAAGCCTTGCGCGCCTCAGGATTCAAACCCTGCAGGTTTTCACGCAGACGCCGGCGGAAGTCTTCCCGTTCTTCGGGGCTTGCCTGTTTGAGTTGGCGGCGAATCTCTGCGCGCCGTTCAATTTGTTGCTCCGGGCTAAGGGTGGCCCACTCTTTTGGATCGGGCACCGCAATGGTCTGTGCGAATGCAATAGCGCTCCACTGCAGGGCCACCGCACTCGCGGCAAGTACCAGGAAATGTTGAAGTGTCTTGGCCGTCATTCTTTTTTCGGTTGTGCGTTGGGTTGCAGATGGTGGGTCACGTCGCTACGCCCGCCACAGTTGCAGCGGTTGAGCGGTCATGCCCGGAAATATCTGGTTTTGGACCTGCAGGTTACTCAAGCCAAATTGGCGTTGTAGTGCAGGTGCAATCAGGGCGCGCAAATCGAGTGTGGGCTTCAGGTCACGCTTGTCCAGCAGGTTTGCGACTGCCAGGCCGGGCCAGTCGGTGTGAACCCGTCCACCCGCCACGGCACCTCCCGCAACAAAGGCGGCTCCTGCGGTACCGTGGTCAGTTCCGCCGGTGCCGTTGTAGTGGGCGGATCGGCCAAACTCGGTCATCACCAACACGGTGGTCTTGGCCCAGTGTGCACCCAGGGCGCTGCGTAGTGCTGCAAGCCCATCATCTAGCGATGAGAGCAGTCGCTGAAGCCGAGGTGCTTGTTGGGTGTGGGTGTCCCATCCACCAACCTCCAGCCACGCCACGCGCGGGCCTTGAGGGTCTGACAAGAACACGCCCGCTTGCTTGGCCAGCTGGTTGAAGCCTGCGCCGCCTTCTGCTCCCATTGCCATGTCTTGTTGGCCCAAGGCTTGGCTGAAGGCGCTGTGGAGTGCAGGTTCTGCGGCGTACATTTGGGCGACGCGCTCCATCAAATCCCGGTCAGGGGTAACGCGGCGCTCCGGGGTCCAGGTGCTGGCTGCCGCACCACCACGCAAGGCCAGTGGCATGGCCGCTGTTAGCGCCATGGCACTTTGATGAGAGCTCTCCAGTGCGCGCCCGAGCCAACCCGTCTGCAGTGCAAAGGGCCTATCGCCTCCGCTTTCCAGTAACTGTTGGGCATCAAAGTGGGAGCGCTCGCGGTAGGTGCTGGCGGTAGCATGCACCACCAACAGGTCTTTTTCGGTGTACCACCGGTGCAGGTTGGCCAGTGCGGGGTGCATGGCAAATGTGGCATCCAAGCGCAGCGGCGGGGGAATACTGGTTGCTTCATCGGCCTGGCCGCGCAGGTTGGCCCAGGCAGGGTCACCGACTGCCGGCACCGCTGCCAAGCCGTCGAGTGCGCCACGCAAGAGTACTACGACCAGTCGGTTGTCGGTGGCTTGGGCAGCGCCGGTGGTTGCGGCAAACACCAGCTTTGCTGGCATGGTGCCAGCCGCCAGGGTGGTTACTGCTGCACCCAGCCAGCGCAATGAACCACGGCGAGAGAGAGGGTGGTGCATGGCTTTTATCTCCGTTGAAACTCGGGACTGGCGATAGCCAATGCGAGTGCTTGGCTTGAGCTTTCAGCTCTTTGAATGTGTTGCAGGGTGCTTTGGCTTAGATCTGCACCCCATGCCAATGGGGCCAGTGCCCTGGCATCTGTGTGTCCACGGTGTGTTTCTCCAAGCCGTTGCGCCCATTGCACGCGTTTGAGCAGCGCGTCGGGAGAGAGCCAATCTTCCACACGATCGGGCCAACCTTGGGGAGAGGGTGCACGGCCTACGGCCTGACCCATGCCTTGAACGCTGGCTACCAGCGACTCGACCGACGCAAGGGGTAAGGTGAGCATGCGGTGCGCTGAAAGCACCAGTTCTTCGGGCCGTTTGAACTTGGGCGGTTGGTCGGGAGACCAGGTCAGGTCGTGCGTAAAGAGTGTTTGTGCGACCGCCATCAAATTGCCACCGGAGTTGCGAAAGCGGGTTGCCACGGCATTAACGAGGGCGGGAGGTGGGTTATCTGTCACAAAGTGGCGCACCAGTTTGTTTGCCATGAATGTCGCACAAGCGGGGTGGTTGGTCAGGTCGGTCAACAACTGGTCCAGTGCTTCAGGGCCTTCGCGGTAGGGCTTGCCCAGAATCGTTTTGGTCCCCGGTTGGTGGAGTGCAGGCACGAACCCGGCCTTGCCTTGCGTCTCGGGGCGCACGGTCCAGCCTGTGAGTAACTTGGCGGTTTCGGTGACGTCGTTCTGGGTGTAGCCGCCATTTACGCCCAGCGTATGAAGTTCCAGCAGCTCACGGGCCAGGTTTTCATTGAGGCCTTTTTCGCGGCGCCTGCCTGCGCGTGAGTCGGGCCCGATGGACTGCGCATTGTCCAGGTACAGCAGCATGGCCGGATGAACCGTTGCCGCGCGTGCCAGGTCTTTGAAGCTTCCCAAGGCGTGGGGCCGAATGGCTTCGTATTCATGGGGCCAGACCAGGGCCATCATCGTGCCCTTGGTGGCCGCGACCGCAAAGTGGTTGGCCCAAAACTGAACCCAGCGCTCGACCACCGGGGTCGGTGTTGTGATGGTGTGCTGCCAACGGCGTGAAAGCCCGCGCAGGTTGGTTTGGCGCAACTCTTTGCGCGAGGGGGTTAACGGGCCCAGGTCGTCTTGCTTGGCATTCTTGGCCGCATTCAGGACTTCGCGCGTCAGCACCATGGCCTGCGCACTGTCAATCAACCCCGCATTGTCAAAAGCGGCAGGGCGTTTGAATTGGTCAAGCACCCAAGCCTGTGGGTCGGCGCCAATATTGCGCAGGCTGGGTTCGGAGAATCCGAAACGGTGGGAGGCAATGGTGGCAGCTTGCATGGGTTGTGGATGGCAAGGGTTAGAAGCGGCATGCTTCACCCTTTAACCCGCCAGGCCCCCACGCCTTACGGTTTACCCGACTAAATCTGTCGACTAAACCGGCCCAACATGTCCCTGTGGCCTTAGGCCAGTGTGACATCCTTGCCGGTCAGGCGCTTGACCAGGCCCTGGGCCAGGCGGTTCACATTGCCGTAGATCGACAGCTGGGGGTTGGCCCCAATACTGGTGGGGAAGAGGGAGCCGTCGTGGACGGACAGGTTTTCCAATTGCCAGTGCACACCGTCAGGGCGGGTGACGCCGCGTTTGTCATCCGCAGCCAGGCCACAGCCGCCCATGACGTGGGCGCTGCCGATCTTGGTCAGCAGGGGTTTCATCGGCAGGGCGTTGATCGCCGCTTTGGTGTCGGCCCAATTCGTTGTGCCCTGACCCATTTCGTGGCCAGGGTAAACGGTCTTGGCACCCGCCTCGAACTGGATCTCGGCCATGGCCAGCATGCTGCGGCGTGCGCCTTCCAGCACATAGTCGGTCAGGGGGTAGTCCAGCAGGGGTGCGCCGCTGCTGCGCAGCTCTACCTTGCCGCCCACGGCCTGGTCGTGGAAGCCGTCGCGCATCAGCGCCAGCATGACGTTGGCGTTGGGGTACTGGCGGAACAGGTTGGCCTGCTTCTCCCCAAAGCCAGGCAGGTTGGCGCCAAAGAAAACCGGGTGCAGCGGCGCCACCTCCAGCTTGAAGCCAATGGGGCCGTCGATGGGCTGGGTGTTGAGGTAGTGGTCGGAATAGATGGACTGTGGCGCGCCGTCCCAGGCCTTCACGGTGTTGGCCATGATGGCGGTGGTGATGGCCACCGGGTGCAAAAAGGT
>CAUPQG010000003.1:0-304251 GCA_963513355.1 uncultured Rhodoferax sp. | reverse complement strand
CCTCTTTCCTGCGTGCCTCGGCTCGGTGTGGGTTTTTCTGGGCCCATCACCTTTTTCCCCCCCCCCGCCGCCCCCCTCACCAAGCCCCCAATCAGCCTAGGCCCGAATGAAATCCTGCAACCGTCGCCGCGGCGCAGGCTCCACGGGCTTGGCATAACCCACCCGCGCCCACATCTGCACCGTCTCGCCCGGCGCCGTGGCACCGGCCAGGGCATGGATGTCGGCATAGGTCTGCTGTTGCTCCACATACTCCTGCAGTGCCTGCGACAGCGGCTGCATGGCAAGCCCCTGGGCCGTAGCGGCCAGTTGTGCACGGGCATAGGCCCGCCCGGCATTGACCTGGGTCGCCCGATCATTGCCCGGCGTCACCATCCACCAGAAGCCTGGGGTAGAGGCCAGCTTGGCATCAAACTCCTTGATCTGACTCGTCGTGGCATAGTCATCCGCAGCGGGGGCCTTGGTGCGGTTAAACAGACCCAACCGATCCATGGCCACCACCACGGGCGAAGTCAGCGAGATACCGTCCCGGTGGGCGGCAATCTCGGACTGCCCCACCCGTAACACATCAAACGACTCCATGATGGTGCGCGGCACCGTCAGCTCGATGCGCCAGGCATCACGCGCAATACGGCGGTGCGCGGCCAGCGCTGCCTCACCCTGCTCCAGCCCCGCAAACCCCACACGGGTGCCCTGCGATCCTGCCGCACCCGCCATGGCCGCCCAGGCGGCGGCCGGCACAGCCCGTGTGATGTCATAGCTGTTGCGGTTGGTATGGCGGCGCAAAATTTGCGCGAACAGCGGGTCTTTTGCCACGCTGCTGTCGGGTGTGAGCCGTACGGTGGCAACCGGGCGTGCATCCAGCTTGGCCGGACCAAAAGCGCCTTGGGGAAACAACGTGATCTCAGCACGCAAACCCCGCTCGCGGGCCGCCAGGTCCAGCAACTCCAGAAAGGTGCCGTGGCTCATCATGATCTGGCGCGACAGCGGATCGGTCTGCGGCAGCAGGCGTTTCAAGTCGCAGTACAGCGTGATCTGGCCCGGCGTGCCCAGGTCGGCCACCCAGGACTGCAGGTTGTGCGAGTGGGGCGCCAGGATGGCGTAGCTGAGCAACCAGCGACGCACATCCGCGTCCTGGGCCAGAGCGTTGCCCGGGCCCGCCCAGGCTTCAACAGCCTCGGGCGGCATGCCTTGGGCGCAACCAGACAAGCCAGCCGTACCAGCGACCGCGATGGCGGACACCGTGCCACCGCCCACCAGGCGTATGAACTGGCGGCGTCGCAGGGGCTGCCCCCGCACAGGATGGGACGAATGGGTAAGGTCGGGAGAAGAGTGCATGTTCATGCTCCTGGTTGGGTGTGAATCGTTAGGCTGTGGCGGCGGCGGCGCGGACCTTGACGCTGTCCGTCATGCCCAGATCCACCAATGAGGCTAGCACTGCATGCGCCAGCGGTGTGTGCGGCTCGGCACCGATCAACGCGGTGAGCTTGTCGTTGGCCAGCGCATGGGGCGTTTGCCACAGGTAGCGCATTTCCAGCAACGCCGCCCAGGTGGGCACCACCAGCGCGCCGATGCGGATGATGGGCCAGGGAAAGCGGGACAGCTTCAGCCCGGCACCGGATGCAACCCAGCCCTGGGACTGGGCCAGCGGCGCCAACACATCCCGCCAGCGTTGCCCGGTGATGCGGTGGCCGGCAAAGTGCAAAACCTCAAAGGCCGGCAACCCGGCCCGCCGCTGGGCTACCGCCACGAAGGTGCGGGCCAGGTCCGGCAAATACGCCCAAGGTGTGGAGACATCCGGCTCGCCAGGGTAGCTAAACCGGCCCTTGCGCAGGTCCTTGACCATGGCCATGTCAAACCAGGTGCCCTTGCCACCCCCAAAAAAGTCACCCGCACGGATGACGATGCTGCGCACCCCGCTATGCTGCAGGCTCTGCTCCATGGCCATGCGGACCTGGCCCTTGACGGTGCGGGCCGTCTGGGCCGTGTCTTCACGCAGCACGGCGGGCATGGCTGCGCCAAAGTTGTAGACATTACCGGGCACCATCAGTGTGGCCCCCAAGGCGCGGGTGATGGCAATGGCCGCATCGGTCATGGGCAGCACTTCCTGCTGCCAAACCTTGTTGGTGTAGGCAGGGTTCAGCGCGTTGACAACAACGGTGGCACCTGCGGCGGCCTTTGCCAATGCCTCGGTGTCGAACAGGTCGATGCCCAGCCACTCAATGGCCATGGCAGGGGCCACCCTAGCGGGTCGGGTCTGCCCCAGTACGCGCCAGCCGGCTTGCGCAAAGGCGTGGGCGGCACTGAGACCAAAGCGGCCACGGGCGCCGAGGATCAGAACGGTGTTGTCGGTTTGCATGCTAGCTCCTGTTGTGGTCGATGCAGGTATTGTCAAAACAGCAGACCAATCGCGCAATTGCATATATGCTTACATCAGCTATGCAACTTTGAATAACACTTTGGCACAAGACAATGGCACACCAATTCGACTGGAGCCTGATTCGCTCCTTCCTCGCCGCACTCGACCACGGCAGTTTGCTGGGTGCCGCACGCGTACTAAAAACCAGCCAACCGACACTGGGTCGCCAAATCGCGGAGCTGGAAAGCCAGCTGGGCGTGGTGTTGTTCGAGCGCACCGGCCGTGGCCTGGTGCCCACGGTCACGGCCCTGCAGCTGGCCGAGTCGGCCCGCGGCATGGAGGCCGGAGCCCTGCAACTGGCCCGCACACTGACCGGTGCGCAGGCCCAGACCCTGGGCACGGTGCGCATCACGGCCAGCCAGCCTGTGGCGGTGCAACTGCTGCCGCCCCTGCTGGCGCGTATGCGCGTGGCGTTACCCGACATCCAGGTCGAGCTGGTGGCCAGTAACCAGGTATCCAACCTGCTGCGGCGCGAGGCCGACATTGCCATCCGCATGGTGCGCCCGGACCAGGGCACGCTGGTGGCCAAAAAAATCGGTAATGTGGGGGTGGGCGCCTACGCGCACCGCAGCTACCTGGCCCGGCGCAGCAGCCTGCGCCAGCCTACCGATTTGTTGCAGCATGATCTGATCGGCAGCGACACCGACAAGTCCATCCTGCAGGGCTTTCAGTCAATGGGGTATGCCGTGGGACCTGAGGCTTTTGCGCTGCGCACCGACGACCTGGTGGTGCAATGGCAGGCTGTGCGGGCCGGTTTGGGCATAGGGTTTGTGGCCGACTACATGGCCCGCTTCGAACCCGATGTGCAGCGCGTGTTGCCGGGCCTGTTGCCCATACCTGCGCTGCCCATGTGGCTGGCCGTGCACCGCGAGATCCGCACCAACAAGCGCATCCGCGCGGTGTACGACTTTTTGGCCGAAGCGCTGCCGCATGTGATCTAGAAGGTTTCCCAATCGTCATCACCCCCCGCAGGAGCCGGCTTGCTCTGGGTCTTGGGAGCGGCTGCGGGGGCAGGCTTGGGAGCCGCTGGCTTACTGGCTGCACCGCCCTTGGGTGCTGCAAGCGCACGGCGCTCCGTGCCCTTAAAGGGTTTGGCCTGCGCTGCCGGTGCGCGCACTGCCGTGCGGGGCATGCTGTGCGCGGCCCCACCGTGGCCTGCCAACTTGAAGAAGGCCACGGCCTGCACCAGTTCGCTGGCCTGACCCTTGAGGCTGCTGGCGGCGGCCGCCATCTCTTCCACCAAGGCGGCATTTTGTTGTGTGGCCTGGTCCATCTGGGTCACGGCTTCACCGACCTGGGCCACACCACTGGCCTGCTCGTTGCTGGCGGCGCTGATCTCACCCATGATGTCGGTCACACGGCGGATGGAGCTGACCACCTCGGCCATGGTGGTGCCCGCCTCGTCTACCAGTGTCGTGCCGTGCTCCACGCGCTCCACGCTGGCGTTGATCAGCTGTTTGATCTCTTTGGCGGCTTCGGCACTGCGCCCGGCCAGAGACCGCACTTCAGAAGCCACGACGGCAAAACCGCGGCCCTGCTCCCCGGCCCGCGCCGCTTCTACGGCCGCATTAAGTGCCAAGATATTGGTCTGAAAGGCAATGCCGTCGATTACGCTGATGATGTCCGAAATCTTGCGGCTGGACTCGTTGATGCCCTTCATGGTCTCCACGACCTGGCCCACCACTTCGCCACCCTTGACCGCCACGGTGGACGCGTTTTGTGCCAACTGGTTGGCCTGGCGCGCGCTGTCGGCATTTTGCTTGACGGTGGAACCCAGCTCTTCCATGCTGGCTGCGGTTTCTTCCAGCGCGCTGGCTTGCTGCTCGGTGCGGGCGGACAAATCGTTGTTGCCTTGGGCGATTTCAGCGCTGGCCGTGGCCACACTTTCGGAGCCGGTGCGCACGGTGGTGACGATCTGGGCCAGATTGCCCTGCATGGCGACCAGGCTGGCGATCAGGCTGGTGGTGTCACCGGCTTGCAGCGCCACCGTGCGGGTGAAATCACCCTGTGATACGGCCAGCGCCAGGTCGGCCGCCTCGCTGGGTTCGCCACCCAGCTCCTTGAGCAGGCTGCGTGTGATCATGTAGCCAATGCCAACGGCCGCCAGCAAGGCCAACACGCCCAGCGCCAGCATGGCAGTGCGGGCCTGGGCATAGGTTTCGTCAGCAGTCTTGGCGGTCGCGTCCATGAGCTCAACCTGGTCTGCAATCAAGGCCTTGATCACGGCCTGGTAGCTCTGTTGCAAGGGGCGCAGTTCCGCGGCGAGATAGGTCTTGGCCTCGTCGGCCTTGTCGGCTTTTATCAGTGCAATCAAGGCATCCTGGCCGGCAACGTATTTGCTGCGCTGGGTCTTTAGCTGCTGCAACAACTCTTTGCCTTTGGGCAAAATGATCAATTGCTCCAGCAGCTCAACATTTTTCTTGATGACCGATCGCGACTGGACAATGTTATCGGTTTGCTTTTGCCGCTCACCCGCGTCCGCGGTCAGCATCATGTCACGCAGGGCGTTTGCTATGTCCCCCACTTGCGTCAGTATGGTGTTGGAGGCGTCGATTTTTGGGATGCGGTCATCGACGATATTCACCACGCCCGCCTGGATACGGCTCATGGAGAAAAGCCCTACGCCCAAAATAACCAACATCAAGGCACACACCACACCAAAACCCAGGGCAAGCCGCATGCGCACGGTCCAGGAAGAAGTATTCATTCGATAGCTCCAAAAAAGGGGAATCTGCTGTGCTCCATTGTGTGAACGCGCATACCAACTCTGATGCGTGTTTGGAGCATCCTAACGTGCCTATGTAATTGCGGCAACGATTGAGTGAATGAAGATGCAGTTGGGGGGAGCTGCCCCCTGGGGACCGCGGTTTAACTCAGGCGCCGTGGCACTTCTTGTACTTTTTGCCGCTGCCACAGTGGCATGGGTCGTTGCGCCCCGGCACGTCGGCGCGGCGCAGCGTCTCTACGCGCGGACCAATGCCACGCCAGATTTCGCGCAGGTCATACACCGACCAGACGGCATCGGCAAAGGCATTCAGGCGCTCCGCACTCATGGACGGCGGGCCGTCGTCGCTGAAGGGTGACAGCTCGGGTTCACCCTCGTCGTCTTCGGTCAGGGCCACGATGGCTTGCAAGGACACATCGTGCCATTTGGCGGCCTTCTTGTCGCTGGGCTCGGCCCATTCATCGGGCCAGGCCTCCACTGCGAACATGAAGCCCAGGGCCCATACCTGGCCAAAGGCGGGAAGCTCTTCGTCGGGCAATTCGGCACGCTCCTCTGGTGACAAGGCGGCCATGGCACCGCGCACGTCCATCACCTCGGGGTGGTAGGCGTGGGTGTCTTCCAGGGATTCGATGGGCGTGTCCAGCGCAGTCTTGATTTCCGTCCAGCGTTGCTCCCAAATCTGCAGGAACTGCGTGCGCTGGGAATCGTCGGCAAAGGAGCCACCTGCTTCGGCTACGGGTTGGCCATCCTGCACGACCACGGGCGCGTCATCACCTCCCTCGCCTATGGCCAGCAACACGTCCAGGTACTCGGCCTGGGGGATGGCGCGGCGGCAGCAAATGAGTGCGGCCATGAAGCCCTCACAAAACTCCCACTGTGGGGTTTCGTCGTACCGCGTACGCAGGTCGTCCAGTATGGCGTCTATGGTGTCGAACTGATCGGCGGTGACTGCGTCGGGCAGTGCCCCCTGTGGTGCAGTTGGTTCGGGGCTGGTTGTTGTTGTGCTCATAAGTGGGCTCGTGTAGGGTGAAACTGGGTGGCTTGCAAGGGGTAAATACCATTTTGCCGCGCCGCATTTGCCTGCTATTGTCGGGGGATGATGCACTATCTGAACACGATTTTTCCCGTGCGCTACACGGCCATGGGACTCAGCTGCTTTGGGCTGCTGCTCAGTACTTTCAGTCTGCTGGCCTTTGGTGTTGGTGTACCGGCCTTCCTGCTGTTTACAGCACTGGTAGCCATCGGCGTCTACGACCTGCGCCAGACCAAACGCTCCATCTTGCGCAACTACCCCATCATCGGGCACCTGCGCTTTGCGATGGAATTCATACGCCCCGAAATACGCCAGTACTTTATTGAGAGCGACACCGACTCCAACCCCTTCTCGCGCGCCCAGCGTTCACTGGTCTACCAACGGTCCAAAGGCGACCCGGACAAACGCCCTTTTGGTACCCAACTGGATGTACACGCCGAAGGTTATGAGTGGATCAACCATTCCCTGGCCCCGACACTACTGACCACACACGACTTTCGCATCACCATAGGCGCAAGCCGCGCCCAACCCTACAGCTGCAGTGTTTTCAATATCTCAGCCATGAGTTTTGGGGCCCTGAGCGCCAACGCCATCCAGGCGCTCAATGCTGGCGCCAAACGCGGCGGCTTTGCGCACGACACGGGAGAGGGCTCCATCTCGGCACACCACCGCGTACATGGCGGCGACCTGATCTGGGAAGTGGCCTCGGGTTACTTTGGCTGCCGCAACGACGACGGTACGTTCAACGCCGACAAATTTGCCGTTAACGCCCGCGACCCGCAGGTGAAGATGATCGAGGTCAAACTGAGCCAAGGTGCCAAGCCCGGTCACGGCGGTGTGTTACCCGGTGCCAAGGTAACGCCCGAAATTGCCGAAGCGCGTGGGGTACCCGTTGGCGTGGACTGTGTATCGCCCGCATCGCACAGCGCGTTTTCCACACCCATCGAAATGATGCAGTTTGTGGAACGCCTGCGTGAGCTTTCGGGCGGCAAACCGACCGGTCTCAAATTGTGCATTGGCCACCCCTGGGAGTGGTTTGCCATGGTCAAGGCCATGCTGGCCACGGGCATCACGCCCGACTTCATTGTGGTCGACGGTGCTGAAGGCGGCACCGGCGCCGCGCCGGTCGAATTTACCGATCACGTGGGCTCCCCCTTGCAGGAAGGCCTGCTGCTGGTGCACAACACGCTGCGCGGCGTGGGCCTGCGCGACCGCATCAAGATTGGTTGCGCCGGCAAGGTGGTGACCGCGTTTGACATCGCCCGCATGATGGCGCTGGGAGCCGACTGGTGCAACAGCGCGCGCGGCTTTATGTTCTCACTGGGCTGCCTGCAGGCCCAGACCTGCCACACCGGTCACTGCCCTACCGGCGTGACCACACAAGACCCGGTGCGCCAGCAGGCCCTGGTGGTGCCCGACAAGGCCACCCGCGTCTACAACTTTCACCAGCAAACCCTGCATGCCCTCAAAGAGCTGGTGCAGGCCGCCGGGGTCAACCACCCCAGCGAGATCACGGCACACCACATCGTGCGTCGCTCGGGTGACCACAAGGTGCAGTCGCTGGCCCAACTGATATTGACGCAGCTGCCCGACCGGGCGCTGCTGGAAAGTGATTTGCAGGCCCTGCCCATCATCTACCGCCAGACCTGGCCGCTGGCAGCACCCCAGAGCTTTTTGCTGCAAAGTGAGCCGCTGCAGGCGCTGGCAGCCTAGGAGCCTGGACGGCTGAGCGTTCTGCTCCGTGTCCCCCGCCCGCTGCGCGGGCTCCTCCTTTACCTACGCAAAACGCCCAGCCGCCCACGCTCCTAGAACTCAGGGTGTATGGGACGCTGCATTAGCTACTATTTCCATAGCAACTTGTGCTTGCGCGCCGAGGGTTAGAAGCCTTTTTTTCATACAGAGCACCGCGTTGTCCTTGCTCAGCACCAGCGCCTTGTGGGCCACTGCGAGGTCTATGAACTTCTGGTCATCCGGGTCCTTGCAGACGATGGGCGCTTTGGGCGCAACATCCGCGGTTTGGACCCGCGTGTCGAACTGTGCTAACACGTCGGCCGCTTGGATTGCATAAAAGGCCAGGCGCTTGGCGATCTTGGGATAGGCCAACACGCGCTCCAGCTCTTCGCGCATGGGGACGGTGGCAATCCATTGCAGCGTGCCGGCCTCCAACGCTTGCCGCAACGGTTTGGCAGCAGGGTCGTTGAAGACGAAGGTATCCAGGACGATATTGGTGTCCAGGATGACCAACCGGCGGTCAGCCAGCATTTTTGCGGGCCGTGCCCTTGATCATGTCAAACTTGAACATGCGGCATTCAATCGGGCCGTTCCACATCGGCACGCGGCGCGATTCCTTCAGGCGCATCTTGCTGGGTAGCTTGAGGTCAGGCGTCAGAATCCAGCCGGTCCAGCCGCTGAAGTTTTTCTTCCAATGGGTGGCAAGCTGGCTGAAGAATTCGCCTCCGTCTTCGGTCACCGCCTGTTCACGGGCGCCGCTCTGGGCTTCGTAGTCGGGCAGCGGCGCGTCATGGCGGTCGCCGCGGTTGGGCGCGCCCGAGCGCCGGGCACCGGCACCGCTGACACCGGCCACTGCGATACGGTCGCCATAGGGCGGGTTCAGCAGCAGCACACCCGGAATTTCGGTGGGTGGCATGCGCTGCAACGCGTCCCCACCGCGAAACTCGATAACATCAGCCACACCAGCGCGCTCGGCATTGCGCTGCGCAAAATCCACCATGCGGTGGGCTACATCGCTGCCATAGATCAGGGGCTTTTGACCGGGCTCGGGTTTGACCACGGCGGCCGCGGCCTCGGCTTTGATGCCATCCCACACGTGTTGCTGAAACGGGATGTACTTCTCGAACGCAAAACGGCGCAGGCTGCCCGGCGCGATGTTGCAGGCGATCTGCGCGGCCTCGATGGCAATGGTGCCGCTGCCACAGCAGGGGTCGTACAGGGGCAAGAGGTCGTCATCACCGTCGGCCCAGCCGCAGGCGGCAATCATGGCCGCGGCCAGGGTTTCCTTGAGCGGCGCTTCGCCCTTGTCCTCGCGCCAGCCGCGCTTGAACAGGGGTTCGCCCGAGGTGTCGATGTACAGCGAGCAGGTGTCGGTGGTCAGGTGGGCGTAGATGCGCACATCGGGCCACTGGGTGTTGACATCGGGGCGCACGCCGTGGGCCTTGTCGCGGAAGCGGTCACACACCGCGTCCTTGATCTTGAGCCCGGCAAAGTTCAGACTGGTGAGCGGACTGTGCTGCGCGGTCACCTCCACCTTGATACTTTGCTTGGGGGTGAACCAGATCTCCCAGGCCACCTCACTGGCAGCGCGGTACAGGTCTTGCTCGCTGCGGTATTCGGTGTACGAGAGCTGCACCAGCACACGCTGTGCCAGGCGGCTGTGCAGGTTCAGGCGCATGGCGTCACGCCACGAAGCCCGTGCCATGACGCCGCCGCGACGGGTCAGCAGGTCTTCTCCCATCAGGCCGGTCAGGTTGTGCACCTCATGGGCCAGCAGGTCTTCCACGCCAGCGGCGCAGGGGAGAAAAATTTGGAGTTGATTCATAGGGCCTTCCTCAGTGAAGCGGGAGCAATCTTGAGCCCCTCACGGTATTTGGCCACGGTGCGGCGGGCGCATTCAATGCCCTGCTCTTTCAGCATTTCGGAAATCTGGTTGTCGCTCAAGGGCTTCTTGTCACTCTCGGCGCTGATGAACTGCTTGATCAGCGCGCGCACGGCGGTGCTGGAGGCATTGCCACCCGACTCGGTGCCCAGGCCGGAGCCAAAGAAGTACTTCAGCTCAAAAGTGCCAAACGGTGTGGCCATGTATTTGGCAGTGGTAACGCGGCTGATGGTGGACTCGTGCAGGCCCAACTCGTCGGCAATCTCGCGCAGCACCAGGGGCCGCATGGCCGTTTCGCCGTGCGAGAAAAAACCTTTTTGCCGCTCCACAATGGCGGTGCTGACGCGCAGGATGGTGTCAAAGCGCTGCTGGATGTTCTTGATGAACCAGCGCGCCTCTTGCAGGCGCTGCTGCAGGCCGGCATAACTGGCGCTGTCTTTGCCGCCACCCCGGTGGTTGCGCAGCACATTGGCATAAATGTCGTGCACGCGCAGCTTGGGCATGACCTCGGGGTTGAGCATCACGCGGAACTGTGGGTTGATGCCGGCCCTGATCTTGCCCACCGGCACCACCAGCACGTCCGGAACCACGATGTTGCGCTCCACGTCGACAAAACGGCGGCCAGGCTTGGGCTCCAGCCGTGCGATCAGGTTGATGGCCTCGCGCGTTTGGGCGTCGGTGCCGCCGCAGCGCTGCACCAGGGTTTTCACATCTCGGCGGGCCAGCAGGTCCATGGGCTGGCCGCAGATACGCAGGGCCACCGCCAGCAAGCTGGCGTGTTCCGGTGTGGGGGGGGCCAGCGCGTCGTCCAGTTTGGCGCGCAACTGCAGACGCAGGCATTCGCCCAGGTCACGCGCGCCCACACCCACAGGCTCGAGGCTGTGCAGCAGGCCCAATGCGACCGTGAAGTGGTGCACCAGGTCTTCGACCTGTTCCTCGTCGTCGCCGGCCAGGCTGCGCGCCAGGTCGGTCAGCGGGTCTTCCAGGTAGCCGTCGTCGTTGAGCGACTCAATCAGAAAGCGCAGGGCGCTGGCGTCGGTTTCGCTCAGCCGCAGGCTCAGGGCCTGGCGGTGCAAATAGGACTGCAAGGATTCCTGCGAGCGGGCCAGCTCGGTCGCGTCGGTGTCTTCGCCGTCACCCAGGTTGTTGGTGCGGGCTTTGGCGTCTGTGCCCCACTCCCCGTCGTCGGGCACCAGTTCGGTGGTGCCATCGCCGTCCCAGCTGGGCTCTTCGTCACCACTGCCCAGCGGCGTGGCATCTTCGTCTTTTGTGGCGCTAGCCCCGGTGGAATCTGCATAGTCTGCTATGGAAGCAGGAGCAATCTCGGCCTCGCGCTCTCCCGCGCTGACCGGGGTGTCGGCCTGGGCCAGGCCAAATTCCTCGCGCACCGCCTCGTCCTGGGTCAGCTCCAGGAAGGGGTTTTCGTCCAGCATCTGCTCCACTTCCTGGCTGAGTTCCAGCGTGGAGAGCTGCAAGAGGCGAATGGACTGCTGCAACTGGGGCGTGAGCGCCAGGTGCTGCGAGACGCGAAGGGACAGCCCTTGCTTCATCACATCTTGAAGTGTTCGCCGAGGTACACGCGGCGCACATCGGCGTTGGCCACGATCTCGGCGGGGGTACCTTCGGCCAGCACCGTTCCATCACTGATGATGTAGGCGTGGTCGCAAATGCCCAAGGTCTCGCGCACATTGTGGTCGGTAATGAGTACGCCAATGCCACGCGACTTCAGGAAATTGATGATGCGCTGGATCTCGATCACGGCGATCGGGTCGATACCGGCAAAGGGCTCATCCAGCAGAATAAAGCGCGGCCGGGTGGCCAGCGCGCGGGCAATCTCCACCCTTCGGCGCTCGCCGCCGGACAGGGCCAAGGCCGGCGATTCACGCAGATGCTCCACCCGCAGGTCTTGCAGCAACGCGGTCAGGCGCAGTTCGATTTCGGCGCTACTGAGCGGCTTGCCAGCCTCGTCGTGCTGCAGTTCCAGCACCGCGCGCACGTTGTCTTCCACATTGAGCTTGCGAAAAATCGACGCCTCTTGCGGCAGATAGCCCAGGCCCAAACGGGCCCGCCGGTGGATGGGCATGTGCTCGATGGAGTGGCCGTCGATGGTGATGTCACCCGCGCTGGCGTGCAACAGGCCCACGATGATGTAGAACGATGTGGTCTTGCCGGCGCCATTGGGGCCCAGCAACCCCACCACCTCGCCGGTGCGCACGGTCAGCGACACGTCCTTGACCACTTGGCGTTTGCCGTAGGACTTCTGGATGTGGCTGACTTCCAGCCGCCCGACTGCGGTGTCGGGCACCGTCTCTACCAAGTCACTCACTGGGGCTTACTCCCCAGGGTGGCAGAGGGGCGCAATGTCGGGCTTGCCTGTTCCTGTGATTTGGCTGCCGGGGTGGCAGGTGCAGCCGCTTCGGGCTTGGGCGTCAGCATGGCGCGCACGCGGCCACCGGGTGCGGGCGTCACGCCCGGGCTGGCGGCACTGCTGCTGCCGTCTACGCTGAATTTGTCGGTTAGGTTTTCGTAAATGATTACGGCACCGCTGATTTCATCGGCCAGTTCTGCGCCCCGCAGACGGCGCAACTGTGCCTTGCCCGTGAACTTGACGATGTCGGCACTGCCGTCGTAATCAATGCGTTCGCTCTCCACTTCGATGAATTCGTCCACCGCCTCCCGCTTTTGCCGAAAGAAGGCTGGCTTGTCGGAGGCTCCGGTGATGACGGCCGACTGAAAGCCATCCGCGGTCTGGCGCACAACGACCCTGGTCGCCCGCACAATGATGCTGCCCTTGGTCATCAGCACATCGCCGTCAACGACTGTCACTTGCTTGACGTCATCGACGCGAATGCTCTGGGCCTCGAATTGCATGGGTTTCATGCGGTCAGCTTTCTCCGCCCAAGCGGGACAGGAAACCGACGCACACAGGGCCAAGAGCAGCAGGAATTGGGGTGGTTTTTTCATAAAGGCACGGAACTTGCTCAGCGCGAGCTTGAACGATTGTACTGAGCATGTCGCCTGAGACCTACCTTGCGCGCCAAGCTTTTTAGAGTGCTTTCATTTTGATAGCTTGATCTCTATATTTCACCGGGGCTAGAGGCATTTTTTGTCACTCCAGCAATTAGCAAAAAATGCCCACTGGGTCACAACATCTTGCGGTCTGTTGTGGGCGCTGAGCAACACACAACGACCGTTTCCCGGTTCTAGAATGGCTTGGGCGAACTGCCCTGCACCCGGTCGAAGGGACACCCACACCATGTTTGAATCCGCAGAAATCGGACACACCATCGACAAAGCGACCTCCAAAGCTGCAGTGCCCGCCTTGCGCGCCGCATTGCTGGCGGCGCAGGTTGACCTGCACGAAGGCAAAAAGATACCCGTCGTGGTGCTGGTCAGCGGGCAAGACGGTGCCGGCAAGGGCGAAACCATCAACGTGCTGTATGAGTGGATGGACGCACGCTTTTTGTCCACCCTGGCCTTTTCCGCCCCCACCGATGAGGAACGCGAACGCCCGCCCATGTGGCGCTACTGGCGCGCGCTGCCACCCAAGGGGCGGGTGGGCATCTTTGCCGGGTCCTGGTACTCCGAACCGATCCGCCAACGCATTGAAGACGAGATTTCGCTCAAAGAACTGGACGCCCAGGCCGACCAGATCAACCGCTTTGAGGCCATGCTGGTGGGTGAAGGCGCGCTGGTGTTGAAATTCTGGTTTCACCTGACCAAAGAGGGCCAGGTCAAGCGCCTGAAAGCCTTGGAGAAAGACCCCCGCACGGCATGGCGCGTCACGCAGTGGAGTTGGGACCGTCTCAAAACGTATGACAAGCTGCAGGACGCGGCCGGTCACCTGCTGCGCATGACCAATACACCGTGGGCACCCTGGATGGTGGTGGAAGGCACGGACGACAGGTACCGCGCACTGACGGTAGGGCAGATGCTGCTGCAGGCCATGCAGAAAAAGCTGGCCAGCACCGACGAGCAAGACGCACCGGTAGCCCCGCTGGTGCGGGTGGACACCGATGGCCGCACCGTGCTGTCCGCCATGGATTTACACCTGCAATTGGAAGACAAAGCCTACGAAGACGCCTTGGCCCACTGGCAGAGTCGTCTGGCAGAGCTGCTGCGAGACCCACGCTTCAAAGAGCGCTCGCTGGTCTGCGCCTTTGAAGGTGCGGATGCTGCAGGCAAGGGTGGGGCGATACGCCGCATCACCAGCGCGCTGGACGCCCGCCAGTACCAGGTCATTCCCGTTGCCGCACCGACCGAGGAAGAACGCGCGCAGCCCTACCTGTGGCGTTTCTGGCGCCATGTGCCGCGCAAGGGGCAGGTCGCCATATTTGACCGCACCTGGTATGGCCGCGTGCTGGTGGAGCGCGTGGAAGGTTTTTGCAGCGAGAACGACTGGCTGCGTGCCTACACCGAGATCAACGACTTCGAACACGAACTGGCCGCATCTGGGGCCATGGTCGTGAAGTTCTGGCTGCAAATCAGCCAACAGGAACAGCTCCAGCGCTTCAAGGCGCGCGAGCAGATTGCCTTCAAGCAGTTCAAGATCACCGAAGAAGACTGGCGCAACCGCAAAAAATGGGACGCTTACCAACAAGCAGTGTGCGACATGGTAGACCGCACCAGCACGGGCAACGCGCCATGGACGCTGGTAGAAGCCAACGACAAGAACTACGCCCGCATCAAGATTCTGCAAACCCTGTGTGAACGGGTTGAGGCCGAACTGAATGGCAGCGCCGCGGAGGGCTCACCCGCCCGGCCCAAGAAGGCCAAGAAGTCCCAGAACAGTGGCAAGCGTGACAAAGCGGTCAAGCGCAAGAAGGGGTAAGAGGCTGGACGGCAAAGCGCTTTACCGCCCAGCCTCCTTCTAGCGCGACGGGGGTGCATCTAACCGAATGGGCACATCCACGGTGACTTCGAGGCCCGGCTGGGCATTGTGCAACTGCAGTCGCCCTCCATGGGCCAGGGCTACCAGTTTGCACAGGTACAAGCCCAACCCTACCCCGCCCGCCGCACGACCCCGTGCCGAGTCGGGACGGTAGAAGGGCTCGGCCAGATGGGGCAAAACCGCTTCCTCCACGCCGGGGCCGTAGTCCCGCACCGTAATGCAGACCGCTTGCCCGTGCGGTAACACTGCACAGTGCAGACGTATGGTCGGCGGCTGGTCCGCTTCAGCACTGTGGCGCAGCGCGTTGTCCAGCAGGTTGCGCAGCAGCAGGCGCATGCGGGTGCGATCCAATTGCATGACCGGCACATCGCGCGCCAGGTCCAGCGCGACCGGTCTGTCCGGGAGCGCGGCTTGGGCTACCTCTTGGACCAGTTCCGCCAGGTCCACCGCTTCCAGTTGCAGGGCAGCATGGCCCTGGCCCAAGCGCTCACTCTCCAGCAGATCGGTGACCAGATCTCGCATTTCGCCCAGGTCGCGCAGCAGGGCTTCGCGGCGCGGCGCTACGTCACCTTCCTCGGGCAAGAGTTCGGTGTTGAGCCGGGCCCGGGTCAGCGGGCTGCGCAACTCGTGGCTGATGGCCAACAGCAGGCCGCGTTTGGCCTCCAGCATCTGGTGGATGCTGCCAGCCATGGTGTTCACGTCGGTAGCAAGCTGGCCCAGTTCGTCGCGTCTGCGTATGGGAATGGGCTGCGCGAAATCTCCGCTACCAAAACGCTGGGCACCAATGCGTATGTCATCCAGCGGGCGCAGCAAGCGGCGGATGTAGCCATAGGCGAGTGCCGTCAGCGCCAGGATGCCTGCCAAGGTGTACCAGCCTACGCGGTGCGGCTGTTTCTCCCAGGCGGCCACACTGACACCCAGGTCGATACGATGGCCGTCGGCCGTGGTGCGGGACAAGAGGCGCGGTGGGCCATCTTGCCACTCGTCGGCAGACATGCGGCGGGTGTTACGGGGAATGGTGTCTGCCTGTGGGTTGCTCTGCCAGTTCACCACCGGGCCCGAGATCTGCACACTGACCGGCAGGCGTCGGGTGAGGGCCTGTGCCCGCTCAATGCTGGGTGGGTTGCCAATGTCGGCTGCCAGGCGGTCCACGTAGTCACTGACCAGTGGGCGCGCCGCGACCCGCCAGCCAACGCTCAAAGCCTTTTGCATGCCGAAGGTAAAGGTTGCAGCCAGGGCGATGGCCAGCAGCAGAAACACGGCCACGAGGCGCACCCGCAGCGAGTGACCCAACGCATGGCGTGCACGGCGGTGCCAAGGGCGGTGAGGCTTCTTAAACATGGGGAGCGCCGGGTTTGCCTGCCCGCAGCGCCAGCGCATACCCGGCGTTGCGCAGCGTTTTGATGGCGTCAAGAGGTTCCAGTTTTTTGCGCAGGCGGCTCACCACGATGTCGACTGCGCGGGTGTACAGGTCTGCGTCATGTCCGCGTAGCTGGTTCAAGATGTCGTCCCTGTGGAATACCTTGCCAGGCTCTCGGGCCAGCAGGTGCAGCAGGTCAAATTCGGTGCTGGTCAACTCAAGCGGCTGCCCCAGGCACACCACGCTGCGGGTGGTGGCGTCTACCGTCAAGCCTTCGAAGTGCAGGCGACCATCGAAGGCTGAATCGGTCACCACACCATTGGCTGGCTGTGGTGATGGGCCGGGTTGGCGGCGACGCAACACGGTTTGCAGCCTCGCCACCAGTTCACGGGGCTCAAATGGCTTGGGCAAATAGTCATCTGCGCCCAGCTCCAGGCCCACGATGCGGTCCATCACATCACCGCGGGCGGTCAGCATGATGAGGGGAATGTCGCTTTCCTTGCGGATGGTGCGGCACAGGGCAAAACCATCCATCTCTGGCAGCATCACATCCAGAATGGCAGCATCAAACCCGCCTTGGCGCAACAGGGCCAGACCGGTGCTGGGACGGGTTGCGTGGCTGAGTTGCATCTCAAAGCGGGCCACATAGGCGGCCAGCGGCTCGCCCAGTTGCTCGTCATCGTCTATCAGCAAAATGCGCAGGGTCATGCGCCCATTGTCCCACCAGCATGGTGCCGCAACAGCCGACGCAATCGGTGCTGGCGTGGGGCCGGCAACCGGTCGAAGGTGTCGGCTGCCTGCGCCAGGGCCTGGTCCAGCGCCGGGCGGTTCTGCGCCACGGACTGCGCCAGCCACCGGCCGTGCTCCCGGTCAAAGCGCGGGCCCCAGACCAGGGCCAGCAGCTCGGCGACCGGCTCGGCGGTAGACGCCAGCAGCACGGACCCATGGGCGCGCATGCTGCTGAACAGGGGTTGCAAGCTGTGCATCACAGGCCCCTGTGACGCTCAGCCGCGATGCCACCAGCCGTGGCGGCCTTTTTGCATGGCCTCACGCACCTTGGTTTGCTGGGCTGGGGTCAGGCTGTCATAAAAGTCGGCCATCGCAGTAATCACTTCAGGGCTCTTGCCGGTGATGGCGGCGGTCTTCTCGGTCAGCAAGGTTTGCGCGCGGGTGCGGTCGAACTTGTCGCTCGCCACCAGGGCTTGGATCTCCGCTCGTGGATCCGTGGTTTTGCCAACCAGGGCCGTGCGTTGTTCCTGCAGCTTGTCGGCCAACACGCCCAGGCGCTGCTTTTGGTCGGCATTGAGGTCCAACTTGCTGCTGACACGCTCGATGATCTTGCCGCGCATCTGGGCTTGGTCTTCGGCGCTCATGGAGCTGCCATAGCTGTGGCGGTTGTGGCCGCAGGCGGTCAGGCCTCCCAACAGTATGCTTGCACCTACCAAACTGTAGAGGCTGCGTTTGATCCAGGTTTTCATGATGGGTCCTTCGAAAGAATATGTTGAACAGGCCTTGATGGTGCCGGGGCCGGCCAGTTAAGTCCTCTCGCCGGGGTATCGGTTTGTTTCAGTTTTTTTCAGAAGAGGTGCGGTTTGCGGCACACTGGCGTTTGAAAGGATTCACCCATGCCATTCGATCAAGTGCCAATTGCAACCGAACTTTGCCCCGCGCGTGCGCCATCACCATGAGCTGGTTTGAAGGTTTTGAGTCGCAAACCATCACCGGCGACGGTGGGGACATCTTCTTCCGCTATGGCGGAAACCGGCACAAACCTGCCCTGGTACTACTGCATGGCTTCCCGCAAACCCATGTGATGTGGCACCGCGTGGCGCAGTTGCTGCGCGAGGACTACTTTCTGGTGCTGCCGGATGTACGGGGTTATGGCGACTCGTCCCACGCCCCGGGCCTGCCCGACCACAGCAATTACAGTAAACGCGCCATGGCAGCCGATGTGGTGGCAATTGCCGATGCGCTGACCCTGGAAACGTTTTTCCTGTGCGGCCATGACCGCGGCGGCAGGGTCGCACACCGGCTTGCGCTGGACCACAGCCCGCGCGTGCGCAAACTGTGCGTGATCGACATTGCGCCCACACTGGACATGTATGCCAGCACCAACATGGAATTTGCCCGCGCCTACTACCACTGGTTCCACCTGATACAGCCCAGCCCTTTGCCCGAAACCATGATTGGCGGCAACGCCAAGGCCTACTTGCACCAAAAGTTAGGGGGCTGGGGTACCGGTGGCATGGCCCACATTGAGCCCGAGGCACTGGTCGCGTACGAACGCGGTTTCTGCAGACCCGAAGCTATCCACACGGCCTGTGAAGACTACCGCGCCAGTGCCGGCCTGGACCTGGAACACGACCGCGCGAGCCGTGCACGGGATGAAAAAATCGCCTGTGATACGTTGGTGTTGTGGGGCGAGCGCGGCGTGGTGCAGCGTCTGTTCAAACCCATGGACCTGTGGCAGGCCCAGTGCAGCGCAACGGTCAGCGGTGCAGCCGTGCCTGCTGGACATTTCATACCCGAAGAGCTCCCCGGGCAAACGGCGGACGCCTTGCGCAACTTCATGCGCTAAAGCCTCCGCACAACACTTTCAGGCAGCGCCCTTGGTGCGCAACTCTGCCATCAAACCTTCCGCGACCTGAATGGCCCGCTCCATGTTGCCCGCCATGGATCCGTCGGTATAGAAACGGCCACCGATACCAATGGAGGGAACGCCTTCCACCTTGTAGGCATTTTGCAGCTGCGTGGCACGCGTGGCCTTGGTCTGAACAGAGAAGGAGTTGTACTGCTCCAGAAATTTGGCCTTGTCTACGCCCTGGCGGCTGACCCACTCGGCAATGGCGTCACCGGTAGTCAGATTGACCCTTTCCGCGTGAATGGCGGCGAAGACCTTGGCATGTAATTTTTCGACCAGCCCCATGGCCTCCAGCGTGAGCGCCAGACGCTGCTGTGGCACAAAAGAATCCTGAAAGGCCACGTGCGAGCGGCGGAACGACACATCCTTGGGCAGGGTCTTGATCCAGGCCGCCAGCGTGGGCTCAAACGCATTGCAGTGCTGGCAGTTGTACCAAAAAAACTCTACCACTTCGATCTTGCCAGCGGGCGCTTCAACAGGCGCGCGGGCATCCAGAATGTGGTAGTGCTTGCCAGCGGAAAACCGGGCTTGGGCTTGGGCCTGCGTAGACAACAGGCCGGTTGTGGCCAATGCAGCACCCGCTGCAACCTGGGAAAACTCACGACGTTTCATGTTCATGCAAAACCACTCCAAAAGTATGTGTTTGTGATTGTCGGGCCCCAATATAGTTCCCCAACAGTGCCTGTGTTGAAGGACGCCGCCTAACGCTGCACCCGCACCAGCGAGGTTTCCAGGCCAGCCTTCTCCAGCTTTTCCTTGTTGCGCTCGGCATCTTCCTTGGTATCAAAAGGCCCGGTGCGAACCCGGAATACGACACGACCCGATTGCTCGCGTTCGGTGATCTTGGTTTCAATGCCGCTCAGCGAGAGCTTGGCCCGGTGGGCTTCAGCATCTTCTGCAGTGCGAAACGCACCCAACTGCACAAAAAACATGAAAGGCTCTGACGCAGCGGTGCCGCCCGCTTTGGCCTTGGCCAAATCACCCAGTGGGTCTGCGGATACAGCGGGTTTGACCTCCCCTTTGGCGTCGGCTTTAGCATCGGCTTTGGCAGCTGCCTTGGGATCCGTCTTGGCATCTGCTGGCTTGGATGCCGCCGCGGATGCTGCAGAAGCGGCTACCGCAGGTGGCGCCGTCTTGGCCGGGTTCTTGCCGTACAACGGCGCATTCGGGTCCCAGTCCTTGTTTTTCTTGGCCTCTGCCTCGTCCTGGTCGGCCGAGCGGCTCTGGCTCTTGTTCATGAAGGGCACCGGCACCTTGGTGACATACACCGCCACCGCCAACGCTGCGGCCAGCCCGACCACGACGCCAATGATGAATCCCAGAATAGTTCCGCCGAGCTGCTGCTTCATGCACTACCTTTTTTCTATTTACATTTTTTGCGGGGCACTCACACCCAGCACCGCCAAGCCATTGTGCAACACCTGCGCCGTGGCAGCGACCAGGGCCAGCCGTGCCAGCTTGACCGCCTCATCGTCCACCAGAATGCGCTCGGCATCGTAGTAGCTGTGGTAACAGGCCGCCAGCTCGCGCAGATAAAAGGTTACATCGTGCGGCGCCTCGTCGACAGCCGCCGCCGTCAGCATCTCGGGGTATTTGGCCAGCAGCAGCATCAAGGCCTGGGCCTGTGGGCTTTGCAGGGCCGACAGGTCCGCGCCTTGCAATGCGGAGACATCGCCACCCCAAGCCGCCAATACCGAGCAGATGCGCGCATGGGCATATTGCACGTAGTAGACAGGGTTGTCGTTGTTCTTGGCCACGGCCAAGTCCACGTCGAAGGTGTATTCGGTGTCAGGCTTGCGGCTGAGCAGGAAAAAGCGCACCGCGTCCTTGCTGGTCCACTCGATCAGGTCGCGCAGCGTAACGTAGCTACCCGCACGCTTGCTGATCTTGACCTCTTCCCCACCCTTGACCACGCGCACCATGGTGTGCAGCACATAGTCAGGGTAGCCCACAGGGATGCCAACACCAGCCGCTTGCAAGCCCGCCCGCACCCGGGCAATGGTGCCGTGGTGGTCGGTACCCTGGATATTGACGACTTTGGTGAAGCCACGCTCCCACTTGGCAATGTGGTAGGCCACATCAGGCACAAAGTAGGTGTAGCTACCGTCCTGCTTGCGCATGACGCGGTCCTTGTCGTCACCGTAGTCGGTCGACTTCAACCACAGCGCGCCATCCTTGTCGTAGGTCTTGCCATTGACAACCAGCTTGGCAACCGTCTGGTCGACGCGGCCGCTGGTGTACAGGCTGGACTCAAGGTAGTACTCGTCAAACTTAAGGTTGAAGGCTTGCAGGTCCTTGTCCTGTTCGTGGCGCAGATAGGCCACAGCGAAATTGCGGATGGACTCCAGGTCTTCCACTTCGCCGCTGGCAGTGAAGCTGCGGTCATCGGCCTGCACGGTCTTCTTGGCCAGAAAGTCTTCCGCAATGTCCTGGATGTAGTCGCCGTTGTAGAAGGCCTTGCTGGCGGGGTTGTCCGGGTCGGTAGGCCAGCACTCATCGCCAGGTTTGAAGCCTTTGGCGCGCAACTGCGTGCTATTGGTCAGCGTCTGGATCTGCACACCGGCGTCGTTGTAATAGAACTCACGGTGTACGTTCCAGCCCTGGGTGGTAAACAGGTTGCAAATGGCATCACCCAGTGCGGCCTGGCGACCATGGCCTACATGGAGTGGCCCGGTAGGGTTGGCGGATACAAACTCAACCAATACGCGTTGGCCATTGCTGGCCTGGAAGCCGAACTGGGCACCCTGGCCCAGAACCTCACGCACCACCTGCTGCTTGCTCTCAGGCTTGAGGCGGATATTGATAAAGCCAGGGCCGGCGATTTCGATCGCATCGACCCATCGCTGGTAAGCGGGCTGCCCCAGCAGCTCGGCCTTCAGGTTTTCCGCCAGCTGACGGGGGTTGAGCTTCAGGGGCTTGGCCAATTGCATCGCCGCCGTGGTGGCCAAGTCGCCATGGGCCGCCACCTTGGGCGACTCAAACGCCGCCTTGGCACCGCTCCCGGGGGAGAGTTTTTCGAGGGAGGCGGCCAGCGCCTCCAGAAGTTCGTTTTTTACAGACAGCATGTGTTGATTTTACGGGGGCGAGTCAACGGGTCCGGTACATTGTCGAATCTGGCGTTGTATGTTTGAATCCCACGGTAGTTTTTCCTCGCAACGGCGGCGCCGGCCGCCACTCAACTCTTAGGACAATCATGAAAAAAGTGCTTACCTTGCTCGCTTTGGGTCTTTCTTTGTCTTTCGGCGCGGCGCATGCTGCGGATGCTGAGGCAGCGTGTGGTGAAAAAGCGACCGAAAAGAAGCTGGCAGGCGCGGCCAAAACCAGTTTCATGAAGAAATGTGTGGCCGATGCCGGTGGTGCGGCACCTGGGGCAGGTGCCAGCCCCGCCTGTGAAAAGTCCGCTGCTGACAAAAAACTAGCGGGGGCAGCCAAAACAGCCCACATCAAGAAGTGCACGGCCGATGAAAAAGCGGGCGCTCAGCCTGCCGCAAGCGCAGCCAAGAAATAGGCACGGTCTGCGGCAATACTTGCCGCAGCTACACAAGAGTCGATACAACAATACTTGCAAACAGGGCTGCCCCTACCCAGTGGTTGAGGCGAAAGGCCCTGAAGCACCCCTCCCGTGTGCGCAGCCGGATCAAGCTGAAATGCCACGCTACTTGCATGGCAGCAACCCCTGTGCCCAGCCACCACGCCCAAGGCTGTATCAGGGGCGCGACTACCCAGGACCAGATGCCCAGGTAGAGCACATAAAACAGCATGACAGCTGGTACATCCAGACGCCCTAAGGTAATGGCAGAAGTCTTCATGCCGATACGCAGATCGTCGTCTCGGTCCACCATGGCGTATTCCGTATCGTAGGCCAGTACCCAAAACAGGTTGCCAACCAGCAGCACCCAAGCCTGTAGTGGGATATGGCCCAACACCGCGCTATAGGCCATGGGAATACCAAAGCTGAAGGCGACCCCCAGTACCGCCTGTGGCATCGAAACGAAACGCTTGGCATAGGGATACACCAGTGCTACCGCCAATGCGGCAAACGACCACAGCACGGTAACAGTGTTGGTTGTCAACACCAGGCCAAAGGCCAGCAGCGCCAGCACGGCACCCAGCAGCAGCGCCTCGCGCACCGAAACCGCTCCGCGGGTCACCGGGCGCTGGGCCGTGCGCTTGACGTGTTTGTCGAATTCGCGGTCGGCCACGTCATTGATACAACAGCCGGCACTGCGCATCAGGATGGTACCGAGCGTAAAAACGGCGAGCAGGTGCCAACCCGGAAAGCCACCACTGGCCAGCCACAGCGCACTCAGGGTGGGCCACAACAGCAGCAACCATCCCGCGGGCCGGTCCCAGCGTATCAATTGCAAATAGAGGGTGAGTTTCTGGCGCACCAGCATGTGCGTCACAGGCCCACAGCCCGCAAGTCCAGACGCGCATCACTGAGCGGCGGACACCAGAAATAAGCGCCGGTAACGGGTTTGGACATCTGGAACAAGCCGTCCACCACGCCGTCGTCCAGCCCCGCCATGCGCCGCATCTGCGCCTCGAAGGCGTCCAGCGAATGGCCGAAGGCCACAAACAGCAGGCCGGCTTGCGTACCCGAAGCCCAGGGCATGGAGCGACGCAGTACAAAGGCTTCAGGCGCGAAGCTCTCCTGTGCCGTGCGTTTGACGTGGGCCGATGCGGGTGCATCGTCCAACTCTTCGTTGTCGCTGCGCCTGCGGCCCATCATGTCGTCTTGCGCGTGCGCGCTCAGCGATTCAAAAGCAGCGAAGTCGTGCACCCATTGCTGCACGGCGACAAAGCTGCTGCCCTGCAAGCCCGGGCCGCCGCCGGCCACCAGCGCTGCGTCCCGTGCGGCATCTCCCTCGGGGTTTTCGGTGCCATCCTCATAGCCCGTCAGGTCGCGGCCATGGCCATTGGGGCCTCGGCCGTGGCGGAACGCATCAACCACTTGGTGCAGATGAAAGGCCGGTGCCAGGGCTTGCGCAATTTGCCGCGTCAGGTTCACCAGATCCCCGGTATCGTCGCCACGCAACCAGCACCACAGCGCACACGTGGTAGCTGGAACGGATACCTTGGCTTCGCCCAGGTCAGGGAAGGCGCGTAAGCCAGGCACGGTTGCACCCAGGGCCGTCACACAGTCCAGCCCCAAGCCAAGCACAAGCGATTGGCCATCGACCAGGGGCGCAAGGCGGGTCAGGGCGAGGCCGACCGTCTGTGGTGCGTCGGCCAGCACAAAAAACAAATAACGCCCAACGCGGGGCACCGGAGCCAGGATTCCGGTCTGGGCAGCATGTGCCATGGCTTCTCTTCCTAAGGATGGTTCACGAGAGCCTCTTCACACCCGGCAGTTCGCAGGCATAAATGGCGTTGCGCAAGGCGGCAATGGCCTCATAACGGGTAAAACTGCGACGCCACACCAGCACGACGCGCCGCGAAGGTGGCTCGCCGCCCAATCCATCCTCTATGGGCAGGTACTTGACCAGCGAGTCCGCATGCCGACGCGTCTTGGCCACCAGGGCACCCGAAGGCACGCTCAGCCGTGGCACCAGCGTGATACCCATGCCTGCAGCCACCATATGTTTGATGGTCTCCAGCGACGAGCCCTCAAAGCTTTTGCGTATGCCTTCGGTGTCGCTGGAGAATCGGGCGAATTCGGGGCAGACCTCCAGCACATGGTCCCGGAAGCAATGTCCATTTCCCAACAGCAGCATGGTCTCTTTTTTGAGCGCGTCGGTGGAGACACTGGTCTGCGCCGCCAGCACGTGCTGCATGGGAATAGCGGCGAGAAAGGGTTCGTCGTACAGAGCGGCCGAAGCCAAGCCTGCATCGGGAAAGGGTTCGGCCAAAATGGCGCAATCAATTTCGCCGGTGCGCAGCATCTCCATCAGTTTGACGGTGAAGTTCTCCTGCAGCATCAACGGCATTTGCGGCGTCCGTTTGATCACCTGGCGCACCAGATCGGGCAGCAGGTAGGGGGCGATGGTATAGATCACACCCAGTTTGAGCGGCCCAGCCAGAGGGTCCTTGCCGCGTTTGGCGATGTCCTTGATATTGGCGGCCTGCTCCAGCACACTTTGCGCCTGGCGCACGATTTCCTCACCCAACGCAGTGACCGTGACTTCATTCGCGCTGCGCTCGAAAAGCTTGACCTCCAGCTCTTCTTCCAGTTTCTTGACGGCGACAGACAGCGTGGGTTGCGACACGTAGCACGCCTCTGCGGCCTTGCCAAAGTGGCGCTCTCGGGCCACGGCCACAATGTATTTCAACTCAGTGAGCGTCATAGGTTGGGATTGTCAGGGGGTTATCGCTGTTGTTGACCCGATTCTCCGCCAAAGCTCTGGATTAACAGGTCAAGCCTCTCTTTCCATGCCCTGCGGGCCTCTGGCTTGCTACCTTCCAGTATGCGAAACGGCGCCAAGCGCGGGTCGTCTTCTGTCCAGTAGTCGTCGCGCACCGCAACCTCTAGTTCGGTACCAAAGCCGTTGACCGTGGCCCCCTTCAGGCTGCCATGGAAGGTGCGCTTGTCAGCATGCAGTATGACCTTGCCAGTGGGGTGCAAATCGATCAGCCAGACCATTTGCCCCCGCGGATCAAAGTGCATCTCGGTCGACGTGCCTTTGAAGCCTGCAACGGCGCGCCACTTTTCCAGCTGGGCGGCAGCCCGCGCCTCGCGGTCGGCTTCACTGAGGGGGATGGTGGGATCTTCCTCAGGTTCCACCAGCAATCCTGCCGCAGCCGCAGCAGCTTCCTGCTCCAGCTTGCGTTGCTCAGCAACTTTGGCTTGCAATTGCTGCTCAACCTTGTCGATCCAGGCCCGCAATCCGTTGGCAAACTGCTGGAACTGCGTCGCGATGGGATCGGGCACTCTGTCTATGCGCAACTCCGATCGGTGCCCGCCGGTCTTGCCCAAGGCTTTGTGCACGGGCTCGTCGGTCGCCAGAAAAACGATGCGGCTCAGCCCGGTCGCCTTGGCTGCACCGCCATTGGGGTCCTTCACCGAGATGCGCGACACTTCGATCTGAAGGCCAATGGCCGCCAGTGTCACAGCCAGCGCGCCAGTCTGCGTCTCAGGAAGATCTTCTCCGACCAACGGCTGACGGACATAACGACCCGCTTTGGTGGTGACCTTGATCTCTTTGGTTGCATGCCGAGACTCCACGGTCAGGCCCTGGGCAACAAAACGCAAGCCACCCGGCACATTCACAACACTGGTGCGCATCAGGTAGGCCTGGTATTCCATGTAGAGATAGGCGCACCCACCCAGGACAGCGGCACCACCCAGAGCCCACCACAGCAGGGGAAAAAATCCGGTCATGTCCATTGTGCTCAGGCCTTTAAAAATTCTGCTTTTCCACCCAACCATCGTGCCACGTGGCGCTCGGCCAGCTGAGGGTGGTGGTCCAACAACATGGGGGCCTCGCGCCGGGCCCATTCCAATAGGTCAGTATCGCGGTTCAGGTCCGCAAAACGCAACATGGCTTCCCCTGATTGTCGCGCGCCCAGGAATTCGCCGGGACCTCGTATGTCCAGATCACGCCGGGCGATCTCGAATCCGTCATTGGTTTCAGCCATGGCTTTGAGCCGTGCGCGGGCGGTTTGGCCCAGTCGGGGCGCATCGCCCGTGGAGTACAGCAGCACGCAGGCCGAAGCTGCCGCGCCGCGACCCACCCGGCCGCGCAACTGGTGCAACTGGGAGAGGCCAAATCGCTCCGCATGCTCGATCACCATGAGCGAGGCATTGGGCACATCGACCCCCACTTCAATGACCGTGGTGCTGACCAACACGGCCATATGGCCCTCCTTGAAGGCAGCCATGACCGTTTTCTTCTCGTCCGTCGGCATACGCGAGTGCAGAAGTCCAATGAGTACTGGCTGGCCATCTTCTCGCGTGGCACCCTGCAGCGCCTCGGCCAGATCGGCATGGGTTTGTGTGGCGTTGGTCAGGTCCAGCGCCTCGCTCTCTTCGATCAACGGGCAGACCCAGTAGACCTGGCGGCCCTGGGCGATCTGGCCGCGGATGCGTTCTATCACTTCGTCCCGCCGCGCATCATTGACCAGCTTGGTGACGATCGGAGTGCGCCCTGGGGGCAGCTCGTCAATGGTGGACACGTCCAGGTCCGCGTAATAACTCATGGCCAGCGTTCGCGGTATGGGTGTGGCCGTCATCATCAGCATGTGGGGTTCCATGCCGTCATGGTTGAGCTTGTTGCGCAAGGCCAAACGCTGTGCCACACCAAAGCGGTGCTGCTCGTCAATAACGGCCAGGGCCAGATTCTTGAACTGAACCTTCTCCTGTATGACGGCATGGGTGCCGACCACCAGGGCCGCTTCCCCACTTTCGACCATTGCCAGGGTTTCGCGACGCTCCTTGGCCTTCTGGTTGCCGGTCAGCCAGGCTGTGGTCACGCCCAGCGGCTCCAACCAGCTCAGCAGTTTGCGAAAGTGCTGTTCGGCCAGGATCTCGGTTGGTGCCATCAGAGCGCACTGCCAGCCGGCGTCTATGCAGATGCATGCGGCCAGCGCCGCGACCACGGTCTTGCCGGAACCGACATCCCCCTGCAGTAGCCGGTGCATGGGCACCGGGCGCGCCAGGTCGTTGGCAATCTCCGCACATACCCGCAGTTGGGCGGCAGTGAGCTGGAACGGCAAGGTGCTCACCAGCTCTGAGTATAGCGGCATCAGCACCGGCTGTTCGGGTTCACCGGGCGGGCTGAAGACCTCGGGCGCCACCATGGCCAGCACCGGTGCACGCAGGCGGGCGCGTTCGCGGCGCGACTGCAATTGCGAGATCTGCTGCGCCAGCAACTCCTCGGCCTTGAGCCGCTGCCAGGCCGGGTGGCTATGGTCCTGCAAGGTGTCCAGCGACACATCGGGCGCGGGGTGGTGCAAAAATGATAGCGCCTGACGCAGTGTCCACAGGGGCTGAGGGTTGATTTGGCTTAAATCACCCGGTGGAAAGGTATCCGACAGCTCGGCCCGCGCCAGCCCGGCCAGCACCTCTTTACGCAGCACCGGCTGCGCCAGCCCGGCTACCGTGGGGTAAATGGGTGTCAGCGCCGTGGCCAGCGCACCGCCAGCGCTGCGAAACGCAGGATGCAGCATGGTGAAACCAATAAAGCCGCCCTTGATTTCGCCCCGTGCACGGATGCGGTTGCCCACGGCCAGGGCCCTTTGCTGAGAAGGATAAAAACTGAAGAAGCGCAGGGTGCAGGTGTCCGTGCCGTCGTCCAGCGTGACTACCAATTGGCGGCGGGGGCGGAAAGTGACCTCGCAGTCAGTCACGCGGCCCTCGATCTGGATGGAGTCACCCTCGCGGGCGTCGCGTAGCTGGGTGATGCGGGTTTCGTCCTCATAGCGCAGCGGCAAATGCAGTGCCAGATCAATGTCGCGTTTGAGCCCCAGTTTCTCCAGCGCCTTCTGGGTGGCGGTCTTGGATGGTGCAGCGCTGGTCTTGCCACCAGGATTGGCAGGGGTTAAGGTGGCGGTGCTGTGCGGCATGGGACAATTCTGCCCTTTCTTTCAACCTTGGCACGGGTTTGTTCGACCCTCAAGCATCTATGACAACTTCTGCCCCCGACCACGCTGTGGTCAACACGGTATCCACCCACCACACACTGAGCGACTTCGATTTTGTATTGCCCGATGCATTGATTGCCCAGCACCCGGCTGCCACCCGAACCGCATCGCGCCTGCTGGACGGCACCACACGCCCAACCGTGGACCGCATCTTCAAAGACCTGCCCGACTTGCTGCGCGCCGGCGACCTGCTGGTCTTCAATGACACCAAAGTTGTGAAGGCCCGTTTGTTTGGTGAAAAAGCCACAGGGGGCAAGGTGGAGCTGCTGGTGGAGCGCGTGCTGGGCGGCAACCAGGTGGCCGCCCACATGCGGGTCAGTAAAAAGCCCGAGGTGGGCGCCACGCTAAAGCTGGTCTGCGCGCCGGGTCAGGAAGATGGGATCAGCGCCACCATGCTGGGCCGCTGGCCCGATGCGGACGGCCCGCTGTTCCGCTTTGTCCTCTCCAACGACGCGGGTGATGACCCCTACACGCTGATGGAGCGCCACGGCCACGTGCCGCTGCCGCCCTACATCACCCACACGGATTCGGCCGAAGACGCCCAGCGCTACCAGACCGTGTTTGCCAAAAACCCCGGTGCAGTGGCCGCCCCTACCGCCGCACTGCACTTTGACCAGGCATTGCTGGACCAGCTGGCCGCCATGGGCGTACACCAGGCCCACGTAACGCTGCACGTGGGTGCCGGAACCTTTCAGCCCGTCAAGACTGAAAACCTGTCCGAACACCAGATGCACAGCGAGTGGTTTGACGTGCCGCCTGGCACGCAGCAGGCCGTGGCCGATTGCAGGGCACGCGGCGGCCGCATCATTGCAGTAGGAACGACCACCGTGCGAACCCTGGAATCCTGGGCGCACAGTGGTGTGACCCGTGGGGATACGCGTATCTTCATCGCACCGGGTTTTGAATTCAAATTGATCGACCTGATGGTGACCAATTTCCATTTGCCCAAGTCATCTTTGATGATGCTGGTCAGTGCCTTCGCGGGTTACGACCACATCATGGCGCTGTATCGGGAGGCCATAAACCGCGAATACCGATTCTTCAGCTACGGTGATGCGATGTTGTTGGCGCGCAGGCCCGCCAACTGAGCAGCCCCCAGGTAATGCACAGGGACGTTCATTCGTTTAATATTTGCCCATAAACCGTTGCTCTGTTTGTAGAAATTAAGGGGGGGGTGTTATGGATTTGCATGCGAGTACCGCATCACCAACACTGGTCAAGAAGCCCCCAACTGCGGACGACATGACCCAGCGGCTACAGGGCATCCACGCGCTGATTCGGTCGCGCTTTGACTTCGTGGATCGTGTGGCCGTAGCCTTGTACGACCCCGCCACTGACCTGTTGAAGACCTTTGTTAGCAGCAATACGGACGAGACCGCTCTGCAGCGCTATGAAGTCGCGCTGTCTAAGGTTCCCTCACTCCTGGCACTGGCCGCGTCGCACCAAAGTCGCATGGTGGGCGACCTGGTAGAAACCTTCGAAGCGCACTCCAAACACACCGCGTGGCTGACCGAACAGGGTTATCGGGCCAGCTACACAACACCGGTCTTTCAGGGTAAAGACCTCGCCGCCTTCCTCTTTTACGACTCAAAGCAGCCCCAGGTTTTTACACCCGAGGTGGCCCAATTTCTCGACACGTTTTCAGACCTGATTTCCCAACTGTTCTTGTTACAGCGCCGTGTGGTGCATGGCATGGTGGGCACGATCCAGGTAGCGGTGGGGCTGGCCCGCATCCGCGACCTGGAAACCGGACAACACCTGCAGCGCATGGCCCATTACTCGCGGCTGATGGGGCAGTTGCTCGCTGACAAATATGGCCTGTCCGACGAATACATCGAATACCTGTTGCTATTTGCGCCCTTGCACGATGTCGGCAAGGTCGGAATACCCGACTCGGTTCTGCTCAAACCCGCGAAGCTGGATGCCGACCAGTGGGTCATCATGGAGCGCCATGTAGAGATCGGGGAAAAAATCATTGAGTCAATCAGCCACGGCCTGGACATGCAGGGCGATCTGGCCAGCCGCGTGATGTACAACATTGTGGCGACCCACCATGAGCGTGGTGATGGCTCGGGTTATCCGCGTGGCCTGGCGATGGCAGACATCCCGCTTGAGGGGCGCATTGTGGCGGTAGCGGACGTCTATGACGCACTGGCAAACCGGCGGCCCTACAAGGAACCCTGGAGCGAATCGGATGTGGAATACGAGCTGCGGCAGGAGGCAGCCCGCGGTCGCCTGGACCCGGATTGTGTGGAAGCATTGCTGGGCGCCCGGGAGGCACGTCTTCTTATCGGCCAACGATTTGCCGACGAGCTCTAGGGCATGTAGCGCCGCTGGTTTTTGCGTCCCTACGCGCGGCTCAAACTGCCATGTAAAAGATGGTGGTGCCGCACAGACCACCTTCGGGCCAACGTGCGTAATCGGGAATGCCCCCCACCCGCTGCCAACCCAGCCGCGCATAGAGACGCTCGGCGTCGCTGCCGGTAGCCGTATCCAGCACCAAGAGCTGTTTGCCACACGCCCGTGCCAGATCGACGGCGCCATGCATCAGGGCAGCACCCAAGCCTTGGCGGCGGCCACGGCGATGCACCAGCATCTTGCACAGATCGGCGCGGTGGGTCTGGTTGTCCGGCTGGTCCAGCACCAGCTGCACCGTACCGACAATGCCAACGGCGTCGCGCGCCACCAACAGGGCACGCTCACCAGCGGCCACGCCGGCCGCCACGCGTTGCCAGAACACAAGGGCTTGGTCCCGAGACAAAGGCTGCATAAAGCCTACGGACGCGCCGCCCTCGACACAGTCCAGCAACACGGAGCTCAGCTGCCCCAGTTGCTCGGTGTCCAATGCATGCAAGCGTCCCAAAACGATAGAAGTCATCTCAGAGTTTCCTTGTATTCGGAGTTTCATTGACCAGAACCACGGCATAACGCGTCGTGCGGCCCGTTGGGTTGAAAAAGACCATAGGTTGATCCAATGCCATTGCCAGGCAGTCACCGCTGTGCAGTTGCCAGGTGGCCGTACCCACCGTAAGGTCCATGGAGCCCTCCAGCACCCAGACCTGCTGATGCACCTGGCTGTTGCGCGGCCCCGTCTCGAAGGCCACGCGCGCTCCAGCGGGGAAATGCACTTCCACCAACTGGATGGGAGATGCAAAGCCGGGCGGCGACACGGCGCGGCGCACATAGCCAGAGCCGGGATCGGTCCATACAGCCTGCTCGGCGTGGCGGGCCAGTGGCGTGGGCGCAGTGGCCTCTGAGGATCCGCCCCCACGTTGCCCCACCAGATCGGACAGAGTCACGCCCAGACCCACCGCAATCTTGTCCAGCACAACCGCGGTAGGGCTGTTTTGCCCGCGTTCGATCAAGGACAGCGCCGATCGGCTGACGCCCGTGGCCTGGGCCAGGGCTTCCAGCGACAACTTGCGGTCGGCGCGCAAGGCCCGCAGGTTGGCCGCGATGCGGGTGTCAATTGAAGTGGAGGGGTTTTGCACAGATTCCATAACTATGGACATTTTATCCATAGTTATGGAATTGCGTCAAAAAGGTGCCTGGGTGTCAGTGCGTTCTGCGCAGGTAAAAGCCCCCCTTACCCCCCAACCGGCCGACCACTCTTCATCAACTTAGCAAGATACCCCGAGTCTTCCTGCTTTTGAAACGCCTTGCGCAAGGTACTCAACAGCGCAGGCGGCATCAGCGGACTGGCTGCCAGCCATAGGTTGCCTACCAAATCGAGCCGGAAGGCTGGGGTAAATGCGTCGCACGCCACCTTCGCTTCTTCACAGACGAGCCGGATGCCCTCGTCCGAAAACACGATGAGATCAATGCGCCCTGCCTGCTGCATCTTCAATAGGCTGAAGGCGACATTGACCACCTCCAACCCCTTGTCCGTACCCTCGGCAAAACCCTGGGCGCGCAAGTAGTCTGTTCGCACATCACCACGCAAGACACCAATGCGGTACTGCCTGGCATCCTCCAGGGACTGGATCACAATGTCCTTGCGGCTGTCCAAGCGGTACAGGTAATAGTTGCGCTTGGCCATCAAGCCTACCCACTGGTACTTGGACTCGCGCTCGGCCGTGCGCAACATGGGAAAAAGCACCGCGTTCGGTTGGGTCTCCAATGTTCGCAGCGCCCTGGCAAAAGGCTGGGGCTCCATGGTGTAACTGAGCCCGGCATCCTGCATCAGCTTGCTGATGAGCTCCCGCCCGTAACCCGCCGTACGTGCAGGGCTCTCGGTCGCAGAGACCCCGACGACGCCACCTGTGAGCACTAGCACATTCGTCGGGGCATCACCCGCATGCGCCAACGGACAGGTGGCAGCAATAAGTAGGAGAAGAATACGGCGCAACATGTGTTTGGATCAGTGGGTTCCCCGCAATCTTATAGCCGCCGACGCCTGCCCCGTAAAATGCCCCACCGTCCGGAACACCCCATGCTGCAATTCGACCTCCTCAAAACCGACCCCACCTCCCATGCCCGCCGCGGCACGCTGACGCTGAACCACGGCGTTGTGCAAACGCCGATCTTCATGCCGGTAGGCACCTACGGCACGGTAAAGGGTGTGATGCCACGCAGCCTGGAAGAAATGGGTGCGCAAATCATCCTGGGCAACACCTTCCACCTGTGGATGCGGCCCGGACTGGACGTGATGGCCAGCTTTGGCGGGCTGCATGCGTTCGAGAAGTGGAGCAAGCCTATCCTCACCGACTCGGGTGGCTTTCAGGTCTGGAGCCTGGGCGAAATGCGCAAGATCAGCGAGGAAGGCGTCAAGTTCGCCAGCCCCGTCAACGGGGACAAGCTGTTCCTCACGCCCGAGATCAGCATGCAGATCCAGACCGTGCTCAACAGCGACATCGTGATGCAGTTCGACGAATGCACGCCGTATGACACCAAGGGCCACATCACGACCGAGCGCGAAGCGCGCACGTCGATGGAACTGAGCCTGCGCTGGGCCAAGCGCTGCCAGGCCGAGTTCACCAAACTGGAGAACCCCAACGCGTTGTTTGGCATTGTGCAGGGTGGCATGTTCGAGAACCTGCGCCAGGAGTCGCTGGACCAGTTGGTGGAGATGGATTTCCCCGGTTACGCGGTGGGAGGTGTCAGTGTGGGCGAGCCCAAGGACGAGATGCTGCGCATCATGGCGCACACGCCACACAAGCTGCCCGCGCACAAACCGCGCTACCTGATGGGCGTGGGTACACCCGAGGACCTGGTGCAGGGCGTGGCAGAGGGTGTGGACATGTTCGACTGCGTGATGCCCACGCGCAATGCGCGCAACGGCACCATCTTCACGCGCTACGGCGACCTGAAGCTGCGCAATGCGCGCCACAAAATGGACCCACAGCCGCTGGACCCCAGCTGTACCTGCCATGCCTGCGCCGGCACCTCCGGTGTGTCGTGGGAACAAGGCGGTCGCGAGGGATTCAGCCGAGCCTACCTGCACCACCTGGACCGCTGCGGCGAGATGCTAGGCCCTATGCTGGCCACCATCCACAACCTGCACTACTACCTGAACCTGATGCGCGAGGTCCGCGACGCACTGGATGTGGGCGCGTTTGGCGCGTTCCGGGCGCAGTTCAAACTGGAGCGTGCCCGCGGTATTTGAAGCGCTGCACGTTTGGGGCATTGGGATCTTGAGGGGTCCTTATGACCTACAGTGGACAAGAATAGGCCTTGCCACCGTGGCGATATCTTGTCTACACTGGTGCGAAGGCCTAGAAAGCCCTTCCATTCCAATCGGAGACATCCATGTGGCCTACCCGAAAGGGGATCATCGCACTGGCGCTCAGTTTCGCCACACTACCCGCATTTGCGGGAGAGGCCCTGACGGCTTACACCGAAGAGTGGCGGCCTTTCAATTTCATGAACGAGAGCAATGAGATTGACGGCTTCACCACCGCCATTGTGCGAAAGATCGCAGCAGACCTGGATACAAAGACTGATATTCAGCTGGTGCCTTGGTCCCGCGCACTGGACCTTACACAACGCAACAAGAACAGCCTAATCTATTCAATCTACCGCGTGCCAGAGCGGGAAAACTTGTTCAAGTGGGTTGGCCCCATTTACCAAGTAGATACGATGTTGTGGGGCAGCTTGGACAGGGATCTACCCATCAAGAACATTGAAGACGCGAAAAAATTCAGGATCACCGTACAGGCCAACAGTGCGTACGCCATTACGCTGGAAAACCTGGGTTTCAACAAAGACAAGCTGATCCTGGACTATGCCCAGACAGACATCAAGATGGTCCTGCGGCAACAGGCTGATTTGGTGCCGCTTAGCATTTTTAGCATCGGCAAACTGAATGCTCAGGCAGTAGAGTATGCGCAAAGCCCGCGCGGGAAATCGGAGCGCCCGGTGCAATGGAAAGCCTATGCTCCGCTTTCCACTGCGAACCTCTATTTGGCTTTCAACAAGGAAACGCCCGATGAAGTCATTGCGGCCTGGCAGAGTGAACTAAACAAACTAAAAAAGACGGCCCTCTTTCGGTCGTTGGAAAAGACCCATATCACTCCCTTGTTGAACGAAGCCAGGGGAATACGATAGCCAAACCGGCTAAAACTCCGGTGCAATGAACACCGTCAACACGCCGGTGTAACCATAAAGGTGCTGGTGGGCAATTTCACCGGCGGCAAAGAAACCCACCAAGGGCACATCACCCAGGGCGCGGCGCACCAGCTGCAGCTCGGCACTGGGCCCACCAAAATGGGAGCCCCCGCGGCCTGTACAACTGACATACACCGCACCGGCCACCCGCCGGGCTGGGTGGGGCGCCAATTCCAGGGCCGATGCCTGCACCGCGTGGGCCGTCTCCAGCGCCTGCTCCTGGGGCTCCAACTCTTCACGGATTTCGGCACAGATACGGGTCAGATCGGCGCGGGCAGCCTGCACATTGCGCCGGCAAAACACCATTTGCGCGCCCGCCTCCACCCGGTCTGCCAAGGCGACCCCTTTGCGTGCCGGGTCCAGCCCAATGATATGGCGCACCAGCACGTCTTCGCCAAAGTTACCGGTCTGGCGCACCGCGGACGATTCCGCTGACTTGACCAGATGGACGGCCTGCGTGTTCTCTGGCGCAGGCACCAGGCCGATCAGCGTGGCACGCACCACATCCAACGCCTCCTGAGGCTGATCCAATGAAATGTGCAGGTCACGCATCATCACATCCAGCGCGGGCTCGTCATCCAAGGTCAGCACCAAGTTGTGATCTGCCTCGGTCACCCGCCGCGCCTTGGACACCGGCATACAGCCCTGGGTCACCCGCGAAACCAGGGCGACATCGGCCCCAAAGGCCACGCCGCTCAAGCCTCCGGTGAACACCCCGCTGGCGCCACCGTGGCCGCCAATATTGCCGTTGCCACCCACCGCAAACTGCACCGACTGCCAGCGGCTGCTGGCCAGGCCACCAAACACGTAATTGGAATCAGTGCGCGCGGCCATCTCGGCGATCAGCTCGGCCACATCGGCGGTTTCGGGGTCTGCGTGGACCAAGGCGGTATGTGCTTCAAAGCCCAGGCCCAGCGGCGCCACGCCGGAGAACACGCGGTACTGGTCGCTGGGCAACTCCAACAACATGACGGCCATGGCCGGCTCGTCCCAGTACTCCACGTTGTTGGACACAATGCCAATGCCCACCGTGCCCGACCAGTCAGTTACCAGTGGCAGCTCGGCCGCCAGGTGGTCCAGTATGTCCTGGGCAACCTCGGCGTAGCGGTCTGTGATGTAGAGCAAGGCCAGCGTGGGCGCATTGGCGTAACCGTGCAACGCCATTTGCGCCCGCAACTGCGCCAGCACCAGCGCGGCCGCCATGGGCCACTGCGGGTGGGTAGCGTGTGCGTAAGGAAAAAGTTTCATATCCGAACCCCTTGCGGGCGGCCCCGGCCAGGCCCGGAGTTATTGGCCGCGGGACGCCGTTTTGCGTGCCGCTGGTTTGCTGGCGCGCTTGACAGCACCACCGGCGGCCTTTTTGCCCGCCGCCTTGGCAGACTTGATGGCTTCTTTGGCCATGCCGGTGGCCATATTCTTGGTGACGTCTACCGCGGTCTTGGTGGTTGCTTCCTTGAATGCCCCCGCTGCAATCTGCTGGAACTGCTGGGTCAGTGAGCCCCACAGATGTAACGGGTCCACCAAAGCGCCCACCCCCGCCGCCGCCTTGCCGGCCTTGGACGATACGCTGCTGTTGCCGGTGGCTACATCAGAAATGGTCTTGGCCGTAGAAGCCGCCCGGTCGCTGACGCGCTGCACCCCCGTCTGCACCGACTCCGCCGCCTTGAGCTTGAGCGCATTGGCAACGTCACCAATGTTGAAGTTCATGCCCTTGAGGGTTGCCAGCGTCATCTTTTGAACTTCCAGCGCCTGGATGGTGGCGCCCAGTGCACGGGAGTTTTGCTCTAGCCAGAAGTGCACGGCCTTGAGCTCTTCTATGCGCTTTTCCAGCTCTTCCACGTTGAGCGTGGGAGCCACCCAATTGCCCAGGTTAGGCATTTGGGGGATGTTGTTGGTGGCGCCTTTGGCCAGGTTCTGTAAAAAATCAAAGCCTGGCACAAATTTGCCAAAACCGGTGCTGTCTGCGTCACTCATATGCACTCCCTGGGAGGTTGTCAACTCTGAACTGGGTACAGCTTACTCCAATGCGCCGCGTCGGCATAGACCATGCCGCACAGACGGCAATCACGGCTAGACTGTTGTTCGCTTGCAAGCTGAACAGAAGGATACGCTACCATGATGCATTACACGTTCCTGTCCGCCACGATTTTGCTGGTGCTGATCACCGACCCGATTGGCAACATACCCATCTTTGCCAATGCACTCAAGCATGTCGCCCCGGAACGCCGTGCACGGGTCATCCTGCGCGAGATCCTGATTGCCTTTGCGCTCTTGCTGACCTTCATGTTCGTCGGCGAGAGTTTTCTGCGCATCATGAACCTGAGCGAGCTATCCCTGCAAATTGGGGGCGGCGTCATTTTGTTTCTGATTGCGCTGCGCATGGTTTTCCCGCCACCGGCCAGCGCCGTGGATGAGGAACAGATGGTAGAACCACTGATCGTGCCGCTGGCAGTGCCCGCCATTGCCGGACCGTCAGCCCTGGCCACCGTACTGCTGCTGGTTTCCCAGCAACCTGACAAGCGCCTGGAGTGGATAGGCGCCCTGTGTGTGACCATGCTGGTCAGCGCGGTGGTACTGGTATCGGCCGAGCGCATCCAGCGCATCATCGGCACGCGGCTGGTGGTGGCCGTGGAGCGGCTGATGGGCCTGGTGCTGGTATCGGTTTCGATTGAGATGATGCTGCGCGGCTTCAAGACTTTTGCACAGCAGCTGGCGCGCGGATAAGGCCCGGTCGGCCTTCTGAGGCGCGCACGACTGCGTCTGCGCTGCACTCCTTCCCTGCTTGGGCGCGCTGTCGCCCAGGTGTCTGCCACGCGGCCCTGCTTGGTAATAACCCTGTGCGCCACCACGGCCAGGGCCCCTAGCATCGGCCCGTCTCACACAGGCATTCACTTTTTCCACTCTTGTTTTTGGAGTCCAGCATGCGCACCACCGGTTTCAAACCTCACCATTTGACAGCACTTGCGGCTGCATGTTTGCTGGCCGCTTGCGGCGGCGGATCCTCCTCGCCCGCAGCGCTGCGCGGATTACTGGTGGAAGCTCCAGCGGTGGTTACCACGCTGAGCATCGCCCAGATCAATGCCGCAACCGCCAGCAGCGGCTTGCAGGCGCTTTCCGGCACGGCCAAATGTGATGTCAAGGTAGTGGCACTGAACTACAACACGGTAGGTGTAACTGGCGAGCAGGCCAATGCGTCGGGCGTAATGCTGGTGCCGGCTGGTAACTGCTCCACACCCGCCGCGCTGGTGGCCTATGCCAAAGGTACGGATGTACAAAAACCCCGCACCCTTGCCAACCCTGCAGATACCGAGACCTTCCTACTGGCCGCCATGTACGCCGCGCAGGGTTATGCCGTGGTCGCCACCGACTACCTAGGTTTTGCCAAATCCACCTATAGCTACCACCCCTACCTGCACGCCGACACAGAGGCCAGCTCGGTGATTGACGCGGTCCGCGCGGCCCGCAATGCGGCCTATGCGGTGGGCGCCAACCTGTCGGGCAAGGTTATGTTTACTGGGTATTCCCAGGGTGGCCATGCCTCGATGGCCGCACACCGCGCCGCCGAGCGTGACCACGCCGCAGAAATGAACGTCGTGGCCGGCGCCCACCTGGCCGGGCCCTACAACCTGTCGGGATCCACCAAGATCCCCAACGCCATTGCCGGTGTGCAGTTCTTTGTTCCTTACATGGTGACGGCGTACCAAAAGGTCTACAACAACATCTATACCACCCCTTCGGCCGCTTTCAACGCGCCCTACGACAGTTACATCGAGACTCTGCTGCCCAACCCCACGTTGACCTACACCACCCTGATCACGACCGGCAAGCTGCCCGGCGCGAATGGGGAAACGCCCAACCAGGCGCGGGACGCCGTCTTCAAGACGGCCTTCACCACCGATGTGCAAACCAACAACAATAGCCCCTTCTACCTGGCGGCCAAGAAGAATGACTTGCTGGGCTGGAGTCCCAAGTCCAAGCTGCTGTTGTGCGGCGGCTCCGGTGACCCCACGGTGCCACCGGCCATCCACCAGTCTGTGATGAAAGCGGACTTCGACAGCCGCGGCCTGACCAACGTCAGCTCCGTGGATGTGGACGCCGCAGTGCAAGCGGTATATGGCCCGGGTGGCAAGGCTCCGACCGACCCCACATCGGCTGCCTTTAACACCTACTACTCCAACTACCACGGCGTCTATGAACCACCGTTCTGCCATGTGCAGGCCCGCGCGGTGTTTGACCAGGTGAAATAGATCCGGGCAACCCCTGCAGGAAACCGTAGAACCCGTTATGCTCTTTAGCAGCGGTTTCTATATGGCCCCGGGCGCAGACTACCCAGATGGTCACCAGCCAGCATTCGTTTTGGTTTGGTCTGCGCTTCTTTTTTGCACGAGCCCGTTTAAAACACCGACAAGCCGGTCTTGGCCACAAACAGCTCCAGGGCCATGCGCCCAAGGTGGGAGTTACCGGTCTTGTCCAGCGCCGGTGACCAGACACACAGACTGAGGGTATCGGGCACCACGGCCACGATGCCTCCACCGACACCACTCTTGCAGGGCAGGCCGATGCGAAACGCAAACTCCCCTGCTGCGTCGTAGGTGCCACAGGTCAACATCAGCGCGTTAATGCGCCGTACCTGCGCTTCGCTGACCACCTGCGGTCCGCCATACGGGTGCGCTCCGTCCCGGCACAAATAACCGGCCGCACGGGCGACCTGCAGGCAGCTCATGCGGATGGCGCACTGGTTGAAGTACACATCCAGCACGCTATCCACCGCGTTATCCAGCGTGCCAAAACCTTTCATGAAATTGGCCAACGCCGTGTTGCGAAAGCCAGTGTCGGCTTCAGACGCTGCCACCTCGGGGTCAATGAACACAGTCTCACCACATAGGCTAGACAACATGGCCGGAATATCGGCCTTGGCATCGCCCTGGCTCAGCAACCGATCCGCGACCGCTATGGCGCCTGCATTGATAAACGGGTTGCGGGGAATGCCCCGTTCGGTTTCCAGTTGCACCAGTGAATTGAAGGGGCTGCCCGAGGGCTCCCGCCCAATGCGCTCCCACAACGCGTCGCCCTGGCTGCGCATGGCCAACGTGAGTGTGAACACCTTGGACATGCTTTGGATAGAAAACGGCGTGGTGGCGTCACCCGACGCAGCCTCCTGCCCCTCACAGGTCCGCAGTGCAATGCCAAACTGCAGCGGGGATACGCGGGCCAGCGCAGGGATGTAGGAGGCAACGTAGCCCGCTGTGCCCAGAAGGGGCTTGATGTGCGCTGTGATGTCGTCCAGTACGGCTTGGAAATCCATGGCAACCCTTTACGTGTTGCACGGATTGTCGCCGCCCGGCGGGGCTAATTTAGCGTCTGCAACCCCAGCTCGCTGGCTTCGGCAAACATGCAGGCCCGCTCGTAACGCTGCACTTCTTCAAACGGGTACTTGATGGCGCCGTCGATCTTGATGTAGCGCGGCCCGGTGCCCACCGCCGTGGCCAGGCTAATGGCGGATTCCGATCGGCCCCAGCGCTTGGCCAGTTCGCCTTGTGACAGAAGCTTGTTCACAGTGGCATCCATAACGATTTCTCCCGGTTTTCGTGTCTTGTCTCATTGTTGTATCGACACGCCCCCGGGAAAGTGAAGATGTGTAGGCCTTTATTGGCGTACTTTCTCCAGCGGCGCCACTTCCTGCTCGATCGCACCAAAAATGCTTTGGCCATCGGCCCCCTTCATCTCGATGCGGATGGTGTCGCCGTACTGCATGAAAGCCGTGCTGGGTTGACCATTCTGAATCGTCTCCATGGCGCGTTTCTCGGCAATGCAGCTGTAGCCGTTGGGCCACTCGGTGGTGGCCTTGTCGCCGTCGCCTTTGGTGACACCCTTGTTGCTGACCGTGCCCGAGCCGATGATGGAGCCGGCACGCACATTGCGCGTCTTGCACAGATGGGCAATGAGTTGCCCAAAGTGGAAGGTCATGTCAGGCCCAGCGTCGCACAAGCCTACCTTGCGACCATTCCAGGTGCTGGCCAGCGGCAGGTGCACGCGACCCTTGACCCAGGCTTCGCCCAGCTCGTCTGGCGTGACGGCCACGGGGCTGAAAGCAGTAGCGGGCTTGCTCTGCACAAATCCAAAACCCTTGGCCAGTTCATCCGGGATCAGGTTGCGCAGGCTCACATCGTTGACCAGCAGGACCAGGCGAATGCCGTCCAGCGCACGGTCGGCCGAGCAGCCCATGGGAATGTCACCGGTGATGACGGCCACTTCGGCCTCGAAGTCGATGCCAAAGGCTTCGCTGGCGCAAACGATGGGGTCGCAGGGGCCGACAAAGTCATCGCTGCCGCCCTGGTACATCAGAGGATCGGTGTAAAAACTCTCCGGCACCTCGGCACCGCGTGCCTTGCGCACCAGTTCCACATGGTTCAGGTAGGCCGAACCGTCCGCCCATTGGTAGGCACGGGGCAGCGGCGCCATGCACTGCGTGGGGTCAAACGGAAACGCGTGGCGGGCGCGGCCATTGTTCAGGTTGTCATACAGGTCCTGCAGCTGGGGCGACAGGTAGTTCCAGTCGTCCAGCACCTGCTGCACGCGGTTGGCGATGTTGGAGGCGTAAACCGCCTGGCTGAGATCACGCGAGACGACGACCAGTTGGCCATCGCGCGAGCCGTCTTTGTAAGTTGCGAGTTTCATGGGGGAATTGTCGCTCTGAATTAAACTGCGGCATGCCCCATCCGTTCGCCAACGCTCCGCGCCGCTTACCCTCCTGGCGCCTGGTGCTGCTGACGGCCCTGGTGCTGTTGGCGCACTGGGCGGTGTTGCGCGCCGCGCCCCTGTCGTTGGCTGCCCATGCCAGCACTGACACCAGTTCGGCCTGGGCCTTCTCCACACGCACCCTTGCGGCCGAACCACCGGCACGCACCGCTACCGAAGCGCCCGCCAGCAAATCCGCGGCCAAGCCAACGGTGATGCGCGCCCAAGCTGCTGCGGCGCGCACACCCGCGCCCGCGAAGGATCAACGCCCAGCAGAACAGTATGAGCCTTCCACACAAAGTTTTGAGCCAATTAGCACTCCAGCCCCGGTGGAATCTACACCTTCCGCTATTGAAGTTATAGCATCTGCCGAGCCCAGTGATGGCCCTTTTGCCAACAACGGCATGCTGTTGGCTGCGGCAAAGCCCATAAGCCCATCGCCAGAAGCCAACCACAGCACAGCCACCCCGGCGGCAGCGGCGCTTCCTGCGGCCAAGGCCGTGCGCAAGTTTGCGTTTCCGCCGTCTACCCGCCTGAAGTACGAGGTCAAGGGTGAGATCAAAGGCTTTCCGTACCATGTGAATGGTGAACTGCAGTGGGCACAGGACGGCAAGACATACAACGCCCGCATGGAAATCAGCCACTTTTTGCTGGGCTCGCGGGTGCAAACCAGCACCGGGAACCTGGGCGCACACGGACTGGAACCCACCCGCTTTGGCGACAAGGTGCGCAGCGAGGTCGCAGCCCATTTTGACTACGACAAAAACAAGATCACGTTCAGCGCCAATACACCCGATGTTCCCCTGCTGCCCGGCGCACAGGACCAACTGAGTGTGATGCTGCAAATGGCATCCATGCTGGCCGCTGACCCCAGGCTCTTCACCCAGGGCAGCACCTTGTCCTTCCAGGCCGTGGGGCCCAGATCAGCCGAAGCCTGGATCTTCACGATCGGCACCCCCGAAAAGCTGGATCTGCCAGGAGGAGCGGTGAGCGCGGTAAGGCTCTGGCGTGAACCCAAAGGTGAATACGACTCCCGCGTTGAAATCTGGTTTGCGCCAGAGATGGCGTATCTGCCGGTACGCATACGCCTGACCCAGGCCAACGGCGATGTCGCGGACCAGCTTTGGAAGTCAACGCAAAGGTAAACAGGGCCCCCACAGCCCTGTGCCCCTTGATTTCACAGCTATTGCGCCCAATTGCAATAGAAGCTCTATTATTAAAAACATGCAAACGCTCTACGACTCCGAAACCTATTCGGTCACCCATATGCTTGCCAATGCCGAGGCGGATGGCAAGACGGCCGCAGGTGTAATCAAAACCGTTCAATACCCCAGTGGCGTGCCCACCATGGCACGCCATGGATTCGAGATTGTGGACAAGCGCTCGGGCAAAGAGGTATACCTTGACGGATCCTGGGCAGAATTGTTCCAGCAGCACATCATGGCCTGGCAGGTCAACACCCCTACGCAGGAAGAGGTGGAAGATACGCTGGAGCAATACGCAGAACTGGCCCAAAACCCGGTGGTCGTGCACTAAGGTACTTGACCTTGGTCAAGGCGGACACGAATCAGACCGCGCATGATGGCGTCAATACCCTACAACACAGGAGCCGCCACCATGACTACAACCACCACCAGCGCCTACCAACAGCAACTGATTGCCATGCGCACTGCCCTGCTGGCACAAATTGCCGAGCAACGCGGCGGCATCGTGAGCCGGGCCGAAGTGGCAGCAGAGCACTTTGGCCACCCAGAGGACAGCAGCGCACAACTGGCAACCGAACGGGAAATCGAATTTGAACTCGGTGAACGTGAACTGGCGGAATTGGCCGCCATAGACGCCGCCTTGACCCGCCTGCAAGCGGGGACCTATGGCGAATGCACCGACTGTGGTGTGGCCATTGCCCCCGCACGGCTGCAGGCAACACCCGAGGCCCCACGCTGCATCCACTGCCAGGAGAAGCAAGAGCAGTTGCACCCGGTCTGACCCTAGCGCCGCACGGCGGTGGAGCGAGGGGGCTCCACTTCAACGACAATGTCGCTCCATGAGCCAGACCTACATCCTCACCCTGTCATGCCCAGACCGCCTGGGATTGGTCCACGCCGTTTCCGGCTTTTTGCTGGAGCGTGGTGGCAACATCGAAGAAGCCGCCCAGTACAACGACCCGGACACCGGTCTGTTTTTCATGCGTGTGCAGTTCACCTGTGTACGCCTGACCCACTCAGACCTGCGCAGCCAACTGGCATTCTTTGCAAAGCCCTATTCCATGCAGTGGGGCTTGCACGCCACGGCGCAGCCCATGAAAACCGTGCTGCTGGTCAGTAAAGAGGGCCACTGCCTCAATGACCTGTTGTTCCGCTGGAAGAGCGGGCTGCTGGCCATTGACATTCGCGCCATCGTGTCCAACCACCGGCACTTCTACCAACTGGCGGCCAGTTACAACATCCCCTTCCACTACATCCCCATTACGCCGGAAACCAAGGCTCAGGCCGAAGCGCGCCAACTGGAGATCATCGAATCCGAAGGTGCCGAACTGGTGGTGCTAGCCCGCTACATGCAGATTCTGAGCGACGAATTCTGCAAAAAGCTGTCAGGGCGTGCGATCAACATCCACCACTCGTTCTTGCCAAGCTTCAAAGGTGCCAAACCCTACTACCAGGCCCATGACCGCGGAGTGAAGCTGATAGGCGCCACGGCCCACTATGTAACGGCGGACCTGGACGAAGGCCCCATCATCGAACAGGACGTAGCCCGTGTGGAGCACAGCAAAACGGTGGAAGACCTGACAACCCAAGGCCGTGACACCGAAAGCCAGGTGCTGGCTCGCGCCGTCAAATGGCACAGCGAGCACCGCGTGCTGCTCAACGGCCACAAGACTGTGATCTTCAAATAGCTCCCCCTCGGAGGGGCTCTACCTTTCAACTCTTCAGGTCAAACCGTCCGACCAGCTGGTCCAGCGACTGGGCCTGCTCGTCCAGCGACTGGGCCGCAGCAGCAGCTTCTTCCACCAGCGCAGCATTTTGCTGGGTGGTTTCGTCGATCTGTGCAATGGCGCGGTTCATCTCGGCAATGCCTTCGCTTTGTTCCAGCGAGGCGCCCGATATCTCTTCCATCACAGTACTGACCTGCTCCACGGTGCGTGCCATGTCGGCGATGGTTTGCCCCGCATTGCGGGCCAGCTGAGAGCCTTCTTTGACCTGGCGGGTCGAGTTTTCGATCAGAGCGCTGATTTCCTTGGCGGCGGTCGCACTGCGTTGCGCCAAGTCCCGCACCTCGGCGGCCACCACCGCGAAACCGCGGCCCTGTTCGCCCGCATGCGCAGCCTCCACCGCAGCGTTCAGCGCCAGGATATTGGTCTGAAAGGCAATGCTCTGGATGGCCCCGATATTGGAATGGATAGCCATGGTGCTCTGGCTGATCTTTTCCATGGTTTGCACGACTTCGGCCACCACTTCGCCACCATGGCGAGCCGCCTGGCTGGCGGCACCCGACAACTCGGCTGCGCGGGTCGAGCTGTCGGCATACCGCTTGGCAATGGTCGCCAGTTGCTCCACATTGGTGGTGGTGCGCTCCAAAGACGATGCCTGTTGCTCGGTACGGTTGGACAGGTCCAAGTTCCCCATGGAAATCTCACGCGAAGCATTGGCCACCTGGGCCGAGCTGTCGGCGATCTCCCCCATGGTCGCGGCCAGTCGGGTCTGCATTTCGTGCAGAGAGTGCAACAGGCTATGGTTGTCGTTGGCGGCCAGTTGGATATCCATGGTCAGGTCGCCGTCTGCGATACGGCTGGCAATGGATTTGGCGTAGGCAGGCTCCCCGCCCAACTGGCGGGTCAGGCGTGCAATCACCCAGCTCCCCACCCCCATCGACACACCGATCAGGAACAAAACGATGCCAATCACCCACACCAAGGAAGTTTTGTAAATTTCTTTGGTTTGCTGCATAGTGGCCTCGGCTGACTGCCCGCGCTGCGCAACCAAGTCATCCACAATCTTCTCGACTTTGCGGGTCTCGTTGAGAAGGCCCGCATCTTCGGTGCCAACGTCCGGGCTCAGCTCCATGAAGGACAGTGGCTGCTCCTTGACCAATTTGACGTACTCCCGCAGGCGCTTGCTCCATTTGGCAATCGACTCTTCCAGCTGTTTGGCCGTTTTGACAGATTCTTCGCTGGTGGACAGGCCCTGAATGACATCGATCTTCTTGCCAACTTCGGCCAGGCTTATTTCGATGTCTTTGGCCAACGTATCACGCTCGGCAGCGGTACTGGCGGTCAGCAGTTGGGTCTGGGCGCGGCTGGCGCGCAGGATATTACTGCGCACCTGTTCGGCGGCCTGCCCCGCTTTGTATTCCTGTTCGTAAATGACACCGGTCGAGGCGTTCAGGCGGCCCATCTGGAACAACGAAAACACACCAATGACCAGGGCACCTGCCACCACGACGGCAAAGGCCAGGCGCAGGCTAGCCCGAACCGACATGCCATCGGCCCCAGAGTTTGCGGGGTTGAGAAGGCGCGCACGCAAGGTTTGCACAATGCCACCCAAGGCATCCAAAGCCGGGTTTGTTGGGCGTTGGCGGGCATTGGCCCGGTTTTGGGAGAGTGCGGGCTGCAAACTTTCTGTAGGACCAGATTCCATAACGCTTTTCCTGAAGTGGCTATGCCGACTTATCAGGATAGCCGGGTTTTATTCCCTTGTGCCCATTTTTTCACCCATGCGGATGGCGCCGGTGGGAGCCCATTGCGGGTTAAAAGCCAAAGGCCCGCGAGGAAACAAAAGCACCACGGTAGACCCCAGCAGGAATCGCCCCATCTCAGCGCCCTGCGCCAAACGAACGCCACCGTCCTGATACAGACGCTCCCACAAATGCCCCGGGCGCGGCGGGTTGACCAGACCGTGCCACACGGTGGCCATGCTGCCCACAATGGTGGCCCCCACCAGCACCTGCACAAACGGGCCTTGGGGCGAGTCAAACACACACACCACCCGCTCGTTGCGCGCAAACAGGCCTGGTACACCCCTTGCCGTTGTCGGGTTGACCGAGAACAAATCACCCGGCACATAAATCATGCGGCGCAACACGCCCGCGCAGGGCATATGGATACGGTGGTAATCCTTGGGGCTCAGGTACAGCGTGGCAAAGTGCCCGTCTTCAAACTCTGCAGCCAGGGCAGCATCGCCCCCCACCAGTGCGGTGGTGGAGTAGCTGTGGCCCTTGGCCTGGAAGATCTGGTCTTTTTGAATCGGCCCGAACTGGCTGATGGCCCCATCCACTGGGCAGACCAGGTCGGCCTGTGCCAGTGGGCGCGCACCCTCTTTCAGGGGCCGTGTAAAGAAGTCATTGAAGGTTGCGTAGCTGGCAATGTCAGGGTTGGCGGCCTCGGCCATATTGACGTTGTAGCGTTTGACAAACCAGCGAATAACCGAAGTGGTGGTGTTGCCGGCTTTCATGCTGGCGAACTTGCCAGCCAGCGCGGTCAAAGCCTGCTTGGGGATGAGGTACTGCGGCAATACCGCCAAAGTGTCGGACACGGCAGTTCCTTCTTATAGGTTGTTGGGGCCAATAGGCCGGATTGAATGCGGGCGGATTATAGTTAGTGGACCATGTCTGCCGCCCGCATCCCCCCCATCCAGTGCCTGTTGACCTTTGAAGCCCTTGCGCGCTTGCGCAGCGTGACACAGGCTGCCGAGGAGCAATGTGTGACACCCAGCGCAGTCAGCCATCGGGTCAAACAGCTGGAGCAGATCATTGGCACCAAGCTGTTTGGGCGGGCCGACTTTTCGCTGACCACCGAGGGCAGCGAATACCTGGCCCATGTGCGCGAAGGTCTGGCCAGTTTGCAGAAGTTTCCCAGTTCGGCTGCCGCACCGGGCAAGCGCAAGCTGCGCCTGGCGGTCACGCCCACGTTCTCGCGCTCCATCCTGATCCCCCGCCTGCGCCAGTTCACCGATGCCTACCCCGAGATCGACCTCACTTTGCAGGTCTCCATACCGCTGCTGGACGTGGTGGCCGAAGATGCCGACCTGCTGGTGCGCTTTGGCCCTGGCCGCTACGCCGACATGGAGCACGCATTGCTGATGAAGGACGAGGTCGCACCACTGGCCTCGCCCGCTTTTGTGCGCGAGCACGGGCCGTTCGACATAGCGCAGGATCTGGAGGGCGTTCCTCTGCTGCGCAGCCCGCTGGAGCCCTGGCGCACCTGGTTTGCAGCCCAGGGCCTGGACTGGCCCGAGCCGGTGGAGGGCTCGCAGTTCAACGACATAGGTCTCATGTGCGACGGCGCGGCCGCTGGCATGGGCGTGGCCCTGGTGCGCCTCAAGCTGGGGGCCCCCTGGCTGGACAACGGTTCTTTGGTGCGCCTGGGCAGCAATGAAGTATTTGCCGGCAATGTGCCCAGCCCCCACGCCCACTACCTATGCTGGCGCACCGGCAGCATGGACCGTTGGGAGTGTGCAGCCTTTGCGGACTGGTTGAAAAAAGCGGTGGCCTAGGATTCAATTTCTTCACACCACAGCCGTGGCCTTTGCCCTACAGTGCATGCAAGCCATGACAACCGCACGCAGGACCACCCCATGAACGCACCCACGCCGAGCGATCAACGCAATTTGCTACAAAAAGCAGAGCTACAAAGCAAGGTAGTACGGGGGCTAGAGGCCCATTTACCTTCAAGCAGCCTACTCTGGAACCGTGAAGACACCACGCCGTACGAATGTGATGGCCTGACTGCCTACCGCCAGCGGCCACTGGTGGTGGCCCTTCCCGAGACCGAGGCACAGGTGGCAGCGGTGCTGAAAACCTGTTTTGACATGGGTGTGCCCGTGGTGGCACGCGGCGCGGGCACCGGTCTGTCTGGCGGTGCCATGCCCCATGCCATGGGCGTGACCCTCTCACTGGCCAAGTTCAACAAGATCCTCAAACTGGACAAACGCAGCCGCACGGCGGTGGTGCAATGCGGCGTGCGCAACCTGGCTATCAGCGAGGCGGCTGCGCCGCTGGGCCTGTACTACGCGCCCGACCCATCCAGCCAGATTGCCTGCACCATAGGCGGCAATGTGGCCGAGAACTCGGGCGGCGTGCACTGCCTCAAATACGGGCTCACGCTGCACAACGTGCTCAAGGTCAAGGGCTACACCATGGAGGGCGACCCCATCACCTTTGGCAGCGATGCGCTGGACACACCCGGCTACGACCTGTTGAGCCTGGTGGTGGGCAGCGAAGGCATGCTCGCCGTCATCACCGAGGTAACCGTCAAGCTGGTGCCCAAGCCCATGCTTGCGCGCTGCATCATGGCCAGCTTTGACGACCTGCGCAAGGCGGGCGACGCGGTGGCCGCAGTCATTGCGGCCGGCATCATCCCTGCGGGCCTGGAGATGATGGACAAACCCATGACCGCCGCCGTGGAAGACTTTGTGCATGCCGGATACGACCTGAATGCCGAGGCCATCTTGCTGTGCGAAAGCGACGGCACGCCCGAAGAAGTGGAAGAAGAAATCGGCCGCATGAGCGAGGTGCTGCGTGACAACGGTGCCACCGCCATTGCGGTGAGCCAAAACGAAGCCGAACGCCTGAAGTTCTGGAGCGGCCGCAAAAACGCCTTCCCCGCCAGCGGCCGCATCAGCCCGGACTACATGTGCATGGACAGCACCATCCCGCGCAAGCGCCTGGCAGACATCCTGTTGGCGATTGCAGAGATGGAGAAGAAATACCAGCTGCGCTGCGCCAACGTGTTCCACGCAGGTGATGGCAACCTGCACCCGCTGATTCTGTTTGATGCCAACGACCCCGACCAGCTGCACCGCTGCGAGTTGTTTGGTGCCGAGATTCTGGAGACCAGTGTGGCCATGGGCGGCACGGTGACCGGCGAGCATGGTGTGGGCGTGGAAAAACTCAACAGCATGTGTGTGCAGTTCAGTGCCGCAGAAAATGCGCAGATGTTTGGCATCAAAGAAGCCTTTGATACCAAGGGTTTGCTGAACCCCGGCAAGGTGATTCCAACACTGCAACGCTGTGCCGAGTACGGCAAGATGCTGGTGCGCGGCGGGCAGATCAAGCACCCGGATCTGGAGCGGTTCTAGGTGCAGGGCCTGCGCGGTCTGGCCTGGTTGCTGGCGCTTCAGTCGCTGGGCGAACTGCTGGCGCGCGGTTTGTTACTGCCTTTTCCGGGCCCGGTGGTCGGCATGGTGCTGTTGCTGGCGGCGCTGCAATGGCCCCTGGTGCGCGAGCCCGTTGCGGCCTGTGCAGACTTCCTGCTCAGTCATTTGTCTTTGCTGTTTGTACCGGTGGGCGTAGGCGTCATGACCCACCTGGCGCTCGTGGGTCAATACGGAGGGCGCATGCTGTTGGTCATCGTGTTGTCCACCTGGATTGGCATGGCGGTTACCGCGTTGGTGCTTTTCAAGCGCGGGCCAACCGCCAACATTGGGGCAAATAGCGACGCCCAAAACGACGACCATGCCAAAGTTCGTTGAGCTCTGGGTCTACCTCTCAGCCACGCCCCTGTTCGGGTTGACGGCAACCCTGGTGACCTACGTGCTAGCCCACGCCATCTACCTGCGCGTGAACCAGGCACCGTGGGCCAATCCGGTGTTGTGGAGCGTGGGCACCATCGCTGCCGCCTTGCTGCTCACGGGCGTGTCCTACCCCACTTACTTTTCAGGTGCGCAGTTCATCCACTTCTTGCTGGGGCCCGCCGTGGTGGCGCTGGGCTGGCCGCTGTGGCAGCGACGGACCGAGCTGAGTCAGCGCTGGGGGCGGCTGTTGGTGGCATCGTTGGCGGGCGGTGCAGCGGCCAGTGGCTCCGCCATAGCCCTCGGGTGGGCGCTGGATTTGCCAACCGACGTACTGCTGTCACTGGCGCCCAAGTCTGTTACTGCACCAGTGGCCATGGGCATCGCGGAAAAGATTGGCGGCATACCCGCGCTGTCTGCTGTGTTTGCGGTTTTGACCGGCCTTGTCGGCGCACTGAGCGGCAAATACCTGTTTGCCGCCTTGCGCTTGCCCTACAACGCGCAGGGGTGGACAGCACGTGGCTTTGCACTGGGCACTGCGGCCCACGGCATTGGCGCCGCACGGGCGCTACAGGTCAATGCAGACGCGGGGGCCTACGCCGGTTTGGCGCTGGGTCTGCAAGTGGTACTGGCATCGCTGCTGATGCCATTGCTGTTTCGATTGCTGGCCTAAGAGCCATGTAAGTTGGGCTCGGTTGATCCAGGTCAACCCAGGTTGCGCTGGAGCGCCTAAGCTGAAGGCTGGATCAAACGAACAAGGAAAGTATGTCCCACTACCACGCCGTTGTCTGGCTCGACCACTCTGAAGCCCACGTCATGCACATCAGCCCTGACGATGTGGAAAAGTCAATCATCCACCCCCACTCTCCGCACCACAAGCTGCATTCCCGCGCGGGTGCAGTAGGCAGTGGCCGTGCGCCGGAGGACCACAGCTACTACCATGCGATAGTGGAGGCACTCAAGGGCGCTGAAGAGATCCTGGTGGTTGGGCCCGCTCAGGCCAAACTGCAACTCGTCAAGCATATCCACACCCATGACGCCACCATGGTGAACAAGGTTGTGGGAGTCGAGACAGTGGACCATCCAACGGACGGCCAACTGGTAGCCTATGCCCGCAAGTACTTTGTGGCCAAAGACCGCATGCTGGCATAAGCTTGCTGTGCACCCCGCTGCGGGTGCGCCGCCTTGCGCCTTGGCGCGTGATCCGCTGTCGCGCATTGCGGCAGCCGGTATCGACAGAGCAGCTATGTAGTTAGCACTCTACTAATGCCAACACGCGCCATTTAGTGTAGCTGGTCACGCACTTGATACGTTAGTAAGACATGTGCCCGCTGGGGCGGACACTTCGTACTAGTAGCCGCCCAATCCCCCCCACTGTGCCGCCCCAAATCGCTATTCAAATAGCCTTTTTCAGTCGCCCAATCGCAACCCCTGTCTCGGTCGATGCTGCCCCAAACGTTGTCGAGCCACCTATCGCCGCTTCAGCTTCAGCATACTTACCTGCGTTAATTAGTGTCGCAACTTTTCCAGCTTCAACGTGAAAGCCTTTGTGCTTGTCTATGAGAGCAGTGAATTCAGGTTTTGAGCCATATTGTTTACTTCCGTCAGCATAGAGCCACTTGCCAAGTTCACAACAATTGTCTTTACCTATCGTCGCTGCGTCCATGGTTGTCTTGGCCGTTATCGCTGCACGAAATTTGGTTTTCCACTGCGCATGTGCCGCCACTGCATTGTCAAGATCCATGTGTCGCTCCAAAAATGATGGTTTTTATAGCTGGGAAGCCTCGAACAGAGGCGCCGTGATTTCGATCGTACTCTCAAAAACTGCTTTGCCAGCAAAAATTTGCTCGACCTCAGAAGACTGTCATGTTCAAAGTCCGAAGGACTGCAGTCGACGGAAATCGCAAAGTACGTGAACGACTTCTTACGCGCAACACGTTGGACTTCCTGAAACACGCCGCTCGGTTACACCTGCAAACGCCCCACAACTGACTAACGCAGCTACTCAAACCAACGACGTTCCGCCGCCGACTACATTACCCAATCTTGTCCAAAGCCGCTTCCAACTGCGCCACCGTGCGGTCCACGTTGTGCAACTTCTCCAGCCCAAACAAGCCCACGCGGAAAGTGCTGAAATCCGCGGGTTCATCGCACTGCAAGGGCACACCGGCCGCGGTCTGCAAACCCACTGCCAAAAACTTCTTGCTGTTCTGCAGGCCCGGGTCTTCGGTGTAGCTCACCACCACGCCCGGGGCCTTAAAGCCATCGGCGGCCACGCCGACAATGCCCTTGCTTTCGAATAGCGCGCGCACCTTGGTACCCAGGTCCATCTGCTCGGCGCGCACTTTCTCAAAGCCGTAGTTGCGTGTCTCTTGCATCACTTCGCGCAGGCGCGTCAGTGCGTCGGTAGGCATGGTGGCGTGGTACATGTGGGCGCCACCTTCGTAGGCCTCCATGATCTGCAGCCACTTCTTCAAATCGCAGGCAAAGCTGGTGCTGGTGGTGCCGTCAATCGCAGCGCGGGCGCGTTCGCTGAGCATGACCATGGCGCAGCAGGGTGAGCCGCTCCAACCTTTTTGCGGGGCGCTCACCAGCACATCCACGCCAGTCGCCTCCATATCCACCCACATGGCGCCGGATGCAATGCAGTCCAGCACAAACAGGCCGCCCACCGCGTGCACGGCGTCACTCACAGCGCGCAGGTAATCGTCGGGCAGGATCATGCCGGCAGCGGTTTCCACGTGGGGGGCAAACACCACATCAGGTTTCTCACGCGCAATGGTGGCCACCACTTCTTCAATGGGGCATGGAATCCAAGGCGCCTGTTTGCTTTCGCCTACACGCCGCGCCTTCAGCACGGTGGACTGCGCTGGAATGCGGCCCATGTCAAAAATTTGTGTCCAGCGGTAGCTAAACCAGCCGTTGCGGATGACCAGCGTTTTCTTGTCGGTGGCGAACTGGCGGGCTACGGCCTCCATGCCAAATGTGCCGCTGCCGGGCACCAGAATGGCCGACTTGGCGTGGTAGACCCCTTTCAAGATCGCCGAGATGTCTTTCATGACGCCTTGGAAGCGCTGCGACATGTGGTTGAGCGCGCGGTCGGTGTAGACCACCGAAAATTCGAGCAGACCCTCGGGGTCGATCTGGGGCAATAGTCCGGGCATGGCGGTCTCCTCTAGGGGGCGTGGTGTACAAGCAGGCAGCCAGCTTAGCATGCACACAAGCGAAATGCAGCCATACAATGGACCTTCAACCCTCGCCTTTTTCTCCTATGCAGGCATCGCCTCCACAAGAATTCTGGTTATGACGCGGTTACTAGGTGCCATCCTCCTGCTCGTTGTCACATCACTGACAACCGCGTGGGCCGATGTGCCACTGCGCATTGGGGTGCTGGCATTCCGACCGCACGCGCAAGCCACAGCGCAGTGGCAGGCCTTGGCGCAGCATCTGCAGTTGCAACTCGGGCGGCAGGTGGCGTTATCGGTGTATGACTTGGGTGCCCTCGAAGCTGCGGTTGCGCAGAACACGCTGGATGCGGTTCTGACCACTCCCAGCCATTTCATCGCCCTCCAACAACGCTACGGTCTGTCCGCCCCACTGGCAACACTGATCACCCGGGGCAAGGACCAGGATCTGTCGCATTTTGGTGGCGTTATTTTCACCCGCGCCGATGCCAAGCAAATCAATGCCCTGCACGACCTCACGGACAAACGCATTGCGGTTGCCAGTACCGACTTCGCCGGGGGCTACCAGATGCAGTCCCTTGAACTGCTGGACGCAGAACTGCCATTGCCGAAGCAGTCGCAGCTGCTGCAGTTGGGCATGCCTCAGGACTTGACGGTGGATGCAGTGCTGGCCGGACGCGCCGAAGTCGGCTTTGTGCGCAGCGGCATCCTGGAGGCGATGGCACAGGAAGACAAGCTCGATCTGCGCCAGATCAAGGTCATCCACCAACAGGATGCGCCAACGTTCCCATTCCTGCGTTCCACCCGCCTGTACCCCGAGTGGCCGGTTGTGGTCATGCCTGGCGTTGACGAGCGACTGGCCCGTCAACTGGCTGTAGCACTGCTGTCTCTGCCCGCCAACAGCGTTGCCGCAAAAACGGCCGGCATCAGCGGTTTTTCCATTCCGGCAGACTATGCACCGGTGGAACACATGATGCGCCGTCTGAAAGCGCCTCCGTTTGATAGCGCACCGGAATTCCGCTTGGTAGACCTTTGGCGGCGCTACACCAAATGGATCATTGCACTACTGGGTCTGACCGCGCTGGCATTTGCCGGTGTGGGCATTCGCCTCCGTGTGCAGAACGCCAAGGTGCGCAGCAGCCAGGAACAGTACCGCCTGCAAAGCCAGCGCGTCTCCGAAATCATCTGGAGCACAAACACCGGCACTTGGGAGTGGAACGTGCAAACCGGCGAGGTGGTGTTGAACCCACGTTGGGCCGAGATCGTCGGCTTCACCTTGGAAGAGCTGTCGCCGATCAACATCCACACCTGGATGCAGCGCGCCCACCCGGACGACATCAAAGTGTCGGAAGACATGGTAGAGCGCTGCTTTCGCAAGGAGATTGAAAACTACAAATGCGAGATCCGCTTGCGCCACAAAAGTGGCGACTGGGTCTGGGCACTCAACCGGGGCCGCGTTGTCGAATGGTCGACCGACAACCGGCCTTTGCGTATGTCGGGCACCTTGTCCGACATCACCGAGCGCAAACGCGCCGAAAGCCGCGAACACCACCAGAACCGCGTCATGACCATGCTGGCCGACAAGCAACCGCTCAGCGGCCTGCTGCAGACCATTGCCCGCGACATAGAAGGCATGCTGCCCGCCGCGCGCTGCTGCATCTTGTTGCTCGACGAAGACGGCCAGCATCCGCGAATAGGCGCCGCCCCTAGCCTGCCGGAGTTTTTCCAGGACATGGGCGATGTGACGACCGATGGACAATGCATTTACACCTGCTGCACAGCCGCTTTAAGCGGCCAGCGCACCGTGGTGGAGGACATCTCAAGTCACCCCGCATGGCAGCCGTTTCGTGCGTTGGCGCTCGGCTCGGGACTGGCGGCCAGCTGGTCGCAGCCCATTCTCTCAGCCCAGAATCGGGTGCTGGGCTCGCTGACCATCTACCATGTCCAGGCCTGCGCCCCGTCACCCGACGATATCCAACTGCTGGAACACGAGGCGAAGTTGGCGGCGCTGGTACTGGAAAAGACCAGCACTGAGGCCCATCTGCAACTCGCCGCTAGCGTGTTCACCCATGCGCGCGAGGGCATCATGATTGTGGATGCGTCGGGCCAGATAGTTGATGTGAACGACACCTTCGCGCAGATCACCGGTTATGGACGCGCGGAAAGCATAGGGCGCAACCCCAACATGCTCAAGTCGGGTCGCCAAGATGCCGAGTTTTACGGACTGATGTGGAAAACATTGGTCGAACGTGGCCATTGGTCGGGTGAGATCTGGAACCGTCGCAAGAATGGCGAAATCTATGCGGAGGCGTTGACCATCAGCGCCGTACGCGACGCCAACGGCGTGTTGAAAAACTATGTCGCGCTGTTCACCGATGTGACATCCGTGAAAGATCAGCAACGCCAGTTAGAACACTTTGCCCACTACGACGCACTGACCGGCCTGCCCAACCGCGTGCTGCTGGCAGACCGGCTGCAACAGGCCATGCTGCAAAGCCAGCGGCGCAACCAGTCGCTGGCTGTAGCCTACCTGGACCTTGACGGTTTCAAGGCCATCAACGACCAGTATGGACACGCAGGGGGAGACGAACTCTTGATCGCCGTGGCGCAGCGCATGAAAACGGCGCTGCGCGACGGTGACACCTTGGCCCGCATTGGCGGCGATGAATTCGTGGCACTGCTGGTCGACCTGGAGCAGGCCCACGAGTGTGAGAGCGTGCTGGAGCGCCTGCTGCATGCTGCAGCGGAACCACTGAAGCTCGGCGACCACCTGGTGCAGGTGTCAGCCAGCATCGGCGTCACGCAGTACCCGCAAGACGCCGCCGATGCAGAGCAACTGATGCGGCATGCGGACCAGGCTATGTATATCGCCAAACTGTCCGGCAAAAATCGCTACCACCACTTCGATGTGGTGCAGGACACTGCCGAAAAGACCCAGCGTGAGGACCTCAAACGCATCCGGCAGGCGCTGGAGCGGCGGGAGTTTGTGCTCTATTTTCAACCCAAGGTAAACATGAAGACCGGCGACATCGTGGGTGTTGAGGCCCTGATCCGTTGGCAGCACCCCGAACGCGGTCTGTTGCCACCCGCCGCATTTTTGCCGGTGGTGGAGAACCACCCCATCAGCATCGAACTCGGAGAATGGGTCATTGATGCGGCGCTGACCCAGATGGGTGCCTGGGCGACCGTTGGCCTGCACCTGCCGGTCAGCGTCAATATTGGCGCGCGGCAGTTGCAGCAGGATGACTTTGTGCGCCGTCTCAGTGTGTTGCTGCAGGCGCACGCCGATGTCCCGCCCATGCTGCTGGAGCTCGAAGTGCTGGAGACCAGTGCCATGGAAGACATTGGCCACGTGTCCGCCGTGATGCGCGCATGCAGCGGCCTGGGTGTGGGCTTTGCGCTGGACGACTTTGGCACCGGTTACTCATCGCTCTCCTACCTCAAACACTTGCCCGCCGAACTCTTGAAGATTGACCAAAGTTTTGTGCGCGACATGTTGAGCGACCCGGATGACCTGGCGATTGTGGAAAGTGTGATCGGGCTGTCGGCCGCGTTTCGCCGCAATGTGATCGCCGAGGGCGTAGAAACGATAGCCCACGGCGAGTTATTGTTGATGCTGGGCTGTGAACTGGCTCAGGGCTACGGTATTGCCCGCCCCATGGCGGCACAGGCCCTGCCCGAGTGGGTTGCCAACTGGCGACCCGATGCCGTGTGGTCGGCCGGGCTTGCACGTGGGCTGAGCCAGGACGACAAGGCCGTCCTGTTTGTCGAGGTCGGACACCGACATTGGCTGCGTTCGATAGAAGGTTTCTTAAAGGGCGACAACAACGCCCCGCCTCCCATTGAGGCCAGTGAATGCCACTTTGGTCGTTGGCAGGTCGGGCTGGGGCAAACGCGTTATCGCAACCGCCCGGCTTTCCAGCAGTTGGTCGACTTGCACGACCGTGTCCACCTGCAGGCCAAAGACCTGGTGCGTGGTGCGTCGTCCATGCCCCCCGAGAAAGTCGAGCGAGGTCTCGCCGAGCTTCGTCAACTGCTGGACATTTTGGCTATAGAGCTCAGAAACCTGGTACACGAATCGATTTGACCATGCTGGCCACCCTCGGGGCTCACCAGGTATCGACCGTGGCTCCCGGGACAGGCGTGCAACTTCTCCCCGCTTGTAGCCCGCGCAGCAACCAGGCTCGGGTATCCGCCGGGTCAATTACCGCATCAATCTCCAGCGTGGCGGCCATGTTCATGGCGCTGCCGTTGTCGTACTGGCGGGCCACCAGCTTGTCGTAGAGGGCCTGGCGTTCGGGGCCTTCGGGCACGGCTTCCAGCTCCTTTTTGAAACCCAGGCGCACCGCGCCCTCCAGCCCCATGGCACCAAACTCCCCGGTGGGCCAGGCCACGGTAAACAGCGAGGAGTGGAAGCCGCCGGCCGTCATGCCCATGGCACCCAAGCCATATCCTTTGCGCAAGACCACGCTCAAGAACGGCACACGCAAGTGCGCAGCTGCAATGAACAGGCGGCTGACATAGCGGACCTGGGCAGTGGCCTCGGTCTCGGGGCCAACCATGAAGCCCGGTGTGTCCACCAGGCTGACGAGGGGCAGTCCGTGGGCGTTGCACAGTTGCATGAAGCGCGCGGCCTTGTCGGCGGCATCGGCATCAATCGCGCCGCCAAGGTGCAGCGGGTTGTTGGCCAACAGGCCGATGGGGCGGCCCTCCACGCGGGCCAATGCGGTGTGGATGCCCTTGCCAAAGCCGGTACGCAGCTCCAAGAGCGAGCCTACATCGGCAATGCCTTGCATCGCCATACGCGTGTCGTACACGCGCAAGCGGTTCTCGGGCACCACATCGCGCAGGGCCAACGCGGGTGGCGCGGTAAATTCTGTTGCTGGCCCCTGGAAGAACGACAGGTAATGCCGCGCCGCCGCCACGGCCTGTGCCTCGTCGTCCACCAAAATGTCGATAACGCCATTGCCATGCTGCACGCTGGACGGGCCGATCTGCTCCGGCTTGAACACGCCCAGCCCACCACCTTCCACCATGGCCGGGCCGCCCATGCCGATGTTGCTACTCCGGGTGGCGATGATCACGTCACTGCACCCCAACAGCGCGGCATTGCCGGCAAAACAGCGCCCCGCTGCAATACCAACCACGGGCACCTGGCCATTGAGCCGTGCATAACTGGCAAAGGTGGTCACGTGCAGGCCGGCCACGATGGGCATGTCCACATCGCCCGGGCGGCCGCCACCGCCCTCGGCAAACAGCACCACGGGCAGCTTGTTCTGCAGCGCAAGGCCCAGCATGCGGTCGGTCTTCTGGTGGTTGCGCATGCCCTGGGTGCCAGCCAGCACGGTCGCGTCGTATGCCATGGCGACGATGGGCTGGCCGTTGACCTGGCCCAGGCCGGTGACCATGCCGTCGGCCGGGGTGTTCTGGATCAGGTCTTCTGCGCTGCGGCGGCTGCGCTGGGCGGCCACGGCCAGTGCGCCGTATTCCGTAAAGCTGCCTGGGTCGCACAGGTCGGCAATGTTTTCACGGGCGCTGCGCAAGCCCTGGGCGTGGCGCTTGGCTATGGCCTCAGGGCGGCTCGCATCCAGCGTGAAAGCCTGGCGGGCCTGCAGCTTCTGCAGGTAGCTGCGGGGGGCGTAGAGTTCTGGTTCAGCAAGGGGCTGCCGCGGGGAGGAGGCTTGAGCCATTTCGGCCTCTAGCCCCCGTGAAATATCACTCATTTGCTCTGAAATTAGTAGCACCTCATCTGCATCGACCATTTCCCCCGGTGCGAACAGGATCTCGGTGATGCGCCCTGCAATAGCGGCGCGCACCTCGTGCTCCATCTTCATGACTTCCAGAATGACAACCACGTCGCCTGCGCGTACGGTGTCGCCGGGTTTAACCAGCCATTGGACAATCTGGGCCTGCAGGGGTGAGCGGGTGTGGGTCATGGCGGCATTGTGGAGCAAGGCTTTTGCGAAGTGCGTCAAGCCAGCGACAGCCAGGTTGGCAGTACCCAAATTTGCTCCACAATCGCGGCATGCAACACACTCCACTCATAGAAATGACCCGCGGTGGCACCCTGGAGAACCAGCACTTTGGCTCGGTTGCCGTGGTCAACACCCAAGGCAAGCTGCTGGCCCAGGCGGGCGACCCGCACTGGATGACCTTCACCCGATCCACACTCAAGGCGCTGCAGGCCCTGCCCTTTGTAGAGGCCGGTGGGCCACAACACTTTGGCTTCGCGCCCGAACACGTGGCCCTGCTGTGCGCCAGCCACAGCGGCGAGACCATACATGTGCAAGCCGCGCAGCAAATGCTGGAGAAGGCCGGGCAGACCTACAAGGTGCTGCGCTGCGGCTGCCATATGCCCTACTACTTCGAGAACACCGGAGGGGCCCCCAGCCCCGGGGAAACCTTCGATGAGCGCTATAACAACTGTAGCGGCAAGCATGCAGGCTTTGTCGCCTACTGTGTGCAGCATGGGCTGAGTCTGGACAACTACGAGGCGCCTGACCATCCCCTGCAGCAAGCCATTCGCCGCGATGTTGCCCTGGCGGTTGGTATGGACGCCAACGACATGAAGGCAGGCGTGGACGGCTGCTCCGCACCCAACTACGCCATGCCCTTGTCCCGCCTGGCCACGGGTTATGCCCGGCTGGCCAGTGGCATGGCAGACAGCCGGTTTGGCAACAGTTTTGCCCAACTCAGCGCAGCCATGACGGCCCACCCCGATTTGGTCAGCGGTACTGGCCGCAATGACAAGGCTTTCATGGAAGCGGGTAACGGCGACTGGGTGACCAAGGTGGGTGCCGATGGCGTGCAGGCGGTGGGCAGCAAAAGCCGCGGCCAGGCTTTTGCGCTGAAAATCATCGACGCCAACAAACCCGCCCTGTTTGCCGCCAGCGTGGAGGTGATGGAGCAGCTGGGCTGGCTGGACGATGCCCAACGCGAGGCCCTGCGCCCCTGGCGCGCCCAAGCCATCATCAATGTCCGCGGCATCCAGGTGGGCGAGCGCCGCCCCGCTTTCACACTACAAACTGTTTAACTAGACCCCTCTTTAACCATGACCAATACAAAGATAAGCCTGATCGGCGCCCCCACTGACATTGGCGCAGGCAGCCGTGGCGCCAGCATGGGCCCAGAGGCCATGCGCGTGGCCAACATCGCAACCGTGCTGGCGGCCCAAGGCCTGGACGTGCTCGACAAGGGCAACCTGGTCGGCCCCAACAACCCCTGGCTGCCGCCGGTGGACGGCTACCGCCACCTGGCCGAAGTGACCCAATGGAACCAGGCCGTGCACGACGCGGTGTATGCCGAACTAAGCGATGGCCGGCTGCCGATCTTGCTGGGCGGCGACCACTGCCTGGGCATTGGCTCCATCAGCGCTGTGGCGCGCCACTGCCGCGACACCGGTAAAAAACTGCGCATCCTGTGGCTGGACGCCCATGCCGACTTCAACACCAATGCACTCACGCCCAGCGGCAACATCCACGGCATGCCGGTCGCCTGCCTGTGCGGCCACGGCCCCAAGGAGTTGATCGAGATCGGTGGCCATGTGCCGGCCATTTCGCCCAAGTGGATTCGCCAGATCGGCATCCGCAGCGTGGACGAAGGTGAGAAACGCTTTGTGCACGAGATGGACCTGGAAGTGTTCGACATGCGCTACATCGACGAGATGGGCATGCGCGCCGCCATGGAGCTGGCACTGGCGCTGGTGGACGCCAACACGCATTTGCATGTGAGCTTTGACGTGGACTTTCTGGACCCCGACATCGCCCCCGGCGTGGGCACCACCGTGCGCGGCGGCCCCAACTACCGCGAAGCCCAGCTGTGCATGGAGATGATTGCCGACACCGGCCGCCTGGCCAGCCTGGATGTGATGGAACTCAACCCCGCACTGGATGAACGCAACCGCACCGCCGAAGTGGCGGTGGACCTGATCGAATCGCTGTTCGGCAAAAGCACCCTGATGCGCAAATAGCAGCGCAAAGTGGGGGGCATCGGTTTCAGCGCCGGGCCGCCCCAAGCTGAAACGCGCTCCCTCGGGGGGCAGCGACCCGCGTAGCGGCGGAGCGTGGGGGCTCTATTTCTGCTGGGGGTACTGCACCACCTGCACAAAACTCCCGCGCAGAAGATACCGCTTGGCAACGGCCTGCAACTGCTCGGGCGTGATGGCTTCGAGCTGCTTTTCGTAGTCCAGCACGGAGGCCGGGTCGGTTCCGTGCAAGGCAGCCGTCTGCAGGCGTGCGGACCAGAAGCTGTTCTCGCGCAGATTCTTGCGGTGGTTGGTCAGCCAGTTTTGCTTGACCTTGGACCAGTCAGCTGCGTCCACCCCCGCCTCCTGCAACAGCTGGATTTCGGCCATGGCGGCGGTGATCACCTTGTCCACGTTTTCCGGCGCGCACGGCAGCGTTAGCGACAAGTGGTAGTGCGGGTAGGGAATGCGCACCAGGCCACCCCGCATGCCACCGCCGTAGATCAGCGTTAGCTTTTCGCGCAGCACATCGATGATGCGGATGTTGAGCACTTCCACCACGGCGTTCAAGCGCAATTGCTCTTCTTCAGAATACGGCGCATCCCCAGCGAAGTTGATGGAAACCTGGCTCTTGGGCTCGCTGCCAATGCGCACCACCTTCCGCACCACGCCAGTGACCGGGCGTATGCCCAGGTCTTTGTAGTCGGTCGCAATGTCTTGCACCGGCAGGCTTGCCAGGTAACGCGCTATCAGCGGTTTGACAGCGTCCACATCAAAACTGCCCACCATCACAAAATGCATGCCCTTGGCACTGACAAACCGCTCCTCATAAATGGTGCGCATGCGCTCCAGGTTGAGCTGGCTGAAATTCTCAGGGCGCGGGGTCAGTTGCAGGCGGGGGTGGGCGTTGAACAGCGTGGTCTGCACCGTATCCGCAAAAACGGACTCCGGCCGCGCCATGGCGTTTTTGACCGCATCCTGCATCCGCGAGACAAAGGACTGGTACAGGGCGGCATCGACCCGCGGTGGGCCAAACTTCAGGGTCAGCAGCTGCAGCATGGTCTCCAGATCGGCCATACTGGACGACGCGCTGACAAAGTCGTTGAAACCACCCAGGCCCGTGTTCACGGACAAAACCTTGCCAGCGAGCACCTTCTGCAAGTCGGTGGGGGCAAACTCGGCCACACCCATTGCGCTGGCAACGATGCTGGCCAGGGCTGCGTTGTACATGTCCGCCTGGCTGTAGAGCGATTGCCCGCCGAAGCGATTGGCGCCCAGCAGAATTTCGTCGTTCTTGAAATCTGTGGGTTTGAGCAAGACCTTCAAACCGTTGGACAGGTCCAGTTCGGTGGTGCCCAACAGTGCATTGCGCCGCTCACCGACGATGCTGCCAGGCACTGGCAGACGGCTCAGGATCTGTGTGGCCACCGCCCGCTCCTCTAGGGCACCCACCACACGCTGTTCGGCCTGGGCTACACCGGCCAGGAGCTGTGGTTCAGTCGGTGCAGGACTATCCGGCTTGTTGCTGCCGGTGTAGGCCACCAGTTTGGCAGATTTTTCAGGGATGATGGTTTTGGCAAACGCATTCACATCGTCCAGTGTGATGGTGGGCAGCAGTTGGCGCGTGTAGGCCAGCTCGTTGCTGATGCCAGGAATGGTTTCCTGCTCCAGAAAGTTGCGCAGGTACTCGGCGGCATAACGGGCGGAGTCGGTCTTTTCGCGCTCGGCAAAGGCCTGCTCCACGGTGCGCAGCAGGCTCTTCTTGCTGCGCTCCAATTCAGCGGCTGAGAACCCAAACTGCCGGGCCCTTTCGTTCTCCTGCACCAGCGCATCCACCGCTGGACCGGCGCCCTGGCGACCCAGCAGTGCGCTGGAACTGAAGGCCCGGTAGCCCGGCACCAAGCGCCCAACGCTGCTGCCTCCGCCAATGAATGGAGGTGCGGCCTGTTGGGTCAGCTCCTGCATGCGAAGGCCCAGCATGGTGCCAAACAAGTTTTCCACCAGAGACTGGCGGTAGTCGCCCAGCGTCAATGTCACTTTGGCATCCCGCACCGGGTAACGAATCATCAGCGCGTTGCTGGTGGCTTCCTTGTCGGTCACGACGACGGCCTCGGATTCGCTGCGTGCGGCAATGCCGGGGTACAGACGGGGGCGTTCATTGACGGGGTTTTTGAGCCCACTGAAGTGTTTTTCAACCAGCGAGCGCGCGGCCTCGGGCTCGATGTCGCCTACCACCACCACCGCCATCAGGTTGGGACGGTACCAGTCTTTGTAGAAACGCTTGATGGCGTCATGGCTAAAGCTCTTGAGACTCTCCTCGGTGCCAATCGGGAGCCGCTTGGCATACAGCGAGCCGCTGAATATTTTGGGCAGCAGGACTTTGTTCATGCGGTCCTGCGCGCCCTTGCCCAGGCGCAGCTCTTCTAGAACAATGGCGCGCTCCTGGTCGGTATCCGCATCGTTGAAGCTGATGCCCTGGGCCCAGTCCTGCAGCACCAGGAATCCTTTTTTCACGTTCTCCGGGTTTTCGGTGGGAATGGGCAGGATGTAGACCGTCTCATTGAAGCTGGTGAAGGCGTTCAGGTCGGCGCCAAACTTCAGGCCTATGGACTGAAGATAAGACACCAACTCGTGCTTCTTGAAATGCGTGGAGCCATTAAAGGCCATGTGTTCGACCACATGGGCCAACCCCAATTGGTCTTCGTCTTCCAGGATAGACCCCGCCTTGACCACCAGACGCAACTCCAGCCGCTTCTCGGGCCGGGTGTTCTTCTGAATGTAATAGGTCAGGCCGTTGGGCAGCTGCCCAACCAGAACCTGGGGACCAACGGGCAGGGGATCGGATAAGTTGAGGGCAGCCTGGACGCCAAAGGCGCTGACCAGCAGAACGCCGACGGCGCACAGATTGCGGATGAACGTAAGTACCATGGGTTTTCCATTGTGTGTGACGCTGCGAGCTTAGCAGGCACCGCCCATGCAACAGTGTGCGTAGAATGCATCGCACACCCAAAACTAGTCCGCAACGGCTGCGCCAATGCTCCTTCAACGGTCACCATTTTCCCGCAACGTCTGGTTCACGGCGAGCCTGGTGGTTGTCATGGCGGTGCTGTTCTTTGTCTACACCATGCTGGAAAGCAAGGTGGATGACGCCCAAGCGCTGCGCTTTCGCTCGGTGCGGTTAGCTGACGAATTGCGACTGTCCTCCGACGAGCTGACCCGCATGGTGCGCAGCTATGTGGCCACTGGAGATGCCAGCTACAAAAAGCGGTTCAATGACATCCTGGCCGTGCGCGACGGCTTGCAGCCCCGGCCACTGGACTACAGCCAGCTCTACTGGAATGAGCAGCTGGGTAATGGCGCGCGCTTCACCACCGGGCCTGCTATCAGCCTGCTCGAGTTGATGCGCCAGGCCGGCTTTACAGAGGAAGAGTTCGAAAAGCTGGCCCTGGCGAAGGCCAACTCTGACGGGCTCACGCATCTGGAGCTGGCAGCCATGGCACTGATTGACGCGCAGGGGGCTCAAACCCAGATCAACCGCTCACAGGCGCTGTCCATGGTCTACGACGCGAACTACCACCAGGCCAAAAGCCGGATCATGCGCCCGATTGCCGACTTCACGGCCTTGGTGGAAGAACGCACCCAGCAGAATGTGCAGGCGGCCCAAGACCGGGCTTCTTACCTGCGTTATGCCCTGATCCTCTGCGGCTTGGCGCTGTTGGCCATGCTGGTGCGCACCCGATGGGCCCTGCGCGCTACCCTGGGTGGCCCACTGGACCAGGTGCATGCCCAGATCACCCGGCTGGGACAGGGCGATTTTTCCACGCCGATAGCGCTGGCCGCAAACGGCGAGGCCAGCGTATTGGGTCGGCTGGCGCAAACCCAGGCGAACCTCGCCCGCATGGACCGCGAGCGCCGCCAGGCCCAAACCGAGCGTCTGGAGTCGTTGCGCGAATCGCACACACTGATGGAGGCCATCAATAGCTATGCCATTGTGTCCATTGCCGATACGGCGGGCCGTATCACCTATGCCAATGACATGTTCAGCCAGATCAGCGGGTACAGCAATGCGGAACTGATGGGCCAAAACCACCGCATCGTCAAATCCGATGAACAGCCCGAGGGCTTCTGGGATGCGGTGTGGAAGACCATCTCCAGTGGTTACGTCTGGCGGGGTGAAGTGTGCAACCGCGCCAAAGATGGATCACCCTATTGGGTGGACACTGTCATTGCACCATTTTTTGGCGACAAGGGCATAGAGAAATACATCTCCATCCGGACCGATATCACGGCTAACAAACAGTCGCGGCAAGTGCTGGAGGGTGAGCGCCAGCGCCTGAACAACATCATCAGCGGCACACGGGCAGGCATATGGGAGTGGAACCTGCAAACCGACCAGGCCATCGTCAACGCGCGCTGGGCCGAAATGCTGGGCTTCACGCTGGACGACGTCGCCGCAGACCCCAATAAGGTGTGGCGCGAATGCGTGCACCCAGACGATCTGGAGCTGGCCAGCCTGAACCTTCAGGAGCACCTGGCTGGTATGCGCGACACCTACGAGTTTGAGGGGCGCGTGCGACGTCGCGATGGTCGTTGGGACTGGCACCTGACCCGCGGGCGTGTTTGTACCTACACCGCAGACGTCAAGCCCGAATGGGTGTACGGCATTACCCTGGACATTTCGGAAACCAAACGCGCAGAAGTCGAACGCGAAGAGCAGGCCGCCAGCCTGCGCGACAGTGCAGCATTTTTGGCACGCACCGGGCGCATTGCCGGCATTGGCCGCTGGCAGTACGACCTGGACCAGGGCAGCATCACCTGGTCGGACCAGACCTGCCATATCCACGACGTTGCCAATGGCTACACGCCGACGCTGGAAGAGTGCGTTGCCTTCTTTGCGCCCGAGGCACGCGCCGAGATTTCTTCGGCCATAGAAAATGCCAAGCGAACCGGAAAGCCCTGGGATCTGGAACTGCCACTGATCACCGCCATGGCCCGCCGCATCTGGGTTCGCTGTGCAGCAGAGGCCGAGTACCGCGATGGCAAGCGCATACGCTTGGTGGGCATTTTTCAGGACATTACCCAGCGCTACAAACTGGAGAACGAAGTTCGCCAGAAAAACGTGCTGATGAAAAACATTCTGGAGAACATCCCGGTGGGCTTGAGCGTCATGGACAGCAAGCTCAATTTGGTGGTGGACAACCCGCAGTTCCGCGCGCTGCTGGACTTTCCGGATGCCCTGTTTGCAGGCGAGGTCACCACCTTCGAGTCCATCATCCGGTTCAATGCGGCGCGTGGCGAATACGGTCCTGGAGACCAGGACGCCATCGTCAAAGGCATTGTTGACCGCGCACGCCTGGGACAAGCCCACCGCTTTCAGCGCCAGCGTGGTGACGGCAGAACCCTGGAGGTGCGCGGTGCCCCCATGCCGGATGGTGGGTTTGTCACCACCTACTCCGACATCACCGAGCTGACCCGCGCTACCGAGGCGGCACAGGAGGCCTCGCGGTCGAAGAGCCAGTTTGTGGCCAATATGAGCCACGAGATCCGCACACCTATGAACGCGATTCTGGGCATGCTCAAGCTGCTGCACAACACGGAGCTGTCCACCCGCCAATTGGACTATGCAACCAAGGCGGAAGGTGCAGCCAAGTCGCTGCTGGGCTTGCTCAACGATGTTCTGGACTTTTCCAAGATCGAGGCCGGCAAGATGGCGCTGGACCCCCAGCCGTTCCGTATGGACCGCGTGCTGCGAGACCTCTCCGTCATCCTGTCTGCCAACGTGGGCAGCAAGCCGGTGGAGGTGCTGTTCGACGTTGACCCTGCGCTGCCGGACATCATGGTTGGCGACGCGATGCGCCTGCAGCAGGTGCTGATCAATCTGGGGGGCAATGCCATCAAGTTCACGCACCGCGGTGAGGTGGTCGTGCAATTCAAGGTGCTGGAGCAAGGTGCGCAGCACACCCGCCTGCGCGTCGCTGTACGTGACAGTGGCATAGGAATTGCGCCCCAAAATCTGCACCATATTTTTGAGGGCTTCATGCAGGCCGAGGCCTCCACCACACGCCGCTTTGGCGGAACCGGGCTGGGCCTGTCGATTTGCAGGCGACTCGTGCATTTGATGGGGGGTGACCTGCAGATCGAAAGCCGGCTCGACCACGGCAGTACCTTCCATTTCACAATTGCGCTGGCGCGAGCCGACCAAGTACCCGGCGATCCCGAACCCCTTCCCGTGCGGGTACCTACCCCCCTGAACGTGCTGGTGGTGGACGACAACCCCGTGGCATGCGCACTGCTGCAATCCATGTGCCAGTCGTGGGGTTGGCACACGCACGTGGCGCACAGCGGGGCACAGGCTCTGTCTCTGTTGCGGGCGAGGGCCGACGCACTGCAGGCGCCTTATGACGTGTTGTTCCTGGACTGGCTGATGCCGGAAATGGACGGCTGGGAGACCATTGCCCACATTCGAAAACTGGGGGCGCAAGCCATCAGCCCCATTACGGTCATGGTGACTTCCCACGGGCGAGACATGTTGACCCAGCGCAGCGCCCAAGAGCAGTCCTACCTGAACGCATTCCTGATCAAGCCCATCACCGCATCCCTGTTGTTTGACACGGTAGGCGATGCGCTCGCCGGGGTCAGCAACCTGCGCACCAAGCCCCGCAACCGTTCGGACCGGGCTGGTCGACTGGAAGGCCTGCGCCTGCTGGTCGTGGAGGACAACCTGATCAACCAGCAAGTGGCGCGTGAACTGCTGGGCACAGAGGGCGCGCATGTTGTGATTGCAGCCAATGGACAACTGGGGGTGGATGCAGTGGCCCATACTGAACCGCCTTTTCACGCCGTTTTGATGGACATCCAAATGCCGGTCATGGATGGCTATGCCGCCACACAGGTGATCCGTAACGAGTTGGCGTTACACCGCTTACCCATCATTGCCATGACAGCCAATGCCATGGCGTCGGATCGCGAAGCTTGCCTGCGCAGCGGCATGGATGACCATGTGGGCAAGCCTTTTGACCTGAATCATCTGGTCGAGGTGTTGCAAAACCACACTCGCCGCAACAAGCCCGGAGCGGCCCTTGCGCGTCCACCGCATTCGGCGGAACCCAGGCCCAACAACCCGTCTACGCAATCCCCACTTGGCACGCTACCGCCAGTGGACAGCATCGACACCGACAGTGCCCTGGCGCGCCTGGCGGGCAACAAAGGTTTGTACGCATCCATCCTGCAGTCTTACCTGGCAGAACTGCCAGATCAACCGGAGCAACTCAACCGCCTGCTCGACCGCGACGAGCTTGCAGCTGTCGGGCGTATGCTGCACACCCTCAAGGGTGTTTCGGCCACGGTGGGGGCCGTCTACATGGGAGCGTTTGCGGCAGCAGCCGAAGCCGATGTCAAACGGGGACTGGACGCCACCCAGCGGGCGAGTCTGAGCAGCCGCTTCGGCGAAGCAGTGGCCGCCACACTGCGGACTTTGGCACCCATGGTGCAGCAGTTTGCAGCGCAGGCCCCGGCACCGACCAAGAGCAACGCAAAACAAGATGCGTCGGACCACCTGACCCTGCTGGCCGACCTGGACGAACTTCAGACCCTGCTGACCCGTTCCGATTTGAAGGCACTGGAAGTACATGCGCGCGTACAGTCGACCAGTGGAGCTGAGGGCACCAAGGGCTTTGCCGAGCTGGACCAAGCCATCCGGAATTTTGACTTTGCACGGGGTGCCGCGCTGTGCGAGCGGTTGCTGGTTGCGCTGCGTAGTGCTGACCCGGCACAGCCTTAACCCCAGGCCAACCCCATCATCGCCAGCCAACGTGTTGGCTTGGAGTTCTCAACGGCGCAGGGCACCAAAGGCTTCAAACTCCCAGCTGCGCATGGCCAGCAGCAGCGTGTAACCCTCTCGGTCCTTGTCCTGCAGCTTCTGGTCCGCCAGGTGTTGCTGGGCAAAGTCTTGTGCCACGCGCTGCATACGCTCCATAAATGAAGGCGCCAGGCTGCGGCTGACCGAGCCGTGCACCAGCAACAAGCCTTCGCCCGCACCGTCAAATCCGCCTGAGAAATAGTCCAGCAATGCGTTATCACGGAAGTAGTCCATGACCGGACCATGCGGTCGCCAGCGGAAGGCCTTGGCCAGCTTGAGGCGGTAGCGGTTCAGCGGGCGAAGTTCGATGATGCCAATGCGGTCCAACTGCGCGAGGTAACCGATGCATTCGGCTTCAGTCAGGCGGTAGCTGGCAACGATCTGCTCCAGCGTCCACTGGCTCAGCACACAAATCGCCACCAGCAACAGCTTTTTGTCGGCCACTACGGCGCGCTCCTGCTCCTGCGTCAGCTGGGCCAAGAGCGGCTGCGCATCGGCCACGCGACGGGCCAGGTCGGCAAAGTCCAGCTTGAGGGCGCGACAGATGGCGTCGATGCGGGACAAGGGCATGTCGCCCTTGGCCAACATGCGCTTGACGCTGGATTCGGCCATGCCCATGGCGACGGCCAGATCAGCATAGGTCATGCGGGCGGCCTTCAGCTCGTGCTTCAGGGCGGATACAAGGTCGGCGGTAGTGCTCATAGGTACTAATTATCGATACTTTTCGTATTCAAACGCAAGCTTGTATCAGAATGTTCACCGTATTCGGTGTTTGGGGGCAACACACTGGCGGCCTCATCCACACCTTGGAGCCTTTTGATGAAAACCCCGCTGACACGTTCTGAAACCAGCCTGGTGGTCGCGCTGATCCTGGCGATTGCGTTGGCCTGCCTCGGGCCCGCTGTGGCGCAGTATGCCGACTACCACGCGTTTGCCGACCAGCGCACCCTGTGGGGCCTGCCATTTGCGATGGACGTACTCAGCAATGCCCCCTTTGCGCTGCTGGGCGCCTGGGGCCTGCTGCGCCTGCAGTCCATGCGCACACCACCAGCCCGGCGCACCGGTTTTGTGGCCCTGGTGCCCTGTGACGCCCAGCGCCCGCTGGCCCAGCTGTTTTTTGGCGGTCTGGTGCTGACCGCGCTGTGCTCCGGTTACTACCACTTGCAACCCAATGACGTAGGCCTTGCCATTGACCGCATGGGCATGCTCGTGGTATTTGCCGGCCTGATGGGCCTGGCCACCGCTGACCGCATCAGCGCGTGGGCGGGTCAATGGACTGCTGGCGCGGTGCTGACGTTGGGCCCGGTGGCTGTGGGCACCTGGGCCATCACTGGCAACCTGCTGCCCTGGTCGATTCTGCAGGGTGGCGGCATGCTGCTGATCCTGTGCTTGGCCCTGCGCAAGCCTTTGATTGGGGCCTGGGGTGTGCCGCTGGTGGCCGTGATCGCCTGGTACGTGCTGGCCAAACTGCTGGAGCTGGGCGACCACCAACTATTGGCATGGACCGATGGTCTGGTGTCGGGCCACACCTTGAAACACCTGGCCGCGGCAATGGCTGCATGGCCTGTCTTGGCCGTCATGCAAAATGGGGCGTATCGGGCGGGGCCCGCCCATGGCCGCAGACAGCCACCCACGACCAGCGTGGCAGCCCGGACCTGAAACCGAGACGTAGTTCAGCAGAACAGCAACCGACCCGAGGACATCTTGTGAGCACTGAAACACTGACACCTGCGGCGGCGGCCGCAACCGGACCGGCCGGACACGGCCATCCCAACCAGTTTGCACTCTTGGGCCAGCGCCGCTTTGCGCCCTTCTTCTGGACGCAGTTTTCGGGCGCGGCGAATGACAACCTGTTCAAGTTCGCCTTCACGGTCATGGTGACCTACCAGCTCAGCGTGGACTGGTTGCCCCCGGCCATGGCGGGCCTGACCATTGGCGCGTTGTTCATCCTGCCCTTTTTGCTGTTCTCGGCGACTGCCGGCCAGTTGACCGACAAATACGACAAGACGCTGATGATCCGGTTTGTCAAAAACCTGGAGATCGCCATCATGCTGATCGCGGCCTACGGTTTCATCCGTGACAACGTGCCCATATTGCTGCTGTGCACGTTTTTGATGGGTGTGCATTCCACGCTGTTTGGCCCGGTCAAGTTTGCACTGCTACCGCAGGTGCTGAACGAACGGGAGCTGACCGGTGGCAATGGCATGGTGGAGATGGGCACTTTTGTCGCCATCCTGTTGGGCAATGTGGTGGGGGGCCTGCTGGTGGCCATTCCGACCATTGGCCATGAGACCGTTGCCGTGGCCTGCCTGGTGATGGCCGTGGTGGGGCGTGTGGGAGCGGGCTACATCCCCAAGGCACCGGCCACCGACCCCGGCCTGCAGATCAACTGGAACCCCATCAGCGAAACCATTCGTAACCTGAAGCTGGCCCACGGAAACCTGGTGGTGTTCCGTTCGCTCTTGGGCATCAGCTGGATGTGGTTTTTTGGCGCGGTGTTTCTGAGCCAATTCCCCAGCCTGGCCAAAGAGGTGCTGCATGGCAATGAACAGGTGGCATCGCTGCTGCTGGTGGTGTTTTCCATTGGCATTGGCACGGGGTCGCTGTTGTGCGAGATGCTTAGCAAGCGCCATGTGGAAATTGGCCTGGTGCCCATGGGTGCCATCGGCATGAGTGTCTTTGCCGTTGACTTGTACTTTGCGACCCGTAGCCTGCCTCCGTCCGAGATCATGGGTCTGGGTGTTTTCTTGTCGCAAGCCGCACACTGGCGGGTGATGGCCGACCTGGCCCTCTTGAGCCTGTTTGCCGGTTTGTACAGCGTGCCCATGTATGCGCTGATCCAGTTGCGCAGTCAGCCCACACACCGTGCCCGCATCATTGCGGCCAACAATATTCTGAACGCACTGTTCATGATCGGCAGCTCAGTGATTGCTGGCGCTTTGCTCAAGAGCGGCTTCACCATCCCGCAGATCTTTTTGTTCACCGGCCTGGCCAATGCCGTGGTGGCTTTCTACATCTTCATGCTGGTGCCCGAATACCTGCTGCGCTTTGTGGCCTGGGTGTTGTCGCGCTTCATCTACCGTTTCAAGGTGAGTGGCGATGAGAACATCCCCACCCAGGGCGCGGCCATACTGGTGTGCAACCACGTGAGCTTTATCGACGCCGTGCTGCTGATGGCGGCCAGCCCCCGGCCGATCCGTTTCATCATGGACCACAACATCTTCAAGGTGCCCGTGCTGGGCTGGTTGTTCCGCCTGGCCAAGGCGATCCCGATTGCGCCGCGCGCACAAGACCCCAAAGCCTATGACGCTGCTTTTGACGCCGCAGCCGCAGTCTTGCAAGAAGGCGACCTGTTGTGCATCTTCCCCGAAGGCGGCATCACCCGCGATGGCACGCTGCAGGAGTTCAAGGGCGGCATCATGAAGATTCTGGAGCGCACCACACAGCAGGGTGTCGCGGTGCAGGTGATCCCCATGGCGCTGACCAACCTGTGGGGCTCGTTCTTCAGCCGCGTGGAGCAAGGCGGGGCCATGGTGCGGCCCTTCCGCCGCGGGATGCTGAGCCGTGTGGGGTTGAATGTGGGCGCGCCGCTTGCGCCGCAGGATGTACAACCGGATGTGTTGCGTGGGAGAGTGAAGTCCTTACTTGGCGCTTGAAGCGCCCTGGGGTAGAGTAGCCCCAACAAACAGGAACTATTCGGCGGCCCATGCAGCCAGCCCGGAACCAACCCATGAACATTGCGAACCTGAACAGGGTAGCCCTGCACTGCGTCCTGTGGCTTCTGTGTACGCTGGGCACCGGGACCGCCTGGGCACGCGAGACGCTGGTTCTTCACTTCATGGTGTCGTCTGGTGCGCAACGTACCGCCTGGGTTGCCCTGGTGCAAGGCTTTGCCGCGGCCCACCCCGATATCCGGGTCATTCACAAAGAGTTTGCCCAGGAACAGTACAAGCAGCAGTTCGAGCGCTATCTGACCGAAGACAAGGTCGACATTGCCTTCTGGTTTGCGGGTGAACGCATGCGATCACTGGTGCACAAGCGCTTGCTGGCGCCGCTGGACACGGGCTTTGTCAACTCCACAGCGACCCAAGCCTTGGCGCGAGCACCGCTATTGGGGGGTGTGGTGGGCGGACAGCACTATGCCTTTCCAGTGACCTACTACCCATGGGGATTCTTCTACCGCAAATCGACTTTCGCGCGCCTGGGGCTCGCACACCCGCAAGACTGGGCCGGCTTCGTTCGCGTGTGCGAAACGCTAAAGGCCGCGGGCATAACACCCACCGCCGTAGGTGCACAGGCAGGCTGGCCCGCCGCTGCCTGGTTCGACTATCTCAACCTGCGCAGCAATGGGCTGGCATTTCACCAAAAACTGTTGCGAGGTGAGACCGCGTTTTCGGATCCCCGCGCCCGCCAAGTGCTCGAACTATGGAAGACACTGCTGGACCAGGGTTACTTCCTGAATAAAACACTGAGCACCGATTGGGACAGCGTGCTGCCTTTCCTTTACCGCGAGCAGGTCGGCATGGTGCTGCTCGGCGGATTTGCCGCTGCAAAGTTCGCCGGCAGCCCTTTCGCCAACGATATCGGCTTCTTTGCCTTTCCGCGCATCAACGCCAAAATTCCCACGGCAGAAGACGCGCCACTGGATGTACTGGTACTGCCCGCCAGCGGAGAAAACCGGGCCACTGCGCACCGCTTTCTGCGCTACCTCGCCACACAGCCTGCGCTCAACCGCTTCAACGATGCGGTTGGAACCATCTCGCCACTGGCCCGCGGTCAGTCCAACACAGACCCCCTGTTTCAAAGCAGCAAAGCCGTTTTGGACGCCGCAACCGGTCTGAGCTTTTATTTTGACCGTGACGCCCCGGCAGACCTGATCCAACCTGCATTTGGTGCATTCCAGCAGTTTTTGCAGCCTCCGCACGATGTGGATGCTGCCATTCGCAGCCTCATCCCAAGGCGTCGGCCATCACCCTGAAGTTTGGACCATTGGCACCGCCCACGGCGATCAATGCATGCTGGCCAACAGCGCAGCATTGCCCCCCGCCGCCGTGGTGTTCACCGTAATCGTCTGCTCAGCACAGAAGCGATACAGGTAGTGCGGGCCACCCGCTTTGGGACCCGTGCCACTCAAGCCTTCACCACCAAAAGGCTGCACACTCACCACGGCACCAATCATGTTGCGGTTGATGTAGATGTTGCCCACATGGGCGGCGTGGGCCAGCGCCTGGGCGCGGCTGTCGATGCGGGTCTGGATGCCGCAGGTCAGACCATAACCCAGCGCATTGACCTGGGCGATGATGTCGGCGGGGTCGCCGTTCCAGCGCACCACCTGCAACACCGGGCCGAAGATCTCGGCCTTCACGTCGGCAATACTGCTCACCTCGAACGCATGGGGAACGATCAGGTTTGCTACGTTTTTACTAGCGGCTTGATTAGATTCCACTGGGGCTAGAAGCACTTTTTCCTCAAGTCGCAAGCGCTGGATGTGCTTCTGGATGTTGTCATGCGCTTCCGCGTCGATGACCGGGCCCACATCGGTGGCCAGGTCGGCTGTATCTCCGGCCACCAGCTCACTGGCGGCCCCTTTGAGCATGGCGATCACGCCATCCGCAATAGCAGCATGCACACACAACAGGCGCAGCGCGGAGCAGCGTTGTCCGGCGCTGCGGAAGGCGCTTTGCACCACCGCACCGGCCACGCCAGGCTGGGCCACCAGGGCTGCGCCCACGGTTTCACCAGCGCCGTGCAGCAGTTGGAGGGCATCCGCAGGCACACCCGCGGCATGCATCAGTTGCACGGCAACCTGGGCCACGCCCGGCGTTTGCTCGGCCGGTTTGGCCAGCACGGTATTGCCGGTCGCCAGGGCCGCAGCAACCTGGCCGACAAAAATAGCCAGTGGGAAATTCCACGGGCTGATGCAGACCCAGACCCCGCGTGCGGTCAGCGACAAGGTATTGGTCTCGCCCGTTACACCAAAGGCGTAACTGGCCAGCGCGGGTGGCGCGCCGTGGACTTGGGGCATGGCCATGGGTTGCATGATGCGCTCGGCTTCGTCGGCATAGTAGCGCAGGAAATCCACCGCCTCACGCACTTCGCTCACCGCGTCGCCCCAGGTCTTGTGGGCTTCCTTGACCAGCAGGGCGCAGAAGGCAGGGGTCTGGCCGGTTGGTGCTGGGGCTTGGTGCAAGTCAAGGGTTTGGGCATTCATGGTTTTCTCCGGTGAATAGGTGGGTAAACATCAGACAGGTGACATCTCAGCGAGTGCCCATAGGGGCCAACGCCACCTGATCGAGCAGGCCAATGACGCGCCAAGGATGGGTGCAGTTGCGGCTTGATTCAAGCCAACCTCTGGAAGGTATTAAGAATGAAGCGGTTTTGGAATCTGCGCGGGCGTTACACAATTGCCTATCTGCCCATACCGGAATTTCATAAATGAATAGCAACCCCGACTAGGCTCGCGGCAGTGCCCGTGCAATACGAAGTTCCATGCAAGGGCGGGTCGAGTTTCCATTCAGCGCACCGGATGTCGATTCGTCGCAGAAGCGAATTGCGTGGCGAGCACTTTGCCTAGACTGCGAACACCTAAACCTGTTACACACCATCCATCATGCGTTTCACCAATTTGCAGAAAGACTTTGCTTACGCTCTGGGGCGTTACTTCCAGTTGCACAAGCATCGCGACGAGGCCACCTGGGCAAGGCTGGTTACTACCGCTAGCTTTGGCCTCTTCTTCCCAACATTGTTTATGAGCTTGGGGGTTGTCTTCGGTCGGAGCAACTTCAATCTCTCGACTTTGTTGTTCAGCTATTCACTGGGCCTCTTCATCGCATTCAGCATTCATGGTTTCTATCGGGCCTTTGAGTTGCTGAGCCCAAAGAAGACGCTTGATCGGCTCAATTGTGGGGGACTGCGATCAGGGTTGTTCTTCGCCTCCGTGCCCATTGGCATCATGGTGCTGAGCTTCTGGATATTCACACAGCTGATGCGCATCTTTGCGGATATTCAAGTGTCAGGAACCCCCTTCGACTCGGCACGCGCAGCCGGAAAGTTTTTGTTTATAAGTCTGGTTTTCTCATTGATCGGAACCTATTTGGCATGGCAATCCGACAAGCACCGCAATTTGCAACTCAAAGCCACCGAAGCACGGCTGATGCGATTGCAAGCCCAGATAGAGCCGCACTTTCTATTCAACAGCCTTGCAGCGGTTCAAAGCCTGATTGACGCTGCGCCGGAACGCGCAAAACAGATGCTGGAGCACTTCACAGACTACCTGCGAGCCAGTCTGCAAACCTTGCGATCCGAGGTCTGCACCTTGGATCAGGAGCTTCAAGCGGTACAAAGCTATTTGAGCCTGATGCAGATGCGTATGGGTGATCGGCTGAGCTTCGAGATACATGCACCCGCTGAAGCACGCAACGCAACCATGCTACCCCTCTTGCTGCAGCCACTGGTGGAAAACGCCATCAACCACGGCCTGGAGAGCAAGCCGGATGGCGGGCACATCCGCGTCGATGCCAGCGTGACGGGCGGACTTCTGACTATTACGGTGCAAGACAATGGCCTGGGCCTATCAGCACCCCGGCGCCGCGTCCGCCCCGGTAATGGTGTGGCGCTTGACAACATTCGCGCACGGCTGTCCGGTCGCTATGGCGATGCTGGTGGGCTGGGTGTAGAAATCACTGACGATGGCTGCCGCTCGACGCTTCAACTACCACTCGATAGGGAGCCTGTTGCATCATGAACCGTGTATTGATTGCGGATGACGAACTGCATCTCGCCCGATACCTGCAACAACAGTTATTGGTTATGTGGCCAGAGGTCGATATCGTCGCGCTTGCTGCCAACGGCCTGGAAGCTGCACGCTTGATTGATGAATTGCAGCCCGACGTCGCTTTTCTCGACATTCAGATGCCCGGCCTAACTGGCCTAGAAGTTGCGCAGGGCATAGAGGGCCCAACCCGCGTTGTCTTTGTGACGGCCTACGATGAATATGCGGTGCAGGCTTTTGACCAAGCAGCCGTGGACTATGTGCTTAAACCCATCAAAACAGAACGCCTTGAGCAGGCAGTTCGGCGTGTTCAGGCCGCGCTGGGCACAACGGCCCCAGAACCCGGCGAGGAACTGGTGCAAGCACTACGGCACATGGCACCCACGCCACCCGATCAGCCATTGCGTTTTGTGCGCGCCAGCCAGGGGGAGTTGACACACCAGATCGACGTCAGTGACGTGCTCTATTTCCATGCGGATGACAAGTACACATGTGTCCAGACAGCACAGGCTGAGTACCTGATTCGTACACCCATTGCCGAACTAGCCATACAACTGGATCCCAATTGTTTTTGGCAGGTACACCGAAGCACCCTGATTAACCTGACCCATCTGGCCGGCACGCGGCGCGACAGTGCGAGTCGCGTGTTTGTGCGCTTCAAGCAGCACCCCCGCGAATTGCCCGTGAGCCGCGCCTATGTGCACCGATTCAAGGCGATGTGAATCTCTCCTGCGCTGAGCGAAAACCCCAAATGCCACGCAATTCTCTTTACGACCAGAGTGTTTCCTTTTTGTGACGTCATGGGGATTTTTGAGAAATTTCCTGTAGATGGATCGCCAGTTTGTGCGTTCAACAACAGGAGAAAACACAACCAGTTTTGAGGCTGATGCCATGCCATACTTGTCAACATGCGTGCGCACTTTTCACTGTTATTCGCACTTGTTTCGTGCGTGTTGTTGTCGTCCTGCTCAACCCAAAGTATTGTAACGCGGGCGATGGCCGATGCCCTTGCAGGTCAAACGCAATCCAGTGAAGAAGACCTTCAACTTGCGCGCGAGGCGAGCGCTTTTTATCTGAAGTTGTCCGAGTCGGTGCTCGATCAGACGCCCGCACACACGGCCCTGGCCACTTCGGTCAGCAGTGGATTTACCCAATACGCCTATGCCTTCGTCGCGTTCGAGGCCGAGAAGCTGGAAACCCACGATGTCAAGGCCGCCCAGCAACAGCGCCAGCGCGCTGCACGCCTCTACGATCGTGCCAAACGGCATGGTCTGCGAGCCCTGACGCTGCAGCAACCCGATCTGTTGGCTGCGCTGGCCAGCGACCGTGCCGTGCCGCTTCGCGACGAGCAAGTAGGTTTGGCCTATTGGACTGCGGCGGCATGGGCTGCATCGATATCGCTGAGCAAGGATCAGCCCGAGCGTGTTGCCGACCTCCCCCAGGTACTCAGACTGGCACAAGCCGCAGATGCATTGGCGCCTTCGCATGAAGAAGGTGCGCTTGCCTCATTGCTTGGCACACTGGAAGCCTCGCGGCCGGGCGGCAGCAACGAAAAGGCCGTCGGTTACTTTGCCCGGTCCTTGCAGGCAAGCGCCGGGCGAAACGCTGGAGTCTTGGTTGCGGAAGCGGAGGCCCTTGCACTACCCGCTGGCGACCGACCGCGCTTTGAAGCCCTGTTGCGGCGGGCGCTGCAGGTGTCGCAAACACATCGGAATTTGTCCAACGAAGTCATGCGCGAACGCGCGCAGTGGCTACTCAACACGATTGACGATCGGTTCTAACCATGAAAACCCCTCGCCGCCTTCTGCTGACCATGCTGGCAAGTCTCTTGTTACCTGTGAGTGTCCAAGCGCAAGTGGCACAGCTACGGATTGCCAGCGTGGTACCCAAAAACTCGCTGTACCACCAGTCGCTGCTGGAAATGGGGGAAGCGTGGCGGACCGCACAGGGCGCAGGCGCTCGCTTCACGGTATTCACGGACGGCAGCCAGGGCGGCGAGGCTGAAATTGTGCGCCGTATGCGCATCGGCCAGCTACAGGGCGCACTGATCTCCGTCGTGGGCTTGCGCGATATCGAGCCCAGCATCGCTGCGCTACAAAACCTCCCTTTACTCTTTCGAAGCTGGGAGGAAATCGACTACGTTCGGGAAAAAATGCGCGTGGGAATGGAAAAGCGCTTTTTGGACAAAGGTTTCGTCGTCATCGGGTGGGGTGATGCCGGTTGGGTGCGTTTCTTTAGCAAAGAGGCGGCGTTCAGCCCCAGCGATTTCAAAAGCCGCAAGTTCTTCGCCTGGGGCAGTGAACCGGAGCAACAGGCCATCATGAAGAGCCTGGGCTACACCCCGATCGCGCTCGAAACGGGGGATGCGCTGGCAGCCATTCAAACCGGCATGATTGACGTATTGCCGTCTACACCCTACTTTGCGTTGGCCAGCCAGGTCTTTGGCACCGCCAAACACATGCTGGACATCAACTGGGCGCCGATTGTGGGTGCACTCGTCGTGACGCAAAAGGCTTGGGACGGCATGTCACCCGCAGGCCAGGAGGCCTTGCGCAAGGCTGGGGAGAAAGCTGGCATCGCCATGCGCTCACAAGCGCGCAAAGAAGTCGATGAGGCAGTCATGGCCATGCAAAAGCGTGGCCTGACCGTCAACCGCCCCAATGAGGCGCAGATGCGCGAATGGAACACGCTGGCAGAACAACTCTATCCGCGAATTCGTGGCGCCATGGTGCCTGCCGACACCTTCGATGAGGTCTTCGTGCACCTGCGCGCCTACCGGGCAGGGAAGCGCTGATGCAACTCGCGCGATGGGGACGCTTCGACGAAGCACTGTCGGGATTGGCACTTGCATTGATGGTGCTGATCCCCATGCTGGAAATTGTGCTTCGCGCAAGCACCGGGAGCGGGGTTGAGAACGCCTCGGTATTGGTCCAACACCTTGGACTCATCATGACCATGTTCGGTGCAGTGGCGGCCGAACGTTACGGGCACTTGACTTCGCTGGGCTCTAGCCTCGGGCAGCTTGGAAGTGAACGCACACAAGCGCTCGTAAAGAGCCTAGTGCAAGGCGCTAGCAGCCTATTGGCAGGCCTGCTGGCTCTGGCGAGTTGGCGCTTTGTCGCCACCGAAATGGCGGCACCCCAGCCCCTGGCCTACGGCGTTCCGATCTGGTGGGTGCAAGCCAGCATGCCACTGGGCTTTCTGCTGCTTGGCTTTCGGTTGGGCTCACGGTGCAGTACCCGGGCTTTCTTGCGTTGGCCGCTTGCTTTGATTCTTCCGCTTGCGGGGTGGGCGCTAGGCGCGCACTTTGATGGCACGCCATACGCACTGGCTCCAGGCTTCGTGGTGCTTACCGCCATGCTGATTGCCGGCGCGCCCGTTTTTGCAGTGCTGGGTGGACTGTCGCTCTTGCTTTTTGCCGGTGATGCACTCCCGCTTGCGTCTGTGGCTCTGAGTCACTACCAAATAACGGTGAATGCCTCGCTGCCGGCCTTGCCTCTGTACACCCTGGCTGGCCTGCTGCTGGCGCGCAGCGGCGCAGCCCAGCGCCTCAGCGTACTTTTTGTGACGGTGTTTGGCGGTGGCGTGCGCGGCAGCGTGATTGCAGCCGCCGTTCTGTGCTCGACGTTCACCGCCTTTACCGGTGGCAGCGGCGTCACGATCCTGGCGCTGGGTGGTCTCTTGTTGCCGCTGTTGATGAAGGCTGGTTATCCGGAGCAACGTGGCATTGGTCTGGTTACCAGTGCCAGTGCACTGGGCGTGCTCTTGGCCCCCTCGGTGCCATTGATTTTGTATGCCGTGATCGCCAGGGTACCCATCACTGACATGTTTCTCGCGGGATTGGTCCCGGCGGTACTGATGGTGCTGTGCCTGCTGTTGCTTGGCGGCTTCTTGCGCCGCGACAAACATGCGCCGCCCGCGACGCCGCCGGATTTCCACGGCGCGTTGGCTGCGGCTTGGTCGGCCAAGTGGGAGCTGGCAACACCCTTTGTCGCACTGGGCAGCCTGCTCAGCGGGCTTGCAACTCCCATGGAGAGCGCAGCTCTGACAGCGGCTTACGCGCTGTTTACACAAGCACTTGTGCACCGTGAACTGAGCCCCAAAACGCTTGCCCGTACCTTCAGCGATTGTGCCCAGATCATTGGTGGCGTGATGTTGATACTGGGCATGGCACTGGCGCTCACCAACTTCATGATTGATGCCGGCATTCCCGACCGTGCCGTCGAATGGGTTCAAACTGTCATTCCAAACCGCTACGTGTTTCTGATCGTGCTCTGTATCTTTCTATTCTTCGCTGCGGCATTGATGGAAATTTATGCGGCCATTGTGGTACTGGTGCCGCTGCTGTTGCCACTAGCCAAGGCCTATGGCATCGACCCCATCCATTTCGGCATTATTTTCCTGGCTGCCATGGAGGTGGGATTCCTGTGCCCACCCGCAGGCATGAACATCTACTTTGCCTCCGCCATGTTCAAGAAGTCGATTGCAACCGTGGCACGCTCGGTGTTGCCAGCGATGGGGGCCATTTTTGCAGGTACGCTTCTCATCGCGCTGGTGCCACTCCTGGCGACCGGGCTACCCAACCTGCTTCGATGAAACGGCGAAACCATGCCAAGCTTTTCGCGCACGCCAATCAGCAATGAAGAACTGCAGCCCACCGACCGCAAGGGTATCTGGGGCTGGATGATGTTTGACTGGGCGGCACAGCCCTTCTTTACGGTGGTGACCACCTTCATCTTCGGTCCCTATTTCGTTTCGCGCATGGTCTTGGATGGCAATGGCAATCCGGACCCAGTAGCCGGGCAAGCCGCATGGGGCTATGCCATAGCGATCGGCGGTTTTTTCATGGCTATTCTTGCGCCCATTCTGGGCTCGATTGCTGACCAGAGCGGGCCGCGCAAGACGTGGATCGCCGCCTTTGCCGTGCTGAAGATTGCCGGTCTTTGCTATTTGTGGAACGCGGCACCAGGCTCCAGTGTTTTCTGGGTCTTGTTTGCCTATACCGTTGCCGCAGTGGCCGCAGAGTTTTCCATCGTTTTCAACGATTCGATGCTGCCGCGTCTGGTCAAGAACGAGGCGATCGGACAGGTCTCCAATACCGCCAGCGGGCTGGGATACCTGGGCGGCATGCTGGTTTTGATTGTTGTGCTGACATTGCTTGCTGGCAGCGCGACCAGTGGAAAAACCCTGATCGGCATTGAGCCCTTGTTTGGACTTTCACAGGCCCAAGGCGAAGATGCCCGCGTAACTGGCCCGCTCGCAGCCCTGTGGTACCTCGTATTCATTCTGCCGCTGTTTCTGTTCACCCCGGATCAGGGCATCCGCCGGCCGATGGGTGAGGCGGCGAGGCTTGGGCTCTCTGAAATGCGCGCCACATTTAGTGAATTGCGCCGCCGGGCCGGACTGCTTCGTTTTCTCATGGCCCGCATGATTTACCAGGACGGCATTGGTGCCCTTTTGGCCCTGGGCGGCGGGTTCGCCGCCGGCATGTTTGGGTGGTCCATCATCGAGCTGGGCGTCTACGGAATCATCCTCAACATCACCGCGATCGGTGGCTCGATCTGGGGCGGCAGGCTCGACACGCGCCGGGGTTCCAAGTGGGTTGTGATGGCGTCGATCATTGTTCTGATCGTGGCGACCATCGGCATTGTGTCCACAGGGCCGGGCTTTTCCTTGTTCGGGCTGATGACCTTTGCCACCGACGATGCCGGTGGGTTATTTGCTACAGGTGCCGAAAAGGCCTATGTCGCATTCGGTCTGCTGATTGGTTTGGTTTTTGGCCCGGTACAGGCGTCGTCCAGGGCCTACATGGCACGCAGCGTGTCTGAAGACGAGTCCGGTCGCTACTTTGGCCTCTACGCATTGGCTGGCAGGGCCACGAGTTTCGTGGCTCCGCTCAGCGTAGCTGTGGTGACGCAGTGGACGGGCAGCGCGCGGGCGGGTATGGGCATGATCCTGATCTTCTTTTCAGTCGGCCTGTACCTGCTGTTAGCGACGCCTTACCCGGCTCATAGCCCAGCAAAAGCTCGCTGAGCGGACGCATCAGTGCATGCTGGCCAACAGCGCCGCATTGCCCCCCGCCGCCGTCGTGTTCACCGTAATCGTCTGCTCCGCGCAAAAGCGGTACAAATAGTGCGGACCACCCGCTTTGGGACCCGTGCCACTCAGGCCTTCACCACCAAAAGGCTGCACACCCACCACCGCACCAATCATGTTGCGGTTGATGTAGATGTTGCCCACATGGGCGGCGTGGGCCAGCGCCTGGGCGCGGCTGTCGATGCGGGTCTGGATGCCGCAGGTCAGACCATAACCCAGCGCATTGACCTGGGCAATGATGTCGGCGGGTTCGCCGTTCCAGCGCACCACCTGCAACACGGGGCCAAAGATTTCAGCTTTGACATCGGCAATGCTGTTCACCTCGAAAGCATGGGGTGCAATCAGGTTTGCTACGTTTTTACTAGCGCTTTGATTAGATTGAACGGGGGCTAGAAGCACTTTTGCCTCAAGGCGCAGGCGCTGGATGTGTTTCTGGATGTTGTCATAAGCTTCCGCGTCGATGACCGGGCCCACATCGGTGGCCAGGTCGGCTGTATCTCCGGCCACCAGCTCGCTGGCCGCACCTTTGAGCATGGCGATGACACCATCAGCAATAGCAGCGTGCACACACAACAGGCGCAGCGCGGAGCAGCGTTGTCCGGCGCTGCGGAAGGCGCTTTGCACCACCGCATCGACCACCTGCTCCGGCAGGGCGCTGGAGTCCACCACCATGGCGTTGATGCCGCCGGTTTCGGCAATCAGCGGAACAATCGCACCGTCTTTGGCGGCCAGCGCACGGTTGATGATCTTGGCAACCTGGGTGGAGCCGGTGAACACGACACCAGCAACGCCAGGCTGGGCCACCAGGGCTGCGCCCACGGTTTCACCCGCGCCGTGCAGAAGTTGGAGGGCATCCACAGGCACACCCGCGGCATGCATCAGTTGCACGGCAACCTGGGCCACGCCCGGCGTTTGCTCGGCCGGTTTGGCCAGTACGGTATTGCCGGTCGCCAGGGCCGCAGCAACCTGGCCCACAAAAATAGCCAGTGGGAAATTCCACGGGCTGATGCAGACCCACACGCCGCGTGCGGTCAGCGACAAGGTGTTGGTCTCGCCGGTTACACCAAAGGCGTAACTGGCCAGCGCGGGTGGCGCGCCGTGGACTTGGGGCATGGCCATGGGCTGCATGATGCGCTCGGCTTCGTCGGCGTAGTAGCGCAAGAAGTCCACCGCCTCACGCACTTCGCTCACCGCGTCGCCCCAGGTCTTGTGGGCTTCCTTGACCAGCAGGGCGCCGAAGGCGGGGGTTTGCTCCAGCATGGTGTCGGCGGCACGGCGCAGGATGGTGGCGCGCTCAGACACTGCGGTCTTGCTCCACTGTTTGTAGCTGCTGTGGGCTGCGGCAAAGGCGCTGGCGGTATTCTGGGTGTTGAACTCCGACACCACGGGCACGGTGGTGCTTGCCAACGCGGCCATCAACGGCTCGCGCATGGTGGGCACGGTCAGGTCCAGACCCGTGCTGTTCTTGCGGGCACCAGCGTGGGCGCCAAACAGAACCGGAGGCAGCGGCAGGCTGGAATGGGGCTCCAGGCGCAGCGGCGAAATCAACAGCTCTTGCATGCCCACGGACTCATCCGCCAACTGGTGCACAAACGAGGAGTTGGCGCCATTCTCCAACAAGCGGCGCACCAGGTAGGCCAGCAGGTCGCGGTGTGCGCCCACGGGGGCGTAGACGCGGCAGGTGACCAGCGGGTTCTTCAGCACCTCGCGGTACACGCCCTCACCCATGCCGTGCAAGCGTTGCAGCTCAAACTTGGCACCGGTCTTGGCGCCCATTTGCAGAATGGCGGCAATGGTGGCCGCATTGTGCGTGGCGAACTGAGGGTAGACCGCATCGGGCGCAGCCAGCAGTGCACTGGCGCAGGCCAGGTAAGACACATCGGTGTGGTGTTTGTGCGTGAACACCGGGTAGTGCGGCAGACCGAACTCCTGCGCGCGCTTGATCTCCGCATCCCAATACGCGCCCTTGACCAGGCGGCACATCAGTCGTACTTTGTAGCGGCGTGCCAAGCCAGTGATGTGGCCAATCAGATCCAGCGAGCGGGTCTGGTAGGCCTGCATGGCCAGGCCAAAACCAGTCCATGTGGGGCAGTGCTCGGCCACTTTGGCGACCAGGGCTTCGAACAGTTCCAGCGACAGCTCCAGGCGGTCCACCTCTTCGGCGTCGACGGTCAGATTGATATTGGCGGCAGCGGCGCGCTGGCACAGGCCCCAAACGCGGGGCACCAGCTCGGCCATGACGCGTGCGCTATGGGCGTCTTCGTATCGTGGGTGCAATGCACTCAGCTTGATGGAGATACCGTCATTCTTCTCCAGAGCCCCCGTCTTGTCTGCACGAGCAGCTATGGAATCAATAGCATCTGCATAACTTTGCAAATAACGCAGTGCATCTTCGTCCGTGCGCGCGCCCTCGCCCAGCATGTCGTAGCTGAAGGTCAGGTTGGCATGTTTACGCGCGCTATCGGCCTCGCGCTGCGCCTCTTTCATGTTCTGGCCCAGCACAAACTGGCGACCCAACAACTGCACGGCGCGCAGCGTGGCGGCCACCACGGTCTTGGCGCCCAGCTTGCCCATCAACCCCGGTTCGCTCTTGGCATTGCCATCGGCGGCGCCGGGGAGGAAGTGTTTGCTCATTGCGATGGCGGTGCTGGACAGGCGCGCCAACACCTTGTCGCCGCTGCCATCAAAGTCGGCACGGCCCAACTGATCGGCGGTCAGCGCAATGGCGGTCTCCGCATCAGGCACGCGCAACAGCGCTTCGGCCAGGCGCATCAAGGCTAGACCTTCGGCGCTGGAAATGGGGTATTCCTTGAGCAGGCTCTCCATGGCCCAAAACGGCGGCGGGTTGTCGCGCACGGCCTGCACCCAAGGCGCGGCAGAGCGCGCAGCGTCGGCCCAGTCCAAAGCCTGGCTCACAGTTTGCAGGTGGCGTGCCACGACTTCGGCTTCGGGGCGGTAGGGGAAGGGCAGGCGTTGAGGGACGGGCATTTTGGGCTCCTGTTAATTTACTTGCCGGATGGACTGAATTGCCTCCATCAAACGGACGATGTCGCTATATTCTCCTAATATTGATGCAATTTCTCACTAAAATTTGCTGATATTGCAGATGAATATTCTGTTCATTTCTGAGCGCGCGCCTGCTGCGGAGGTTTGGGTAGGGCTTGCGGCAGGGTGTTATTCGTTTGTAAAGGAGGAGCCCGAAGGGCGGGGGACACGGAGCAGAACATCCAGCTGCCAGCCCTACCCAAACCGCTACCCCACAAAACAAACGAATAGGGCAACCCAATGGCAACCCATACATCTGACCTGGACCGAATAGACCTAAAAATCCTCACCTGCCTGCAGGAAGACGGCCGCGTCTCCAACCTGAAACTGGCAGAGACAGTCTCCCTCTCCCCGACCGCAGTATTGGCCAGGGTGCAAAGGCTTACCAAAGACGGCTACATCCTCGGCTACGAGGCACGCCTCAACCCGCTCAAACTCGGCGCCGGCATGATGGTGTTTGTAGAAGTACTGCTGGACCGCACCACCCCCAACGTGTTCGAAGCCTTCAAAGCCGCAGTGCAAGTTCGCGGCGAAATCATGGAATGCCATATGGTGGCCGGTGGTTTTGACTACCTGCTCAAGACCCGCATGGCCGACATGGCCGCCTACCGCGACTTTGCCGGCACCGTGTTGTGGCAGTTGCCCGGGGTTCGCGAAACCCGCACCTACCCGGTCATGGAAGAAGTCAAAAACACCACCCAACTCACGCTGTTCTAAGCCCCGGTACAAGCCTGGAAACACTGTTACACGTCTGATACAACTCGGAAAAACCGCTCCCTATAATCCGCCCGAGGGAAAACCCGCAAGCCGTTACGCTGGCGCGCCACGTTAGATCCCTTTAAGCTCCACTGCGACAACGCTGTGTTTGTTCCACCCCCTGGATCTCAACCTTATGCGCCATGCCCTGATTGCCTTGTTTGCAGCCGCCACCCTGTTCAGTGGGGGGTCGTTTGCCCAGGGCTTCAAGTTTTCCAATGAAGACACGGCAGACCAGCAGCGCGAGGCCGAAACCCAGGCCCGCGTGCAAGCCATACTGGCCAGCCCCTGCCGCAGCAAGATCAAGAACCAGAAGATCATGGTTTTGATCGGTGAAAGCCACAACGGCTACGTCAAAGCCAACCAGTCCGCCTATGGCGGGCCGTTTGATGCCCTTAACGCCCGCTTGCAACGCGTGGGCCTCAAGACCGTGACCCAGGCCCAGATCAAGGCCCAGGTTGCCCAGGCTGAAATTGACGCCTATTTCAAGAACGACCCAGACGCAGCGCTGAGTGCATCCAAACGCCTTGCCGCACAGTATGTTTTGCGTGGATTGATCTCCACGGAGACCGCTTACAACCGCATCGTCCGCGTCAACCAGGTCAGCATCCGCATGAACTTCACCCTGACGGATGCCAGCGGCCGCACGCTGGCCGAGGCCAGTGCCGAGAACGCCAGTTATGCGGGCATGGATACTGCGGGCATGGCCCTGACCCTGATCAACGAAAAGGCCGACGAAGTGGTCGCGCAGTTGTATGGTGACTATTGCCGCGTGGGCGGCTGAGTCGCATTTGCTAGTAATGGGTTACGGTTCAGACCGTGGCAGATATCGGTTTTTCTATTTTGGGAGTTAAGTCAATGAGCCAGCGTTTCCAACCCTTCAAAAACCTCGCCGTAACGGCTCTGCTGACACTGTGTGCGCTGGGCAGCACGGTGCAAGCACAACCCACTTTTGGCAATCCCTCACCCACCTCAGGCACATCCACTTCGGACAAGGCCAATGCGGCCGCTGATGCCGCCGCGTACCGGGAGGTCGAGTACACCAATAAGGGCCGCCGCGGCCCTGCGCTGATCGTCATACCTGGCGAGATCAAGAGCAACAACGCCAGCTTCACGCAGCGCTTCCTGCCCAACAACATCGCCGACTTTGCCGAACTGGAATTGTCCAACGCCAACTTTCCGGTGTTGGAGCGCACCAACCTGGGGCCACTGGTAAACGAGATCTCACTGGCCTACAACTTGGGCGACCCGGCCGCTGCACGCAAGACCATGCAGGTGGGCAAGCTCAAGACCACCAAGTGGATTCTGAAGTTTGACATCCTCAAGGCTGAGCAGATTGCCGAAAACAAGAAAGGCTTTGATGGGCGCGCAGTGGGAGGCTTGTTGTCCATTTTTGGGGGCGGCAGCATGGCGGGCGCCGCAGCCGGCACCGTTGCGGGCTCCGTGCAGACCGCCGACAGCACGGGCGTGTGGCTGATTGGCATGCGCTACAAGATCATGGACGCCAACACGACAGAACAGGTTGCCCAAGGCTACAAAGACCTGAAAATGGAAGTGGGCGCAACAGGTACCAGCGTGATGGGCGTGTCGGAATCTGCCAAGGGCGGCGTCGGCCTGGACACCATGGTGCAACGCCTGGTCCAAACCCTGGTGTGGGATATCGACGCCAAACATAAATGAGCACACTCACCCAACTCGGCAAGTACACCATCCGCCGTGAACTCGGCAAGGGTGCGATGGGCATTGTTTATGAGGGGTTCGATCCGCTCATTGAACGCACGGTTGCCATCAAGACCATCCTGCCACAGCAGCTCCAGGCCGACGAAGCGGCCCAGGTGCTGGCACGCTTCAAACGCGAAGCGCAGGCGGCTGGCCGGCTCAACCACCCCGGCATCGTGGCGGTCTATGACTATGGCGAAGCCGTGGTTGATGAAGACCACACCATGGTGGCCGGCGAAGCGGCGCAGCAGGCACGCCAGCGTGTCGCGTACATCGCCATGGAATTTGTCAAAGGCAAAGAGCTGCGCGATTTCTTTGAGGCCAATGAACGTTTTGCCCTGAAAGACATTGATCGCCTGATGGGCGAGATTCTGGATGCTCTGGCCCACGCCCACGCCCATGGTGTGGTGCACCGCGACATGAAACCCGCCAATCTGATTGTGCTGGACGACGGCAAGGTCAAGGTGGCTGACTTCGGCATTGCACGCGTCGAGAAATCCGAGCTCACGCAAGTGGGTACGGTGATGGGCACACCAGCCTATATGTCGCCTGAACAGTTCATGGGCCAACCAGTCGATGGACGCAGTGACATCTTCTCGTGCGGCGTCATCCTGTACCAGTTTTTGACGGGCGAGAAACCGTTTACCGGTAACTCCACCACCATCATGTACAAGGTGTTGCACGAGGAGCCGTTGGCACCATCGCTGCTGAACGTTGCCCTGCCGGCGGCGTTTGACGCGGTGGTGAAGAAGGCCATGGCCAAAAACCCGGACGAGCGTTACCAGACGGCGCAGGAATTTGCGCAAGCGATCAAAGCCACATTGGGTGCCGCGTCAACGACAGCAGCCAATGCAGCATTGGACCCCGACCGTACAGAACTGAGCATGGCGACCATCGCCAAAGCGCCCGCTCCGGTCAAATCAGCAGCCCAACCGGCTGCCAACCCTGGCTCCAAGGGCAACCCACCACCACTGTGGGAGCAGACCGCCGCGTCGACACCGGCCAGCGCAGGCAAAGGCAAATCCAATGCGGCCCTGGTGGCTACCGTGGCCATCATTGGGGCGGCCATTGTGGGCACCGGCGGTTACATGCTCACCCGAGGCAGTGGGGGCGGTAGTACCGTTGCGGCGCAGCAGAGCAGTGCCAGCGGCACAGTGACCGCAGCCGCAACACCCGCCGACGCACCATCAACAACGACCAGCCCCTCAGAGCCCGCGCTGGAGCCGGGCACCATGGTCATCAGCGCCATTGGCCTGGTGGACCCCAAAGATGCACGCTTCAATGGTGATGCCAATGCGGCGCAAACCGAATCCCGGGCTGACGCCATGCGCCAGCTGGTGGAAAAAGCGGTAGCGCTGTATGTAGAGAAAGAGTCCATCAACAAAAACTACGCGGTGCTGGACAAAAAGCTGCTGTCGCAGCCCAATGCCTTCATCAAGACCATGATCCAGGAGGGCGCTGCGGCAACGGGCAAGGACGGTCTGCTGGAAACCGAAGCACGGGCAGTCGTACGTGTACGGGATGTGCAGAAGTCGCTGAACCAGTTGTCCAAGGAAGAGCGCATCGAGTTCATCCGTAACAACGGCGACCCCAAGGTTTCGATCCAGATGGCAATCCGCAATGCAGACACCACACAGGCCTTGCCAGCAGAGCGCTCCATGGTGGCTGAAAATGTGGTGAAGGACCGTATCAAGTCCTTTGGCTTCCGAGTCTGGTCGGCGGATGGCGACGTCAAGCCCGGAGCCAAGGTGCAGCCGTCAGATTTCCAAATCGACGGAGAAGTCAAGCTCAAAGTCCTGTCTGCCAAATTGCCAGCATCGGGTCTGACCATCACCAAGACGGCACTCACGTCGTGGACCATCAAGGCCACTGACAAGGCCACAGGCGAAGAGGTTTACCTGAATACGGTCAACCCCACCGGCAAGAGCTGGGCCTCGGAGGACCAGGCGCTGGCCGAAATCGGCAAACTGGTGGGTGACGAGTTTTCCAAGAACTTCTTCCTGGAGCACTTCAATTTCAGCGCGCAAAAGGTCAGGCTGAACATTTCCGGCCTGCCGGACAAACAAAGCGCCCGATTGCTGCTGCGTGAGCTGCGCGGCTTCCGCCAGGTGCTGGATGCCCAGCTGACATCTGACAATGGCCAATACCAACTGCAAATGGCCGAAGGCAATGCCAGTGATTTGGTCAACGACAGTGTGCTCAAGCCCTTGAACACCAAACTGGGCCAAGCGTGTTTTGCGCTGGCCGGGGCCAACGGTTCGGACGTGAATGTGAGTTTCTCGGCCGCCTGTTCCGAGTCTGCGGTACGCGGCAAACTCGACGCCCTGCCGCCCGCTGGCCTGCAAAGTGCACCAGGTGCGCGTGGCAAGCTGGCCAGCAAGACGACCTGATCAGCCTAGAACCGCAAAGGTCACGAACTCAGAATCGGGCAGATTCACCGAACGACCGAAACCAATGCGGCCACTACCGCGCAGCATGATTTCTTCGCGGCGCAGCAGTACCTCGGCCTCGTCTGCAATGACCACGGCGGTGCCGTTGGTGCTTTGGTCCACGAGATAGAACTTGTCGCGGCGGCATTCGATACGGGCGTGCTGGCGCGAAGCGTTGCGGTCTGTAATGACAATGTCGCAACTCGCATCGCGCCCCAGCAACAAGGAGGCATGAGCGCTGTCCACGACCCAGGCCCTGTCCTGCAGACTGTGTTCCAGCCGCAGGGAGACCACTTTGCTGGTGAATGCCAAGGATGAGGTGGTCATGGTCAACTCCTCGCCACCTTGCCAGATGACTTCGCTCACGGCCACATCATCACCCTTGCCTTTGACCGCCAAAGCGGCAATCTTGCGCGTGGAGAGTTGCAACATGTGCGCCATGCAGGCCACAGTGGCTCCGGTGGTGATGATTTGTGCGCTCTTTGCAAGGCCGGCCATACGGGCTGCCAGGTTGACCGTGTCCCCGAACACATCGTTGTTTTCTTCGATGACCGGGCCAAAATGGAAGCCTATGCGCACGCTGCGCTTGACCTGTGACACCACAGGCAAGGCAGTGATCTTGTTGTGCATATCAGTGGCTGCCAGGCAGCCTGCATCGGCACTGGGCAACACACACATGATTTCATCGCCAATGGTCTTGACGACCCGCCCGCCGTATTGCAACACCACACCCTGCAGAACCGCCAGGCATTCATCGATCATCTGCTTGGCGGCAGCATCACCAAAGGTGTCATACAGCTTGGTGCTGCCCACCACATCGGCAAACAACACGGCCATATTGGCCGTGGCTCCCGTTGCCCCAGTCGACCCGATCGTGGTCAGACCGTCGAGCACGGTTTCGCCGGGGGTGTAGGGGTGTTGATCGGTATTGGCCATGGCTGCTTGTGCAATTCTATACAGTCAGGGTCGACACGTGTGTGTTGCCTGGCCTACTACTTCGACAGCGCCACGCCCATTCACAAATCACTCAAGCTTTGCCACAATCGCCGCTTTGAAGGGAATACACCATGAAACTGCGAAACGCATTCACCGCATGTATGCTGCTGGGCACCACCGTTCTAGTCCATGCGCAGACCATCAAGCCCGGTCTCTGGGAAATCACCACCCAGATGCAGGGTGGCTCCGGCGAACTGTCTGCTGCCATGGCCCAGGCACAAAAGCAGATGGAAAACATGCCACCTGAACAACGCAAGATGATGCAGGACATGATGGCCAAGCAGGGCATTCAAATGGGTGCCAACGGCGGCACCGGCATGAGCATCAAAATGTGCATGACCCAGGAAATGATTGACCGCAACGAGGTCACCAGCCGCCAGGCCGACCACCAACAGAATGATTGCACCCACACCAACAGCCCCCGCAGCGGCAACAGCATGAAGTTTTCCTTTGTCTGCACCAAGCCGCCCAGCAGTGGCGAGGGCCAGGTCACCTTTACCAGTGCAGACGCCTACAGCATGAAGATGAGCACCACCTCCTTGGTACGTGGCAAGCCCGAAAAAATGGACATGCAGACCAATGGCCGCTGGTTGGGTAGCGACTGCGGTACCGTCAAACCGTTCCCGCTACCTAAGAAGTAAGACCGCGCTGGCCGAAGATCGCACTGCCCACCCGCACCATCGTGGAGCCGCTGGCGATTGCGGCTTCGATATCCGCGCTCATGCCCATCGACAGTGTGTCAACGGGCAACCCGGCCAGCTGCATATCGTCAAACAGGGCCTTAGCCCCCGAAAATACTGCACAGGCAGCTACAAAATCAGGAGCGGGCTCGGGGATACACATGATGCCACGCAGGCGCAGCTGGGGCAGCACCGCCACCGCATGCGCCAGGGCTAGCGCCTCGCTTGCTGCCACCCCCGACTTGGTGGAGCCTCCGTCCACATTAACCTGGATGCACACCTGCAATGGCTCCAGGTGCGCGGGCCGTTGCTCACTCAGCCGCTGAGCAATCTTCAGGCGGTCTATGGTGTGCACCCAGTCAAAGTGCTCGGCCACCAACCGCGTCTTGTTGCTTTGGATAGGGCCAATGCAGTGCCACTCCAGCGGCAGGTTCCGCAGGGCCTGGATCTTGTCCACTGCTTCCTGGATGTAGTTCTCCCCAAACGCGGTCTGCCCAGCGGCATGGGCCTCGGCGATTGCGTCCGGGCCAAACGTCTTGGAGACGGCCAGCAGCCGCACGGCACGCCCCTCTCGCCCAGCCTGTGTGCAGGCCTGTGTTATTCGTGTTTGAACGTGGTGGAGATTCTCTGCAATCATGGTCATAATCACTCTAGCGTAACAAACCCCGCTTACTGGAAGAGGACACCGTGGACATTACCCAACTACTGGCCTTCAGCGTTAAAAACAAGGCTTCCGACTTGCATCTGTCGGCCGGCCTGCCCCCCATGATCCGCGTCCACGGCGATGTGCGCCGCATCAATGTGGAAGCGCTGGACCACAAGCAGGTCCACGGCATGGTGTATGACATCATGAACGACGGCCAGCGCAAGCATTACGAAGAGTTTCTGGAAATCGATTTCTCGTTCGAGATCGACGGCCTGGCGCGGTTTCGTGTCAATGCCTTCAACCACAACCGCGGTGCCGGTGCGGTGTTCCGAACCATCCCCAGCAAGATTTTGTCGCTAGAGCAGCTCAACGCGCCCAAGATCTTTGGCGAGTTGGCGCTCAAACCACGCGGCATGGTGCTGGTTACCGGCCCCACAGGTTCGGGAAAATCCACCACGCTGGCGGCCATGGTCAACTACCTGAATGAGACCGAGTTCGGCCACATCCTGACCGTGGAAGACCCCATCGAGTTTGTGCACGAATCCAAGAAGTGCCTGGTCAACCAGCGCGAAGTAGGACCACACACCCTGTCGTTTGCAGCCGCCTTGCGCTCTGCGCTGCGGGAAGACCCGGACTGTATTCTGGTCGGCGAAATGCGCGATCTGGAGACCATCCGGCTGGCAATGACGGCGGCAGAAACAGGTCACTTGGTGTTTGGCACGCTGCACACCTCCAGCGCCGCCAAGACGATTGACCGGATCATTGATGTGTTCCCGGCCGATGAGAAAGAAATGGTACGGGCCATGCTGTCCGAATCGTTGCAGGCCGTGATTTCGCAAACGCTGTGCAAGACCAAGGACGGCCAGGGCCGCGTGGCAGCGCACGAGATCATGCTGGGTACCAGCGCCATTCGCAACCTGATCCGCGAGGCCAAGGTGGCGCAAATGTATTCATCCATCCAAACCGGTAACAGCGTGGGCATGCAGACGCTGGACCAGAACTTGACCGAACTGGTCAAGCGCAATGTCATCAGCGCAGCCGAAGCGCGCGGCAAGGCAAAAATCCCTGAAAACTTCCCCGGCTGATCATGGCTCACGCCCCGGCTTCGCGCACTTCGAGTCGTTACGCTTTCCCCCTTGCAGGGGGCAGCGCCAGCGGCCGGGCAAAGCCGGTTCCGCGGCACTTCTGGGATTTAGCCCCTCACATTCCGGCAAGACTCAAATATTGAAAGGGAGGTGTTCTCATGGAACGCGATCAAGCCACGAAATTTATCAATGACCTGCTCAAACTGATGGTTGGTCGCAACGGAAGCGATTTGTTCATCACAGGTGACTTTCCCCCGGCGATCAAGGTTGATGGCAAGGTGACCAAGGTGTCGCCGCAGGCGCTGAACGCGACACACACGCTGTCACTAGCGCGCTCCATCATGAACGACAAGCAGGTGGCAGATTTTGAACGCACCAAGGAAAGCAATTTCGCCATCTCCCCGGCAGGCATCGGGCGTTTCCGTGTCAATGCGTTCATCCAGCAAGGCAAAGTCGGCATGGTGCTGCGGGTGATCCCCACCATATTGCCCACCATTGACGGCCTGGGCGTCCCCCAAGTGCTCAAGGAGGTCGCCCAGTCCAAACGCGGCTTGTGCATCATGGTCGGTGCTACCGGTTCGGGCAAGTCCACCACACTGGCGGCCATGGTGGACTGGCGCAACGAAAACTCCTACGGACACATCATTACGGTGGAAGACCCGGTGGAGTTTGTACACGCGCACAAAAACTGCGTGGTGACCCAGCGCGAAGTCGGGATCGACACCGATAGTTGGGAAGCTGCGTTGAAGAACACGTTGCGCCAGGCGCCGGATGTGATTCTGATGGGCGAAATCCGCGATCGCGAAACCATGGAGCATGCGGTCGCTTTTGCCGAAACCGGCCACCTGTGTCTGGCCACTCTGCACGCCAACAGCGCCAATCAGGCGCTGGACCGGATCATCAACTTCTTCCCGGAAGAGCGCCGCGCCCAGTTGCTGATGGACTTGTCCCTGAACCTCAAGGCGCTGGTGTCCCAGCGCCTGATCCCCAAGCAGGATGGCAAGGGTCGTGTAGCGGCGGTCGAAATCATGATCAACTCACCGCTGATCTCGGACCTGATCTTCAAGGGTGAAGTCGCTGAGATCAAGGAAATCATGAAGAAAAGCCGGCAGGCTGGTATGCAGACCTTTGACCAGGCCCTGTTTGACATGTACGAGCGCAACCAGATCACCTTTGAAGACGCCCTGCGCAACGCCGATTCGTTGAACGACCTGCGTCTGCAAATCAAGCTCAACAGCCAGCGCGCCAAGTCCACTGACCTGGCAGCAGGCACTGAAAACTTCGCCATCGTGTGACAGTTGCCCCCACGCTCCGCCGCTGCGCGGGGTCGCTGCCCCCCGAGGGGGCTAAATCCGCTTGGGGCGGCCCTGCGCGGATTTGTGGCCCCCACGCTCCGCCGCTGCGCGGGTCGCCGCCATTCAACCGCTTGACTTCTATTTTTGCAATGCCATCCACCAACCCCAAAACCTACGAAGCCACTCCCCCCGCCCGCGTTGCCTTTTTGGGCCTGGGCGTCATGGGTTACCCCATGGCCGGTCACCTGGCACTGGCGGGGCACACCGTTACCGTCTACAACCGAACTGCTAGCAAATCGATAGCATGGTGCGCAGAATTCTCGGGGGCTTTCGGCACAAATAGCCAAAATGCGTATGGCGCAACACCTGCCTTGGCAGTCGCCAATGCGGATATCGTGTTCTGCTGCGTGGGTAATGACGACGATCTGCGCAGCGTCACACTAGGCCCAGACGGCGCGTTTGCCGGCATGAAACCCGGCGCCGTGTTTGTGGACCACACCACCGCATCGGCCAATATTGCCCGCGAACTCCACGTCATAGCAAAGCAACAGGGTTTGCATTTTGTGGATGCACCTGTGTCCGGTGGGCAAGCCGGTGCCCAAAACGGCCTGTTGACGGTCATGTGTGGTGGTGAGGCCGCCGCGTTTGAACGGACACGCCCGGTCGGCATGGCTTTTTCACGTGCATTCACCTTGTTGGGCGACAGCGGCGCGGGTCAGCTGGCCAAGATGGTGAATCAGATTTGTATTGCCGGCCTGGTTCAAGGCCTCAGTGAGGCCATCGCTTTTGGCCAGAAGGCCGGTTTGGACATGAACCAGGTGCTGGACGTCATTGGAAAGGGCGCGGCCCAAAGCTGGCAACTTGATAACCGTGGCAAGACCATGGTGGCCGACAAGTTTGACTTCGGCTTTGCCGTGGACTGGATGCGCAAGGACCTGGGCTTGGTGCTGGACGAAGCCAAACGCAATGGGGCTCGTTTACCAGTTACCGCCTTGGTAGACCAGTTCTACGCCGATGTGCAGGCCATGGGCGGCCAGCGCTGGGATACGTCGAGTTTAATCAAACGCCTGAAGTAAGGCCTTCCTCTCGCAGGTCGCAGCGCGTGCAGCGCTACATTCTTGCTATTGTTTGGGAGCGTCTTTGGGTGGCGTGGCCGACATACGCGCCAACTCGTCTTCGCTTATGGTCTCCAGGATGCGGACCACCCGTTGCACACCGGTCGTTCCGCTGATCAGCTCGGTGGCACGTGCCGCTTCGCGTGCGGTCACCCGCCCCATCACGTACACCGTTCCGCGCTCGGTGGTGATCTTGAAAGCATTGGAATACAAGTCTCTGGCGTCCACCAAAGCAGCCTTCACCCGGCCTGTGACCAACGAATCCGAGGATCGCTGGGTGAGTGTGGAATTGCCCAGGATGGAAAGTTCGTTGACCACATGGCGTACATTGTCAACGCCGGCCACGATTTGTTCGACCAGCTGTTTATCCTGTGCCGACGGTACTTCACCGGTCAGCAAAACCTGGCGGTTGTAGCTGGTCACGTTGACGTGACCGCGCTCACCCAGGTTTTCCCGAATACGACTGGCCGCGCGCAGCTCGATACCCTCGTCCTCCACCACCGTACCCGTGGTTCGCCGGTCCGTTGCGACCATGCCAGTAACCACGGCACCACCCATGACAAGTGGAAAACAGGCGGTCAAGGCGCCCAGCGTTGTGCCCATCAATACCAGCAATGCGCCGGTGCGTCGAAAAGAAAATTTCATTTGGTAGGTTCCTGTTCGCCCAACAACTGGGCATCTACGGCATCACAGATGCAATGCAAAGACAAAATGTGAACTTCTTGGATGCGAGCTGTTCGGTCATGCGGCACACAGATATGAACGTCCGTGTCACGCAACAGCTGTGCCATCTTGCCACCACCCCGTCCAGTCAAGCCCACGACCACCATTTCGCGGGCATGGGCCGCTTCGATCGCTGCCAGTACATTGGCCGAATTGCCACTGGTGGAGATCGCCAACAATACGTCACCCGGCGAACCCAGTGCGCGGACCTGGCGGGAAAAAATGGCGCTGAAATCGTAATCGTTGGCGATGGCTGTGAGGATCGAACTGTCGGTAGTCAGTGCAATCGCACCCAACTCCGGGCGTTCACGCTCAAAGCGGCCAACAAATTCAGCTGCAAAGTGCTGAGCATCTGCCGCAGATCCGCCGTTGCCGCAGGCGAGCACCTTGCCACCGCTGGTCACACAGGTCAACATGGCCTGCACGGCTGCAGCAATGGGTTTGCTCAAACTAAGTGCCGACTGGTACTTCAGGTCGGCACTGTCAATAAAATTTTGTTGAATTCGTTGTTCCAGCATGGGTGGCGATGATACCCCTCTCAGCCCGCGTCAAAAGCGGCCTGTAACCATTGCACACCATCGGGCTCGATCACCACCACGTCAAATCGGCAGGGCGGCATTTCGCGCAGGCGCATCAGATAATGACGGGCAGCAAACACAATGCGCCGCTGTTTCACGCCGCCAACACTGGCTGCGGCACCGCCGTAGTGCAACGAGCTGCGTTTGCGCACTTCCACAAAAACCGTTGTGCCGTCGGGCGCGTGCATGATGAGGTCTATCTCACCGCCACCACGTCCCGGCGTCCGATAATTGCGCACCAGCAAACGCAACCCTTGCTTTTGCAGGTAGTGCAGGGCCAGATCTTCCGCACCGTCACCAACTTGCTTGGTCGTGGCCGCGGTGGCGCCGATGCCATTCGGTTTTGATGAAAGGATTCCCATGTGAGCGCTTTATTTACTTCTGCCCTTGCGGCCTCTTCCCAGGCCGCTTCTGTGCAACATTATCCGCAGGGAACGCTGTACGTGGTCGCCACACCCATCGGCAATCTGGCTGACATCAGTCTGAGGGCGCTGCATGTGCTGGGATTGGTGGACGCCATTGCCTGCGAGGACACGCGCCACACCCAGTCGCTGTTGCGCGCCTATGGAATCGACAAGACTTCCAGCCAGCTGATTGCGGTTCATCAGCACAATGAATCTCAGGCTGCCCATACTGTCATGGACCATCTGCGCCAAGGCCAGCGCGTGGCTTATGTCAGCGATGCCGGAACGCCAGGCATCAGCGACCCGGGCGCGCGCCTGGTGGCAGCGGTACGGCAACACAACTTACGCGCCATTCCACTGCCCGGGCCCAGCAGCGTGACTACTGTGTTGTCGGTGGCGGGACTTGTTGAAGACCAGCCCGGTGGTTTTGTATTTGTGGGTTTTCTCGCCAGCAAGGCCGGTGAGCGGGAGCGGGAGGTTCTGTCCTTGGCCGCCGAGGAACGGGCCGTCGTGCTGTTGGAGGCGCCCCATCGCATAGAAGCCCTGGCAGGTGCCTTGGCAACCCTGGGGACGCGTCGTTTGACCGTAGGCCGAGAGCTGACCAAACAGTTTGAAGAAGTGGCAACCCTCAGCGCCCAGGATCTGCCAGCCTGGTTGACGGCAGACTCGAACCGCCTGCGGGGAGAGTTCGCCCTGGTGCTACATCCGGTGCCACCCGCCGCTGCGGCGCCACAGGACACCCGTATCCTGAAAATGCTCATGGAACATCTTCCGCTCAAGACTGCGGTCAAACTGGCCGCGGACATTACCGGCGAGCCACGCAATACGCTGTACCCACTGGCACTGGCGATGAAGTCGGCCGCAGCCGATCAAGACAGTTCGGAGATATCGGAATCTCCGACATAGCCGTGCACACAGACGCGCAGGACAGCCTTGATCTGCGCAATGTCGTCCGAAGCCACGCCTTGGCGCAAGGTTTGAAGATGCTGCTCAAGCGCGGGCCAATCCAGTCCGTGTTCATGCGCCATCATGATGCGCGGATGAACGGTGGCAGTAGGGTTGTCGCCGATCAGTAGCTCCTCATACAGTTTCTCGCCCGGGCGCAGGCCGGTAATGGCGATGCTGATGTCGCCATTGGGGGTGGCCTCATCGCGCACGGTCATACCCGACAACTCCACCATGCGCCGTGCCAGATCGATGATTTTGACGGGCTCACCCATATCCAGAACAAACACTTCGCCACCGCGCGCCATGGCACCCGCTTGTAAAACGAGTTGCGCGGCCTCGGGAATCGTCATGAAATAGCGGGTCACCTCGGCATGCGTAACCGTCAAAGGCCCACCTTCCGCCAGCTGGCGCCTAAACAGCGGTACCACGCTGCCACTGGATCCCAGCACGTTGCCGAACCGGACCATACTGAAGCAGGTACCACTGCCCTCGCCGGCTGGCGATTGGGCAGCTAGGGCCTGCAACACCAGTTCGGCCATGCGCTTGCTGGCCCCCATGATGTTGGTCGGCCGGACCGCTTTGTCTGTGGATACCAATACAAAACTGGACGCCCCGCTATCCAGCGCGGCGCGTGCCATGTTCAGGGTACCAAACACATTGTTCTCCATGCCCACCGCCGGATTGGACTCGACAATGGGCACATGCTTGTAGGCGGCAGCATGGTAAACCGTATGGGGGCGGTAGCTGTGACAAAGGTCCTGCAATCGTGCCAGGTGGGCAACACTGGCCAGCAGGGGCACCACATCAACTACCAACCCGGCTGCAGCAACCGCCGCCACCAACTCCTGGTGGATACTGTAAAGATTGAATTCACTATGGTCCAACAGCAACAATTGGCGCGGCCGTTGACCCACGATCTGCCGGCACAGCTCGCTGCCAATACTGCCACCGGCGCCGGTAACCAAGACTACCTTACCGCTCAGGTTGCGCGCCAGCAGGTCGGTATTGGGGGGCACGGGGTCGCGACCCAGCAGATCCTCGATGTCCAGTTCCTTGAAGTCTTGCACGGTCACGCGCCCACTTGCCAGATCGGCCCAATCTGGCAGGGTGCGCACATGGACCGGCACCGCATGCAGGCTCTCGATGATCTCCTTGCGGCGCGACCGTGGTGCACTAGGCATGGCCAACAGCAGATCGGTAACACCTTGCTCACGTACGAGACTGGCCACACTGGATGCAGCGAAGACCTGCACGCCATTGATGCTGCGCCCCACTTTGGCGGGATCATCATCCACAAACCCGACCAGCACAGACTGCGCCGCAATTTCCATGGCCGAAGCGGTCTGTGCACCCGCTGTTCCCGCCCCGTAGATCAAGAAGCGACTCTCCGAACGACCCGCCAAAGGGCTAAGCCCTGCCAACCAAAAGCGGGCGAACGCACGGCTGGCGCCAACCAAGATAAAAAACACCAGGGGTTGCAAGATGCCCAGACTGCGCGGCACACCCGGCCACTGCATCCACAACAAAAGGCCAAACAACACGCTGGCATAGATCCCTGTGGCCAGAGCTGTGGCCAGCAGCGCGGCTTGCCCGGTGTAGCGAAAAATCGCCCGATACAGGCCAAACCGGATAAAAACCGGTACAAACAATAGCGGCGTCAGGCCATACACCCACCACTGCGCGTCTACCGGCCAATGCAGAGTTTCCAGGCGCAACGAGAACGAGAGCCAGGTCGCCAAAAGAGCCAGGACAACGTCCAGCCCCACTACAACCAAACGCTTAGCCGACCGCGACCACCCAAGAACCAGACTCTGCATTGAACTCCGTTGCCTTGAGAATCAGATCGCGAAGTCTTGCTTGGTTTTGCCTTGGGCCAGCAGGGCAGACAACCAGCGCGGCGTCAGGCCGCGGCCACTCCAGGTTTCCCCATTGGGGCCACGGTATTTAGTGGCCACCACCACGCCTGCCGTCTTGCCTTTGGAGCCAGACGCCTTGGGCTTGGCGGCCACCGCGGCCTTGCCACGCCCCTTGCGACCCGAGGGTGCGGCCTGTAAATCCTTGAACGTGATACCGAATGCCTTCATCTTTTCCCGAATATCCTGCACGGTTTTGTCAAACTCGCGGTCCTTGATTTCGGACGCCTGTTTTTGCAGTTTTTCGATCTGTAATTGAATATCCAGCAAATTACCCATATCAACGCTCCAATCTGAATCATTAATGACTTACATCACTGCGCATGATAACGCGCAGGGCCGTCAAGAATACTATTCGAGCATCGAATGCCAGGGATTGGCGCTGCATGTATTCCTTATCCAATGCGACTTTTTGGGGAATCGGCAATTCGTCCCGCCCATTGATCTGGGCCCAGCCTGTTAACCCCGGCACCAGAGTATGAATCCCTTGCTGGGTGCGCAAGGCAATCAAATCTTCCTGGTTGTAGAGTGCAGGGCGAGGTCCAACAAAACTCATATCCCCCCGGATAATGCTCCATAGCTGCGGCAATTCGTCCAAGCTGCTTTTACGCAAAAAACTTCCTATGGGAGTCAAATAACTGCGGGGGTCGCTCAATAGATGGGTGGCCACGGCAGGTGTACCCGTCCGCATACTGCGAAACTTGGGCATTTTGAAAATGCGGTTGTTTCGCCCTACCCGGTCGGACCAATACAAAACGGGGCCAGGTGACGTGAGTTTGACCATGAGTGCCACCGCTATGCAAGGAAACACGAGCATCAATGCAGCCATGGCCGAGAGTAAGAGGTCGAATATACGTTTCATTCGGTAAATAACTATTACTTTAGCCGCTCCGATCGATACCAATCGGCGGTTGCTTGTAAACCCTGTCGCAGTGTGAAGGGCGGGAACCAGTCCAACTCTTTGCAGACTTTGGTGCTATCTACACGCAAAGAGCTGAGCAAACGCTCAAACTCTGCTGTATACCCTGTGATGTTGCCCAGAGTTTGCAACAAAAATGGGGGTACGGGAAACAAACGGGACTGCACGCCCAAAGACCTCGCCAAACCCCGCAGCAATGCGTGGGTGGAAACTGGCGTGCCGTCGCTCACCAGATACGTGTGCCCACCGGCCGCAGGATGGAACGCACAAACAATCAAAAAGTCAGCCAGATTCCCAACAAACAGCAGATCGCGAAAGTTGCGTGTCAAGCCCAGAGGCAAGGGAATACCGCGATACACCGCACCCAACAAGCGTAAGAAATTGCCCCCCACGCCGGGGCCGTAAATCAAGGGCGGTCGCACTGTTACCACTTCAATCCGTCCGTCCGCCCCAATGGTACGCAAGGCCTGCTCCGCCTCCCACTTGGATACCGAGTAAGGGTTGTGGGGGTCAGGGATGTCTTGGTCCGTAAATTTGAGTTCCCCTTCCGTATTGGGCCCATTCACGCCAATGGAACTGACATTCACCAACCGACGTACACCCGCGGCTATCGCCGCATGTGCAAGCCGGGTTGTCCCCAAGGTATTGACGCGCCTGAACTCTGCCAACGGGTCCTTGGACTTGTCATTCATGATGTGCACCCGCGCAGCCAGGTGAATGACCACATCACATCCGGCCAGGGCTGTTGCCCAATCAGTCTCGCCATCCACGTTTCCCACGGACACGTTTTCAACGCCAGGGGGGAGAATGCAGGGGGAGCGTGTAATGCCTCGCACCGTCAGGCCGCGGCGCACCGCCTCGGAACACAAGGCGCGCCCCACAAATCCGTTGGCACCCGTAACGGCAACGATTCCAGTCATTCTTACTTATCTCCAGCCAATGATGGCCAACGCCACACACGACAAGGCAAACCAGACTTTGTCACCAGGCTTACGCCGACAGTGCGTTGATTGCAGCGCCAGGCGCAGCATGCTCCAGCGCCCACCGCGGCTCCAACTCTGGACAAAATCCTGCTGATCTACGCCAACCAAGGTCGCAATCAACCTCGCCTGGCTCAAACCCCATCCACTCAGGACTTTCTTGGCCCGCCACACGACCGCTGCAATGCCAGAATTGACACCAACCTGGTTTTCGCCGTGCTGGCGATACATCAGACTGGCATATTCATCAATAACCCAGCGATATCCGTTGGCGCGGGCAAACGCATAGGTAAACCAATCGTGCAACCCGACATCCAAGCTTTGTTTGGTATTCTGCTGCAGCACCATTTGAATTCTGTTTGCCAAAGGCCGCGTCAATACAAAAGTGCAACCAGGGCCAGCCGATTCAAAAAGATAATCCCAGCGCTGTTGTGGGTAGGATTTCTTGATATAACTGGACCGCCCGGTTTCCCAAAAAGCAACAATATCGCTGGAGTAGCCATCCACACCCTGCGCCAACAGACAATCCGCGGCACGCTTTAATTTACCAGGCTGCCATATGTCATCCTGGTCTGCAAATGCAACATATTCGAACGGCGAAAAGTCCACCTCACGCAAAAGACGGAAAAAGTTGCGTGCTGCGCCACCGAATGTTTCTCCGAACGGAAGCAAAACAATACGCGCCTCCCGGCTTTGCAAGCCACAAAACCAGTCTTCGGTTCCATCCGTCGAGCGGTCCACACTGACATACAACGTAATGTCAACATCGGTTTGTCCAAGAATGGAATCTACTTGGGGCTGCAAATACTGCAGCCCATTAAAGGCTGCCAGACAAACTGCGACCGATGGCTTATGAGACTGACGCGCAGGCATAGGCATCACGCGCGGCGCAACAAACGAACAATCACAAGACGACGCAGAAACTTCACCAAAGAATAGGCTTGCAAAAGGAAAAGTTGCACCATCGACAGTTTGCCTTGGTCATGAAAATATCGGTAGTTTGCCAACTCGGCCCTTTCCATGCGCCACATGTCGGCGCTAAGGCCTGAGGCTCCGTATACGGCCTTGTACACTGCAGCGAGCTCAGCCTCAAGTCTAACGGCCGGCAGAGGTATTCCTACGATCTCCAGCCACAGCCTGTGGTCCTCCATGTGGCGAAAGCCTTCGAAAAAGCGTGGCGCAATATCCCGCTTGAGCATTACGGACGGTGTGACGAACTGATGCCGCAGCAACAATCGGGACCAGGTAACCTCATGCACATCACCTGCCCACGTCATAGGCCAAGTGATTGCGTCTTTTGCATGTTCGGGTGACTGTCGGCAAAGGTGGCCACTGAGCGCCAATTCTGGATGTTGCTGCATGTAACCATATTGGATTTCGATTTTTTGCGGGTGCCATGCATCGTCCGCGTCCAAAAAAGCGATGTAGGGCTGGGTCGCCGAATTCCAGCCGACATTGCGCGCCGAAGCGGCGCCGACATTGACAGCCAGCGATACAACCCTGATCCACTGCCCATACCCCGCTTGAAGCGCATACAGTAGGTGCAGGGTCTCATCTCCACTTGCGTCATCAACCAATATCACTTCCGCAGGCAGCTGCGTCTGCGCTGCCACAGACAATACCGCACGGGTCAGGGTTGACGAACAACGGTAACAAGGAACCACAACAGAGACCGGGGCCGTTTTGTTCATGCGGAACGATAACCCCGCAATACTGCCTGCAAACGGTCTGGTCGGCCGATCAGAAGCCGCTTGAGCACCATACGCAGCAGCATCAGCCCAATGGAAACAAAAGGGATGGGGGCGTGCAACCGCAGAAAACGCACACATGAACGCGTGGCGTACTCGTCCAGCAACGGGTTGCCAAAACCCAGACTGGCGGACTGTTTGTGCCAGATCCTTGAATCAGCCGCCACGCCCAGCGTCCACCCTGCCTTGCGCAATCTGAAGCCTAGGTCTGTATCCTCCCAGTACATAAAAAAGCGGGATTCATCAAACAAGCCCACCTGCTCGAGAGCAGAACGCCTGAGTAGAAGGGAGGCGCCAGACACAAAGTCCAGCTTGGCGTCTGGCGATCGGGAATGCACAGACCGACCAAGCCACAGACCTACCCGACCTCCGCCCCACAGTTGTACCCGGGCTGCTGCATCCACATCAAAAAGCACCGAACCGACAGCCCCAAGTACCAAGTTTTCTTGCGCGAGCCGTACCATGGCCGACAACGCTCCAGGGTCAACCACCGCGTCGCTGTTGATCAGCCAGATGTATTCAGCGCCGCCGGCCAGTGCGTGCCGCATTCCTACATTGCACCCACCACCGAACCCCAAGTTGACACCGGTCTGCAGCAACTCGACATCAGGAAGTGCGCGTTGGAACTGCTGCACAGATCCGTCGGTTGAACCGTTGTCCACCAACACGATACAAAAATTCGCGTAGTCCAGCGCCAGCAGGCTCGCCACACAGGTAACGGTGTCTTGCCAACCATTCCAGTTGAGTACAACGATGGCTACGCGCGGGCGCTTCATGCCGCAGCCCTCACGCACACCAACTGGGTTACGTCCTGTTCTGCCATCGGTGGTTGCGGCATCCCACGCAACAGTGCCTTCGCGGCATGCACATCGGCGGCGATCAGGTCCGCCCCTCTGCGACGCATACGTTCGGACTCCATTGCCGTCTCCAGTGGATAGGACGAAACCTGCGTGCAATCAAAGCCCTGACTCTCCAAATAGGCCCCGAGCCAAGTTCGATCTGGAATAGCCAAATGGCGAGGTGCTTCCAGGCCACGCCAATTCTCACCATAGTGGTCGCGCAGAAAACTCGACGCATTGGGTACGCTAAGCAGCAGAACGCCTTTGGGCTTGAGTGCAGCAAGCAGTAACTCAATCATTTGGAGTGGCTTGTATACATGCTCCAATACGTGGGAGCACACTAGGCAATCGACCTGGCCTACATAGTTGGCCAACAACTCGAACCCGCCTTGCTCCACCTGGAGGCCTTGCACGACGGCAGCCTTGACCGCTGCGGCGTCCAACTCGATCCCCCTGGCCTTCCAGCCCAATTGTTCCGCCAACCTGAGCTTGTCGCCATTGCCACATCCCACGTCGATTAACAGGCCCTTTGGAAGCTGCGCCCACTGCCGCAGGCCGAAGGGTTCCGCGATCCAGTGTCTTAGCCAATGGGTCGTCCAAGCCAGCATTTTCGGAAGGCCCAAGCGTGGGTGCAGGGATGTCTGCAGGCTGTTGGACCACACTTCATTGCGCACCCGCTTTTTGATCGCTGACAGGGGGCCTGACTTTCCGTCACCATCGTGCGTGTAGTAGTGGCTGTAGGCATTGCCAATCGATGCAGGGGTTGGCCGGGGGCTCAGGTAGAGCCCTTGGCACCCGCGGCAACTCCAGTAGGACCAAAGACCGGGTGCACTGCCAAATGCCCAATCCTTTACCGAGGAATAGGCAAGGCTGCGCTCTGAACTCCCGCAGCATGGGCAATGGGGTACTTCTTCCAAGTCCTGCGCAGGCCAAGCGGCTTCAAACACCATACAACCTCCGCACAGCCAAGTGCAACAGCACCCAATCCAGCACGACCCGTGCCAGCCAAGCCACCGCAGCACCTAGCAGCCCGAACGCCGCGGACAATGACCAGACGGCGAGTAGATACACCAACAACTCGGCCATATGAAAGATGGCAGTCAACCGCGGATTACCCTTGGCGTGCAAAAGCGTATATGGCACAGAAGCCAAAGCGTTCACCCACACGCCCAGGCAAAGCACCAACACGACCGGTAGTGCCGTGCTGGCAAAGCCTTCCGAAATCCAGACCGACATAGCGGGATAGGCAGAAGCAGCTGCAACACTACAAATGACCAGCATGGCGATGCCGACTCTGCGGTAAGTTTGACTGTAGGCGCTTACCGCTTCGGCGGCGCCCATCGACGCCAACCTGGGCAAAAGTGCGCCCGTCAATGCCATGGGGATCAGCAACAGACGCAGCAGTACATCTTGCGGGATTGCGTAATAGGGCAACTGCTCCGCGCCAACCGCGGCGCTCACAAAGAACCGGTCACCGTAAACCATTAATGGACCAACGATGCCTGTAACGGTCACCCATACCCCATAGTTCCAAAGCGAAAGCACATGGCGCCGGGCAAATCCAAATCCACCGGCACCCCAGTTGCGACGCAATTGCAGCACCATGACAAGCACCACCAGGCAACGGCCTATCACCAGATACAGCGCAACCAATTCCAGTTGCGGCCCATGAAAATAGACCGACCAGGCAGGCAGCGCAAACATCCAGACTCCCAACACGACGCGCGTCAGGTTGGAGGCTGCGAACCTGTCCATTCCTTCCAGCGCACCCCGCAAACCACTGGCCAGTGTGGTCGGCAGAACACCTACCGCTGCCACCAGGAAGGCCTGCCGGGCATCATCCTGCAAAGCGGGACTAATTTTGAGCCATTGGTGGGCCAGAACCGGGGCCAACAGGCTGATCAGCGCAACTCCCAACAAGCCCGCTGCGGCAGTTAAGAACATACCGGCACGCAGCGTAGGCCCCGTCTCCACAACACGTCCGCCGGCGGCCAACTGACTCAGTTGAACGGTTAACGCGCGGCCAACCCCCATATCGAAGACACTGAAGTATCCAATCAGACCCCAAATGAGGGTCAAAACCCCAAATGCCTCGCCGCCTAGACGCGCCAAAGTGAAAGGAATGAACACCAGGCCCGCCACCATGGGGATGACCGTACCGGCAAGGTTCCACAACGTATTGCGTTTGAGCGACATGGGCAGGCGTTTACCGCAGGCTCAGCGGAAATCGGTGTCACCCGACATCAACCACCACTTGTCCCGCAACATGTCCACGCGGGGGTCGTCTGTCCAGCAGCTCGTAGGAATAAACACGTTGAGCAGTTCTTGCTTGCCACCGCAAGCCTGGAATCGGCCTGCGTGATTGGTTGTGATCCAACAATACAAATAGGGCAAGGCCCAGCGCGCAGTCATGCGCCGCGCCTGGTCAAGTAGAACTGGAAGATTGGCCAATGGCGCAATCACATCCAGTAACTCACAAGCATTTTCCAAACGGCGCAACACAATCACACCCAGCTCCTTGCCAGTCCAGCGGGAAGTGACCACCATCGCCTCATATTGGTTATGCGGGTGTTCAAAGTAGCGGTGTTCGAGAAACTTCCAGTCGCGCACACCGACAACACTATCCTGGAGGTCATTTGCCATGGCTGCCCAAAGCCTGTGTACCACCTTCTCGTCAGTGGCACACCCTGGCGTCAAATGCCTGATTCGGGTGCCCCAGCGCGAACCCGGGCGGGCAGGGTCCCACCGCAACTCGGCCATTTGGCCCGCCTTGACGTAAAGTCCCATTCTCTCTGCGACCAGCATCGCTCGCTCGGTCGGGAAACCAAATGCAACCGGCCCGTACAGCTCTGCAGTGGTCGCTGCGGTCAGCAGGAATGGCCCCTGCCGAGTCATGACCCCTCGTTCTTGGGGATGCACCATGACATCGCTGCCGCCATAAGCCCATTCTGGCTTTCCGCACAACAGAATCTCGCGGTACATACCGCCGTAATGGGCCACCAGAACGCCATCACGGCTGGCCAACACCGCATTGCCGCGTCCATTGGCGTACTTCCATGCCCACAATTGCGGGCTGAGTGCATGCCCGAAAACCTGCTGAAACAAGACTGCAATTTCGGCATAATCGTCGGGTCGCAGATGACGCAGCTGCCAGCGCGGCGTAGCTGTCTTGCGCAACACGCAGAGAAAAGTGCCCGGCGCACCGGACACCTGTTCGATCGCCTGTTTTGGGTCCAGTGGAGTAAAACCACAGCGGCCGGCTATGGCGACCACATACTCCAGCCAACGGGTTACACGCGGTATAGGGTCCTGATGTTCCCGCCCTTGCAACACAACGATGCCGTCCTTTGCAACATGGGTACATAACTGGTCGAACAAGGCCAACGGATGGATGTGGGGCGATATCTCTCGCACCACGGCAGCGTCAAATTCAGCCCGCGCGGACTGCGGCACGGGCACTTCAACCTGGAAGACCGCTTGGCGTGTCTCCGATGGGCATTGTGCAAAAACGGGTGGGTTCGGAAACGGGGCCGCAACAATTTCGTACCCCCGTTCTATAAGCGCACCAGTTGAAGTGTGCATATGCAGACCCAACAGCAGCACCCGTGCCGGTGGCGAGGGAAGTAAATCGACCAACGCTCTATCGAGAGCAACACCACTGCTCGCCGTGCCCGTGGGCTTACTCATAGACATCACCGTACCACTGAGAAAAGCTGCAAGTTTAATGGAAGCCTTTGCGGGTGCCCGATATGCACGCTGCTACAGTAAGCCCACGCCCGCCCGCAGGTGCTGCGTCTTTGACATGCCCCACAGGAGGAACCCTTGTGCACACTACAGCCCCTCTGAACTTGCTGCCCAAAAAACCTCTGCCTGTGATCGACGAACTGGGTACGCCTTACCCTGCCTACACACCGATCTTTGAACGCCCGACCCCTTGGGTCGATGCTTACCACGCGGGCATAGCCAATCTGCCGGTAGAGGGTGCACTGATACGCGCAAGTGTGCAAGGATATCTGCGCCCTGCCGATGCACTATTGCTCTACGAAGCTGCCTACTACACGCAAGGCAACTCACTCGAACTTGGAAGCGCTTGGGGGCTCTCCACCAGCATTTTGTGCAAGGCCATCCGGGAGTCTGGTCGCAACGCCAAACTTACATCCATCGAGATCGACCCCGGTTTTCAACGAGCAACCCAAAGCACAATACATTCCGCGGGTTTGCTGGCCTTCTTTGAGAGTCTTGCGGGCCCAGCCGCTGAGTGTTTGCCGGCCCTCATGCGACAGCACAGGCAATTTGGCATGGCCTTCATAGACCACGACCACAGTTTGACATCGACACTGGAAGCCTGTGTTGCGCTGGAGGATTTATTGATACCAGGCGGGTTTGCCATATTTCATGACTTCAATGACGCTCGCAACCGGGACGAACCGGCAGTTTATGGCGTGTTTCAAGGGGTATGTGAATGGTTAACGCATGTCACCGACTTCGATTTCGTTGGCATGGTCGGCTGTTGTGGCCTGGTTCAAAGGCGTGCGGCATGAACCAGGTGAGCGTCTCGGCCATCCTGCCGGTATTCAACGGCTTGCAGTATCTAAAGGAATCCATAGGCAGCGTTGTGTCGCAAACCCTGCAGCCCATGGAGTTGTTTCTGGTTGACGACGGCTCCACCGACGGGTCACTGGAATACCTTCTCAGCGTAGAAACGCCCTTCCCTAAATTCGTCCTGACCCAAAAGAACAAGCGTCAATCTGCCGCCCGAAACATGGCTGCTGCACAGGCTCAAGGCAAGTATCTGGCGTTCCTGGACCATGACGATATCTGGTTCCCTTCCCACCTTGAGAAATTGGTCGCCCCCATGGAGGCAGACTCCTGGGTGGGCTGGACCTATAGTGATCTGGATGAAATCGACTCCAGTGGTTGCCAAGTATCCCAGCGCAATCTGCGCAGTTTCAATCCACATGTGGAGCACCCCAAAACCAACCTGATCAACATGTTGTCGTCGGACATGTTCATCTTCCCCTCAGCCGCAGTGGTGCGCAGTGAAGCTTTCAGAGCCATTGGCGGCTTTGACGAGCGGTTGTCGGGCTACGAAGATGACGACCTTTTCCTGCGCTTGTTTCGCGCCGGGTGGCTGAATGTGTTTCTGCCAGAGTCTTTGATTCGATACCGTCGCCATGCGTCCAGCAGCTCATTCTCCGAACGCATGTGGGTCAGCCGCGAAATCTTTGCAGAAAAACTGCTCAAGGACTATCCAGATGACCCGAACCTCGTTCGCTACTACGTGCGTGACGTCATCGCGCCGCGTTTTTATGCAAGTGCCAAGGCGGAGTACTTAAGGCACATGCCCCACCAACGGTGGGAACAGTGCACCATGTCTCTGGCTCTCATGCGACGGTTCAATGGACTGCAACGACTGCCAATGGGTAGCACCGCAATCAAACGTGCGCTCGCGTTCGAATTAATGGCGAATCCGAAGCGCTTCGCAAGCTGGTACCCATTGTTGCAGCGATTCTTCAGCTTGCCACGCCTCTAGTAACCTAAGTTTTGTCTTGGGCCCAGGCGATACCTTTTGCCCGGGCGACCCTCGTATAGGCGGCAATGTCCTTTTCGCAATGCGCTCGCACTCTTGGAATGGGGTTGCCCGCATCCAGCATGGCTCCATACAAGGCGTGATAACTCCGCACGGTGGCTTGCACCGTCTGCGTCAGGTCATATGCAGGCCGCCAAGCCAGCCGCTGCGCCGCCTTGGCAATAGAAATCCTCAAATTCGGCTCCTCCAACTGCCCAAGCGCGGGGTTCGTAACGGCGAAAGAACCAGCCCCCCAAGCTTCAAGGATTCGCTCCACGAGTTCCTGCACAGACACCGCAGACGCTGCGTCAGGCCCGAAATTCCACGCTTCAGCAAAGGTTTGGGGAAACGCAAATTGGTGTTCCGCAAGACTCAAGTATCCCGAAAGCGGTTCCAGTACGTACTGCCAGGGGCGGACTGCATGCGGCAGCGTCAGGCGAATGGGTTCACCTGCTACCAGCGCGCGCATGCTGTTGGGCAATAACCTGTTTGCGGACCAGTCGCCACCGCCCAACGCATTGCCCGCTCGCGCTGTCGCAATGCTGCACGCGGTGTTGTCATCAAAGTACGACTGACGATAGGCCGCCACAGCGAGCTCTGCAGCCGCTTTGCTGGCACTGTAGGGGTCTTTGCCCCCCAGCGAGTCGCTTTCCACAAAGGGACAACCCGATCCTGGTTGGGCGTAACACTTGTCACTGGTTATGACCACACAGGCGCGCACTCCTGCATAACTCCGGAGCGCCTCCAATACGGATACGGTACCCATGAGATTGGTAGCAAATGTGTCCTGCGGCTGCTTATAGGAGGGTGTCACCTGCGCCTGAGCGGCCAGGTGGAATATGACTTCTGGCCGCGCGTGCTCCACCACGCGACGCAGTGCTTGGGTTTCACAAATCTCACCGAAGTTGGAGTCGACAAGGTCCGCAAGACCCAACAATCCAAAAAGATGGGGAGCGACAACCGGAGCCTTGGCGTAGCCCGTTACGCGGGCTCCCAGCAAATGCAACCAAAAACACAACCAGCTGCCTTTGAAGCCGGTATGCCCCGTCACCAATACCCGCCTGCCGAACCAGAAGCCTCGTTCCAGATAGTCCATCGCCTCAAATGTACACGCCCAATTGGAGCCTGCCTCAACCCGGTCTACCCTGGAGACTTCTGATCAAATTCAGCCTCAGCCCTTAGGAAATATGAACATGATGCTATAAAACATATAGCGCAAATACTGATGTGCCAGCTAAAAGGCATTCGGTATCATTGGAGACTGTACCGCCGCGTAGCTCTCGGCGCCCTTCTCCACTCTATCGCAGAACCCTTTTGGAATCCGAACTCAACTCCCCTACCTCCAGTTCCACAGGACCGGGTCCGACACCCATGGTGTCAGTTTTGATCCGCAGCATGGACCGTGCGTTCCTGGCACAGGCGCTGGGCTCCGTGGCACTACAAACCTACCCCAATATCGAAGTTGTGGTGTTGGCCGTACGGCCTAATCACACAGCGCTTGATAGCCTATGCGGGAAGTTTCCGTTGCGCCTGGTGGTTTCCGACGAGACTTTGCTGCGCAGTGCTGCAGCCAATCGGGCCATGGCTGCAGCGCGCGGCGAGTTTCTGATTTTTCTGGACGATGACGACTGGATGATGCCGGGCCATATTGCCCGTCTGGTCGAAGTGCTGACCAGGCTGCCACAAACCCAAGCGGTCTACACAGGTATTGGACTGGTCGACGCCGAGGGCAAGCCCATGGGTCAAACCTTCGACCTACCGTTTGACCCTATCCGCCAGATGGCAGGCAACTTAACGCCCATTCATGCCGTGTTGTTTCGCGCTTCCGTGCTATCGCAAGGCTGCCACTTCGACGAAGCGCTGGACAGGCTGGAAGACTGGGATTTTTGGCTGCAAATTGCAAATCTGGCGCCCATGGTTCACTTACCCGGGGTCAGCGCCGTGTACCGGATTCACGAAAGCTCCGGCGTGCACAACGAGGCTGGTCCTGAGGGCGCCGCCTCACGCCGCATATACGAAAAGTGGGAGCCATATTGGACCCAACAGCAGATTGCACAAATCATGCAGCGTGTGTGGTCCCATCCTGAGATGGAAACACGCCTCAACGCCTTGCACGAACAATTGTCCCTAACCCAACAATCATTGGCGATCGCCCGGCAATCGCTAGAGGCACAACAATCCACGATCACCGAGCAGAACGCGTTCATCGCAGACCAGGCTTCCTGCATAACAGAACAAACTGGCAGCATCGAACAATTGCAGCAAATCGGAGAGTCACTCTCACAGAGTCTGATCCGAACGACCGCTGAACTGAAGCGTAGCGAAGGCATCCGACTGGCGGTACTGAACAGCAGATTCTGGCGTATGACCAGCCCCTTGCGCTGGCTAGCCATACAGGTAAAAGCCGTATTCTTTCACCCCGATTGGGGCCGTGTGATGCGGTTTCCAAGGGTGCTTTTTCGGGAAGGCCCCTCTGGCGTTAGACGCCGTCTACAGCACCAACAAACTGTAGGCACCCCCTCCCAAGGCGACATTTACAGAAACTGGGCCCGCACACACGACACACTACCCGACAGTAGCCTGGCCCAATTGGGTTCTACGGTATCAAGCTGGAGCCACAGGCCACTCATATCCATTGTGATGCCGGTCTACAACCCACCACTGGATTTGTTGGATGCGGCCATCAGCTCGATCAAACAACAGATCTACCCGCAATGGGAGCTGTGTATTGCCGATGATGCGTCCACCAACCCGGAAGTCTGGCTGTTGTTGCAACGATTGGCCCTGTCCGACAAACGCATCAAGACGGTGCGGCGTGAAACCAATGGCCACATTTCGCAGGCGTCCAACAGTGCCCTGGCATTGGCCAGCGGCGAGTTTATTGCCCTGATGGATAACGACGACATTTTGCCGCCTGATGCGTTGTATTGGGTGGCCGAAGCCACCGTTCGCACCCCAGACGTTCAGGTCATTTACTCAGATGAAGACAAGCTCGACTCGCACGGTGAGCGTTTTGACGCCTACTTCAAGTCGGACTGGAACTACACCCTGTTTCTTGGCCACAACATGATCAGCCACCTGGGCGTTTACCGTACCCAACTGGTTCGTGATGTGGGAGGCTTCAGGCTGGGGCTGGAAGGCTCGCAAGACTACGACCTAGCGCTACGGTGCATTGAACGTATCACAGACTCACAGATTATTCACATTCCCCGTGTGCTGTACCACTGGCGCGCGATTGAGAGCAGTACGGCACTCAATATCGAGTCCAAACCCTATGCGCTGGATGCTGCGCAGCGCGCACTGCAAGACCACCTAGAGCGCATTGGAAGCACCGCCAAGGCCGAGCGCATGCCCAGTCTCAATTACCGTTGTGTGCGGACCACCGATAGCCCAGAGAACAGTTTGAGCCTAGTGCTGGTTCACTCGGAAGGTGAGCCACCTATTGGAAATACACAAACCTGGACGGCAGATGCCAACCTCAATATCGCCGAGGTTTTGTGCAGCCAAGACAATGCGCAAGCGCTAAACACCGTGATTGCATCTGCAAAAGGCAAACTGGTCGCACTGGTACGTGCAGGTCTCAAGCCAACCAAGCCTGCGGCACTGGCAGAGCTGGTGGGTTATGCACTGGAAGCCAGAACCGGCGCTGCAGGCGGCACAGTGCGCATTCCATCGGGCGGACTGATTTCGGGCGGGTTGGTGCTGAACCAGGCGAACATCACGTCTACTTTGCATCTGGGGCTTCCCGAAGGAAATCACGGCTATATGGGCAGAGGGTTTCTGGCGCAGGAATTGTCTGCCGTCGCAATGGATTGTGTGGTGCTGCGCAAGGAAGTTTTTATATCACACGGTGGTTTTGATGCAGACCTTGGCATCAGCCCGATCGGAGCCGCTGCGTGGTGCCTTCGACTGCGCGAACTGGGACTACGCGTGATTTGGTGCCCTGACGCAGCCTGGCTCGCAACCGAGGATTATCGACCTCCGTCGACCACACAAATAGCACTGCAGCGCCAAATCTTCATGAACCGATACGGCGGCCAATATGCCAATTGGCTGCTGCGGGATCCGGCCTACCACCCGCTGCTGGATGCGACTGCGGCAGACTTTTCGCTGCCTGATTGATGCTGTCCATTGTCATACCGCTTTACCGTGAGGGCATGCACCTTGTTGCGACCCTCAAAGAAACGCTGGCAAGCCTGGACACATTGGGCATGGCCTATGAATTGATTCTGGTCGACGACGGCTCCCCAGACAACACGTGGCAGGTGATTGCAGACCAAAGTCAGCTTTTCCCTGCCATCAAAGGCATTCGACTGAGCCGAAATTTCGGCAAAGAGGCGGCGCTGGCCGCAGGTCTGGAGCAGGCCACAGGCGATGCGATCGTGGTGATGGATGGGGACTTGCAACACCCTCCGACGCTGATTCACACGATGGTGCAACAGTGGAAAGACGGTGCAGAGGTCGTCGAAGCCGTCAAGCAGCATCGAGGTGCCGAAAGCCTCTACAGCAAAATCAGGGCCAAGATTTTTTACGCCATTTTCAGCCGCCTGGCAGGCTATGACCTGCGAGGCGCCTCTGATTTCAAACTCATGGATCGCCGTGTGTTGGATGCATGGAGGGGCATGGGTGAGCGCAATCTTTTTTTCCGAGGCATGAATGCCTGGCTGGGCTTCCGGCGAGTTCAAATTCCATTTGATGTGCCTGATCGGACAGGTGGAGAATCCAACTGGTCAGTGTTGCAGTTGGTCCGACTGGCCATGACTGCGGTCACTTCGTTTTCGTCGGCGCCTTTGCAGTTGATAACCTTTACGGGGGCAGGTTTCGCCGTGTTTGCACTAGTGCTGGGCACCCAAACGCTGTACCAAAAGATCGCTGGGCACGCTGTCGACGGTTTTACCACCGTCATCCTCCTATTGCTTGTCATCGGCGGTGCGGTCATGCTCGGGTTGGGCATTATCGGCACCTACATTGCGCGCATTTACGAAGAAGTTAAGGGCCGCCCACGCTACATTGTTGCGGAGCGAGTGAACTAGTGTTGTTGTCCCGGCAGATACTGCGCTACATCATTGTTGGCGGACTGGGAACCGCAGCACACCTTGCTGTGCTTGCAATGTCCGTGGAGTGGTGGCAACTGGATGTGGTCCTTGCAAGTGTTGCCGGGTTTCTGGCGGCGCTATCCGTGTCTTACGTGCTCAACCACTATTGGACTTTTGAGTCCAGGCGCTCACCCGGCAGTAGTTTTTGGCGCTACCTTACGGTCTCGCTCAGTGGGCTCGTATTGAATACATGCATGGTCTACGTCCTAGTGGAGTACCTCCACTGGTGGTACCTTACGGCACAAATTTCGGTCATCTTTGTTGTGCCCACGAGCAACTTTTTGCTCAACCGCTACTGGGCTTTTGCCTCTCATTCCGACTAAAGACTGCGAACACCTCCTTGTCACCCCTATCCACGCGCTTTCAGGACGCAATGGCCATCACCGCATTGTGGGCCATCATCGCCGTACTTTTCTACGATCTTCCCGCCGGCTATTGGCGCGCCGATGATCCCGCCATTCTGCTGCATGCCATGCGCTCCAAGGGGCTCAATGCCTTTTACGATCCTGCTGATTGGCAGAAACTGTCTGTCAGCAATCTCACCCCTTGGCTTACGCTGTCCTTCAAAGCGGATTTATGGTTGGCGGGACTATCGCCAAAGTTTTTTTACCTGCACTCCTTGGCGTCCCTGGGACTTGTTGCCGGGGCGGCCTATATCCTCAACCGCCTGTGGCTTGCACCTCTATGGTCACTCTTATCGGTCGCACTGTTTCTGGTAGGTGCGCCGACCGCTTCTGTAACCGAGCTGCTGATGACCCGACACTACTTGGAAGGGCTGCTTTTTGCGGTGTTGTCAGTCATCGCGTTTGTACGAGCGGCGCGACTACAAAGCCAGCCTTGGGCGTTGGCCGGCGCCCTTGCTTACGCACTGGCGGCCACTGCCAAGGAAATCTATGTTCCTCTTGTCTTGGTGGTACCGTTAGTACCGCCAATTGGACGACTATCAACCCGGCTGCGTCTGGCTGCACCGTACTTTGTGGTTGCGGCGCTTTACGTGCTGTGGCGGCAGTACATGCTTGGCGCCATGGTTGGCGGTTATTCAGATAGCCAATCCGTATTTTCCCTTCAGTCTGCAAGTGGGATGTTGACAGCTTTGGGGCATTTCCCGGCGTATCTGTTCGGGTCGGGCTGGAGCTTATCCGTAGTCTTGCTCTGCGGCGCACTGGCAGCAGCAGCCTACAAGAAGCCTGGCTCCATTGCAGTATTTGTTGTGTTGGCTCTGTCCGTAATCGTGCCGTTGATTCCCTTGATTTCCTTTCCGGGCATTACCGGGCCTGATCGGTATCTCTTCCTGGTCTGGTTTGTTGTCTGCTTCACCTCGGTATTCGCCGTTCAGACCGTGACATATAGAAGAGGCCATGTTAGCGCCTCTATTGGTGTTGGAGTAACCCTTCTTGCCATGTCGACGTCTTTCGCTCAAGGAGTAGAAGCTCGCAAAGTCAACAGCGCCCACTTCCGCGAATTTGACGTGCAAGGTCGTTTCTACTTTGAGGCCGACCGGCGCCAGGGCTTCATACCTAGCAGTGCATTGCTGCACGGATACTGGTATGTGACCAACTTGTGCGATATCAAAAATCAGCTTGGCATGGAGTGTCCGCAGGCCCTGATCAGGGGTATCCCTTTTGACGATAGGTCAGTTGACCGCTTGCTGACTTTTGATCATGGTCAGGTAGCCATGGTGGCTGCAACAGGAAACCTGTCTGACGCGGTTGCCGGCATTGCTTCTATCGATGCGACGCGCCCATTGACCGCAAAAGTGACAATTGAGCAGGGCGTGGGCCGATGGAGTCTGGGACCGCACGTGGGCGGTCAGTATTACTTTGCTTCGCCAATGATAGGCCGGTATCCTGTGCCCAAAGAGGGACTCCTCAGGACGCCGTTAACTGTTCTGGCCTTTTACATCCAGTATGAATCTCCGGAGGGGTGGGCCACTTCGTCGCCACTGCTGGAGGTCGGGACAGAACGACCGCTCACGTGGGTGCGGGGGACGGACCGTTAGTCTCACGCCAGATCAACTGCAAACCATAAAATTCAACCATGGAATTCAAGCGCACGCCGTCCTCAGCAACAGGTACGTCCTCCGCTGCCAACGTGGTGGCAGAGAATTTTCAGAGAGCTGTTTACTTTCACCAGCAGGGCCAGTTGGCTCCAGCCCAACAGGCCTATCAGCAAGTGCTCCAGATCGAGCCCAACCACGCCCATGCGCTGCATTTGCTCGGAGTACTTGCGTTCCAAACCAGCAACCACTCGATTGCAGTGAAATTGATTGGCAAAGCTATTGCCAAAGACCCAAGCCACGCTGCCTTTCACTGCAATCTTGGCACTGTACTACTGAAGCAAAAACAGCCATACGCTGCCATCGCCAGTTATGAGCGTGCACTTGATATCAAGCCAGACTTTGCCGACGCCCTGGGCAACCGAGGTGTTGCACTTGCAGAATTGCAGCGATTTGAAGCTGCTGTTGAAAGTTATGACGCTGCCATTGCGGCCAATCCAAACTACGCCGAAGCCTTTAGTAACCGCGGCGCAGCACTATTGAAGCTCAAACGGACCGACGATGCCATTGCAAGCTGGGATGCAGCTATTTCGCTGCGACCGGATTTCGCCGAGGCCTATTGTGCACGTGGCGTCGCGCTCCAGGAGCAAGGCAATCCTGAAGAGGCCATGACCAGCTTCCAAAAGGCGTTGGGTGCCAACCCCAACCTGAACGCGGCACACTGCAACTTGGCTGCGTTACTGATGGAGCAAGGCAGGCCAAACGAAGCACTGGCCTTCTACATAAAGGCGCTAAGCATTGCCGATTCCCCTGAAGGCAAGAGAGGTTTTGTCCAATGCATCAAGCAAGTTTCGTCCGCAGGGAACTCCCCGGTAGCATGTGCGCTGCTCGTGCGAGCAATAACCGAGGCGTGGACTCGGCCCACTCATCTATTGGCGCCGGCCCTCAACACACTCCGGCGGGAAGCAGTCCTACAGGCATGTATGGGAAGGGCTTCAGATGCATGGCCTGCGCAACTCTCGCAAGACGAACTCTTCGGAAGTTCAGGGCTGACAGCCGTTGCAGGCAATCCGATGCTACGGACCATTCTGGAAAGCATCCCGATTGCCAGCATGGAAATGGAGCGCTTTCTGACCCAGACGCGACGCGTATTGCTCTTCAAGGCTATGCATGTCGCAGCACATTCCGATGAAGATGGGGGCGATGATCCAGTGCTGTCGCTGTCGTGCGCATTGGCGAGGCAATGCCACCTCAACGAGTACGTGTTTTGTGCGTCTGACGACGAGCTGGTGCAGGTAGATGTCTTGCGAGACAGAATTGAGGCGAATGTCGCCGCAAAGCTACCGATATCCAGCTTTTGGCTGGCGACGGTAGCGGCGTACTGCCCCTTAAATTCCATGCAATCGGCAGTCCGATTAACACATTTGGCATGGCCCGCGCCGGCCCTCGCCTTGGTTCATCAACAGATTCTAGAACCTGCGACAGAGCGCGCATACCGGCCCCTAGTACGTCAAATAACACCCATAGCTGACGGCGTATCCTTGCTGGTGCAGGAACAGTATGAGGAAAATCCTTATTCCCGCTGGATCCGGACCGGCAGCACAATCCAGTTGGAAAGCATCGATTTCTATTTGCGTCAACTGTTTCCGAATTCACCCGTTCGGCAATCCTCCGCAAATCGCACTGCAGACATTCTGATCGCGGGTTGCGGGACCGGTCAACAATCCATTGATTCAGCGCTGCTGTTTCCATCCAGCAGATTGCTGGCTATTGATCTCAGTCGGTCCAGTCTTTGTTATGCCAAACGTAAGACTGATGAACTTGGTTTGCAGAATATCGAATACGCGCAAGCAGACATCATGGCGTTGGGAGGGATTGGCAAAACCTTTGACCTCATCGAATCCGTCGGAGTCCTGCACCATCTAGCAGATCCGCTTGCTGGCTGGAGAGTGTTGTTGGGTTTGTTGAAACCAGGAGGCTTCATGCGACTGGGGCTTTATAGCGAACTCGCGCGACAAAACATAGTTGCCGCGCGGGAGCACATCGCAAGACAGGGGTATGCCGCCACCACAGCTGATATCCGCCGATGCAGGCAAGACCTGATGTCACTAGAAAATCGAGCGCAGTTTGGCAAAGTTCTTTCGTTTCGGGATTTCTTTGGGATGAGCGAGTGCCGAGACCTCATTTTCCACGTTCAAGAACACCGTTTCAACTTGCTTCAGGTCAAGGATGTGCTGAGGGAAATGGGGCTGACCTTTATCGGGTTTAACCTGGAGGCCAATGCAGCGAATCGTTACCATGAACGCTTCCCTGAAGATCAGTCTTTAACCAATCTGGACAGCTGGAACCTGTTTGAGACCGAGAACCCGGACCTGTTTGCCGGGATGTACCAGTTCTGGGTACAGAAAATTGACAAATAGGGATTCAATTTCCACACACTACCGACCGCATTGCCAACAGTATGCCCATACAACATTCATCCCCTGCGCTGCTGCACTCCATGCTGGAAAGCAAACTGCAGCAGGCTCTATCCCTGCACCAGAATGGGCAGTTGACTCAGGCACGGGCAATCTACGAAGATATTCTGAAGCTCCAACCTGCCCACGCGGACGCATTGCAGTTCCTTGGCGTGGTCGAAAACCACCACGGAAATCATGCACGTGCGGTCAAGTTGATCGAAAAGTCCATCGCAATCTTTCCCCACAACCCTTCAAGTTACCTAAACCTGGGTAACGCCCTAAGGGAAATAAAGCAGCTTCAAGGCGCTTTGGTCTGCTACAACAAGGCCATTTCCTTGAAGCCGGATTACGCTTTGGCCTACTCAAATCGCGGCGTCGTACTGCAGGCGATGAAACGTCTGGACGATGCGGTTAGCGCATTCGACACAGCCATCGCACTCAAACCCGATTACATAGAGGCCCATTACAACCGTGCCAATGCCTTGAAGGATTTGGGAAAGATGGAGGCTGCAGTCGCCAGCTACGACGCAGCGATTTCTCTTTTCCCTGACTTCGCCGATGCACATTTAAATCGCGGCAGTGCCCTCATGGAGTTAAGCAAGTTTGGCATGGCATTACAGAGTTTCGAGACAGCTGCGGCGCTTCGACCGGACCAGGCAGATGCCCATTGGAACATGGCATTGCTGCTTCTCTTGACGGGCAATCTCACCGCGGGCTGGCCATTGCACGAGTGGCGCTGGAAGGTAGGCACTTCGGACAATGAACGCCGAAGTTTGGCCAAGCCTTTGTGGCTGGGTGAAGAGTCCCTGCAGGGAAAGACGGTGCTGCTGTATGGCGAGCAGGGGTTGGGAGATTCGATTCAGTTTGTGCGTTATGTGAAGCAGGTCGCGGACCTTGGTGCACACGTTCTTCTGGAAGCCCCGTTGCAACTCAAGAATCTTTTCGAGTCCGTAGAGGGCGCCGGTGAATTGGTTCTGCACGGACAACCAGTACCGGTGTTTGATTTCCACTGTCCCCTTTTGAGCCTGCCGCTGGCATTCAACACCACACTCGAATCCATCCCCGCCAGTTCTTCGTATTTGCAGGCTGAGCCAGACCGGATAAGGCAATGGGCAAACAAGTTGGGGCATCCGACAAGGAAGCGCGTGGGGCTTGCCTGGAGTGGCAATGCCAAACATGGCAATGACCACAACAGAAGTGTCCCACTCTCGACGCTTCTCCAGTACCTTCCCGATGGCTTCGAATACATCAGCCTTCAGAAAGAACTGCGAGACTCCGATCAGTCAATCCTCGTCAATGCCAAGAACATCCGACACTTAGGTACCGAGTTGACAGACTTCTCTGATACCGCAGCGCTCTGCGAGTTGATGGATCTCGTCATTAGTGTGGACACCAGCATCGCCCACCTCGCCGGTGCCTTGGGAAAACCGCTATGGGTGCTGTTACCCCATGTGCCGGATTGGCGGTGGTTATTGGCTAGGGGAGACAGTCCCTGGTACCCTTCTGCATCACTTTACCGCCAAGCATCACCGCGCGACTGGGGCTCCGCACTGGAGAAAGTCAATGATGGGTTGAATGGTCTTCTGACCGAAGTCGACTAACATGAAGCCTATTTTTGTAACACAACCCCACCTGCCGCCGCTGGAGGAATTTATCCCATATCTGGAGCAGATTTGGGCTAACAAGATCCTAACTAATGGTGGGCCTTTTCACCAACAGCTGGAACAGGCCCTCTGCGAGTATCTCGGCGTCAAGCATCTCTCCCTCTTTACCAATGGAACCATCGCTTTGGTAACGGCGCTGCAGGCTCTACGTATTTCTGGTGAAGTCATTACTACGCCTTACTCCTTTGTAGCGACCGCCCATTCACTGCTCTGGAACGGTACCACGCCTGTGTTCGTCGACATCGATCCAGATACGCTCAACCTTGATCCGAGCAAAATCGAGGCGGCCATCACCCCGCAAACCACGGCAATCATGCCAGTACACGTCTACGGAAACCCGTGTGATGTAGTGGCAATTCAGAACATAGCGGATCGATATGGCCTGAAAGTCATCTACGACGCTGCGCATGCGTTTGGTGTCCGTGATGCAGGGGGAAGCATACTGCGCCACGGAGACCTTTCAGTGTTGAGCTTTCATGCAACCAAAGTGTTCAACACATTTGAGGGCGGCGCTATTGTTTCGCCCGATGCAGAGACAAAGGAGCGCATTGACCACCTCAAGAATTTCGGTTTCGTGGATGAAGTTACGGTGATTGCTGCCGGTATCAATGGCAAGATGAGCGAGGTCAACGCCGCCTTTGGCTTGCTGCAACTCAAACATATAGATAAAGCATTGAGGAAGCGAGAAGAGTTGGACTCGGCTTATCGATCCAGGCTAGCTGGCGTCAAGGGGCTTCGCTGCCCTGGTTTTGCGAATATGTCCGAGACCAACCATTCATACTTCCCGGTACTGGTTGACGAGTCCTTTGCCACTAGCAGGGAATCGCTACACGCAAGACTGCGAGACAACGGCATCCATGCGCGGCGCTATTTCTACCCATTGGTCTCCGACTTCCCCATGTACCGAGGCTTGCCCTCGACGGCCATAGAAAACCTCCCTGTCGCCACCCGCATCGCCCAACAGGTCCTGTGCCTGCCGATTTATGCAGCGATGACGATGGAACAGCTGGACCTGGTTGTAGAGGTCGTGCTCTCTTAGTCGACGCGCAATGTCCAGCCACCCATTCAAGGGGCTTTGATGAGAATAGCCATCATGCAGCCCTACTTTTTCCCGTATTTGGGCTATTTCCAACTCATTGACTCTGTCGATGTATTTGTCATTTTCGATGACGTTAACTACATCAATAGAGGTTGGATCAATCGCAATTGCATATTGGCTAACGGGCAACCACAGCGCATCAATCTGGCTTTGAGAAATAGCAGTCAAAATTTATTGATTAACCAAATCGAAGTACTCGACAGTGGCGAGAAATTGCTGAAAACTCTTGCGCAGAACTATCGCAGGGCGCCGCATTTCAATACGGTGTTTCCCCTGATCGAAGCATCAATCGAATACAAAGAAAAGAACTTAGGCAGCTACCTTGCGCACTCGCTGCAATCAGTCTGCGTAGCCATGGGTGTTAAAGCTCAATTTGTTATGTCCTCCCGCTTGCAAAAAGACAACACACTCAAGGCACAAGAAAAGGTTCTTGCAATTTGCCAGGAATTGCAGGCAACTCATTACGTCAATTCGATTGGAGGCAGATCCTTATACGACCAGAAAGCGTTTCTCGACAGGGGCGTGCAGCTGTCTTTTCTGCAACCCCGTAGTACGGCCTACCCGCAGTTTGGCAAAGCGTTCTGCCCCAACCTTTCGATCATCGATGTGCTTATGTTCAACGATTTTCAGCAACGCCGCAGCCTGATGGCCGAGTATGATCTGATGTAACGCGCGCTGATACTTTATCGGCCCTTCCTAGCAGCCACTCCTCACCTCTTTTCATTCCGGGAATCACCATGAACGAATACTGGAAGGACCACTTCGATGCCAACGCCTTGAAGTTCCCAGACTCGCCACTAAAGCAAGTTGAAGCTACCGTCTATGGCCGTGAAGTGGATCGTACACAGCTCGATCTAATCATCAACGCTATTTCGTCCAGTCTAGCCTTGACCCACAAAGACCTAGTAGCCGATCTCTGCTGCGGAAACGGTGTTATCACCAAAGAAATTGCTGCTCTCTGCCGACACGTAGACGCCGTGGATTTCTCGAAGAATTTGATCGCGAACGCGCGTTCAACCCATGCCGCCTTGAATATCGAATACTCTGTTTCCGACGTGGCAATGTTGCCAGATGAGTTTTTCAAGCGCCCCAACAAAGCATATATGTGCTACGCGGTACAGCATCTGTCTGCAGCTGCGTTTGGCGCGTTGCTGAAAAAAATTGGCCAGCACGGTCATTTGACATCGTTCTTTATTTCCGGCATTCCGGACATCGAAAAGCTCAGTTTCTTTTACGATACTGATGAAAAGATGGCTTTCTACCGAATGAAAGAGGCTGCAGGCGAACCTCACCTTGGTAAGTGGTGGAGTCCGTCTGAGCTCAAGTCATTGGCCGACGACGCCGGTTTGGACTTCCAATTGGTACCGCAACTACCAAAGCTCTTCACATCGCATTACCGTTTCGACTGCTTGATTAGCAGAAAGTGGGAGCATGCGAAGGGCGCCGCTACTTGACCCCACACCGCTGCTACGCCAGTACACGGCCTTTACAAAAATCATGAGAAAAGCAGTCCTGATCTTCCCTGCGGGCATGCCTCGCGCTTTGTCTTTTCTGTCCAAATGCCTGAACGAGGGCACTACCGTCGTTGGAGCCTCGTCTCTTGCGAACGACCCAGTTCGTGAGCAGTACCCTGAGTGGTCATCTCTTCCATATGTCTTTGATGCGGAATTCGGTGCTCGTTTAAGCCAAGTGATTGCGGCACATGGTATAGGCAGTATTTACACGCCACACCCCGTTGTTTGGAATTACCTAAATCAAAATTTGCCTTCAATTTCCCCAGGAACGTCGCTGCTTAACTCCTCTCCTGCGGTGACGGAACTTGAGGCGCACCGTGCAGCAGTCTCACGCGCACATCACGCGCTCGACAACGCCCTTGAGCTCTCCAACTTGTTGCCAGCCAGGTGTGACCTCAGCGTATCCGAGCTCGCCGCGCTGTATCGACATTCGGAAGACATACCTGGGATGTGTGATCACGAAAAAATTCGCGCTCTGTACGAAGTGTTTAGACACTGCCCTCAGGGAGATGTTGTCGAGATTGGCACTTGGTGGGGCAAGTCTGCGTTTGTACTGCTGTGGCTTGCAAGACGTTTTGGCATCGGAAGCCTACTTTGCGTAGATCCTTGGTCCGACGCGCACTTGGTACAGAATGATGATGGCGCCTTGGTCGATACACTTTCCGCCCAATTCAGTGCTGAAGAGGCCTTCCAGGTCTTTCAAGTCAACCTGATCCCTTATGCGTCAGGTGATGTGAACTACCTACGTCTGCCTTCTATGGAGGCTGCACAGCGGTATTCCTCCGATCACGCCATTACATCTCCCGCGTTTGGCGACACGAGTTACTGTGGAAAGATTGCGCTTTTGCACATCGATGGCAATCACTCCCACGACAGCGTTCTTGGCGATCTGTTCGCCTGGAAAGACTTCGTCATAAGTGGCGGGTGGATTGTGATGGATGACTACACCTGGCCCTTTGGGGACGGCCCCAAGCGGGTCGGAGATGAGTTTCTGCACGCACATCGCGACGGGATCAATTCGTCTTTTGTGATGGGCGGCGCTCTGTTCATTCAACTCCGATAGTGGGCTCAGATGCACGTCTATATACAAAGTTTCCCGAATTCACACCTGTAGAAAGAAGTTTCTCACTTCTTCTATCCCCTGGTAGTTGCCAAACAGAGCGCCATTGTTCGCCAGAATTTTTGCTTTGATGCGGGCACGTGTATCCGGGTTGGTCGCTATTTCCACAGCTTTTTGTGCATAGTCCTCAGTATCACTGGCTACGCACTCCATCACGTCCATGAGCTTGCAGTAATAGTAGCCGTATCGACCGCGCGCGAATTCACCTGGCTTCGTTACAAATGGGGTCCCGACTGTGCACGTGGCAATGGCGGTTGTCCCCAATCCAAAGTGATAGGGATCAAGGATCACGTTTGACTGCTCAATGACACTCATGAAATCCATGGGGTCTACTATCCACGGCATAAAGATGATCCGCTCGCGAACTTCCGAGGGAATGGTTTTGTCAAATCGACTCTGCAGCTGTGTGCGCCAATTCGAGTACTTTTTGTCTTCAAAGAACACGACCCTAGCCGAAGGGTCAAGCTCCAGAATACGAGTTATCGGCCCGTCAAAGTCTGGATGGATCTTCAGCAACACCATTGGACAAGCATAGACATTCACGTCTTTTGGCATGCCCAGTTCTTGACGCGTTTTGAATTGTTCCGGGGTTACTGACTTCTCGAAGTAGTAGGCTCCAAATGGGAATCGCTTCAGTCGCTCACTGTAATGCTCTTGCGCATTCGGAGGCTCCGCCAGATCTGCCGAGAGGTAGTAATCTATGGTGGGAATGCCCGTAGTCACCGGGTGACCATCAAACACGCACTGAGCACGCGCTAGACGCGAATAGGCAAGAAAGTAGCTGAAGGGGTCCATCCCAATGTCCAAGTAGACCAGAATGTCCAGTCCAAGAGCTGCAATCTGTTGGCGCCCCTTCTCTAAATTCATCGTGATGCGCAGGTATGAGCCTCGGAAATCCGGATACGTTTCCTGCACTGACGTTTTGAGTGGGTCGTGACTGGAGATGAGGACCACCTCGCACGCGGCATCCATCGCCAACTTTTCAATAATGCGGCTGTAACTCAGAGCTACCGAGTGTCTGGCAATGAAACGAGAGAAGAAACCGATTCGTTTCCTGCTTCGACCCTCTTGGCGTGGTTCTTCACAGTGCGGCGCGACATAAGCCAAGCTAGGACATGCTTGGCTGTAGAAATCTGCCACCCGCCGTTGAAGGCCTCGATCATTCTGTGCATGGTAGGCCAATTGAAAATTGGTGCCGCATAGCTGCGTGACGGGGTCCGTCAAAACAATGCGCTGTGAGATCAGCTGCTCCAGATTGATCTCAAATTTTCTGCGGCTCGCCAGTACTTCTTCATGTGTGCCCATAATCGTGGGCAACATGAGCGCGCTATATACCAGCAGTCCGTTGTTTGGTCGAAGAGACAAGGCCCGACTAATCGCTTCACGCGCCTGATTCACATGCCCCTGAGGATGCAGTATTTTTCCCAGTGTCACCCAAGCTTCGTGATAGTCCGATTGTAGCGCAAGGGCCTTGCGCGCATACTGCTCGGCCTCATCCGGCGCACGGTCCTGCAGTGTGGTCGCGAGATTACAGAGCGCCTGGGCGTAGTTGGGACGCAGCACGATCGCCCGCCTATAGGCCTCGACTGCAGCTTCGACCATTCCAGCACCTTGCAGGGCCGTGCCAAGGTTGTTGTGTGCGTCCGCAAAACCTGGTTGCAGCGTCACTGCTCTTTGGTAGCAATCCATGGCCTCCGCCGAACGTCCCTGCGACGCAAGGGCGTTGCCCAAATTATTGTGAGCCTCAGCAAAATTCGGCTTCAGTGCAATAGCTTGTCGGTAGCTTGTTATGGCGGCATCGCCCTGACCAATGGCATGAAGTACATTTGCGAGTGTTGCGTGCGCCACAGGATTGGCGGGGCCCAGTTTGATCGCCTCATTGATGAGTTCCAGTGCGCGTACGCCATTGCCCTGCTGAAAGAAGAGCACGCCCAGCCATTGTCTTGCCTCGGCATGTTGGGGGCTTGCCTGAACCACTTGCTCCAGCAACAGCTTGGCTTGTTGCATGCGGCCAGATTGAAGATTCTGCATGCCCAGCTGGAACCAGCTCGATACCTCCCGGGCTCCTAGGCCGCTCTCCTTCGGTTGAACAGACTGCTGGCGCTGACAGCAATGTTTGTACTTCTTGGTACTGCCACATGGACAAGGTGCATTGCGGTCGATTTGGGACATGGGAGGAATGTACGCTTTGCCTGCGCGATAGTGATAAATTGTCCGCCGCATCAAGAGTGCGAGAGGAGTAACCGCTCATTTTAATTCTTTCACACACCAATTCGTTGGGCTGCATTCCGTGGCGGGTGGTCGGTGCGCCAACCGGGGGGCGAATTCACACCCTTTGTCGCGTTATCATGAATCATCAATCGCTGGTGCCGTTGACCAGTCCCCGTCCTGATTCTTGAACATGGAAGACACTTCACCGATCGTTACGTCGCCGCCGATCCCGGAGGTCAGCACGCTGTTTGCTGAAGCCTGTGACCAGCATCAGGCAGGCAATTTTGTCGAGGCAGAAGCACTGTACATGCAGACTCTGTCCATGGCCCCGGGACACGCCGACTGCCATCACCTGCTGGGTGGCCTTGCTTTGCAGACCGGGCGATTTCAAATGGCCGCAGACATGTTTGGCAGGGCAATATTGCTGGATGGTCGAGTTCCAGAGTACCACTACAACCTCGCGACATGTCTATGTATCCTGGGAAGCCTGGAAGATGCTGTTACTCATTTCACGAGCGCTTTGGCTCTGAGGCCCGGGTTCGTTGAGGCGCTGTGTGATCTTGGTGACGTATTTACGCGCCTCGACCGGTTGACTGACGCATGTTCTGTCTATGAACAAGCCCTTTCGGTCAACCCTTGCATGCCAGAAATTATCTGCAAGCTTGCTGATTTGTTGCAGAGTCAAGGATACGCTAGCCAAGCCATCGTTCAATACGAGCGGGCAGTTCTTCTTAAACCGGACTTTGTGGTGGCACTTAGCAACCTCGGAAGTGCACTTTACGGGCAAGGCAGGTTCGACGAGGCAGTTTTGCGCTATGAGCAATGTATTGCCCACGACCCGACCATTCCTGAAATGTATTGCAATCTAGGCAATGCACTCTACGGCGAAAACCGCTTTGCAGAAGCGGTTGCCCGATACCAACATGCACTCTTACTGAAACCGGTTTTCCCAAAGGCGTTGTGCAACCTTGGCGATGCGCTGCTCGCCCTTGGCAGGTTTCAAGAAGCCGCTTTCCAATACGAACAGGCTTTGGCAATTGACCCCTACATACCCGAAGGTCTTTGCAATCTGGGTGATGCCTTGCAAGGGCAAGGCAAATTAGACGAAGCAATCAAACGCTATGAAGAGGCGCTTTCCGTTAAGGCAGACTTGCCGGAAGCGTTCTGCAATATGGGTAGCGCTTTCTTGAATCAGGGAAGGGTGCGAGAAGCCATTACTCTCTACAGGCAGGCACTAGTTGTCAAGCCAGAATTGCGGACCGCCTTTTCCAACTTGCTGATGGCCCTGCATTATGTTGGTGCGCCAACCAGTGCGGACGTACATCAGCACGCAGTGCGTTGCTCCGAGCTGTTCTCGTCTACGCCTCCCTCCATAGAGTTTGAGAATAGCGCCAGCATGCAACGGCGAATCCGTATCGGCTACGTATCGGGGGATTTTGGAAACCACCCCGTTGGCTATTTTCTTCAGCGTGTATTGCCGGCACACGATCGCTCGACCATAGAGGTCTTTTGTTACAGCAATGGCGCTGCAGACGATGATTTGACAGCGACATTGCGTCGGTCCACTGACCAATGGCGGGACATTGGCGGATTGTCCGACACTGACACCGTTCATATGATACGCCGTGACCGGATCGACTTACTCATTGACTTGTCTGGGCACACGCGGGGGAACAGGCTGAATGTGTTTGCTATGCGTGCAGCTCCTGTGCAGGTGACTTGGCTGGGCTATTTTGGCACGACCGGGCTTGCTACGATGGACTACATTATTGGCGACCGCTTTGTTGTCCCTAGTGAGCAGTCATCACACTATGTCGAACGCCTCTGGAGCATGCCGGACTCCTATTTGTGTTTCGCGCCCCCCGATGTGGACATCCCCGTGCGTTCACCGTTCTCTCCGTCTGGCTCTCCACCTGTATTTGGTTGCTTCAGTAACCTTGCCAAGGCCTCTCCTGAATCAGTCGCCCTTTGGTCGGGGGTGCTGATCAGGATTCCGCATTCAAAACTAGTGCTCAAGGCCAAAGGCCTTGATGACAAAGCCGTTCGCGAGCGCCTTCTTGCCCAAATGGGCGCTCATGGGGTGACTCCAGAGCGAATAGTTTTTTCCGGGGCTGCTTCAAGAAGTGACTATTTGATGGCCTACCATCAGATTGACCTGATGCTCGACACCACTCCATTTTCAGGTGGAACAACAACCGCGGAGGCGCTGTGGATGGGGGTTCCTGTTGTAACACTGCGTGGCCCGACGTGGGCAGGCCGCATTTGTGAGAGTATTCTTTCGACGGTTGGTCTTGCTGAACTCGTGGCAGATACGCCTGAGCAATACGTAGAGATTGCGATCCGATTGACCGCAGATGTCAATGGCTTAGCCGAATTGCGCTCACGGCTTCGCACACAGTTAGAAGCGTCGCCTCTTTGCGACTCAGTACGATTTACCAAGAATCTTGAAGATGCGTACCGTACGATGTGGAGCAAATGGTGCGGCGTAGCTGACACAGTACTGGCACTGCCGTAGTACGCCACCTTTTGCACCAAGCAACGTCTGGGTAAACAGACGTTACTCTTGGTTTACTGTGATGGGTACCTAGTTTCAGTATCTGAGCACTGGCGGCTCGAATGAGGGCGTGTAAACCAGATACCAATCGTTAGCAACCCAAACCCATTTGGTGGGTGTTTCCACGTCCACCGCTGGTACTGTGATTTGTTTTCCAGTAAACGGGTTTGTGGTTGGTTTAACTTCGTATTTGAGCTTCATGTTTACGGTTGCGATATTGCCTTCTACGGTAACCGTGTCTACCTTGTAAGCCAAGTAGGTGATCACTCCAACGTTGTCTAGGTAATTTTTCTTTGGAGTTGCGGCTTTATACGCGAAATCGAACAAGTCGTATATCGGTTCATAGGTAGAGGCGACTCGGTTTTCCCACAATAGCTTCACTCTAGCGTCCAGCCGCGCCCGACGCGTACTTTCGCTAAGTTCCACGGTTTCAGCTATACCCAACAACGTATTGCCATCGGGTGTGGCAGGTAACTGTCGAACGTGAAATTTGCCATTGGTCGCAACATCCGTTGGATATGTCTCATAGGCAATTGCGACATCATCTTGCCAGGGTATCAACTTTGGCCAACCTGCGGCAACTTCCCCTGGAACTAACAGGGGTTTCGCGGATGCCCAAGTTTGACCACGGTCCTTGGAAGTTGACAGATAGATGTTGGAGCGAATATCGCGAAAGTCGGTCCAAGCGGCTATCAATTGACCGGTACTGTTGGCCAGAATTACAGGCGATACCGATCGAGTGAGTTCATAAGGCTTAGGGTCCAGGCGTTGTGCCGCACTTAGCCATTTGTTTTGACCGATATCAAAACTTCCTCGCATGATGCGGGTTTTCTCATCTGTACGATCCCGCATCCACACTAGGTGCACACGCCCGTCTGAAACAACCATATCGATACCGCTATTGTTGACTCCGTCCGTTCCCTGGAGTATTCCAGGGCCAGTCCATGAGCGCCCCTGATCGCCGGATGTCAGTGCAAATACGCCGCTATTGAGTTCATCTGCCGCCAAAACGATATGGCCATCTTGTACTCGTGCAACTAGAGAAGATATCTGGTGGCTTGCCTGGTAAAGAATCTTGGGGGCGGACCAACTCTTGCCAGTATCTTCACTACGTCGACTGACGATTTGATAGGCATTCTTGCCGTCGATTTGTACAATTTCTGTCCACGCGCTTAACCAGACCTTGCCCACTTGGACCAATTTGGGTTCGTGAGCATTGCTCGACCGACCTCCAGATGGAGGAGTGTCTAAACGTTGGTCTGGCCGTGCCCACGTACGACCGTAGTCAGTCGAGCGATTGAAATACGCTTGGTAATTTAGCAGGCGCTCATCGTGGTAGATGGCACCTAAAACACCGTCTTCAGCATGTGCCAAAGAGAATGGTGGAAGTACACCATTTTCGTCGTTGACCATGCTGACAGCGGCAAAGGTTTGTCCACTATCGGTGGACGATGCCATGTAAACATTTTTGCCATCTTGGTGCGACCACCATAGTGCCTGTAGATTCTGCCCCTGTTTGTTCAACTGGAAATAACTACCGCCTTGCTTGACCCGAGCTGTGGCCTCCATCAGTTGTTGCCGTTCCCCATTTTGCAATACGACGCGACCACTCTTGTTTGAATACAGCATTACAGGTTTGCCGTTGACTTCCATTACCGCAGGGATGGTTTGTGAAGCGCCGGTGGAAATATCATCGACTTGCGCAAGCATATAGTTGCTCTTACTCGATATTCCGCCACCTGCACAACCAAGTACCATTCCGACTGAAGCTAGGATAGACGCTATAGATAAAAAACGGTTCATGCAATTTGCTCTTTACGGTTGAAATCAGCGCGCTGAGTTTAGCATCGCCCCAAATAGACATTTACAGACACCAATAGTTCAATAAAAAAAGCCCCGCAAGCGGGGCTTTTTTGTACTGTCCAATCTTGATCGCCTGCAGAGGCGACCAAGATTGCGACGAAAGCAACGGCTTGATTAGATGCCGTTTTGTTCGCGGTGCAGGAATTGCTTGCCTGCGAAAGGAGCGCCAACAGCAGCTTGCACTGTTTGCATCTTCATCATAACAACACCAGTTGTTGTACCAGTGGAAGGAGCTGTAGGAGCAACAGCAGTAGCTGTTGTCTTCACCAGTCCACCATTTGTACCAACAGCAGCGGCTTGTGCACCAGTCATCAGATCAGTAGCGGTGATAGAACCAGCGCAAGTGATGACTTTGGAAGTTGTACCAGAGAAAGCAACTTCGTCGTTGTTGTAAACGAAACCGTTGTTGTTGAAGTTAGCACCAGCTTTCCAGTCACGGCCAGCAGTGATGTCAGCGCTCATGTCGCCAACAACAACACCGTACCACGATGTAGTGACAGCAGCGCTAGGCATTGTTGTCAATGGGAAGTTCAGGTCAGTGATAGCGGAGAAGTTACCTTCGCCAGCAGCAGCGTTGGTGTCCAGACCATTGTCGATACCTGGGTAAGAAACAACCAAGCCAGAAGCTGGGTCAACGATGGCCATGCTACCGCGCAGAGCATCAGTAGAAGCTGTTGTCTTGGAAGACACAACCAAGAAGCCAGTCTGACCAGCCAGTGGGAAGTACACTGGAGTGGATGTATCAGAACCCACAACCTTACCGAAACCACCAACGGTAGTAGCAGCAATGGAGTGGCTCAGGATGTCGTTAGCGGTCAAAGAACCGTTTGCATCGAAGTGGGTGCAAGCAGAACCGTAGTTGTACACGTAGTGAACAGTCTGGGTAGCAGCGCCAGCGCCGGTGTTAGACAGGCTCAGAACGCTTTGTGCACCAGTCACAGTTGTGAAGTAAGGGAACAGCAGCGAGTTGGCGCTAGCAGTACCGACAGCAGACATCAGAGCTGCACCAGCGGCAACAGCGATCAGAGTCTTTTGAAAAGTTTTTTTCATGTTTACGTTTCCTATTTTGGCCAAAATAAAATAATTCATACACCCAATGCGGCAAAGAATTACCCCACCAGTGTACTACCTTTTTGCACTAACGAAATCCATTGTACATGGATTGACTAAACCGGTCAAAAAAACTCATAGCTCCTCTGCCGGATGGCCAGTTCCCTGACGCATGCTGCCAATGTACAAAAGAACACTAGGGAGGTCAAAGAGATTCCAAGCGATTTGTGCGGCTTTTTGAGGCTCTGTTCCTTTAATGCAACACAGAAACAACAAATTTGCTAAGGCTTAGCGCCTTCGGACTGCGCAGCTGCATCACTCTCACGCTTTGCGGAGGCTGCTGCGTCTGTGTTCAGCTTGTTCATGCCGGTGAGCTTTTTGCGGAATTCTGCAGTGACATCACGTGCTTGCTGGTTGTCGTTTACAACGCGCGGCGTGATGGTGATGATGAGTTCACGGCGGTAGTTGGTATCGGCCTTTGCGCCAAACAAGGCGCCCACTACCGGTATCTCAGACAACAAAGGAATGCCCTTAGAACCGGCCTGCTTGTCGTCCTTTATCAAGCCGGCGAGCACCATGGTGTCTCCAGACTGCACAGCAACCCTTGTTTGCGCAGAACGTTTGTTGATCGTGGGTGATTTGATGCCGTCGGTGGTTAGCCCATCCTGCACGTCACTCACTTCTTGACTGACTTCCAGCGTTACCAAACCACCCGCGTTGATTTGCGGTCGCACCGATAGAACAACACCGGTATCGACATAACTCACCGAGCGGATGATATTGGTCCCCACCACAGTACTCTGTCCCTCTACTGGCACACTTTGACCCACATTGATCTTGGCGACCTGGTTGTCGGTCACCATGATGTGGGGCGACGACAGAATGTTGACGTTTGTTTTACTGGCCAATGCACTCAATACAGCATTGACGTTGCCACCTGTTGTACGCCACACGGCTGAAAAGGGAAGAGCAGGCGTAATGCTGGTTGCGTTTTGATCTGTAGGCAGCGAGCGCTTGTCAGCATTGAAGAGTGAACCGGTCAGGTTGTTGCTGCCGTTGTTGAAGTACCACTCCAAGCCATAACTCAGCGCGCCATTCAGCGTGACCTCGGCAATGGTGACCTCCACCAGCACTTGACGTGGCACCACATCGAGCCGCTTGATGGCTTCTTCAATCTTTTCGTATTCGGCCCCGTTGGCCAGTATGAGCAGTGAGTTGTTGTCGCGGTCTGCAATGACTTTGACAGTGCTTGCAGAACTAAGACCCAGAGCTTCTCCGGTACCCGAAGCTACAGCCCCAACTGCCGAACTGGAGGTGCTGCTGCTGAGCGTTCCAGCTGTGGCTGCAGATGGCGCGCCCGTGGTGCCTAGCGCCCCAGTAGGTGCCCCACTGCCGCTGCCCCCCGTGGATTGCAAGGACGTACCCACCAAGCCGGGAGCCACCGATGCAGCGGGGGTACCGCTGGTCGACTTGCCTCCAATGACCTGGCCGAGCAAGGCCGCAATCTTTTCGGCACTGCCGTTTTGCACGGGATACACGTGCAAACGCGTCCCGCTCTTGCCACCACTGCGGTCCAGGCGCTCAACCCACTGACGCGCCTGCTCCAGGTATTGGGGTCGCGGACTGACGACGAACACGGCATTCATGCGCTCAATGGGCAGAATGCGCAGCAGGCCAGCAAAGGGGGTCTTTGACTTGTCACCAAACAATATTTCCAGCTCTGGCAGGATGCTTTTCACATCTGCGCTTTTGAGGGTAAACAGCCCCACAGACATGCCAGCCAGCCAATCCAGGTCGAACACACTGACCGTTTCCAGTGCATTTCGCATCTCCCCTTCTCCGCCTGCGAGCATCAGCAAATTGCGGTTTTCATCGACACGCAAAATGCTGCCTTCAGGCAACAGCGGCTCCAGTATCTTGGACATTTCACGCGCAGATATGTATTGCAGCTGAACAATCTGCACGCTGTAACCCGGTTGCAAGGCACCCATCTTTGGAGTGGTGGAGCCACGCAAGGCGCTGTTCAGAGGGCCAATCTTGTAGGCACCGTTTTCCTTAACCATCGCCGCGCCATTCATACGCAACACGGTTTCCAAAATGGGCGTGACCGCCGCGCGGTTGATGGGCTGGCTGGTGTGGATGGTGACTGTGCCATTCACCTTGGGATCAATGGTGTAGTTTTCACCCAGCATGTCCCCCATCACCACGCGTACCACTTCGCGCAAGTCAGCACCTTCAAAATTCAGCACGATGTCTTGCGGGCCTGCTGGTGCCGGAGCAACGTTGGCTGGCTTCACAAAAATGCCAGTGCCTGGAATGATCTTGGGGCTATCTACATCCGGCTTCTTGGCATCCTGTAGAACAGCCTCCGACTTGGCATCACTCTTTACAGGCGCGGCAACCATCGGCGCTGACGGCTGAGGCGATGACTGGGTCGGTGTTGCCGATGACTGGCTTGCGCAACCCGCAAACAGTATGGGCATGCAGCACAACAGTGCCATGGCGAACTTAGTCAACTGGTGTGGGTGTTTCTTCATTTGGTGTTCCATGATTTTTCGGTGGTGCGCGAACTTTGAATATTTACGAGCTCGCTCACTATTGCTTCTTTAAATCTGCGGGCTGCGGTGTAGCAACAGGCGGCGGCACACCGGGCGCGGATGCAGGCAATGCAACGCCGCTTGCAACACGCGCAGGAGGTGATGGCGGTGGCGCAACGGGTACTGGCGCCGGCGCAGCTACCGGAGCTGCGACCCGCGCCGCAGCAGTCTTGGGGCCGGTCTGAACGTTAAGGAGGAGTTCTTCACTCTCCGCGCCTTGACGCAACACAACTTTTGAAGGTCCAACTTCGGTAACAGTCATACCGCGGACGACCCCATTCAACGCCACCGTCTCCGCCCTGTTGGTTTGTACATCGCGCAACTGAACAGAGCTGCGCTGCGGCGTAATGAGCACACCCACCAAAGCGAACTGCCCCTTTTTCATGGAGGCCACACCTCCTTTGGTCGCGACGGCTGAAGAACGCCGATTGATGGAAAACAGCGAGCGGGAGATCAGTTCTGGAAAGCCTGCTTCCTCAGTGGGTAGGATGAATTCCGGTAATACATTGAGTGGCTTTGCTGCTACTGCTGGAATGTTTCGCATTTTCAGCAACTCTTGCTGAAGGCGCATTGCCTGGTTCCACTCCCATAGCAAGACACCGGCCAACAATAGTGCCGCCACAGTCAAGGCGATGGTGAGGAATTTTTCGCGCCCGATCCTGGCGTTCATGGCGCGCCTTTCAGGGCATAGCCCGTCAAATCGAACTGGACAACAAGCTCCGGCTCATTGGCCGACTCCACACGGTTGACCTGCATGTTGGGCGCGCGAATGGAGAAGTTGTCGATAAAAAGGTAAGGATGCGCTGACTCCAGTCCATGCAGCATTCCCTTTACAGCGGTGAGTGCAGCGATAAGTTGGACCTGCACAGTGACTTGCCTATACAAACCTTCATCCTTGTGGGGCAGAACTTGAATACTGTTGACCTTGGCACCGTTTGCGTCGAAAACGGACTGGGCCTTTTCTTGCAGCTCTGCAGCGGCAAGTGCAGGACTGGCGCTCTTTAGAAAATGCCTCCGAGCCTCCAACGCTTTGACTTCGACAACCTGTTTCTGCAGCGAATCCCGAGTGCCCACAATTTTGGAATACCGCTCCAACCGACTGGTAGCGTCTTCCAGAGCTACGTCGTAGTGCTGATTGACCAACCATATTGGAACCGCAATTGCTCCACAAGCAAGTGCAACAACAATTGCCAGAATGACCAACGCACCAGCCTTTTTCTGACGAGAACCGAGCTGCTTCATGGAGCCTTGCCCCCCGCACCTGGTTGTGCCGAAGCATTGACACCAGGCTGTGTCGCCGCAGTTTGACTCTTAGCACTAGAGCGCAATTGGATCTCCAGTTGATACCGTTCAGTTCCAGCAACCTGCCCCTTGAATAGGGCAGACGAAAAACTTGCATCACGGAAAATGGTGGACTTCTCAAACAAGCCTATGAGCCGGGATGAAGACGCCGTTTCACCCTGGATGAGCAGCTTTTTCCCTTTGAGATCGAAGACCTGTATCCAGGTATCGTCAGGCAGAATGTGTGTCAACTCTTCCATAACTTGAATCACTGCGGGAGTTGACTGACGTTTTTCAATCAGGTAATTGTGCTGCTCCACACGGGCCTCCAGCTCAACGCGGACCGCGCTCACTGCCTCTGCTGCTTTTTTACCCTTGTCGACCCAGGGCAGCAGTTGCACAACAGCTTCGCGCTTGATGAGCGGGGGCGCGGCCACGGCCGCCAAAGCAAGCAACACCACCAGTGCGGCCAGCCAGGGATTTGCACCTTGCCTTAGAGGCGAAGGAGCGCCACCTGATGCCGCCACCGGCAGTAAATTAAGCAAAACACCAGATGCCACATCGTCATCGGCAAACACCGCTCGTACTTCTACCCCCAGGCTCAACAGAATCTGGATGGACGGGTCTACTGCATCACGTGGGGCCACCACCAGTTCTACGCTCAGCTGCTTGGACTCATAGTTTCGCGCCTTTACGGTGTAGCCGAAATAGATACGGTCCGCCGCAAAGGGGGTGTGCTGCTCCGCCTGGAATGCAAGCACCTGGCGCAGATTCTCCTCGGTGGCCAAGGGTAGGCTAATCGTTTTGCGCAGTACATGGCGCTTTGTCAGCGAAATAGCGGCCGCTCGGTTGCCTGCAATGACCGGCTTAACCATTTGCGGGTGAACTTGCTCCAATGGCAGAACCACGTAGTGAGCCAAAGTCGGTGCTGTTGAACGCATCCACTTGGGCACCATTTCGGAGAGCTCACCCAGCCACCAATTGAGGAAACGGCTGCTCTTGAGTTGCTTCTTCCACCTCGCCAGGGATTCGTTGAGATTTTCCGTTAAAGCTGTCATTTCGTTCCCGAAGATTGTTCGCTATCACCCTCACCCCATGCCAGCACAACAACTGGACGCTTCGGGTCCCGGGTTATCCGGGCAACGGCTTTGCGCACAAATACTGTGCCATCGGCCATTTTGACCTCACTGCGCACCGCGTACACCGGTATGCCGGTGGGCCCCGACGCGAACCCTCCAGCCCCCGCAAACACCGGGGCCGGTTGCTGCGAGGCAATCAGGCTTTGACGCTGCGCAAGAAACTGGTCCACCATCTCGGGACTGACTCCGGGAATGGCCAGCAATGCAGAGCGCTGCGCAACCGCAGTATTGACGCCAGGTTGCCTGGAATAAACCGTCAACGCGGGCTCCAGCAGGCGAAAAACCTGGGGTGTCATACCCAGCACCCGTTGCAACTCATCAACGGTTTCAAACGGCACATTGGGTGGCGCGTAATCCTTGCCCGCAGCCAAGTACTCCGCTTCCTCAGCGCCATTGAGTCTTCTGAGCTTGTCAGCATCACGCCAATCCTGCACGCCGTCAGCCAGCGCCACGGCAGACTCTTGTGTCACTCCGACGGACCTAAACAGGCCCACAAGCAAAACTTCAGACGCAGTGTTCAGATCAATTTTACCAGACTCGTCCTGAATCGTTACCCGCAAAAGCCCGTCAACCAAGTTCAGATCGTGGGGGGATCCGTCGCCGGTCCAACGATTCTGCTCGGTGGGAGGTTTCATCAGTTCATACCAGGCACGATTGATACCGGCATCGGCTTGAGCCTGCGCCTGCGCCGTGGACAACAGGTTGCGGGCTATCTGCGCCTCACCGCGCATGCTGAAGGCAAAATTTCCGGCTATCACCGAAAGCAAGGTGACCACCCAAAGCACCAGCACCAAAGCCACTCCCCGTTGGTGGGTCATATTGGCCCCTCAGAAGTCAGCATGGGTGCGACCACAAAATCTGGCCATTCTGAGCCATCGGCAAACCGAACCTTGATCCTGATCAGTTGCGGCATGGTAACTACGCTATCCCAGCGCTCTACCCAGCGTGGGGCTGCAGCCTCGGTCTCCCTGCCAAAGTAGCTTAGCCAAATGTCGTCCACCGAATTAAGCTCAGTGCCAACCAACTGCATCTCTTTCATGGGCTCAAGGGATGAGAAATCTCGCATGCTCGGGTCGATTGGCATATGCTTCCAAGTCACTCGGCGCCCGGTGCTGGTTTGCTCCAACTCTAAAGCGATGGCATAAAGCCCCCCAGCGCCAATGCGAGACGGCAAAGGCGCCACAAAGTTGAGCTTGTGCCGTTCCCCCACGAAGGCAAACCGAGGACCGGGCGCAGCCTTCCAGCGGTAGGGTTGTATGCGCTCCATTTCGCGTCGCAAAAAACTCTCGACCGAGCGAACGGAATTGAGGTTGTCGACTTGCCTCTGCACTGAATCCCAGCTGCGAACACTCAATCGCAAACCGCCAAAAAGCAAAACCAGAATCAAACCGAGCAAGGTCAGAGATATCAGCAACTCCAGCAACGTGAATCCGCGCTGGGTCTGAGGAGCATGCGTGCCATGGAGGCGGCTCATTGGCGCGGCCCCAAGCGCACCGACGAAAGCTCAATCTGCTTGTCGCGCCCGTCTTCTTGCCACGCTACCTGCGCGCGCACCACATACTGGCGCACTGGCATCAACAAGCGATCGGCTTCGCCACCGTCTTCGACGCGCGCAATGCTGACGCGCCACTGCAAGGTGGTGCCCACACTCCCACTCTCTTCACCAGGTAGCAGTGGACTCTCCACTCCCACTGCGGCAAGCCTGGACTGTGCAAGGAACACCGCACGGCTATAGCTGTCTGCTTTGCCAGAGTTGCGAATACCGCCGGAAAAAATGTGCAGGATCACTGCCATCGTTAACGACAGTACGATGAAGGCGACTAGCACTTCCATGAGGGTCAGGCCTCGGCAATGGGCGCGCATGCTCACTCGATGATGACCACTTGACCGGTCAACCAATTGATATCGACGTCGTAATTGCGCGCGTTTGCCGTGAGCGTGATGCGCCCTCCGGTGGAGCCACCATCTGGGAAAAATCGGATGGCTCCGGCTGAGCCACTAACCAGCTCGGACTGTGCCGTGAATAGCTTCACCGCAACACTTTTGGGCAAGCGGTAAACACGCGTATCACCACTGAGCAGGAACTGGTGCCCCTCTACATCAATGGTCAGCGACGACTCTTGCCGCCGCGAGATCGCTTCACTACGCGCCTTGCGTAATCCAGCAGCCAATTGGCGTGCCGAAGCCTTGAGTTCGGCACCAGAAACCCCAGAGGAAATCATGGGCGACGCCAACGTATAGGCCAGGGCCATGATGACCATCACGACCAGCAATTCGATGATGGTAAACCCGCCTTGTAGGGCAGGGTTTACTTTTTGCTGTCTTCCCAACCGTTGATATCCTTGTTTTCGCCGTCGCCACCCTCTTTGTTGTCAGCGCCCAAAGAACTGATGTCGTAAGGGCCATGCTGACCAGGGGACACGTATCGGTAGTCGTTGTTCCAGGGGTCTTTGGGCAAAGTCTTTTTCTTCAGATACGGGCCATTCCACCCTGCGAGTCCGGGCGGCGCCTGTACCAACGCCTGCAGCCCTTCCTGGCTTGTGGGGTAACGACCAGTTTCCAGCTTGAACAGGTCCAAGCTGCCACCAAACTCCTCGATCTGCAATCTTGCGGTATCTGATCGGGCGCCACCCAGGTAACCAATGATCCGTGGACCGGCGACACCCGCCAAGAGGCCCAGGATGACCAGAACTACCAGCAGCTCGATAAGGGTAAAGCCCCGCTGCGCCGGGTCTGCTTGCTTGCGCTTCATCTGCATGTTCTCCAAAAAATCATTGTCCATTGACGCTTACATCGCCAAATCGTTCACACTTAATATCGCCACCAGGATGGACATGATGATTCCACCAATGACCAAACCCAGGCCCAGGATCAGCACGGGCTCCATGAGGGCCAACAGGCGCTTGACCGCGGTTTGCACTTCGCGGTCGTAGATGTCGGCAACCCGGATGAGCATCTCCTGCAGCTTGCCCGTCTCCTCGCCGACCATCACCAAGTGTACCGCCAGCTTCGGGAAAAGCCCGGTTTCTAACAAAGGCTTACCCAATCCCTTGCCCTCCTTGAGCTGCCCGGCAACCTCCGTCAGGGCCTGGGACATGACGGTATTGCTCAGGGTTTCCTTCACAATGGAAAGAGCCGCCAGCAGGGTCACCCCGTTACCAATCAAGGTGCCCAAGGTGCGGGAAAACCGCGCCACCTCCAGCTTGCCAATCAGATCGCCGACCAGGGGCAAGTCCAAAAGTCTCTTATCCCACCGCAAGCGGCTTACCGGCTCACGCATTTGTTTGCCAAACCAGGCAAATCCCCCCACTACCACCAAGACCATGGCCCACCAGTAGTTGCGCACAGCATCTCCAGCCGCAATCACGACCTGGGTCGGCAGAGGCAATGCTTTGCCAGACTCTTCAAACATCTGAGAAAACTGCGGCACCACCCACACCAACAGAATGGCCACCGAAAGCACTGACACGGTCACCAGAATGGCGGGGTAGATCAGCGCTGACTTGACGGTGTCGCGCAATTCCTTGGAGCGCTCCATAAACTCGGTCAGCCGCTCCAAGACCACATCCAATGCGCCGCCGGCCTCGCCAGCCCGGATCATGTTCAGGTAAAAGCGCGTAAAAACACCTTTGCGCGCATCCATGGCGGTTGACAGCGACGCGCCGCCCCGAACATCTTCTCGCAATTGGCTCATGAGTTGGCGCACGGGCTCACTGGCAGACAGGCTGATCAGTATTTCCAAGCAACGGTCCAGCGGCAAGCCGGCCTTGAGCAAAGTTGCAATTTCTTGCGTGAACACGGCCACGTCGTCCTGCGAGATACGATTTTTGGCAAACAGGCCGCCGCCGTTGGTTTGGGCAACAGCGCTGGCAGCCGACTCTTCCACACGGATGGGGATCAACCCCATGCTCTGCAGGCGCTCGACAACTGCCGCCTGGGAAAGGCCGTCCATACTGCCTTCTTGGGCGTCTCCCTCGGGCGTAACAGCTTTATAGCTAAACAGCGGCAAGATCACTCCTCGCGCGTGACGCGCAAGACCTCTTCAATGGTGGTTACGCCTGCTACAGCTTTGGAAAGTCCGTTTTCATACATGGTCTGCATACCATCGGCGATTGCCTGTTGGCGGACCTCCCCCGAGGTGACGTGGCGCATGATCATTCCGCGTATGGTGTCGGTCATGACCAACAGCTCAACGATGCTGACCCGGCCGGAGTAACCCGTGCCGCCACATTCCTCGCAACCCACCGGGCGGTACAGAGTGACCGGGTTCGCCGACGTGTAGCGCTTGAGTTGCATTTCCTCAATGACTTCCGGCAACGCGGGATAGGCTTGGCGGCAGTGGCTGCACAGCGTGCGGACCAGGCGCTGCGCCAGGATCCCGTTGACCGTGGATGTGAGCAGATAGTCGTCCATGCCCATATCCAGCAGACGGTTGATTGTGCTGGCGGCGTCATTGGTGTGCAGGGTCGACAGCACCATGTGCCCCGTCAGCGCAGACTGCACGGCGATCTGCGCGGTTTCAAGGTCGCGGATTTCACCGATCATGATGACGTCGGGATCCTGCCGCACGATGGACCGCAAGGCGTTAGCAAAGGTCAACCCGATTTGCGGCTTGACCTGAATCTGGTTGATACCTTCCATCTGGTACTCCACCGGATCTTCCACGGTGAGTATCTTGATATCGGGCTTGTTGAGCTTGTCCAGCGCTGTGTACAGCGTCGTGGTTTTGCCGGAGCCTGTGGGCCCTGTCACCAGCACAATGCCGTGTGGCTGGTTCAACACCTGCATAAAGCGCTCTAGCGCCACCGCATCAAAACCCAGTGTTGCGAAGTCCAGGGTCGTGCCACTCTTGTCCAGAATACGCATCACCACGCTTTCGCCGTGCATGGTGGGCACGGTGGAGACGCGCAAATCGATCTCTTTGCCCTGCAAACGCAGTTTGATGCGTCCATCTTGCGGCAAGCGGCGCTCTGCAATATCCAGGCTGGCCATGATCTTGATACGGGAGATAACCGCGGCAGAGAATCGCCGAGGTGGCGACTCCACTTCGTGCATGACACCGTCGACGCGGTAACGCACGATCAGCCGATTCTCAAACGGCTCTATATGGATGTCAGACGCACGGGCCTGCAGCGCATGGCTAATGATGAGACTGACCAGACGGATGATCGGCGCCTCGGATGCCAGTTCCTTGAGCTGCTGCAGGTCTTCGTTGCCCACATCGTCATCGCGGGTTTGCGCCTCACCGACGATCTGATCCATGGACGTCTTGCCCGTGCCATACAGGCGTTCATACGCGGCATCCAGCTCCGACGGCACCGCCAGTTGCGGCACAATTTTGCGCCCCGTTACCAAATGAAACGCGTTCAGCACGTATTCATCCGCCGGGTCGACCATGGCCAACAGGAGTTGTGCCTCGTCTTCCAGCAGGGGCACGACCCGCGACTCCTTGATGAAACGGACCGAAACGCGTTCTTCGAGGATGGGCAATTCAGGGTAACTCGCCAGGGGTACCACCGGGAGGTCCATTTGAACCGAAAGCGCCTCGATGACGTCGCGTTCGGCAGCAAATCCGGTTCGCGTCAGAATGGCACCCAGGCGTTCTTGCTTATTGGTTTCCTGCACGCGCAATGCGCGTTCCAGGTTGGCGAGGTCGAGCTTTCCACGCTCAATCAGTATTTCTCCAAGACGCATGCTCGACTCAATGACTTTCCGTGAAGAAAAATAGTGCGGATACTAGCATAGGCCTGCTGCGGGCCCGATAACGGCAAAACAGCGAGGTACAGGATGCACCCCAGCATAGCTCCGGGCCACGGAGGGAAGCGGTCCATTGCATGGATATCATGCGTATCAATGGGTGCGGCGCCAAGTCCACTTTGTCTTTACTATAAAATTCATAGCTAAATACTGAATAAACACGGGGGCCAGGGCCAAGAATGGCACAAAGTGCCTGGCCACCGCCTTCCTGCAACCGATGCCACTGTCACCCGCCAACCCCTCTGCACCAGCCTTGGTCACCGTGATCATCGTCAACTTTAATGGTGGTGACATGGTTTGCCAGTGCCTGGCCGCGCTCGCACGGCAGAGTTTTCAGGATTTTGCAACGGTAGTGGTGGACAACAACAGTACAGACAGCTCGGTCGCCGCCATTCGCGCGCAGCATCCAGACGTCCAGGTATTGGTGCTGGAGCGTAATGCGGGGTTTGCGGGTGGCGTTAACCATGCACTGCGTAGCCACGCGCCGGGGGCGCTGGTGGCATTGCTGAACCCGGACGCGTTTCCCGCCGTTGACTGGCTGGAAAAACTGGTGGCAGCAGCCCATTCGCACCCTGAGTTTGCAGCTTTTGGCGCCCGCATGTTCAGCGATGCGGAGCAACAACACCTCGATGGCGTGGGTGACGCCTACCATGTGAGCGGCCTGCCCTGGCGCCAGGGCCATGGTTGCCGCAACTCGGCACAGCACGACCAAGCGCGGGAAATCTTTGCGCCTTGTGCAGCGGCAGCCCTGTACCGACGCAGTGCGCTGGAAGCCGTGGGCCTGCTGGATGAGGACTATTTTCTGTATGTCGAGGACGTAGACCTGGGTTTCAGACTGCGTCTGGCTGGTTACCGGGCTCTGTACGTCCCCCTGGCATCGATCCAGCATGTGGGCTCGGCGTTTGTGGGCCGCAACAGCGACTTTCAGGTCTACCACGGTCACCGCAACCTGGTGTGGGTGTATGTAAAGAACATGCCGGGCGCACTATTCTGGTTGTTCCTGCCGCTGCATATTGCGCTCAACCTCGTGACGCTGGTGTGGTTTGGCCTGCGCGGCAAAGGCGGCCTGATGCTGCGCGCCAAGCGGGACGCCCTTCTCGGGATTCCGAACTATTGGGCCAAGCGCCAAGCGGTGCAAAAGCAGCGCAAGGTGGGCATCTGGGCCATCCTGCGCCAGCTGAGCTGGAACCCGTTTACCCGCTGCGCCTGACAGGGCTTGGAAGGCTTAACGCCGGGCCACGATATCCAACAGATTTAGTGCCAGGGCCTGCACGGCGCCAAACATTCGCCCGGTTCGGGTGGGCTCCACCCAGAAGGCTTCCGCAACCCGGCCCTTGCCCAGATACAAACCGCGGTAATTGTTCAAGCCATCCACTGCGCGTTCATAGTCGCCGCACGCCAACGCCGTGGCGTGCTCCATCAGCGCCTCCTTTTTGACCTGCACCTGGTCGGTGATGTCCACCACGTGGGTAGCGGGCACCGGCGCCCACACTTCATAAAACAGCAACTGCTCCACACTGCCGGCTCGGCGGCACAGCGGTTCCAGAAAGGCGGCTATGCGCACGTGGTCGCGGTGGTAATCCAGCGGCGACGGCAAGATGACCCAATCGGGTTGGTACGCGTCCAGCAACTGCTGAATCTGCCGCTTCAAATCCGGGCTGCCATCAAAAGCACCGTCTGGCTGGTTCAGTTGCAGGGAATCCGTCACGCCCAGTTGCGCCAGCGCGCGAACAAACTCGCCCTGGCGCACCGCACCTGCACCGTCCGGCAAGCCGCCGGCTCCACTGCCGTCGGTCACCAGCACCACCTTGACCGGGCACAGTGGTGCCAAACGCGCCAGGGTGCCGCCACAACCCAGGGTTTCGTCATCAGGATGTGGCACAAACACCAGCACCTTGCGCGCCTGCGTCAAATCCAGTGGCTGTGGCAACGGGCAGGGCTGCAGCCCTGCCAACTGCCTTTGAATACGCCTAGTGCTGAAAAAGCCGAACATATTGCTCCACCACCCATTCAATATTTGGGGCTTGTGCCGCCTGTGCCGCAGCGCGTGCTGCCAATGCCTGCCGCTGTGCGGGTTGACCGATCAAGGCATCCAACGCGGCCTCCAAAGCGCCCTGGTTCACCGGGATCAGCCAGGCACCATTGCCCATGACTTCAGGCACCCCGCCCACCGCAGTGCAGATGCAGGGCAATCCGGCAATGAGCGCTTCAAAATTGGCCAAGCCAAACGACTCGGTCACGGAGGTACTGACGTAGGCATCGGCCGCTGCGTAATAGGGTTGCACATCGTCCACCATGGCAAAGTGAATGCGGTCGCCGAAGCCGGCAGCATCGGCCAATCTTTGCAAACCAGCCCGATCACCATCGCCCAGCAAGTGCAGATGCAAAGACGGGTAACGATGTACCAGGCTGGCGCAGGCTGCCACCAAAATGTCAAAGCGCTTCAAGGGCACCAGACGGCCAACACCCAGCACGTGAAAGTCCTTCGACGACCATCCCAAGGACTGGCACGCAGCTTCGCGCGGCATCCATGCCATTACCGGGGCCGCGTGACTGATGGCATGCCAATGGGATGGGTTGAAAGGCAGCGCCAAATCACGTGCCAGTTGATCCAGGGCAAGTTGTGTGGGTGCAGTCACCCAGTGGGCCCGCTGCAATACAAAAGCTTCCAGCCGGCGCAGCCAGCGCTGCAGACGCGGCCCCTGAAGCAGTCCGTCTTCGTGGGTGGCACGGCTGTAGCAACCAAAACCATGTTCGGTAATGCCCCATCGCACCCTTTGCAAGCGCAGCCGCTTGCACCCCAGCCAAAACCCCAGCCCCAACCAAGGGTCGTGCAAATGCACAGCGGTGTAGACCTCGTCCCGTGCAGTATGTGCAGCAAGCCAGCCCATTTGTACGCGCTCGGCCAAAGCGCCCAGCACCTGTTGCACGGGTAGTCGGCTCGCTACGCCCGGCAGTTGGCGCAAACGCGCAAGCCAACGGTGGCGCCTGTCTTTGGATGCTGCGGTCAAATCTTCCTGGCACAGGTAGCGCACACGCCAGCCCTTGCTGGTCAACGCGTCAACAATGGGCATCAGACTGCGTCCCAGGCCGTAGCGGCGGTCACCGGACATCTCCCGTGTGACCATCAATACATTCTGTTGGGGTTCAGTCATGCGAGGGCATCCGCGCTAGGCATTTGGCGCCTGAGGCGCATCACCCCGCTACCGGGCTTACGCGCTCACCGGGTGAGGTGGCGCCGGCAACGGTTTGCCAACTGCGCGGGAGTGAGACGACGCCCTGCTCCAAAGTCTTCTGGCTGAAGTGCAGTGTGGCGACATTGGCAGCGCCGTCATACACATGGATACCGTCCTCGCTCAGCAAATAGACACCAATGAAATACTCACCTTTGAGCAAAGGGATCTTGGGGAATTCGATGGTGGCCGTACCTCGACCGGTGGGATCGCGGTCCAACTCCAACCCATCGGCCTGTGTGCTGCTGCTGGTTATGGTCTTTCCGTCTGGTGAGTGAACGGTCACCGCTACCACAGGTGCCGGCAAGGCGGGATCGGAGGCAAAACCGACCGCTATGGCCAATGTCTGCTCGGCGCTGTGTATGTGCAAGGAGTTACCTACCGTGTCGTCAACCCGTGTCTGCACGCCCAAAATACGGGCCTGCCCGGTTACAGACGGAATGTTCGCCACCGCAGAAACGCTTTCTGGTGCGGCATCACGGTCCAGAAAATTCTGGTAGCGAGCAACCACGGTGGACGGATCTCCAATCAGGCGGACCACACCTTTTTCAAGCCACAGGGCGCGGGTACACAGTGCTTCGATCTGGTAGATCGAGTGGGAACAAAACAATATGGTTGCGCCCTTTTCCTTGAGGCGCATGATGCGATCAAACGACTTGCGGGCAAATGCGCCGTCGCCCACGGACAAGGCTTCGTCGATGACCAGGATGTCGGGGTCTACACTGGTGGCGATGGAAAACGCAAGCCGCACATACATGCCACTGGAATAAGTCTTGACCGGCTGATGGATGAAGTCGGCGATGCCGGAGAACTCCACAATCGCGTCGTAGCGCTCATCGATCTCGGCTTTGCTCAAGCCCAGAATGGAGGCATTGAGGTAGATGTTTTCCTTGCCGGTGAACTCGGGATTAAAGCCGGCCCCCAGTTCCAGCAAGGCAGCAACCCGCCCATGCACTGTTACCTGCCCCATGGTGGGCGACAAGGTGCCGCAAATCAACTGCAACAGAGTGGACTTGCCCGCGCCGTTGCGCCCCACCAAGCCCAGCACTTCGCCCTTTTGCAGCTCAAAGCTCACACCGTGCAGGGCTGCGAACTCTTTGTAGTACTGCTTTCGGCCGCGCATCAACATTTGCTTGAGACGGTCAATGGGGCGCTCGTAAAGCTGAAACGCTTTGCCCAGATTCTGGGCTTGGATGGCAAGGCTAGAGGACATCAGCAAAGCCTTTGCGCGTCAACTGAAAGAATGCAGCGGCTGCCGCGGCAAACACGGCAGCAATCGCCGCGTACATGCCCAGCGCCGCCCAATCTGGCCACTGCCCTAACAGCAGTACGGCCCGCACCTGTTCAATGATCAGTGTGAGGGGGTTCAAGTTCATCCAGAACTGCAAGTCTGCACCGAGAGATTTCACGGAATAGAAGACTGGCGACATGAACATGGTCAAACTCACCACCATGGTCATCACCTGGCCCACATCGCGCACAAAGACGCCAATGGCCGACAAGAACCAACCAAGGCCCAGCAGCACGGGCAAAAATGCCAAAAGGACGAGAGGAAAGGCAAAGGCCGTAACAGGCAGCCCCCCGCGGACCAACAGCAGCACCACCAGCAAGGTGATGGAGCTGATCAACAAGTGGAACAGCCCTGACAACACAGTAACCCAGGCGAGTAGTTCGACGGGGAAAATGACCTTCTTGATCAGATTCGGTTGATCAACGATGAGGTTGGGCGCCTTGCCGGCCACCTCGGAGAACAGGTTGAAGACCAGTAGCCCCGCAAATACCTGTAGCGAAAACTCAACCCCGCCACCGTGCGTGGATCCGGGCCAGCTCTGTCGGAACACCCCGACAAACACGAAGGAGTACACCCCCAGCATTAAAAGGGGCGTCAAAAACGACCAGGCAAGACCCAATAGCGAGCCACGGTAGCGCCCCAACACATCACGTCTGGCAAACTGCCAGAGTAACGAACGGTTGCGGATGGGAATGTAGGAGCGTTGCAGACTTGTCACACCGCGTAGTTTAACGGGGCAGACCATGGGAGCAAAACAACCAATCTGTGCGGGTTAGGATACGAAATCTACACCGGAGGTGGCACTGCAAGTAAAGTTACCTTGTAAGCCTGCCCACGAACGGGTCGCACGCATTCATACTAAACAGGAGCATCCCATGGTCAAAAAACTGCCAAAAGTTGATATTTCCAAACTCACTCCCGCCCAAATGAGCGAGTCTGTCAAAGATTCGGCGCAGCAAATCTGGCAAGCCGGTTTAGGGGCTTTCACACGCGCCCAAGCTGAGGGTTCCAAGGCCTTTGAATCCTTGGTCAAGGAAGGTGTCAGCATCCAGCGCAAGACCCAAAGCGCCACCGAAGCAAAGATCTCAGAGGCAACCAGCAAGATGTCGCACATCGCCACCGACATCAGCTCCAAGGCGTCAGGCCAGTGGGACAAGCTCGAAAACATCTTTGAGGAACGGGTGGCCAAGGCCCTGAACAAACTTGGCGTTCCATCCGCCAAAGATATCAACGCACTGATCGAGCGTATTGATGAACTGAACAAGGCCGTGCAAAAGTTGTCCGCAAAGGCACCTGCCGCCAAGCCTACAGCAGCACCCGCAGCAGCCAAGACCAAGGCAGCGGCAACACCCAAGGCAAAAACGCCCGCCAAGAAAACCAAGTCAGCCACCCCGAAACAGGGTTGATGGGTGATGCAAATCCCCGCGTCCGGGTGCATACATAGGCGCTGTTTTCCCCGCACACGGATGTGCTGCGACGCAGCAAATTCCATAGCACTCGCCCCCTACACTTTCTACCTATGAACGCAACTGCCCAAACGCCTCCCAAAATTGCACTGGCACTGGCCGGCGGCGGCCCATTGGGTGCCATCTACGAAATTGGCGCCATGTGTGCGCTGGAAGAATCACTCAACGGATTGGACTTCACCAAGCTGGACCATTACGTAGGCGTATCGGCCGGCGGCTTCATCGTGGCAGCGCTGGCCAACGGCATGTCACCGAGGGAATTGTGTGCATCGTTCATCGAAAACGACAGCGAACCCTCCGAGACGTTTGATCCCTCGTGGCTGCTCAAGCCCGCCTATGGCGAGTTTTTGCGCCGAAGCATCATGTTGCCGGGCCTGGTGCTATCCGCCATATGGCACTTCACACTGGGGCGCAAATCCCTGCTCAATGCACTGGAACGCCTGAGCCCGGGTCTGCCCACGGGCGTGTTTTCCAACCAGGCCGTAGACACCCAACTGGCGCGCCTGTTCAGCCGCAACGGCCGCACCAACGATTTTCGCAAGCTCAAGACCAAACTTACGCTGGTTGCCACCGATCTGGACAGTGGCGAGGCAGCACCGTTTGGCCGTGCCGGCTGGGACCACGTGCCGATATCGCAGGCCGTACAAGCCAGTTCTGCCCTGCCCGGACTTTTTCCCCCGGTCGAGATTGATGGCAAATACTATGTGGACGGCGCGCTGAAGAAAACCATGCACGCCTCCGTAGCGCTGGAAGACGGTGTAGACCTGCTGATCTGCCTGAACCCACTGGTTCCGTTCAACGCCACGACGCCGCAAGTTGCCAAGGTCATGCAACGCGGCCTGCCAGCGCACAAGCGCGAGATCCCCAGTATTGTCGATGGCGGACTGCCGGCTGTTCTAAGCCAGACCTTCCGTTCGATGATCCATTCCCGCATGGAACTGGGCATGAAGCACTACAACCGCGCCTACCCCGACACCGACATCATCCTGATCGAGCCAGACCACCGCGACCCAGAGCTGTATTTGGCCAACACCTTCAGCTACGCGCAACGGCGCCAGTTGGCTGAACACGCTTACCAGCAGACCCGCCAGATGCTGCGCTCGCGCAAGACCGGGCTATCTGCCAAACTGGCGCGCCATGGCATCAGCCTGAACCACGAAGTACTGGACGACCCCAAGCGCCACCTGTCGGCCCCACCCAAGTCGCCTACCCGCATCGGACGCGCCATTGCCACGTTGCAAGAGGTCATGGATGACCTGGGTGACACCGTAGCCACCGCCGCACACCGTGCCGCCCACTGAGCCCCAGCACCATGGTCAAGAAAGCACCCCGCCGCACCGCAGAACGCATTCTTGAGGTCACGCTGGAGCTGTTCAACCGCTTTGGCGAACCCAATGTGTCCACCACACTGATCTCGGCCGAGCTGGGCATCAGCCCGGGCAATCTGTACTACCACTACCCGGCCAAAGACGAGCTGATCAACTCCCTCTTTGACCGCTATGAAAAAGCGCTCAACGAGCTGCTCAATGCCAGTGACAGCGTGCGTGATGTCGAGGACGCGTGGTTCTTCATGCACACGCTGTTCGAGCTGATTTGGCAGTACCGCTTCCTGTACCGCGACCTGAACGACCTGCTGAGCAAGAACCGCAGGTTGGAGACCCACTTCCAATGGGTACTCAAGAACAAGACCCGATCGGTCAAGGCCATGCTCGACAGCATGAACCGCGCCGGTGCCATGCATATCGACTCCCGCGAAATGGAACCCACCGCCACCAGCATGGTCGTGGTGCTGACCTACTGGCTGAGTTTTGAATACGTCAAGGACCCCCGCAACGCACTGGAGCCAGCCAGCGCACAGGCCGCCCTGTTGCGTGGAGCCCACCATGTGCTGAACCTGCTCATTCCCAACCTGGAAGCCAGCCAGCGCACCCACTTGCTGAAACTGGTGGACGCCTACACCTCACCCGCCGGCGCCCATCCGCCCTAAAAAGAACAATACCGCCCCACCCAGAGGAGACACCGCATCATGGCCCCATGGACCGCCTTCAGCCACATTGGCGAATACCCCTTTGATGCAGCCCGTGTCAAAAAACAGTGGCGCCAGTTACACGCCGGTGATCTGGAGCCTTTGCCCAAAGACAATGCCGTGCTGCACGCATGGACCTTGTTCCATCAGGGCGATTTCGAAGGGGCCGCCGAGGCAGGCTTGCAAGCCGGGCCAGCGGGGACCAACGTCGCTAACAAGGCCACGAGCATCTACGCCCACTACCTGGAGCCGCGTGAGAAAAATCGCCAGCGGCTGTTCCTGCAAGTAGCCGAGCGCGCTGCTGCACTGGCAGCAGCTGAGCCGGACAACGCCAACGCGTATTACTGGCAGGCCTATGCCCTGGGGCGCTACAGCCAGGGCATCAGCGTGGCAAAGGCTCTTGCCCAGGGCGTGGGTGGAAAGATCAAGTCGGCACTGGAGTCGGCTATCCGCCTTCAGCCCAGCCATGCCGACGCCCACGTGGCGCTGGCTGCCTTCCATGCCGAAGTGATAGACAAGGTCGGGCCACTGATTGCGAACATGACCTACGGTGCAAAAAAAGAAACCAGCCTGAACCTGTTTGCGCAGGCGCTGAGTCTGAACCCCCATTCGGCGATTGCCAAGATTGAATACGCCAACGCACTTGTGATTCTGGAGGGTGATAAGCGCATGGCCGAGGCCACCCAGTATTACGAAGAAGCCGCAGCCAGTACAGCCAGAGATGCAACGGAACACCTGGATGTGGAAATGGCACAAACCGAACTCGCCAATTAGTGCCCCCACGCTCCGCCGCTGCGCGGGTTGCTGCCCCCCGAGGGCGCGCGTTTCAGCTTGGGGCGGCCCGGCGCTGAAACATCCCTTCCAGGCACGCCGCTGTTGTAATATTCTTCCGTTCAACCTAACCTATAACAGGAGCACCCCATGGCCGATCTGAAAAAGCAATTCGAAGCCGCCGTCGCCAATTCCAAGAATCTGAGCGAGCGCCCCGACAACACCACCATGCTGAAGATTTACGCACTCTACAAACAGGCCAGCGTGGGCGACAACACCGAGAAGAAGCCCGGCTTTACTGACCTGGTGGGCCGCGCCAAGTGGGACGCATGGAATGGCGTGAAGGGTGTCAGCACCAAGGACGCCATGCAACAGTATGTGGACCTGATCGAGTCTTTGAGCTAAATCGGGCTCCAGCCCCGACAATAGCTACTTCGGTAGCTATCAAAAAAATAGCGCCTTGTGGCGCTATTTTTTTGGGACCGTTGCATGCCACCGTCGGAACGGATCAGGTCTTCTTGGCGGCCTTGGGTTTCTTGGCAGCCGCCTTGGGAGCCAGCAAGTCGTCGAGGTTCTTGACAATTTCTGCCTCGATCTTGCCCTTGAATGCCCCCAGCAAGAATCCCAGCTTGGCGTCCAGATCAAAGTGGTCCCCGGTAACCACCAAAGTGCCATTGACACCGGAACGCGTGAAACTAACGCGGTCCTCTTTGGCACCCTCGGTATAGCTGCACTGCATGCCAAATTCGGTCTCTACTTCCTCGGCCCAGGTGCGCGCGATCTTGCGTGCGGCAGCCAGGCTCAGGGAGTGTTCGCGTCGGATGTGAAGATTTGCCAAAGCCGTGCTCCTAAACCAGATGGTTGGTGTTGTGTGTTGGTTGGTCCATACTCAGCCCACCATGCTATACAAATTCAAATCCAAAGTCACCGCCGATCTCATCATGCTCGAGCCCAATGGCCGCAAGGTTCTGCAGCTCATCGGCAAAGGGGATTCCGTCTCGTTGCTCAAGGGCATACTGCTTCCGCCCGACATGCCCCCTGCCATCGCAGCGCTCGAACAAGCCATTCTTGACGATGAAGCAGAGCAAAAAAAACGCCAGGAAGAGGCCCAAGCCGCAGGTGAAAAGCTGCCCCCGGCCGAGACCGTGTCACTGCGCCAGAGGGCCATCCCCTTCATTGACATGCTCCGGCGCAGCCACCAGGCTGAGCAGGAGATCGTCTGGGGCGTCTGAACCGCTTTAGTCCGCGTAGACGCCGGCTGCCTTCAGCACGGGGCTCCACTTGGCGATTTCAGCCGCCACAAACTTCTTGTGCTCGGCGGCTTCTACGCGTTTGTCAGTCACCACAACGGCGCCAAGACCTTCCTGCTTCTTGATGAAGTCAGGGTCTTTCAGAGCCACTTTCAGCGCTGCATTGATCTTGGTCACCACATCTGCCGGTGTGCCCTTGGGCGCATACAGGCCGTGCCAGATGGTGACTTCAAAACCCTTTAGGCCCTGGTCCTGCAGGGTGGGCAGGTCTTTCAACGCCGGCGTGGTCAGTTGCTTGGCGGTGGTCACAGCGTAAGCCTGAACCTTTTTGGCCTCAATCTGGGTGGACGTGTTGGTGGTCTGGTCGCACATGAAGTCGATCTGTCCGCCAATCAGGTCGGTCATGGCCGGAGCAGTGCCCTTGTACGGCACGGTAGTCATGTCTACCGCCAGCGCGTTTTGAAACATCAGGCCACACAGGTGCGACGCCGAGCCAATGCCGGCGTTGCCCAAGTTGATCTTGCCCTTGTTCTGGGCAATCCAGGTAGTCAGCTCTTTGTAGTTTTTGGCAGGCAAGTTAGGGCGGCCAATGAGGGTCATGGGCACATCGTTCACCATGCCCAGGTATTCAAAATCGGTTTCCACCTTGAATGGGATATTGCGCACCAGGGTGGGCATGGTTGCCATGCCGATGTGATGCAAGAGCAGGGTGTAGCCGTCCGGGGCCGCCTTGGCCACCTTGTTGGCACCAATGGAGCCACCGGCGCCAGCCGCGTTGTCTACTAGCACCGTGGCACCGCCCATGGGCTTGCGCAGGGCTTCCGCCAGGTCGCGGGCCACGCGGTCGGTAGGCCCGCCCGCAGTGAACGGCACCACGATGGTGATAGGTTTGGAGGGGAAGGTGTCTGCATAGGCAAACACCGCAGTCGCCGCCAACGTAAGGGCAAATATCTTCTTCATGGTTTTTCTCCTCGGGTTGAATTGGTACAGCCTACCCGTAGCCTAATAGATTGCCATGCTGGAAAATACCTAGAGCCCCCCATCCACCCCAGACGGAACGGGGCTATTGGTAGCTGCGCGCGTCTTCAATCACCTTGCCATCGTTAGGCAGGCTACCGGGCGCAACCAGTTCGACCTGCCCCCGAAGCTTGGTGACATCGCGCACCGCTTCTTCGATGCGCGCAGCCAGTTGCTCGGAACCCTCGCGCGCTTCCACGCGAAGGGTCATGGTGTCGTTGGCCATCTCGCCGCTGACCACCAGGCGGGCCCGGGTCACTTCTGCAAAACGCTTGGCGATCTCGTCCACCTGCTTGGGGTGTACAAACATGCCGCGCACCTTGGTGGTCTGGTCGGCCCGGCCCATCCAGCCCTTGATGCGCGTATTCGTGCGTCCGCTGGGGCAATGACCGGGCAACACTGCAGACAAATCGCCTGTGCCAAACCGGATCAGTGGGTAGTCCGGATTCAGGGTGGTCACCACCAGTTCACCCACCTCGCCATCAGCCACCGGGTCACCAGTGCCGGGGCGCACGATTTCAACGATGACGCCCTCGTCCAGCACCAGCCCCTCGCGGGCCGGGGTCTCATAAGCGATCAGGCCCAAATCGGCCGTGGCGTAACACTGGTAACCGTTTATGCCGTGGGCCAGAAACCAGTCGCGCAGACTGGGCGGAAAGGCCTCGCCACCAAACATGGCCTTTCGCACGCTGGGCAATGTCACGCCCATCGCAGCAGCCTTCTCCACAATGATCTTGAGAAAACTGGGCGTACCGATGTAACCCGCAGGCTGCAGGTCACGCATGGCCTGCACCTGTTGCTCGGTCTGGCCAGTGCCACCCGGGAATACGGTACAACCCATCGCATGGGCGCCGGTCTCCATCATCGAGCCCGCTGGCACAAAGTGGTAGCTGAAACTGTTGTGAATCAGTTCACCAGGGCGAAAGCCCGCAGCGTAGATCGCACGCGCCATGCGCCAATAGTCGCGCCGCGTGCCCTCAGGCTCGTAGATCGGCCCTGGACTGGCGAAGACACGCGGCATGGCAGCACCGTAGCCTATGGTGCTGAAACCGCCAAACACATTGCCGGCGGAGCCCAACTCACGCGAAGCCTGCTGCAGGGCCTGCAACTCATGCTTGCGCGTCACCGGCAGACCTGCCAGTGCCGCGCGGCTGGTGATGCGGGTCGCATCCAGCCCACCCAGAATCTGCGCAAAGGCGGGGCTGCGGCTTTGTGCCTGGGCCACCTGCCCAGGCAGCGCCGCCAGCAGCGCGGCTTCGCGCTCGGCGGGCACGCGGGTTTCGAGCGCGTCAAACACAGAAGTCATGCAGGTCTCCCTTAGGCAATCTATTTGCTATAAAACTAATAGCGATATATTCTTATTTCACGGGGGCTAGAGCACCAATCTGCCTAAAGCCATCAGGCCAGCCAGCGTTTGCGGCGTTTGTAGCTCTTCACATCCTTGAAGCTCTTGCGCTCACCGCCGCCCATGCCCAGGTAGAACTCCTTGACGTCTTCATTGGTACGTAAATAGTCGGCTGCGCCATCCATCACCACCCGGCCCGACTCCATGATGTAGCCATAGTCGGCGTACTTCAGTGCCATATTGGTGTTCTGCTCGGCCAGCAAAAAGGTGACTTTTTCCTTGGCGTTGAGGTCTTTGACAATCTCAAACACTTCTTCAACGATCTGCGGTGCCAGACCCATGGAGGGCTCATCCAGCAAGACCATGCTGGGGTTGGCCATGATGGCGCGGCCGATGGCACACATCTGCTGCTCACCACCCGAGGTATAGGCCGCCTGGCTGGTGCGCCGGGTCTTGAGGCGCGGGAAGTAGGCATACACCTTCTCCAGATTGGCCGCCACCTCGGCCTTGCTCTTGCGCGTGTAGCCGCCGGTCAGCAGGTTTTCTTCAATCGTCAGGTGGGCAAAGCAGTGGCGGCCTTCCATGACCTGTACCACGCCGCGCTGCACCAGATCGGCCGGGCTCAGGTTCTCGATGCGCTCGCCGCGCAGCTCGATGCTGCCCTTGGTAACAGCACCGCGCTCTCCAGCCAGCAGGTTGGACACGGCCCGCAGCGTGGTCGTTTTGCCCGCGCCATTGCCGCCCAGGATGGCCACGATGCCGCCTTCGGGCACCTGTAGCGACACGCCCTTGAGCACCAGGATGACGTGGTTGTAGATGACTTCGATGCCATTTACGTTGAGAACAATATTCTTTGCATCACTCATGGTGGTAGTTCCATTCAAACCAAATGAAAGACCCGCGCAGCGAGCCTTTGATTTGGCGGCCCCCTTTTGCTTTGGGGGCCACCGTTGTCATCAGCTCTGGCAGTCCGCGGGGGTGCGGGGAGTCAGCTTCTTGTCGGCCGCGTATTTGGCTGCCGTTGTCTTGACCAGGGGCTTGATGATTTGCTCATCACCCTGCAGCCAGTCGGAGGTGAACTTCCAGGCCTTGCCATCCCAGGTGTGGATACGCGCCCATGAAGCGCCCATGTGGTCCACGCAAGACGTACTGATGGGGCGCATCACGCCGGCAAAGCCCAGCGCGTCCAGCTTGGGCTGGGTCAGGTTCAGGTTTTCCAGGCCCCACCGCACTTGCTCGCCGGTCATGACCTTGCCCTTGCCAAAACGCTCTTGAGCGGCACGAATGCCTTCCACGCCCAGCATGGCACTCATGGCACCGCGCATGTACAGCACCTGGCCCAGTTCTTCCTTGGGACCCGTGCCCTGGCCCTTGTCGTGCACCATGGACAACACGTCCTTGACCAGCTTGGACTGCGGCTCGGCGCCGTGTTGCATAGTCACGGCGTTGTAGCCCTTGGCGCCTTCGGCAACGTCTTTCACGTCCGGCTCAGCACCGGCCCACCACACGCCATACATCTTCTCGCGGGGGTAGCCGGTGGCTTGTGCTTCCTTGATGGCGGTGGAGTTCATCACACCCCAGCCCCACAGCACCACATAGTCGGGACGGTTTTGGCGCACCTGCAGCCAGGTGGCTTTTTGTTCGACGCCGGGTGCCGTCACAGGCAGCAGCTGCAGGCTGAAACCGTGCATCGCAGCGCGTTCTTGCAAGAGGGGAATAGGCTCTTTGCCAAACGGGCTGTCGTGGTAAACCAGCGCCAGCTTCTTGCCTTTGAGCTTGTCCAGGCCGCCTTCTTTTTTGCCGATGGCTTGCAAAATGGCGTCGGCAGCTACCCAGTAGGTGCCAGCGATGGGGAAGTTCCATTTAAAGACCGTGCCGTCCGCGCTCTCGCTGCGGCCATAACCAACCGTCACCACCGAGATCTTGTCGACCGGTGCTTTTTCGGTAATGGCAAATGTGGCGCCGGTAGACAGGGGCTGCACAAAAGATGCACCGCCGTTTTTGGCCTTCAGGCGCTCATAACACTCCACGCTGCGGGCCGTGTCGTAGCCGGTTTCGCATTCTTCAAAACTCAGCTTGACGCCATTGATACCACCGCGCGCGTTGACCAGCTTGAGGTAGTCCACATAACCGTTGGCCCATGGCACCCCATTGGGCGCATAGGGACCCGTGCGGTAAGACAGCACCGGAATGAATTGTTCTTTGGCCTGGGCAAAAGCATTGCCCGCCATAAGGGTGGACCCAGCCACAGCCACCATGGTTGCAGCGAGTGCGAGTTTGCGAAGCTTCATTTGTCTCTCCTAGTAATTAATGATGGAAGAAGCACGGGGGAACACGGTACGAAAAAACCAAAGTCATCAGTGCGGGAAGGGCCACAGCCGCAACTTCTGCTTGCCAATGGACCACAGCTTGGCCAGGCCATGGGGCTCCACAATAAGGAACCACACGATCAGGCCACCAAAAATCATCAGCTCAGCGTGTGCAACGCCAGCGGTGGAAATCTGGATGCCAAACAGCGCCGCCAGGGCAGGCAAAAACTGGTTCAGGAAAATGGGCAACAACACAATGAAGCCTGCTCCAAAGAAGCTGCCCATGATGGAACCCATGCCACCAATGATGACCATGAACAAGAGCCTGAACGACTGGTCCACCGAGAACGCCGCTGGCTCCCAGGCACCCAGGTAGATAAAGGCCCACAAGGCCCCGGCCATGCCCACAATAAATGAACTGACGGCAAAGGCGCTGAGCTTGGCAAACATGGGGCGTATGCCGATCACAGCAGCCGCCACGTCCATGTCGCGTATGGCCATCCATTCACGGCCCACAGCACCCCGCACCAGGTTTTTGGCCATCAGTGCGATCAGCGCGAGCAGCGTCAAACAGAACAGGTACTTGGACACCGGGCTGGCCAATGAGAAGCCAAACACCTGCAGGTTGGACACCGACACGGAACCCGAGGGCGAGTAATTGGTAAACCACTGAATGCGCAGAAACATCCAGTCGGCAAAAAACTGCGCAGCCAGCGTGGCCACTGCCAAGTAAAGCCCTTTGACGCGCAAGCTGGGCAGGCCAAACAGAATGCCGAACAGCATGGCACACACACCACCCAGCACCAGGGCCACGATCAGGGGTAAACCTTCAACCCGTACATAAAAGTTGTAGGCGGCGTAGGCACCCACCGCCATGAATGCGCCCGAGCCCAGCGAGATCTGGCCGCAGTAACCCACCAGAATATTCACGCCAATGGCAGCCAGCGAAAAAATCAGGAACGGGATCAGGATGTTGGTAAACCAATAGTCGCTGGCCACCGCGGGCAGCGCCACAAAGGCGACTGCCAACAGCGCGAACAACGCGATGCGGTCCTGCGCAATCGGGAAGATCTGCTGGTCAGCCCGGTAGTTGGTTTTGAATTGGCCGTTTTCTCTATAGAACATATGCTTCTCTCAGACGCGGTCAATGATCTTTTCACCGAACAGCCCTTGAGGGCGTATCAGCAAGAATCCCAAAGCCAACACATAGGCAAACCAGATTTCAATACCGCCGCCCACAAAAGGCCCCAGGTAAACCTCGGACAGCTTCTCACCGACGCCAATGATCAGCCCGCCCACAATGGCGCCAGGCACGGACGTGAGACCACCCAAGATAACCACTGGCAAGGCCCGCAAGGCAACGGTGGTCAACGAGAACTGCACACCCAGCTTGCTGCCCCAAATCATGCCGGCCACCAGCGCTACCACACCGGCCACACACCACACAATGACCCAGATGCGGTTCAGCGGAATACCAATGGATTGGGCGGCCTGGTGGTCATCGGCCACGGCGCGCAGGGCGCGGCCCGTGGCAGTCTTCTGAAAGAACACGCTCAGCGCAGCCACCAGCACCGCGGCAATCAGTGCGGCGTATAAGTCTTCCTTGTTGATCAGGATGCCGCCCTCAAACGCGCTCTCCAGAATCATCACCGGGTCCTTGGGCATGCCGATGTCGATCTTGTAAATGCTGCTACCAAAGACGGTTTGGCCCAGTCCTTCCAGGAAGTAGGTGATACCCAGCGTAGCCATCAGCAGCGTGGTGCCCTCCTGGTTGACCAGGTGGCGCAAGACCAGCCGCTCAATCAGCCAGGCCACTACAAACATGACGACACCCGCGCCAATGAAGCCCAGCACATTGGCCACCACCGGGTTGGCAATACCCAGGTGCAGCGGAATCCACTCCGCAAAGCGTGCCATGGCCAGCGCCGCAAACAGCACCATCGCGCCTTGCGCAAAATTGAACACGCCAGACGCCTTGTAAATCAGCACAAAGCCCAAGGCCACCAGCGAATACAGCATGCCGGCCATCAAGCCGCCGAGTAAGGTTTCAAGAAAAAATGCCATGTTGTTGTCTTTCAGTGGCTGGTGCCGAGATAGGCGCTGATGACGTCGGGGTTGTTACGGACTTCGTCCGGCGTGCCGTCGCCGATCTTCTTGCCGTAGTCCAACACCACCACGCGGTCGCTGATGTCCATGACCACGCCCATGTCGTGCTCGATCAACACCACCGTGGTGCCGAACTCGTCATTCACATCGAGCACAAAGCGGCACATGTCCTGCTTTTCTTCGACGTTCATGCCGGCCATGGGTTCGTCAAGCAGCAGCACTTGCGGCTCCATGGCAAGGGCTCGTCCCAGGTCCACCCGCTTTTGCAGGCCGTAGGGCAACTGACCTACGGGGGTCTTGCGGTAGGCCTGGATTTCCAGGAAGTCGATGATGCGTTCCACGGCCTCGCGGTGCATGATTTCTTCGCGCTCAGCGGGGCCCCAGCGCAGGGCCTGCATCAAGATGTTGCTTTTGATCTTGAGGTTGCGGCCGGACATGATGTTGTCCAACACGCTCATGCCCTTGAACAATGCCAGGTTCTGGAAGGTGCGTGCCACGCCCATCACCGCCACCTGGTGGCTGTTCATGTGTTTGAAGGTCTGGCCACGAAATGCAATGGACCCCTGCTGCGGCGTGTAAACACCGTTGATGCAGTTCAGCATGGAGCTTTTACCCGCACCGTTGGGACCGATGATGGCGCGGATCTCGTGTTCTTTGACGTTGAAAGAGATATCGGTCAGCGCCTTGACACCACCAAAGCTCAGGCTGATGTTTTTAACGTCCAGGATGACGTCGCCTATTTTTTTAGTCATGCTGCCGCCTTCACGGGTGCAAAGGTCTTGGTGTCTTCAATACGCAGCGTGGCACTGACCTTGCCCGTGCGACCGTCTTCAAACTTGACCTGGGTTTCAATAAACTGCGATGTCTTGCCGCCGTACAGTGCGTCGATCAGCACGTCATACCGCTCAGCGATAAAACCGCGTCGCACCTTGTTGGTACGGGTCAGCTCGCCATCGTCTGCGTCCAGCTCTTTGTGCAGAATCAGGAAGCGGCTCACCTGGCTGCCGGCCAGGAGCGTATCCACGCTCAGATCGGCGTTGACTTTTTCCACGCATTCCTTCACCAACTGGTAGACCTCGGACTTTTGCGCCAGATCGGTGTAGCCGGCGTATGGGAGGTTGCGCCGCTCGGCCCAGTTCCCTACCGCGTCAAAGTCAATGTTGATCATCACGCACACCTTCTCGCGGCCATCACCATAGGCAACAACCTCTTTGATGTGCTGGAAGAACTTGAGCTTGTTCTCAACATACTTGGGTGCGAACATGGCACCGTCGTTGGCACCACCCTTGATACGGCCCACGTCTTTTACGCGGTCAATGATCTTGAGGTGGCCATTGGCATCAATGAACCCTGCGTCACTGGTGTGGTACCAACCTTCGGCCGTCAGCACCTCGGCGGTGGCGGCGGGGTTCTTGTAGTACTCCTTGAGTAGCCCTGGAGACTTGATCAGAATCTCACCGTTGTCAGCCACCTTGATCTCTACCCCTTCGCAGGGCACACCTACCGTGTCGGCGCGGGCTTCATGGTCGGGCTGCAGGCACACAAAGACGGCGGTCTCGGTGGAGCCGTAGAGTTGCTTGAGGTTGATACCAATGGAGCGGAAGAAGCTGAACAGATCGGGCCCGATAGCCTCACCCGCCGTATAAGCCACCCGCACCCGGCTCAAGCCCAAAGTATTGCGCAACGGGCCATACACAAACACGCTGCCCAGCGCATACAAGAGTCGGTCGGTGAGCGCAACGGCCTTGCCATCCATCAGCTGAGGCCCCACGCGCTTGGCGACCGACATGAAGAAATGGAACATGCCCCGCTTGATCGCACCCGCGTCTTCCATGCGGATCATCACGCTCGTTAGCAAGCCTTCAAAAATGCGCGGTGGCGCAAAGTAATAGGTGGGGCCAATCTCCTTCAGGTCGATGGTGACCGTGCCGGCCGACTCCGGGCAATTGACCACATAGCCGCAAGCCAGCCACTGGGCATAAGAAAAGATGTTTTGCCCAATCCATGCTGGAGGCAGGTAAGCCAATACTTCTTCTGAGCCCGTGAGCTTGTCAAAGTCTGCGCCGACACGCGCCCGGTTCAGCAGCGAGTTGTGGGTATGCACCACACCCTTGGGGTTGCCGGTAGTGCCGGATGTGAAAAACATCGCACCCACATCGTCAGGCCTGGCTTTCTCCACTTCTGCGGCATAGAAGTCAGGGTGCAGTGCGTTGAATGCGTGGCCCGCAGCTTGCAGTTCGTCCAGTGATGCAAGGCAAGGCTCGTCGTAATTGCGCAGACCGCGCGGGTCGTCAAAATAGATGCGCTCCAACAGGGGGCAGCTTTCGCGCACCTCCATGAGCTTATCGACCTGCTCCTGGTCTTCGGCGAAGGCAAAACGCACTTCGGCGTTATTGATGGGAAACACACACTCTGCAGCAGCCGCGTCCTGGTACAGCGGCACCGGAATGCCCCCCAGGGATTGAACCGCCAGCATGGTGGCGTACAAGCGGGGCCGGTTGGCACCCACCACCACCATGTGATCACCCCGGCGCAGGCCAGCCTGGTGCAGACCGGCAGCCAGCTGCTGCACCATGGTCAGCAGTTGAACCCAAGTCAATGCCTGCCAAATGCCGTATTCCTTCTCACGCATGGCAGGCGCTGTGGGGCGCTCACTGGCGTGTTTTTGGAGTAGCCGCGGAAAAGTCGTTTGCATGCCAAATCCTTGTCTGTCTGTCACCTCTGTCCAGCCGCGCTGCTGTGCAACAACGGGTCTGTGTATGGGCCGAATATTAGTCCTGCATTTGACGTCAAGTTGTCGTTTGGACGACAATTCATGCATTTCTGGGTAGGTGTTTTCCCTTCACTTATTGCAAACTTACAAAGCCCGCCATGTCCCATGACGCATCCCTTTTTCAGCGCCGCCGCGCCCTCACAGCGGCCGAGCTGGACGCCATTCCGTGGATCCATCTGCTCTCAAGCCAAGAGCGGGAGCGCGCCACCGAAGACCTAAAAATTGCAGACGCAGACCCGGGCGAATACATCTGCCGCATAGGCCGCCCGGTGACCTACTGGTTTGGCGTGGTGGACGGTCTTTTGAAGATGAGTAGCGACAACGCAGAAGGCCAGACCATGACCTTTACCGGCGTGCCACCCGGAGGCTGGTTTGGTGAGGGCACGGCCATGAAACGCGAGACCTACCGCTACAACATCCAGCCCCTGCGCAAGAGCCGTGTGGCCGGATTGCATGTGGACACTTTTCACTGGCTGCTGGACCACTCCATCGGCTTCAACCGCTTTGTGATGAACCAGCTGAACGAACGACTGGGCCAGTTCATTGCCGCACGTGAAATCGACCGCATGACCAACCCCGATATTCGGGTGGCGCGTAGCCTGGCATCACTCTTCAACCCGGTGCTGTACCCCGGCGTGGGTGAGGTGCTGCGCATTACGCAGCAGGAGCTGGCTTACCTGGTGGGCCTGTCACGCCAGCGGGTGAACGAGGCGCTGACCGCGCTGGCCGCGCACGGGGCAATCAAGGTGGAGTACGGGGGATTGAGGGTGGTGGATTTGCAGTCGCTGCGCAGCCAAACGGAGTTTCGGACAGCATGATAGATTTTTTTGCCCACGATGACGACCTCGCTCGGCTCGAGCGCAGGTTGGACACGGCTGCGACCACGGAGCGCCTGGCACTTAAGGTCGAATTGGCCTGGCAGCTGCGACAGCGCGATACGGCGCGCGCGGTATCGCTGGTGGAAGGGGTGTTGGCTGAGCTATCCCAGCCGTCGCTGTCGCCCCGCGCTTCAAGGCTGTACATGACGCGTTTGCAGCTGGTCCAGGGTGAGGCCAAATGGTTGTTCGGTGAGATGGCGCAGGCGCGCGCCTTTGCCGACAGCGCATTGTCCAACGCAAATGCTAGCGACGATGCGCTGGGTGCAGCCGACGCCTATTGGTTGTTGGCATTTATCGCCGTGGACCAAGGCGATATGGCAGCTGCCAATGCCGCGCTGGAGGCTATGGTGCAGCAAGCGCAGGGTATCGATACTGCGCGGGTCACCATCGCGCAGGCGGCAATCGCCCGCAGCGCCGTCTTCCGTGACGTGGTTGCAGCCAAGGCGCATTGGGGACCTCACTTCAGCCACCCCGCTGGCGGCGAGCGCCACCCAGCTGCTGCTTGTTGGGTTGAAGATTTTTGGGGCTTGAGCGCCTCCTTGAGCAGCGATTACGTCGAGTCCATACGCCATGTGAGCAAAGCCTACACTCTGGCATTGGCCACCGGGCAATTGCGTCGCGCCATTATTGTTGCCGGCAACATCGGCGCAGCCTTTTCCAACCTCAACGATTGTGATGCAGCCCTGGAGTGGATGCAACGCTCACTGAACATGGCGCAGCAAAGCCGTTGGCCCGGCATGATCGGTACCGCGCTGACTCAAACCGCGGAAATACTGCGCATGCTACAGCGTTTTGATGCCGCCGCAGACATGCTGCGTGAAGCGCTGGTGTCTTTGGCGCCCATGGCCGCATCGCGCACCTATTCGGTCGCACTGCGTTACCTGGCCGACGTGGAGTTGGACCGCAAGAACTACGACAGTGCGCTGGACACCTTTAGGCTAGTGGAACAACGCGCGGTGGCCTTGGACCTGGCGGACCAATTGACTGGCGCGCTGTGTGGCCAAGCCCGTGCACTGCTTGAGAGGGGCCAAACAACAGAGGCCTTGGCTACTGCAGAGGCCGCCTTGGAGGTGGCGCAATCCAACGCCAACCACCAGGTGGCGGCACTGCGGGTGTTGGCGGACATTTATGCCCGCAACGACTTAGCTGCACCACGCGGCATCTCCGCGCCCAACGCCAGCCTGCATTACCTGCGACTTGCGTTAGACCTGGCAAGCACTATCGAGAGCAACACAGTGCCGGTAGACCTGCTCGAGTCCGCCGCCCTGCAATATGCCAATGTGGGTGACGACACACAAGCCTTCGCACTGGCCAAACAGGCCATAGAGGCGCGCAAAAAGGCGCACAGCTTGGAGGCCAGAAACCGGGCACACGCCATTCAGGTGGGACACGAAATGGAGAGAGCGCGGCTGGATAGCCTGCACCAGCAGCAGCTGGCACAGGCCCATGCTGAACGGGCTGATGCACTGGAGCAGGCCAACCAGGCGTACATTTCCGTGCTGGAAAACGCGCAGGACGCTATCGTTCTGACCGACACGGTGGGCCACATCAAGAACTGGAATCGCCAGGCAGTTCTTACCTTCGGCTGGACATTGGCGGAGGTATCGGGCCGGCTCATCAGCACCGCCATATTTCCGGACCGGTTGCACCGCCAAGTTGCAGCCATGGTCGCCAGTCGCCAGATGCTGCGGGACGACCATCCGCGCACTGAAACCGTTGCCTTGCGGCGTGATGGTAGTGAGTTCCCCATCGAGCTATCGCTGACATCCGTCCAGGTGGGTACGCAACTGGAGTGCAGTTTCTTTATTCGCGACATCAGCCAGAGGCGCAAGGCAGAGCTAGAGATTGCCGACGCTCTGGCCAAACAACTGGAGCTGGTAGAGCTCAAGTCGCGATTTATTGCTATGGCTTCCCATGAGTTCCGCACACCGCTGGCGGTGATACTGTCCGCGTCGGACATTCTCAGGCACTACAGCGATCGCCTCGCTGCGGAGAACCGCGTCGCCTACTTCGATGAAATCGGGCAAGCCGTCAAACGCATGAACGACATGCTGGAGGACATACTGGTCATTGGAAAAAGCGACGCAGGGGTTACCCACTTCAACCCGCAGGCCCGCGATCTGCGGCCCCTGTGCGCCTCCATCGTCGCCGAGATTGAGCTGTCCCGGGGACAGCACACGCGGGACCATGCAGTAATCTCAGTGCAAACGCCACCAACACCTGTCATGGTCGACGTGGACGAGCGCTGGTTCCGGCACATCTTCGGCAACCTGTTGTCCAACGCCATCAAGTACTCTCCGGACGGTGGCCAGGTGGTGTTGAAAATGCTCACGCAGGATAGCGGCGTAGAGCTGACGGTAACTGACCAGGGCATAGGCCTGCCGCCGCAAGACCTTCCCAGATTGTTCGAATCATTCTTCCGGGCGAGCAATATTGGAGATATTCCAGGCACTGGCTTGGGCCTCTCCATCGTGAAACGCGCGGTCGAACTGCACGGGGGCCACATCACTGTCACTTCCAATTTGGGTGAGGGCACATGCTTCCGCGTGATACTGCCCTGGCGCATCGGGAACCCGGTTATTGCCTCCCCCAGCACGTGAAAGGCTACGACTACCCCATGTTCGCAAATGCATCCGCCATCATCGCTTTGAATTTTGATTCAGCAACAGATGCATGGCGCCTGTAGACTGTTTGGGGTCTTCAGCCACCAGAGCCGCGTAGCTCGTTGCCGAGCGACAGGTCAGGCAATAAATGCGCAGCATGCGCTCAAGACCGATAGGTAGGCGTCCATTGTCTTCAGAAAATCGTCACGCCGGGTAGGCTTGCGGTAGTTCTCGACTTTCTGTCGGCCGCCATGGAAAGCGTTTGTTGCTTCATCGGCTTGGAATGCGCCAATCCCTTATGGGGTGAACCTTAATCATCAGGTCCTTGGTTAGGGCATGCCGGCGCTGGAACGCTGGGCCGCCACCCAAGTTACAGCAACGCACGAATCCGCTCATGGCCCGCCCGGCTGATGGGTACTTGCTGCCCGCTATGCATCACCGCCACAAAGCTGTCCTTGGCCAAGCGTTCGATGTTCTTCAGGTGGGCCAGGCTGATGATCCAGGAGCGGTGCACACGCACAAACAAAGCCGGATCCAGCCGCCCCTCAAGGTCGGTCATGCTTTGGGTTTTGAGGTGGCTCTTTCCCTGGCAGACGATGCGAATGTAGTCGTCCTGCGCCTCCACACACTCAACCTTGTCCAGGGGCAGCACATGCACCTGGTTGCGATCCCGCACAAGCAGCCTCTCCAGCCTGCCCTGCGGCTGTGTCAAATCCCTGAGTGCCGCCGATTCCTGACCTATTGAGGCACGCGCTTTTTCGAGCGCATCATCAAAACGACTCTGTGCAAAAGGCTTTAGCAGGTAGTCGACCGCGCGCAGATCAAAGGCCCTGAGCGCGTATTGGTCGAACGCCGTGGTGAAGATGACGCCGTGGTGGCGCTGCGTCAGCTCCAGCACTTCCAGACCGGTGAGGTGCGGCATTTGAATGTCCAGAAACACCAGATCCGGCTGGAGCTCAGAGATCAGTTTGACGGCATCAAAGCCGTTGTCGCACTCACCAATGACGTCCACATCCTCGTGCTTCGTCAAGTACTCCTGCACGAGGCGGCGGGCGAGCGGTTCGTCGTCAACAATCAGGGTGCGAATCACGTTGCTTGGTTGCCTGGGGCAAGGGGTTCAATGGATTGAAAAGGTAGGGTTAGTTCGACCACAAAGGTTTCGTCCTCACGTTGCGTTGTGGTGCGGTGCGCAATTCGCGCCTGGTCACCGTACAAGGTCTGGAGCCGCTGCCCTGTAGTGCGCAGCCCAAGGCCGAGTCCTGGCTTGTGCGGGCGCTGCGAAGGGTCCGTTGAGCCGCCGTCGTGTTCCGGTTCGACCGGATTGCTCACCGAGATGTGGAGCCAGCCACCATTCACTGCAGCGTGTACCCGTACTGTCCCACCGCACGTGCTGTTTGCGATGCCGTGTTTCACCGCATTCTCCACCAGCGGCTGCAACAGCATGGGCGGCACCCGTGCGGCTGCAGCGGCACCGTCGACTTGAAGGTTGACTTGTAGTTTGGCGCCAAAACGCTGCATCTCAATATGCAGGAAACACTGGCAATGGGCCATTTCCTGGGCCAGTGCAATGGTGGGGTGTTCAGCCAGCGCCAAGGTCTGGCGAAAGTACTGGGCCAATGCAATCGTCATGCTGCGCGCGGTCGCCGGATCGATACTGGTCAGGGCGCTGATGGAGTTCAGCGAGTTAAACAAGAAATGCGGGTTGACCTGCGCCCGCAGCAGTTGCAGCTCGGTATCACGGGCCAGTGCACTCGACTGCAATTCGCGGAGCTGTGCCTGGCGCACCTGGTCCATGGCAATCATGATGTCGTGCACCAGAAGCGTCATCACAAACAGGGCGGCACTTCCGGCCCACAGCATGGTGCTTAGCGCTGTGGAGACCACGAGTCCCACCCCATCAACGCCCCATGTCAGACAAAACTGGTTCCAGACCATGGCCATGGTCCAGCTCACGGTGGCAGCCACCGCCGAGGCCACGGCATAGGTGATAAGACCCACTAGCCATCGCCGCTGCGCCACTGGCAGGGCGCGGCAGATGTAATACGCTGACGGCGCCACAAAGCCGAAGCTCACCGATACGGGCAGGGCAAACCACAAGGCATTGCTCCAGGCGCCCCACCCCGCCGCTACCAATCCCCAGGCCAGCAACAAGCCGGCCACACCCCATGCGCCCAGGTACCAGGTCAATGCGCGGGGGCTTGTGAGGGCGGGATGCATGGGCCGCGAGGTCGTCGGTTGCGAATCTAGTTACGAATCTCGATGCCGCCCATGATCACTGTGCCCGTGATCGTGAGCTGCTTTGCGGGGTTGGGGGTCGGGATGGTCTTGTCCTCCACACCACCCATGATGGGGGTGCCCTGATACACCACGGTCCAGCCCAAGGGGATCTTGATCTCCACGCCACCCATGGCAACGAAGATATGCAAGGTGGCATCGGTTGGCATGGCTGCGTTACGCAAATCCAGCTCCACGCCCGCCATCAATACCGTCATTTCACCGCCCTGGAAGTTCTGGGCGTCGATCTTGATCTGGCTGCCACTCATGATGGTGGTAAGGCTCAGTTGCCCGTTGTCTGCCAAGCCGTTGGTCGTCTGGGTGGTTCCTGCCCCAAAACGCTCACCCCACTGGCCTTTGAAAATCACCATGATGCCCACGCCAATCAGAATCAATGGCCACAGATCACGCCAGCGAACCGAGATAAGGCCCATGTGGTCCAGCGTCAGGGCGATGCCCGCCAGCAGCAGGCCACCACCGATGACGTAGTCATGCGTGCCCCGCGCTTGCGTCAGCTTAAGCCCACCCACCACCATAAACACTACGGGCCAAAACGAAAGCACCCGGCTCACATCAAACACGTGAAAGTTGTCCAGCAAAAACACAACGCCGAGTAAGGCCAGGACAGTGCCCAGGACAACGCGTTGTTGGGGAGTTTTTTGGCTCATGACTGGTTTTCTTCCATGCGTTTTTCAGATTTGGCGGACAAACCGCTCACGATGTGCGTCAGCCCGACCGCAATCAGAACCATGGGCCAGCTGTTTTGAAACGAAAGACCCCAGAGACGCTGGATGGAAACATAGAGCCAGCAAGCCAGAAAGACCAAAAAAGCCCCTTTGACCGCCTGCGCGGCGTTTCGCGCGGCAAACAACTGCCCGGCGCCGACCAAGCCGATGATGCCAGGCCAATACTGGCGCAACGTGACGGATTCGATGTACCCCAGGCGCTCCAACAAGAACACACTGCCGATACCAATCAGAATCAGCCCCGTGCCCCAGTGCCCGCCTTTATGCCGGCTGTGGTGCTCTTTGAATTCGTTCATTTTTACCCAGACCTTTCTGTTTCCACAGCGCAACCCAACGCCATGGGATGAACGATAGCCAGTGGTTTTCCCTTTGTCGCTGCAAATTCGGCCAACGGCAGTGCGTAGTCGGTGAATGACGCCCTCGGCTCGGGGCATCTATCAACCATTGCGAGATTGGCCTGCCTTGGGATGGTGGCCGGGTGTGATGGCGTTGTCGCCTCACAGGATCATCCGCAGGCGTCCCTGCGCGCGGGTGTCCAGGTTCAAGCCGGTTACCGGGCACGCTGCGGTTCGTTGCTCAAAACCGCACGCGGTAACCAAACGTCAAAAAGTCCTCGCCATTGGCACCATAGTTGTTTAACAAATCGTAAACAGCACAGCGGTGGTGCAAGCGCATGAAGACCTCGCGTGACTTGTCTTTGGGCCGTGAAAACGCCAGCTCAATCATCAAGAAGTTGAGCGTCTGGCTGCCCTTGCCTTCAGGCCCCAGTTCCAGCGCACTGACCTTGGACGTGTAGGACAGCCCCAGCGGCCCCAAACGCAAATCGGTCTGCAGCGTGTCCTTCCACGGGAAACTGCTCCAGCGCAGCACCGGGGCAAAGGCAATCTCGGTCAGTGAATCCAAGCCGAACTGCTGGCCTATCATCGCGTCAAGTTCAATCGACATCGGCAACGACTCTGACCGCCACAACGTCTTGGTGCCAGTAACCGCAACCATGTGGTGGTTCAGGTAGTTGGCCTTGCCCTGGGTGAAGCCCGCTGGCTCGGTGTCGTAAAACTTGCCGCCGTAGACCCCAATGCTCCAGTCCGGCTCTGCGGCCAATGCCGGGGGCTGGCACAACAGGCCAGCAGACAGCAAAATGGCAGCGGCGCCAATGGGACGCAGACCAACGCGGCGGTAGGGTGTGTTCAGTTGCATGGCTGGTAACCTCCGTGTGCAGGACATTCTCGAAACGCGCGTTGATTTTTTGATACAGCGGCCCCGGTGTCAAACGACCTCCGCGTGCATGCCGCATGCGATGGGGTTGTTCGGGGCTTCCGGCACAATAGCACCATGAACGGCGTCCCGGAGATCTATTGCACCAAATGCCACTCCAGCCCCCGTAAAATATGCACGGACAGCTACAAAAGCGATAGCAAATGACAGACTCCAACAAACCACCCGCCCCCGCCTTCCGCCGCGCCCCGCCACCCGCCGGCAAAAGCCCCGCAAGCCGTGCGGCCATACCCGCTGGGCAAACCAACACGGCTGCCCACGGCGCCAACGGCACCATGCGGCTGAACAAACGCATGGCCGAACTGGGGCTTGCATCGCGCCGCGAGGCGGACGATTGGATTGCCAAGGGCTGGGTCAAGGTCAACGGCAAGGTGGCCGAGATGGGCATGCAGGTGGCGCCCGATGCACGCATCGAGGTGACCCAACAGGCCAAGGGTGCCCAAGCCAACCAGGTCACGATTCTGCTGAACAAGCCCATCGGCATCGTCAGCGGCCAGGCAGAAGACGGGCACGAGCCCGCCATTAAGCTGATCCAGCCGCAAAACCGCTGGGCCGACGACAACGCGCGTTTCTTCTTCCACGGCAGCCAGCTCAAAAGTCTGGTGCCTGCCGGGCGGCTGGATATTGACTCCACCGGCCTGCTGGTGCTGACGCAGGATGGCCGTGTGGCGCGCCAGCTGATTGGCGAAGACTCCGGCATGGAAAAGGAATATCTGGTGCGTGTGGTCTACACCGGCGTGGCCAACCCTGCGGCGGCCAACTCCCCCGCAGCAACGTACGACGCACGTGCGGCGGCCCGCCCGAATGCCCGCCCCGCGCCGCCCACACAACTGAGCCGCATTGACGATGACGACCCGGTCAGCACCGATGTGCAGTCCGTATTCCCGCCTGAAAAACTCCGCTTGCTGCGCCACGGCCTGCGGCTGGATGACCAGGCTTTGAAACCCGCCAAGGTGGAATGGCAAAACCCCGAGCAACTGCGCTTTGTGCTGGTGGAAGGCAAGAAACGCCAGATCCGCCGCATGTGTGAATTGGTCGGGCTCAAGGTAGTGGGCCTAAAGCGCGTGCGCGTGGGCAAGGTCATGCTGGGCAACCTTCCCGTGGGCCAGTGGCGTTATCTGGCACCGCATGAGTCGTTCTAAGTCTCCCCTCAAACACCTGCGCCCGTCTGACCTGCGGGCAGCAGCGCAGTTGGCCGTGCAAGCCACCCGCGGCGTTACCACCATGGCCGAAGGAGTGCACCACGCTGTGCTGGGCACCATGGGCTTGGCGGGCGGCAAAGCCGGGCAGCAGACCAGTGGCCTCACCGGTTTTGTGTACCGCACCGTGCACGGCGTGACCGAACTGGTGGGCAAGGGCCTTCAGGCAGCGTTTACCAAGCTGGAGCCTCCCCTGGCCGCCCTGGTGGATGCGCCGCCCGACACCCCCGAACGTGAAGCCGTGCTGGCCGCGCTGAACGGCGTGCTGGGCGACCAACTGGAGCAAAGCCACAACCCGCTGGCCACGCCCATGACGCTGCGTTACCAGGGCCGCGTGCTGAACACCAACGCCCTGCCCGCCATGCCACAGGCCACCGGCAAGGTGCTGCTGATGATCCACGGCCTGTGCATGAACGAGCTGCAGTGGACACCGGGCGAACCCTCGGCAGAAGGAGGCAAAGCCACGGCCGACATCGGCGCCGCATTGGCTGCCCAGCTGGGCTACACGCCCATTTACCTGCGCTACAACACCGGCCGACACACCTCGCAAAACGGGCGGGAACTGGCAGGCATGCTGGAGCAACTATTGGCCCACTGGCCGGTGGCGGTAGAAGATTTCACCGTGGTCGTCCACAGTATGGGTGGGCTGATCATTCGCAGCGCCGTCCACACGGCCCAACAAAACCAGTTGCACTGGCCGCGCCAGCTCAAGAACATTGTTTTTCTGGGCACGCCGCACCACGGGGCGCCACTGGAGAGTGCCGGCAACTGGATCGATGTGCTGCTGGGCGCCACGCCCTTTAGCAAACCCTTTGCCAAGCTGGGCCAGTTGCGCAGTGCTGGCATCACCGACCTGCGGTATGGCTTTGTGCTCGAATCCGACTGGGCCAACCAGGACCGCTTCAAGCGCAAACCCGACAGCCGCCAGCCCCTGCCGCTACCCGAGGGTGTGGCCTGCTATACGGTAGCCGCCACCCTGGCCAAGCCACGCAGCCTGCTGGCAGAGCGCTTGGTGGGCGACGGCCTGGTGCCACTGCGCAGCGCGCTGGGCCAGCACGATACGCCCGAACACAACCTGCACTTTGCCAAGGACCGCCAAACCGTGGTCTACCGCATGAACCATATGGAAATGCTTTGCAGCCCTGTGGTGCGTGACCAGGTGCTGGCCTGGCTGGGTGCGGCAACCCGCTAACCGCCCCACGGCACGGGCCAGCGCCCGGCTCTTGAAAAGCTCCCCGTCGCCCATAATTGAGGGTTTCGCGCGGCACGCCGTTGGCGTCCGCTGGCACCTTTTCCCCTTGAATTAGCTTTACCGAAGGTTTTACGCCCCATGACCAAGCAAACCCTTTCCTTCCAGGCCGAAGTAGCCCAACTGCTGCACCTGGTAACGCATTCGCTGTACTCCAACAAGGAAATTTTCCTGCGCGAGCTGATCTCCAATGCGTCCGACGCGTGCGACAAGCTGCGCTTTGAAGCCATCAACAACAGCGGTCTGTACGAGAACGACTCGGAACTCAAGGTCCGCGTCACCTTCGACAAGGACGCCAAGACGCTGACCATCACCGACAACGGTATCGGCTTGAGCCAGCAAGAAGCCATCGACAACCTGGGCACGATTGCCAAGAGCGGTACCAAAGATTTCGTATCCAAGCTCAGCGGTGACCAGAAGGCCGACAGCAACCTGATTGGCCAGTTCGGCGTGGGCTTCTACTCCGGCTTTATCGTGGCCGACAAGATCACCGTTGAATCCCGCCGCGCAGGTTTGCCTGCTGACCAGGCCGTGCGCTGGGTCAGCGACGGTGGCGCCAGCGGTGGCGGCGCGTTTGAAGTGGAAGGCATTACCCGCGAAGCGCGCGGCACCAGCGTCATCCTGCACCTGCGGGAAGACGCCCAGGACTACACCCAGACCTGGAAAGTCAAGAACATCATCAACAAGTACTCCGACCACATCAGCCTGCCCATCCAGATGGAAAAGGAAGAGTGGAAAGACGGCGAGCTGATCAACCCCAGCGACGAGAACGGCGGCCGCCAACCCGGTGGCATGGTCAAGACCGGCGAATGGGAAACCGTCAACAAAGCCAGCGCCATCTGGACCCGCCCCAAGAAAGACATCACCGGCGAACAGTACGACGAGTTCTACAAACAGATCAGCCACGACTTTGAAGCGCCCCTGGCCCACACGCACAACCGTGTGGAAGGCAGCACCGAATACACGCAGCTGCTCTACATCCCCGGCAAAGCGCCCATGGACTTGTGGAACCGCGAGAAGAAGGGCGGCCTCAAGCTGTACGTGAAACGCGTGTTCATCATGGACGACGCAGAAGCCCTGCTGCCCACCTACCTGCGTTTTGTCAAAGGTGTGGTCGACTCTGCCGACCTGCCATTGAATGTGAGCCGTGAGTTGCTGCAGGAAAGCCGCGACGTCAAAGCCATCCGCGAAGGCTGCACCAAACGTGTGTTGTCCATGTTGGAAGATTTGGCGAACAACGACAAATTGCCAGAAGCATCTGCCGATGGCGTGACCGATGTGGTGTCTGAAGAAGACAAGGCACAAGTGGGCAAGTACACCAAGTTCTACAGCGAATTTGGCGCCGTGCTGAAGGAAGGCCTGGGCGAGGACTTTTCCAACAAAGAGCGCCTGTGCAAGCTGCTGCGTTTTGCATCCACCACCAGCGACTCGGCCAGCGTGGGCTTTGCCGACTACAAGGCGAGCATGAAAGAAGGCCAGGAGGCCATCTACTACATCACCGCCGATACTCTGGCCGCTGGCAAGAACAGCCCGCAGCTGGAAGTGTTCAAGAAGAAGGGCATCGAAGTGCTAGTGATGACCGACCGCGTGGACGAGTGGGCGCTGAACTTCGTGCAAGAGTTCGACGGCACCCCGCTGCAAAGCGTGGCCAAGGGTGCGGTGGATCTGGGCAGCCTGCAAGACGAAGCCGAAAAGAAGGCCGCAGAAGAAGCCGCCGAGACCTTCAAGCCCCTGCTGGCCAAGCTCAAGGAAGCCTTGAAAGACAAGGCCGAAGACGTGCGCGTGACCACCCGCCTGGTGGACAGCCCTGCATGCCTGGTCGTGAAAGACGACGGCATGAGCACCCAGCTGGCCCGTATGCTCAAGCAAGCAGGCCAAGCCGCACCTGATGTGAAGCCGGTGCTGGAAGTGAATGCCGAACACGCCTTGGTGAAGAAGCTGGACGGCAGCGTGCACTTCAACGACCTGGCCCACATTCTGTTTGACCAGGCGCTGCTGGCTGAAGGTGGTATGCCTGCGGACCCGGCCGCGTATGTGAAGCGGGTGAATGCGCTGCTGGTGTGAAGCACAAGGGCTTCGGGCAAAAATCGCCTCTAGCCCACGTTAAATATAATTAGATAGCTATAATTTCTATAGCAAATCTATTCTCCAAAAAGCCCCGTAGTTGTGAAACTGGCGGGGCTTTTTGCTGGGCCCGCAGCCGCGCATTCGATGCAGGAGCGAGGGCCGCATCACACCATCATCCAACAGCAAACACGTGAGTCGCTATGAAGGCCATGAGTACGGCCCCCATAGCTCCAATAGAAAGCAAGATGCAGGAAGACAGCCACAACTCTGTCCAAGTACCGATCTTCGCTTTGGGACCCAGCCCTACCCGCTCAAATAGGAACACAGGCACGGTAGCGCCTAGCGCCGGGGCAGAGGCTGAACTTGCGAACGTGCTGCGCAGCTGGATACGCTGCCCCGTGGAAATTGCGACCTCCACGCGGTAGTACCGCATGCCATTGCCATACATGCGAAGGCGCCATTCACTAACAACACGGCCTTGTACCTTTCTGGCGCCCCGGAGAAACGCAAGCTGCCTGCACAGGGTTACACATCCCCCCAAAAGCGTTGCAAGGGCCACGACGGCAAAGGCTATGGTGAATGCAATGGGCATCGTTCGGTCTACTCTGCCGCGCTAAGCCAGTCTTCGTCCGCCTCGGCGGGCATGCCAAAAGCGGATCAACCCCAACAACGCAAGCGCGCCACCAAGGCCCATGAAAGCCTGGGTCAAAAATGGGCTTGACTCGCTTTTGCTTAACACCGCGAAGTTGGGGTGCTTGGGGTCCACCCAGGCATCGACAACGTTCAATTGCATCATCTGCTTCATGGCCGCTTCGCATTGCGGCAGAGTCCCCAATTGAAGGTTCCACTCACTGTAATAACGATCCCCTTTAAAGGTGTTGCCGCCATACATGTAGGAATACTGGACCTGCGGACGGCCGTAGACTGTGGAGCCGCTGCGAGTAGATTCACAATTCGCCGCGAGAAGGGTCGCTTGCACACGCACCAAGCTGTCCTTTGCGGGGCCTGCTTTTTGCAGCTGATCCCAGCGGTATACATACGCCCCTATGCCGAAAAGAATCAAACCGCACAGCATCGCCGTGCCGCCAGGTCGCAGCAAGAACGGAAACGCTGCCCTAGTCTCGATGAATTTTTCCATTGCTGAGTCTTACTGAATTTGGGTCACAACCGCTACCGGTCAATACCAATTACAGAAATGGTACTGCAGCAAACAAAGCCCCAACCTGCACTCGACATGTGGCGCAAATACATCACGCCGCACACCAATATTTGCCAAGCCCTGCACACGCCGTTAAAGTCGCGCTCTGCAGTTTTCGCAATGGCCCCTAGCCTCCGCGCAAACCCTGCAACCTCCACCCTTTCATCCACCTACCAGGAGAACAACATGCAAAAGAACACGACCTCCCTGTGGGCTGGGTCAACGGTGGCGGGGCTTTTCGTTTAACGACGGCAAAAGCCTTCCCCGCCTTTTCTAGCGCCCCACGGCGCGCTGCCAAGTGCTTTGATGTGTAGGGCCAGCGCGGTGATGGCGTGCGCGCGTTTGTCCCAGTCCAGTTTCAACTTTTTACTTTTGAATCTGGATCTTTCTTATGGGCAATATTTTTGTCAAATCCGTGTCGGACCGCGCCTGCGTGGTCGCGTCTGACACCACGTGGATGGAAGACGCTGCGCTACAGCAGCTCCTCACCACATCGCAACTCGAAGGCATGCAGCGCGTAGCCGGCATGCCCGACTTGCACCCTGGGCGCGGCTATCCGGTGGGTGCCGCATTTTTTTCAACCGGGCGCTCCTACCCTGCCCTGGTCGGCAATGACATTGGCTGCGGCATGGCGCTGTGGCAAACCGATCTGCGCGCCAGCGCTGTCAAGCTCGACAAGCTGGAAAAGCGCGTGGGCAATATCGACGGTGCGTTTGGCGAAGGTGATGCCTTTGATGGTGCGACCGCTATTGCACAAGCATTGGCGGACGGCTCGCTGCCAGCCACCGGCTTCGAGGCAGCGCTGGGCACGCTGGGTGGTGGCAACCACTTCGCCGAGTTCCAGCAGGTGGATACGGTGTTCGACACGGTGGCGCTTGCGGCGCTGGGTCTGGATACCAAATGCCTGCTGTTGCTGGTGCACACCGGATCGCGCGGTCTGGGTCAGCACATCCTGCGCCAACATGTGGACCAGTTTGGTCACCATGGTTTGGTCGATGGTTCGAGCGATAGCGCGGCCTACATGGCCCAGCACGACGCTGCCTTGCAATTCGCCCGCCTGAACCGGCAGTGGGTTGCGCGGCGCCTGCTGGCCAATGTGCGCAGCGAGGGCCGCCGTGTGCTGGATGTGCACCACAACTTTGTGGCCCAGGCCACCGTGGGCGGCAACACCGGCTGGTTGCACCGCAAAGGCGCCACCCCGTCGGACCAGGGGCCGGTGCTGATACCCGGCTCTCGCGGCGACTACAGCTACCTGGTGCAGGCCACGCAGCCTGACGATGCCACGCTGCGGTCCCTCGCCCACGGCGCGGGCCGCAAGTGGATGCGCACGGCCTGCAAGGACCGCCTGTTCAAGTTGATGACGCCTACGCAACTGGGCCGTACTGCGCTGGGCAGTCGCGTAATCTGCAACGACCGCGAGCTGATCTATGAAGAGGCGCCACAAGCTTACAAGAGTGTCAACAGCGTGGTGCAAGACCTGGTGGGGGCAGGCCTGATACGCCTGCTGGCGCGAACCAAGCCGGTGCTGACCTACAAGACGCGTGGGGAGTGCTGCGCATGATGCTGCTTCTGCAACTATCGGCCAATACCGGCCCCGAGGAATGCTGCCTGGCGGTCCGCAAGGCGCTGGCCTATCTGCAGGACGAGGCCGCAGGCATGGGCGTGCGTCTCGACGTGGTGGAGCAGGTAGCGGGTGAACGCGCGGGCAATCTGCGCTCGGTTTTGATGGCGCTGGATGGCGAGCAGGCGCAAGCCTTGGCGTTGCGCTGGCAAGGCAGTGTGCAGTGGGTGTGCGACAGCCCCTACCGGCCTGGCCACCGCCGCAAGAACTGGTTCATAGGCGCGGAGATCTTTGCGCCTGACGCGGCTGCGGTAACCAATGGAGCGGCTATGCAGGACAAGGACTTGCGTTATGAAACCCTGCGCTCCAGCGGGCCGGGTGGTCAGCACGTCAACACCACGGACTCTGCCGTGCGTGCTACGCACCTACCAACCGGTCTGAGTGTGAAGGTGCAGACTGAGCGCAGCCAGCACGCGAACAAACGCCTGGCCCGTGCGCTGCTGGCGCACAAGCTTGCGGCGTTGGCATCTGATGCGGCGGGCCAGAGCCGGGCCGAGCGCCGCATTCAGCACCACCAGGTGGAGCGGGGCAACGCCGGGCGGGTCTTCAGAGGGGAGGCGTTTGCTTTGTAAACACAGGCTACTTCTCGCCCTTGCCGATGGTGCCCTGCTTGTTGGCGGCAGCCGCTTCGGCCTTGACCATGGACCGCACGGCTGTCATCTCTTGCTTGCTGAGCTTGGCTTGTGCGGTAAAGGCCAGGCTGTTGGCTTCGCCCTCGGCCACTTCGCCTTTTTTGTTGGCTCTGTTGGCTTCGGCCTTGATCATGCTGCGCAGCGCACCCATCTCTTCCTTGCTCAGCTTGGCCTGTGCCTTCATGGCCAGAGGGTCCACGTCGCCGTGGGCAATTTCGCCCTTGGCATTGGCCTCACGCGCCTCCTGCTTCACGTCGGCGCGGGCCTTGTTGGTGTCGGCGGCGTAGGCACCCACGGTGAGCAAACTGGCAGCCAGGGCGATAAGTACTTTGTTCATGGAAAACTCCAAAATGGTAAGAACGCAGTGTGGTCGCCACAGGGGCTAGCGTCTGTGGGGTAGCGCACAGCTGCCAAAGCGGGTAGCCGGGCGGGTGTCCACCACCAACTGCAGAAAATCCGCATCACGGCAAAATATCCAAAAGACATTTGCACCCCAAGACCATGCCATCTGCCGAACGCTGCCCACCATTGTTGTCTGTCGCCCTGATGTGGGTGGCGTTGCTCAGCAGCATCCTGTGTGCACCGCTGCCCGCGGCCGCAAAAGACGGAACGCCCCGGGCCATAACCCCACGTGGTGAGCTGGGGGCAGAAGAAAAGGCCACCATCGAGTTGTTTGAGCGTGCCCGTGATTCGGTCGTCTTCATCACCACCAGCTCACGGGTGCAAGACTTCTGGTCGCGCAATGTGTTCTCGGTGCCCCGGGGCAGTGGCTCGGGTTTCATGTGGGACGAAGCCGGCCATGTAGTCACCAATTGCCATGTGATCGAAGGGGCCAGCGAGGCCACGGTCAAACTGGCTGACGGCAGCGAATTCAAGAGCAGCCTGGTGGGTGCCAGCCCGACGCACGATATAGCAGTACTCAGAATCAGTGGCAGCTACAAACGTGCACCGCCGGTGCCGCTTGGCACCAGCCATGATGTGCGCGTGGGTCAAAAGGTGTACGCCATCGGCAACCCTTTTGGATTGGACTGGACGCTGACCAGCGGCATCGTGTCAGCGCTCAACCGTTCGTTGTCGGGTGGAAATGGCGCCACCGTGGAGCACCTGATACAGACCGACGCAGCCATCAATCCTGGCAACTCGGGCGGGCCGCTGCTGGACTCTGCCGGGCGGCTGATCGGAATCAACACCGCTATTTATAGCCCCAGTGGGGCCAACGCCGGTATCGGTTTTGCCGTGCCGGTGGACACGGTGAACCGCGTCGTGCCACAGATCATTCGCCATGGCAAATATGTGCTTCCCGCGTTGGGTATCCGCATGGACGACGGCGTGAACCAGCGACTGCTGTCCATCCTCAACCTCAAAGGTGTGGTGGTCTTGCGCTCTGCCAATGCTGGCACGCTGCCCGCAGCGGGCCTGAAGGAGGCAACATTTGGGCGCAATGGAACCATTACGTTGGGGGACGTGATCACGGCGGTGGAGGGCAAGCCCGTCATGTCGGCCAGCCAGCTGGCCGCGCGGCTGGATGACTTCAAGGTGGGGGACCGGATACGACTTACCGTTTTGCGCCAGGGGCGCAGCGTGGTGCTGGAGGTGAGCTTACAGGCTGATGCTTAGAACAAGGCCGTCGATCAAGCCTTCAAGGAAGCGATGTCAACAATCTTGTGTCCACGGGATGCGACCCCGAAGGAGAACAGCCGCTCCAGCGCGTGCGCCAACGTACCATCGACCTGGCCTAACTCCACTTCAAAATCGGCTTCGGAAATACCGATTTCTGCCAAGGTCGGTACCGCGTTCGGGCGAAACCAGAACATGGACCCGGCGGGAAAGAGCAAGTTGTAATCGCCTTTGGCGCGCCGGGGTTCCATGTGCTTGAGCAAACGGTCAAGCCATAGGCGGTTGTCGATGTGAACATCCCGCTGGGAGAGATCGGTCAAGGCGTCGGCAGGTGCGATCAGCCCAATGGACTGATCCGCCCCAAACGCCTTGATCGCAACCGAAGCAGCTGTAGGGCTGAACAGCCCTTGCCACAACAAGTCGCGCCAATCCTCTCCTTGGGCACTGTGAGGGGATTTCTTGGAGTGCAGTTTGCAGGCCACGGCGTATCCGAATTGCTGCACAACGGGTAACAGCTGGTAGAACGGCAAGATGTCACGCCCACGGTTGGGTACGGCCATTAGATAGGCTTCGGGCAGCTTGTCTCGCAGCTCGCTCACCCATTCCACAGGCGCGTCATCGGAAATGGTGATGAACAGGTCCATGGGAACGGCTACGCTGCCAATCAAGGCGCACAACTCGTCCAGTAAATCCCGGTAAAACAAGTGAACCACCAGCGCCGCCGATGCCTTCTGGGTGAACGTGTTGCGTGACGAGGCGAGCATCTGTTCAACGGCAGGGTCTTTCTTTCGGAATTGGCGCAAGACGCTGGCGGTTGCGTGCAGATAGGCGTAGCCAAAGCGGCGATCGGGCTCCAGATAAGCACCCTCGGCCCACTCATTCCAGGCGTTGACGAACAGGACACGTTCATCTGCGCTTTGTTGCTGGCTTGTTCGCGCGGCGCTTGCGGCCAGCCAACTGGCGTAATTGCCTGCGGTGGCGTTAACGAAAATACTGCCTTTGCCGGGCTTTCGGGACTCGTTGTCCCAAGCCGTTGCTACCCCAGACAGGCGCACATGCTTCGCTTCGGGCCTGCCGGTAAAGTAGTCTGCCATATTGGTGTAGTCATACACACGCCCCTCAAATCGGGTGTTGATGAACTCGACCTCATGGTTGATCGGTGGCAAATTGGCTAGGTGTGGCGGAAACTCGCAAATCGCGTCAAATCCGTATTCATCCGGATCGATGGGTTTGAAAGTCTCCACTGCGACCAAGTACAGCTCGCCGACACCGTTTTCCCGGCAACGTGCACGCCAGCGCTGTACCGTGTCACGCAAGGTGGGCAGGTGCAATGGTTGATACACCAAAAATACGGGCCGGCCATTGATGCGGATGTAGCGGGGGTCCAGAAAAGACGGGCTCAGATCGTCGATCATGGCAACGTCATCTTGCGGCGAATAGTTCTGCCCCATCAGCACATCGGACTCTTGCCCGTCCCAGCGCCGTGTCCAGTTTTCGTTGGCCCAGCACAGGCAAAAAGGAAAATTCAGATCCGGGTTGTCCAACAGTTGGCGCTGGGGCAAGTCAAGCAGACGCTTGCCACCAAACCAGTAGTAGTACATGCAAAAACCAGCCAAGCCATAGTGGCGGGCCAAGTCTGCCTGCTTGCGCATGGTGTCCAGCACGCGCAAATCGTAAAAGCCCAGGTCACCCGGCAACTTGGGTTGGTAATGCCCCATAAACTGCGGCAGTGCCCGCGTGACATTGGTCCACTCGGTAAATCCTGGCCCCCACCAGCGGTCGTTTTCAGGAATCGGGTGAAACTGCGGCAGGTAATAGGCAATGCAGCGCAACGTCAACTCTTCGGGGTTCAACCCCTGGTCGACATAGGGCACATACTCGCTTCGGTCCCACTGCAAGCGGCCAGCGCTATACAGCTGGCGGACAAACCGGTGTGCAGTTCCGCCTGCCTGATTGCGGTTCCATGGGCGCCAGTACTTGATGCCATTGCGCAGCCGCATCCACACGTTCAGCAGCCGGGTGGCCAGCCTCTGCTTGACAGGCCTGGGTAGCGGAAGCGCCAAGTAAACACCCCGAACAAAACGCGCCATCAACCGCTTTGCAGGCTGCCCAGGCCGCGCGCGGGCTGAGGTAATCGATGGGTCAGACGGGGGAGTTTTGGCGGTCATGGGGGGCGGCAAACCAGGCTAAGGGCGGGCGGCTGCCAACCTATTTTTGCGATTGGCGATTTTGCCACAGCACACGTCGTACAGCGTATCTTGGCTCCAGTGGGGCCCAGCGTCAAGGCATTGAAGTACGTTTACAACGCCCATTATTTATGGCGTTAGCGTATGGCACGAGCTGTGCTTCAATGGTGTTGTCGGTGTATGGGATTCAACACTATTGCAAAGGAGGCCACCATGGAATCATCTCGCAGTCTTGTTACGCAGTCTTCCGTGTTCCAGCTGCCTATTGCGCAGATGCGCCGCGTGTTCCAACCCGATGAGGTGGAGCGCAAATTGGCCAAGTTGCAGGACAACGAACACGACAGCCTGCGCAATACCTACCGGCGCATGCTGGAGCGCGGGCCACAGCGCTTCTCCGTCAAACCCTCGGGTGTGCCCAATATGGCGGGGCTGTACCACTCCTTACCCAACTTCACTGAAGTGCTGGACGATGTCAAACGCCACGTGGCGCTGGCGCAGGACAGCCGCGACGCGCTGGAGGTCACGCCCATGCTGCTGCTGGGCCCGCCCGGTATTGGCAAGACCCACTTTGCCCGCAAGCTGGCCGAGCTGCTGGGCACCGGTATGAGCCTGGTGCCCATGAGTTCGATGACTGCAGGCTGGCTGCTGTCGGGTTCCTCCTCACAGTGGAAGGGCGCCAAGCCCGGCAAGGTGTTTGAGGCGTTGGTGGACGGCGAATACGCCAACCCGGTCATCGTGGTGGACGAAATCGACAAGGCCAGTGCCGACGCACAATACGACCCGCTGGGTGCGCTCTACAGCCTGCTGGAGCACGACACGGCCCTCAACTTTACCGACGAGTTTGCCGAAGTGGCGATTGATGCCAGCCAGGTGATCTGGGTCACCACCGCCAATGACGAGCGTGGTATTCCCGCCCCGATACTGAACCGCATGAATGTGTTCACCGTGGAAGCCCCCACCCTGGAGGCCGCACGCCTGATCGCGCGCGAGCTGTACCAGAGCATCCGCAACGACCACGACTGGGGCCAACGCTTTGGGCCCGAGCCTGGCGACGATGTGCTGGACCAGCTCTGTACCCTGGCCCCCCGCGACATGCGCCGTGCGCTGATGACCGGCTTTGGCAATGCCCGGCTGGACGGGCGCTGCGACATCGTGGTGGCCGACCTGCCCAAACCCGGCGGCAAGAAAGGCAATATGGGTTTCGTGCACTGACACCCACCCCAAAAAATCCATATTGCTCTACTATTGATAGCTAGCCAAGTCCAGTCTACGGGGGCTGGATGTCAAAATAATAAAGAGGAGCACTGCGATGGTGTCGTTGAATTCACCCTACCTGGCCTCGTTCTGGTCGCAGTCCATGGTGGAGGTCAATCTGCTGATCTTCATGTACCTGGGAGGGGCCCTGGCCTTGGGCTTGCTGTTGGGGTACGAGCGGGCATACCATGGCCGCGCAGCGGGTATGCGCACCTATGGCATTGTGTGCATGGCGTCGGCAGCATTGACCGTCTTTTGTGGCTACCCCGGCTTTTGGTGGGGCGGTGGCCATGCGCCGTTGGCAATAGACCCAACCCGGGTCATACAAGGCATCGTGACCGGTGTGGGCTTTCTGGGGGCCGGTGTCATCATGAAGGAGGGGCTCAATATCAGTGGCCTGACCACCGCGGCGTCCATCTGGGCGTCCAGTGCCATTGGTGTTCTGGTCGGGCTGGGCTTTTTCGCGGCCGCCATCATGCTCACACTGCTGCTGCTGGCGCTGATGATGTGGGCACCCAAACTGGAGGCCCGCTTGCCATCGCGCCGCGCCATGGGTGTGGTACTGGGCTTCAATCCGGGGTTTGAGCCGCACGAGTCGGTCCTCAAAACCACCATCCGCGAATGGGGCTACCTGGTGGCGGAGGGCTCGCTCAACATCACTGCTACACAAAAAGCCGTGCAATGGAACTTTGTCATGGTTGCGCTGAAGAGCCACCCCGAGCCCAACTCACTGTTCGAGCTGTCACGCAGGCTGCGGGAAGTTGCCGGAGTGGACACGCTGCAGATCAGCCACGCCAGGAACTGACCTAAACGGTCTTTGGGAGCAACCCTGCGGTGAAACCAAACCCTGTCTAGTGGCGTCTTGCTCCCACAACCAGCAGGGGTTTGCCCTCGGAACCAGCCGGTGGGGCGATGCCCAGCAAGCCGGCCAGCGTAGGCGCAATATCTACCACCTCAACCCGCTTATCCACACGACCCCTTCCAATCCAGGCAGGCCCATAGGTGAGGATGGGCACGTGGGTGTCATAGGAATAAGGTGATCCATGCGTGGCCACGGCCCGCCCGGCAAACGTCCAGTAGGGCTTCAACACATATTGCACATCGCCCGACACATCGGCGTGCCAGGCCTTGCGTATTTGCGCGAATAGTGGGTCGGCAGCCCGACTGCCACTGAGTAGTTCGGTGCGGGTGTAGGCAGCCGCAAACCCAGGCTCGGCCATAAGCAACGTGCGCGCGGTATCAGCCACGGCGTTCGCGTCCATCCCTTTGCTGCTCAACAACTGCCGGTCCAGCAACAAAGACGAACCAGAATTGCCCAAAAGCCATTTGCCCGGACCAAACTGCGTCTCCAGCCCCTGGCTGACGCGGGACAGGGATTGCGCGCCATCCACCCGGCCACTGGCCTGGCCAAGGCTCGCGCTGTACTCCACGTTGGGCATAAACCCGTGGTCGGCCGTCAGCACCACCACATACTGGTCCTTGCCCACTTTGGCATCCAGGTCTTGCCAAAAGCTTTGCAGAAGCCGGTCCAACTGCAGCACATGGTCATGTGACAGGCGGGATTCGGCGCTGAAAGCATGGTTCACGTAATCATGACCCGAGAGGCTGATGGACAGGATGTCAGGCGCACTGTCATGGCCTAGCTGTTCGCCCGCCAGCGCAGCGCGCGCAAAATCCAGCGTCAGCGCGTCGCCAAAGGGGCCGCGCAGCAACCCACCGTAAAAGTTTGGCCCCGGCTCGGTATCGTCTGCGGCGCTGAAGCGGGCGGGCAAGCCGCCACCGGCAGGACCAAACCAGGGCTGGTTGTCTGGCACTGATCGGGCATAGGCCGCCTCGGGCAGCAAGGCGGTCCAAGCACTGCGGAAATACCGGTCTGCGGGCTTGGCTGCGTTAAACGCGTTTACCCAGTCAGGGTGCGCCTGCATATAGAAAGTGGTGGACGCAAACTGCCCGCTGGAGCCCATATACATATAGGCCGTACCGGTCTTGCCGGCTGGGAATATGGCTCCCCGGTCTTTACCCGAGATGGCAATCACCTTGGACAGCGGGCTGGCGCGGCGCAACACATCCCCCACCGTCTCTACTTTCAGATTTTTGGGGCTGGTGCCGTCCAGCGCGTTGGTGGCATGCCCAATATAGGTAGCCGTAGTGTCACCCGCACAGTATTCGCGTGCGCCGGTTTGGGCGTCCCGCCACTCGTTGCTGATGATGCCCGTACGGTGCGGGTAGGCCCCGGTCAACATGGTGGCGTGGCCAGCTCCGGTTACCGTATGGGCATGGCCATAGTAGGCATTGGCAAACCAGCTGCCACGCTGCAAGAAACGGTTGAAACCATCGGGCGCCAACTGGTCCTTGTAGGCCAGCACCTGGCGCTGAGGTAGGCCGTCGATGGCAATGAACACGATGAGCCTAGGGGGCTTGGTCTCGGCTTGCGGTTTAGCGGTTGCTGCGCCCAGCGGTGCCAAACCAGCACCTGTAAACAAAAGGATACTCGTCAGCAGGCTGGGAAAAAGCGCTCGGGACATCAAGCCTTGCCCAACGCACGTGCCAACCACTGGCAGACTGGGCTACTGGCGTCCTCCAGCCCGTGGATCACGGTGAAGTGATTGGTGCCTGTGTGTTCTTGCAAGGTAGAGGTATTGCCCGCAGCCTGCCACGCGTCATGGTAAACCTGAGCCTGGCGTGCAAATTCGCTGCTCTCCAGCCCACCCCAGGTAATCCACAGCGGCGTCTTGCACGGCCGCGCCATAAAGGCCGGTGAGTTGCGGCGCACCACGCCATCGTCCAACTGAATCATGGGCTGCAGGTAGCTGTAGCGCAGGGGCGCCAAATCAAAGAGGCCGCTGAAGGCAATGGCACCGGCCAAGGGGTCTTGTGGAAGGCCATAGTCGCGCGCCCATTCAGTTTGCAGACACATGGCAGTGAGGTGACCGCCGGCTGAGTGGCCACCAATCGCCACGCGGCCGGGGTCGCCACCGTGCTGGCCAATATTGCGCAACACCCAGGCGACGGCAGAACGGCATTGGCGCGTGATTTCATCAATGGTTACAAAGGGGCACAGCGCGTAGTTGACCACTACGGTGGTGATACCCAGTGCATTCAGACCCAACGCCACACCATGAAAGTCTTTACTGGACAGCGCACGCCAATAGCCGCCGTGTATGAAGACAAACACCGGCGCGTTGGGTGCGTCTGCGGGAAAAATGTCCAGGGTTTCTTCGAGCGTGGGGCCGTAGGGCACATCCAGCGTGTTGCGCAAGGAGGTACGCGCCCGCTCGGCCTGTGCGCCGAAGTGCTGCATGGGCTGGTCACCGGGTGCCAGCACCAGACTGGGGTTGTACTGGGCGTCTATTTCCGCCTGGGTTTCGAAGTTGCGGTACAGGGTGCGCATGGGGGAAGCCTTTGTTGCGATGGAATGCGGAGATTATTCCGCATGCCGGCCCCCGCCTGCACGCTGCCACTCAGTTCAGGTAAGACTCGGCGTGGGCCTCAAAGTCTTCAGCGTCAATCGCCGCGTCATAGGCGGCGCGGCTGGCCAGCGCTTCCTTGGTGTAGGGGATCAGCGGTTTGTCCAGCGGGCGCAGTTTGTGGCGGCGCAAGCCGCGCAATTGCTGGGAGCGTTCCATGGTCTGCAAAACCAGTTCGGGCTCCATCATCAGGCTGAAGGGGTTGAGTGCCAGGGCTGTGGTTGTCATGGTGGTTCTCCGGTTGCAAGCTGCGCCAAGGTAAGAAGGGAAAGAAAGCTTTGGCGCTTGGTGCAACTGTAGTCACAGTGGCGCGAAACTGGAGTCAGCCGTCGACTGGAAAGCGTGTAGGAATTTGCCTTACAAGCAAAGGCTCGCCGCTTTGGAACGCCTTGTTACGTTTGCACGTCGGCTCGTTGACGAGAACTGCAGCAAAATCATGCATGAATGGCCAATGATGGCGGCACTACACAGACAGGTTGCAACGTGAAAATAGCTCTCAAACATACAACGCAGGCCTTGGCTGCCTTGGCCCTGATGGGTTCGCTCCAAGCGCACGGCGCCAGCGCCTTTGATGCGAGCATCAACCGCCTGTTCATCACGTCAGTAGTGGTGGGTGGCACTACCTACCAAAACGTATCGGCCACCATTCATTCCTACACGCTGCTGGGCGTAGACAACGGCACACCCGGCTCTGACTCCTTTAATTCCGCAAACAACCTGCTGACCCTGGGCTCTGTGGTGTTTCAGGGTACGACATTCAACAACGTCCGGGTGCAGCTGAACTCCTTCACGCTGCTGGCCGCAACACCCATGGCGAGCACCCCGGTCACGCCAACGACACCCATAACACCGACAACGCCGTCTACACCAACCACTCCTACAACGCCTACAACGCCTACAACGCCCACAACCCCGACCACCCCCACCTCACCGGGCGGCACACTGACAGCGGCCAACACCTGCAACCTGGCCAATTTCCAGACCGACCTGATGACGCTGATCAACCAGGCCCGCGCCAGCAGCCGCACCTGTGGCAGCACCACCTACCCGGCGGTTGCTGCTGTCGCGTGGAACAGCCAGTTGTTTGATGCCGCGGCTGGGCACTCGGCCGACATGGCAAACCAGAACTATTTCTCGCACACCAGCCTGGACGGGCGCTCCGCAGGGCAACGCATCACCGCGGCCGGCTACAGCTGGACCGCTTATGGCGAAAACATTGCTGCCGGGCAAAGCAGTGCATCGTCTGTCATGTCGGGTTGGCTGGCCAGTTCCGGGCATTGCAGCAACATCATGAACAGCAATTTCACGGGCGTGGCCGTAGCCTGCGTGAGCAACAGTAGCTCCACCTACAACCGCTACTGGACTATGAACCTGGGCCGCCAGTGAGCGACCGTAAGGCCAAGACGACTTACGTGTAATCGGCCAGCGTCATCACACGCGCACGCACGCTTTTGCCCTTGACCTTGCCTGCGTTCAGCTTGGCGCAGGCCTGTTTGGCAACATCCCGGTTGACAGCTACAAAGGTGCAAAACTCGGTCACCTGGATCTTGCCAATCTGCTCGCGGGTATAGGCGGGGCCGCCCTCCTCACTGGTGAGCGCACCCAGTACATCGCCCGGGCGGATTTTTTCTTTGCGGCCACCGAGAATCTGAATGGTCACCATTGGCGGCAGCAGAGGCTCATCACTGGTAGGCACCAGCGTATCCAGCGGGTACCAAGTGGAAGCCTGGTTCTGGTACTGCTCAATCTTGCCGATGCGCCCCATGTCATTCATGATGGCCAGGCTCAGGGCCAGGCCCGTGGCGCCGGCGCGGCCGGTCCGGCCAATGCGGTGCACATGCACTTCGGGGTCGGGGGTGATGTCCACATTGATCACTGCCTCCAGCTGCGCAATGTCCAGCCCGCGGGACGCCACATCGGTCGCCACCAGCACCGAACAGCTGCGGTTGGCAAACTGCGCCAGCACCTGGTCGCGCTCCCGCTGCTCCAGCTCGCCGTAGAGGGCCAATGCGTAGAAGCCTTCTGCCTGCAGCAGGGTCACCAGATCCTTGCATTGCTGCTTCGTGTTGCAAAACGCCAGCGTGCTCACCGGCCTGAAGTGGCGCAGCAACTGCCCCACGGTGTGCAAACGGTTGGGCTGGGTCACCTCGTAAAAGCGCTGTTCGATCAGGCTGTCCGTCTTGGGTGGCGCCACTTCCACGCGCTGGGGGTCGCGCATGAACTGTTTGGCCAGCTTCTCGATGCCTTCGGGATACGTTGCCGAAAACAGCAGGGTCTGGCGGTTGGCCGGACACTGCTGGGCCACCTTGGTGATGTCGTCAAAGAAACCCATGTCCAGCATGCGGTCCGCCTCGTCCAGCACCAGGGTGTTCAGGCCTTCCAGCGTCAGATAGCCGCGCTCCAGGTGGTCCATGATGCGGCCGGGCGTGCCAACCACGATGTGGGCGCCATGCTCCAGCGAGGCACGCTGCCCGCGCAGCGCAATGCCACCACACAGCGTCACCACCTTGATGTTTTCTTCGGCCCGCGCCAGCCGGCGGATTTCCACCGTGACCTGGTCGGCCAGTTCGCGCGTAGGGCACAGCACCATGGCCTGTACGGCAAACCAGCGCGGGTTGAGCTTGGCCAATAGCGCCAGCGCAAAGGCGGCGGTCTTGCCGCTGCCGGTCTGGGCCTGGGCAATCAGGTCATTGCCGGCCAGGGCGATAGGCAGGCTGGCGGCCTGGATGGGCGTCATGTCGCTGTAGCCGAGCTGCTTCAAATTGGCCAGGGCGGCAGGGCTCAGAGCCAGATTGGCAAAGCTCGTGGGGGGGGATGCGTCAGGCGCGGTGTTCTTGAGGGTCATGCCCAATTATCGGGCAGTAGCCAACAACGTTACAGTGGATGCATCCCTCAGAAGAAGATCACGCCATGCCCGCACTACACATCTCCACCCAGTTTGACTCCGGCGCTATCGAAGTGCTGAGCCTGGAAAGCCCACGCGACATCCAACTCAACATCCGCGCCGACAACGCCAGCCCATTCGCCCAGTGGTTCCACTTTGCGCTGCACGGAGCGGCCGACAAGGCGGTCACACTACGCTTTATGAATGCCGGTGCCTGCGCCTACCCGGACGGTTGGGAGGGCTACCGCGTAGTGGCCAGCCACGACCGGCAAACCTGGTTTCGCATCGCTACCGAATTTGATGGCACGGTGATGACGGCGCGCACCACACCCGAATGCAATTGCATGTACTTTGCATATTTCGAACCCTACTCATATGAGCAGCACCTGGACCTGCTGGGCTCGGCCGCGCAATCGGCCCATGCGGACGTGCAGCGCTTGGGCAGCACGCTGGATGGGCGTGACATGAGCTTGCTGCGTATTACCGACAGCCACAGTGCCACACCGCTGGAGCAAAAGAAAAAGGTCTGGTTGATTGCCCGGCAACACCCCGGCGAGACGATGGCGGAATGGTTTGCTGAGGGTTTCCTGGAGCGCCTGCTGGACCCGGACGATGCCGTGAGCCGCGTGCTGCTGGACCGCTGTGTCTTCCATGTGGTACCCAATATGAACCCCGACGGCGCCGTGCGCGGGAACCTGCGTACCAATGCCGCCGGAGCCAACCTGAACCGCGAGTGGGCCTCGCCCAGCATGGAGACATCGCCTGAAGTCTTTTTGGTGCGTCAGCATATGCAAAAGACGGGCGTGGACTTGTGCCTGGATGTGCATGGTGACGAGGGCCTGCCCTACAACTTTGTCGTGGGCTCCGAAGGCAACCCGGGTTACACCGAAGGCATTGCCGCGATGGAGAACACCTTCAAGGCCGCCTGGCGAGCCAGCTGCCCGGATTTTCAGGACGAATACAACTACGGCCGCAGCGCACCCGGCAGCGCCAACCCCACGTTGGCTACCAACTGGGTAGCCCAGAATTTTGGATGCCTGGCGTTGACGATTGAAATGCCGTTCAAGGACAACGCGCAGTTGCCCAATGCAGAGACCGGCTGGAATGGTGAGCGCTCGCGCAAGCTGGGAGCTAGTGTTTTGCAGCCTTTGTTGGCTATGGTCTAGGCATCTGTTTACTATTTTATTGATAGCAAACCAGTTATATTATTCGGGAGCTAGGGGCATATTTCGCTCATAACCCTTCATGACCACTCGCCTCCTCGCGCACGGCGGGTGGCGTGGATTGCGTTCTCCGGCTCGCCTCGCGGGCGGTTGGGCTGGTGCGCTCGCGCTACTGCGTGAAGGCATGGGTTGGGCTGCAGGCACTGCGGCAACCGCGACTGCGGCCTGCGCCCGCAAACCCCACCACCCGCCCAATGTGAGGGTTAAGGCGCCGGATTGAAATGCTGCTTAAGTCCGGTGGCAAACAGCGCTCAGCGAAACTCGTCGCTCACAGATGGATGCAAGACATGACCATAGTGATTGCGCACGTATGGGTACAACACAAGACGACCTTGGCTGTCTGTCCCTTTTATTGCAATGATCATTCCTTCAGAGCCGTTAACAGGATAGGGGCCGCAACTTGAGTTCCCATATATCACCGGGACTTTCTCCCCCTGTTTAAACCTTGCATCTGTTGTGTTTATGACTTGCAGGAAAAATGCCGTGGCCATCCCGGCACTTACTTCCGACAAGGAAATTTTTGCGACCACGTCTGCAACAGGTTGAGGGATTGGGATGTCTCTAAAGAAAAGCAGCTCTCCAGCTCTGGGGTCTCGGCAAGCATGTGCATGTTGAGACAACAGCAGATACGAAAAAACCAAGGCCAAGATATTGCGCATTCTTTTTCCAAAAGTCTGGCACCACATGACGCCAAACGGGCGAAACACTTCTTCGATCCGACCTTCAAAAGGAATAACTGCTTACTCCTAGTTCAGACTCCCGCATCGTGTGGTTGATCAGCATCTGATCTTCCCCAAGGCCGGCGGTGCCAAACAAGACAGGCATTGCTTCCGGACGATGGTTTCTCAGCTCTCTGCAGCCATGTCCATTCGGCCTGTGCAGCGCAACAGCACTTGCACCAAATGGTCCAGGTCAAAGGGCTTGCCCACGTGGTCGTTCATATCGGCTGCGATGCAACGCTCACGGTCAGACTCCGTGGCATTGGCCGTCATGGCAATGATAGGCAGGCGTTGCCTATCCCATTGTTCGCGCAGCGCCCTGGTGGCAGTGAAGCCGTCCATCAAGGGCATTTGCAAGTCCATCAACACAGCATCAAATGGCTCGGTGGCCCCTTGTACCTGCGCCACGCCCAACTCTCCGTTACTGGCCAGTGTGACGTGCGCGCCCTCACGGGTCAGCAGACCCATGGCAACACGCTGGTTAATGGCATTGTCCTCCACCACCAAAAGTCGCAGGCCGCCAAGGCGTTGTGGTCTTTCGGTGGCGGCCTTGGGAGTGCCCGAGCCAACCACTACCGCAGGCTCGGCAACCAAGGGTGCCCAGGGCAGGCTCACCCGAAAGTAGAACGAACTGCCTTTGCCTACTTGGCTTTGCACCTGTAGCTCGCCATCCATCAGCCGCACCAGCCGCTGGCTGATGGCCAGGCCAAGCCCCGTACCGCCAAAACGGCGGGTTGTGGACGCATCTGCCTGCGAAAACTCGCCAAAAATGCGGTCTTGCTCTGCGCTGGAAATGCCAATCCCAGTGTCGCGCACCGAGAACTCGAGCAACGCTTTGTCTGGCGTGCACTCCAGCATACGCACCTGCAATACCACCTCACCCTGCTCGGTGAACTTCAATGCATTTCCACCCAGGTTCATGAGGATTTGGCGCAGCCGCATTTCATCGCCCAATACGGGGCGCGTCAGGTTTGCATCCTGCTCAATACGAATGGACAGCTCACGCTCACCTATTGAGGCCTTCAGGTTGGTGGCGATGTCTCGCAACAGGGCCCCCACCGCAAAAGGGTGTGGGTCCAAAGTCATCATGCCCGCATCGACTTTGGAAAAGTCCAAGATGTCATTCAGAATCGCCAACAGGGCTCGTGCAGAGTGGACCGTGGTGTCGGTGTATTCCTGCTGTTGTTCATCGAGTGGGGTGCTCTGCAACAGGTTGAGCATGCCCAAAATTCCGTTCATTGGAGTACGCAACTCATGACTCATGTTGGCCAAGAACTGGCTTTTGGTGCGGCTGGCGGCCTGCGCCTGCTCCATCGCCACCAGCAACCTGTCCGCAGCTTGCTTGCGCTCAGAAATGTCGAGCACGATACCCGCAAGCGTGACGCCATGACCATCCGTGTTGCTTGTAATGGTTCTACCCCTTAGCATCACCCACACCCAGCGGCCCAGCCGGTGCCGCAAGCGCAACTCCACCTCATAAAGGGGCGTGCGACCTTCCAGATGGTCGTTTTGCGCCCGGAGCAGCAATTCGCGGTCGTCGGGGTGTGCCAGATCGCCAAGATCATTGGTCACTTTGGCCAGGACTTGCGCTGTCGTGCTGTAGCCCAGCATTTCCGCAAAAGTGGCGTTGACAAAGACTTCTCCTTTGCCAAGCTTCAGCTCCCAGGTTCCCGCCTGTGTGGCATCCACAATTTGCGCCAAGTGTTCGCGTTCCGAACCCAAAAGAGCGGCCAGCTGTTCGCACATGCGTGCCATGGACGCCATGACACTGGTGGTATCCCCCGGCAGTACGGTGACCGGGGTGGTCAGATCTCCCTGCGCGACAGCGTTCGCGATGCGCGCTACCTCGGCGGGCTCCCCACCGGTCGCGGCAAATGTGGAGCGCAAGGCCATGCGGCCCAATGCAATGAGTAGCAACGCTGCGAATAAAAGAACGCCCCCCTGTGCGATAGCGGTTTGCCGCTGGGCGGCCTTGCGCTGTGCCGCAGCATCCGTGGCAAATGCGGAGGCTACCTGAACCGTGGCATCCACACCCGCACGATGTGCCAGGTAAATGGTGTGGGCTGCCTGCAGTGCTTGAACGGCCTGCGCATGGTCACCAGTCGCCACCGTGTCGAGCACGGTTTCGGCTGCTTGTAAAAAACCTTCACCCGCTGTGTGCTGCGCGCCCAACAGGTGATTTTCCAGCCCATAGGGTGGAGCGGATTGGTAGGCGGAAACGCGGCCTTGGTACTCACGTTTCAGGCGGGCATATTCTTGTCTCGCCTGTGGGATGGGCATGGTGCCATCTACTGCCATGCTCAACACCAGCCGCAACTCTACAAGGTACATGGGTGGCGGAAGAATATCAGCCGTCACCAGATTCGCGATACGTTCACGCGAAGTCGCCCGTTCCGTAAACCAATTGCCCACAACCGATACAGCGGAAATGACTGCTGCCGCCGAAAGTCCGGCAATGACCACGCCCGTGAGCGTTTTTCTGAGCGAAAACATGTGCGGGCTATCTCCAGTTCACCAAAGGTATTTCAACCGCCGCGCCGCCAGTATGCCAGCCTTGCCACCGCCAGCGGCGCATTCCCATGGCCAATGGTGGTGTAATCTGGGGCGCCGGTACGAAACTCGACACAGCTAGACTTGCCGGTACCAACGCCACCCGATGGTCATGAGCCGTTACGGTGCAGCCCTTCCAGACCAGCAATGCAAAAAATCTCGTTCACGACTTGGCTTACCCGCGGCACGTATCCACGGCTGTACCTGCCCATCATTGCCATCATCCTCGTGGTCTCCGTGGTTCGGTATGACCTGCTGATCAAAGCGGAGGTGAAAGAAGTTCAGCTGGAACGGCAGGACAAGCTTCTGCATATGCAGCAATACGTCGTTCCGAGATTGCTGGCGCAAAGCAGCTCCGGGGACAGGGCATTGGTGCAGGCGCTGCTGGATTCGGAGGCACGCATGAACCCGGATATCCTGTCTCTGCGCTGGCAAAAGGGCGATGCCGCGCTGGAAGCAAGCTTGCCGCCTGGACAGAGTTCTTCGGTGCCCGCGTGGTTCCGCCGGCTCGCGGCACTTGGACCGCTGGAGGCCAGCTGGTCGGCTCCATCCGCCGATGGACTGCAGGCCACACTGGCTGTGCGATTGGGCGCCAGCCATGCAGAAGAACGGGTCTGGAACACCGTGGGCTCCCAGCTACCCATCTCGGCGCTCAACATTTTCACCATCTTGTTCTTGCTGACGTTGCTGGTGCGTGCCAACGGCCGCATGCTCCAGCGGCTGGACACTGCAACCAGCCAATTCCGCGCGGGCCAACTGCAGACACGCATGATCGAGACCGGTACCCTGGAAGCACGGGCCTCAGCGCGCACCTTCAACCTGATGGCCGGTGAAATCCAACGCCTGGTGAAGTCGCTGGAGCACACACAAAAGCAGCAGGAAGAACAGCTGCATTTCACCCGGCAACTGGTGGATGCCTTGCCTTTGCCTGTTTTTGTACGCACCAGCGATGGCACATGCCTGAGTGTGAACAAGGCCTGGGAGAGGCTGTTTGACAAACCGGCCGCCACCGTGGTGGGCAGCCCACTGCACAGCGACTTTGTGCCTATTGAACCCATGCGAGCCAGTCCCGAGCGCCGTACGGTGCCGCGGCAGAGCAACGAAGTACTGGTTCGCTCCGGTGCCTTTGATGTGCGGGAAATGTCTTACTTCAAGGCCGACTTCTCCACCACCGATGGCGCACAGGGTGGCACGATCAGTGCGCTGGTCGACATTACCGAACGCAAATTGGCCCAGGATGAGCTGATTGCCGAGAAAGAGCGCGCAGAAGTCACCCTGTCGTCCATCGGTGACGGCGTTATCACCACCGACATGGCGGGGTGTATTGAATCTATCAACGAGGTGGCGCAGTTTCTGACCGGATACACCAGCCTACACGCGGTGGGCCGGCCATTGACTGCGGTATTCAACCTGGACAGCGCGTCACAGGCCTTGCCCTATGGCACGGCTTTGCGCGAACTGCATCTCACAACCAAACGTTTGCATGCCGTCAACCAGGTGCTGGTACACCGCTGCGGCGAGCGCTACCCCATTGAGTTCACCGCCGCCCCGATCCGCAAGGGCAATGGCCCGCAAATTGGTTGTGTACTGGTGTTCCGCGACATCAGTGAAACACGCGATTTGCAACAACAGATCTCCTGGCAGGCAACACATGACGCGTTGACCGGTTTGCACAATCGCGCGGCCCTGGCTGAGCGCCTGACCCACGCCGTCTTTCAGGCGCGACAGGACGACACATTGCTGTCTGTATGTATGCTCGATCTGGACCACTTCCAGGCCATCAATGAGCAACACGGCAAACCCACAGGGAATCTTCTGCTCAAGGAAGTGGCGCTGCGACTGCAAGACATTGCGCCTGACCAGGCCAATATTGCCCGACTCGGTGGTGATGAGTTTGTGGTGCTCTTGACCGGCCACACGGATGTGGCCAGCATTCACGCACAGGCGCAACTGATGCTGCAGCGCATTGCTCAGCCCTACGCCATAGGCGACCAACAGATATCGCTGACCGCCAGCGTTGGCATCTCCATATTCCCACTGGACAATGCCAACCCTGACACCCTGATGCGCCACGCAGACCAGGCCATGTGCCAGGCCAAACAAACCGGGCGTAACCGGCTACACCAATTCGACGCGCAGAACGATCTGAACATCCAGACCCAGCATTCGCAGATAACTCGCATTGCGTATGGCCTGCGGTCTGGGGAAATGCGCCTCTTCTACCAACCCAAGGTCAACATGCGCAGTGGGCGCATTGTGGGGTACGAGGCGCTGGTGCGCTGGGCCCACCCAGAGCGCGGCATTGTGAGCCCAGGAGAATTTCTGCCCCTTATCGAACACTCAGACCTGATCGTAGAAGCGGGCAATTGGGCATTGCACAAGGCCATGGAGCAACTGGACGAATGGGTGCAGCAAGGACATGGTTGGATGGTCAGCGTCAACATTGCGGCGCGGCATTTCCATGACCCGGACTTTGTGGAGACCATGCGCCAACTGCTACTGCAATACCCACGCGTGCCCTCCCGCCTGCTGGAACTTGAAATCCTGGAGTCTGCCGCGTTGCAAGACGTGGCCCATATGCGGGAAGTGATGCAAGCCTGCCAGGCGCTGGGGGTGCAGTTTGCGCTGGATGATTTTGGCACCGGTTTTTCCTCGCTGTCTTACCTCAAACAGTTGCCAGCTGAAACGATCAAGATTGACCGTAGTTTTGTCGACGGTTTGCTGGACGACGCGGACGATCGCACGCTGGTCAGTGCCATTGTGGGTCTATCGCGGGCCTTTGACAGGTCCGTGATTGCAGAAGGCGTGGAGACTGCGGAGCAGGCTGGAAAACTGCTGTCTTTGGGCTGTGAATTGGGCCAAGGTTATGGAATCTGCAAACCCATGCCCCTGGCCAGCGTGCAGGCTTGGGCGGCACAGCACACACAGTCCTTCGCGTCGGCCTGACGGGAATGAGCGCACCTTGACGCAGTCGCGGTCTTTGGACTAATCGAGCGCGATACCCGGGTTTGGAAGCACGCCGCTGAGCTTGGGTACGTTGGGTTTTCGGGAAGATACCCGGCCACCGGAGGACTTGAGCCACTGTTCGGCCACTTCCCACACCATTTTGTTACCGGCAGATTTGGCTTCTTCTGCAACTGGAGCCCAGCCTGCGACTTTGTACCTCTTGTCGGCTTCAATGGGCTTGCCTTGCAGGCGCATGTCGTCAATGCGCTTGCCCATGGCCGCTAGGGGGTTGCAGTTGTACTGAAGCCCGCCGACGCGCACCATGTCTCCACCTTGCTGGTAATAGGGGTCAGGGTTGAACAAGTTATCGCACACATCTTCGAGCACGGTCTTGATTGCGGCTCCCGTCATTTCGGTGACTGTGGCATAGGAATAGGTGGTGGCCGTCATATCCATGAGCCACTCGCGCGTAATCGCCTGGCCTGGTAGCAGGCTGGTTCCCCAACGGAAACCGGGAGAAAACGCAATGTCCGCGCCTTGCACTTGCATAAGTGCATCCAGCAGCAGTTGGTCACCCGTTCCGTTGAAGTTGCCACGTCGGTACAGCGTGCCTTCTGTCACAGCCAGTTTTTCTGTCAACTTGCTCTCGTAGGGGGCCCTGATCTTGGTGATCAACGCATCCATCTCCTGATCAGCAGGCAACATGTTGGCAAATACCGGCAGAAGCTTGTAACGGAAATCGCTTACCTTCTTGTCTTTGATTTCAAAGTCTAGGACACCCAAAAATTTGCTGTTGGAGCCAGCGTTTGTGACAATGGTTTTTCCACCCTTGTTGCTCACAATGCTCGCAACCGGCATGCCATCATGCGTATGGCCGCCCATGATGGCATCTATGCCACTGACGCGACCGGCCATCTTTAGATCGACATCCATGCCATTGTGCGAAAGCACCACCACCACTTGTGCTCCCTTAGCACGGGCTTCGTCAACCATGCGTTGCATGTTCTCGTCTTGAATGCCGAATTCCCAATCTGCAACCATATAGCGCGGATTGGCAATTGGCGTATACGGAAAAGCCTGGCCAATGATCGCGCAGGGAACCCCATTCACTTCACGGATCACATAGGGCTTGAAGACTTGATCACCAAAGTCGTTGGTCTTGACGTTTTGGGCGACAAAATCGATCTTGCCAGCAAAGTCCTTATCCACAATCTCTTTGACGCGCTCCATGCCGTAAGTGAATTCCCAATGGCCTGTCATCACGTCTACGCCCAGCAGTTTGCAAGCTTCCACCATGTCCTGACCATTCGTCCACAACGAAGTTGCCGATCCCTGCCAGGTATCACCGCCGTCGAGAAGCAGAGCACCCGGGCGACTGGCCTTCATCCGCTTGACCAGCGTTGCCAAGTGCGCGAATCCGCCAACTTTTCCGTAGCGCAGTGCTGCTTTCTCAAAATTCAAGTACGTCAGTGCATGAGCCTGAGCGGTGTTGGGGCGGATATTTGCCGTCTTGAGAAGATGTTCTCCCACCAGGTGGGGCAGATTGCCGCGCATGTTGCCAATGCCAAGGTTGACGTTAGGTTCACGGAAATAGATGGGCCTAAGTTGCGCATGGCAATCCGTCATGTGCAGAAAAGAGACGGTACCGAACTTCGCGAAACCGTACAGGCCTTCCGACGCAGACGCGGCATCTGCATCTGCGTAGGTACCAAGACCCATACCAGCCATAGTTCCTGCACCCATCAATTGAAAGAATTCGCGCTTGGTTAAATTCATGGTTATGCAATCACTGATGTATTGGAGTTGCACCAGCTAGCGCCGGTGCGGTTCGGTCGCTACTGATTTACAGGAGACTTGGGGTCTAACAGCAACGCTACGATGTGGCGTACTTGATCTTGCGTCAGGATGCCTGAGTGTCCTGCACGCGGCATGTTGGAGCAAGCGTTGTATGCCTTGCTGTTCCAGATCTTGCCCCAGGTGTACTCCAGCATAGCCTTGGAGTCCGGGCTCAAGGGATCTTTCACCCCACGCAGCTTGCCGTAGTTATACAGACTGGGACCGATAGTTCCGAAAGAAATTTCCTTCTTGTCCAATTGATGGCAGTTGTAGCAGTTGCCGCCATTCGGCGTCTTGGCATCGTCTGTCCATGTCAGACCTCTGCCGCTTTGGGCAATCTTCTCGCCTTCTTTCCAGTCGCCCAGGTACTTTCCGTCTGCTGGCCACTTGATGGACTTCATGTTCATGGCTTGAATCGCATTGGCGGTCTTGTCATCCAGTGGCTTGTTAGCGACGTCTGCAGCACTACACAGCTTGTTGGTGTCGTCGACTTTCAGTACCCGATCAACGGAGACAGCAGCCTCGGACCTGAACGAAGACTTGATTGCGTCGTCAGTGCGTTGGTCGTAAAGACCCGTGTTCGCCGAAGCTGCAGGGCTCTCCGATTTGCTTTTCTGGGCCATTGCTGGTGTAACCAAACACGCCAAGGCCAAAAAAGTGGAGACTAAAGGATAGATTTGCATGGGAATCGCTCCAGGTTCAACGCTTGATAGCAGGCGCTACTGATTTGGAACCCTCGGCAATAGTGCCAAGGTAACTACCGAGAGCAATGGTGGCTTCGCTACCAAACCCTGGATATGGAAATCGCTGTTGCCGGTAGCAATCGTTGAGCCGCTGCTGCATTCCCCACATCTGCCCGTTGGAAACACGGTAAGCAGGCCAGGCTGCAAAGCCCACGCCATCGCCAGGATTCTTGGTCAAGTTGGGTAGGTCTTGCAGCCGTATGCGTGCGCCATCTCTGCTATGGCAGGACGCACACGAGAAGTCGTGGGGTCCGCCCCTTTGGAAGAAAAGTCGCTTTCCGACCTCAATCGCAATCTTCTCTTGCGGATGGGATTTTGGCAAATTGAATTTGCCGTCTTTGGACTCAGCGGCAAGCCAGGTAGCCAAGGCGGTAACATTGTTTTGTTCGCCTTTGCCAAAAGGCGTTCGGGCAATTTCGGCTGCATTGAAACCTTGGAGTTCTTCCATGCAAGTCAGTAGCCGCGACTCCATGTCTTGAACCCGGCTAGTGTCAGAGAAGTAGCGCGGGAGTTCAAGAAATGCCCCCTTGAAGACACCTGGGCCTTTTCCCAAGTCGCACTGTTCAAGAGATGCATTTTTGGGCCCTCTTTTTTGCTTCCACAAGCTTTGCCCCTTGGCCTCAAAAAGATCCGCAGGATTTCCATCCTGGAGCATCGCACGGTACTCTTCTATGCTCTGGACTGATGTTTTCTGAGCGTAGCTGCAAGTAAGCCCCGAGGCAAGCAATGCTGCCAGAGCAAATGTAGTCCTGTTTTTCATGGTACGTCCTTGGGTGTAGACAGCACGCTCATTGAGAGGAGGCCCCTCTTTTCGTGTCTGTTCGGCTATTCAGTTCAGGAGGCAGTGGCCTCATCGGTGCGCGTTTCACCCTTGTTGTCTTTCCAGGTTACAGCCACTTTGTCACCGACCTTAGCGCCCTTAATGGTGAACTGCAAAAACGGATTCTTGGACACAGCGGGGCCCCACTCGGCGGTCATCACGGGTTTTCCGTTGTGCGTTGCGGTTACTTCATTGATAAACCACGCGGGTACCAGGTTTCCAGCCGAGTCTTTGCGCTGACCGGATTCCATTTCATGTGCCATCAGCACGCGAACGGTTGCTTTGTCTCCTGCTACTTGGGCGCGAATGCGCATTGGATCTGCCATGTTTTTCTCCAGATGTTTGAAAGATTGAGCCGTGCGATGTGGGGTCTTAGCCGCCGCAACCACCCAGGGTGACTTTGACTTCCTTCTTTGCGAAGAAGGCTTTGCCGTCGTTCATCACTGCAACTGCAAAGACGTCCGATGATTGACCCATCTTGGTTCTCGTTGCGAAGTTGACTTCAACACTGTCCGTGACATTGAACTGTGCGACCAAGGCCGCTGGATTCTTTTCAACGAGGAGCAGCATGTGTTTGACGCCCACCAGCGTACTGCTGGCAGTTAATGGCACCACCGCACCATTCTCCGCAATGTCGGGACCTCCAATGGACACTTCCTTGCTTTCCGCAGGTGCTCCCGCCCCCAGAGCCTTAAGTACATCCGCCATGCTCTTGGCTTCAAAGGCTGCCTTGTTATAGGCCAACGCATACTGCGGGAACAACCCTGTAGCTGCCAATAGGCTGGCTACCATCGCACTTTGTTTCAATGTCTCGCGACGAGTTTGCATAAAAGTCTCCTTCGTTAAATACATACTAATAACACCGCTACTTATCCAGCTACACGTTTTCCCTATTTGCCGGCGCCCGCTGCCAGCCATTTGGCGATCGTTTGTGTATCGGCATCGCTCAGGCTTTGCGGCGGCATAGGAATGCCACCCCATACACCGGTTCCTCCCGACTTGATTTTGCTAGCCAAGTAGTCGACGTTGCCCGCATTTTTCTTGGCGACGTCTATGAGGGCCGGGCCCACAATTTTTTTGTCAAGCCCATGGCAAGCCAGACAGGAGTTCTTATTCAGCAGGGCAATCACTGCTTTGTTATCTGCACTGGTTTTTGTCTCTGGAGGTTTGACTGGGGCGGGTGTAGAGAGTTGATTGGCTGTGCCTGCTTTTGCCTCGGGACGCGTGGTATCGGCGCCTCGTTGCGCACCGACCATTCGGTTTTGCTCCGCAAGATTTCCATGTGCATTGCGTGCAAATTCCGGGAGGAAGGATGCCAGCTTTGGTTCCGGTGCGCAATCTTTCATGCACGCCACGTTGTTGGTGTCCGCCTTGTTGCTGCCTTTGAATTCAGCTCCTGGCCACAAGCTGTGCGCAGTGGTCATACCATTGCGGTTTGGCATACGGGCCTGCACTTCGGCCATGTTCTTGTCCGACAGTATGTAGTTGTCCGGCACAATGCCGTTTAAGTTAAGCAAGAAGGCAGTGACTGCATAGACCTCTTCCGTGGTTAATGTTTTGGGTGCTGTCCATGGCATTGCCCGGTTGATATAGTCCCAGATCGTTGAGATCGTAGGTACCTTCATAAAGGTGGTTCGGCCCGGAAAAGTGGTGTTGCGCAGGTTTGCAACGTTGCCCGACTTGATGTCTTCCTTGGTGACGCCGCCAACGAGTGGGCTAAAGAATTCTCCCGACTCTCCAAAGATCCCGTGGCAGTGCGCGCATTTTCCCTCCCAGACATCTTGGCCTTTGGCTACGCTGCCGGAGCCTGCGGGCAGTCCTTTGAAGTCAGGACGAACATCAATGTCCCAGGCTGCCACCTCTTTGGATGTCGCATCGCGACCCACACCGGGATACTTGGCGCCGGTCTGAGAAAGTGCCGCCCCGGAGACCAGCAGCCAAGCTAAGGCGACCCACGCTTTACGAAAGCTGAACATTCTTCACCTCGCCGCTTTCTTGTACCAACCACGACTGGATGGCGTTGTTGTGATAAATCGACCTTGTTCCACGCACGGTTCGTAGTTGCCTGTAGGTTGGCTGAACAAAGCCTGTGTCGTCCATAGCGCGGCTCTGAATGATTGTTGGCTTGCCATCCCAAACCCAGTCCAAGTTAAAGCGGGTCAATGCCTTGGACAGTACCGGAGACTCCAGCCGCGCGGTACGCCAATTGCGCCCACCATCCACAGAGACATCCACCCGCTTAACTTTTCCGCGCCCTGACCATGCCAGACCGGTGATGTTGTAGAAGCCCTTGTCTAGTAGCACCTGCCCGCCTGAGGGCGTTGTCACGACACTCTTGCACTCCTGTATGCTGGAATACTGCCGATGCAGCCCATCAGGTTGCAGGTCGATGTAGTGAACGGCCTCGTCTTTGGCTGCGTAGGGCATGTCCCCTACTTCAAGGCGGCGCAGGTACTTAACCCAACTGACACCCTGGACACCAGGAACAATCAACCGCAGTGGATAACCCTGCTCGGGGCGCAGCATTTCACCGTTCTGTCCATAGGCAACGAACACCTCACCGGATTTGACGAGGCTCATTGGAATGGTGCGGGTCATTGACGATCCGTCGGCACCTTCCGCGAGCACGAACTTGCCGCTTTTGAGGTCGGCTCCAGCCATCTCCAACAATGTGATCAGCGGCACGCCCGTGAATTCGCTGCAGGAAATCATCCCATGGGTGTATTGCACGGTTGGCACTGCCACATTGCCCCAGTCCACCGCCGTATTGGCGCCGCACTCGATGAAATGAAACCGCGATACCGAAGGTAAGCGCATGATCTCATCCACGGTGAAGACTTTGGATGTCTTCACCATGCCGTTGATCATCAGCCGATGCTTCGAGGGGTCGATATCCCACCAGCCCTGGTGGTGGCGTTCGAAGTGCAGGCCGCTCGGGGTAACGATACCGAACAAGGACTGGAGCGGGGCAAACGAGACGGATGCCTGGTTGGTTTGGGTCAGACCTGGGCTCTGACGACGCTGGACATTGGTCTCAAACTTGGACGGCTTGCCGTAGCCTCCGTCAGAGGCTACGCTTTGCCCCAGCCCGGTGCTGTGCGCGGGTAGCTCCAGGATGTTTGGGTCGCCGCCCTCTGCGGGCACCGGGTTTCCCTGTGCCAGCGCTAGAGGAGTGGCCACACCAGCAGCCGCTGCCGCAAAGGCACTACGTATGAAATCGCGGCGCCCTTTTTTGGCTTCTGCGAACACAGTTTGGATACCGTCGCGGCTCAAAAAGTTCTCAGGAGCTTTTTGAATCCTTCCTGACATCCCTTCTTCTTGCATGTTCTATCTCCTGATGGCTACACATTTCTGACCGGCAAGGGCCCTGACTCTGTGCAGACAGCCTTGCATATTGAAACCACTGAATCGTTGGCAATCCGGTAGAAGACTTGGGCCCCACTCCGTCGTTTCGACACTACGCCCGCTTGATAAAGCACATTGAGGTGTCGCGACATGCTCGGTTGCGAAACGTCAATAGCACCCAAAAGGTACGACACGTTGCGTTCGCTCTGACAAAGCTCGCCGATGATCTGAAGACGAACCGGGGTGGAGAGCACCCCAAACAATTCTGCAGCACGCTCAAAGCTTTCCTGACTGGGCCTAATTTTGAATTCCTTTGCTTTCTAGATATTTACATATGCACATGCGCAAATATAAGACAGAAATAAAGTAATGTGATTAGGGTTAGCCCTTGCCCAGTGCTTCTTATTGGGAAAGTTTGTAGTAGTCCTGATTGATTGCCGCCGCGACCGAATTCACTTCATCCGGGAACAGCCCTAGGTTGAGCTGTGTATTGCACTGCTCAACCATGCCACGCAGCAGGCCGAGCGTGTTGATGCGCCCTTTGGGCCTGTAAATGGCACTGCCGTCACCGCCAACTTTCTGCTGGTGGCACGCAGTGCACTTGTGCTCCTGAATCAGCTTCTGCCCTAACTTCAGATCCGCACCCGCGTAAAGGGCAGGCAGCGGCTGCGCCGCCAGTGATGCAGCCAGAGCACAAAGAACGCCGGCTATTTGTTTCAGATACATATGAGATCATCAGATTCGTTGGGTGGACATCAGTTGTATGTTGGCGCGATAGCCCAAGCCGAGCGTCATGTGGTGTTTGACTATGGCCAGAAGCAAAACACTCATCTTTGGATCCGACCTGGGGTCGTCCAACAGATTGATTCCGTCGCGCAGGGTCATGGTGTCACTGGCTTTCAATGCGCCCTCCTTGTTCATCATCGCGGTCAACACTGTGGGTACTCGAAGGGGATTGCGACTTTGAAGTATTCCCATGGTGTAGCACCTGACGTATTCATGGGTCGCGCTACCTCCTAGAACTCTCCCTTGGCTGCACGGTCCATCATCTGAAAGATGGTTTCGCGCACCTTCCAGGCCTCTTCTTTCAGAGGCGAAGGCAGCTTGCGTCCCATCTTTACCATCATGTCCATATTCAGGGTGTAGATCCAAAGTCCGTCTTCACGCTCCACCACGGTCAGGCGACAAGGTAGGTAGGCTCCCATGTGAGGACTGAAGTCCACCATCATGCGAGCAGTGTCGGGCGAGCAATAAGAGTAAACCTTGAGGAATTTCTGTTTCTTCCCAGTACGTGCTTCCAATTCCTTTGATAGTGGCAGTTCGCCCACCGCTTTCATGTTGCGCTCTGTGGCGACTTGGGTAAACACTTGCTCAATGTCATTGACAGTGACCCCCGGATATACCTTGCGCTCCCAGGTGGTTGCAACCGCAATGTCGCCATTGGCATTTATCCAACGGTCCCACATCTTGCTGGCCTCGGCACCTGCGCCGTCCTCTAACTTTCCCATAGTGCCAATGGTGCCGCATCCTGTTAAGAACGCAACGAACAAAACTGGCAACCACTTCAGACTAGAGTTAGCACCACTCATACGAAGCTCCTTCATTTGTAACAGTCTTGGATACGTAACTGGCTTTGAATCTCGCATTAACACATAAGCACTTACTGATATCAATAGTGCGCTCGCTCGTGGCTGATGGATATCAGTATGAACCCTAGGCGTGAATTCGCCAGATGTGATCTGACGCAGTCATGTGAAAGCGTCGGAGTGGCTACAGCAGCGTCAGCCTAGGGGCGAACGGTTGGCCAGCCACGCCGGTTCCATTCACTCATACCACCTTGTACGAACTTGACATTGGTATAGCCGGCTTGCTTCAGCGCAATAATGGTTGAGCTGGATCGGTTTTGTGTATTGCAAATGAGCAACACCGGCCTTGCGGGATCTTTGGGTATCTCCGCAAGGCGTGTGCCCAACTCCCGCATGGGCAACAGCTGGGCATTCCTGGCGATGCCTGTTGCGTGCTCGTGCGGCTCTCGCACATCGATTAGTACTGCGCGGCCCGACTCCCATTCGGCGCGCGCAAATTCCAGACTGACGGCATCCGTCGCGTCGTCAGTCGAACAACCCATGAGGCTTAAACCCACAACAGCCAGAGTGGTGAAGCAAGCATTTCTCAACCATGAGAGAAATGACGCGGAGCGGGATTGAATACACATGACCAAACCTTTGTATTGATTGAAAAATGGAGGCCCAATAGAAAATTGCCAGATTGTTCAAGGTTCTTGATATGCGCGGTCGACAGATGGTTGACGAGTTGATTTTTCAGCCAGCAAAGGCTATTGGAACTGCGTGGGTCGACGCATCAGAAAGGTTTGGCGCTGTGCGCAATTCGACGATAGCAAGAGGGCGCCGCTTTTCCAACAAGTGCGACTCAAAAAACACTGACGAAGTGGTCGGACATCCAACAATCTCAACCAGCCAATTCCAACTGCAGGCAATTATATAAGTGAAGAATTATTTATAATAGAGACTATATGTCAACCCTTTCAAGGGATACCAAAGGAACCGTATGAAGACTGCGCATGATCTGGTTGCCGCCGCAAAGTTGAAAATTGCTGAGATATCAGTAGCTGATGCCGAGGCCGCCATTGCGGCAGCCGATGTTTTGATCGACGTACGCGAATCGGAAGAATTTGCCGTCGGGCATCTCCCCGGTGCGATCCATGCATCACGAGGAATGTTGGAATTCAAGTTCAGCGCTAACCCTGCACTTGGCTCGCGGGACCTCAAAATCGTGCTCTATTGCAAGACCAGTGGACGTGCGGCGCTGGCTGCATGTGCTCTGCGTGAGATGGGCTACCAGAACGTCACGTCTATTGGGGGCGGCTTCGACGCCTGGGTTGCAGCTGGCAAGCCGGTGGAGACTCCCGCATTGCCTAGTTTTGAATAATTCGGTTCGGCGCGGTGAGGTTTGCGTTAGAACTCCAGAGAAACGGCTACGGCTTTGAGCCCTGCGTGCGCACACGCCTCATCGGCGTCACCTCCCGGGGCGCCAGACACCCCGATTCCTCCCAGCATGCTACCGGCACCCTCGATCACAAGACCGCCGCCCGCTGCCATTACTCGTGCATGGCTGCGTAACCCACTCATCGGCTTTCCGGGCTGTGTTTCTACCCCAAATGCGGAGGTCGACATGCGCATGCTGGCGGCGGTCCAGGCTTTGTTGGTAGCAACATCAACCGTATGGGGGCCTGCAAAGCGGTCGCGTAAGAGCACTTGTGTGATGCCTGCGCGATCAACGACTGCAACGGTAACCTGGTAGCCCTTTTTACGGCAGTCTTCCAAGGCTGTACGCGCAGCTGTGAGCGCCGTTTCGGGAGTAAGGGAACGGGTCTGAAAAACTGCCTCTTCGGCTTGCGAAATACTACAGACAGTGAAGCCAAGAACAAGAGCTTTGATGAGGTGGTGCATTTGTTTTCTCCAAGTAAAGATTCGTTCTGGGCGCCGCATCAGGACCTCACTGCGGCGTTCGCTGCGCGCAATCGGTCATTCAGATAGGAACCATAAAAGTCAGGGATGTAGCCGCCGACCATACGCTCAGCAACCTCTGCACCACCTCTTCCAAAGAACAGCACGGTCGGTGCAATCGTGATACCCCAGCGTCTTATCAAGTCGTCCTGTGTCCATAGGTTCCCCTGGAAGTCGGTGACCCCAGCTTTGCTACGCATGTCGATCTGAACTACAGCCAATCCCTCGCGCTCACGCATGGGGACCAAGTAGTTTTCCCGCACGATTTTGCAGAAAGGGCATCCCTCAAGGCTAACCATCACGACAAGCGGACGTTGGCTGGCCAAGGCTTTTGCAAGATCAGGCGCCAGCGCAGCTGTCGTTGGCAACACTGCACTCGCTGCCAGGCTATGTGAGCCTACCGTGTACCCACATGCAATTGCAAGCCACTGCCTGCGAGAGAGGCTGTGGAATGTTTTCATTGCGCTTCGTGCTCCAACAGTAAGTACGTGTTGTAGGCATTCATGCGGTTGGCCACCCTGAAGAGTGGCATGTGCTCAAACGGTGTCCAATCCACAGCCTTGTAGGCTTCGTCAAATGGTTCCATGTTTTTGGTGGCCGCGCCCATTGTGGTTCGCAAGTACACCAGGTAATCACGGGTCTGTTGCATATCTTTCTTGGCCTCGGTCGAGATCGCTCCGTGGCCCGGAACTATCACAGCTGTGTCGAAGGCCAGGAGCTTGTCGAGTGCCACTATCCATTGGCGACTGTCCGCTTGACCTACATAAGGGATTCGGCTGCGAAACACCAGATCACCCGCAAACAAAACCCGCTCTGCGGGAAAATAGACTGCCAGGTCCTCGGGTGTGTGGGACGGGCCCACCGGTTTAAGCAGTAATTCAGTGCCTCCAACGACAAGCGGCGTCTCACTGTCTATCCATTGGTCGGCCTCTACAAGGTGTGTCTGTGCGTCAATCCATGGTGCTAACTCCCGACGTGAGGCATCCAGTCGCAAGCGCGCGGTCTCGGAGTTCAAGTACATTTTGGCCGCCCGGTGGGCAACAATCTTTATACCTGCATCCTTGAAAGTTTGGAGGCCATAAATATGGTCCGCGTGGTAATGCGTCACGATGACATGGGTCACGGGTAAAGGCGTGACGGTTTTGATAGCTGCCAAAAACCGGCTTGCCAGCACGGGTGATCCGAGCGCGTCAATGGCCACAACGCCCACTGGCGTGACCACAAATGCTGCATTGGAAATGAAGTTCTGATTGTCAGGCGTTCCCAGCGCAGCCTGCCCTTCAACGTACCAAGACGATGGGGATACTTTGATCAGTGGCAACGGCGCAGCCACTGGCAACTGAGCCCACGCCGCCTGAAGGAACATGCAGCCCATAGTGATCGTCGCCCCAAGCCGAGCTATCCAACGCTGTGTCATATACCCATCCAAAACTTGAGCCACATCAAATGGCAGACTGACAAACGAAACTAGCATCAATATAAGTCATAACTGAAGTAATTAACAGTCCGAGAACCATGCAATGATTTTTTCAGGCTTGCTGGAGCGCTATGGGGATGCTGCGATGCTGGCAAGCGGAGGCTTGCTGATTGGCATGCTGTTTGGCTTTTTCGCCCAGCGGTCCAAGTTTTGCCTGCGGGCTGCCGTGGTGGAGTTCTGGCATCGGCGCTTGGGGGAGAAACTATCCGTTTGGCTGTTGGCATTCTCTGCCGCGGTAGTGGGTGTGCAACTATTGATTCTCTTAGGCGGGTTAGATGTCAGTACAGCGCGTCAGTTGTCATCCCGAGGAAGCATATCGGGAGCCCTCGCGGGAGGCCTACTGTTCGGTGCGGGAATGATCATGACACGTGGCTGTGCCAGTCGCTTGCTGGTACTTTCCGCCAATGGCAATCTTCGAGCACTTTTGGCGGGCCTCATTTTTGCGGTCACGGCCCAGGCATCGCTCTCCGGAGCGCTCTCACCGATAAGAAACACGATCAGTAGCTGGTGGACTGTGGACGGAGGTGCCAGCCGTGACCTGCTTGCCATCACAGGGTTGGGGCATGTGGGGGGCCTCGTGTTCGGCTTGGTATGGATGGCTTCGGCTCTGTACTTCTCGGTGAGAAGTGGCTGGAATCTTTGGAAGTGGGTTGGCGGGATCGGCACCGGACTGACTGTCGCCGCAGGATGGTGGTTCACCTATCACGTAGCCACCAACACCTTCGAAGTCGTGCAAATACAGGGGCTGACGTTCAGCGGTCCGTCCGCCGAGTGGCTCATGCGGGTGCTGACAACGCCCCGCCCGGCGGTTGGATTCGACTTCGGTCTCGTTCCAGGTGTCTTCGCCGGTTCGTTTGTCGGCGCGTGGTTTGGCAAGGACTTGAAGCTCGAGGGATTCAAAGACGGGTACAGCATGACGCGCTATATCGTCGGCGCCGTATTGATGGGATTCGGGTCTATGCTGGCTGGTGGATGTGCAGTAGGTGCGGGTATGACAGGCGGGTCAATATTCGCGCTTACTGCGTGGCTCGCACTTGTGGGCATGTGGGTGGGCGCCGGCGTTATGGACCGCTGCTTGGACCGGGAGGAGGCTCAAACACTCGCTCCACAGTTTCCCCTGACACCAACGATTGGCACCTGACCAGCTTACTTGCCGCTGAGATACTCTGCAACAGCTGCCATTTCCAACGGCGTCATTTTGGCCACAATCGAGTGCATGACTGCGTTATCGTTGGTGCGCTCGCGCTTGCCAAAACTCTTCAACTGCGATTCCACGTAATTGGCATGTTGACCGGCAAGACGCGGTAGCGCAGCGGTACCCAAACCTTCTTTTCCATGGCAACTAGCGCAAGCTGGTACACCACTGTATTTGTTACCTGCGTGGTAGATGTAGCTGCCGACAGCAGCAAACTCGGGCTCTTTAGAGGGCTCCGCAGCCACCGACTTACTCTCAAAGTACTTCCCCAGCGCAACCATCTCGTCAGGCTTGAGCTTGGCCACCATATCGGCCATAGCGGTGCTCTTGCGCTTGCCGCTCTTGAAGTTTTCCAACTGCTTCACCGTATATTCCCAGTGTTGACCCGCCAAGCGCGGAAACACTTCACTCGACGACTCCCCCTCTGCACCGTGGCACAAGAAACACACGCCGCCTACTATTTTTTTTGCACGGGCCTCATCGGCCTGAGCCCACACCGATCCCAAAAAAAGGAGGGTGGCTGTTGCCACTACAAAGCGTTTCATAAGCGTTATGCCAAGGTATCGGCCCAAATGTTGTGAGCCCAGGCCATTGCATAGCGACCTTCGAGCTCGTTCGCCGCACTGGAAACACCGCCCGACCCTGGTACCGTGAGCATTGTTTTTTTGTCTGCGTCATAGCGATGTACGCTGGATACATGAACGACGTCCTCGTCACTGACGAAGCTATAGCAAGTGTTGTTGTAAACCGGCATATTGTTCGGTTCCTTGCCTGTCAATAGCGCCACAACTGCAGCCGCACAGGTTTTTCCATGTTGGTTAGCCATATGGCCCGACTTTGGCATGGCGGGCGCAATCTGGATGGAGTCCCCGAGTACGTGAATATTCTTGGCTACCTTGGATTCAAACGTCAGGAAGTCGACCTCACACCACCGTTTGTTCGCCGTCGCCAAGCCTGTTTTGACTGCAATCTCACCCGCTCGCATGGGGGGAATCACGTTGACAAGGTCGGCTTTGACGTTGTCGTTGAATTCAAATTTCAGGGTGTTGGTGGTCGTGTCGACGTCCTGTAAACCGTGTTTAGGGCGGTATTCCACTATGCCCTTGTAGCGCTCTGCCCAGGCTTTCTTGAATAGAGCTGCTTTGGAGGTCACATCGTCGTTAGCGTCCAAAATCAAAACCTTGCTCTTGGGTTTTGCCTTGCTGAAGTAACTCGCAATCTGGCACGCACGTTCGTAAGGTCCGGGTGGGCATCGGTAGGGCGCGAGTGGAATTGCCAGTGCAAATACGCCACCATCTGGCATAGCCTCCAACTGCTTGCGCAGTGCTACCGTTTGCGCCCCTGCTTTCCATGCGTGCATTACCTTGTCTTGCGCACCAGGTTTCATCATGCCTGGCAAGGTCTCCCACATGAAATCAACACCTGGCGAAACAATCAGTCTGTCGTAAGGCAACTCCGCACCGCTGGCTAGTTTGACAACGCGTTTGTCCGGATCGATTGAGGTCACCAAGTCGCGTACAAGATTAACGCCATGGCGTTTGCCCAGGTTGTCGTACGAGGTCGTAATGTCAGCCATTGTCTTGGAGCCACCCAGCACCAGGTTGGAAATAGGGCACGAAATGAAACTTGGGTTGGGTTCAATCAGGGTGACCTGGATGCCGTAGTCAGACCACATGCGCACATACTTTGCGGCCGTAGCACCACCATATCCACCACCCACGATAACCACTTTGGGGCCATTGCTGCCACCACTTGATGCACAACCGGCAGCTAAGCCCAAGGATCCCAGCGCAGACCCTGCGCCAACAGTCTGAATAAATTGACGACGTAGCATGACTGACTCCTTACTTTTTCAATGCCGCGAAGTACGCTGCTAGTTGTTCGAGTTGCTCATCGGTGTAACCCTTGGAGAGCTGATGCATGATCGTTGCTGGTTTCTTGCCAGATTTGAAGTCCAGCATCGCCTTTAGCAAGTCTTCCTTGGGTTTCCCGGCAAGAGACTCCATGCCTGGCTGCGCTTTCCCGTGCGTTCCGTGGCAGTTGGCACAAGACGCAGCGAGACTCCGTACCTGAAGGGGATCTGCAGCAGTTGCACAAAAGCTCAAGCTCGCAAGCACCACACTGAACGTAAGTTTGAATCGGTACAGCATTTCTTCTCCTGAAAGAACGAGGTGGAAATCATTCCGGTCAAAGGTGGATATTTATTCGCCTTCTCTTATATTTTGGAATACTATTCCGACGCCGCCAGAAATTCAGCGGGTAGAAACCCGCATGCGCCCGTCATTTGTTCCCACACATTAGCATTGGAGTCATTCATGTTGAAACTCTTCATCACGCTCCTGCTGGCCTTGTACGCCGGCGTAGTGCACTCCCAGGAAGTCAAGGTTGTCTACCACGTGAACAGCGGCATTGACACGGCCGTTGCCGCACTCAACAACATTCAAAACCATTTGAATGCTGATGCAAAAGTCAAGATTGTGGTGGTAACGCACGGGCCCGGGATAGACTTTCTTTTGCAAGACGCCAAGGACTCGAAAGGCCGGGAATTCAGCGCCGCCGTCAGCGGCCTAGCCAGCAAAGGTGTTGAGTTTCGCGTTTGCAACAACACACTGGTCAGTCGGAATGTCAACCCCGACCATTTGCTGATCGAAACAAAAATTGTCCCGTCCGGCGTGTCAGAAGTGGCGCGCCTTCAGGCCAAGGAAGGGTTTGTTTACCTGAAGCCCTAGTCGCTCTCAACCTGCAGGCAAACGGCCTTGCACAGATTCACAATTTGCTCATTTGCAATGCGGTAGTGGATCTGTACGCCATCGCGGCGCTTTGCCAGCACCCCCGCCTTGTACAGCGTATTCAGGTGCTGCGACATATTGGGCTGTGTGGTGTCAATTTTGCCCAGCAAGAACGTTACATTTTGCTCGCCATCACATAAGCAACTGATGATTTTCAGTCGCATCGGTGCAGACATCACGCGAAATAACTCGGCGGCTTTGTCAAACACATGGTCAGGCTTGTCTAATTCAGACTTTTTCTTCTTGGGTGCGCGGGTTGCCATGGTGTGGGTGTTGTTAGCCAAATGGATAGAAAGCTCAGTATTGACAGATTTTATGGTCTGACCCTGGTGGGGCCCCGGTAGTTTGACCTCAATACGAGGTGTAGTGCTCCAAAGCTCCCAAAGCACTGAGGATATTGGCGTTTCGGCCGCCAGTTGAGATTCAACGGGTGCGCCAGTCGCCTTCAAGGCTTTAGCGCCAAACAACATAAGGGCGACGACGCAATTGGAAATGGCGGCAATGGAGATCCCAGATACCGTACCTTGCAGCCGGAGATGCTCAAGGTCAAGGAGCAGTACTCCGAAGAGAAGGGTGCGCTAACGGATGTCGACTTTTTGAACCAGCGCGGTAGCCTGGGCCAATAAGGCAATCCCTTAGGGTTCTGCGGATTCAGCTTCGGTCCAACTCACTATTAACTTGATAGCAATATTGCCATAACCTACGGGGGCTAGCGGCAGAAAACTCGACGACCAACCCCCGCAGCCCAACGTTCCTGCAAAAAACCCTCCCGCATCGCCCACTGCAGTATTTGATCTACCTCAAACACCATGAAGAGACCCCTTGAAATGGTCGCGCACATCCCTTAACTTTGGCTGTGAGTCCGTGGCCCAAGGGGCCGTAGGACCGACATACCGAAAACCTTTTCAAGGAGTTATGCCATGAATTCATTGATTACCCGCGGCAGTCTGTTTGACGACTTTTTCCGCGATGTCGCGCCCAGCTACTATGTCCGCCCCCTGCATGGGGACCCGCTTCCCAGCCCAGCGCAAATCAAGGTTGACGTTAAAGAGTCAGATGCTGACTACACGGTGCATGCCGAAATTCCCGGTGTCGACAAAGGTGACATTCACGTTACTTTGGACGGCAACACGGTCACCCTCAGCGCGGAAATCAAACAACAAGACAGCACCCACAAAGGTGAAAAAGTATTGCGCAGTGAGCGTTACTTTGGCTCCGTGTCGCGCAGCTTCCAATTGCCGTTGGACATCGATCGCGACGCCTCTAAGGCGAAGTTTGAAAACGGCCTACTGACCCTGACCCTCGCCAAGAAGAAAATGACTGGGGCCACCCGCCGACTGAACATCGACTGAGCGAAGGAAAGGAGACTCAAGCGCATGCGGCTACGTACGGCACGTGGATAGTGCCGGCCAGCATGGGCTCGCTTGTCAAATCACCGATTGCCCACACATGGCGCCTGGCCGTGGGGCAATCGGCCAATGGCTATCCCATCACCTGACCTGCGGCCAGTCAGAGCCCAGCTTGCGGTAGACCAGACGATCCCGCGCGGCGGATTTCAATGGCGGGGTGCTTCGATTTGGCCAATACATATTCCTGGTGATGCAAGGACTTTCCCCAAAACTGCTCCAGCGTTGGCCCGGTCGCCGTGCGCTGGTCTTTGAAGATGAACTGGAACACCTCGCGAAACCACACACGCCTGCCCATTTGCGTGTACCAGCGCATCGCCCACGCGACGCCCGTGTCGCGGCTAAACAAGATACGGGCGAGTGCTTTGGGTCGCATTTGCAAGACTACTTCAATCGATTTGACCCACAAAAGCACACGCCAAGGAGGCACCTTCTTCGTCTCCAGCACTTGGTGTTTGTAATCCCACTTGCGGGTGTCGGTCTGGATCACACGTCGCATGGCGACAGTTGGAAAGTACGGTGTCCAGCGGTGTGGTGTGACATACAGCATCTGAATTTGATCAGGGTCATAACGTAGCAAGTGCCGCATCGAACGCCAATAGTCTCCATCGGTTTCCTCTTCAAAACCGACGACATAAGTAGCCATTGAGAGAATGCCGTGTTGCCGCAGCAGCGCGATCGCCTGTTGATCTTCATGGGTGCTGGCACCCTTTTTGATGGTTTTGAGCGTCGCCTCGTTATAGCTTTCGATGCCGAGCAAAAACCGTATCACGCCAGCCTTTTTATACAGATGCAAGATATCCGCGTCACGCACAATGTCACCGGCACGGGTTGAACCAACCAGAATCAGATTGACGTCTTCAGTGATCAAGGCTTCCAAAAATGCCTTCCAGGCCTTGCGAGAGCCAGTAGGCAATTCATCTGCAAAATTGATCAGCTCCACGCCATGTTCTCGCGCCAGGTGCGCCATTTCTTTCGCAAACTTGACTGGATCACGGTGCCGCCATTGCGTCCAGAATCCTCGCTGCCCACAATAGCTGCATAGATATGGGCACCCACGTGAAAACTGAACTACCACTGCACGTTTTCCGCCCCAGTAAGAATAGCGAGCATGGTCAATCAATTCCCAGCCGACCCGGTATTCGTCCAGATTGCGAATCATGCTTGCCGCAGGGGTGGCCAACACACTTCCGTTCCGCCGAAACGCTATGCCGTCGACTGTAGACAAATCAGCGCCGGCTCGCAGTGCTTTCAACAACTCACAAGCGGTGTGCTCACCCTCACCACGGACCACAATGTCGATGTCCGCACATGCGTTCAGCACATCCTCAAAGTGGTACGTGGTGAAGACACCGCCGTAGACAATCAGCAGGTCTGGCAATGCGGCTTTGAGCATTGCGCATAACTGGACCACGGTCAGATGCACTGAAGTCGAACCAGAGTGTCCAACCAATACAAAGTGTGGCCCCATGAGCTTGCATTGCGAGACAATTTCTGCCAAGGCCATCGGGCCAAATTCTGCATCCAGCAATTGCACCGCAAAGCCAGCATCTAACAGCGGGCCGCCAATGGACAACAGGCCCAAAGGCGGCAATTGTTCTCGTGGCACCCGGCTTCCAATGGCCGTGTGCGGTGGGTTAATCAATAAAACCTGATTCCGAAGACCGTTCATCAGCATCGCTCAATCCTTCATCCTTGTGGCTATGCTGTGCAGCGTAACGAAGGCGTTGGCAGGCTTGATGAAGTCAGTATGTGTTTTGTGTGAAATCGAATAGCGCATATTGCACGGGGGCTATGCGCGAATTGCGCTATACACCGTTGCCATGTGCGGCACCGGCCCCCGTATGCACATCAACAGGGCAGCCGGAAAGCCATCTGCCCTGAGCGCAGACCTCCGCTATATATGCAGCGCGTGCCCCAACGCCCGCAGTGCCGCCTCTTGCACGGCCTCACCTAGCGTGGGATGGGCGTGGATGGTGCCGGCCACGTCTTCCAGCGTTGCACCCATCTCCAGCGAGTGCGAGAAGGCTGTGCTCAGCTCCGACACACCGGCTCCCACCGCCTGCCAACCGACGATGCGGTGGTTGTCGCGCCGGGCCACGACGCGCACAAAGCCGTCGGTGGATTCCAACGTCATCGCGCGACCGTTCGCCGCAAATGGGAACTGGGCTGTGATGCAGTCCAGTCCGGCCTTTGCAACATCCGTCGGCGTTTGCCCGGCCACCACGACCTCGGGGTCGGTGAAGCAAACTGCAGCGATGGCCGCAGGGGTGAAATGGCGGCGTTTACCCGAAATGATTTCGGCCACCATTTCCCCCTGCGCCATTGCCCGGTGGGCCAGCATGGGCTCGCCCGTCAAATCACCAATCGCCCAGACGTTGCGCATGGACGTGCGGCACTGGTCATCCACCTTGATGGCGCGGCCATTCATGGCCAGCATCAGTTTCTCCAGCCCCCAGCCATGGGTGTGCGGCACGCGGCCAATGGCCACCAGCACCTGGTCTGCGGCCAACTCGCTCTCGCGGCCCGCGGCGTCTTGTACTCGCACCGCATCGCCAGTGGCGTTCAGGCCCTGGACCTTGTTGCCCAGTAACACCTGCACACCCAGCTTGCGCAGCGATGCTGCAACCGGCTTGGTCAACTCTTCGTCGTACAGCGGCAGGATGCGGTCCTGTGCCTCGACCACAGTCACATCCGAGCCCAGCTTGCGGTAGACCAGGCCCAGTTCCAGGCCGATGTAGCCGCCGCCCACCACCACCAGTTTCTTGGGGATGCTGTCGGGTGATAAGGCCTGTGTGGAAGAGATGACACGGCCGCCAAACGGCATGCCAGGCAAGCCCAGTTCGACCGAGCCCGTGGCAAGCACGATGTGCTCGCCCTGGATACGCACGGGCTTGGTATCCGTGTTGTCCTTGACCACATCGACGGTCTTGCCGTCCACCATCGTGGCCCAACCCTTGACGACCTTGACGCCATGCTTTTTGAGCAAGGCGCCAACCCCGCCGGTGAGCCGCGCCACGATGCCGTCTTTCCAGCGCACGGTTTGGCCGATGTCTATGCGCGCGCCTTCAACATGGATGCCCAGCGTGTTGTCGCCCATGAAGCTGCGCGACTGGTGAAAAGCCTCAGCCGCATGGATCATGGCCTTAGACGGGATGCAGCCAATGTTCAGGCAGGTGCCGCCGAGCTGCTCACCTTCGACCAGCGTGGTGGCAATGCCCAGTTGCGCGGCGCGTATCGCCGTGATGTAGCCGCCGGGGCCACCGCCAATGACCAATAACGTAGTGTGTTGAATGTCCATGTCCAGTTACTCCACAAACAAGGTGGCCGGACACTCCAGGTAGCCACGTATTTTTTGTACAAATTCCGCCGCGTTCATGCCATCCACTACGCGGTGGTCGAAGCTTGAGGACAGGTTCATCATCTGGCGTACCACGACGGCGCCATTGCGCACCATGGGGCGTTCAACCATGCGGTTGACACCCACAATACCCACCTCGGGGTGGTTGATCACCGGTGTGCTGACAATGCCGCCCAAAGCGCCCAGACTGGTCAGCGTGATGGTCGAGCCGGTCAGCTCATCCCGCGAGGCCTTTCCGGTGCGCGCGGCCTCGGCCAGGCGCACGATCTCTGCCGCGCAGGCCCACAGGTCCAGAGTTTCTGCGTGACGAATCACCGGCACCATCAGCCCGCCTTCGGTCTGGGTGGCAAGCCCCAAGTGCACAGCACCGGAGCGGGTAACCACGGCCGCCTCGTCGTCGTAGCGGGCATTCACCTCGGGGTGCGAGCGCACAGCCAGCACCATGGCGCGCACCAGGAACGGCAGCACCGTCAGGCGGCCACGCTCCTTGCCGTGCTGGGCATTGAGCTTGACGCGCAAGGCTTCCAGCTCCGTCATGTCCACTTCTTCCACGTAGGTGAAATGCGGAATGCGGCGCTTGGCCTCCTGCATCTTCTGCGCGATCTTGCGGCGCAGGCCGATGACCGGAATGGTCTGCTCGTCCAGGCGCTGCGCATAGCGCTGGTCGGCCACACCGGCCGGTTGGGCCTGCGCAGCGCGGGCCACATAGGCCTGCAGGTCTTCGTGGGTAATGCGGCCTGCAGTGCCGGTGCCGGGTACAAACTGCAGCTCAACACCAAGGTCCCAGGCCGCGCGGCGCACAGCGGGCGAGGCGATGGGCTTGTCGCCCGGTGCGCGCACCAACGCCGCAGGGGCCTTGGCGCCATTGCCATTGCCACTTCCATTGCGGGCGGGGGCCGCAGCAGATGCAGCGGCGACCGTTGCACTTGCAGGCTTCGCCGGTGCTGGGGCTGCAGCGGGTGCGGGTGTTGGTGCCGCGGCTGGTGGCGCAACCGTTGCTTTGGCGGGCTCTGCGGCAGCGGCCGGTGCGGCTGCGGAGGCAGATCCCTCCTTCAGATTGCCCGCACCTTCCACTTCAATACGGATAACTTCCGAACCCACGGCCATGACCTGACCTACAGCGCCGCCCAAGGCCAGCACCTTGCCAGCCACGCTGGACGGAATCTCCACCGTCGCCTTGTCGGTCATCACGTCGGCCAGGATCTGGTCCTCGGCCACCATGTCGCCAACCTTTACATGCCAGGCAACCAATTCGACTTCTGCAATGCCTTCGCCGATGTCGGGCATCTTGATGATATGAACTCCCATCATGCCTCCATCACGCGTTTGAACGCTTCAGCGACCCGCTTGGGGCCGGGAAAGTAGTCCCATTCCTGGGCATGCGGATAGGGGGTGTCCCAACCGGCGACGCGCTCGATGGGCGCCTCCAGGTGGTAGAAGCAATGCTCCTGGATCAGCGACACCAACTCGGCGCCAAAGCCGCTGGTGCGTGTGGCTTCGTGCACCACGACACAGCGGCCGGTCTTCTTCACGGAATTCACAATGGTCTCCAGATCCAACGGCCAGATGGACCGCAGGTCAATAATTTCGGCATCCACGCCACTCTCGGCGGCGGCGGCTTCGGACACATAGACCATGGTGCCGTAGGCGATCACGGTCAGGGCCTTGCCCGGGCGGAAGATGGCGGCGGTGTCCAGCGGCACGGTGTAGTAACCCTCGGGCACGTTGCCCATGGGGTGTTTGGACCAGGGCACAACGGGTTTGTCGTGGTGTCCGTCAAACGGGCCGTTGTACAGGCGCTTGGGCTCCAAAAAGATGACGGGGTCGTCGTTCTCAATGGATGCGATCAGCAGGCCCTTGGCGTCATACGGGTTGGACGGCATCACCGTGCGCAAGCCGCAGACCTGGGTAAACATGGCCTCGGGGCTTTGGCTGTGGGTTTGCCCGCCATAGATGCCGCCGCCGCAGGGCATGCGAATCGTCATGGGGCAGGTGAAGTCGCCTGCCGAGCGGTAGCGCAGGCGCGCCGCCTCGGACACGATCTGGTCGGTGGCCGGGTAGACGTAATCCGCAAACTGGATTTCGATAACCGGGCGCAGCCCGTAAGCGCCCATGCCCACGGCGGTGCCAACAATGCCGCCTTCGGAAATGGGGGCATCGAACACGCGTGAGGTGCCGTACTTCTTTTGCAGGCCTTCGGTGCAGCGGAACACGCCGCCGAAGTAACCCACGTCCTGCCCGTAGACGACGACGTTGCTGTCCTTATCCAGCATCACATCCATGGCGCTGCGCAGCGCCTGGATCATGGTCATGGCCGTGGTTTTGTCGGCGCCTACGAGGGTCGCATTCATCGTTGTTGTGGTGTTGTCTTGGTCCATTTAGATCCCCAATTCCTGGCGCTGCTGGCGCAGGTGCGCGGGCATGTCCTTGTAGACGTCTTCAAACATTTCGGCCGGGCTGCGCACCATGCCATCGGCCAGCGTGCCGTAGCGTTCGGCCTCTTTCTGCGCGGCTGTGACTTCGGCTTCCAATTCCTTTTGCATGGCTTCGTGTTCGGCATCGGACCAGGCGCCAAGCTTGATCAAATGTTGCTTCAGGCGGGCAATCGGGTCGCCCAGCGGGAAACGCGCCGGGTCGTTGGCCGGGCGGTATTTGCTGGGGTCGTCGGATGTGGAATGCGGGCCTGCACGGTAGGTGACCCATTCGATCAGCGTAGGCCCGAGGTTGCGGCGTGCGCGCTCCAGCGCCCACTGGGACGCGGCGTACACGGCCAGGTAGTCGTTGCCATCAACCCGCAGCGACGCAATACCACTGCCCACGCCACGTGCGGCGAAGGTAGTGCCCTCACCACCGGCAATCGCCTGGAAGGTGGAAATGGCCCACTGATTGTTGACCACGTTCAGGATCACCGGCGCACGGTACACGTGGGCAAAGGTGACGCCGGTGTGGAAGTCAGCCTCAGCGGTGGCGCCATCGCCAATCCAGCTGGAGGCCACCTTGGTGTCGCCCTTGATGGCCGAGGCCATGGCCCAGCCCACGGCCTGAATGACCTGGGTGGCCAAGTTGCCAGAGATGGAGAAGAAGCCCTGCTTCTTGCTCGAATACATGACCGGCAGTTGCCGACCTTTGAGCGGATCGTTCTGGTTGGAGAACAGCTGGCAAATCATCTCCACCATGTTGCAGTCATCGCGGGCGAGCAGCAGACCCTGCTGGCGGTAGGTGGGGAAACACATGTCGCCGTCGGTCAGCGCCATGGCGTGGGCACAGGAGATAGCCTCTTCGCCCAAGGACAGCATATAGAAGGACATCTTCTTTTGCCGCTGCGCGATCTGCATGCGGGCATCGAAGGCGCGGGTCTTGACCATGGCGCGCAGACCCTTGCGCAGCGCGGCCACGTCCAGGTCTGGCGCCCAGGGACCGACGGCATTGCCATCTTTGTCCAGCACGCGGATCAGCGTAAAGGCCAGGTCGCTGGTTTGCGCGGCTTGCGCATCGACCGGGGGTCGGCGCACGGCACCGGCTTCAGACAGGGGGAGGTAGGAAAAGTCCGTGTCGTGTCCCGGTCGCCCCGTGGGCTCCGGCACATGCAGACGTAACGGCTCGTACGGTGCCATATGCATTTACTCCTTGCAGGGTCGTGTCCTGCAGCATTTATCAAGGGTGGGCTGAACGTTTGGCGGGTAGCCAAGCTCAGTCTGACAATACCGCAAACCCCACAGGATCGCCATGGGGTTTGCATGCGGTCGAGAGCATACCGCGGCTTGGGGCCTTGGGCCTCGGCCCAGGCTGAAGTATTTCTTACGATTTTCAAAAATAGTTGAATCCAGACCCCAGCAGTCTGCGTACTCCCAGGGATGCCTCAGCAGTTTTACGCCGCCGTGGCTGACTTGCTTCACCCACTTATCTCTGGAAACAACGCATGAAAACACTCACCACAGCCCTCATCATGGGCGCAGCAGCGCTTGGCAGCACACTGGCCCAGGCCGATACCGGCAAACTCTTGCTGACGGGCGGGGTCAGCTCCATCGACGGCGCAGCCGGTGGAGGCCTGACGCCCTGGGCCGTGATCGGCAGCAACGCCACCGCCGGCGAAATCGGCGGCTCGGCCTTTGTGACCCGCACCACCACACAAGACTTTGGCCTGACTGCCTATGGCGCGGCGGTTGGCATCCATGACCGGGTGGAGGTGTCCCTGGCGCGGCAAGACTTTGACGCATCCCCCGCGGTTGCCCTCAACGGCGTGGCGCCGTTTGGCGTGCTGCCGGGTCAACACATCATGATGGACATTGTGGGCGTCAAAGTGAAGCTGGCGGGTGACGCTGTGCTGGACAGCGATTCACTGATGCCCCAAATTGCAGTGGGCCTGGAGCACAAGTCGGTGACACCCGGCTCGCTTAACTCAGTCTTCAACTTCCTGGGCACCAAGACCACGGGCACCGACTTTTATGTGAACGCTACCAAGCTGTTCCTGGCCCAGGGCGTTCTGGTCAACGCCACGCTGCGCAACACCAATGCCAACCAGAACGGCCTGCTGGGCTTTGGCTCGGCAGCGCCCGGTAAGGACAGCCGCTCGTGGGTGCCCGAAGTGTCGGTGGCCTACCTGCTGAGCAAGAACTGGGCGATTGGCGCCGAATACCGCGCCAAGCCCAACAACCTGGAAGACCTGGGTCAGGCGGCCGGGCTGGGCAAGGGCCTGGCCGAAGACGCGTGGAAAGACATCTTTGTAGCCTGGGCGCCCAACAAAAACGTGTCCATGACGCTTGCCTATGTAGACCTGGGCCGCATCGTGCCCGGCGTAACAGCGGCGCGCAACCAGAGCGGTTATTACCTGTCAGCCCAGTTGGCCTTCTAGACCCGGCGCAGCCCGGCCCTTTTACCCCAAGCACTTTTACCAAGAGATTGACATGAAAAACTTACTCGCATCCATCGCACCGGCTTTGCTGCTGGCTGCATCCACCCTGTTGCCCCTGCCCGCCTCGGCCCATGCTGCGGCCACGCCAATGGCGACCAACAGTGCTCTGTTCGACAGCTTTGGCGGCAAGGCCGGGCTGGTCAAGCTGATGGACGGCTTTATGGTGGGCCTGCTGGCCGACCCACGCACCGGCCCCCATTTCAAACCCGCCAACCAGCAGCGCATCAAGGAGCAGCTGGTAGACCAGTTCTGCATGGTGATGGGCGGACCCTGTGTGTACAAGGGCGCGGACATGAAGTCTTCCCATGAAGCGATGGACATCACCAAGGGCGATTTCAACGCGCTGGTCGAAGTGTTGCAGCGGTCCATGGACGCCCAAGGCATTCCGTTTGGTGCACAAAACCAGCTGCTGGCCAAGCTCGCTCCCATGCACCGCGACGTGATCACCGTGAAGTGAGCAAGACCATGAACACTGCTACACCCAAACGCCTGGCACGCTACAAGTCGCGCACCCTGGTAGCCGCACTGGCCGCGGGCCTGTTGGCCCCCGTGGCCCAAGCTGGCACGCTGGAGGTGCTGGTACTGGACCGGGATGGCAAACCGGTGCCCGACGCCGTTGTCATCGTGCAGCCCAGTACCCGTGGCACACCCAAAAAAGCATTGCCCCTGAGCGCCACCATCAACCAGGAAAAGATGCAGTTTGTTCCCAACGTATCCGTCGTTGGTGTGGGGGCCAAGGTGCGCTTCACCAACAGCGATGCCTGGGACCACCATGTACGCCTGACGGCACCCGGGGACATCGCCAGTGCCAACCCTGCCAGCGCGGAAGGTTTGTCGCTGCGACTGGAAGGCAAGACCGAGGGCAAACCCGCCAGTTCCACCGTATTGACACTGGACAAGCCGGGCGCCACCGGTGCTGTGCTGCTGGGTTGCTTTATCCATGGCTCCATGAGCGGCCATGTCTACGTGGCCGAATCCCCATGGACCGTGAAAACCGAGGCCAATGGTGTCGCCGTCATAGACGACGTGCCCGATGGAGCTGCCACCATCAAGGTCTGGCACGCAGTCCAGCTCGTGGACAAGGCTCCGCAAAATCTGACGGTTGGCGCAGCCCCTGCCAAAGTAACTTTCCAGCTGGACATCGTTCCCCGGCGGCGCCGGGGCTGATGACCCTTACAGCATCTTCTGGATCAAAGCACCCTTGAAGAGTACGGGCCCTGTGGGGCCCGTTTCGCTGGGCACGCCACCTTTGGGCTCCAGGCTGATGGCCAAGGTGGGCACTTCGCGTACGTCACGCTCACCGGCAGTCAGCTTCAGCAGCTTGTCGCGGCCCAGCACGCCCAGAGACTTGGGCCCACCGGTAGGCGGCAACGCCCACAGCTGTAGCGAACGGTCACCCGCCTCTTCATAGGCGCCCACGCGTTGCAGAGTCAGTTTCTTGGCCTTGGGGTCGAAAGTGACCAGCATGGAGGCGGCGGCCTTGTCGTCGGCCAGCACCGCCACGTATTCAATCTGCGGCGCCGCCAGCAACTGGGTCTGCAAGCGGGCGATCTCGCCGCCATATTCCTGGCGTTGGCCCACATTGACCGCAATGGCCGTCACAGTCGCCAAAGCGCCCACGGCCGTGGCCGCGCGCCACAGCGTCAGGCTGCGCAACCACGCGGTCAAGCCCGTGGACTCTGCAGCCGTCTGCGCGCGTACAGCGGCCTGGCTGGCGCTGGTTTTTTCACCCTGCACGAGGTTGTGGATGCGGGTCCAGACCGCGGCATCGGGCTGTACCTGGGGCTGCAGCTCGTTGATGCTGGACAGACGGCTTTGCCAGATCAGCGCGGCGGCGCGCACCGGCGCCTGCTCACGCGCCATGGACTCAAAGCGGCGGCGGGCACCACCCCGCAGTGTTCCAAGGGCATAGGCGCTGGCCAGGCGATCCAATAGTTCGGGGTTGTTCAAGAGGTTCATGGTCGTGCCTCTCTTTTCAAGCAAAACGCGCCATACACAGGCGCAATTGGTCCAAGCCACGGCGTATCCAGGTCTTGACCGTGCCCAGCGGCAGGCTCAGTTGCTGGGCCAGTTCGCCGTGGCTCAGGTCGCGCACATAGGCCAGGCTCACCACTTCACGCTGTTTGTTGTCCAGCTTGCCGAGGCACTGGTGCAGCGCCCAGGCCTGTTCGCTGGCCTGGGCCGTGTCCATGGGTGTGGGGTTGTCGCTGGCGAGCGTATCGGCCAGGGTGTCGTCCAGCTCCTGGGTCAGGTGGCTGCGGTCGGCGGTGCGCCGGCGCAGCATGTCCAGCCCACGGCTGCGCACGATCAGGCCCATCCACGCCATGGGCGGACTCAGCGATGCGCGGTAGTCGGGGGCAGAACGCCAGATGGACAAGAACGCCTCTTGCAACACATCCTCCGCCCAATCGCGTTGGGTGACCACACGCAGGGCCAGGCCGTAGAGCTTGGGCGCGCATTGCCGGTACAAAACCTTGAGGGCGGCATCGTCTTGCTGCGCGATGCGCTCCAGCAAGGCAATAAGGAGGGTGTCGCTGTTGTCAGTGTCCATATCCGCATTGTGCGCGAACATGCTGGCGCTGCGCGCCAACCCCGCGGGTTCTGATAGCGGATACTGATCACTATTAAATGTATAGCGACCCGTGCTTATTTCACGGGGGCTAGGGGATGAAAACATGATTGGCACTCCGTGGACAGGGCAGGATGGCATAACGAGGGATGTACCCAAGGTACGCAGTGCGCACCGTATTGGATTCAAACCCGAGCGGCACGGTGGGGCATATGAATCCATCGGGTGTGGTTGTGCGTATTGCAATCGTGTGGGCCGAAATTCTTTGTGCCCCACCCACTGAATCAACCCAACCCCAAGGAAACATCCATGTCATCTGTTGTTCAAACCCTCAGCGATGCAACTTCGTCCGTAGCCTCGCGCCGCGGCTTCATGGGCCGCACCGGCACGTTATCGGCCGTGGCCGTCGCTTTGTTGGCCGGTCACGATGCGATGGCAGCATCACATGGCATGTCTGCGGACACCTCCAAAGACGTAGGCATCCTCAATGTGGCCCTGGGCCTGGAGCACGAAGCCATCAATGCCTACCAACTGGGCGCCGCAAGCGGTCTGCTGCAAAAGGGCGTGCTGGACGTGGCCGTGCGCTTCCAGTCCGACCACAAGGCCCACCGCGACGCGCTGATCGCCACCATCCAAAAAATGGGCGGCACACCCGTCATGGAAAAGAAGCTGGAAGAGTACGCCAAGGCGCTGAAGGCCGACACCCTCAAGAGCCAGGCCGACGTGCTGGACCTGGCCGCCCGCCTGGAGCTGGGCGCCGTCAATGCCTACCTCGGCGTGATCCCCGCCTTTGGCAGCAAGGACCTGGCCAAAGTGGCCGCCCGCCTGGCGGCAGACGAAACCATGCACTTCACGGCATTGACCGGTGCACTGGGCCGCCCACTGCCCGCTGGTGCACTTTCATTTGGTGCCTGATGCGCAGTCCTGCTATCAACCCCCGGTGGCTTGCAGCCGCTGGGTGGTTGGCGCTGGCGGTCGGGTCGCCTCTGGCGGCCCAGGCCCAATCGGCGGTGCGCGGCCAAACGCTGTTTGAGTCGCGTTGTACCGCCTGCCACAGCCTGGACGCCAACCGCGTTGGCCCAGCACTGCAAACCGTGGTGGGCCGCAAGGCGGGTACCGCCAAGGACTATGACTACTCGCCGGCCTTGGCCGGCGCCACCCACCGGTGGGACCGCGCCTCACTGTTGGCATGGTTAACCGATCCGGAGAAGGTGGTGCCCGGTCAGGGTATGGGCTACCGCGTGGACGATGCAAGGGACCGCGAGGACCTGGTGGCGTATCTGAGCGCGCAGTCACGCGCCAGGCGCTGATGGCCAAGGTCGTTCAGCGACTTCAAAATAGATAGCAAATACCTCAATACCAACGGGGGCTCGAGGGCAAAAACATGACTAACGCCTCTGGATGCGTAGCGATGCATACAAGGGCGTGCACACAGAGTGCGCAAGCAAGCGGCCATTGAATTCCAACGCGATCGACACTTTGGCTGGTAGGAATCCGTGGCGCTGGGGCACAATCTGCTCAAATACAAGCCACAGGAGGCAAAAATGGGAGGGGTTTGCAGGGCAGGAAGGTTTGCCAGGTTTGCCGCGCTTTTTGGGGGCACGGTCGAGAGGGACGTGCGGCGTCTTGCCAGCCGCGGGTTCAGCCACAGCCCAGCACGCTCTTGACGGTTATGCGCCTGGGTGTCCTCTGTATCCTCGTCCTGGCCGGGCTCAGTTTCCACTGCCGCGCCTGGGCGGATGAGGCTGTCACCGTTGTACTGAGCGAAGAAGGTGGCGCCTATGCAGAATTTGCCAGCCAGCTGGGCAAGTCCCTTGGCCTGACCAGCGGCGCCAAGACCTCCATGCGCGTGGTCACACTCAATAGCCTGAAAGACGAGCCACCAGCCCGCAGCTCGCAGACCCAGCTGTTGGTGGCGGTCGGCACACCGGCCATGACCGCCATGGCCCGCAAGCCGCCCAACCTGCCGGTATTGAATGTATTGGTGCCCCGGGCAAGTTTTCGTAGCCTTACACGCTCCAACGCCCGCACGCAGGACAGCAAGCTGTTTTCCGCTGTATTTTTTGACCAACCCTGGGCAAGACAATTTGCTTTGATTCGCCATGCAATACCGGGACGCCGGGTCGGCATACTCTTGGGCAAGGACTCTGCCGACCTCAGCGCCAACCTGCTGGCCGCCGCCCGAGACGCCCAAATGCTTGCCAGCATCGAAATGGTCGCCGACGAGGCCGACTTGCTACCCGCCCTCAAACGCTTGCTGCCCAATACCGATGCCTTGCTGGCAATACCCGATGCCACCATCTACAACCGCAGCAATATCACCACCATTTTGCTGACCAGCTACCGCGCCAAGGTACCGCTGTTCGGGTTTTCGCCGGCCTACGTAAAAGCCGGCGCGCTGGCCGCGGTCTACAGCCAGCCGGGGCAAATTGCGCAGCAGGTGGCGGAAATCATCCAGAACCTGCCGACCAGCGGAAACCTGCCAACTCCACAATCCCCGCGCTACTTTTCAGTCACCGTCAACCCGCAGGTTCGCCTGTCACTGGAGCTGGACATGGATGACGAGACCCTGTTGCTGCAAAAGCTCAGGCCATTGACCGAGGGCACTCCATGAAACGATGGGGGCTCACCCAACGCATCCTCTTGCTGGCGCTTGCGCCTGTTTGGATCATCACGGCTTTGTTGACGCTCATGGTCGTGGTCGGCGGCATCACCGAAATCGACGGCGCACTCAAACTACGCGGTACTGTCATCGTGCGCCAGCTGGCACCTGCCAGTGAATACGGTGCCTTTTCCGGGAACCGCGATGTCCTGCAGGCACTGACACAGGCCGTGATGCGCGAAGACGATGCCAAGGCCGTCATGATCACCGATACCCAAAACCGGGTGTTGGCCGTCAGCGGAACGCCAAGCCGCTTCAGCCAAACCCATCGGGGTATGGTTGACCAGGCGCAGGTCTTGCACTCGGAGAAGGGTACGCTGGTATTCGCAGCGCCGATTTACCAGGATGTCCGCCCGGGTGATGGTTTTGGCCTGCTGGACCAGGCTGCCACCACGCCCGCGAACGCGGCCAAGCTCCTGGGCACGGCCTACCTGGAGCTCAGCACCACCAACAGCCAGCACAGCAAGAACCTGTTTATCCTGGTCTGTCTGCTGATTGGCGCTCTGGGTACAGCCGCCGCCACGGTGCTGGCCTTGCGCATGAGCCGCGAAATCACGCGCCCCCTGTTGTCCTTGCTGGGTGGCGTCAACCTGATGGCGCAAGGCAAGCTGGAAACCCGCATTCCGACCCAGTCAACAGGGGAACTTGCGGAACTGGAGAACGGCTTCAACCTGATGGCCGCGGAACTGCAGAACAGCCATGAGTCCATGCGCAAGGTCAACACGAATCTGGAGCAACTGGTTGCACACCGAACCCAGCAGCTCAAAGACAGAAACCTGGCACTGGAACAGTTGTCCAAAACCGATCAGCTCTCGCGCGAACAGGCCGAAGCCGCAAACGTGGCCAAGAGTGAGTTTTTGGCCAATATGAGCCACGAAATCCGTACGCCCATGAACGGCATCATTGGCATGACCCACTTGGCCCTTCAAACCACGCTGGATGCACGCCAACGCCACTACCTACAGAACGTCGAGACGGCGGCCAAGGGGCTGTTGGGGGTTATCAATGACATCCTCGACTTTTCCAAGATCGAGGCTGGCAAGGTCAGCTTTGAGCGTATCGACTTTCAGCTGGAAGATGTGCTGTATGGTGTGACCGATCTTGCGGTGGTCAAAGCGCAAAAGAAGGGCCTGGAGCTGCTGTTCCGCATTGATGCCCAGGTACCCCATGCCATGGTGGGCGACCCGCTGCGCCTGCGGCAAATTCTGACCAACCTGGTGGACAACGCCATCAAATTTACTGAGCAGGGTGAAGTGACGGTATCCATCAACACCGTGTCGGTCGATGCGGATGGCGCCGTGCTGCGGTTCGCCGTTTCCGATACCGGTGTGGGCCTGGACCCCGAGCAGATTGGTCGTCTGTTTACCCCCTTTACCCAAGCGGACAACTCAACAACCCGCAAATATGGAGGCTCCGGGCTGGGACTCACCATTTGCAAACGGCTGGTAGAACTGATGTACGGCCAGATGGATGTCACCAGCGAGCCGGGAGTGGGCAGCACCTTCGGCTTTACCGCGCGCTTTGGACTGCGCCCCGGGAACAATGCGCGCGCCGCTGGGTTGGCAACCATGGACACCTTGCGGGTGTTGGTGGTGGACGACAACGCCAGCGCTCGCGACATCTTCCAGGGCATGCTGCAGTCCCTGAAAATTGAGGCTGTCTGTGTCACGGGTGGTGCGCAGGCCCTGGTTGCACTGGAGCAGGCGCAAAGCGCCAACGCGCCCTTTGGCCTGGTACTGGTGGATTGGCATATGCCCAACCTGGACGGTGTGGAGACGATACGGCGCATCCTGGCAACCCCGGCGCTGCCCGCTCCGCCCGTGTGCATGATGGTGACGGCGCACAGCCGGGAAGAGCTGTTGCGGCGGGTACAGGAATCAGGCGTGCACATCGATGGCCTGCTGATCAAACCGGTCGCGCCGTCTACCCTGCATGACAGCATCGTGACCGCGCTGGGTATGGATGGCAGCCCCCTGCGGAACAAAACTGAGGGGCGCGCTGCCCGCGCTGGGGTAGAGGTCGCCTTGCGCGGCGCCCATATCCTGCTGGTGGAAGACAACGACATGAACCGTGAATTCGCGCTGGAGATACTGGGCCGGGCTGGCGTTCAGGTTGACGTGGCGGGCAATGGTCAAGAGGCGCTCGAAAAAATCGACTGTTTCCACTACGACGGCGTACTGATGGATTGCCAAATGCCGGTGATGGATGGTTTTGAGGCCACCCGCAGATTACGCGCCGACGGGCGGTTTGACACGCTTCCGGTGATTGCCATGACAGCCAACGCCATGGCGGGTGACCGCGAGCGGTGTGCCGCTGCCGGTATGGACGACCACATTGCCAAACCCATTGACATCGACCAGATGTTTGTGACCCTGGCGCACTGGGTAAGGCCCCGCAACGGAACCGATGTCGCGATTGCCAAGCCGGATGTGCCACAGGTCGTACCCTTGCCCCAGGTCGCCGATCTGGACATCGCCAAAGTCATGGATCGCATCGGGGAGGACGGGCACCTGTTTCGCAACATGTTGCGCTGGTTTGCCGACGGTCAGGCCAGCTTTGCACATGACATACGGGCGGCTATTGCCGCAGATGATTACGCGCTGGCACACCGGCTTGCGCACACCCTCAAGGGCGCCGCCGCTGATATCGGCGCCACGCGTTTGAGCGAGGCCGCCAAGCGGCTCGAGGCGGCCCTGCTGGCACCTGGTGCCAAGGCACCGTCCGCTTTGTTGGATGCTGTGGAGGCCCTGTTGGCCCAACAACTCCACCACATCCGGCAAGCAATCTCCGCACTGGCGGGTGCGCCAGCGGCGCATAACGCTCTGCTTGACGACACGGAACTGGCCTCCCTGCTGCGCCAGATGGCGACACTGCTGCGCAACGACGACGCGCAGGCACTGGATCTGCTTGCGCCCCTGATGGCACATAGCAAGCGCAGCGGGCAGCCGCAGGAGTTTCGTAAACTGCAAAGCTTGGTTGAACGCTTTTCGTTGAACGAAGCACTCATGGTCTTGCATGGCATTGCAGCAAGCTTGAACATTCCTCTGGATTGAGATTCACAGGTCATGGTGGCGCATATGGACAATTTCCCCGCACCAGGGGGTGAAGCAACGATTTTGGTGGTGGACGACACCCCTGCAAACCTGTCCCTGATGAGCAGCTTGCTCAAAGACACCTACAAGGTCAAGGTTGCCAACAGTGGCGCGCGCGCCATGGAAATTGCGCAGTCTGACCCGCCACCTGATCTGATCCTGCTGGACATCATGATGCCGGAGATCGATGGCTACGAAGTCTGCCGCCGCCTCAAGGCGCAAGAGGCCACCAAAGACATCCCCATCATTTTCATCACCGCTATGGGTGACGTCGAAAATGAAAGCATGGGCTTCGCCCTGGGCGCGGTGGACTACATCACCAAGCCATTTAACAAGACCGTGGTCAAGGCCCGTATCCGTGTCCACATGCAGCTCAAGCGGCAAAGCCGCCTTCTGGAGAATCTCGTTTTTCTGGATGCCCTGACAGAAGTACCCAATCGCCGCGCCCTGGACCAGACCTTTGCGCAGGAGTGGGCACGCAGTGTGCGGTCTGGCCTGCCTTTATCGTACGTATTGATCGATATTGACCTGTTCAAGCGGTACAACGACCACTATGGCCATGGCAGTGGTGATGAGTGCCTGGCACGCGTGGCCAAGGCCTTGCAGGGGTGTGTGCAGCGGCCCAGCGACTGCCTGGGGCGTTACGGCGGGGAAGAGTTCGCCGCCATTCTTGCCAACACGGATTTGGACCAGGCGCTGCAAGTGGCACAACACTTCCACGCCAGTGTTGCCGCCCTACAGATACCCCATGCACATTCAGAAGTGGCCGCCCAGGTGACGGTCAGTATTGGCATCGCAACCGCCCAGCCAACCGCAGACAACAGCATGCCCTGGCTCAGCGATGCAGCCGACCGCATGCTCTACGCGGCCAAACACGGCGGAAAGAATACAACCCGCAGTTTGCGACTCTGACATGTAATTTGTTACAAATCGTATGTGAACCATGGCATCATGGTTCAGAACCTGTACACCCCTAATCATGTCCCCATTCGTCAATTTCAAGCGGCTGCCGCTGGCGGCACTGGCGTCCCTGGTAGGGCTGGCGTCCGTGGCAAACCCTGCATCCGCCGGTACCCCCGCAGAAGACATCTTTACCCAGGACCTGCCCCTGGTGCTCACCGCGTCACGGCTTGCACAACCGGTATCGGAAGCGCCAAGTGCTGTTACGGTGATAGATCGGAAAATGATTGTGGCATCAGGTTTTCGGACCGTGCCAGAGCTGATGCGGCTGGTACCGGGCATGTACGTGGGATTCGCCGACGCCAACCGCCCCGTTGTGTCCTTGCATGGGTCTTCCGACGAATATGCACACCGCATGCAGGTCCTGATTGATGGGCGCAGCGCGTATTTGCCCCCGTTTGGCGGTGTGCACTGGGCGGATCTGCCCATTTTGACGGAAGACATTGAACGCATAGAAGTGGTGCGCGGCCCCTCATCTGCGTCGCATGGTGCCAATTCCTTTTATGGCGTGATCAACATCATTTCGCGTGATGCAGCAGACCAGACCGGAACCAATGTATCCGCTAGTGGCGGGCATGCGAATGATGCCCTGGTGCGCTTCGGCAGCACGGCGGGAAATTTTGATTACCGGATTTCGCTGGGGCATCGCTCGGATGAGGGCCTGGATAACTTCGTTCTGAACGATCGCAATGCCACGCGGGTGATCAATTTCCGGGGCAATTACCACCCCAGCCCCACCGACAGTATCGAAATCCAGATGGGCAACAGCGACGGTGTCTATGGGCTGGGCATAGAAGGTCGGCCAGAGGACGCCTTTCGCAACACCACGGCCCGCAGTGATTTCCAGCAGATCAGTTGGTTGCATGTATGGCCCGGTGGGGACGAGAGCAAGCTGACCTACTCACAGGCCAGCCGCCGGTCCAGAGACCCGCACATCTGCATTGATGCAGAGGTATGCCAGAACAAGGTCATCGGCAAGACTGCGTCCCAAGGTTTCACCACCCGAGACGTGTTCACCCGACGGCATGATCTCGAGTTACAAAACACCGTGCAATGGGGCGCCCACAACCGGCTGGTTTGGGGGGCTGATCTGCGCAGTGACTACGCCGATTTCCCCCTGTTGTTCGCACAGCCCTATACCGTCAACCCCTGGCAGGTTTTTGTCCACAACGAATGGCGCCTGCCGGAATCCGCGGTATTCAATATCGGCACTATGCTGGAAGATGACGGCATGGGCAATCGCAGCCATTCGCCACGGGCCTCTTTGAATTACCACCTCTCTCCGGAGCACACGCTGCGGTTTGGCGTCTCCACCGCTACGCGCAGCCCGGTGATGTCGGAGGCATTCATTGCGGCCGACAACACCATCTGGGGTGGTGCCTATGTTCCGCCGGTGAAGTCGCTGACACCCGAACGGGTGGTATCGCGGGAGATTGGTTATATCGGCGAGTTTCGGCCAATGGGCTTGTCGGTGGAGTCCCGGCTGTACTCGGAGTCGGTGAGCAACCTGATCTGGTGGGACAAATGTGTGCAGCTGCCACGCTGCGCCGATGGTTTTGGCAACCTGCTGGCTGCAGAGTACCAAGGACTGGAATTGACTGCGAAGTTGCGTTGGGATGAAGGTCGGAGTTTTCTGATCGCCAACTACGCCCGTCAGCGCACGTCGGCCAGCCTGCATGCTTTGCCGACCCAATACTTTCACCCCATACTGGGCGAGGCGGTCAAAAACTTCTACACCAACAAATACCTCGCCCTGTTCCCCGAATCGGTCCCCGTGAACAGCGGTAGCCTGTTGTTGTCATTGGCTTTGCCGGACGCGTGGCGATGGAGCACGGGCTATTACTTCCGGGACCAAGTGCGGGTGTTGGATGTTGCAGAGGACGTGACACCGGAATACAGCATGCACCGCATCGACATGCGGCTGGCCAAGACGTTCAAGTTTGAACGGGGCCGCCAGGCCGAAGTGGCTGTGATTGTGCAAAACATCAACCGGGATGACTACCCCAAATATGGCACCGTCAACCGCGTCGCGGAGGTCCCCTTCACACGGCGCGCCTGGTTAACTGCCGCCCTGCACTTTTAAGGCGCTTGAATGGTTTGTGGCGAAAGCAGGGCTCCCTGGTTTTTGAGCCTGCCCAGGCGACACGTTGGCCATTGTTGTTAAGGTTTGACGTGAAGTAATTTATGGCTACCATCATGGCTTAGCCACGAAAACGCCCCTATGACATGAACAAACAATCGGTCCGCTTTTGGCTGCCCTTGGTTTTGTCAGTGCCTGTGTCGGCGACGGCCGGCGATCTTTTGGATCTCTCATTAGACGACTTACTTAAGGTGCCGATTACCGTGGCCTCGCGTAAGGCGGTGTCGCAACGGGAGAGCCCCGGGATCGTCACAGTCATTGAAGGCGATGCAATTCGCCGAAGCGGAGCCCGTGATCTGGTCGATGTATTGCGACAGGTTCCCGGATATGACTTCCGCTTGATTGTGTCCAACATCCTGGGCCTCGGTGTGCGTGGGCACATCGGTTCAGATGGCCGGGTTTTGATGCTGGTAGACGGTATCGAAGCCAATGAACACCGTTTTGGCACTGCGCAGTTTGGTTTGAACTTCCCGGTCGAGAACATCCACCGGATCGAAATCGTCCGTGGATCTGCGTTGGCCATGTATGGCGGTACCGCGGAGATGGGTGTCATAAACATCATCACACGCAGCGCATCGGAATTACGGGGCGCAGAAGTCGCTGCATCGGTCGGCGTTGTCGCGTCAGGTGCACGCAGCAGGGAGCAAATTGCAGTGTCAGCGGGGGTTGAACAGGATCAGTTCAGTTTGTCTGCCAATGCGATGCGGGGCCGCTCTCTGCGCAGTGACCAGACTTTCCGAGGGCTTGCGGGTGCCAGTTACGAAATGGCAGACAAAGATGGCGTGGAGCCGGAGTATGTCAACGTGGGGCTTGCCTATGGTGACGTGCGTTTGAGATTGCAGAGAGTGGATATAGACGTCAAAAGCCGCTACGTTGGCTCCGGCATCCAGAGTGACGTCTGGAACCTGCAGCACAAGTCAGAGACTGCCTTGTTAAGCACCGTGTGGAAGCCGATGCAAGGTACTGAGGTAACTCCTAGCGTTTCTTGGCAAAAACAGTCGCCGCGTGAAACGAGCAACCCGCTCGGAGTTGTGACCAGCAAAACGGGGGTAGAACGCACCCAGGCCAAGATAGGAGTTACTTGGAGCTCGGATGATCTGTGGCACTTTGCCGGTGGTATTGATGTACTGGATGTGAAATATGAAGGTACGGCCCGGTCATTTCCATTGAGACCCCTAGCCTTTGATAGGCTCAACGTTACCGGTTTGTATACCGAGGTGATGCGTCAAACCGAATGGGCTGACTTTACCTGGGGGGTGCGCCGGGATGTGCACCAGTACGCGGGTGACCTGTGGTCGCAGCGCCTGGCGATGACGCGCCTGATGGGGGACTGGCACTTCAAGCTGCTCGCAAGCGCCGCGGAGCGAGCACCATCGGTTGAAGACTACAGCTCCAGCGCAGGGGGATTGGCGGTTCGCAAAAATGAAAAGGTCGCAAATGCCGAGTTGGAAGTGGGGTACCGGATTGATGCCGGTACGCAACTCACTGTCAATTACTTTGATATCGTGACCCGCGACACGCTGATTTTGCGCAACTTTAGCGACGTGCATACCCGCGGCATCGAGGCCAGTTTGCAGATTCGCCGGGATTGGGGGAATGCGGACCTCAGTCTGTCGACTTATGCCTCTGGCGGCACTGACACAGCAACTGTCAGCGTGATCAATCCGGATACTGGCTCGGTGATCGATAGCCAAGCGCTGGTGGGCTTCTCCCCCTGGAAGTTGGCCTTGAGCGCCAACTACAAGGTGGGTGCCGCAACTTACCTCTCGCCAACATTGGCTTGGTATGGTCCCCGCTGGGGGTTCGATGTAGACAACTCCAGCGCAACCGTGAGTCGTTTGCGCCAGTATCCGAGTGCTGCACTTGTCAATCTGGTCGTGCAATCGGAAGATGTTGGTGTAAGGGGCTTGACCCTATCGGCCGGTGTTTACAACCTGTTTGCTGCGCACGCCGTGTTTGCAGCGCCCATTGCCAACACAACACCGCCCGTGCCCGACATGGGTCGTGAACTGGTGTTTCGTGTGCGTTACCGCTTCTAATGCCATGAAAGGCCTACGTGCAGTCGTCTGGGTTCTAGGTGCACTGGGCTGGTATTCATCACCTCATGCACAGGGATTGTCGGCAGAAGAGTACAAGCTCAAGGCAGCCTTCATCTATAACTTTACCCAGTATGTTGAGTGGCCGGCAACTGCCTTTGCCTCTCCTTCTGCGCCCTTTGTGGTGTGCGTTGCAGGAACCAATCCCTTTGGGGAACACCTGAAAGCGTTGGAATCGCGTAGCTATAAGACCCATGCCATTTCAGTCGCCTTTCCAAAGACGATCGCAGAGGCAAGGAACTGCCATATTCTTTATGCCGATGACCTGCGAGGCACCAATTTTGGACGTGACCCGTGGAAAGCTTTGGCCGATTCGCCACTGCTCACGGTCAGCAGTACGAGCGAAGCCACCGAGGCGGGTATCGGCATCGGCTTCGTCATTCAGTCCGGAAGATTGCGTTGGGCGCTGAATCTTGGCGCAACCCGACAAGCTCAGCTCAAGGTGAGCTCAAAACTGATCGAGATAGCCGCTTCCGTTACGGGCGAGACCCGCTAACAGCGCAACTGAATGATTAAATCTTTGTCCCTGCGAGTCCAGTTGATCGGCATGGCCCTGATCGTGGCGCTATTGGCATTGGTTTGTGCGGGTGTAGCTCTCTATTTTCTGGAACGGGCCAACGCCCGCGAGCAACTGACGCAGGAGCTCAATTCCACCGCGCGTTTATTGGCAAACCGCAGCAGTGCAGCCTTGGTGTTCTTGGATGATGTGACAGCGCAGGAAAACCTGCAGGCACTCCAGGATTTGGATCAGGTCAGGCTGGTTTGCCTCTTCGACAGTTCGCCGCGACTGTTTGCAAGTTATGCACCTACCGGTGATAGCCTTGCCCGTTGCGCTGACATCGTGCGCTCGACAATTGACCCCCCCGGGATCGTACGGGTCACCGTACCTGTCATCTCTAAAGATGTGACGGCTGGAAGTTTGGTGCTGATCTCCACCACCAAGCCCTTGCAGGACCGGATGTGGGCGCAGCGGACATCGCTTGCAATCGCGCTGGGCAGTGCGTTTCTCCTGGCCACAGCCATTGCCGTGCGGCTGCAACGCTCAATCGTTGAGCCCATATCCCTCGTGCGCGATGTGGCGACTTCGGTGATTGAGACCGGGGATTTTGGTTTGCGAGCGCCGGCCCTGGGTTCCAAAGAGGTTGGAAAACTTGCCAGTTCTTTCAATGCCATGCTGGACACTATCGCCCGGCAAAACCATGAGCTGGCACAGAGTGAAACGTACACCCGACGCCTGTTCCACGATTCGCCCATTCCGCAGTATGTATTGGACTCGCAAACAGGACTGTGTATCGACTGCAACCAGGCCGCTGTTGCAATCCATGGATTTTCACGCTCGGAAGAATTAATAGGGAAAAGTACAGCTGATTTTTCGTCTGAGTATCAGCCCGATGGGCAATCGTCCACCAGCTGGTACCAACGGTCACTGCAACGTCTGCGAACAAAGACTGGTACTGTTTCAGGCGAGTGGCTCTTCCAGCGGGCAAACAACGTTCAGTGGGAAGGTATGGTGCATGCCATGCTGCTATCGCTCAATGGACGCGAAATGATCCATGTCAGCGTGCAGGACATTACCCAGCGAAAGCGAGCAGAAGCGGATCTCAATCAACTCAACCTGGATTTGGAGAGCCGAGTCAACGCGCGCACCTCAGAGCTTGCCAAAGCCAATAGTTCCCTGGTTGCGGCTATGGACACGCTTAAGCATACGCAAAGTGAATTGCTCCAGCGCGACAAACTGGCGTCTTTGGGTGCGCTCGTGGCCGGGGTAGCCCATGAACTCAACACTCCATTGGGCAATAGCATTCTGGTCGCTACGTCCTTGGGCTTGGCAGCTCAGAACCTAGGTAAAGGAATGCGCGAAGGGACTTTGACCAAGTCTGGTGCTGCCACGATGATCGAACAATTGACCGAAGGCACGGCCCTGATGACGCGCAACCTGGAACGCGCCAGCGAGTTGATCGTCAACTTCAAACAGGTAGCTGTGGATCAGACTAGCGAAAAGCGTCGCAGCTTCGACTTGGGTCAAGTGTTGCAGGAAGTCATCGAAACTTTGCAACCGCAGTTCAAGCACACGCCGCACACGGTGTCTGTCGATGCTCCCGAAGGCTTGGCCATGGATAGCTACCCCGGGCCACTAGGGCAGGTCATTACCAACTTGGTGATGAACGGGCTGATCCACGCGTTTGATGCGTCACGCCCTGGCACGATGGCGGTAGTTGCTAGGATTAGCGAGGGCGATAGTGTCGAACTGATCGTGCGAGACACCGGGCGAGGTATTGCGCCAGAACACTTGTCCAAAGTGTTTGATCCGTTCTTTACAACCCGGCTTGGACAGGGAGGGAGCGGCCTTGGATTGCATATCGTTTACAACATTGTGGTTTCGACACTCGGAGGAGATATCCGTGTTCACAGCGAAGTCGGTGCTGGAACAACGTTTACTTTGCATTTCCCAATGAACGCGCCGCTGGCCAAGCATCCTGTGGAAGACGCTTAACCATTAGGAGTTTTTGGTTGGCCATCATGAGATGATGTTCCGTCGCCGCGACTCCAGGCAACGACAAGCCATATGCCAGTTCTCGCTGCAGCCCCCGTATACTATCAGCATGTTGCTACTTAATTCATAGCAACATGCTGTGATACTGGCCTCACATATTGCGGCGGTACTGGCCACCCACTTCAAATAGCGCATTCGTGATCTGCCCCAGGGAGCAGACACGCACCGCGTCCATCAGCACCTCAAACACATTCTTGTTGTCTATGACGGCCTGTTGCAGGCGCTTGAGCGCTGCGGGGGATTCGGCTGCATGGGTGGCGTGGAATGCGGCCAGACGCTTGAGCTGGTTCTGCTTTTCCTCGTCGGTCGAGCGCGCCAATTCCAGCTTGTCCATGACCTGGTCGCCATGCGGATTGCGGAAGGTGTTGACGCCGATGATGGGCAGCTCGCCGGTGTGTTTGAGCATCTCGTAGGTCATGCTCTCGTCCTGGATCTTGCCCCGCTGGTAACCGGTTTCCATAGCGCCCAGCACACCACCGCGGTCGGCAATGGCATTGAACTCGGACAACACGGCTTCTTCCACCAGCTCGGTCAATTCTTCGATGATGAAGGAGCCCTGGTTCGGGTTTTCGTTCTTGGCCAGCCCCCACTCGCGGTTGATGATGAGCTGGATGGCCATCGCGCGGCGCACCGAGTCTTCGGTGGGCGTGGTGATGGCTTCGTCAAACGCATTGGTGTGCAGGCTGTTGCAGTTGTCGTAGATGGCGATCAGCGCCTGCAGCGTGGTACGGATGTCGTTGAACTGGATTTCCTGGGCGTGCAGGCTGCGGCCGCTGGTCTGGATGTGGTACTTGAGTTTTTGGCTGCGTTCGTTCGCGCCATACTTCTCCTTCATGGCCACGGCCCAGATGCGGCGGGCCACGCGGCCCATGACGGTGTATTCGGGGTCCATGCCGTTACTGAAGAAGAAGCTCAGGTTGGGCGCAAAGTCGTCGATGTGCATGCCCCGCGCGAGATACGCTTCGACCAGGGTGAAGCCATTGGATAGCGTGAATGCCAACTGGCTGATGGGGTTGGCACCGGCTTCGGCAATGTGATAGCCGCTGATGGACACGCTGTAGAAGTTGCGCACGTTGTGGTGCACAAAGTACTCGGCGATGTCGCCCATGACCTTGAGTGAAAACTCGGTGGAGAAGATGCAGGTGTTCTGGCCCTGGTCTTCTTTCAGGATGTCCGCCTGCACGGTGCCGCGCACATTGGCCAGCACCCATTCGCGGATCTTGGCTGCCTCGGTATCGGTGGGCTCACGGCCATTATCGGACTTGAACTTCTCCAGGTTCTGGTCAATGGCCGTGTTCATGAACATGGCCAAAATGCTGGGCGCGGGGCCATTGATGGTCATCGACACACTGGTGCTGGGGTTGCACAGATCGAACCCGCCGTACAACACCTTCATGTCGTCCAGCGTGGCGATGGACACACCACTGTTACCCACCTTGCCGTAGATATCCGGCCGCGGGTCGGGGTCGTTGCCGTACAGCGTGACCGAGTCAAATGCGGTGCTCAGTCGCTTGGCGGCCATGCCGCTGGACAGCAGCTTGAAACGGGTGTTGGTGCGGAAGGCATCACCTTCGCCAGCGAACATGCGCGTCGGGTCTTCGCCTTCGCGCTTGAACGCAAAGGTCCCGGCGGTGTAGGGGTAGCTGCCAGGCACGTTGTCGAGCATCAGCCACTTCAGGATCTCACCGTGGTCCTCGTAGGTGGGCAGTGCCACTTTGCGTATCGTGGTGCCACTGAGTGACTTGGTGGTCAGTGCGGTACGCAACTCCTTGTCGCGGATCTTGACCACGTATTCGTCACCGGCATAGGCGCGTTGCATCTCGGGCCACTGATTCACCAGTTTGCGGGCGGCAGGGTCTTGTGTCTCTTCGCGCAGCACGGCCAAGCCTATGACGGCCTCGCAAGCGCGTACCTTATCCGGATTGGCAGCTTCCAGCATTTTTGCGGATGCACGCAATTGCTGAATCTCACGCGCAACCCTAGCCTGGGCACGGGCGTGCTGCTTGTAGCCGCGCACCGTATCGGTGATTTCGGCCAGGTAGCGGGTTCGGGCCGCGGGCACGATGGGGGTCTGGTTGCTGCTGTGGCGCACACTGACCTTGGGCAGGCGACCAGATTCTTTGGCCTGCAGGCCCAGCTCCTGCAATCGGGGCAGCAGCGCCTGGAATAGCGCGGTCACCCCATCGTCGTTGAAACGCGCCGCCATGGTGCCGAAAACCGGCATCTGATCCGGAGAAGTGGTCCATGCTTCCTTGTTGCGCTGCACCTGTTTGGACACGTCACGCAGGGCGTCGCTGGCTCCTTTGCGGTCAAATTTGTTGATGGCGACAAATTCGGCAAAGTCCAACATGTCTATTTTTTCAAGCTGGCTGGCTGCGCCAAATTCGGGTGTCATCACATACATGGGGATATCCACCAAGGGCACGATGGCGGCATCTCCCTGGCCAATGCCAGAGGTCTCCACAATGATGGCGTCAAAACCCGCCACCTTGCAGGCTGCGATCACGTCCGGCAGCGCCTGGCTGATCTCGGAACCAAAATCGCGTGTGGCCAGGCTGCGCATGAAGACGCGCTCGCCGTGCTGCCACGGACTGATCGCATTCATGCGGATGCGGTCACCCAAGAGCGCACCACCACTCTTGCGGCGGGAGGGGTCGATGGAGATGACGGCAAGGCGCAAGGAGTCGCCCAAGTCCAGCCGCAGGCGGCGGATCAGTTCGTCGGTGAGCGAAGATTTGCCAGCGCCGCCCGTGCCGGTTATACCCAGAACCGGTATCTTTTTTGTAGCAGCATGAGCACGTAATTCGGGGGCTAGAGGGTGTTTTTCTTCAGAGCCTTCCAATGCGGTGATCAATTGCGCCAGCGCCCGCCAGGATTGGGTGGTGTGGCCTTGTACCGCTTCGAGCGCCGAGGGCGCAAAACCCGTCAGGTCTTTGTCGCAGCGCATCACCATCTCGCCAATCATGCCGGCCAGCCCCATGCGCTGCCCATCTTCAGGGCTGTATATGCGGGTCACGCCATAACCCTGCAGCTCGGCAATCTCGCTGGGCACGATAACGCCACCGCCACCACCAAACACCTGGATGTGGGCGCCGCCCCGCTGCTTGAGCAGGTCCACCATGTACTTGAAATACTCAACATGTCCACCCTGGTAGGAGCTGATGGCAATGCCTTGGGCGTCTTCCTGCAGCGCGGCGGTAACCACCTCGTCCACGCTGCGGTTATGGCCCAGGTGGATGACCTCGGCACCCATGCCTTGCAGAATGCGGCGCATGATGTTGATGGCGGCATCGTGCCCATCGAACAGGCTGGCGGCGGTTACGAACCGCACTTTGTGCGTGGGGCGGTAATTGGCCAGGGCTTTGGCTTCTGCGGACAGGTCAGACATGGGGAATGCTCCTAAATCACTACGCCTATTGAACTGGCACAGTTGACGTTTACGTAAACGTCAACTGTAAACCATTTTTCACCGCACGTGGAATACACCACCCGTCGGCAGCCCAAACAGGGTGCTCAGCCAGTTTTCCCCAGTGAGATCTCTCTAAAACCTTGGCACCGACCTTGCGTCAACTGATTGCAGCAATTTTGCGCATCTTTAGAAAGGTTTTTATGAAAACATTGCTTTGGATAAGCCGCCGGGCAGCAGCCGCCGCATGCATTGCCGCCGCCCTGGGTGCCAGCACGCTGTCGTCCCAAGCCGCGGACAGGGCCCCAGCCACGCCAGCGCAGGGAAAGGCGCAGTTGTTGCTCAACGGAACCGGGGTTCGCAGCGAGGCTGCCGCAGGCCTTTATGCCGCCACCCTGCATCTGGAACACAAAACAACCAACCCGGAAGACGTGATGCTGAACCGCGGCACGACCCAGTTTCGCCTGGTCATGCTGAAGGATGCCAAGGCCACGCAGTTGACGGAGCTGTTGACCCAGGGCCTGGTTGCCAATGCCAGCGACGACGACCTCATCACCCTTGTTTCTGAGATTTTTGAAGTGGGCATGTTGCTCAGTGAACAGGGCACCCTGGCCGCGGGCGACAGTATTGAGGTTGTGTCACACCCTGCACTAGGAACCACCGTCAGCCTGCAGACGGCAGCGCCCAGCGCCCAATCCTTTGCCAATCCACGTTTCCTCAAGGTGATGATGGGCATTTGGCTGGGCGAACACCCTGCGGACCCGGGTCTGAAGCGCGCGCTGCTAGGGCAGTCGAGCTAGGCTACCGGTCAAATTGATTTACAGTGGCACTCCCAAACGCGAGCCGTGGGCTCGCGCGCCATCCGGGAGAAGACCATGCAGCCCCTACAACTTTTTGACACCGCATCCAGCACCTACACCTACGTCGTTTTTGACGAAACCACCCGCGATGCGGTCATCATCGACCCGGTAGACCAGCAAGTAGAGCGCGACTTGGCGGTGCTGCGGCAGTATGGGCTCAAGCTGCGCTGGACGTTGGAAACCCACACCCACGCCGACCACATCACCGCCGCCAGCCTGTTGGCCGAGCACACCGGCGCGCAAACTGCAGCGCCGCAGGCCTGTGGCATCAGTACTGCGGCTTTGCAAATGGTCGATGGCGACTTGCTGCGTTTTGGCCGCGAAACACTGCTGGCGCTGCACACGCCAGGCCACACAGCGGGCAGCATGAGTTTTGTGTGGCGCAACCATGTGTTCACCGGCGACACCCTGCTGATCAACGGCTGTGGTCGCACCGACTTCCAGTCCGGCAGCGCTGAAGCGCTCTACCACTCGCTGACCGAAGTCTTGTTCAAACTACCCGATGAGACTACGGTATGGCCTGGTCATGATTACCAGGGCCGCACCCATTCCACCATTGCCACCGAACGCAGCTGCAATGTCCGCATCGCCGGTCGAAGCCTGGAAGATTTCGTCGCCGTGATGGCTAGCCTCAACCTGCCCAAGCCCAAGCGTATGGAAGAGGCTGTGCCTGCCAACCAGAGTTCGGGAATTCGGCACGATGCCGACAGCGCGGGGGCCGCGGCACCCCGTAACGCAGAAGGCTACGCCGGAGACGTATCGCCTGCTATGGCATACAGCTGGTGGCAGGCGGGTGACGCCGTTCTGGTGGATGTGCGCACTGACGCCGAGCGCGAGTGGGTGGGTTTTGTACCCGGCGCGGTGGCCCTGGCCTGGAAGCAATGGCCTGGCATGGCCATGAACCAGGGATTTGACGAGGGCCTGAGCGCCGCAGTTGAGCCCGGTAAAAAAGTGGTGCTGCTCTGCCGCAGCGGCGTACGGTCTGTGGCGGCGGCCAAACGGGCCACTGAATTGGGCTTTGAGGCCTACAACATCCTGGAAGGTTTTGAGGGGGACCCCGATGCCAACGCCCAACGCGGTCACAAAGGCGGCTGGCGCCTGCGAGGACTGCCCTGGCGCCAAGGATAATGGGGCATGACCTTTCTCGCTCTGGATATCGGCAACACGCGGCTCAAGTGGGCGCACTATGCATCTCCCCGGCCCAATGCCCCGCTACTGGCCCAGGGTGCGGAATTCCTCGAAAACATTGACAAGCTGTCCGAGGGTGCCTGGAAAGACCTGCAGGCACCACAGCACATCCTGGGGTGCGTGGTGGCGGCCGATGCCGTCAAACGCCGCCTGCAGGAGCAAATGGAACTGTGGGATGTTGCACCCCAGTGGGTGGTTGCCAGTGAGGCCGAAGCCGGCCTGCGCAATGGTTATGACCACCCCACGCGGTTGGGCGCCGACCGATGGATTGCCATGATCGGCGCCTACCACCGCATGTTGTCCCAGGGCCAACCCCGGCCCATGGTGGTGGTGATGGTGGGCACCGCAGTGACGGTGGAGGCCGTGGATGCCAATGGCAAGTTTTTGGGTGGATTGATCTTGCCTGGCCACGGCATCATGCTGCGCGCGCTGGAGTCCGGCACCGCAGGCCTGCACGTGCCGACCGGCGAGGTCAGTTTGTTTCCCACCAATACCAGTGACGCGCTGACCAGTGGCGGCACCTATGCCATTGCCGGCGCGGTGGAGCGCATGGTGCAACACGTGCGCCAGCACTGCGCCGCCGAGCCGATGTGCGTGATGACTGGTGGTGCGGGTTGGAAAATGGCACCCCACATGTCGGTGCCCTTTGAATTGGTCGACAACCTGATTTTTGACGGCCTGCTGCAGTTGGCGGCCGTGCGATTCGCCAGCTAAGGGCTAAATATCCAGAAGTTGTGAGAAGTCGGTGTCTGTGGCGCGGCGGCGTTCCACGTCCACCACCGAGCTGGATTCAAACATGTGGTCCACGATGGTGGCTTCCGACTCCCCGTCCCGGGGCCCACTGAGCAAAGCCCGGTCCACCATCCGCATCAATAGGGTGCGGGCCACCTCGGGGCTTTCGCCATGCATGTCGAAAGTCGCATTGATCGTCAGGCGTACCGTGGTCAGGTCGGGAATGCGTTCTGCCACGCGCTGAACCGCGCCCGTATCTTGCAATACCGTCCCGTCATGCCCCACAAACATGATGCGTGCAGGCACCTTGGGCGACAACACATGGGACATGCCCTCGGTGTTGACGACAAGCATGGTGCCGTTGGAAAAGTCACGAGCCCAGGCCGTTTTACCGCCCTTGTAGCCGCGAATGGTGAAACCATACTCGCGCGGCGATACAAAAAACCGGCCGGTAGAGTCCACGGCTGGGTCATCCACCTCCAAATCATCGTGGATAAACACATACCGCGCCATATCGGGCGAAATTTGGCGATGAATGGCTTCTGGCAAGCCTTCGGGCTTATCCCGCGAAGTCAACTCACTCCAAATCGTCACGACATAGCTCCCTCTGTGCTTTAACGCCTTAAGCCAGCATCATACTTATTTTGTTGCTACGCAAGCCATGCTTCAGCGAGTTTTACCCAGTAAGTGGCGCCCAAGGGAATCAGCTCGTCATTAAAGTCGTAACTGGGGTTGTGCAGCATGCAGGGGCCCCCACCATGCCCCATTTCGCGGTGGGCACCATCGCCGTTGGAAATAAAGGCATAACAGCCGGGCTTGGCCATCAGCATGTAGGCGAAGTCTTCTGCGCCCATGGTGGGTTCCTGCGCACCTACATTGGCCTCGCCCACGATGCTGGCCATGACCTTGCGGGCAAACTCGGCCTCCTTGGCCGCGTTGATGGTGGGCGGGTAGTTGCGCACAAATTCAAAACTGCATTCCATGCCAAAGGCCGCGGCAGTGTGTTTGGCAATCTCACCCATACGCTGTTCAATCATGTCCAGCACCTCGATGCTGAAAGTGCGCACCGTACCGCGCAGCTCGCAGCTGTCGGGTATGACATTGGTCGCCTCACCAGCATGGATCATGGTGACCGAAATCACACCGGCATCAATAGGCTTCTTGTTGCGGCTGATGATGGTCTGAAAAGCCTGCACCATTTGGCAGGCCACGGGCACCGGGTCCAGGCCGTTGTGCGGCATGGCCGCGTGGCCGCCCTTGCCGCGAATGATGACCTTGAATTCGTTGCTGGATGCCATCACCGGCCCTGCGCTCACGGCAAACTTGCCGACCTCGGAACCCGGCCAGTTGTGCATGCCAAACACAGCCTCCATCGGGAACTGCTCAAACAGTCCGTCCTTGATCATCTCGCGCGCACCACCGCCGCCCTCTTCTGCGGGTTGAAAGATCAAGTACACCGTGCCGTCAAAGTTTCGCTGCTTTGCGAGTTGCTGGGCCGCGGCCAGCAACATGGCAGTGTGGCCGTCATGGCCGCAGGCGTGCATCTTGCCGGCGTGCTTGCTGGCATGGGCAAAGGTGTTGAACTCCTGCATGGGCAGGGCGTCCATATCGGCCCGCAAACCAATGGCCCGATTGGAGGTGCCGGCCTTCACAATGCCCAACACGCCGGTGGTGCCCATGCCTCGGTGAATGGGAATGCCCCACGCCGTCAGCTGGGCAGCCACCACATCGGCTGTGCGCTCTTCTTTGAAACAGAGTTCGGGATGGGCATGGATATCGCGACGAATGGCACCTATGGCGGGCGCTGCAGCAACCAGTTCGGGAATAAGCTTCATAACGATCGTGGTGTTAAGTTGGAAATCACATTATTACGCCGCAGGCTTTACCATGGCGGCCATGCCTGATTCAACCACTTCTATCGCCATTTCCGCTTCCCAAGACGTCTTGGGCGCGTGCCCGCACGACTGCCCGGACACCTGCTCCCTGATCACCACGGTCCAAAACGGCGTGGCCATCAAAGTCCATGGCAACCCGGCCCACCCGCACACCGACGGCGCACTGTGTACCAAGGTCTCCCGCTACACCGAGCGCACCTACCACCCCGAGCGCATATTGCATCCGCTCAAGCGTACGGGCCCCAAAGGTTCGGGTCAGTTCGCGCGCGTCACCTGGGACGAAGCGCTGACCGACATCGCCCAACGGCTCAGTGCCATCGCCGCAAAGGGACCGCATGCCGCCCAGGCGATACAGCCCTATAGCTACGCCGGAACCATGGGACTGGTGCAGGCCGAAAGCATGGCAGCCCGCTTTTTCAACCAGTTGGGCGCCTCCTTCCTGGACCGCACTATCTGTGCCACGGCCGGCGGCGAGGGCATGACACAAACCCTAGGGCGCAAGGTCGGCATGCGGGTGGAGTTTTTTGCGGAGTCCAAGCTCATCATCATCTGGGGCAGCAACTCCATAGCCAGCAACCTGCACTTCTGGCGCTATGCCCAGGTGGCCAAGCGCAATGGTGCCAAACTCATCTGTATCGACCCCCGAAAATCGGAAACAGCCGACAAGTGCCACGAGCACATTGCCTTACGCCCGGGCACCGACGCAGCGCTGGCGCTGGCGCTGATGCACGCGCTGATCGTCAACAACTGGCTGGACCACGACTACATCGCCCAGTACACCCTGGGCTGGGACGCACTGCGCACCCACGCGCTGGAGTGGACGCCTGAACGTGCTTCCGAAATCTGTGGCATCCCTGTGGAGCAAATCACGGCCCTCGCCCGGGATTACGGCGGCTGCTTGCAGCGCGGCGAGCCCGCCGCCATCCGTATGAACTACGGCCTGCAGCGCGTACGCGGTGGTGGTAATGCAGTGCGCGCGATCGCTTGCCTGCCGGCGCTGATTGGTGCCTGGCGGCACCGTGCGGGCGGCGTTCTGTTGTCCAGTTCGGGCAGCTTTCCAGTCGACAGTGCTGCCCTGCAGCGCCCTGACCTGCTGGCTGGTCGCACACCCCGCACCATCAATATGTCCACCATCGGTGACGACCTGTTGCGCCCTGCATCACCCGAATTTGGTCCTGCCATTGAGGCGCTGGTGGTCTACAACAGCAACCCGGTGGCAGTGGCGCCCGAATCCAGCAAGGTGGTCCGGGGTTTTGCACGCGAGGATCTGTTCACCGTGGTGCTGGAACACTTCCAGACCGACACGGCCGACTACGCCGACTACATACTGCCTGCCACCACGCAGCTGGAGCACTGGGATGTGCACCTGAGCTACGGCCATACGGATGTGCTGCTGAACCGCCCGGCGATTGCACCGGTGGGCGAGGCGAAGCCCAATACACAAATCTTCCGCGAGCTTGCGGCACGCATGGGTCAACACGATCCCGGTTTTCTGGACCCCTGCTTTACCGAAAGTGATGAGAGCCTGTGCCGCGCAGCGTATGGCCCGGCTGTGGATTTCGATCTGTTGTTGCGCCAGGGTTTCGCCCCGCTGCAGATGGCGGATGCGCCCTTCGCACAGGGCGGTTTCCCCACGCCATCAGGCCGCTGCGAGTTTTTTAGCGCCCGCCTGCAGGCTCAGGGCCTGGATCCGCTGCCCACCTATTTGCCCAACCACGAGCTGCAAGGCAGTTCGACGGCCTACCCACTGGCCATGATTTCGCCGCCGGCCCGCAACTTTTTGAACTCGACCTTTGTCAACGTGAAGAGCCTGCGCGATATCGAAGGTGAACCCATCCTGGAGATGCACGCATCTGACGCAGAGGCCCGGTCCATCCCCTCCGGTTCCGTGGTGCGGGTGTTCAACCAGCGTGGCGAATACCTGTGCAAAGCGGTGGTCTCCAAGCGGGCGCGCCCGGGTGTTGTCAATGGGCTGGGCATATGGTGGCGCAAGCTGGGGCTGGCGGGCACCAATGTCAACCAGCTCACAAGCCAGAAGCTGACCGACCTGGGCAAGGGGCCAACCTTCTACGACTGTCTGGTGGAAGTCGCATTGGCGAAATAGCGCCCTAGCCCCGGTAATATCTAAATATATTGCTACTATTTATGTAGCAATACTCAAAACCCACTACGCAGGCTTAACGTTGATGTGGTACAGCCCCCAAGGGCACAGGCCAAAGCGCTGCGCCAAAGGCTTGTCCTTGAAATCCGCCAGTCGGTCCGCGTCGTAAACGGCCCACTGGGGCCCCAGTCCGCCCAGGGCCAGCGGCTGGCCGTCCATATGGGTTGCGATTACCATCCGGTAGCGCCGGATATCGGCCAGGCTGATGGCCACGTTGTAGCCGTCCACAGCCCGCATACCCAACAGCACTTTGCTGTCAGGCGCCACACCCGCCGCCTCCAGCACGGTGCTGACCAGCGGCCCGGACAGGGTGTGGACCTTGGCGTCGTACTCCAGCGTGGGTTTGATCTGCACCGCCGGCATGCGTTGCAGAGTGGCAGCGTCGATCGCCAGCGCCTTCTCAAACTGTACACCGTGCTTGACCATCATTTGGTCCAACGCCGGATCCAGGGCGCCACGGTTGGCTTTGGTGATGGCCGCCCCGCTGATGGTCAGCAGCGCCGGTCCGCGTGCCGATGGTGTGGCAGCCTGTACAGACGCCGCAAGCGGCAAAACGCCCACCAGTGCCGAACCGGCCAAAAAGTTGCGCTTGTGCATAAAGGTTTCCCAATGTTTGTATCGAAAATTTATTCTAGCCATGGCCCGCCAAAGCCCAGGCGCGAAAACGGGCCCATTCTTGTTCTTGTACAGTGGGGGCATGATGACCGTTGACAAAACGCTGGCCCTCGGCCTGGTGGCCCTCACCCTTTTGCTGGGCGGCTGCGGCACCACACCATCCGGGAGAAATCCCCAAGGCTTGTCAGAAAACATAGAGTACCCGGCACGCCTCACCCCCGATCAGGCGGGCGATGTGACCATTTACGCGATCGGGCTGGTTGGAACGCCCTACCGCTTTGGCGGCAATACGCCAGATTCGGGGTTTGACTGCAGCGGCCTGATTGGCCACGTGTACCAGACCCGCGCACAAATCGCACCGCCGCGCACCGTGGCCAAACTCAATGGCTGGGGCTATCCGGTCGCAAATGACAGGGTCCGATCCGGTGACCTGGTGCTATTCACCCAGCGCGGCACGGTGTCCCATGCAGGCATTTACGTAGGCCAGGGCCGCTTTGTACATGCGCCGTCCACGGGTGGCGAGGTCAGATTGGATCACCTGACCTCCAAATACTGGTCCGCACAACAGGTGGCTTTTCGGCGGCCGTAGTCAACGCCCAGGCATGGCATCCGTTAAGCAACAACGGCCACGCCTGTAAACCATGAAAAAAACCACCCAATCCCTGACAGTCGCCCTGCTGACGCTCGTCATGGCAAGTAGCGCACTTGCCGATAGGCCCCGTGGACCTTACTCCCACCATCCGCATCGCGGCCAGTACGAGCGGCACCACAACAACACGCCCAATGGGGTTGCCCCGTTGCTGTTTCTGGGCCTTGCGGGGGCAGTCATGGGCGCTGCGGCCAGCCAGCCAAGCCCCCCGCCGCCGCAAGCCGTTTATGTGCCGCCTCCGATCACCTACGTGCAGCCCGCGCCCGTCTACGTGGCGCCGCCGGTTGCCATGCCAGCACCAGCCCCGCAACCGGCACACGCATGGTACTTTTGCCGGTCGGTGGGGCAGTACTACCCTTACACCCCAAATTGCCCCGAGCCCTGGCAACTGGTGTCGCCCACGCCCCAGCAGTAACACAGTGCCCTTGGAACGGCATGTTCCAATGCAGTATTACTTCTGCGTTTGAATTGAAGACCACATGAATCACACTACCCAAGGGCTAGAGCGTTTTGTCGAAGCCCAGGACCCGGTCTACCACACGGTCATTGCCGAGCTGTCCATGGGCCACAAGGAAACACATTGGATGTGGTTTATCTTTCCCCAACTCAAAGAGCTGGGCAAAAGTGCAATGGCCAATCGTTTTGGCATTGAATCGGCGGACGAGGCCAAGGCTTATCTTGCCCACACCCTACTGGGTAGCCGGCTTGTGGAGTGCACCCAACTCCTGCTGGCGCAGCGCAATGCCAACGCGTTTGAAATTTTTGGTTCGCCAGATGAATTAAAACTGCGGTCCTGCATGACCTTGTTCGCGGTGACTTCACCCGAACAGCCCGTTTTCAAGCAGGCGCTGGATGTGTTCTTCAGGGGCAAGGCCGACGAGGTAACCGTGAAGCTACTGGCGCCTACGGTTTCAAAATAGCCTAATCAGTCCTCGCGCGAAGATTGGTGCGGCTGGCGGGGATCGAACCCAAGACTTCAGTCGCCCGCTACAACGCCTATTGAAAAACCCTTTTGTATCACACCTTTGTATCAAGGGCACCAATAGAGATTACACATCGAGACCGCGTGTGCATAATTCCAGTGGCATGCCGAACGAACTCCACTTCTACATTGATGACTCTGGGTCTAAGGACCCCGACAGAAATCCCAAAGATACGTCGTTCCCTGACTGGTTTGCGCTCGGCGGCGTTATTGTCCATGCTGATGAAAAGGATCAGGTGGACGCGGCAATCCTTGCCTTCAGGGCGTCCTGGCCTCAGATTGGGAATCGCCCGCTGCGCTCCTACGACATTCGGAATCAATCCAATGGTTTCAACTGGCTTAAAACGCTCCCGGACGCTGAGCGTGATCGTTTTTACGAAGACCTGACCGCCTTGATCCTCGAACTTCCGATCACTTTACTGGCCTGCGTTGTAGATCGGCCCGGGTATAACGCCCGGTATTTCAAAGTCTATGGGCCAAGAAGGTGGACGTTATGCCGCACTGCGTTCAGCATTGTTCTGGAGAGAGCTGCGAAACTCGCCATTCATCGCGGGGCACGCATGCGAGTGTATTTGGAGCGGACTGACCCTCCCACCGAGGGGCGTTTCAAACAGTATTACGAAGAGCTGCGCAAAAGTGCGGCGCCCTTTGATGCTTCACGCTCTGCGAAGTACGTGCCGTTGGACGCTGACTCCATGCACAAGACTTTGTTTGAGTTTAGGATAAAGACTAAAGAATCGTTGCTGATGCAGCTTGCCGACTTAGTCTTATGGCCAATGTGCAAGGGTGGATATGACCAGTCATTCCGCGTTTATCAACAATTAGCCGAGGCAGGAAAGCTGATGGATGTTCATTGCACTGTAGAAAATGGCTTGCAAGGCATAAAGTATTCATGCTTCCCTACTGCAGAAACGCAAAAGCCAGCGTAAAGCTGGCTTAAGGCGGCTACCAATGACGGCAACCTCGCGGGCTATGCCCAAGGTGATTGTCTCATCTGTAGTGGTGAAGTAGCCAATAGATTGTCTCTATGAAGAGTAGTGGTTGTACTATGGCAGATCAATGCCTATGGTCTTGGCAGCTACCTTAGTTAGCTCATAGGCAGGCATTGCGTTGGCTGCCAATGATACCGTTCCTACAATTGCTTGGCCCAGCATAGTTAGTGATGCCTTCACCTTTGACGCCTTAGGTGAATCCTTTAATATTTCTTCAACACTATCTTCAACATAGCCAAGCGCCTCGATGGCCTCAACAACACCTTTTTGAGCATCATGTGTCAAGGCTTGGCGCAGTTTATCCAAGGCATCCACTAGGTCGCGCTTATGTGTCGTTTCAATTGTTAGGGTCACGTTGGCGGTGGAGTTCGCCCCGGTCTGAAAGGCACCAATGTTTGAATTGATGATGTGAATTCCACCTTGATGCATAGCGGGCCTGTTCTTCAGATTCAATGCGAAAAGCTCAATCTCTGCGTCAAGCTCTCCTACTGCCAACGCCCGAGCTTCTTCATACCTCTTCACCATCGGCTCGTGCATTGCAGCGTTTGACATCTTGCTGATAGCCTGGTTCACCTCACCGAGGTCGTGGTCGCCGGAAGGAAAACCGTCGTAGATCACCGCCTTGATTTTTGCTGGCAACTCATCCTCATAAGAAAGGTGGGCAGTCTCCATGCACGCTTTTGCTACAGCCCAGACCTTTCTTCCAAGTTCGCCTACGCCATTTGCGTAGACCTCTGTCGTGAGGACTACCGTTTTTGTACTGGAATGCCCCCCACTGGCGACCATTTCATGTCGGATCTGCCTTAACCTGGTGGCCAATTCCTGGTCATGACGCACAATTTCGGCGGCGAGCTTGCTACGGAGAATGCTTATGAGTGCTGAATCCATTTATGCTTTGCCCATCATTTGAACAGTTGGGGCATTGTGCCAGCCGCTTAGCTTGTCAGTGGTCAGTAGACAGGCTCCAAACGAGCCAATAGTCTTTGCAGCTGTGCCAAGCTCCACTGGCCACCCCGTGGTGCTCGAAGCCCAACGGTGTTCAACTCCGACACCATAGCCCGCTGACTGAGCGACCTGGCTCTGAAACCTTTAACCATCCCGGCAAGTCTTGCAGCGAACGCAGCTGCATCCGCCTGTCGAGCTTCGATGTTTGGTCTGAGGTTGTTTCTGCCTGCAGTACCAAGTTTGATCCCGCGGTTTTTAGCAGCGGCAAGTGCAGCCTTTGTCCGTGTGCCAATCCTTCGCCCCTCAAACTCGGCAAAGTTTGCCATGCTGACCAGGATCATACGACCCTCATCAGTCACCGGGCACACGTCAGGCAGATCAGCAAATCGGATGTCAACACCGCTGTCGTCAATCACCTCTAGGAAGAATCGCACGTCCCGCGCCAAACGATCTAGCTTGCCAATCACCAGAGCGGCTCCTTGTGCCTTGCACAGTGCCAGGGCACGGGCCAACTCAGGCCGGCCCTTCCCGCCCTTGCGACCAGACTCGATTTCGACAACTTCATCGACAAGGTTGCCGCGGCCCCGCAAATAGCTTGCCACAGCGATCCGCTGGGCTTCAAGCCCCAAACCCGACGCTCCCTGACGTTGGGTGCTGACTCGGATATAGGCGATGAAGTTCTGCATCTTCGAGCTTCCGACTCGTGAAAAGACGAAGGTCAAGGTCGCCCTGCACAAGGCAAGTCAGTATTGTCCCGTGTATGGGTAGTAGGAACCCATGTTTGCATGGTTAAACGTGATCCCTCGCAACTGGCGCTGTATTCTTACCTTGCAGAACTCAGAGAGTTCAGTTCATGAGACATTTAGGTAGTGGTTTGCCCCACAGGAAAGAAATGAACCTGACCGACTCCAGATTAAGCCTGATTTGCGCAATTTAACGATCGAGCCTACCGTGTAAGAAAAGTATCTGAGGTTTGAAAATTTACGGTTGGCACATCGACTGAGCCTTTCCGCTGCCCAAATGTCTCTACGTCTTGTGTGGTGCCCCAGATCGGGTACACCACACAAGTAGATCAGACGGGCTAGAGGCCAACATAGAGACCGGAGATACTCCTAGTCGTTGACATGGGTATAGTGTACAAAATTGATCTCGACATGTCTACCGTTCTAAATCCGCTCCCTGAGACTCAGAAGAAACCAATTGAGGTGCTCTTCGCCGCCATGTTCCACGGTAAATGGCGTTTTGCAGATTTCGCTGGTAGTTCTATAGAAGCGAGTATTAGTCGCAAGACCTTTACCCAGTCCGGCAAAACTAGGAATGTTGTTGAGCCGAATGAAAAACTCAAAGGTTTCCACGAATTCCTTCGGCTATTCCTGCTGGACTATTTGCCGCTAAACAAGAGTGTTGTTTTCTCGTACCGCAAAGGGGTAAGTGCCTACGACTCCGTAGCCATGCATGCACGGAGTAGGTCGTTTTTTGTATGCGACATCGCTGATTTCTTCCCAAGCATTAGGCGTTCCAGAATTAAGTCAACCCTGCTAACGGCAAAAGACAGTTGTCCGATTGAGGACATAGACAGCTGGCTAGATCGGATCGTTGACCTTGTCAGTGTGAACGACAGTTTGCCAATGGGGTTCTCGACTTCGCCTGCTATAAGTAATGCAGCGCTCACACCGTTTGACGATGCTCTCCTTGCTTACTGTAATAGCAGAGAGCTAGTGCTAACGCGATATTCAGACGACATCATCGTGTCCGGTAAAGATAGCACAGCCCTGGAGGGCGTCCAAGATCGGGTGGCAGCGATCCTTAAGGACACTATGCAAGGTGAGCTTTCACTTCACCCCAACAAGTCGAAGTTTCTTAACAATGGCTCAAAGGTAAAGCTGCTTGGCATGGTTTTGTTGCCGAACGGCACAGTGTCGGTGGACGCCAGTGTCAAGGATGAGATCGAAGTCTTGATCCACTATTACTTGCGGGATCGCAGTAAATTTGCTGACCGGGGTGGTGGGGACTCACGAAAGGCAGAGGCACGATTGTCTGGTCTGTTGAATTATGCAAATTCGGTCGATCAAGTCTATCTGGATAAGCTCAGAAAAAAATTCGGTTTAACGGTGGTCGATTACTTCCTTCGTCGCTCGTTTTCGTAAACCATGAGTTTCCGCTTAGAAGTCGAGCACGTTCGACCAATCAAAAACTTGGTTTTTGAGATCGATCTGAGTAATCATGGCCTGCGGTGCATTGCTGGTAAGAATGGGACTGGTAAAACCACTCTCGCCAAAGCCATCATGAATCTTGCAATGGCCGATACCTTCGTCAGAACCTCTTCTGAGGGAGTTTTCGACGCCAACAGCACAATTCGCTACAAATTAGGTGACGAAGAGTACCTGTTCACTTATGACCCGGATCTTCGCTCGATCACGACAAGAAAACTTGTGTCGGATCTTCACAAGGCGGTAGCGTCAGTTGAATTGCCAGCCCCTTATGGACAGCGGTTCACCTTCTTCCGTACTTTGGCCGATCAGGATGAGGCGATCCGCCAAGCTGTTGTGCTCGATCAATACGAGAAGCCAACAGCGTTGATTGAGTTTCTCTCTTTGATCTACCAGGATCAACGGTTTGACGATCTCGTTCAAGTTCAGTTTCGGAGAGGCGTCTGCTGCTGTCTCGTTAAACCAGACAAGCGTTACATCCGGGAGGATTACTTTAGCTCTGGTGAGTATTTTCTGATCAACTTGTTTCGGAAAGTCACTCAAGGAACACCGTTCGTTGTGATCGACGAAATCGACGTTTCGTTAGACGCTAGTACCCAGGCCAGACTTGCTCAACAGCTGCGTACGCTATGTGCCCAGCATAAGTCAACCGTGCTTTTCACTAGCCACTCGTTGGCTCTGATGCAGACGCTTGAGCCTGGCGAGCTTTACTACCTGGACCGTGATGAGGTTACCGGAACGACCACCTTGGCACCAATGTCGTTCAATGGCGTCAAGAGTATGCTTTTCCAATTCAAGGGATTTGATCGATACATCCTGACCGAGGATGATGTTTTAAAGCAGTTTCTCGAATACACCATACGTCGCTATTGTTCCCCTACGTTTTATTCATTCCAAATCATTTGCTTGGGCGGGCAAGGGTACATAACGGGGCTAATGAACAAAAACATTCAGTACGAGTTTCTCGGCCCTTCAAAGGACGTGATTGGTATCAAAGATGGAGATCAAGCTGGTCAGAAACAGCCCAAACAAATCTATTGCATGCCATTGCCAAACGTCGAGAAAGCACTGTGGAACCTATACCGCGAACCAGAGTTTTCATACAGATTTGAAGGCGGGGAGCAGTTGGAGCCAAAGCGCCTTTATGGGGCATTTACGCGATCCAAGAGACTATCCTATGAAGAGATTTTCGATCTGCTGTGCAATCGCCATGAAACCGAGATGGCGGGGTTCGCCAGAATCCTGGCCGACTTCCTTTGCCGCTCCCAGTCCTAATCATGAATGCCCCCAACATCGCAAGCCTGCGATTGTTCCGCGATAACCCGTCGCACTTGTGTCAATAACGACGCCCCGCCACACTGTGCGGTGATCCCCGACGCATTTAACCGCACCACCATCGCCCGCCTGCTCAGACCCTGGGCCGAGAGTCCCCAATGGACATTTTGTAATCACTCTCGGCGCGCTTGCGGCGAGCTCCGGTCGATTGTTTTGCTGCCCTTCTTGTCAGACTCAAATTCGTCCTGACTACATGACAAGTCGAACGTTTAATATGCTGTCACAGCCATTGTAGTCATCTAGTCATTGACTAGTTGATGTTAATCGAAGGAAAATCCTGGTATGGACACAAAAGAACAACAACAGCCGCTGTCGGCCGCTGACGCCGAAAAATACTTGCAGTCATCGCTGGGAGAGCCAGATGGGTACTGGAGGGTATTTCTCCAAAACAATCGACGGCCAGATCGCCACCCCGCGTACTCGATTCCTGTGGAAGTGGTCCGAGGTCGCCCTCATTACCTGATCGCCGACCTGGATGGATTCATCACACATTACCGGGCCACCGAACTGGCGCGTGGCAAAACACCTGGGAGCCTCGGTGAGGCGATGCGTGCGTTGGGCGGTTGGCCGACTGGACGACCGTTGAACGCTACCGTTACCCCCCAGGTCGAGGATACTTCCGGGATCACCTTCATTCAGATGATGGTCGCAGACCCCCTGCTGGTCTTCAGACTAGCGCCTGAGCAAGCCCGCGCCCTGGCGGCCGACCTGACTGAGGCAGCTGACGCACTTGATCGCGCAGCGGCACGAGGCAGCGCGTCGTGAAGTCCGATCGCCCCGACGCGCTCAAAGACGTTGTATTCCGAGCGGAGGTTGACTGGATCAGGGTAAGGGTAACGCTGTCCCACCCAAGCCAGTTCCGACATGTGCAGCGGCGCCTGGGGTCCGTGCTAGGCAAGATATATGTCCTGCCTTGTGACGGTGCTGCTTCCTCGAAGCGCTTCGACCTAACCATCCACAACCCCGCAGGCCCAAGTCAGCTCATGCGGGATATACAAGCCATCCGGAGGAAGGGTGAGCGCCCTATCGTCGAGGAAGACCTGGAAGTCCTGGGCATCGAGACCGCTGTTGACGGCTATATACCGGGTAGTGACCGCACTCGCCTTGCCGAGGCGGTTACTCACCTGGTGCGGCACATTGCGAAAAGACCCGCGGGTCATCCAAGGGCAACTGGCCCAAAGACCTTCAAGGCGCCGGCAACACCACGAGAACTTGCTCAGCTCATTGACCAGGGTGCATCCATCAATATGGGCGCGAGGGACGCGAGCTTCCGGTTGCGTGCCTACCTGAAGGACTACGACACCATCCAGGGCAAGCGACAGCAGTTACCGGTAGACCATCAGCGCGCACGCATCGAGGCCACCTTGGAGAGAGAAGACCTGCCATTCAACACCATTTCCGGATGGAGGCAATTCCCGTTTCAAAGTCTTTCGAGCTCACGTTTCGCCATGGTTCGCCCTGTGGCCACAGAGGGTGTAGCGGCGGTAATGCAATCACGCCAGACTTTCCTTGGTCGCGCTGAGGACGCATACAAGATTCGACCCAGCGACCGTAGGAAGCGACCAGTAAATACGCGCAGGGACAGTGTCACCAATGACGCCATCCGCAAAGCGCTGGAGTCCTTGACAAGGCGGCAATCTTGTCAAAATTCGGAATCGGTCTCGGTGCGGCAGCAGCCTCTCTCCGGGGGAGCGGACCAGCAGGACCCTGCGGTCCTAAATACCTTAATGCAGCGGCAAAGCCTTTCACCCAGAACTCAGTCAGTGGTGACTACCGGGGCCGATAGCACCTCTACCCCTACAGCCCGAAACAGCATTGCAGTGCATGGAGCCCAGCAGGAAGAAGAGTTTGAAATTACCTTGCCTGATTCGTGGGGGAGTTGGTAGCGCAAGGGTCGGACAACCACACCAACCTCGATGGGGTGCAGACCTTGCACCCCTTATCTAGCTATCGACTTTGCTCTGGCCCTTGGCCCCGTTTTTTCCTGCCGTTCCAGTGAAACCGCTTATACCGCCGACGAGCACCGTATCCCTAGAGGAGGGGGGCCAGTGCGCCACCAGGCCCAACATCGTGCTGGTTGTAGAAACAGTCGATCCTGTCCAGCTAGTCTCCCCCGTGCCGCCTGCCATGATTGCCATGATTGCCATGATTGCCATGATTGTCCCGGCTGTATAGGCTGTATAGGCTGTATAGGCTGTATAGGCTGTATTGCCTGTATTGCTTGTATAGGCTGTATAGGCTAGACCGTGTAGCTCATATATATGGAATAGACCATCTATCCGGTATATCGGCGCTTGCGCGCAATAGGCGGTCCTTACCTCCTACCAGTCGGTCATGCTCCGCCCTTCTACGCCGTCGCTCCCGGCCGCTAATCTGCACCGGTCACGACCGGTCGTCTGCAGGCTGTTGAAAGTACTTGCGGGCTTGGTGCTCTGTCATTCCCTTCTCACGCACCAAATACAGCTGCGCTTGTCGCCTAGACCGAAAAGCCTTGCCATCAACTACAGCATGGCCGCTCTGCAGCCTGTATGACGTGGCCCCGGCCGGTGCTGCCACTGCCTGCTCCAGCGTCAGCCCCTGTCTGTACATGCGGTCCTTGAGAGTGCTGCCACCAATGCCGAAATGCCGCGCAACGGCCGCCATTGACGGAAATGTGAGCCCATGCACTTCCACTGCCGTGCCATGAATCCGCTCAACCTTCTCTTGGTCGGACAACCACTGAATGTTGGCAGGCCCCCAAGGTCTACTGTCATCCAACCGCACCAGTGACAGCGCCGGGTCGCCGCCACCAACATCAGCCTTGAAGGCGTCATAGCTTTCACGCCACGCACTGTGAACGTTGTTGGGGTGGCGCCGCATTAGCGCTAACCAACGCCTGAACAGATTGGACCCGGCTTCTGGATGCTGGCTGTGTGTTCTAGCGGTGTCAGGTACGTCCTGTCCCTTCTTGATCCGCGTCATCGCTACGTACTCAGGGACACCGTGTTCTTCGGCGAGCACTTGTGCAGCCTCCTTCAGCGATCTGAACACCCTCCCTTCCGCAAGGGTACGTTTACCTCGTGGAGCACCCAATCCACCGGGTGCCGCGACATTGAGCCCATGATTGCCCAGCGCATCTAGTACTTTGACCCAATGGCGCTCTCGATCCTGCAACTCTTGCAGGTCACGTATGCCTTGTTCGAGTACAGAAATAGCAAAGCCAGCCTCACCGTCTTGCCGAATTGCAGTGGCCAGTTTTGATGCAGATCCGCGCCTCGCGGCCCTCAGATGGAACGTCCACCGTTGCGCGAGCCCGCCCAGGGTCAACCCAACGTACACCTGGCCGGTGGACAACCTCACTACCTTGTAGATCAAGCCTGGCCGTTGGGTGCTAACCTCACTCGGTATCGTCAGCGCCAATTCAAGATCCCAGCCGGCCTTTAGACGCGCCCAGATCAGGCCACGGTCGCCATACCTACCGATCGTGCGCAGTAGTGCTGCGATGCTGGAAAATGACCTTCCCGCATGCTCCGGGTACTGTTCCCCCTGATATGTGAAGCCTCTTCGCCGCCCGCCGCCATAGAACGTAATCCACTCGTTGGGCTGCAGAATGCATGCATAGTCCAACGAGGCGCTATCAAGGAGGAAGCGGCGTCGAAGACCACGCACGCGTTGCCAGAAAGTCCGGTACGAGACCGCTGCTACCACCGCATGGTCGTCGTAATAGCTCTTTAGGTCGATACTGGTGCCCTCAACAGTAACCCAGGTCTTTCGGGGCGTATGGGTACGCATGGTTGTCTCCGTGGCAACAAGGCGAGCATTATTGTCAACCGAAGCCGCAACACTTCGCTCATCATCCCACTGCACCACCATTAGGTCCATATAAATCATGGGCTTGCGAGCGCAGCTTTAGCCAATCTTTACCGGATATTGGTTCCCCATGGTTTTGCTTTTCCTGGAACGGGCCGGCAGCTGTCATTAGCACTCATGCCCGGTAGTGATCCTGGTAACAGATCAGTGCCCAGCAATGGCATTGCGCAGTAGACGCCCTTGACTAGGCTTACCTTCTTATAAGGATTCCGCGCAGCCAAAGGGCTTGCCCGTCGTTCAAATGTCCAGATTTCTATGGGCTCAGCCTCAGTTCCCGGCACTGAAAACTGCCGCGGTATTGCCAGCAGACCTCCGCACCCCGCTACCTATGATGAAAAGTATGTGTCACGACAACCGTGACCGCAATCTTGATCAGGAACACTATGTCGAGCTCTACCACACCCCCCTCCCCCGCACTGCTTGAGTTGATCACGGCTCGACAAGCCGAGCTGCAACTGACCGACGCTGACCTAGCCTCCTCCATCGGGTACGACAAGGGTGTCATCGTTGCAATGATCAAGAGTGGTGCGATCAAGCTGCCCATCACAAAGATCCCCGCCCTCGCCACGGCACTGGAACTAGAAGCCTCGACCCTCCTGGTGTTGGCGATTAAGCAAGGGAGTCCTGAGCTCCTGAAGCTGATAGAGCAAGTCTGGGGGCCACTTGACCTGACGCCAGCGGAGGCAGGCTTGGTGCAGGCATGCCGGACGCTGGCAGGAGGTCGGACGGTTGCCCCGATAGTTTTTGCTGACGCGGTGGTGGCGCTGGTCACCATTTAGTAGTCGGCACCCAACCCAGGCACTTGCCCAAACATGCCGTCCCACTCGGGTTGTACAACGGATGTTCTTCGCTTTTGGCGCGCAGCCCACATCTGTTAAACGCCGCGATGCCATAGCCAGCGGCCCTTGCAGTTCGACGCCCGTGGCGCTTGCCGACAGCCTGGATACAGACAGCAAAGATGATCGGCCATACAGCCGTATCTCCGGGTGCGAAGTTCAGCCTGAAGCTGTGGTAACTTTAGCTTTGACCAGCGTGGTCGGTTCTTGGTATGGTTGAGTATTAAACAAGGAAAGGGGCGCGGGTATGGGAGTGAAGTCTGACTACAGCGACGTTGCGGGATCGATATTGCCGGGCGCCCACGAAAGCCTCCGCTCGCTGGTGCTGAAGCAATTATTGAATTCCGTGCGCGTGGCTGAAGACACGGCACCTGGATCATCTGCCGTCACGCTATTTGCTGATGGATTTCGGCTCAACGTTGGTCCGGTAGAAACGTTCGTCCTCAGTGGTGAGCACGTGCTGATCAACCTACTTGCCGAGCAATCCGACCCCTCGTTACGGATGCTCCCCGTCGAGGAGTCAAATTACAAATCGATGCCAGCACCACAGTCGAGGTTCCATGGGAACATCCTGGCTTTTCAGGCTGCGGTAGATCGACTGCGACCGTTTCATGAAGCATTCATACGCCGCGCGGCGGTAACCAACGGTGGAGTGCCAGTCAAGGGGACTAGATTCGCGCTCTCACACTCACCAAGGCTTTTGGAATATGCGGCCTATGCGACAACTAAGCAACCGCCTGACCGCTATGCATACCCGTTTAGGATTGGAAGCGCTTACTCAAGGAGTGATGTTTTCAACGTAGTAGGCATACATCCAGAGCCAACAGGCGGCAACTGGTTCACGGGGTACACAGCGTACGGTGATGACTGGTTTATCTTTTGCGGGGTAGGCACACGGGGGCGAACTGGGCACGACTACGGCAACCATTTCGACGGTGACCGGTTGATATGGTTCGCCAAGACCAACACGAACACAAATCAGGCATCCATACAAGGGCTAACTAAGCCGAAGGGGAACGTGTACATCTTCTACCGTGAAGGGGATCGTGATCCTTTCACCTTTGCTGGGTTGGGCAAGGCCCTCGAAGTGGTTGACCAAACTCCGGTCAAGGTAGTCTGGACATTACAGGGTGCGGATGGTACGCAACCTCCGACGCGCATGTCGGAAGAGGTGGATGTAGACGAGAGCGCTACTGTGCCGGAGGGTGCCCGCCGCACTGTCCAGGTCAATGTGTATGAGCGTGACCCGAATGCGCGACGTAAGTGCATTGCTAAGTGGGGCGAGAAATGCAGCGTCTGCTCATTCGACTTCGGCGAACGGTATGGAGCTCTTGGCGAAGGCTTCATCCACGTCCACCATCTCAGGCCACTGGCTGAAATTGGCGAGCGCTACGAACTGAATCCGGTAACTGATCTACGACCGGTTTGTCCAAACTGTCATGCGATGCTGCATCGAAGAAAGCCTGCATTGAGCATTGATGAGTTGTCCCAAATGCTGCGCTGAGATCAGCCAAAACCAGCGTGAGGATTGCGCAGCCAAGCGGCTCTCGAAGTAGGGACGATCCCGATCAATCAGGATGTCTTGGGTGGTGGGGAGAATTGGAGAGCTGTTGGGGTGGCGGGTAAATTGCTTCGCAGCACGGACGCTGAATTTGACATAGACTGACCACACACCACTACCAGGTAATTCTGCTATGGACTACAAAAAATTGTTCTATCGGAGCTTTCGGGTGTATTTCGCGCCACTCGTTGGCGCCTACAGAGCGGTCAAGGCCGAGTATCTCCGCATGGAGCGCGAGGCGGCGCGGACCAGATAGACTGGCCAGCACCACAATGTGCGCGTCAACGCGACCGCTTGTTCTGGTAAGGTAATCAGGCCGCTGGCCCCATGTCTTCGTCGGCAGCACCGCCGGGCAAATACTGCCCCAGCCGCATCACCGCATGCTCCAGATCAAACGGGGCTATCTCTGGAAGCTCAAACACGGCACCATTCACCAGACGCGCCATTTCCGCAACGGTGGTCGATGTGTAGTGCTTGAAGTTCACGTCTTCGGGTAGCTCGTGGCCGATGACCTTGTACCTGATGAAGGTCCGCAGCATTGGGTCCGACCAGTCCCCAGCAGCCCGCTGCAAAGCGCCGTTACAGCAGTGCCGCAAAGAGTGAAAGGTCACATCCGCCGGCAGCCCAAGACCCCGCAGCACTTTTGTCATGACTCGGCCCAGTTCCTTGCCGTATCTCGCTGGCCCGGACGCATATCGCAATTCAGGAAACGCACGCCGAAAGCCCCTCGCCTGCAACCGCTGACAATAGGCTACGAACCCAAGTTCGATTAGCTTGCCGTGGAGGGGCACGCGGCGCACGCTCGCTGACGTTTTCAGAGATTTGTCTGGGCTTCGCCGGTTCACGTCGAAGCACCATTGCCCGTCAATCTCCATCACGTCGTCAAGGTACAGTTGCGCGACCTCCCCCAGCCGTAACCCAGCGAACAGAGCGATCAGTGGCGCCCAATACTCGAAAGGTCGCCACCTTTCATTGCGTCGTATGACGTGAGCGCCATTGCCAGTTTGATAGTGCGGCTGCGCGAACAGCGCCAGCAGTTCGCCTTCGGTGAACGGGCGCCGCCCTGGTTCGGTATCGTCGTCTCGTTCAGAAGCAATGCGCTCCGCCTTGGTCAGCCCACTTTCGCCACGCAGCACAAGTGCAGGATCGGCATGGATGTACCCGTTCTTGCGTAGCCACGCGAACAGCCGCGCCAGCCACTGCATGCGCTCGCCTACCTGGGCGTCCGTCATACGTCGATAGTCGGGCCTGGTTGCCTGCAGGATCGAAATGGTTTCGGTCATCGTGGCGCCTCTCTCGGCACCCTTTAACCGGTTAGCGTGGTCTGGGATTTCGCGCATGCGCTCCCTAAACTGACGCAGCGTATCAGCGTCCATCTCACCCAGCGCCATATCTCCAAGGAACTCGACCAGCAGCATCATTCCTGCCATCCGTTGGCGACGCTCATGTTCGCTCGCCAGGGCTTGGGCTAACCCATCAGATCGGGTGCAGTATGCCGTCAAGGCTTCCGAAAACGGTTTTTCAGCCCATATTCCGACTGATCCATCCTTGCCCCCTACCGGAGGACTCCTTGTCGCCCTGGCGGCCTGCACGCGCTCAGGTGCCACCGTCGCAGCAGCACGCGCTCGCAATGCTTCAAGCTCCACCCGTAGAACCAACAGATCACAAACCGCAACACGCGCTGCTTCGTTAGGACAGTACAGCCACCCCTGGCGCCCCGGCGCTTCCAGCGCCACCAGATCAACCGCACTCAGCCCGTCTCCCAGAATAGCCCCAGCCACTTCCGCCGAATCGCTCAGCCGCAAGATAGCCCCAAGCACCACCGCCGCCTGGGCTTCACCGGGCTGGTTATTTGGCACTACTCGGCCACCGCTAGGCCCAACCTCCGGGTCAACCAGTTCTAACACATCCGCAGCTACGATGTATCCAGTGCCAGCTGCCGCCCCCACCTGAAACCACAAGCTCAGCCTACCCGTGCTCGCCTCACGCACCAGATCAACGACCTCTAACCCTAGTGCATCCGATGCAGTGCCCAGCGCAACATGATCGCCAGCGGCCAGTGCGGGCGCACCGTCGATCAACTTCAATAGTCTTGTGTCATCCATTGGGTAATTGTCCAGCCTCAGAAGCTGTCGCCGCCAATCGGCCAGCAGCACCAGTGCGACCACCTTTGCGATGGTCTTGTCATGCACTCCGGTGGACTTGGTGAACTCTCGCCGGCCCGCTGCCTGCCGCAGTCGAGCGGGCACTACAAGCCGTGTCCACCACATACCTCCACGCCGAAATAGCCCGTCCATTGCCCGCTCCCTTTGTAGCAAGGCGATGTAGCAGGAGGCCAAAATGCAAAAAAGCCCTTGAAAAACAAGGGCCTCAATGCGTTTTGGTGCGGCTGGCGGGGATCGAACCCACGACCCTTGGCTTCGGAGGCCAATACTCTATCCACTGAGCTACAGCCGCACGGCTGAATCAAACAACACCCGGTATTTTCGCACATCGCCAACCGGCCCCTCGCACTGCGGACTAGGGCCTGACGGTGTTGACCTGCAAAGCAACGCCGTTTGCACCCACTTTGACAGTCTGCACCGCAGAAACCAGATCACCAGGCTCGGCCTGTGCCATGCCCGATTTGGAAATGCGGGCCTCGATTTCGACCGTGGCGGCAGAGGAAATACGCGCTTGCGGACTCATGGCCAATGAGTCGTCCAGAGTGAACTTCATTGGGAAATTGGCTGCAGGGGCACGCAAAACGGCGACCGGCATACGTGAGCCGGGCACACGGGCGATCACCATCACCGTATCACTGGGCGCTGCCTTGGCTTTCAACGCGGGGGCTAGCTCCACCAGGCCACTGACGCTGGCAGCTGGCGCGGCAGGCTGGGTAGATGCGGCGGCCTTGGGCGCCACTTTGCCGGTTGCGGCATAGGCAGCTTCGATGGCCTCTTGCAGCATGCGGGCATCGTCAGAGCCTGGCTCAACCTGTGGCACCAGGCGCTCCCAGATGCGCAGGGCTACATCAAACTGCTTTGCCCGAAACGCTGCTGTACCCGAAAGCCACAGGGCCATTGCGTTTTGGGGATCAACCCGCAGCGCCTTTTCCAACAGTTGCGCCGGTTTTCCCGAAAAATCGCCATTGGCGTTCGTGGCGGCCAAATCAGCATAGATTGCCAACAGCTGCGCATCGTTGTCCAGGAAACTGCCTGCGCGAACAAAGGCCTGCTCGGCTTCCACATTGCGCCCCAGCATCTTGTACGAGCGGGCCAGCATGGCCCAGCCCTGCAGGTTGTCAGGGTCTTTTTCCAGCTTCATCGCCAGGTTGGCAACCAGGCGATCCATGTCTTGTGGCGTGGCTGCGCGTTGTGGGCCATTGACCGGGTCCAACGTAGCGGGACTGCCCAGCAACAGGTACAGCGCCATGGCGGTGATGGGCAACAGCAGCCCCAAAACCAGCATCGTCTTCTTGGGGGTACGCACGGTTGCCGTGTCATCCGCGTCCTGGGTATCGTCAATCACACGGCGCTGCAGCTCATCGCGCGCCTGCAGGTAGTCCGCCTGCGCGATCATGTTGTCGGCGCGGTCTGTATCCAACCGGACCGCCTGGTCACGGTAAATAGCGGCATTGAGTAGGCGGCGTGACACCTGGCCATCCGCTTTCCTCCACCAAAAAGGCCTGAACAACAGGGCCAGGACCAGCACCAATGCCAGTGCCCCGGCAACCAAAAAACCTGTCATTTCTCGCCTTCCTGTAGCAGCGCTTCGGCACGCTTGCGTTCGTCTTCTGTCAAACCGGTAGCAGCTGCAACGTCAGTGTTGCGCCGGCGCAAGTACATGAACAGAGCCACCAGGCCCGCCACCATTAACCCAAATGGCCCTAACCACAACAACCACGTACTGGGCTTCACAGGTGGTCGGTAGAGCACAAAGTCGCCATAGCGGCTGACCATGAATTCGCGGATCTCGGCATCGGTTTTGCCTTGTTTGATAAGGTTGCGCAGCTCACGGCGCAGGTCCATGGCCAGGTCTGCGCGGGAGCCGGCCAGCGACTCGTTTTGGCATACCAGGCAACGCAGTTCCTCAGAGATAGCGATCAGTCGCTGCTCGACGACCGGGTCCTCGGCCAACAGGACCGCATCCCTGGCCATGACATGGGTGCACGCCACCAAGAACAACACCAATGCGTAGAAATATTTCACGATTTCTTCAATTCGTTGATGAGGGGAATGATGGTGTCGCGCATCGCTTCTGCCGTGATGGGCCCAATGTGTTTGTAGCGAATGACACCGGCCTTGTCGATGACATAACTCTCAGGCACGCCATAAACACCGTAATCAATGCCAACCTTGCCGTCAGCATCAAACACAACGATGTCGTAGGGGTTGCCCGTGCGTTTGAGGACACCCAGCGCGTCCTTGCGCTGGTCTTTGTAGTCCAGGCCAATCAGCGGCGCCACTTTGGCGCGCGCAAAATCCATCAACACGGGATGCTCCTGGCGGCAAGCCACACACCACGAGGCCCAGACGTTGAATAACCAGACCTTTCCCTTCATGTCTTCGGGCGAGAACTGTGCCTCGGGCTGCTCCAGTTGTGCGACCTTGAAAGCAGGGGCGGGCTTGTTGACCAGTGGCGATGGAACCTCGCGCGGATCCAACCCCAGGCCTACTGCCAAGAAGCCCACCAGCACCGCAAACAAAGCCAGAGGAATCAGTGTTTTTGCGTTCATGCGGCAGCTCCCTTGGCCAGCGCCGCCTCTGCAACCGGAGCTTTGACCTTGAGGCGGTAGCGCCGGTCCAGCATGGCCAAAAACCCGCCCAAGGCCATCAGCACACAGCCGCCCCAGATCCAGTCAACAAAAGGCTTGAAATACACCCGCACCGCCCAGGCCTTGCCCTCCAGCGGCTCACCCAGGGATACATACACATCGCGCGTGAAGCCGGAGTCAATGGCCGCTTCGGTCATGGGCATGGTGGACGAGAAGTAGTTGCGTTTCTCGGGGTGCAACAGCTGCACCGCGCCACCGTTCTGGCTCACCTCAAAGGTGCCTTGTGATGCGCGGTAGTTGGGGCCTTGCACGTCCCGTACCCCAATCATCTTGAATTGGTAACCGCCGACCGTTACGGTATCACCGGGCTCCATACGAACGTCTTGCTCTTCCTGGAAACCGCCGACCAGCGTCACGCCAAACACGAACACGGCGATACCCATGTGCCCCAAATGCATGCCCCAGAACGACGCGGGTGGGAGCCCGGATTTGAGCCGGCGTGCGATCTGTATGACACCGGAAGCAGCAATCCACACGGCCAGCGATACACCCAGTCCGGTCAGCACGGTCCAGCCACCCATCACACTGGGGACCAATCCACCCGCCACCAGAGCAAGGACACCCGGAATCCACATGCGCAATGCGATGTCCTTGATGTCGGCCTGCTTCCAACGCGCCAGCGGAACGGCGGCCATCAGAAACAACACCGGCACCATGATGGGCACAAACACCGCATTGAAGTACGGCGGGCCTACCGAAATTTTGCCCAGGTGCAGAGCATCGATGATCAACGGGTACAAGGTGCCCAACAAAACGGAGGCACATGCGACAACTAGCAAGACATTGCCGACCAGTATCAAGGACTCACGCGACACAAGCGCAAAGGTTCCGCCCAGTGCGACCTTAGGCGCCCGCCAGGCAAAAAGTGCCAGCGACGAGCCGACAACCAACACCAGCAGAACGAGGATGAAGACTCCACGCCGCGGATCGGTCGCAAAAGCATGTACCGAGGTCAGAACCCCGGAGCGCACCAAGAATGTCCCCAGCAAGGAAAGCGAAAACGCGCTGATAGCCAGCAAAACGGTCCAGCTCTTGAAACTGCCGCGCTTCTCGGTCACCGCCAGCGAATGCAGCAAAGCGGTGCCCAACAGCCACGGAAGGAACGAGGCATTTTCAACAGGATCCCAGAACCACCAGCCGCCCCAACCCAGCTCGTAATAGGCCCACCAAGAGCCCAAGGCGATGCCGAGGGTCAGGAAAGCCCATGCCGCTGTCGTCCACGGGCGTGACCAGCGGGCCCACGCGGCGTCAAGGCGACCTGAAAGCAGTGCTGCAATCGCAAACGCAAAAGCCACCGCAAAACCCACATAGCCCATGTACAGCATGGGTGGATGGAAAATAAGGCCCGGGTCTTGCAACAATGGGTTCAGATCGCGGCCGTCTTCGGCAGCAGGCAACAAGCGGTCAAAGGGGTTGGATGTAAACAAAACGAACATCAGCAGCCCGACCGTGACCAGCCCCAGCACCCCGATAACGCGGGCCACCATGGTGTCATCCAGCGTGCGGGAAAACTGCGCCACTGCAACGGTCCAGCCAGCCAGCATCAGCACCCATAACAACAGGGAGCCTTCATGGCCACCCCATACCGCACCAAATCGAAACAGTATGGGCAACTGGGAGTTGGAGTGCGCCGCGACGTACTGCACCGAAAAGTCGTTGGTGTAAAAACTCCAGGTCAACGCGGCAAAGGCAGAGCTCAGCAACAGGAACATCACCTGGGCACAGGGTCTTGCCAGCAGGATCCACTCACGTCGTCCATAGTGCGCACCGGCAAGTGGCAACGTACCCTGAACCAGTGCTACGCACAGGGCCAGGATGAGGAAAAACTGCCCGAGTTCTGGAATCATGGTGTGGTGCTGCCTTTGTTCTTTTCGGCCTTGTCCAGAGCGTCTTTGGCTTCTGGAGGCATATAGTTTTCGTCATGCTTGGCCAGTACCTCGGTGGCGATATATTCACCGCCCTCGATTTGCTTAACCTGCACCACGGCACCCTTGCCTTCTTTGAACAGGTCCGGCAGTATTCCCGTATAGGCCACTGCAATGTCCTGCGCCCTGTCGGTCATGACGAAATGCACGGTCAGGTTGTCACGCCGTATGGAACCCTCTTTGACCAGCCCGCCAATGCGAAAGGCCTTTGTCTGTGGGGCCTTACCAGCTTTTACATCGGTAGGTGTGACATACAGGGCGATATTGCTGTTCAATGCATTGAGAACGAGAGCGGCAGCAATGCCAACTGCACACAGTCCCCCGCCAATGATGGCGGCGCGTTTTTTCCAACGTTTCACGGGTGTTCCATTTCCATTTTTTCGGCCGCGGCTTGCCTGCGCAGAGTGCGGACCGCCTGGCTATGACGCTGGCGTATCAACAAAGGTTCCACAACAAATGCCAGCAGGCAAGCACCAAAGCTGCCCCACACGTAGAGGGCGTAGCCGCCCATGGCGAAAAATTCTGCAGCAGAGTTCCAGTTCATACCGCCACCTCGCGTAACTGTTTGACCCATTCCGTATGGGATTCACGCTCCAGGATGATGGCGCGCACCCGTGTCAGGGCCACGGCAATCGCATACATCCACAAGCACAGGGCCATCAACAACATGCCCCACAACATGGTCATGGCCATCGTCGGCGATTTGGTGAGGGAAACCGATGCTCCCTGGTGCAGCGTATTCCACCAGGTAACGGAGAAATAGATGATTGGCACGTTGACCACGCCCACCAGCGCGAGGATGGCCCCTGCCTTGTCGGCCCGCCGCGGGTCTTCAATGGACGCCTGCAGTGCTATGAAGCCCAGGTACAGAAAGAACAGGATGAGCTCAGACGTCAGCCGGGCGTCCCAAACCCACCAGGTTCCCCACATAGGCTTGCCCCAGAAAGCGCCGGTCCACAGCGACAGGAATGCCATCAGTGCGCCTGTTGGCGCCAGAGCCTGGGCCATCATGCTGGACAGACGCGCGTTAAGCGACAGACCCATGGCGGCCCAGCCTGCCATGATCAGATAGATGAACATGGACATCCACGATGTGGGAACGTGGACAAAGATGATGCGGTAGCCTTCGCCCTGTGTGGCGTCAGTCGGCGCAACAAAGAAACCCATCCACAAACCGGCGGCCCCAAACACAGCGGCCAACACCCAGAACACGGGAATCATCTTGCCGGCCAACGGGTAAAAGACCTGCGGGCTGGCGAATCTGAACCAATTAGTCAGTTGCTTGCTCATTCCAATGTGATCCTCAAGGCAGCCGTGGCGGCCCACGGTGCAAAAAATACAGACAGTGCCAACAGAGCGGCGAGCAGCGACAAATGCCCGCCCGCGCCTAGCCCTGCAACATACGACTCCACGGCCCCAGCGCCAAATATCAAAACTGGAATAAACAGCGGTAGCACCAACAAGCTGAGTAGCACACCTCCACCGCGAACACCCAGCGTCAACGCTGCACCAATGGCGCCAATCAGCGACAGCACGGGTGTGCCCAACAGCAAGGCCAGCATCAATACACCCAATGCGCCTGCGTCCAGATCAAATTGCAGACCCAGAACGGGCGCTATGAGAACCAAAGGCAAGCCACTCACCAACCAATGGGCGGTGATTTTGCCAATTACCAACACCACCAGAGGTGTTGGGGAGATTGCCATTTGTTCCAGGGTGCCATCTGCCATATCTGCGGCGAACATGCGGTGCAGCCCGAGCATGGTCGCCAGTAACGCACCAACCCACAATACGCCGGGTGCGATTTTGCGCAGCAGACTCGGCTCCGGCCCGATCCCCAGAGGGAAAAGGCTGCTGACAATGACAAAGAAAAACAGAGCAGCCAACACTTCGCTCTTGCGCCGCATAACAACCAGCAGGTCGCGCTGCAAGATAGCCAGCATCGCATTCACAGCTGCACCACCAATCCACCAGCAATCGGCATGGTTTGGTGACTGGTGAGGACGGCCATACCTCCGTTGGCAAGGTGCTCTGTGATCAAACTGGCCAGGAGGTCGACAGCTTTGGTGTCCAGCGCGGTGAAGGGCTCATCGAGCACCCAGAGTTTGGCGCTTCGGGTTGCCAACCGGGCCAGCATGACGCGGCGTTTCTGCCCTGCTGACAATACCCGGATGGGCAAATCCTCGCGGCCTCGCAGGCCCACCCGGTACAGCGCAGCCAGGGCCAGGGGTTCCGCCAGGGCTGCACCGTCCATCGCGGCTGCAAAGGACAGGTTTTCCAATGCGCTCAGATCTTCTTTGACGGCTGCCTGGTGGCCAAAGTAAAGCAAATTCTGGCGGTATGCCGAATCCGCGTGCTGTACGGGTTGGCCACACCAGCGCACTTCGCCCTCAGCGGGATGGGCCAATCCCGCCAACAACCGCAACAGGCTCGTCTTTCCAGCGCCGTTTTCCCCCCGGACGTGCAGCCACTGCCCCGCATCTACCGCGAGATTCAGTTGGGCAAACAGTCTGCGTTCACCGCGCACGCAGCTTAAACCGTGCGCACTCAGCATGAAACGAATTTGGAAGTCAATTTTGAAGGCGCCTTGCCCGGGCATTTCTGGCGTACCCATCAGGTTGTGAGGGCATCGCCCCGCATTGTAATCAACCGGTTCTGCGCCAAACCGGCCCGTTATAATCACCCGTTCTTTCCGCGCGCGCATCCGACCATTGAGGACCCCATGAGCAACCACAGCAACGCACCAGGCCACGACGACGAGGCCCACACCGGCCCAATCAAAAATCCCAAGCAACTGTTGCTGGCAGTGTTCTTCTCGTTTGTCATCCCCATCTTTTTGATTATTGGCCTGGTCTACTTTGTGACGTCAGCCAACAAGCCCCAGGCAGGCTCTGTCAATCTGGAACAGTCCGTAGTGGCCCGTATTCAGAAGGTTGGCTCGGTGGAGATTCGTGACGCCAACCGCCCCATGAAGACTGGCGAAGCCGTTTTCCAGGCACAGTGCACTGCCTGCCACACCAGTGGCGCGGCAGGCGCCCCCAAACTGGGCGATACCGCAGCCTGGGCTGCCCGGATCAAAACAGGGTATGACGCGCTGCTGCTGTCGGCCCTCAAAGGTAAGGGTGCCATGGGCGGACAATCCGGTGGCGACTTTGACGATTTTGAGATTGCCCGTGCGGTGGTTCACATGGCCAATGCCAGCGGTGCAAAGTTTGCCGAGCCTGTGAAGGCTGCACCCGCCGCCAAACCCTGAGTTTTTTGGCCTAGTCCCATTAGCCGGCCCTAGCGCCGGCTTTTTTGTTTTTGGGTCAATCCTGGCTCTAGCCCCTTTGCTACCTGGGTAGACTGCTATCTTTTCGATAGTACGACTGAATCCATTGCAGGACTGATGGTGTAGCCAAATCGCGCCGCCAGAGTATCTCGTGGGGCCGTTTGTACGGTCCACTGGCCGGACTCTAGCGCTTCGGCGGCTAAGGCTACATCCTGGGTATGTACCAGACCAAATCCCAGAGGCGTATCCAGGTACAGCCAGCCCTGCTCGTCTGTCAGGCAGGCGGTGCAGTTCGTTGGTAGGCCCGTGTGGGTTTGCAGGGTGTAGTCTGCTTGCACCCTCCAGATCCAGGGGGTTGCGGCCAGCTCGACGTACACCCGCTGGGGACCATTCTGGAAAAACCAGCGCCCCGTGCCATCGGCCATGTAGTTGCGATTGATGAATGCAATCAACTTGTCGTGCACAAGCAGGGAACCCTTGGCTCCTGCTTCCCCACCCGCAAAGGGGCCGAGCGACTGGACACGATCATCGCGCATGTACCAGTTGCCACGTGTGTCCAACCCCAGCCAGCCGAAGCAGTCCGGTACATTGGGCCACTTGGCCATAGCCTGGCGAACGATGTCATCCATAGTGTGTACCTACTCCGGTTCTATTGAGCGTGCTGTAGCAACCAGCCCCCAACTTTTTCGGGCATGGCAAATACGTGTGTCGGTGGACGCCCCTGCGGAAAACCCACGTGGCCGCCCTGTGCCGGCTGCCACAGGGTGACATGCGAGCCGACCTCTTGCTGGCTTGGCAGGCTGGAAGCGGGCACAAAAGGGTCGTTTTGGGCGTTGACCACCAAGGCGGGTACTTTGATCTGACGCAGGTGCGGCTTGGCAGACGCCCGAGTCCAGTAGTCGGCAGTGTTCTTGAATCCGTGCACGGGCGCTGTGAACACGTTATCAAATTCGTAGAGATTTTTGACATTCAGCATTGCAGCACGGTCGAACAATCCCGGATGTTGGTCCAGTTTGCGCAACGCTTTTGGCTTCATGGTGTTCAAGAACATCCGTGTGTAGACCAATCGGTTGAAACCCCGACCGATGGCGTTGCCACCCGCGGTGAGGTCTATCGGTGAACTCACCGCGGCTACTGCGGACACGACTGAAGCGGCAGCAGTACCCATCTCCTGCGCCCAACGAAGCAATGCGTTGCCCCCTAACGATACGCCTACGGCCACGATAGGGCCGCTGTGTTGCGCGCGAAAGCGCTGGAGCACCCATCCAATCTCCGCATGATCGCCTGAGTGGTACGCCCTTGGAGCCCAGTTCAGTTCTCCACTGCATCCGCGAAAGTGAGGGACTGCGTAGGCCACCCCGTTTTCCTTGGAAAAGTCGGCAAAAGCCTGCGCGTAGTGACTGGCAGAGGATCCCTCCAGACCGTGGAACAATACCAGCAGGGTGTGCTGCTCTGCAGCCGGGGTAGCCAGGCTGAAATCCACATCAATAAAGTCAGCATCAGGCGTAGTCCAGCGTTCACGCCTGTATTGCGGCAGCGCACCTTTGGCCCGGCGCGCATATAGTGCCGGCCATATGGTCTGCAGGTTGCCACCTGGCAACCAGGGCGGCGCTTCATATTTCATAGCACTATTGCCAAGTAATTCGGGGGCCACAAGCCATTTGGGTCAATGCAGCACTTGAGGAAGTTGGTGTATTTCCTGCACCTCATCCTGTGTACCTGGGCTGGCATGGTGCACCACCAATCGCCAGCCTTTGGGTGTCAGATGGTACACGTTGGTTGCCAACACAAAGGCGTGAACCGGTCCTTCACTGGTCATTACCTCTATGCGCTCCAGCACGTTGTGTACAGCGCTGGACACGGCACTGATACGGCGAATGGATTCTGCTTGCACCTGGATTGAGCCTTCATGACCAAAAATGGCGTCAAATGCTGTCCGTATGGCCGATGCCCCCACGACGCGGGGACCGCCAGGATGGATGCACACAATGTCGTCATCGTCCGCCCAGCAAGCCATCAGCTTCTCAATGTCCGCAGATTGGAGGGCTTCGTAGAACGCGGCCTCCACTTCATCGGGGGTCACGCCAAACGTGGCGACTTGCTGGCGTGCTTTGGGCATGGGTTGGAAAAGAGAGGACTGTTCGTCCAATTGTGACGTGTTTATCCACGCACCAAAAAACAAAACCGCCCGAAGGCGGTTTTGTGCGCTAGTGCAAAGCGTTTACTTTTTGAGACGGTACTTACGCAGTGCGGCGATTTCAGCCGCAATAACGTACATCTCTGATTGGGCCTTGGCCACATCAAATTCGGTTTTGGCGTTTTTAAGCGCCTCTTCGGCTGCAGCCTTGGCGGCATTGGCCTTTTCTTCGTCCAGGTCCTTGCCACGGATAGCCGTGTCGGAAAGAACCGTGATGCAGTTGGGTTGCACTTCCAAAATGCCACCGGCGACGAAGACAAACTCTTCGCTGCCGTCGGCCTTTTCGATGCGCACCGAACCAGCCTTGATGCGGGTGATCAGGGGTGTGTGGCGGGGATAAATACCGAGTTCGCCTGCTTCTCCGGGCAACGCCACAAACCTGGCTTCACCGGAGTAGATGGACTCTTCAGCACTGACCACGTCAACATGGATGGTGTTCATACAATTCCTAATCTGTTGGGGACAACGCTACGCAGCGTCGTCCCACAAAGTCATCAGACCTTCTTGGCCTTCTCGATGGCTTCGTCGATGGTGCCCACCATGTAGAAAGCTTGTTCTGGCATGTGGTCACACTCGCCGTTCACAATCATCTTGAAGCCACGGATGGTTTCCGACAGGGGAACGTACTTGCCGGGCGAGCCGGTAAACACTTCAGCCACGTGGAAAGGCTGGCTCAGGAAACGCTGAATCTTGCGGGCACGTGCCACAGCCAGTTTGTCTTCTGGAGCCAAGTCATCCATACCCATGATGGCGATGATGTCGCGCAGTTCGCGGTAGCGCTGCAGCGTACCCTGCACAGCACGGGCTGTGTTGTAGTGGTCTTCGCCGACCACGTTGGGGGACAGCTGGCGGCTGGTGGAATCCAATGGATCGACCGCAGGGTAGATACCCAGCGAAGCGATGTCACGGGACAACACAACGGTGGAGTCCAAGTGGGCGAAGGTCGTAGCAGGAGACGGATCGGTCAAGTCATCCGCTGGCACGTAAACGGCCTGGATAGACGTGATGGAGCCAACTTTGGTCGACGTAATACGCTCTTGCAGACGACCCATTTCTTCGGCCAGTGTAGGCTGGTAACCCACGGCGGAAGGCATACGACCCAGCAGCGCGGACACTTCAGTACCGGCCAATGTGTAGCGGTAGATATTGTCCACGAAGAACAGAACGTCCTTGCCTTCGTCACGGAAGGATTCAGCGATGGTCAAACCGGTCAGGGCGACGCGCAGACGGTTGCCGGGGGGTTCGTTCATCTGACCGTACACCATGGCCACTTTGGAGTCTTCCAGCTTTTCCAGGTTCACAACACCGGAGTCTGCCATCTCGTGGTAGAAATCGTTACCTTCACGGGTACGCTCACCCACACCAGCAAACACGGACAAGCCGCTGTGTGCCTTGGCGATGTTGTTGATCAGTTCCATCATGTTCACGGTCTTGCCGACGCCGGCGCCACCGAACAGACCAACCTTACCACCCTTGGCGAACGGGCAAACCAGGTCAATCACCTTGATGCCGGTTTCCAGCAGTTCTTGCGATGGGCTCAGTTCGTCGTAGGCAGGAGCCTTGCGGTGAATCGACATCGTCAATTCAGAGCTGACAGGACCACGCTCGTCGATAGGTGCACCCAGCACGTCCATGATGCGGCCCAGTGTGGCTTTGCCCACGGGGACCATGATGGATTCGGCGGTGTTCTTGACGATCATGCCGCGGCGCAGGCCGTCGGAAGAGCCCAAGGCAATGGTACGCACAATGCCGTCGCCCAGCTGTTGCTGAACTTCCAGCGTCAGCGCAGAACCGTCCATCTTGAGCGCGTCATAGATCTTTGGCATCTTGTCGCGTGGGAACTCCACGTCAACCACAGCGCCAATACACTGAACAATTTTCCCTTGAACGCCTGCGTTCACATTTGCTTGAGCCATTACGTTTGCTCCAAAAATAAATTCATTTAAACCGCTGCCGCACCGGCCACAATTTCCGAAAGTTCTTTCGTAATTGCCGCTTGTCGCGTTTTGTTGTAGACCAGTTTCAACTCGGCGATCACATTGCCGGCATTGTCGGTGGCGGCCTTCATGGCAACCATACGTGCTGCATGCTCGGACGCCATGTTCTCGGCCACTGCCTGGAACACCATCGCTTCGGCATAACGCACCAACAACTCGTCGATGACCGTCTGGGCATCGGGTTCGTAGATGTAATCCCAACTGGTTTGCGCGCCACTGTCCTTGGACTCTTTGGCCATCTTTTCAGCGGACAAAGGCAGCAATTGCTCCAGAACGGGCTCTTGCTTCATGGTGCTGACAAACTTGTTGTAGCACACGTAGACCGCGCTGACCTCACCCTTGACATAGGCGTCGAGCAACACCTTGACAGGCCCGATGAGCTTGTCCAGGTGTGGCTTATCGCCCAAGTGGGTGATGTGCGAGACCACCTTGGCGCCAACGCGTCCCAAGAAGCCCAGCCCCTTGCTGCCAATGGCCACTGTCAGTGGCGATTTGCCAGCCGACTGTGTCTCACGTAGCTTCTGGGTCACCGCACGGAACAGGTTGGTGTTCAAACCACCGCACAAGCCCTTGTCTGTGGTCACCACGATGTAGCCGACCGACTTACCGTCGTTCGACGTCATGAATGGATGCACGTACTCTGGGTTGGCTTGCCCCAGGTTGCTGGCGATGTTGCGGACCTTGTCGCTGTATGGACGGGCGGCGCGCATGCGCTCTTGCGCCTTGCGCATCTTGGACACGGAAATCATTTCCATGGCCTTGGTGATCTTCTTGGTGTTTTCCACCGATTTGATCTTGGTGCGTAGTTCCTTGCCTGATGCCATAAGTGCCCCTTTTGCTTAGATTCGTGAATGACCCGTTACTGAGTCCGAATCAAGCAAACGACTTCTTGAAGGCAGCCGTAGCGGCGGTCAATTCGGCTTCTGCCTCTTTGTCCAGCGCCTTGGTGGCTTCCAGCTTGGCCAGCAATGCTGCGTGTTTGTCTTTCAGGTAGGCGTGCAGACCGTGTTCGAAGGCCAAAACCTTGTTCACAGGCAGATCGTCCATGAAGCCCTTGTTCACCGAGAACAGCGTGGCACCCATCAGGCTGATGGGCAATGGGCTGTACTGGGCTTGCTTGAGCAACTCGGTCACGCGGGCACCGCGGTCCAGCTGCTTGCGGGTGGCTTCGTCCAGGTCAGACGCGAACTGCGCAAACGCAGCCAATTCGCGGTACTGCGCCAAGTCGGTACGGATACCGCCGGACTGTGCCTTGATGATCTTGGTCTGAGCGGCGCTACCGACGCGGGACACCGAGATACCGGCGTTGATCGCGGGTCGGATACCGGCGTTGAACAACGAGGTCTCCAGGAAGATCTGGCCGTCGGTAATCGAAATCACGTTGGTAGGCACGAAGGCCGACACGTCACCCGCTTGGGTTTCAATGATAGGCAAAGCGGTCAAAGAACCGGTCTTGCCCTTCACGGCGCCCTTGGTGAAGTCTTCAACGTATTTTTCGTTCACGCGTGCTGCGCGCTCCAACAAACGGCTATGGAGATAGAAAACGTCGCCAGGGTAGGCCTCGCGACCTGGTGGGCGGCGCAGCAGCAGGGACACTTGGCGATAAGCAACAGCTTGTTTGGACAAGTCGTCATACACGATCAGAGCGTCTTCGCCGCGATCGCGGAAGTATTCGCCCATGGTGCAACCGGAGTAGGCCGAGACGTACTGCATGGCAGCCGATTCGGACGCGGTAGCAGCCACAACAATGGTGTACTCCATCGCGCCCGCTTGCTCCAGCGAACGCACCACGTTCTTGATCGACGAGGCCTTTTGGCCAATCGCGACGTAAACGCAGGTCATGTTCTGACCTTTTTGGTTGATGATGGCGTCAATCGCAACAGCCGTTTTACCGGTCTGGCGGTCACCAATGATCAACTCGCGCTGGCCACGACCCACGGGCACCATGGAGTCAATGGACTTCAGACCCGTTTGCATGGGCTGGTCCACCGATTTACGGGCGATAACACCTGGCGCAACCTTTTCGATCACGTCGGTCATCTTGGCGTTGATAGGGCCTTTGCCGTCGATAGGCTGACCCAGCGCATTGACCACACGGCCTTTGAGCTCGGGGCCGACTGGAACTTCCAGAATACGGCCGGTGCACTTGACGGTGTCGCCTTCGGAGATGTGCTCGTATTCACCCAAGATCACGGAGCCGACCGAGTCGCGCTCCAGATTCAGGGCCAGGCCGTAGGTGGGCAAACCATCGCTGCCGGCCGGGAATTCAAGCATTTCGCCCTGCATCACGTCGGAGAGGCCGTGGATGCGGCAGATGCCGTCGGTCACGGAAACCACGGTACCCTGGTTGCGAATATCGCTAGTCGCGGCCAAGCCTTCGATGCGGCTCTTGATCAATTCAGAAATTTCTGCGGGATTGAGTTGCATGACTCTTTCCTTCTTTCTTTAGTTGGGCTTCACAGCAAGCGGCTTGCGCCTCAAACTGTCAAAGCCACTTTCATTTGTTCCAAACGGGCCTTGACGGAGGTGTCAAGCACTTCGTCACCCACCACCACACGGATACCGCCAATCAGCTCGGCGTCGAGTTCAACGGTGACGTTGAGCTTGCGGCCAAAACGCTTTTCGAGCGAAGCCGCAACTTCCGCCAACGCGGCTGCGTCGATCGGGAAAGCGCTGTAGACAACGGCGTCGGACATACCACTCTTGGCGTTCTTCAGCACACGGAAAGACGCTGCAATTTCGGGCAGCGCATCCAGGCGTCCGTTGTCGATGACAGTGCGCAGGAAGTTTTTACCTTGCTCCGACAGCGCAGCCTTCATCACGCCGGCGATCAGGTCATAAACCTGGGCGCTGGTGACTTTGGGGTCGCTGGCGAATTGCTGTAGTTGACCATTTCTGGCGACTTCAGCGAGCTCATCCAGCCACACTTCGGCAGCGTTCAGGTCTGCTTGTGCAGCCTTGAACAAGGCTTCGGCATACGGCCGGGCAATGGTGGCAAGTTCAGCCATGGTCTTCCCTTACAGCTCAGTCTTCAGACGAGACAGCAAGTCGGCATGCACACCGGCATTGACTTCCTTGCGCAGAATCTGCTCAGCACCTTTGACGGCGAGGGCGGCGACCTGGTCACGGAGGGCTTCACGGGCCTTGACTGACTGCTGCTCTGCTTCCGCCTTGGCGGCCGCAATGATGCGATTCGCCTCTTCGGTCGCACGGGCCTTTGCTTCTTCCACAATGGCCTGTCCACGGCGGTCGGCTTCTGCCAGACGCCCTGCGGTTTCATTCTTGGAAGATGCCAGTTCGGCTTCCACGAGCTTGTTGGCAGACGCCAGTTCGGCCTTGGCCTTGTCGGCGGCTGCGAGGCCGTCGGCTATTTTCTGTGCCCGCTCGTCCAGCGCTTTCGTGATCGGGGGCCACACGAATTTCATCGTGAACCACACCAGGATCGCAAAAACGATAGCCTGCAGGAACAGGGTTGCGTTGATGTTCACGGTTTGATTCCTTCTCTAACGTGAAGGGCCGTGGATTACTTCAGAACGAAGGGGTTGGCGAATGCGAACAGCAGAGCGATAGCAACACCGATCAGGAACGCAGCGTCAATCAGACCAGCCAAGATGAACATCTTAGTTTGCAGTTCGTTCATCAGCTCAGGCTGACGAGCCGAAGATTCGAGGAACTTGCCACCCATCAGCGCGATGCCGATGGAAGCGCCGATAGCGCCCAGACCAACGATGATGCCGCAAGCCAATGCCACGAGGCCGAGAATGTTTTCCATGAGAAGCTCCTAAAAGTTAGTGGAAAAAGAAAAACGAAAACAAAGAAACGAAACAGTTACATCAATGTGCGTCGTGCGCTTGACCGGTGTAGATCAGCGTCAACATCATAAAGATGAAGGCTTGCAAAGTGATCACCAGAATGTGGAACAGCGTCCACACGGTTCCGGCGATGACGTGGCCAATAGCCAACCCAACACCTGTCCCTGACAGCGCCCAGCCACCACCCATCAGGGCGATCAACATAAACACCAACTCACCCGCAAACATATTGCCAAACAACCGCATGCCGTGGGAGACGGTCTTGGCAACGTATTCAATCATCTGCATCAGGAAATTGATGGGGTACAGCGCCCAGTGGTCACCGAACGGCGCCGCAATCAGCTCATGCGCCCAGCCACCCAGACCCTTGATCTTGATGTTGTAAAACACGCAGATCAACAGAACAGAGCAAGACAAGCCCAGTGTTGTAGACAGATCAGCCGTAGGAACCACACGCATGTAGTCCTTGAAGCCCATGGCGGGACCTGCGGTGTGCCAAATCTGTGGAATCAGGTCCACCGGCAACATGTCCATGGCATTCATCAGGAAAATCCAGACAAACACGGTCAGCGCCAAAGGAGAAATCAATTTACGGCTCTTGGCGTTGTGGATCACGCCCTTGGCCTGGTTCTCCACCATCTCGGACAAGATTTCAACAGCAGCCTGAAAACGACCCGGCACGCCAGAGGTAGCCTTGCGCGCTGCACTCCACAGCACGAAGCAACCCACAATACCCAAAATCACCGAGAACAGCAACGAGTCAAAGTTGAACAGGCTGAAATCGACAATATTGGTCTGCTTCACGCTTTGGAAGGAAAAATCCTTCTGCAGGTGTTGCAGGTGGTGCTGGATGTATTCACCAGCAGAGGGGGCATGTGTTCCAGTGTTTTCTACAGACATAGGTCACCAAATATCAATTCGAACCGTTTAGAGACTTCGGCGTCGCGAGTGCAACCACGCGGCCACCCAGTACACCTTCATCGTCACCACAAAGCCAGCCACCAGGGCCAGCCAGTTGAGCGGAGAAACCACCTTGGGCGCAGCCAACAACAAGGCCACCGTCAAGACAACTTTCACCGACTCCCAAATCACAAACCCCAACATCGCGGCACCAGGCTGAGCCACGGCCCTTTGCCGCTGCAACCCCCGAACCATCAAGGCCGCAGGAAAAACCACGGCCAGCGATCCATACACCGCAGAAATGCCAGCCGCCTTGCCCGCCCAAAGGGCCGCCAGCACTGCGAACACCGCACCCGCCAACACTTGCCACACGATGACCCACCAGGGAGACACCACGGGATGGGCACTGCGCCACTGGCGGGCTTCTTCTGCCGTCAAGGGCTTGAACTCTGCATCAAAGAGCCCATCTGGGTTCTCTGCATCAGTCGGCGGCGAGGGCTGGGGCGCGATTGTCATGAATGAGAATTACGCTCAGGTTACTGCCGCAGTTCAAAGCACAGCCTCCGATTATACGTAGAAACCCCCGCCCAACCAGAAATTTTCATGCGTTTGGCGTGTTTAGGCACGTCCACTTACCGGCTTTTCACCACCTCCATCCCGCCCGGCGATAATTTGCCCATGCACCACTTGCCGTCCCTGCCTTGTTATTTGAACGGCGAATTCACCTTGCTGCCAGACGCCAAAATCAGCGTCATGGACCGTGGATTCATCTTCGGCGATGGGGTGTATGAGGTAGTCCCTGTCTACGCCGGACACCCTTTTCGCCTTGCCCAGCACATGGCCCGTTTGGCGCGCAGCCTGACAGAAATGCGGCTACCCAATCCGCTGAGCCCAGCGCAGTGGCAAGAGCTTGTATTGAATTTGATAGCACGCTATGCAGATTTCACGGGGGCTAGCCCAGAAAACACCAACCAAATGGTGTACATCCAAATCACCCGTGGCGTAGCCATGCGCGACCATGCCATGCCCGCGGACATTCAGCCGACGGTGTTTGCTTTGAGCAATCGCATGGTCCAGCCAACGGCCGAACAACGCGCCCAGGGCGTGACCTGCGTCACGGCCGACGACTTCCGCTGGGAAAAGGCGCATATTAAGAGCACCAGCCTGCTGGGCTCCGTGTTTGCCCGCCAGATCAGCGTGGACGCCGGCGCCGTTGAAACCGTCATGTTTCGCCACGATTACCTGAGCGAGGCTGCCTCCAGCAATGTCTGGGTGGTCAAAAACGGCACCGTTTTGGGGCCTCCTCGCGACAATCTCGTACTCGAAGGCATTCGTTATGGCCTGATCGAAGCCATCGGCCAGGAGCAGGGCATCCCCTTTGAGCTGCGCCGCATCCACCGCGACGAGGTGCTGGCTGCCGATGAACTGCTCTTGTCCAGCGCCACCAAAGAGGTGCTGCCCGTGACCACGCTGGATGGCCAGCCCGTGGGCGACGGCCTGCCCGGCCCTGTCTACCGTGCCTTGTACGCCGGCTACCAGGCCAGCAAGCAACGCAGCATGGACCAGCCTGCAGACGGTGCGGCCTTGCACCACGCCTTGCTTGCCTGAGCAGCGCCCCTATCTATGCCCTACCTATGACTTCTTCTTCCACCCCCCCACCATCAGACAAGGGCAGCACCCCGCCCCTGTCGGACACCACGCCCGCACCGCGCCAGGAATCGCTGATCGACTACCCTTCTTTGTTCCCCATCAAGGTCATGGGCATCAAAACGGATGGTCTGGTGCACGCCATCACCCACATCGCCCACCAGTTTGACCCGACCTTTGATGCCAGCACCATTGAGTTGCGCGAGAGCAAGGGTGGCAAGTACCTGGGCGTGACCATTACCGTGACGGCCACCAGCCGCGAACAGCTGGACGAGCTGTACCGCACGCTGTCCACGCACCCCATGGTCAAAGTGGTCCTGTGACCATAGACATCCGCCACCTCGGCCACGTGGACTACGCGCCCACCTACGCCGCCATGCAGGCCTTTACCAGTGAAAGATGCCTTCAGCCCCCGTCAAACCTTGCGGATCAGCTATGGATTTGTGAGCATCCGCCCGTTTTCACCCAAGGTTTGGCCGGCAAGCCAGAGCACATCTTCTTGCCCGGCGATATCCCGGTGGTGCAGACCAACCGGGGTGGTCAGGTCACCTTCCATGGGCCGGGTCAGGTCGTGGCCTATCCGTTGATCGACCTCAAGCGGGCGGGTTACTTCGTCAAGGAATACGTGTACCGGATCGAAGAGGCGGTCATCCGCACGCTGCTGTACTTTGGCGTGACCGGACACCGGGTGGCCGGCGCCCCCGGGATTTATGTGCGGCTGGAGGATCCCTTTGGGCATACGCCGCTGGAGCAACGGCCCCGCAAAATGGAGCCCGCTGCCGGATCTGCCCCCCCATCCTCCGATCCCGACTTCACCGGCCTGGGCAAAATCGGCGCCTTGGGCATCAAGGTCAGCCGCAACTGCACCTATCACGGCGTGTCACTCAACGTGGCCATGGACCTGGAACCCTTCTCGCGTATCAACCCCTGTGGGTATTCGGGCCTGCAAACCGTGGACCTTTCTACAATCGGGGTATCTGTCGGTTGGGCTGAGGCCGCCGACGTCTTGAGCCAGAAACTCGCAACCTATCTTGCCCCATGAACCAAGACCCTGTAACCCCCACCGTGCGCGAAGCCCAGTCACAGGCTGACTACAACCCCAGCGCCAAACAAAAAGCGGCAGCCAAGCTGTCGCGCATTCCGGTCAAGGTGGTACAGGGTGAAGTGCTGAAGAAGCCGGACTGGATTCGCGTCAAGGCCGGCTCACCGACCACGCGCTTCTATGAGATCAAGGACATCCTGCGCCAGAACAAGTTGGTGACCGTGTGTGAGGAAGCCAGTTGCCCCAATATCGGTGAATGTTTTGGCAAGGGCACGGCCACCTTCATGATCATGGGCGACAAGTGCACGCGGCGCTGCCCGTTCTGCGACGTGGGCCATGGCCGCCCTGACCCGCTGGACGTGAACGAGCCCGAAAACCTGGCCAAGACCGTTGCCGCACTGAAACTCAAATACGTGGTCATCACCAGCGTGGACCGCGACGACCTGCGCGACGGCGGCGCCCAGCATTTCGCCGATTGCATTACCCGCATCCGCGAACTCTCGCCCACCACCCAGATTGAAGTGCTGGTGCCCGACTTCCGTGGCCGTGACGACCGTGCGCTCAACATCCTGAACGCCGCACCGCCGGATGTGATGAACCACAACCTGGAAACCGCGCCGCGCCTGTACAAAGAGGCACGCCCCGGATCGGACTACCAGTTCAGCCTGAACCTGCTGAAAAAATTCAAGGCCCTGCACCCCGGTGTGCCCACCAAGAGCGGCATCATGGTCGGCCTGGGCGAGACCGACGAAGAGGTGCTGCAGGTCATGCAAGACATGCGCGACCACAACATCGATATGCTGACCATAGGCCAGTACCTGGCGCCCAGCACTTCCCACCTCACCGTGAAGCGCTACGTGCACCCCGACACCTTCAAGATGTTCGAGGCCAAGGCGTATGAAATGGGCTTCAAGCACGCGGCGGTGGGTGCGATGGTGCGATCCAGCTACCACGCCGACCAGCAGGCAGGGCATGCCCTGGCAACACCTGCGCCGTAACGACGCCAACTTGCTACTAAATTGGTAGCGCAATGACCGGCATATTCGGGGGCTCAGGCACGATTTCATGCAAAGCGACCTCCCGACGAGCCGCGTTTGGTTCAACCCCAACTCCCAGGAGAAACTCACCCCCAATGCGACCTGGACGCGCGGGCGCTTGTTGTACTCCGGGCAAAAAGTGCTCGATCTGCAGATTGCGCCTGCTGACAGTTACTGGCGGCTCGAAGGCCAGGTGCAAGGCAGCGAACGCTGGCCCTACACGCTGACGGTAGAGCTCACCCTTACCTCCGACGGCGAAATCGACACCTGGGACGCCGACTGCAGTTGCGCAGTCGGTTACAACTGCAAACATGGCGTGGCATTGACCCTGAAGGCCGCCTACCAAGGCCTGCGCATACTGGGCAGCGAGGCGGCAGCACAGGCGGTCAAGCCTGCAAGCCGCACACCACCCACGGCCGAAGAAGTGGAAGCCGCCCGACTGGCAGCCCAAGCCCGCCTGGAAGACATCCAACGCAAGGACGCAGAAGCCCAGCTATTGAACTGGTTTTACGAGCTGGACCGCGCCGGTGGAAATGGCAGCGATGCGCCATCGTCCGCCAGCGCGCACAGTACGGGTCGCGTCGAGCAGTATTTGTACCTGCTCAAACCCGTTGGGCCCAGCACCCGGCCCCAGCAGTTGCAGCTGGAAGCGGTGGTGTCCAGCGCCAAGACCAACGGCGAATGGGGCAAACCCAAAGCCATTCGCACACCGCCCCGGGCGGGGCAAGCCGCCTATGACCTGGCCAGCACCACAGACCGTGAAGTGCTGCAGCTGTTGCTGGCCATGCCGGACCCGGACCGCTCGTATTACAGCGCCTACAGCGGCAGCCCCACCGCTACGCTCTGTGGCCAAGTGGGCATGATCACCCTGCAACAAGCCGCCAGCACCGGCCGCTTGTATGCCTGCCATACCAACGGCAGCCCTGACCAGACCCTGCAATGGGGCCCACCGCGTACGCTGGACTGGAGCTGGCAGGAGGTCACCCCCTCCCACGGTGGCACACCTGGCTGGACCCTGCGTGCCAGACTGCGCGACGCGCCCGCGCAGGCCAAGCTGTTTTTGAACACCCCGCCGCTCTACCTGGACAGTACCCAGGGCCTGTGTGGTGTCGTACAGGTGCCGGGCCTGTCGGAGGCCCAGCTCACCGTGCTGCTCAAAGCCCCGGTGCTGCAGCCGTTCGCTTTGAAAAAACACCAGGCCCACTTGATGCAACGCCTGGGCGCGCTGCCAGCGCCGCCCATGTTGGAGAACCTGGTCACCATTGGCGGAGTCGCCCCCGCCGCCTGCCTGCACCTCTCGCTCAATTCCGCAGACCAAGCCCGCGACCGGGGACTGATCCAGGTGCAACTGCGTTTTGACTACCAAGGCTACCGTGGCTGGTGGGCGGGCCAAGGGACATCGATCGTGGCCGATGGCCCGCAAGGCCGGGCACTGGTGCAACGCGATGCCGAAGCCGAGCTGGACGCCATCACCCGCCTGATGGACATGGGACTGGTATCGGCCGAAAGTGGCATTTTTGGCATCCCCTCCGATGAACCCCAGCACACCTGGCTGCAATGGGCGGACACGGACTACGCACCGCTGCGCACGGCCGGATTTGTGGTGACACTGGACGATGCGCTCAAAGGCTGGATCACCCATGCCGACGCACTGCAGGTGCAGTTGCAACCCCAGGGCCAAAGCCCCACCTCCCCCTGGTTTGACTTGTCGCTGGGCATGGAAGTCAACGGCCAGCGCCACAACATCCTGCCGATGCTGCCCGAGCTGATTGCCGCAGCGGCCAACAGCCCCATCAACGCCGAGACCGGGCTACCCGAGATTCCGCCCTACGTCTACCTGCCCCATCTGCAGGCGGGTCAACCGGCTGGCTACATCCGCCTGCCCACCGTGACGCTCAAACCCTGGATGGCCGCCCTGCTGGAGCTGGTGGGCGACCGCGCGCACGACTTCACTGGCGACAGCCTCAAGCTTTCGCGCCTGGACGCCATGCGCACTACAGCGGCACTGGGCGAAGGCGCGGTTTGGGACGGTGCGCTGCACCTGCGTGAGTTGGTGCAACGCCTCAGTGGCCGTTCCGAAATACCCGAAGTAGCGGTACCACACAGCGTGCACGCCGAATTGCGTGCCTACCAGCAGCAGGGCCTGAGCTGGCTGCAGTTTTTGCGCGAACACGGCCTGGGCGGCATCCTGGCCGACGACATGGGCCTGGGCAAGACCCTGCAGACGCTGGCCCACATCCAGGTTGAAAAAGATGCCGGTCGCCTGACCCACCCGGCCCTGATCATTGCGCCCGTCAGCCTGATGGGTAACTGGCGGCGCGAGGCCCAACGCTTTTGCCCCGGCCTGCGTACGCTGGTGCTGCATGGCAAGGAGCGCCACGACGCGGCGCACGCGATAGCGGACTGCGACATCGTCATCGCGCCCTACTCCCTGTTGCAGCGTGACAAGGAACGATGGCTGGAGGCGCAGTGGCACCTGGTGGTGCTAGACGAAGCGCAAAACATCAAGAACGCCAGCACCCACGCGGCACAAGTGGTGGGCCAGTTGCAGACCCGGCACCGGCTATGCCTGTCCGGCACACCGATGGAAAACCATCTGGGTGAAATCTGGAGTCTGTTCCACTTTTTAATGCCGGGTTTTCTGGGCAGCCAGGCGCGCTTCAAGGAGCTGTTTCGCACTCCCATCGAGAAACAGGGTGACCCCGAACGCCTGGAGCAACTGCGTGCGCGCATCACGCCTTTTATGCTGCGCCGGACCAAGGCCCTGGTGGCCCACGAGCTGCCACCCAAGGTGGAAACTATTGAACGCGTGGAGCTATCGGGCAAACAAGCCGACCTGTACGAAACCATTCGTCTGGGCATGGAAAAAACCGTGCGCGAAGCATTGACCACCAAAGGGCTGGCCAAGTCGCAAATCACGATTCTGGATGCCCTGATGAAGCTGCGCCAGGTCTGCTGCGACTCGCGTTTGCTCAAATTGGCAGCGGCGCAAAAGGTCAAGACCTCGGCCAAGCTGGAGCAGCTGATGGAGCTGCTGCCCGAGATGGTGGCCGAGGGGCGGCGCATTCTGTTGTTTTCGCAGTTCACCAGCATGCTGACGCTGATAGAGGGCGAGTTGAAGCAACGCGGCATTCCCTGGGTCAAGCTCACGGGCCGGAGCCAAAACCGCGATGCACTGATTGAACAATTCACCAGCGGTGCAGTACCGATCTTCCTGATCAGCCTGAAGGCCGGTGGTGTGGGCCTGAATCTGCCCCAGGCCGACACCGTCATCCACTACGACCCCTGGTGGAACCCGGCAGCAGAAAACCAGGCCACTGACCGCGCCCACCGCATCGGCCAAACGCAGACGGTATTTGTCTACAAGCTGGTGGCGCAGGGCACGATCGAGGAGCGCATCTTGGCGCTGCAGGAACGCAAGGCCGCGCTGGCGGGCAGCATGTACAGCGGCGCCACCGGACGCAAGCAGCCGCTGTTTACCGAAGGGGATTTGGCGGAATTGCTAAAGCCGTTGTCTGCGTAGTGCGCTTGTCTTAGCGCCCCGCAGACTTGGCGTATCCACCTTCTGCCCAGGCCACGGCGCTGCTGCGGTTGAGCTTGAAGGAAGGCGCAACACGCACCTGGGCCAACACATCGCCACCATCATCGACCGCGCTCAGCGTGGCGTAGGGGTTGTCTTCGTCCGGCACGATATCCAGGTTCACGGTGATGCGTGCATCACCCACCGTGACGGCAATGCTTTGGTGCAGGGATGCATGCAACTGCTGTTCGCTGCGGCGCACGAATTCACTGGCGGTCTTGACCAGGGTGCTGAACGCGGCGCCATCCAGCGGCTTGGGGTTTTTCTTGTCACGGCCCATGGTCCAGGGGCCGACCAGGGCGGGTTCGGCTGCGCCGTCTTTGGTCATGGCAACGGCCCAACCGTCGTCGTCTTCGTTCTTGATGACAGTGGCGGTCCAGCCTGCGTCGCGCCACAGGCGGGGTTCTTGGATTTTTTCGAAGTCGTCGGTCACTGGGGGCTTTTCATGAAGGGAGGGCGGGATGCTACCCCAACCGGGCGTCAGCACGGCTGCCTCTCTAGAATCGAACGATGCATCCTCCCCGACTTCTCTCGCCTGCCACGTTGTTTGCCTTGGGCGCCATCGTTTTGTGGGGCACGCTGGCACCGCTGGGTGTCTTGCTGCAACATGTGCCGCCGTTTCTGTTGACCGGGCTGGGCCTGCTGGTGGGCAGCCTGATTGCGCTGCCATTGTCTGGCGGCAAATTGGCCAATGCCTGGGTGCCGGTGCGCACCCTGGTGCTGGGCGTGTATGGCCTTTTTGGCTTCCACTTCCTGTTGTTCATCGCACTGCGCCACGCGCCACCGGTGCAGGCAAATCTGGTCAATTACCTGTGGCCGTTGGGCATAGTGCTGATGGCTCCGCTGTTTCTACCTGGCATGCGGTTGCGCGCGCTGCACGTGGCAGCCGCACTACTGGGTTTTGCTGGCGCTGCATTGGCTATTCTGGGTGGCAGCAGCGGCGGCCAGGGTGTGCAAGGGAGTGGCGGTTTTGCCTGGGGTTATGTACCGGCCCTGGCGTCAGCCTTTGTGTGGGCCAGTTACTCGCTGCTCACGCAACGTGTACCCCCCTTCCCGAGTGCGGCTATTGGACTGTTTGGACTGGTCTCCGGTGTCTTGTCTTTGTTGTGCCACGCGGCGTTGGAGCCTGCAGTGACGCTCAGCGCCACCGACTGGGGCCTGATTGCCGCCATGGGTCTTGGCCCCTTGGGCGCTGCCTTTTACTTGTGGGACGCGGCGCTCAAACGTGGCGACGCCCGACAGATTGGGGTGTTGTCGTTTCTGACGCCGCTGCTGTCCACGCTGGCCCTGCTGTGGGTGCGGCATGAAATGCCAAGCCCGTCCGTTGCGCTGGCGGCGGCCATGATCATTGGTGCCGCCATATTGGGCTCCCGGGCCAAAGGGTGATGATAAAAAGAGCCGCTAGCCCCGGATAACGCTCACTCAGATGCTATCCATTACATAGCAAACTCAAAGGCGCGCCATCTCCAATGCAGGGTCTTCAGCATCCCGTATACGTTGTGCCCACGCCGCCAGCTTGCTGGTATCGGCGCGCAATATCTCCTGCTTGACGGCCAGTATCTGCGCCGGGTGCATGGAGAAGCTGCGCAAGCCCAGGCCCAGGAGCAGCCGGGTCAAGGCCACATCACCTGCCATCTCACCACACACGCTCACGCCCTTGCCCTGGGCGCGGCATTCGGCAATGGTGTCGGCTACCAGGCGCAGCACGGCGGGGTGCAACGGGTCATACAGGTGGGCCACCGATTCGTCGGCCCTGTCAATCGCCAGCGTGTACTGGATCAGGTCGTTGGTACCGATGGACAAAAAGTCGAAGTGTTTGAGGAACAGGCGAAGGCTCAGGGCGGCAGCCGGAATTTCAATCATAGCTCCCAGTTTGATCGGACCATAGGCCACGCCACGGTTATCCAACTGGGCACGTGCATGGTCCAGGTGGGCCAGCGTCTGGCGAATTTCCCGCGCGTGGGCCAACATGGGTACCAGCATATGCACCTGCCCGTGGGCTGCGGCACGCAGGATGGCGCGCAACTGGGTCAAAAACATGGCCGGGTCGGCCAGGCTCCAGCGGATGGCACGCAGACCCAGGGCGGGGTTCAGATGGGCGTCATCGCGCAGCGAATCGTCCAGCGGTTTGTCTGCACCCACGTCCACCGTGCGAATGGTCACCGGCAGGCCCTGCATGCCTTCAACGGCACGCTTGTAGGCCTGGTATTGCTCTTCCTCGCCAGGCAGGCGGCCTTGGCGGCCCATGAACAGAAATTCGCTGCGGAACAGGCCTACGCCAACGGCACCGGCTTTTACGGCGACCAGGGCATCCTCGGGCATTTCGATGTTCGCCAGCAGTTCCACCTTCTCACCGTCCAGGGTGACAGAGGGTGTGTGCAGCAGGCGCTGCAGGCGGCCGCGCTCCAGTTCGCGCTGGCGTTGCTTGAAGCCGTATTCAGCCAGGATGATGGGTGATGGGTCGACGATGACCACCCCCGCATCACCGTCGATGATGACCCAGTCGTCCTGGCGCACCAACTGGCTGGCCAGGCGTGCGCCCACCACGGCGGGTATGTCCATGCTGCGGGCAACAATCGCGGTGTGTGAGGTCTTGCCACCCACATCGGTGATAAAACCGGCGAACACGCTTTGCTTGAATTGCAACATGTCGGCGGGCGACAGGTCGTGGGCGATCAGGATCAGCGGCACGTCCACCGTGTCGTCCAGCAGCAGGTCTTGTTGCGAAGGTTTGCGGCCCGTGCGTTGGTGCGCGTGCGAGACCATGGGTGAACTCTTGCCCTTCATGGCACGCAGGACCCGTTCGACGATCTGCTCCAGGTCGGCCTTGCGCTCGCGCAGGTACTCGTCCTCCATCTCGTCGAACTGGCGGGCAATGATCTCCAGCTGGGTGGTCAGGGCCCACTCCGCGTTGTACAGGCGCTCTGTGATCCAGTGTTTGACCCCACCCACCAAATCGTCGTCCTGCAGGAGCATCAGGTGCACGTCGAGCAGGGCGCCCAACTCGTGGGGCGCCTCCTTGGGCCCCATTTGCGCAATGGTCGCCTGCAGGCGATGGATTTCGTCGATGACTGCATTGCGGCCTTTGCGCACGCGGTCAATTTCGGCGTCGACCTCATGGGCCTGCACAAAATAGTGGGCCACATCCACCCGGCTGGAGGCAACCAGCACCGCGCGGCCAATGGCCACGCCGCGGGACACGTTGAGGCCGTGGATAGCGAAGGTCATCTAGATACCTTATTCACCCTCGCCGAACTTGTCGGCGATCATGGCCAGCAACGCGTCCATGGCCTCTTGCTCGCGATCGCCTTCGGTATCGATGACAACCTCGGAGCCTAAGCCGGCGGCCAGCATCATGACACCCATAATGCTCTTGGCGTTGACGCGGCGCTCACCCTTGGCGATCCACACCTCACACGGAAAGCTGCCAGCCAGCTTGGTCAGCTTGGCCGACGCGCGGGCGTGCAATCCCAGTTTATTGCTGATGGTCGTTGTGGTTTTGATCATGCGGTTTACGGGTCTGGTTTTGGGGTGCGGTAACGGCGACTTGCATGATGCACTGCGTGCCGCCCGACATGGCGCGTGCCACCAGAATATCCAGTGGCTCATGGCGGTAGTTGACGGTCCGCAAAAGCATGGGCAGGTTGACGCCTGCGACCAGTTTGGAGTGCACACCGTCCACCACCTTTTGCGCCACGTTGCACGGTGTGGCGCCAAACACATCGGTCAGAACCAAGGTGTTGGGCGCGCCCAGCCGTTGCAGCGAGGCCAGGGCAGTCAAACGGGTGATTTCGGGCGCCTCATTGGGCAACACATCCAGCGCGGCCACGCCATCGGCGGCTTCCGGGTAGACATGCAACACACATTCCCGCAAAGCACTGGCCAGCGGTGCATGGGCGATGATGAGAATGGCAGTGTTCATGGGGTTATTGGAGTCGATTATGGCCGCTTTGCCAACGCCAATGCCCCTGTAACTGCAGAGGCGCTAGCGCAGGCTTAGTTCCGAAAACAACAGTTCGGTCATCTCAGGTTGCAGTTTGCTGCCATACACCGCGATTTGGTAGATGTCTTTGCCTTTTGCCAACCAGAGTATTTGGGCCTGTACGGCGCTTCCATCCGGGCGCTTGCCGTCGAATTCCTCTGGGCGCAGCCCCATCTTTGTCGGACCTGCCGGCGTAGCGGGGGGCTTGTAGGGTTGTGTGGATGCAGTCGCGGCTTGCATCGCTGCCAAAGTGGCTTTGCGCCAGTCTTGGTGTACGGCCAGCAACCGTGCGGCGTCCTGCACCTGCACACGGCTAATCGCATACAGCACGCCAGAAGCCTCGCAGCCAGACATCTGGAGCGGCACTTCCATTGCACCGAGTGGAATAACGCGCTCAGCTCGGTCCGGTTTGCAGGGCAATAGCGCAACCATGCCGTTCAGTGACACCTCTCGCCAGTTCAGGGCCGGGGTGCAGGCCATCGTCAGGGCAGCCATCGCCAGTGCCGCGGTCGAGCGCCGGAAATGTAGGCTCACTTGAGTGCGCCAAACACCTTGGTCAGGATGGCGCTTCCGTAACCCACAGGGTTCTGTCGAATCTTCTTCTCCTCTTCGGAGATCATGACGAACAGTCCATCCAGTGTTTTGCCTGTGACATATTGCTGGATGTTGGCATCTTCCTTCTTCAGCAGACCCATCTCTGCCGCCTTTCCGGCAACTTCGTTGTACTTGTCGGCCAAACCCACCTTCTCGGTGGCCCGAGTCACGACTGGCAGAAAGGTGACCGCCAACTGCGGGCGGGTCTTGCTTGCAAAAAAATCGGTCACCGCAGTGTTGCCGCCGCTCAAGATGCCTTTTGCATCGTTCACGCTCATGGTTTGCACTGCATTGCTGAGCAGGCTTTTGGCCTGTGGCACGGCCGCCTCTGCGCCCCGGTTCATGGCAGTGACCAGTTCGTCCACTCGTCCACCTTGACCAAATCGACGCAGCAGGTTGGCGGCGTCGTTCAGTGCGCCCGGGAGATTGATGCGCACGCGGTCATTGCCCAAGAAGCCGTTTTCAGCGCCCAGAATGCCTATGGCCGACAAAGCGCCTTTCTCCAGCGCCTCTTTGAGCCCCTTGGTCGCGTCCGTGTTGCTCAGGTCAGCCAGGCTTAGGGCATAGGCCTGGTGCCAGGTGCTTACCGTCAGTAGTGAGATAAGCGATGCAGAACGGGCGGTAAAGAGGCGGCGGTCCATGGCGTAGGGGGCTTTCAGGTTCAGTCTTTTCGGAAAGCGTCGTGGCAGGTTTTGCAAGTGCCACCGACGCCCGCCATTGTCGCCTTGATGTTGTCCAGACTTCCGGTCTTGGCGGCAGCGTTGAGCTTGGCCATTTCTACCTGCATCTTGTCGGCGTAGTCATTGAATTTGGCCTTGTCGGTCCAGATTTCGGGCTTGGAACGGTTGTCGCGCCCCTTGTCCGTGCCGTCTCCAAACGCGGCCCAGGGCAATTTGCCGGTGAATTCAGCGACTGCGGCACTTTCGGCAGCCACTTTTGCATCAAATGGCGCTCTACCGGCCGCCATGGCAGCAACGCGGCCGAAGTTTTGCTGCATCACGAACAGCGCGCTTTGGCGATATTTGATCGCATCTTCAGGTTTGGCAAACTGAGCGGCGGCAGGGAGCGCCACAGCTGTAACGGTTAGTGCCAGTGCGAGGGAAGCGAGTTTCTTCATGTGTATTGCCTAGAATAAAAGGGGTTACGTGATGAGATCGAGAACAGAGTCTATGCGCGACCGTCGGTTTAGGCTATCTATGGCGACTAGGGTATTCACCCATGCCATGTTTGCTGCTCTTCTGCCATTGGGTGCTAAATTCCATTTTTCCGGTATCGGGCGGCTCCGCTCCACACAACTTGAACGAGGAGATACACGGTGAACAAGGTCAGGATATGGGATCTGCCGACACGGGTTTTTCACTGGGGGCTGGTTCTGTGCTTGGTGGGCCTGATCGGCACCGGGAAGATTGGCGGCGAGGCCATGGTGTGGCATTTTCGGCTCGGATACACAGTGCTGAGCCTGCTGCTATTTCGCTTGGTCTGGGGTTTCATGGGCGGCTTCTGGTCGCGATTCCACGTATTTGTCGTCGGCCCCATGGCCATATGGCGGTATTTGCAGGGGCGTCATTCGTCGCCCGCGGTTGGCCATAACCCGCTTGGCGCCTTGTCCGTGCTTGCCATGCTGGGTTTTATCTTGATACAGGTATCCACTGGCCTGGTCAGTGATGACGAGATTGCGACGGCCGGCCCATTGGCAAAAATGGTCGCCAGCGCCTGGGTGACCAAGGCAACTTACTACCATAATGCGATTGGCCAGTACGTTTTGTACGCATTGGTTTTTCTGCATTTGGCTGCAATGGCTTTCTACTATTTCAAACGCAAGGAAAATCTTGTGCCTGCAATGTTGCTAGGCGACAAGATGCTTTCCGAACCCCATACGAGCGCACGTGATGACGGCAAGTCTCGGCTCGCCGCCTTGGTAGTGTTCGCAGTATGTGCGGGTCTGGTCACGGGATTGGTGCAATGGGCAGGCTAAGGGAAGGAAATGCGCCAGCGCCACTGGGTTCTAGCGAGAACCGGATTCTTGTCCCTGCGACTGCTTTGGAGCTGGACGCGGTGCGCAGCCTCTTTGTCGAATACGCAGAGACGCTGAGCGTGGATTTGTGCTTTCAGAATTTCGACGTGGAACTGGCGACCCTTCCGGGTGAATATGCAGCTCCACGTGGCGGACTGTTACTCGCTACCGTCGATGGGGCACTCGCAGGTTGCTGCGCCATGCGCCCACTCGATGCTGTGGACTATCCTAATGCGTGTGAAATGAAGCGCCTATACGTGCGCCCCGCCTACCGCGGCCTGCAGCTTGGACGCATGCTTGCGGAGGCCATTCTGGAGTCGGCTCGGGTGGCAGGTTATGACTGCATTTTGCTGGACACGCTCAATGACATGGAGGCCGCTCGAGCTCTGTATCAAGAACTCGGGTTTGAAGAGATTCCGCCCTACTACTACAACCCGATTGCAGGCGCCCATTACCTGAAAGCAGAGTTGTAGAAACAAAAAAGCCCCGGTGGACCATGGTGACTGGCGTCCGGGGCTTGCGTAGCGATTGAATAATTACGCTTTGGCTTGCGCGAGCAATGTAGCCGCGTCGCTCACTTCAAACTTGCCAGGGCCTTCAATGTTTAACGCGGCGACCTTGCCATCCTTTACCAGCATGGAGTAGCGGTTGCTACGCAGGCCCATGCCCTTGCTGGTCAGATCCAGGGTCAGCCCCGTGGCTTGCGCAAATGCGGCGCTGCCGTCAGCCAGCATGCGGACTTTACCCGCTGTCTTCTGGTCCCGGGCCCAGGCTCCCATGACGAAAGCGTCGTTGACACTCAGGCACCAGATCTCATCGACGCCAGCAGCGCGGAAAGCAGCGACATTCTCAACATAGCCTGGCACGTGTTTGGCAGAGCATGTAGGGGTAAAAGCGCCAGGCAAGGCGAATAGCGCAATGGTCTTACCAGCAGTGGCTTTTGCAACGTCCACAGGGTTGGGGCCAATGCTGCAGCCTTCACCTTCCACTTCCGAGAATTCCATAAGGGTGGTTGCTGGAAGGGTGTCGCCTACTTTGATCATATCTGTACCTCTTGGTGTTGTTGGCTGGGATTTGAAACGGTTTGCACAAATGCAAACGGCCCACGATTGTGGGCCGTTTGAGAGTAGGCTGTCGGCCTAGAGGGCAAGCCCTTTAGACTTCGATGGCCTTTTGCACCAAGCGGGTCGCAACCCAGTTCTTGGTCTTGGAAATCGGACGGCTTTCCGTGATTTCAATCATGTCGCCCATGTGGTACTCGCCCTTTTCATCATGGGCGTGGTACTTGCTGGACTTGCCAACGATCTTGCCATAGAGCTCGTGCTTAACACGGCGCTCGATCAGCACGGTCACTGTCTTGGCACGCTTGTCGCTGACCACCTTGCCAATCAAGGTGCGCTTGAGGGATTTTTTAGCTTCCGTCATTTATCGCTCCTTATTTGGCGGACTTGTCAGCGGCTTGCTTCTCGACAAGAATAGTCTTGGCGCGAGCAATGTCACGGCGCGCAGTGCGAATCGTGGCTGTGTTGGTGAGTTGTTGCGTGGCTTTTTGCATACGCAGGCCAAAGTGTGCTTTTTGCAGCGCTTTGACTTCCGTCTTCAGACCATCAACGTCTTTTTTGCGCAGTTCAGTAGCTTTCGTCATTTCGATATCTCCTGAATTACTGGCCAATCATGCGGGCCACGAAGGTGGTACGCAAAGGCAGCTTGGCGGCAGCCAAACGGAACGCTTCACGAGCCAATTCTTCAGGCACACCGACGATTTCAAAAACGATCTTACCGGGCTGGATTTCAGCCACGTAGTACTCGGGGTTACCTTTACCGTTACCCATACGCACTTCAGCAGGCTTTTGGGAAATTGGCTTGTCAGGGAACACACGAATCCAGATACGACCACCACGCTTCACGTGACGCGAAATGGCACGACGTGCCGCTTCGATCTGGCGAGCTGTCAAACGGCCGCGATCTGTACATTTCAGACCGAAGTCACCGAAAGCGACCGAGCTGCCCCGTGTCGCGATGCCAGTGTTACGGCCCTTTTGCTCTTTGCGGTATTTCCGGCGAGCGGGTTGCAACATAATTATTCTCCTTTACCGTCAGCTGCTGCAGCTGGCGCGGCTTTGCGTACGCGCTTAACGGTGGGTTTATCGGCGTCGGCACCGGAAGCCCCTACAGGCTTGTCGCTACCATCGGCGGGTGCCGCATTGCTGCCTTCGGGGCGACGGGCGCCACGGGGTGCAGGACGGTCAGAACCAGGGCGTGCACCGCCACGGTCATCACGGCGGGGGCCGCGTGGACGACGCTCTTCTTCAGCACGGGGCTCAACAGCGGCTGGCAGGTCATTACGACCCAGCGTGTCGCCCTTGTAGACCCAAACCTTGACACCAATGATGCCGTAGGTTGTCTTGGCTTCGGAAGTACCGTAGTCAATGTCAGCGCGCAGTGTGTGGAGTGGCACGCGACCTTCGCGGTACCACTCGCAACGGGCGATTTCAATGCCGTTCAATCGACCGGACGACATGATCTTGATACCGAGGGCACCCAGACGCATGGCGTTTTGCATAGCGCGCTTCATGGCACGGCGGAACATGATCCGCTTTTCCAATTGCTGCGTGATGCTGTCGGCGATCAGCTTGGCATCGAGTTCGGGCTTGCGCACTTCTTCGATGTTCACTGCCACTGGCACGCCGAGCTGCTTGCCCAGGTCGCGCTTGAGGTTTTCGATGTCTTCGCCTTTCTTGCCGATCACCACACCCGGACGTGCCGAGAAAATGGTGATACGGGCGTTCTTGGCAGGACGCTCGATCAGGATGCGCGAAACCGAAGCATTCTTCAGTTTGGCTTTGAGGTATTCACGAACCTTGATGTCTTCGGCCAACATGCCGGCGAAATCACGGTTGCTGGCGTACCAGCGTGAAGACCAGTTGCGGCTAATCGACAAGCGAAAGCCGGTTGGGTGGATTTTTTGTCCCATATCTTCCTGGCCTCTTTCAGTTACCAACCGTCACGTACACATGGCACGTGGGTTTTCTGATTTGGTTGCCGCGGCCTTTGGCGCGGGCCGTGAAGCGACGCAGTGATGCGCCTTGTTCGACGTAGATGGTCTTAACCTTCAGCTCGTCGATGTCGGCACCGTCATTGTGCTCAGCGTTGGCAATAGCAGACTCCAGAACCTTCTTGATGATCACAGCAGCTTTTTTCTGTGTGAATTGCAAGATGTTCAGGGCTTGGTCCACTTTCTTGCCGCGAATCAGATCCGCGACCAGACGGCCTTTGTCGACCGACAAACGGACGCCACGAAGGGTTGCACGTGTTTCCATGGTCAATCCTTATTTCTTCTGGACTTTTTTGTCCGCAGGATGACCTTTGAAAGTACGGGTCAGAGCGAACTCACCCAACTTGTGGCCAACCATTTGATCGGTGATATAGACCGGCACGTGCTGCTTGCCGTTGTGCACAGCGATGGTCAAGCCGATGAAATCGGGCAGGATCATGGAGCGGCGCGACCAGGTCTTAATCGGCTTTTTGTCCTTGGTAGCAACAGCCTTTTCAGTCTTGGCTACCAGGTGGTGGTCCACAAAGGGACCTTTTTTGAGAGAACGAGTCATTTACCTACCCCTTACTTCTTGCGACGCGACACGATCATGACCTGCGTGCGCTTGTTGTTACGGGTACGGTAACCCTTGGTCAGATTACCCCAAGGATCGACTGCATGACGGCCTTCGCCAGTCTTGCCTTCGCCACCACCGTGTGGGTGGTCGACCGGGTTCATCACCACACCGCGAACGGTTGGGCGAATACCCATCCAGCGCTTGACACCGGCTTTACCCAGTTGGCGCAGGCTGTGCTCTTCGTTGGCGACTTGGCCAATGGTTGCACGGCAATCGATATGGACCTTGCGGACTTCACCGGAGCGCATACGAACCTGGGCGTAAGTGCCTTCGCGGGCCAGCAGGGTTGCAGAGGTACCCGCAGAGCGGATGATCTGCGCACCCTTGCCAACTTGCAATTCCACGCAATGGATGATGGAACCCACTGGGATGTTGCGAATTGGCAGTGTGTTGCCCACGCGGATAGGCGCTTCGGAACCACTCATGATGGTGGCGCCAACTTCCAGGCCACGGGGAGCAATGATGTACTTGCGCTCGCCGTCTGCGTAGCACACCAGAGCGATGTGCGCGGAACGGTTAGGGTCGTACTCAATGCGCTCAACCTTGGCAGGAATAGCGTCCTTGTTGCGAACAAAGTCAACCACGCGGTAGTGGTGCTTGTGTCCGCCGCCCTTGTGGCGCGTCGTAATATGGCCGTTGTTGTTACGACCGGCTTGCTGGAATTGTGGTTCCAGCAAGGCAGCGTGGGGCGCACCTTTGTGAAGGTGGTCACGCGAAATCTTCACCACGCCACGACGGCCTGGAGAAGTTGGTTTCATTTTGATAACAGCCATGATTACGCAGCCTCCCCGCCGAGGTTCAGCTCTTGACCTGGCTTGAGCATCACATAGGCTTTGCGAACATTGTCGCGACGGCCTACGGACTTGCCAAAGCGCTTGGTCTTGCCTTTTGTGTTCACCACAGAAACGCCTTGCACTTCCACCTTGAACATCAATTCCACAGCGGCCTTGATTTCGGGCTTGGTAGCGTCTTGCAGCACCTTGAACGTCACAGCATTGGATTTTTCAGCAACCATGGTGGCTTTTTCAGACACGATGGGAGCAACCAGAACCTGCATCAAGCGACCTTCGTCGTACTTGACTTTCGACGTGTTGTTCATACGGGCGCTCATGCGAACATCTCCTTGAGTTTGTCCATGGCGGCCTTGGTCACCAACACCTTACGGTAGTGAACCAGCGACAACGGATCAGCGTAACGGGGCTCCACCACCAGGATGTTGACCAGATTGCGCGATGCCAAGTACAGGTTTTCGTCGACTTCGTCAGCGATTACCAGCACGGATTCCAGGTTCATTGCCTTGAACTTTGCAGCCAAAGGCTTTGTCTTGGGAGAGTCAACCTTCAGCGAATCAACCACAGCCAGGCGACCTTCGCGGGCCAGCTGGGAGAAGATGGAGGCCATACCGGCGCGGTACATCTTCTTGTTGATCTTTTGCGCGAAGTTTTCGTCGGGCATATTCGGGAATATGCGGCCGCCTCCGCGCCACAGTGGCGAGGAAGTCATACCAGCACGGGCGCGGCCCGTTCCCTTTTGCTTGAACGGCTTCTTGGTCGAGTGCTTGACCTGCTCGCGATCCTTCTGGGCGCGAGTGCCTTGACGGGCATTGGCCTGGAAAGCAACCACAACCTGGTGCACCAGATCTTCGTTGTATGCGCGGCCAAAAACGGTCTCAGGGGCTTCGTATTTCGAAGTAGCCTGGCCTTGGTCGTTTAGGAGTTCGAGCTGCATCAGTTCGCTCCCTTCGCAGATTCAGATTTCGCTTTGACAGCGGGACGCACGGTGACAAAACCGCCAGCCGATCCAGGGATAGCACCCTTGATCAACAACAACTGACGGGCTTCGTCGATGCGGAAAATGTCGAGGTTTTGCGTAGTAACCAAATCATCACCCAGATGACCTGTCATGCGCTTACCAGGGAACACGCGACCGGGATCCTGGGCCATACCAATAGAACCGGGAACATTGTGCGAACGACTATTGCCGTGCGACGCACGTTGCGAGCTCATGTGGTGGCGCTTGATCGTACCGGCGTAGCCTTTACCGATGGTCGTGCCTTGCACGTCCACCTTTTGGCCAACAGCAAACACATCAGCAACAGGCACAGTAGCGCCAGCAGCGTATTTGCCCGCCGCGTCAGCGGTCACACGGAATTCTTGGATGATTTCACCGGCTTCAACGCCTGCTTTCGCAAGGTGACCGGCAGCTGGCTTGGTTACACGCGAAGCTTTGCGCGAACCGAACGTTACCTGCAAGGCAACGTAGCCATCATTCTCCTGGGTTTTCACCTGTGTCACACGGTTGTTGGACACGTCTACCACCGTAACAGGAACAGCGTCCCCGTCGTCGGTGAATAGGCGCATCATGCCAACCTTGCGACCCAGCAACCCTAAGCGATTGCTAAGACTCATTGTTTTCTCCGTAACTCCCACCGCTGCAACTTCAATTGGCTGCAACGTTTTACGTGGGAGACTGTTAATAAAACCCAGCCGGGCGCCCCTACATTACGCAGGGGCAAATCCGACAGAGCCTGCGAGTATAACTCGCATCTGGTTTTGACGCAAGTTCGGGTTTTGGACCCGAACTTGGAGGTCTATTACTGCAGTTTGATTTCGACATCTACGCCAGCGGGCAGATCGAGCTTCATCAGCGCGTCAACCGTTTTGTCTGTTGGATCAACGATGTCCATCAGACGCTGGTGTGTACGGATCTCAAACTGGTCGCGACTTGCCTTGTTCACGTGGGGTGAACGCAGAATGTCGAAACGCTTCATGCGTGTTGGCAAAGGCACGGGGCCCTTGACAATCGCGCCGGTGCGCTTGGCGGTATCCACAATTTCAGCGGCCGATTGGTCGATGAGCTTGTAATCAAACGCCTTCAGGCGGATACGGATCTTTTGCTTGGTAGCCATGATGTTTTCCTTTGCTTACGCAATGATCTTGGCAACCACACCCGCACCAACGGTACGACCGCCTTCGCGGATCGCGAAACGCAGGCCTTCTTCCATGGCGATGGGGTTGATCAGCTTCACAGTGATGGACACGTTGTCACCAGGCATGACCATTTCCTTGCCTTCTGGCAACTCGATCGCACCGGTCACGTCCGTTGTACGGAAGTAGAACTGG
>CAUPQG010000002.1:0-309724 GCA_963513355.1 uncultured Rhodoferax sp. | reverse complement strand
GTTGGCCCGGCAAGAGCCGCTGTGGGCGCTGTGAGCGTTCTGCGCAGGTAAAGGAGGAGCCCGAAGGGCGGGGGACACGGAGCAGAACGCTCACAGCGCCCATTGCGGCCCTTGCCCACTACACAAGCCAGAACGAAGGGAATTTTCATTTTTGCTTGGGCAACGCCACCCACTGCCCCTCAATGGAGTGGATACCAATACGCCGGTCAAACACGTTTACCAGAGCTTCATGGGTGGTCGGATCGCCGCTTGGGCCATGGTGCAACAACCGCCCACCCGCCATCACCACCACACGGTCCGCATGCAAAGCCATGCTGATCTCGTGCAACACACTGACCACGGTATTGCCCTGCGCCACCAGCGCCTGCACCACCGCCAGCCAATCGGCCTGGTGCGGCGGGTCCAGATTGGCCAACGGTTCGTCCATCAGCAACACTTGCGCCTGCACGGCCAGCGCGCGGGCCAAGAGCACACGCTGGCGCTCACCACCCGATAGCTGACCCAGCGCGCGGCAGCGCCAGTCCCAGGCCTGGGTGGCGCGCAACGCTTGCTCTACGGCCGCCTCGTCTGCCGCATTGGGCGGGGCCAGCCAAGCCTGGTGTGGCAGGCGGCCCAGCATGGCCACATCCCAAACGGTCAAATCATCAGCCGAGGTTTCGTTTTGGCCCAGCCAGGCCAGTTGCCGGGCGCGCTCGCGCAGTGGCACGGCGGCCAGCGGCGTGCCCCACAGCGACACGGTGCCGGTGTGGGGCAGTACGCCTGCCAGTGTCTTGAGCAGCGTGGATTTGCCCGCGCCGTTGGGGCCGACGATGCTGGTCCACTGCCCGGCTGCGATTTCCAGCGACAGGCCGTGCAACACGGCAGTCTTGCCCAGACCGCTGCCCATGGATGCGTGGATGGCGTCTGCCTTCAGCGCCACGTTGCCGTTTTTGTGCAGCTTAGCCGTCATCACGCACTCCCCACCCTTGCCGGGCCGCGGTGCATCAGCCACAGCAGGTAGCCACCACCCAACACGGCAGTCAGCACCCCCACGGGCAGCTCTTGCGGCGCAATCAGCCAGCGGGCCAGCGTGTCGGCAGCCATCAGCAATGCGCCACCGACCAGGCTGGCCAGCAGGATCAGCTGACCGTGCGTGGTCTTGACCACCGAGCGCACCAGATGCGGCGCGGCCAGCCCCACAAAAGCAATCAAACCCGTTTGCGCAACGGCGGTGCCGGTAGCCAAGGCCAACACGGCCACCAGGGCCGCCCGCATGGGTGCCACCGCCAGGCCCAGGCTGTGTGCAGTTGCGTCCCCCAGGCTCAGCCCGTCCAGCACACGGGCCAGCAGCCAGGCGGCCACACCACAGACCAGCCAGACAACTGCCATCAGCGCAAATGAAACCCAGCCGACAAACGCCGTGGAGCCGAGCATGAAGGCCTGCATGGCCTGCAAGGAATCGGGCGACAAGAGCAGCACCAGGTGCGTCATCGCGCCCAGCACCACGCCCACCACCACACCGGCCAGCAACAGCCGCAGGGTGTGGCCCACGCCTCTGGACAAGGCCAGTGTCAGCAGCACGGCCAGCACGGCACCTGCAAAAGCCGCACCGGTCAGCCCCAGGCGCACCAGCCAACTACTGGAAAACACGCTAACCACCAGTCCACTGTTCATCATGTTTGCGCCACCACCACCCAACATGCCGGCTCCACCGCCCATGGCCGCCAGGGCCAGTGCCACACCCAGCGAGGCGCCGGACGCGCTGCCCAGCAAATACGGGTCGGCCAAGGGGTTGCGAAACAGGCCCTGCGCCACGGCACCGGCCAGGCCCAGCAGGGCGCCAGCGGCCCATGCACCCAGGGTGCGCGGCAAGCGAATCTCCCACACAATTTGTTTGGCCATGGCCGTGTGTTCGGGGTCCAGCGCGGGGTTCAGCAATGGCTGCAACAGGTTCTCAAAACCCACACTGCCTACACAAATTCCCAAAGCAGCAAGCGCCGCCGCGCCGACCACAGAGGCCCATACCATCCAGCGCACACGCGACAGCATCATGGTTTGGCGGCCTTGTCCACAAGGCATTTGGCCATCAGGCGTGCGCCCTCCGCCATGCGGGGGCCGGGCCGCACGAGCACGTTGGCGTCTTCGCTGGCAAAGATGCACAGGCGCTGCTCGCGCAGTGCACGGATACTTTGCCAGCCCGGGCGCTGTTGCAAGCCATCGGCACTGCGCTGGCCAATCATGATCAGGTCAGGGTTGGCCCGCACGATGTATTCGGGGTTGAGCTTGGGGAACGGCCCCAGCTTGCCCGGTACGATGTTTTTGGCACCCAGGCGGGTTAATGTTTCTCCGATGAAGGAGCCCTCACTGGCCGCATAGGGCCCCTGGTTCACTTCGAAGTAGACCCTTGCGCCCCGCGCATTGGCGGGGATGGACTGGGCCGCAGCCGACACACCGGCATCGATGGCGCGCCAGATGCGCTGGGCATCTGCCACCTCCAGCAATTGGCCCAACTTCAGCATGACGCGCTGCACGTCGGCATGGCTCTTGGGCTCCAGCGCCACCACCTTGATGCCCAAGGCCTCCAGACGCTCCCCCACGCGCGAGGACTTGGCCATCAGCACCACATCAGGCCGCAGGGCCACGATCGCTTCCACATTCGGATCCAGCCCACCACCGACCACGGGCAGCTTCTGCACGCTGTCGGGGTAGTTGGAATAACGGTCCACACCAACCAGGCGGGCGCAATGCCCCAGCTCACAGACCGATTCAGTCAAGGACGGCAGGATGCTGACGATGCGCTGGGGCACGGCGGGCAAGGTGACAGTGATGCCCCGGTCGTCAGTCACCTGGCCAGCGTGCAGCACAGAGCAGGCCAGCAGCGCGGCGCAGGACAAAAGCCAGTGAATGGAAAAACGCTTCGTCATCGTCATGGAGAGGCTTTCAAACACAAAGGGAGGCCGGCGGCCATCAGGGTCACACGCTGGCACACACTGGCCACGTCCTGGTTCAGGCGCCCCAGGGCATCGACAAAGGCGCGCACTTCGCGCCCCATGGGAATCACGCCCAGACCAATCTCGTTGCCCACCAGCACCACGGGGCCTGGGCTGCCCTGAATTGCTATTAAAAGTGAAGCACTCCGGGCATATTCTTCGGGGGCTAGGGGCACATTTTCTTCAGAAGCACTTGGCTGAGCTGGCATCAGCAGGTTGGTCAACCACAGGGTGAGGCAGTCCACCACTACCAGCGTGTGGGGCTTGCTGTTAGCAGCAATGGCCTGGGCCAATGCCAGAGGCTCCTCCACCGTGACCATGCCGGGCACCCGCAGCGCGCGGTCGGCCTGGTGCCGGGCGATGCGCTGGCGCATCTCGTCGTCCCAGGGCTGGGCGGTGGCAATCAGCACGGCGCGGTGTGTGTCCGACTGGTCCAGCCAGTTGCGGGCCAGCATCTCGGCACGGCGCGACTTGCCGCTGCGCTGGCCGCCCAGAATGAATTCGCTTTTGGCGACGGAGAAAGTGGTCATGGAAGGCCTCCCGCGCCGCCGGGCCGCCCCAAGGCGCGGACGGACCCCTCGGGGGGCAGCGCAGTACGCGCAGCGACAAGCGTGGGGGCTACATTCGCATCCATCCATCGCAGGATGATCTGGTGCATCTTGGCCACACCGTCTGTCAGCGCCGCCGGGCCAGGCTGCAGGATTTCTGGCGATTTGATTTCGAACAGCTGCCCATCACGCACCGCATTCACCGCGCCCCAGCCTTCCCGCGCCACCACGTTCTCGGGCCGAAATTTCTTGCCGCACCAGGAGCCCAAAACAATGTCCGGGTTGCGCCGCACGATCTCGGCACCATCCGCAATGATGCGGTTCTTGCCCAGTGACTCCGTTGAGAGCTCGGCAAAACAATCGTCACCGCCGGCAATCGCCATCAGCTCCGACACCCAGCGTATGGCACTGATGTGAGGCGTGTCCCACTCTTCAAAAAATACTCGGGGTCGCCGCGCTCCGGCTGCCACGCGCGCAGCCACGGTGGTCTGCATGGCGCGCAAATCAGCCTGCATTTGTGTGATGCGTTGCAGGCCCTGCTCGGCCTCGCCCACCATCGCCGCCAGTTGGTACAACATGGAGAAAATCTCGGCCACACTGCGTTGGTTAAAAATGGTGACCTGCACCCCCTTGCGCACCAGCTCGGCGGCAATGTCGGCCTGCAGGTCAGAGAAGCCCAGCACACAGTCGGGCCGCAGATCCATGATCTTGTCGATCTTGGCACTCAGAAAGGCGCTGACCTTGGGCTTTTCCTCCCGCGCGCGTTTGGGGCGCACGGTGTAGCCCGAGATACCCACAATGCGCGCCTCTTGGCCCAGCAGGTATAGCCACTCGGTGGTCTCTTCGGTCAGGCAGACAATGCGCTGCGGACCGCACGGGAAATGAAGTGTGTCGTTGTCCATGGTCAAGCAGTTACCTCGTTGTGCGCCACGCCAAACAGTTCCACCATGGCCGCCGGGCAGGACGGAAACCAGGCATGGAAATAGCTGGCGCGCAAGGCGCCCTGCTGCCACAGCGCCTCACCCGCGTCTTGCGTGGGGGCAGTGTCCGGGCGCGCAGTACGCGCAACCGCCTGCAGCGGTGTGCTGGTCGTGGAGTAGTGAAACGTATGGCCCCGCAATGTGCCGCTGGCCAATGCCAACTGCTGCGGCCCCAGCCCCGCCAGCCGCTTGTGCATGGTCACCTCACCAGGAAGCAACGCCCACTGCGGGTGGCGCTGGCCATCCACCGCAACCAGCGTTTCAAACAGCGCCATCATGCCGCCACACTCCGCCCACACCGGCTTGCCTGCGGCAATGTGCATCGCAAGACTGTTGCGCAATGCCGTGTTGGCGGCAATGGTGTCAGCGTGCAGCTCCGGATAACCACCCGGAATCCAAACAGCGTCACAGGTGGGTAGCGCTTGGTCAGCCAGTGGCGAAAAGAAAACAAGTTCTGCGCCCAACGCCCTCAAGCAATCCAGGTTAGCGGTGTAAATAAAACAGAAGGCAGCATCCCGCGCAATTGCAATCCTCTTTCCAAGCAAGGTAGGGAGTGCAGACGACTGGGCGTTCTGCGCAGGTAAAGGAGGAGCCCGCAAAGCGGGCGGGGGACACGGAGCAGAAGGCCCAGTCGTTTGCACTCCCGGCGCAATAGAAACAGCAACTTCCAGCTCGGAAAAAGCAACGGACCACCGCTGCAAATCATCCAGCGTCATACGCCCCAATGGCGTATCGGCCAACGCATCAGCCGCAGCATCCAGCCGCGCCAGAGCATCCGGCACCTCACTCGCGATCGTCAAACCCAGGTGCCGCTCAGGCAGCACCATGTCTGCATTGCGCATCAGCGCACCCATCCACGCGGCAGGGTCTTGCAGGCTACTCTGCAGCATGTCCGCATGGCGCGCACTGGCCACGCGGTTGGCCAACACACCCGCCCACGGCATATCCGCTCGGTAATGCTGCAGACCAAAAGCCAACGCACCAAACGTGCCTGCCATGGCAGACGCATCCACCACCGCCAAGACCGGCAACCCAAACCGCTGCGCTAGATCCGCCGCGCTAGGCTCGCCGTCGAACAGACCCATCACACCTTCCACAATGATCAGGTCCGCGTCCAAAGCGGCTGCAAACAGGCGCGCGCGGCAATCCGCCTCCCCTGTCATCCACAGGTCCAACTGGTAAACCGGCGCACCACTGGCCAGGCCATGCCAGTATGGGTCCAGAAAATCGGGCCCACACTTGAACACCCGCACCCGCTTGCCTTGGCGCGTGTGCAGGCGCGCCAAGGCGCTGGTCACGGTGGTCTTGCCCTGGCCAGAAGCCGGGGCAGCGACCAGTACCGCAGGACAGCTCGCGTGCGCCATGCGTTTACAGGGCCCAGCTCAGGGTCACCAACGCGTTACGGCCCGGCGTGGAGTAGGTATTGGCCAGCATGTACTTCGCGTCCGTCACATTGTTGATACGCGCCAGCACCGACACATTCTTCTGCGGTCTGTAATTCAAACCCAGGTTCAGCACGGTGTAGCCCGGCAGAATCTCGCGGCCGCTGAAGCTCAGGTTGTTGTCTTCACGGTCACTGGAAACCTTGAGCTCCCCAAACACACCCAGGGTGCCAAAACTGTGGTTCACCCGTGCATTGAACACATTACGTGCCACACGCACCAGACGCAAGTCATTGGAGGCCGGGTTGGTAGAGTACGAGCGGGGGTCTGCATAGTCATACGACACCGCGTAGTGGGTGTTACCCGATTGCACAGTGGTACTCAGCGTGATACCGCGCAGCACCGCCAATGAACTCTGCACATTGGTGGATGGAATGATGAAACCCTGGATGTCATTGTTATAGACAACAGCACCCATGGACACATCACCCGCGCTGTACTTCAAACCCAGTTCGCCGCCGCGGTTGCGCTGTGGCACCAGGGCCGTATTGCCAAAACCGGGGAAGTAGAGCTGGTTGAAGGACGGAGCCTGGAAGCTGGTACCCACGCTGGCCACCGCTCGCAGGGTTGGGTTCAGGCGGTAGCCGCCCGAAGCCGACCAGTTGTTAAAGCTGCCAAACTGCGAGTTGTCGTCATTGCGGGCCACCAGCAGTGCGTTCCACTCCGGGCGGTTGAAGGCATAGGACACCAGTGCACTGCGCACATCACGACTGGTGACGGTGTAGGCGGTGGAGCTGTCAACGCTTTCGTTGCGGTTCTCCAGCATCACCGACACCACATCCTTGTCCAGCGTGATGTCGTTCTGCCATGTGAACTGGCGGCGACTGGTGTTGAACTTGCCGCTGCCACCAAACGCGCCATCGGAGAACCGAAAGTAGTCGGCCAACGACTGCTCGTCGCTGTTTCCCACCGTCACCGCGGAATGCCATTGGGGCAACCACTGTGCGTCCCATTTAAAGGTGGCGTTGTTCAGCTGGGCCCGGGTGCGCGCTTCCGTCGTCAGCCGGGTCAGCTTCAAAGGATTGGGTGACGGGGTGCCGTCAAACTGGTACTCGTTTTCGTTGCGCAACAGGCTCAGGCTCAGGGCGTGTTCGCGGCTGAGCTTAGCGGTCAGCTTGGCATCGGCGCTGGAGGTGTTGAATCCGTCCTCGTCCGGGTTGTAGCTGCTGGCAGCCGGGTTGGAAAGCACGCTGATACCGGTGGCCTTTTCACGCGAAAAGCCCAGGCTGTAGCCGATGGTGCCGTTGGAGCCGCGCACGGATGCGCCCGCCTGTTGCTGGCCGTCGGTGCCATAACCGATGTTGGCATCGGCCTGCAGGCCAGGTGCGCCTTCACGCGTGAAAATCTGGATCACACCGCCCACGGCATCGGGGCCATACAGAGCCGACGCGGGGCCGCGCAGCACCTCGATGCGCTCAATGCGTGACAAAGGCATGTTCTCGAAAGATGCGCCACCGGATGTGGCGGAGCCTACGCGCACGCCGTCGATCAACACCAGGGTTTGCGACGAACTGGCACCGCGCAGGAAGATGCCGGTGTTGGAACGGTAACTGCCGTTGGCTGTCATCTGAACGCCGGGCAATTGGGACAACACGTCACGCAGCGACGATTGACCCGCCAGGTCTAGCGTGTCACGGTTGATCACCGACACATCGCCCAGAACGTCGGCAATGGGTGTAGCAACGCGGTTGGCGGTGACCACCGTGGGTGCGAGCTGCACCTGGGCATGGATAGGGAATGCGGCAGCCAGAGCCAGCGACAGCGTGGCCAAGCGCGCACAAGAAGTGCTAATTTTCATAGTAGTAAAGGAAACTCTTCGACAAGGAGCCCTCGCCGTCTTCCCCGACAGCGCATAGGCATCACGGTTGCGCGACTAGCGTGCAACCACCGTGTTGGCCGGTATCCGGGCTGATGGAGCAACTCCCATCGCCTTCCCAGGCGCGTGTTCAAAACGCCCAGTGGCTGTGATGGGAGCGGAATCGCGGGGCGACTCGTCCACTTACCGTTGCGGGGGCAGCGCAGGTTAGGTTTGCTGTGGACAGCGCACCCTCCTGCTTCCCGTTGAACTGCAGCGTGTGAACCACGCTGCGAGAACCAACGCAGCAATTTTACGTCACTTTGACGTGGTAAACCCTACAATGCCCAGTCTATGGCGAACCAGAACCACATCGACCAAATTGCCGAGCGCGTTGACCGCCTGCTGGTGCGTTATGCCGAGCTGCAGCGCACCAACGTGCTGCTCACGGGCCAGGTGGAGGCACTCACCCATGAGCGAGATGCACTCAAATCCCGCCTGAACGCCGCACGCGCCCGGGTGGACGCCCTGCTGGAGAGGCTGCCGGATACGACTACGACGACTGCGGTGCAAAAAGATCCATCATGAAACAGCTTGAAGTTCAAATCATGGGGCAGACCTATTTGCTGGGATGCCCGGAAGGCGGTGACGCCCGTCTGCTCGAAGCCGTGGAGCGCGTCGACACCGCCATGTGCAAAATCCGCGATGCTGGCAAGGTGCGTGCCCGTGACCGCATCGCTGTGCTGGCCGCGCTGAACCTGGCCTTTGATGTGCCGCAACAGCAGGCTTCCACCGCCACCGCATCGGATCAGTCAACGCCCGCCGGCGCAGAGCGTTCCGCGGAAAACAACCCCGACTCGGATGTGCTGTTGGTTTCGCTGCTGGAGCGCCTGGACGAAGCCCTGAGCGAAGACGGCAGATTACTTTAGCCCCCTGAGAGGGGCAGCAACCCGCGCAGCGGCGGAGGGTGGGGGCTACAATGTCCTTGTCTGCAGTGCCCGCTGGGCTTTATATTTCCTGTAACCAATGCTCTTTGAGCCCGGGCCTGGAATATTGCCTCGCTAGCGTGATCATCTCGCGTCAGATGAACCCAAAGCCTGCGCTGACCTAGCCCACCTGAACCCAGGTTCAGGATGCCGGTCCGGTGGCATTTGCAGACACCTTATTCCAACCCATGATCTCTCCCCTCCTGATACTCGCACTGGCCTTTTTGGGTCTGGCCACCGGCTTTCTGGCAGGCCTACTGGGCATTGGCGGCGGCATGCTGATCGGCCCCTTCATGACCATCATCCTGTCGGCCCTGGGGGTACCCGCCGACCTGGCGGTCAAGATGGCGATTGCCACCTCCATGGCCACCATCATGTTCACGTCCATCTCCAGTGTGCGCGCCCACCATAAGCGTGGAGCCGTGCGCTGGGACATCGTCAAAGGCCTTGCACCTGGCATCGTGATCGGCGGAGCGTTGGCCAGCGCCGGGGTGTTTGCGCTACTCAAGGGCAGCTATCTGGCCATTTTCTTTGCGCTGTTTGTGGGTTTCTCGGCCACACAGATGTTCCTGGACAAGAAGCCCAAACCCAGCCGGCAGATGCCGGGCACGGCAGGTCAGGTCGCAGCGGGCAGTGTGATCGGTTTTCTGTCGGGCCTGGTGGGGGCCGGCGGTGGCTTCATCAGCGTGCCCTTCATGGTGGCCCACAACATTTCCATCATCAATGCGGTCGCCACCAGCGCGGCGCTGGGCTTTCCGATTGCACTGGCCAATACGGTCGGCTATGTCGTCAGCGGTGCATCCTTGCCCGGTTTGCCAGCGCATTCCCTCGGATATGTATGGTTGCCCGCCCTGGCCGTCATTGCCAGTTGCAGCGTGTTGACAGCACCACTGGGTGCCAAAGTGGCACACCGCCTGCCGGTGGCCCAACTGAAGAAAGTGTTCGCGCTGATTTTGTATGGCCTGGCCGGCTATATGCTGTGGAAAGGGCTGCAGGGCTAACTGGCGGTGAGGCCCATGGGCAGCGTCGCATAGAGGTCTTCAAGATCTTCTGCCGGCAGCCCGGGCGCACACAAAAAGCCCTGAAACGCCTCACAGTTCAGCCCATGCAGAAAGTCGTGTTGGGCAGCCGTTTCAACGCCCTCTGCCACCACGGACATCTTTAGCGCACGCGCCATGGCAATGGTGGCGGCCACAATGGCCCGGTCACCCTCGTCCTCAGGCAGTCCCATCACAAAGGCCCGGTCAATTTTGAGTTTGGAGATGGGGAACTTCTTCAAATAGGCCAAGCTGGAATAGCCGGTGCCAAAGTCGTCAATGGCCAGGCTGACACCCAGGGCCGCAAGAGCCTGCAGACGGGCCAGGGTTTCATGGATATCCTTGATCAGGATGGACTCTGTCAGCTCCAGCTCCAGCAGCGCCGGGTCCAGCCCCGCGTCGTTGATCGCGCTGGCCACCCGCTCCACAAAGTCACCCTGTTGAAACTGCAGTGCTGAGACATTGATGGACACCACCACCGGACGACCCGACTCCTGCCAGATGAAAGCCTGGCGCACCGCTTCGGCCAGAACCCAGTTGCCAATGGTGATGATGAAGCCTGACTCCTCGGCCAGCGGAATAAAGGTGCCTGGTGACACATTGCCCAGTTCGGGATCGGTCCACCGGATGAGCGCCTCAACACCCAGGAGCCGCCCATCCAGCAAGGATATCTGGGGCTGGTAGTGCAAGCGAAAAGCCCCCTGCTCCATCGCCAGGCGCATGGCATGGTCCATTTTGACCCGGGAAAGCAGGTCTACATTCATTTGCGGCTGGTAGAAACGGAAATTGCCCCGCCCGCGCTCCTTGACACGGAACATGGCAGTATCGGCACACTGGATCAAGGTATCGAGCGTGCGGCCATCGGCAGGGTACATGGCGATACCAATGCTGCAACCCAGTGAAAAGTTAACACTGTCCAGCACAAAGGGCTGGGCCAGCTTTTCCAGGATGCGGCGGGCCACGATCTCGGCTCCGATGGCATCGGCCTCTTGCAGGAATGCGATGAATTCATCACCCCCCACACGGCACAGGGTATCGACCTCGCGCAGGGTTTGCTGTATGCGAGCGGAGGCCTCTATCAGCACCCTGTCGCCAAAGGCGTGCCCCAGGGAATCATTGATATTCTTGAACCGGTCCAGGTCTATGAACAGCAACGCAAAGGTCGAGCCATTGCGCTGGGCGGTACGCAGAGCCACCGCAACCCGCTGACCCAGCAACAATCGGTTGGGCAGGCCTGTCAAGGCATCGGTGTAGGCCAGGGCTTCGATGCGCTTTTGGGCGTCCAGCCGCTCGGTCAGGTCGCGAAACGAGTAGACCCGGCCCAGCACACGACTGCGGCTGATTTGGGGCAGGGTTACACGCTCCAGCATGCGCCCGGAACGCAACAGCAGCACGTCGGTGCATTCCATTTCAGGATCGTCGTCGATCGTGCCCAGGCGCTCCTGGTAGCTGATCTCGTCTTTGACACAGCCGCGCATGTGGGTCAACAACGCGGCATCGTCATGCGCATCCAGCATGTCGGGCGGAACATTCCACAGTTCAACAAAGCGGCGGTTGTAGTGGCGCACTTCTCCGGCCAGGTTCAACACCAGTATTCCGTCTCCCGACGACTCCAGAGTGGCCCGCAACTCGGCCATGCGATTCTCCAACTGCTCTTCGGCGCTGCGCTGTTCTCTCAAATCGCGCAGTCCCACCAGAAAAACGGGTTCCTGCGGTGCCAACCACACGCGGCTCACCTTGCGTTCCACCGGAACGGCGACGCCATCCGCGCACCGCAGCAGTGAATTCGACAGGATGTTGTCCGCCAAACCGGCTGCCACATCTTCCCAAAAAAACAGGTCTTCCGGAGCGCTGGTCAATTCAACAACCGGCTTGCCCGTCAGTTCGGTGCAGGGCAGCCCCACCAATCGTGCCATGACACCATTAGCCATGGTGATACGCAGCGTCTTGGGGTCAACCAAGCACACTGCCTCGATCATGGCATTGAGCAAAGGGCCATAGGCGGTGGATGTCATGCAAGCGCACCCATCTGGGAATCGACGACACGCTCAAAGAAATAGCTTACGCGCTGGCGTGGTGCCAGAAAATCCATGGCTGCGCTGGGTAGCCCCGAAGGCTTGAGGCTTCGACGGATTCCAATATTGGGCGACTGCTCCAGATCGAGTATCAGCGCCTCATGTCGGGCAACTCCCGATTCATGCACGATGATGCGGGGCTTCAAAGGACGTGTCGAGTTGACAGACACCACCATGCCATAACGCTCATCCACCAGCTGTACGACCGAACCGGGGGGGTACACGCCCATCATGCGGATAAATGCACTCAACGCAGCCGTATCAAAGCGCGTCTTGAGCTGCGCAAATATGAGTGACAGGGACTCATGGGGCGTCAGGGCCGTGGCCGGCCGGCTCGGATTGCAGAGGTTGTCATACCGGTTGACCAGCGCCAATATGCGCGCGCCCACCGTCATGGATTCACCCTTGGCGCGGGTGGGAAACCCACTGCCATCGGCCAACTCATGGTGCTGCGCAATGGCCAGCAAAGCGCCCTTGGACAACTCCATCGACCGCCCCACCAGCACACTTTTGGCCACATGCTCCTGGTAGAGCTTGTACTCGGCGGTAGAGAAGTTTTCTTCCAGCCAGCGCACACGGTCTGGCAGCTGTGCCTTGCCCACATCGTGCAGAAACGCGGCCATGCCCAGATCAGTCAAATCTGCCTCCGACAAGCCCATGGCCTTGCCCAGCAGCAAAGAAACTACCGTGACATTGACGGGGTGCATGGAGGACTTGTCGCCTGCTGCTTCGGACAACAACCGAATGGCACAGTCGCCTTCACACAACATGTCGCCTACAAAGGAGCTCACCAGCGTGTGGCAGTGCTCGGCTGCTGCCTTGGGCTGGGTCGGAATTGCCTCCAGCATTTTTTTGTATTGCCGCACGGCGTCACCAAAGCGCCGTTCACACACCACCAAATTGCGCTGCTGAAGCGCCAATTGTTCGGTATGTTGTTGCCGCAAGAGGCTGTCGCGCTGAGCGGCCCGTGCGCGCTCCTGTGCCAGCGCATCGGTTACGGGTTTTTGGGGGACTTCTTCGGGCTCGGGATCGCTCTTGGCCAGATTGACGCGCACGCGCTCCAGGTCAAGTCCGCGAATCGTGTCGATCTGTTTGGTAGAAGTGAGTTTGAAGCTCCCCGTGGGAAATGGGTGGGCCAACCAGCCCACATCCAGCTCCACATACATACCGATGCGCAGGGATTTGCAGTCAACCAGCTCGACGTTGTCGTCTTTGCTCTTCATGGACCAACATCCTTCATCGATTCTCCAACCCAAAACTGCATGCCATCGTCCGCTTCTACGGCGAGCATAATTTTTGATTCTGGCACCTTTGTGGTGATACTACGCGGCTTATGGGGTCGCGCCATCCCATAAACATGGCAGTTATGGTGACAGCATAAAAAAACCCGCCGAAGCGGGTTCTTTTTGACTCCAAATCGCGACGGTTGGTCGCAATATTTCAGCCCATGTGCAAGCCGCCATTTACTGAGAACTCGGCACCTGTGGCATAGCCACCCTCATCAGACGCCAGCCAGGCGATGATGGAAGCAATCTCACCGGGTTCACCCAGGCGTTTGACCGGCACGGTAGCAATAATTTTGTCCAGCACTTCCTGGCGAATGGCCTTGACCATGTCGGTGCCAATGTAACCTGGGCTCACCGTGTTGACGGTCACGCCCTTGGTGGCCAGTTCTTGTGCCAGCGCCATCGAAAAGCCGTGCATGCCAGCCTTTGCAGCCGAATAGTTGGTCTGACCGGCTTGACCCTTGACACCATTGACGGACGAGATGTTGATGATGCGACCCCAGCCCTTTTCAACCATGTCACCCACCACCTGCTTGGTGACGTTGAACATGCTGTTGAGGTTGGTCTCGATCACTGCGTCCCAGTCTTCACGGGTCATTTTCAGGAACATACGGTCCTTGGTGATACCGGCGTTGTTGATCAGTACATCGATGCTGCCATGTTCGGCCTTGGCCTTGGTGAAGGCCTCTACCGTTGAATCCCAGTTGCCCACATTGCCAACCGATGCGAAAAAGGTGAAGCCCAGAGCCGCCTGCTCGGCAATCCACTTGGCATGGTCCCGGGTGGGGCCGCAGCCTGCAATGACCTTGAAGCCCTCTTTGTGCAAGCGCTGGCAGATGGCGGTACCGATACCACCCATACCGCCGGTTACATACGCTACTTTTTGACTCATATTCTCTCCTCTTTGGTTTTACTTGCTACAAAATATATAGCTGAAAGCCCAATAATAACGGGGGCTATCAGCCAATTTTATCAAAAACGATTCGACTAACGTTCAATCGTCAGTGCCACGCCCATGCCACCACCGATACACAGGCTGGCAATGCCTTTCTTGGCATCACGGCGCTGCATTTCGTGCAGCAGCGTCACCAGAATACGGCAACCGGACGCGCCAATGGGGTGACCGATGGCGATGGCGCCACCATTGACGTTGACCTTGCTGGTGTCCCAACCCATCTCGTTATTGACGGCGCAGGCCTGTGCAGCAAAGGCTTCGTTGATTTCCAGCAGATCCAGATCTTGTGGCTTCCAGCCGGCACGCTCCAGTGCCTTGCGGGATGCGGACACGGGGCCCATGCCCATCAGTGCCGGGTCCAGACCACTGGTGGCAAAGCTGGCGATGCGGCCCATGGGGGTCAGGCCCAAGGCTGCCGCTTTTTTGGCGGTCATCACCATCACGGCTGCAGCACCGTCGTTGATGCCGGAGGCATTGCCTGCGGTCACGCCACCCGTTTTGTCAAACGCAGGGCGCAAACCGGCCAAGGCTTCGGCGTTGGACTTGCGGTTGATGAACTCGTCGGCTGCAAACACAATCGGGTCGCCCTTCTTCTGGGCAATGCTGAAGGGCACGATTTCGTCGACAAACTTGCCCGCGTCCTGCGCTGCGGCAGCCTTTTGCTGGCTGGCCAGAGCCAACGCGTCCTGCATGTCACGGCTGATGCTGTAGGCTTTGGCCACGTTTTCGGCGGTGATACCCATGTGGTACTGGTTGTAGACATCCCACAGGCCGTCAACAATCATGGAATCGGTCATCTTCCAGTCGCCCATGCGCTGGCCGTCACGGCTGCCCAGCAACACGTGGGGCGCGGCGCTCATGTTCTCCTGGCCACCGGCAATAACGATTTCGCTGTCACCGTAAGCAATGGCCTGGGCCGCCAACATCACCGCTTTGAGGCCGGAGCCGCAGACCGCGTTGATGGTGAGGCCAGGTGTTTCCTTGGCCAGACCACCTTTGATGACCGACTGTCGCGCCGGGTTCTGGCCGGAGCCAGCGGTTAACACCTGGCCCAGGATGACCTCGTTGATTTGCTCGGCTGCCACACCGGTGCGGGCCAGCAAAGCCTTGATAACCGCTGCGCCCAGTTCGGGTGCGGCTGTCTTGGCCAGCGTGCCGCCAAATTTGCCGACGGCGGTGCGGGCGGCTGAAACGATGACGATGTCTTCCATTTTTATCTTCCTTCAGTGAGTCAAAATTAAGCTTTGGCTTTTACATAGCTGCCGGGGGCAGTTTCCAGGGCCTTGTATTTGCCCTTGCCATAGGTTTTGGGCGCCGCAATTTGCTTGCCTGCGTGGGACTTGAGCCAGGCGGACCAGTCGGACCACCAGCTACCCGGATGCTCCACTGCGCCCTCCTGCCAGGCGGTTTGGGTTTTGGGCAATTTGCCATCGGCACGCACCCAGTAGCTGCGTTTGTTTTTGGCCGGTGGGTTGATAACGCCGGCAATGTGGCCCGACGCACCCATCACAAACCGCTTCTTGCCCGGCAGAAATTGCGTGGAGGCATAAGCACCGCCGATCGGCACGATGTGGTCTTCACGCGAGCCGTAGATGTAGACAGGAATGTCCACCGCGTTCAAATCAATCTTTTCGCCGCAGATGGTCAGCTTGCCGGGCTTGACCAGATTGTTCTCCAGGTAGGTGTTGCGCACATACCAGGCGTAATAGGGGCCGGGCAGATTGGTGCTGTCGGAGTTCCAGTACAGCAGGTCAAACGGAGGTGGGGTTTCGCCCTTGAGGTAATTGCCCACCACGTAGTTCCACACCAGATCATTGGGACGCAGGAAGCTGAAGGTGCTGGCCAGGTCCTGGCCCTTCATCAGGCCGCCCTTGCCCATTTCCTTCTCGCGGTATTTCACAAAAGCTTCGTCGATGAACACATCCAGAATGCCGGTGTCGGTAAAGTCCAGCAGGCTGGTGAGCAATGTGGCGCTTGCCACCGGCTTTTCGCCGCGCGCGGCCAACACAGCCAAGGCGGTGCCCAGCATGGTGCCACCCACGCAGAAGCCCAGCGCATTGATGCTGGGGGCGCCAGTGATCTCTTGCGTAACCGATATGGCCTTGATGACGGCCTGCTCGATGTAGTCATCCCAGGTGGACTTATCCATGGAGGCGTCTGGGTTGCGCCAGCTGACGACAAAGGTGCGGTGACCCTGTTCCACGGCGTAGCGCACCAGCGAGTTTTCGGGCTGCAGATCCAGAATGTAGAACTTGTTGATGCAAGGCGGCACCATCAGGAACGGCTTCTCGTAGACCTTTGCGGTCAGCGGCTTGTACTCGATCAGCTGGAAGAAGGGGTTTTCGAACACCACGGCACCTTCGGTGGTCGCCACGTTTTTGCCAACCTCGAACAGGCTCTCGTCCGTCATCGACACATGGCCCTGTTGGATGTCGTGTACCAGGTTTTGCATGCCCTTTGCGATGGACTCTCCCTTGGTCTCCAAGGCTTTCTTTTGCGCTTCAGCGTTGAAGGCCAGGAAGTTGCTGGGTGCTGCGGCGGCCATCCACTGCTCAATGGCAAAGCGAATACGGTTGCGGGTTTTGGCATCGGCCTCTACGGCATCGGCCAGGCCCATCATGGTGCGGGCATTGAGCAAGTAAACGGCTGCCGAGTAAGCGGCCATCGGGTTGCTGTGCCAGGCTTCGCCAGCAAAGCGCTTGTCGCCGCCGGTGCTGGGTGCCGACATGCCGTTACTGAACAGGCCCATGACATCCTGCAAGTACTGTTGCTGCAAGGCCTGCAACTTCTCGGGTGCAAAGCGGATATCGGGGGGGGCTGCGCTGGTGCCAGCACCTAGCCCGCCAACATCCATGTTTTGCAAGGATTGAACCACTTTACTCCAGTTGTCGGTCATGGACTGCTGAAACTGCTGGGCGGCCTGGGTCCAGAATTCGGGGGCTTTTTGCGTCACACTGTCACCTTCATTTCAATTGTCTGCATGCAGGCCCTAGTATCTCAGCATCCGGCCTACGAAACCCTGACATGTGGTAAACACGCAGAGCACTTATGTACATCATTCCCATCGCCTGGTTGTATGTTGCCGTGATGATGGCGATCGCTGAAGCGACCAACTCCAATGGCTCCATTCTGGGTGCCATTGTGACCTTTGTTTTTTACGGTTTGTTACCAATCGGGCTCATCTTGTATTTCATGGGTGCGCCAGGCCGCAAACGCGCCATCCGCGCGCGTGACGCAGCCGAGTTGCAGGCAGCCCAGGCAAATGCAGCAAACACACCCACCAACGACACGCAAGCTTCACTCCAGCCAGATGCAGGCAGCCTGGCGTCCGCTGATGCGGTCGCGCCGGTGGGAAAAGAAACGTAGTGGCTGGCCTAACGTGCACCACTGCGCACTGCCGTCATTGCCAAACACCCGGTTGACACCCAGGGCTGCCAACCGTTGACGGGCCAAGCCCGGCAAATCGGCAAGCCACTTGCCACCCGGCAGTGGCTTGAAACACGAAGCGGCTTCAGGCCGGGTTTGCGTAAAGGCTGCAACCACATCGTCCCCTACTTCAAAGGCATCCGGTCCAATGCAGGGGCCCAGCCACGCTATTATTTCAATAGCACTAGAGTTATATAAATCGGGGGCTATCGGCCCAAAACACTTAAAAGCCTTCTCCACAACACCAACACCCTCCACGCCTGCCAACCCACGCCAGCCAGCATGCACCGCAGCCACTTGGGTGCCGCGCAGATCACACAACAAAACGGGTAGACAGTCGGCCACCATGATCGTGCAGGCCAGGCCGGATTCACGGGTAAAGGCGCCATCTGCTGCTGCGCCGTCGGGCGAGTCTTGCGCCAGTTCCAGCATGTCGGTGCCATGCACCTGGTTCAGAAAAACCGGTTTGGCGCCAAGCTTGGCCTGCAGCATTTCACGGTTGCGCGCAACCGCATGCTCAGCATCGCCGACATGTGAACCCAGGTTCAGACTGTCATACGGTGACGCAGACACACCGCCGTTGCGTGTCGTGCAAACGGCATGCACATTGGGGGGAGCGGGCCAGTCGGGTTGTAGCCAATCGCTGGCATCAGGGCTTGGTGGGTGCATGGGAGGGGTGACTAGGCGAATATTCAAGGTCCGCACCAGTGTACTGACCTGCGGCCAACAGGCACAAAGCAAGACCGCTACCATTGAGACCTGCGCCATCCACCAGCACAACAACGGAGCCCACCGCCATGATTCTCGAACTCGCCGACATCCGCATCCACCCCGGTCAGAACGCCGCATTTGAAGAGGCCATTCAACGGGGCTTGGCAACCGTCATCACCCATGCCAAAGGTGCGCGCAGCTTCTCGGTCAACCGCGGCATAGAAAGCGCCGAGCGCTATGTACTGCAGATCATGTGGGACACGCTAGAGGACCACACGGTGGGCTTTCGACAGTCCGATGCTTTTACCCAGTGGCGCGCGATTGTGGGTCCATTTTTTGCCGGACCACCCACCGTCGAGCACTTTGAACTGGTAACCCAGTCGGCCTGATAGACATATCACGTTCCCACCAACGCCCGCAAAGGAATCCACCATGTCCTACGCTTTTACTCCCGCCCCCACCGTCAGCATTCCCGTGGTCGGCCACAGCGACCTGTTTCCCGTGCACCGCATCTACTGCGTGGGCCGCAACTACGTGGAACACGCCCAGGAAATGGGCCACTCCGGGCGCGAGGCGCCTTTCTTCTTCATGAAGCCTGCCGATGCCGTGTTGCTGGCGACACCCGGCAACACGGCCGCCATGCCCTACCCTAGCCTGACAACCAACCTGCACCACGAGATCGAGCTGGTCGTCGCCATCGGTGTGGGTGGCGCCAACATCAAAGCCGCTGACGCCGCCCGACACATCTATGGTTATGCCGTTGGCCTGGATATGACACGGCGCGACTTGCAAAACGACATGAAAAAGCAGGGCCGCCCCTGGTGCATCGGCAAGGGGTTTGACCACTCTGCGCCCGTGGGCCCCATCACCCCCGCTGCCCAGGTGCCCGGTATTGCCAATGCCGCCATCCACCTGCAGGTAAACGGCCAGGACCGCCAGCGCAGCACGGTTGCCAAGCTGATCTGGAATATTGCCGAGACCATTGAACAGCTATCCGCCGCATGGACACTGCAGCCAGGCGACCTGATTTTTACCGGCACGCCCGAGGGCGTGGGCGCGGTGGTGCGCGGTGACACACTGGTGGGCGGTATTGATGGCCTGCAAAGCATTGCGGTGCGCGTGGAGTAAGGCCCGGTGACTTCCTCCACCCCCCTGCCCGGCTTCGCCTATGCCAAGCAGGCAGACGATCGCTACCAATCCACCGAACTGACCCGCGGCCCCTGGCACCCCGACCACCAGCACGCCGGTCCACCGATTGCGCTGGTCTGCGGCGCGTTTGAGGCTGCGGCCCAGGCGCATGGCCTGACGCACATCGCACGCCTGACCGCCAACCTGGTGCGGCCCGTACCCATTGGGGACTTGCAGGTGCAGGTCACGCCTGTCTATGTGGGGCGCAATGCAGGGCATTTCTCTGCGCAGTTGCTGGCTGATGGCAAAGAGGTGGGCATGTTTACCGCCCTGGCGCAACGTGAAAATGCGTTTGAACTGCCCGAAGGCTTGGCCGGCCACCCGCTGCCCATGGCGCCACGTCCGCCCGACGAATCACCCGTCGCCAACTTCCCGTTTGCGGGTCGCCGCGTGGGTTACTCTGACTTGGTCGAGACCCGCACCGCCCAGGGTCGCATCTTCGCAGGCCCCTGCGCCATCTGGTTCCGCCTGCGCCACCCGCTGCTGGACGGCCACACCCCCAGCGCCTACCAGCGTGTGGCGGTAGCGGCCGATTCAGGTAACGGCATCAGCGCCGTGCTGGACTATGAACGCTACAGTTTTGTCAACTCCGACCTGACCGTGCACCTGCTGCGCCCGCCCGTGGGTGAGTGGGTGTGCCTTGACGCGCGCACCTGGCTGGCTAACAACGGCTGCGGCCTGGCTGAATCAGCGTTGTACGATGCCCAGGGCTTGATTGGTCGCTCCACGCAAAGCCTGGCCGTCAAGGCCCGGTAGAAGCCCGCTTAAAGCCCCCCACACACCAACCACACGCCCATGCTGCGCAATCCCATCAAACACTGCAAACAATGCGGCACCGCCGTGGTCTACCGTCTGCCCGACGACGGCGACACCAAAGAGCGCGCCGTGTGCACCGCCTGCAACACGGTGCACTACGAAAACCCGCTCAATGTGGTGGGCACCGTGCCCCACTGGGGCGACAAGGTGCTGCTGTGCAAACGCAATATCGAGCCGCGCTGGGGCAAATGGACACTGCCGGCCGGTTTTATGGAGTTGAACGAAACCACGGCCGAAGGCGCCGCCCGCGAAACCGATGAGGAAGCCGGCGCGCAGATCGAGATGGAAGGCCTCTTCACGTTGCTCAACGTGTCCCGCGTTGGCCAGGTCCACCTGTTTTACCGCGCCCGGCTGCTCAGCGACGTGTTCAACCCCGGTACCGAGACGATCGAGGCACGCCTGTTTGCCGAGGACGAAATCCCCTGGGACGAGATTGCATTTCGCACGGTCAAGGAAACGCTGGAGCACTACTTTGCCGACCGCAAGCGCGGCCAGTACGGCTTCCACCAGATGGACATTGTGTAGCCATGGCTTCCGCGTCCACCCCCAAGGAGAACCCGTTGGCCGACGCCGTGTTCCAACTCGTCTTGCAGGTGCCCGCCAGTACCGAGGCCGTCCGCGCCCACCCGGCCGAACGGGCACACGCCATTGCGCGCAAGGCCGCACGTACGGCCAGTGTGGTGTCGGGTTCGCTGGCCCTGCCGCCAGGGATATTGGGGTGGCTGACCGTGATGCCCGAACTCGTGGGTGTGTGGAAACTGCAGGCGCAAATGGTGTCTGACATTGCCAGCGTGTACGGCAAGAGCAAGACCCTGGGGCGCGAGCAGATGTTGTACTGCCTGTTCAAACACATGTCGGCCCAGGTCTTGCGCGACGTGGTGGTGCGGGTGGGCGAGCGTTTTGTCGTCAAAAAAGCCTCCCTAAAGGTATTGCAAGCCCTGGCCCAGCAATTGGGTTTGCAGGTGTCCAAAGCCGTCATCAGCAAAGGGGCCTCCCGTTTTGTGCCACTGGTGGGTGCGGTGGGCGCGGGGGCCTATGCCTATTTCGACACCCTGCAGGTGGCCAAAACGGCAGTAGAACTGTTCGAGCGCGAAACCGTGGTGGATGCCGATACCGATGCCGGCGAAGTCTGGGTCGACGTGGACGTGCACATCCACGATGGCTTACAGGAGAGAAAGGCCGCTCCCCGCACCTCCCAGACCAAGGCAAAGAGCAAAAAAGGCCTCTAGCCCCGGTAGTATCTTATTGCGTAGCTATAAAAACAGGAGCACTTGTTTTGGATATCCTGCACAACCTGCAATGGGTGCTGCCCCTGCGCAGCCCGGCGCTCACACAGTTTGCCGTGGGTTTGTCTTGGCTGGGCTACACCACCTTCATCATCTTCTTCATTGCCATTGGTTACTGGACCTGGAACAAGGCCCTGTTCTACCGGCTGCTGGTGCTGGTCGCTATCAACGCCCTGGTCAATGCCTACATCAAAGACCTGATGCAAGACCCACGCCCACCCCTGGAGCTGCGCCTGGACGATCTGGTGGGCACCAGCTACGGCCTGCCCAGCGCCCATGCCCAAATGGCGGTGGTGATGTGGCTGTGGCTGGCCTGGGAAGTGCGCCGGGCATCCCTGTGGGTTCTGTGCACTTTGATCGCTCTGGGCGTGATGCTCAGCCGCATGTACCTGGGCGTGCACGACCTGGAAGATGTGCTGGTGGGCGCCGCGCTGGGTGGGGCCAGCCTGTTTGCGTTTGAACGGCTGCGCAAAGACCACTGGCCGTGGGACAACGCGGTGGGTTTGCGGGTGCTGGCCATAGCAGCCGTCACGGGTGTGGCCCTGCTGGCCTGGCCCAATGGCTTCACCGCGCCCGACTACATTCCGCTGGTGGCCGGCTCCCTGATCGCAGCGACTTTGGGCCTGCAGTGGGACAAGAACCACCTGCGTTTTGCAGCGCCGCCCCAGTTCTGGCGCCGGGTGGCCATGGCCCTGGTGGGCACGGCCCTTTTCATGGGCGAGCAGAAGCTGCTCAAACTGTTGGGCCCTATGGTACCAATGGACCCCATGCTGTGGGCTTTTGTCAAAGGCCTGGCCAATGGCCTGTGTGTGGCCGTGTTGATGCCAGCCGTTTTTGTGGGCCTGCGTTTGGCGCTACCATCGGCAACCCCGGCCCCTGGCCCTTCCTCTGACGCCCCTCTTTCCGCTGCCCGCTGACCCGCATCCATGGCCAAACTGTTTTTTCGCTACTCGGCCATGAACGCCGGTAAATCCACCGCGCTGCTGCAAATTGCTTACAACTACGAAGAACAGGGCCAACGCGTGCACCTGTTCACCGCGGGTATTGACGACCGCAGCGGTGCGGGCTGCATCGCATCCCGGCTGGGGCTGCAGCGCCAGGCCGATGTGTTTGACGAGCGTACCGATTTCTTCACGCTGCTGTCGCGCGAAGACGGCCTGGCCTGTGTGCTCATCGACGAGTCGCAGTTTTTGTCGCCCGAACAGGTACGCCAGCTGCACCGCCTGGCCAATGTTTGCGGCGTGCCGGTCATCTGCTTTGGCCTGCGCTCAGATTTCCAGGGCAATGCCTTCCCCGGCTCCGCCCAGTTGCTCACCTTGGCCGACGATATCGAAGAGATCAAGACCATCTGCGCCTGCGGCCGCAAGGCGACGATGAACATCCGTATGGATGACCAGGGCCAGCGTGTTCACGCCGGCGCGCAGGTGGAGATTGGTGGCAACGAGCGCTACCAGCAGGTGTGCGCGCGGTGCTTTTACCAGGGCGACGCTTAGGCCAACATATCCCGTATCTGCTGCAGCGCAGCCGGGTCTTCCATCGTCGTCAAATCACCCGGATCGCGCCCTTCACACACCGCCTGTATCGCGCGGCGTAGCAGTTTGCCGCTGCGGGTTTTGGGCAACACGGTCACAAACCGCACCCGGGCGGGCCTGCCAACTGCACCAATGGAGTTGTCCACCACCTTCATCACTTCGGCTTCGAGCTTGGCACGCGCCGCATCGTCCACCAGAGTGCTGGCATCCTTGACCACGGCAAAGGCGACCGCCACCTGGCCCTTGAGCGCATCGGCAATACCCACCACAGCCACCTCGGAAATATTGGGGTGGCTGGAGATGCTTTCCTCTATCTCGCGGGTGCCCAGGCGGTGGCCCGCCACGTTGATCACGTCGTCCGTGCGGCCCAAAATGAAGAAGTAACCGTCCTTGTCGCGCACACCCCAGTCAAAGGTGTTGTAGACCTGCTTGCCGGGAATGCTGCTCCAGTAGGTTTTGACAAAACGCGCGTCGTCGCGCCACACGGTTTGCATGCAGCCGGGGGGCAAGGGGCCTTCGATGGCGACCACGCCTTTCTGGTCGGCGCCCGTCAACTCTTCGCCGGTGTTTTCATCCAGGAGCTTGACGTTGTAGCCGACCATGGGCACGCCCGGACTGCCGAATTTGCTCGGTTTGGCCTCCACACCATTGGCGATACTCAGAATGGGCCAGCCAGTCTCGGTCTGCCAGTAGTTGTCGATGATGGGTTTTCCCAGGCCCGCGCTGATCCACTGCGCGGTGGGCTCGTCCAGCGGTTCTCCGGCCAGAAACAGCGCGCGCAGGCTGGACAGATCGTATTTAGTCAGCAAGGCTGGATCTTGTTTCTTCAGCACCCGCACAGCGGTGGGGGCACTGAACATGACCGTTACCTTGTACTTTTCGACCAGGCTCCACCAAATACCGCCATCGGGTCGCGTGGGCAAGCCCTCATACATGATGGTGGCCATGCCGGCAATCAGCGGGCCATAGATGATGTAACTATGGCCCACCACCCAGCCAATGTCGCTGGTGGAGAAGTAGGTTTCACCTGCCTTGCCGCAGAAGATGTGCTCCATGCTGGCCGCCAGCGCCACAGCGTAGCCCCCTGTGTCCCGTTGCACGCCTTTGGGCTTGCCGGTGGTGCCACTGGTGTACAGCGTGTAGCTGGGATGGGTGGATTCCAGCCACACGCACGGTACAACGGTATTCAGGTGTTTTTGCCGCAGAGCCCCCCAGGAATGGTCACGCCCCGCTACCATTTCCATAGCAGCCAGTTGCCGGTCAACCAGCAACACGGCGCTGGGTTTGTGGCTGGACAGGCTAATCGCTTCATCCAGCAGCGGCTTGTAGGCAATGGCCTTTCCCCCGCGCGAGCCCGCGTCGGCACTAACGATCACCGTGGGACTGGCATCCTCAATCCGCGAGGCCAGCGAACCCGCTGCAAACCCACCAAATACCACCGAGTGGATGGCTCCAATCCGCGCACAGGCCAGCATCGCAAACGCCGCCTCGGCAATCATGGGCATATAAATTAGTACCCGGTCGCCCTTCTGCACACCCAGGTCCAGCAGCGCAGCCGCCATGCGCTGCACTTCGGCATGCAACTGGGAGAAGCTGTAGACCTGCTCGGTATTCGTTTCGGTGGACACGGCGATCAGCGCCGCCTGATCCGCCCTTCCTTTCAGGTGCCTATCTACCGCGTTATGGCACAGGTTGGTAGTGCCACCAACAAACCAACGCGCAAACGGCGGGTTGCTGTAGTCACAAGTCTGCTGTGGCGGGGTTTGCCAGTCAATGCGCTGGGCCTGTTCGGCCCAAAAGCCGTCGCAGTCATCAATGGAGCGGCGGTAGAAATCTGCGTAGGCGGTGGTCATCGTGCATCCCTCATGGCATTGAAATCAGTAAAACTGAATTCATAATTATGAGGATGCAGCTTGCAGGCGCCTGACGCGCGCCGCTAGAACTTCCGGAGACTGGGCGGCAGAGCGCTTTGCGTAGGTAAAGGGGGAGCCCGGAACGGGCGGAGGACACGGAGCAAAGTGCCCTGCCGCCCAGCCTCCGGGAGTTACTTAATCAACGCCTGCACGGCCTTGAAATCCGGGTGCTCCGCACTGCGGATCCACTCAAAGGCAACCATTTCTGTGGTTACCAGCTCTGCGCCGGCCCCTGCCAGGCGGTCAAAGGCGGCGTCGCGGTTGCGCTCGGTACGTGAAGTACAGGCATCGGTGACAACCCAGACCTCAAACTCGTCTTCCATCAGATCCAGCGCCGTCTGCAGCAGGCAGACATGGGCTTCACAGCCAGCCAGCACAATCGTGCCGCGTGGCTCACTGCCGGGGGGAGGCTTTTGCAAATGCTTGGGCAGGCTGCGGGCGTTGCCCTGCACCGGCTTGGGCTCGGGGCGCAGCCATTCACCCAGGCCCTCTTCCACTGCGCTGAACTGCATTTTGGACAACACGCGCGCGCCGGCCTGCTGCAAGGCAGCCGCCAGTTCAGGCACGCTACCACCCAGCTTGGACGGGTTTTGCTCGGTGGCAAAAGTCGGCACGCGCAACAGCGCGGCCAATTGGGCCAAGCGCACCGCATTGGCCAACGCAGCCGGGCCGTCCAGCAGCGCGGGCATCAGGCGCTCCTGGTAATCCACCAGCACCAGCTGGGAGTCGTCTATATCTAACAGCATGCTGTGGTGACTGCGAAGAACTAACGCTCAGCCGCAGCGTTGGCTGTAGCCTCATCCAGCGCCTTGCAGGACGGGGCGCAAACAGCCTGGGACTTGCCTAGCACTTTACGGGTGGTCATCAGCGAACGCGCCCGGTGCTTGCCGCACAGGAAACACGACATGGTGGCGCCGCCAAAAGATGCTGCTGCCATGAAGGGGGAGCCCGAAACCTTGGATTTGTACCGCAATCCGTCCGGTAGAACGGTTGTCTTTGATTCTGCTTTTGCCATGAAATTACCCTCTTAAGCCTTGGCTTGACGCCGTGAAAACCACGGGTTAAGCTCCTTCAATGCGAATTATCCTCGTTCTTACGCTCCTTTTCCTAGCCTTTAGTGCATACGCCAAACCGCAAACCCAACCTGACGACATAAACACACTCCTGGCGGAACGAGGCCTATTAGGTCGTATCGGCGAAGTTAGCCACAAGATGGAAGCAAAAGCCTCCGAGTTAGTGGTAAATGCGATGACTTTCCTCGGTGTGCCCTACAAACGCGGGGGCACGGATGCCTCCACCGGATTTGACTGCAGCGGATTTGTCCGTGCGATTTTTGAGCAAACTGCCGGGCTGGTGTTGCCCCGCAAGGCTATCGAACAAGCTGCGGCGTCCCAGAAAATTGACCGTGCAGACCTCCAACCCGGTGATCTGGTGTTCTTCAACACCATGCGCCGCGCCTTCAGCCATGTGGGCATTTACGTTGGCGAGGGTAAATTCATTCATTCCCCCAAACCGGGTGCCGAGGTTCGTGTCGAAAGCCTTTCGGTAGCCTACTGGGCACGTCGTTTTGACGGCGCCCGGCGCGTTTCGGTCGAAGACACCCCCGCTCCCAGCGCGCCTTAAAGCCCCCGCTTTGAGCCCTGCGGGGCCTATCACTAAACCATTCAGGCCTTTGGGCCTGCCTTGGCAAATACTCCGGTGCAGGCTTCACGCGCGCTGTCTTTCTCGGGCAGTTTGGCGCAGACACCATTGAGCTGGGCAGTGAGTTTTTGAACCACTGGCGTGTGTTTGCCACCTGCATTCCAGGCGTTCAGCTGTGCGCCCATCTTTTCCAGGCTGCGGCGGTTGCGCTCGTAAAAGGTCTCGGGTGCTGCATCCAACTCTCCGATCACCTGCGCGGCGGCCTTCTCGATGCGTGCGCTGTCCTGCGGTGACATGGCGATCAACTTCTGCACGTAACCACTGCCCCACTGCAGGCGCGTGGCCGGGCCCTGAGAGCCGGCATAGGCTTTCTCGGCCCAGTCCAATGCAGCGACCTTGTCATCGCGCAACTTGGCGTTGGATGACAGCACCAGCATGTGGTAGTAGCTGGATACGGCTTTAGGCAACTCGGCCTTGAGCATGGCATCCGATGCATCGATCTGACCGACCTGGCTGAGCAGATGTGCGGCCGAGGGGATGACAGCCTGGCGTTCGTATTTGTCGGTGCTGCTGGTGTCGGCCTTGGTGGCTGCGGCCTGGGCTTGGGCTACCAGCTCCGGAGCAAGCTCGGGCTTGGAGCCTTTGGGCTTGTCCATCAGCGCCAACGAAACCTTGGCCTGAACGGCCCCCAGTTGGTCAGCCTTGGACAGCCCGGCATCCACCGACAACTTGTCCAACGCAGCATTCAGCGCGGCCAACAGTGTGGTGCGCTCCGCCGTGCCGGCTGTGGTCAGCACTGTCACGATGTCATTGGAATAGTTAACAAAGATATCGCCGTTTTCCCGCGCACGTGGTGCGTCGCCCAGAATCTTGTGCACCTGGCTCAAGGCCTGCACCTTGTCCAGCGTGGTGGCCTTTTCTTGCGCAGCCATAGCCACAGACCGCAACGTCAGCCGGGCAAATGCCTCCTGCTGCTCGGGGGGGCACTTTTGCGCGAGCCGCTGCACGGTAGATGCCAAGTCTTTCTTGGGCAGCAACTGCGCCTCATCAATGTCCCACGCGTAGTAGGCCAGCATGCGCCAGGCATCGCCGCTCAATGCAGGTCCCGCACCCGGAGTGGCCATGGCCGCGGCCAGTGTTTCCTTGATGGGTTGTGTGGCGCTCATGCCCATCTTCAGGATCTGCATGTATTGCGCAGCATCCACTTCGCCGGGCAGGCGGGTCAGCTCGGTGCCATCGGGTTTGAACAAAATGGTGGTGGGGTAACCACGTACCTTGAACTGCGTGCCCAGTTTCTGCGCACCGGGCGTGTCTCCATCCAGATAGACGGGAATGAAGCCCTTGCTGCGTTCCACAAAGTCTGGCCTGTTGAACACTGTGGCCTTGATCTGGTTGCACGGCGGGCACCAGACGGCGCCCCAATACAAAAACACCGGCTTGTTTTCTGCCTTGGCCTTGGTAAAGACGGCGTCCAGGCTGGCCCCCTCGGGCTTGACCCAGTCTATGGTGGCATGCGCCACAGCGGCGGCATGTTTGGCCGGAGGTGCCACGGCGACGTCTGGCGCCTTGGAGCAGGCCATCAATACCGCAGGAATGGTGGCAAGCAATGCAAAACGTGTCATGAAGAGCAAACCCTTGTGAGGAAAACCTTGGATTTTGCGTCAAGTTACAACACCCCACATCCGCCGGAACCCTTGCCAGCTACATGGCAGCGCCTTTACCTGCGCTTCACGTCCACTTAACAGCCGCGCAAACTTTGGCAGGAATGATGCAGCCATGCAAAAACCCCAGAAACCCACCGCCCCAAGCCTCACGCAGCCCCTGCAAGTTCTCACCGTCGTTCTGGCCCTCGCCGGCACGGGCTCGCCCCTTGCGGTATATGCACAAACCGCCACTTCACCAGCTGCGACACCGACCATGGCAGCGACCGCCCTGCCCGACATGACGCGCATTGCGGCCAAACTCGCACCCAGTGTGGTCAACATCAGCGTGCGGGGCATGCGCAAGTTGTCTACCACCACACAGCCAACCAACCCGGAGGCCAATGGCAGCAAGGGCTCAGCCGAAGACATTGCAACCCGCGAATACCTGCGCCGCTTCCAGCAACGTTTTGGCGAGCTGCCTGCACAGCTTAATGTGCCAGTGCGTGGCGAGGGCTCTGGCTTCATCGTGCGCGCAGACGGCATCATCCTGACCAATGCCCACGTGGTCAATGATGGGGAAGAAGTGGTCGTCAAGCTGTCAGACCGGCGTGAATACGTGGCCGCAGTGCTGGGCATCGACAAACGCACCGACATTGCGGTGTTGAAGATAGACGCCACCGACTTACCCTCGGTAGCGCTCAACACATCCCGGGCATTGCAAGTTGGAGAGTGGGTGATGGCCATTGGCTCGCCGTTTGGCCTGGCGAGCACCGTAACGGCAGGTGTTGTCAGCGCCACCCGCCGTGCGCTGCCCGGCGACAGCACGGTAGCATTCATACAGACCGATGCCGCGGTAAACCCCGGCAACTCCGGCGGCCCGCTGATCAATATGCAGGGCGAAGTCATTGGCATCAACTCGCAGATCTTCTCGCTGTCAGGTGGTTACCAAGGCGTGTCTTTTGCCATACCCATGGACGTGGCCGTGCACATTCAGAAGCAAATTCTGGCAACTGGCAAAGTGCGCCACGCCAAGATGGGCGTGGCCGTGCAAGAGGTGGACCAACTGCTGGCCGAATCCTTTGGCCTGCCCAAACCTACGGGCGCGCTCGTGTCCGATCTGGTCAAGGGCGGACCAGCAGACAAGGCCGGCATGGCCATTGGCGACGTTGTGCTGGCCGCCAATGGCAAAACGCTGGACCAAGCGGTTGACTTCTCCATCGTCGTCGGCATGGCCCAGCCGCGCGACCGCCTGGAACTTACGGTATGGCGCAGGGGCAAACAACTTCCGTTACAAGTGACGATGGACGATGCAACAGAGCCCATGGCCAAGAAGGTGGCAGACGTTGTGCCCAGCACATCCATCCATCGCCTGGGCCTGGCGCTACGGCCACAAAACCCGGAAGAGCTGCGCACCACAGGCTCCAAAGCGGGACTGATCATCGACAAGGTCAGCGGTACTGCTGAACGCGCCGGTGTGCAGGCCGGCGACCTCTTGCTGGCCATAAACCAGGAACCACTGGTCACTATGGATCAGGCAAGCGCGGCCGCAGACCGTGCGGGCCGTGCGGTCGCACTGCTCGTGATGCGGGAGGGCGACCGCATCTACATCCCTCTGCGCCTGGCTGCAGTACCCAGTATTTAGAAGCGGCGCGTGTACACAACGCCTTAACCCGTTTGACGGAGGCCGTGGCAGCCGCAAGCCAAACACGCCGCCCGATTTGCGAGAATGGTTCACCCCCAATCAGGAGATCAACCATGGTCAGCAAAAACTCCGTCTGCAATCGCATTCCGAACGCCGCTCCCAAAGCAGCGCTGCGCAGCTAAACCGGGGCCGGCATGACAGCCCTTGTGCTTGTACCCCCCAGCGCCCACCTGTGCGACTCGTACCGCGAACTCATCCGTGAGTTTGAGGACCACGGCAACCCGCTGGTCCCCTTTACCCTGTCGTTTGACAACTCAGACTTCGACGCCTTTTTGTCCAAGTTAGCCGATTGCGCCAAAGGCGTAGGTGTGCCCCATGGTTTTGTAGCCCACTCTACCTTCTGGCTGGTGCGGGACTGGACCGAAGTTGTTGGCGTAACCAACATACGCCACACACTGACACCCGCCCTGCTGCGCCAAGGTGGCAGCATCGGGTATGGCATACGCCCCGCTGCACGCAGCCAGGGCCTGGGCACTGCCATCTTGCGCCTGTCATTGTTGCGGGCGGCAGGATTGGGTGTGGAACGCGCCCTCCTCACCTGCGACAAGGAAAATGCAGCGTCAGCGACGGTGATTGTGCGCAACGGTGGCGTGCTGGAGTCCGAAGAGTTTCTGCCCGACCAGGGCGAAGTGGTGCAACGTTATTGGATCCATCCAACCGCCCGGTAAATAAAAGGAAAAAGGAGCCCCCATGAAAGCCGTTGTCTACGAAGCCTTCTCAGCACCACCCCAGTTGCAAACCGTGCCAGACCCCACACCCGAGGCGCATGGCGTGGTTGTCAAGGTGCAAGCCACCGGCGTCTGCCGCAGCGACTGGCATGGCTGGGTGGGGCATGACACCGACATCGTGCTGCCCCACGTGCCCGGCCACGAGCTGGCAGGCACTGTGGAAGCCGTGGGCAAAGACGTGACCCGCTGGAAGGTGGGCGACCGTGTCACCGTGCCCTTTGTGGGCGGCTGCGGCAGCTGCCCGGAGTGCCACTCCGGCAACCAGCAGGTGTGTGAGAAGCAGTTCCAGCCCGGCTTTACGCACTGGGGCTCGTTCGCGCAGTACGTATCCATCCACAAGGCAGACCTGAACCTCGTGGCCCTGCCCGAGACGCTGGACTTTGCCACCGCCGCCAGCCTGGGCTGCCGCTTCGTCACCTCTTTCCGCGCGGTGGTGGACCAGGGCAAAACCTCTGCGGGCCAATGGGTGGCCGTGCATGGCTGTGGCGGCGTGGGCCTGTCGGCCATCATGATTGCCCACGCGGTGGGCGCCAACGTGGTGGCCATCGACATCGCGGAAGACAAGCTCGCCATGGCGCGCGCCATGGGCGCAGTAGCCACGGTCAACGCAACCCGGGTGGCCAACGTGGTGGAGGCGGTGATGGAGATCACCCAGGGCGGAGCGCATGTGTCGCTGGACGCGCTGGGCCACCCCACCACCTGCTTCAACTCCATCAGCAACCTGCGCAGGCGTGGCAAGCACGTGCAGGTGGGTTTGATGCTGGCCGAGAACAGCACGCCTGCCATACCCATGGCCAAAGTCATAGCCCACGAACTGGAGATTCTGGGCAGCCACGGCATGCAGGCACACCGCTACGGCGCCATGCTGGACATGGTTCGCACCGGAAAACTGGCGCCCGAAAAGCTGGTCGGCAAAAGGATCAACCTGCAACAGTCCATAGGCGCGCTGATGAACATGGACAAGTTCGAAGTGGCGGGCGTAACCGTGGTCACAGAGTTCTGAGACCGGAAGCGCAAAAATTTATTCAACTTTTTTGCATCCGTTTGAGGAGATCCATCGTTTGTCTTAGGTGCCGCCATGCAGCGCGAACCTTTACCCCTTTTTCACTACCGGGAGTCAAACATGTCCTCTATCTCTATTCGCAATCTCTTTATCGCCCCCGTACTGAGCCTGGCCATGGCCGGTGCTGCGCTGGCCGCACCCGCGGAGGCCACTCCAGTCCAAAACGCTCAGGTCGACAACTTTGTCGCAGGTAAACAGGCTATTGACGCCAAGAACTGGGAGCTTGCCGTGGCCAGCTTCGACAAGGTTGTGGCACAAGACCCCAAGAACGCCGATGCCTACAACTACCTGGGCTTCTCCAACCGCTGGTTGGGCCGCTATGACGCTGCATTTGCAGCCTATGACAAGGCACTGGCGCTGAACCCTACCCACAAGGGCGCTCTGAACTACTCCGGCATTTCCTACCTGAAGACCGGCCAAAAGGCCAAGGCCGAGGCACAACTGGCCAAGCTGCAAACCAGCTGCGCCAACTGTGACGAGACCAAACAACTGGCCAAGGCCATCGCAGACTACAAACCAGCCGGGCAATAAGCAACATGCACTCCGCGCCCGCTGAAGCCCGCTACCACCCGGTGTCGATGGCTCTGCACTGGATACTGGCGCTAGCCCTGGCAAGCATATTTGCCGTGGGCCTGTATATGGCCGACCTGCCGTTCTCACCCCAACGGCTCAAGCTCTACAACTGGCACAAGTGGGCGGGAGTTTTCATCCTGCTGTTGTCTGTGGCCCGACTGGCCACCCGGCTAATCAAACGCCCGCCCGCGCTACCAGTGTCGATTGCATCGGCCATGCCGGGCTGGCAGACACGGGCCTACCACGCCACCCACGGCATGTTGTACGGGCTGTTCTTTGCCGTGCCACTGTTGGGCTGGGCGTATAGCTCGGCAGCGGGGTTCCCCATCGTGCTGCTGGGTCTGCTGCCACTGCCCGATCTGGTGGAAGCCAACAAGACGCTGGCCGAGACCATTAAGCCGTGGCACGCCTATAGCGCCTATGCGCTGGCCGGCCTTGCGGCCCTGCACGTAGCCGCAGCGCTCAAACACCACGTAGTGGACCGCGATGGCCTGCTGCTGCGCATGTTGCCCAGCAAACGCTGAATGGCCACATGGCCCTTTACAAACCCACGATACAGAACTGGAATACTCCCATGACGATCAAGAACACCGCACGCCAGCCCCGCACTGCGGGCTGGCTCCTACTAGCAGCCCTGCTGGCCACCTCTGCCCAGGCGCAACAGAAACTGCTGCAACCCCAAAGCGACATCAGCTTTGTGACCAAACAAATGGGCGTGCCACTGGAGGGGCGTTTCAAGAAGTTTGACGCGCAAATCGCGTTTGACCCGGCCAAGCCGGAGAGCGGCAACATCGCCTTCACCATTGACATAGCCAGCGCCACACTGGTTGCGCCCGAGACCGATGCCGAGCTGCCCAAGGCTACCTGGTTCAACACGGCCAAGTTTCCACAGGCAACCTTCCAATCCACTGGCATCAAAGGCTTGGGCGGTGGCAGGTTTGAGGTCGTGGGCAAGCTGGCCATCAAGGGCAATGTGCGCGACGCCATCGTGCCCGTGTCGCTGGCCCAAAGCGGCGGCACCACCACTGCCAATGGCGTCTTCACCATCAAGCGCCTGGCGTTCAAGATTGGCGAGAACGAGTGGGCCGACACCTCCATGGTGGCCGACGACGTGCAAATCAAATTCAAGCTGGCATTGGCCGGCGTAGCAAAAATCTAAAACCCATGACCACGCCCACTATCACTATGAAACCCACAGCATTCCTCAGCGCCACAGTCCTCGCCCTTGTTTGCGGTATCCCCGTCGCGGCAGTTGCCGCCCCCGAAACCTACACCATCGACAGCGGCCATACCTTCCCACGCTTCTCCTACAGCCACATGGGTTTGTCGACCCAACTGAGCCGCTTCAGCAAGACGACCGGCACCGTCATTCTGGACAAGACCAACAAGACCGGCTCGGTCGACGTGGTCATCGACATGAAGAGTGTGGACACCGGCCTGGCTGCTTTCAACGGGCACATCCAGGGAGAAGACTTCTTGGACACAGCCAAATACTCCACCGCAACTTTCAAATCCACCAAGGTGGTGTTTGACGGCGACAAGCCCTCGGCGATTGAGGGAGACCTGACGATCAAGGATGTGACCAAGCCCGTCACACTCAAAGTCGCCAGCTATGTGAACACCCTGCACCCCATGCTCAAGCGCGAAGCCATTGGCGCGGATGCGTCCACCGTCATCAAGCGCTCAGACTTCCGGGCTGGCAAATACGCGCCCAATGTGGGCGACGAGGTGACGATCAGCATCGCCATAGAAGCCATCAAGCAGTAGACCCTAAGCAAAAACTGCCGCTAGCCCCCGTAAAGTATAAATATGTAGCTATACAAAATATAGCATCGTGAACTACCGCACAGTCAAGCCAGCCGAGGTGGCCTAAGGTCCAGGGTGACCCTACCCCAGGAGAAGCCCCCATGCATCCATTGACCACCCCAGCAGCCGATACGCCCCCCGCCGACACAGACCTTGCCGAGCAAGCGCGCCCAGGCCATGGCGTGCCTTCCCAAGACCCGGATCCTGCGGCGCAGGATCTGCTGGACCCCAAAGAAGCAGCGCGCGAAGCCGAGTCCGTGTTGACGGCGGGCAGCCTGCTGGCCGGGGCGGCCACGGGCGCAGCCATAGGCGTCGTGGTGGGCGGCCCGGTGGGCGTGGTGGTCGGCGCGCCCCTAGGTGCAGTCGCCGGGGCTCTGGGTAGCGCGGCCGCCACTACCCCCGTGAACCCAAAAGATTAAAGGCAACTGCCGCAACCGCGGTCGTTCAATCCTGCGCAAGTTGCCAGCTATTGAGCTTGGCCGCCATGGCGTCACCAGCCTTGGCAGCATGACCAGCATCGGGATTCAGCCCGGCGATCTCCCGTGCGCGGCACACCAGCTCTCGGTCGTCCGCCATACCCAGCCACGTCAAGTCACGTCGCTCCGCTTGCCTGGTACCAGTACCGGTGTTGGTGCCTGTCTGAAGATGCGTTTGCAATGGCCGAGTGTCCATGGGAGCCTCCGTTAAGCGATGCTTCTTCCATTGGAGTTTTTGTGCTGTGCAGCGTCTGTGCGTTTGACCACAATCCTGGTGATTCATACCAGTGCGGCGTTGCAGCCGCAGCAAGCGTTACGCTTTAACATCCCGTGCATGTGTTACTCCGCCCAAGTTCAAGAGTCTTACGACGAATACTGCAACCAGTTTGGCGCAGTGATTGATATTGAGACTTTCGCCCGCCTGTACGGGATGAAGCTCTACGACAACCGCATCAAGACCCCACCCGGAATGGACGCTGCGTTTACAGCAGATGCCCGTACCGAAATGCAACAAATCCGGGAGTCGATACAACAGTTCAGGGCGCTGCAAGTCAGCAAGCTGGGGCAAGAAATTGTTGAGCAGCGTGACCGGCTGGCCAAGGCGGAGCTTGCCCTGCAGACCAAGACCACCAAGAAGGCCACGGATGACAAGCGCATTGCAACCAACAAGATAGAACGCGCGCTGGAAAAGCTGGCTGATCTGCAACGGACAGACCTCAAGAGCGGCGATTCCAGAATGTACCCAGGCTACTACGTGCCCGTGCTGATCATGGAAAACGGCAAGAAGATCGTACGGCCCATGCGCTACCAATGCAGAGTGGCCGGAAGCCCCGAGAACTTTGACACCAAATTCCCCGGCACCTACAACGCCCGCATGGACAACCTGGACGGCTTTTGGCGCAAGCAGTTCGGCTACACCCATGGTGTTGCCATCGTCACCGCCTTTTACGAATATGTAGCGGGTGCCAATGGTGAAAAGACCGTGTTGGAGTTCAAGCCCCACGGCGGGCACAACCTGTACGTGGCCTGCCTGTGGTCACACTGGACGGCCCCGGGCAAAGACGACCTCTACTCCTTCGCCTTCATCACCGATACCCCACCTGCCGAGGTGCTGGCGGCTGGGCATGACCGCTGCATCATCCCGCTGAAGCGAGAAAACATTGAAGCCTGGCTGGACCCAGACCCTAACGATCTGGATTCGCTGTATGACATCCTGGAGGATAGGGAGCGGCCTTACTTCGAACACCGTCTGGCGGCATGAGTTCATTGGCAAAAAGTGCCTCTAGCCCCCGAGAAATATGACTTTATAGCTATACAAAGGATAGCAAAGACGTCTGAATGACTTAGGAACCCGATAGCAGCGGTCGAATTGATTCGCCTAGAGCACGGCCCAAGGTGAGGTGCTCCGGAGCATCTATATGAATTCCGTCCACTTTGCTGGGCGTGATTATTTTTCCAGCATTGAAGAAGTGGCAGTCTAAGCTGGTAGCAACGTCTTGGAGTGCTTGAGCCCAGCCTGTGCATCGGGTATCCGCGCCTTCAAACTTGAATGCCATATTGCCCTGGGGCGTTAGCATTTCCGGGGGAGCCACAATCAAGATTTGGGGAATCGGCATATCGGGTTCAATAGGGGCATGGCGGATGGCCAAGACCAATGCTGCCACACCCTGCGCACTCATCCATGCATTGTTTTGATGGCTGTTTTGAAAGTCGTTAACACCTAACATCAGTACCACCAATGCGATCGGAGAACAGGACTCGATGCGTTGCCCGATACCATCGATACCCTTGCGTCCTGGCTTAAACGGGTCTTCCCAGACGGTGCGTCGGCCGTTTAGGCAATCTTCAACCACTCGCACATGTTTCCCAGCAAGCTGCAATGCTTGTTCTAGCACGCCTGGCCAACGTTGATCAAACCCAAGGCGCTTGCGCGTGCCCGGAATAATTCCCCATGACATGGAGTCACCATAGACAAGGATCTGGTGCATATGTTTGTTTTCGCCTAACGAGTATTTGAGGAAATAGGCAACCAACTATAGCCAGTCTGACAACGTCTCTAAAGTCAGCTTCAGTTTAGGGTTGTAGGATGCCCGCCCGCGCAGGCACGCCAATGGCGCCACGATCACCCATGAAGGGTGGGCGTCGTACAAGCCTAAACTATTGCGTGAATTGACCAAACAGTCATGGCTGACCGCTTGGGGCCTTTGCTGCCGTAGCGTTGAGTGGGCAATGCCCAGTTACCGCCGGACCTGCGACGCATGATTTTGGACAACACCTTGGGGTCGAAGTCGATGTCTTGCTATAGATGCAATAGCTACTCAATTAGGATTCACGGGGGCTGCAGCCATATTTTTCATATGCCCTTGCTGTAGCCAACCCCAATCCAGCGTCGCGGCCCAGGGTCTGCGCGCCGTCACGCTTTGTTGCGGAGCGCTGTCAGACCGGTATACGCACGGCAGACAACGGACGCTCCACATAGCGCTCAAACACAAGGGATATGGCCACACACAACGCCCAGGCGGCGGCCATAAACCAGGCTGCGGCGCCCGGCACAGTCCACGCCAATCGAACCCATAGCACGTTGGCTAACAACACAACAGCAAAGTGTGTCAAAAACAAGGCATAAGAGCTGCGGCTGAACACCCGCAGAAGTCGGGTTGCCTTGGGCAACAGGCGCGCGGGTGCCGGGTTGGTGGCATGGGCGACCTGGGCGGCCTGGGTCGCACGCCATCGCACTACACCTAGTCCTATGGCAATCAACACGGCAAGCGCAATCCGCAAACGAAAGTCCCACACCAACGCCGCAGCACCCACCACGGCCAACAAAACGAGCCATTTGCCCGCGTTGCGCGAATGCCCTGCCCACCAGGCTAACGCGCCCAAGCCGTAGGAGCCAAAAAAATACAAGGCCCAGATGTCGCCCGCATCATGCAGGTTGAAAAAGAAGAGCGAGCCCAGCATGCAGGCCCCCACCAGCCACAACGCCGCACGCCCGCCTATCCACAACAGGATGGCCATCACCGCAAAGAGCTGAAAGTCTATGGCCACGTACCACACACCAACCGACAGCGCGTCGTAGTCAAAGATATCGAACAGCAGTACAAAGTGCGCCAGCAGCGCGACAAGGCTCGGTGCGGTGGGAATGAAGTCTGCATCCAACCACAACCTAGCCAAGGCGCTGCACGCTATCACCAGCAACAGTGCCGCACCAAAGGGCAGCGCCAGGCGTACATACCGCTGTGCAATGTTGTGCCAGGGCGACTTGCGCTGCAAGCGCCCGTGTGGTGCCAGCGTGCCTGCAGCCAGGTAACCCCCAATCACCAGAAACACCTGCACGGCCATGCGTGCGTAGTCAAAAAACCAGTCGGTCAACCGGGGGGCAAGGGCATCAAGCGCCTGGGCCAAGGGGCCGTAGACCGTGAAATGGTGCAAAACGATGAGGTGTGATGCCAGCACCTTGGCTGCATCAATATGGGTTTGGCGGCGGGGCATGCTGGCTAGTGTGTGGGCAGCACCAGGTCGGACGTTCCGGGGCACACCCAGCGCGCAAACTCGCGCGTGGTGTCCATGCAGCCGCCCGCAGCGGTGTACACACCACGCGGCTCCCGGTACCGCTGCATATAGGCGGCGATGCGCGCCACCTCGGCCGCGTCGGCCCTGGTAGCCTGCACCAGTTGCTCCACCTTGGCCTCGTCAATGCGCTCCTCACCCTCTGCATCCTTGAACAGGCCATGGCGCCAATGGTAGATTTCCAGACACTTGTCGACCAGTGTGTAGGGCTGGTCCCGCTTCCAGAAGTTGTTGAACAGGCCGTTGCCCAGGTACATGACCCATGAGCCCTCAAAACCCGACGCGTCCGCAGACGCCTCATCCGGATTGCGAAACCAGGTTCGGTCACCGGGCACAAAAAAACGCGGTGGCAGTGGTTGCTCCATGCTGCCCTGCTCGCGCAGGAACACATCGTGGAACATGCCAGATTTGATAGGGTGCTCGGCCCACAGGGTCTGCAGCTGTGCATACAAAGAAGGGTTGCAGTGCTCCAGCTCCTGGGCAATGCCTAGCAAAATCAGATACTCCGACGCGCGGTAGCAAGAAAACGAATACAAGTCACCCGACACCTCGGGCTGTGTGGCTTTAACCAGGGCTTGGATGAGCGACGCACCGGGCAGAATCACAAAGCCGCGGTCTTCGTCGTACCGCCAGCAATCGGTGGGGCGATTGACCTCTACGGTGTGAAAGGCCAGCGTCGTCTTGCGCGCCGCCTGCACGGTGTTGATACGTATGCGCACGGCGCTGAGCAGTTCATCCACACTGGGAAACTCATACGCCACCGGACACATCAGCATGCAGACCACAATTTCACGGGTCAAATCCTGCACGCTGCCTAAGGTGTCAAGCTGCAGGATGCTGGCCACCTTCAGGGTGTCCAGGCAAGGCGCCCACTGGTGGACATGCTGCGGGCGCATGCGCATGGTGACAAAACCACCCTGGTCATCCCACCCGCCGTCAACGATCACCATGGGCAGCAGGTCCGCCAGGCCCAGTTGCTCCAGCACACCCGCACACACTGTGGTTGGCGCTGCATTGCCATCACTGCGAATGCGGTAGCCCTTGCAATCGAGCGCCGACTGCCCCATCCAACGGTCCACCATGCTCCGTCTCCTACATCAAATAGCTTGTATTTTTTTGGACGAGACAATGTAACCCACAATTTCTATGAGGAAATAGGCAGCTGAGAACTTTTGCGACCCTTCACTCTGGGTGGACGTTTCTGGTCCGCACCAACACCCCACCATCCAGCGGCTCCATCACAAAGCGCAGCGGCAGAAACTGCTCGATCACCTTGGCATTGGTGCGGGTGTGCTCTGACATGCTGGTGGCCCAGTACTGCCCCGCCTTGCCTTGCAGCGCCGCCAGTGCCATGGGGATCATCAGTTGGTCTGCCAGATGCTCGCCCACCGGAGCACGGTGGGCCAGGTAAGCCTGCGTCTCACGCAACACCGTGCGCGCCACTTCTTCGGCACTCACGCTCTTCTCACCAAAGGCGGTCAGCACTTCGGTGATGTGCTCAAACTGCAGGATGACTTGTAGCGCGTTGCCGGGGCCCTCGTTGCTGCGCAGGGCGCGGTCGCGCAGTTGGTCTTCGGTCCAGTTCAGCGCGCGGCCCAGCACATCCAGCTCGCGGCCGGCCACACCCTTGGGGATACCAGCATGCAGGCATTCGGCCCAGGCCTCCAACCGCGCACCACGCTCCATCAGGTGGATGGCAGACAGCCCATCGGGCGGGGGCGCTATGCGCACGCGCACCTCGCCACCACCCGCGGGGTAAAAACCGTGGCGTTGCAGGTCCAGCGCATACACCGCCTGGCCACCGCCCGAGAAATACGGCGCCATGCGGCTCAGAAACGTGGCCGACGGTGCCATGGGGTTGTGGGTGCCACCGCGCAGCACGATGGTGGACGCCTGCGCCGCCAGGGCCAGCGGCCACAACACCGTTTGCAATACCAGCATGCAGCTACCGGCTGAGCCCACCGCAAACGTGTAGTCACCACCGCGCACAGGCCCCGGCCTAAAGCTGAGTTGGCTGGCGCCGATCTGCACCGCTGCGCCATCGGCATCCACCGCTTGGCAGATTTCAGGCCCGCCACCCACAGCCACAGCCGCCTGCACGCAGGCCAGGTGCTGGCGCATCAGGCCCGGCTTGGGGCGCTTGGCGCGGATGTTGACCAGCTTGAAGGCTTTGCCCGTGATCAGGCTCAGGGCCAGGGCGGTACGCAGGATCTGCCCACCGCCCTCGCCTTGCGAGCCGTCGATTTCAACCGCCTCTTTTACTTCTGTTTTCATCTTCGTTCTTCTTTCATCCCTTCACGCAAACCACCTGCTTGAGCGTGTACACCACTTCCACCAGATCGCTCTGGGCCAGCATCACGGCGTCGATGTCTTTGTAGGCCATCGGAATCTCGTCGATCACGTCGGCGTCCTTACGGCATTCCACTCCGGCAGTGGCATCAATCTGATCCTGCACGGTGAACAGCTTCTTGGCCTTGGTGCGGCTCATGGTGCGGCCTGCGCCGTGGCTGCAGCTGTTGAAGCTATCCGCGTTACCCTTACCACGCACAATGAAACTCTTGGCCCCCATGCTCCCGGGAATAATCCCCAGCTCACCGGCCTTGGCACTCACGGCGCCCTTACGGGTCACAAACACGTCTTGCCCAAAGTGGGTTTCTTTCTGCACATAGTTGTGGTGGCAGTTCACCGCTTCCAGGTGTGTCTCGAATGGCTTGCTGATGGTCTTGCGTAGCGCACCAATCACGGCCTGCATCATCACTTCGCGGTTCAGGCGGGCAAACTTTTGCGCCCAACCCACACCACGCACGTAGTCCCCAAAATACTGGGCACCTTCTTCGAAGTACGCCAGGTCCTGGTCCGGCAGGTTGCGCTGGTGCAGTTCGGCATCCTTCTTGGCCAGCTCAATGAAGTGCGTACCAATGGCGTTACCCACACCGCGTGACCCGCTATGCAGCATGATCCACACGCTTCCCGCTTCGTCCAGGCAGATTTCCACAAAGTGGTTACCCCCGCCCAGCGTTCCCATATGGCGGTGGTTGTTGGTGTTCTTCAGGCGTGGGTAGTCCACGCACAACGCGTCAAACTCGGTCACCAGTTGGGCCCAGGCCGCATCGGCGGCAGCGGGCGTGTTCTCCCACGAACCCTTGTCGCGGTTGCTCCCCTCGCGGCGGTATTGCTTGGGCGACATACCGTGCGGCACAGCCTTTTCAATCTCGCTACGCAGGGGCCCCAGGTTGTCCGGCAGGTCGCTGGCCACCAGCGTGGTCTTGCAGGCGATCATTCCACAACCAATATCCACACCCACCGCAGCAGGAATGATGGCCTTGAGCGTAGGGATCACGCTACCAATGGTGGCGCCAATACCGTAGTGCACATCGGGCATCACAGCCACGTGGCTGAACACAATGGGCAGCTTGGCCGCGTTCTCCAGCTGGCGCTGCGCCTCGGCTTCCACGGGCACGCCGTTGGTCCACATCTTCACCGGCACTCCGCCGGGTACGTTGAGTTGTTGGTAGTTCATTTTCTTGTTCTCACTTTCATTCATTCAATCACTTGTTCACTTACTCATTGCACCATGCCGCGGGCTGCGGCACGGGCGTAGTCCACCAGATCTGCATCGCCCCTCTTGTCAGCAATAAAGCGATCGATTCGCTGGTCAATGGCCGCTTGGCGTTCCATGTAGCGTCCGTCGTGGCCAATGCCGTGTAAGGCGGACCTTTGCACTTCGCGGCACGGCATATCCAGCATCTCGCAGAACACTTGCCACAAGGCATCGCGCCACTCAGGTATGTGCTTGGCATTCCAAAAGGTGGGCCACACGTCAAACCACATATGGCACACAAAATCGAGCCGCTTGACGCTTTCTTCGTCCTCTTGCGCCGCTGCCGCATCCAGACGTGGGCCAATGCAATCGCGCCACAGAGACGGGAAAGCCTCCATCATGCGCATTGCATCCGCAAGCGGCACCGAAGGGTCGTTTGCCATATGCGGAATATCACCCGCGTTGTTGCTCATCACATGGTTCAGGCCCATACCCACTTGCTGGTTGTTGTATGGCGCCAGATCAGAGCCCGCATTGGCAAACAACACCGTCTGGATGCGCGTCCACTCCAGCGGAGTGGCTTCGAAGTCAGGCTCGTCGCAACCCCAATACCACTCCTGCTCACCCTTGCCCGGTACAGGGCGGTCAAACAGGTAGCGCAAGGCGTTGGCATACAGCGCTGGGTCCAGGCCAATACGGTCTGGTGTCCATAGTGTTTGTACGGACTTGGTCTTTGCGTCACGCCCTTGAGCTACGCGATTTTTCTTAGCCATATACATTTACCTTCATTTCTTTTGATCACCAGCAGCAACAAAATTGTTGAAATGGATACGTGCTCTACCAGACTGAGCTACGGTGCTGCAATGGGCTCAGGCACAATCCCATTGCAGCACCGGCGGGATTCGAACCCGCGACCACGGCAGTAACAATGCTGTAATTCCAACCGCATTTGCCACTGGCAATCAAAACTTCTTGCTCTTTCTTTTCAAGAGCTTTCAAAAGCGCGACGAGATCGGTGAGATTTCATGTGCATTCAGTTTCCTGTGATGCACAAGGCCAGAATCGAACCGGCTAAACCAATGTAATCCCACCAGCATTCGCGCTTTTGAAAGCTCTCTATCTCGTCTACCTTTTGCAAAAAGGTCCCCGCCTGAGGACTAACAATTGGTGTGATGGATACAGTTTGTAGATGTAATCACACCGGCATTCCTCAGGCGACGACTCTCAACACTACTTCGAGTTGTGGCCTACAAGGCCACCTCGTCAATCAATCCAACCCAGTGGTCGGCACCCAACGCACCCGCAGCGAACAGTGCCAGCACCTTGAATACCTCATCGGTAAAACCGCCGATGTTCAAGATGTCAGAACGTTCCAGAGCCTGTGTATGGGCATAGGGCTGGATGTCGATACACACCAACTTGGCTTGCGGGTTGCGTTGCTTGAACACCTCCCACTCGCGCATGGTTTGCGTAGCACCGGCACGTTTGCTATGCACCCACGACTCGTTATCCGACACCAGTACCACCAGATCCGCCTTGGCCTTGTTGGCATTCAAAAGGGCCAGCGGCGCCGAGCAGTTGGTTCCACCGCCACCCACGGCTGCCAGCTTCTCCGCGTTGGTCATCACCGAGTCACGTGAGTTCAGTGACAGGCTGACAACTTTCTGCTCGAACGGCAACACCATGGTCGTCGGATTCTTGCGCAACAGTGCCGCAGCCACCAAAGCCGCCACGTCGATGCAGCGCACTGCGCTGGTCGCAGAACCGCGGTGTCCAGAAACTGCCGTGCTCATGGAGCCCGACACATCAGGACACACCACCACGTCACCAGCCAGCTCAGGCACGTTCTTCAACGCGATCTCCATCGCATCTTGCAATGCCTCACGCACTGACTGAGGCACAGCCGCATCCGTAGCCTTGTATGCCGCCATCAACTGGTAGGGCAATACGCGGGCTTTCTCAATGCTTTGCGCATCACGCAATTTGGCCGCAATGGCCTTTTCAGCCTTCGTCGTACCAAACACACCGTGGCGTGCAAAGGTGTTCAGGTTCTGGCGCACCATCTGCCACGAACCATTCTTGGCGATCTGCGTCCACTGGTTGGTCGTCAAATTCAAAGCGGTCAGCATCTGAAAAGGCACGTCCGGCGCCACGCCACTGCGGTCTTTCTTGTAGGCCTCAAAAGCACGCGTCGCATCAGGCAACTCCTTTACATCAAAGTCACGACCGATCAACCACGCAAACCACGCGGCACGCCAGGCTTCAGCTGGTTTGGGGTGAACCATCTTCACCACATCGGCCAACGAAGGGCTGTTACCCACACTGGCGTTCAGCAATTGCTTCTCGCTTGCGTTGCACAACCAGGCTTGCACCAGTTTCTTGGGACGTGAACCCAGCGACTTACGGCCCACCTGGCCGCTACGCAGAATCTGCACCACGTTGCGCAACATCTTGCCGTTATCCACCACACGGGGAAAAGCCTTGGCGAACAGGGCAACATCACGGGTCGCCAGCGATGCCAGCAACAAGGCTGGCATGTCTTTCATATGGCCACGCTCACGGGCATAGATAGCAGTCTTGGCAACGAAGCTCGCATCGACTTTAGCGGCCAACTCCAGCACCTTGTCCAATTGCTCGGCGGCACCGGCGTAGTACACATTGTTCAGGCAACCGGTAACGGCCAATTGCACCAGCGCATGCTGGGGTGCCAGGGCATAGGCCACACCACCGGCCTCATTGACGGTGTTGGCTGCAGGCAAGAACTTGCCCTTGATGCTTTGAAATAGTTGTGTGTTTGCCATGTTCTCTCTCCTTGATTGCATTCACCGTTGTGGTGACAGGATATGTATTGCAGGCAGCGTGCCAACTTTCACCCTCAAACCACAAATTATTCGTAAGCCCATGATTTGATTGAATATTTTTACACTTTCATTCACAAACAATAAAACACGAAGTGGCACAACTTTTCAATTAATATCAATTTCGCTAGTAAACTAGCTCAATGAAAAAGACTGTCGTCATCGGATTCCTGGGCACCCAACTCGACTCCGGCCTCAGCCCCACGCGTTGGGAAAAGTGGCGGCCCACGGTATCGCTGGCGCAACATGAAGACCTGGTGATCGACCGGTTGGAGCTGTTCCATGACGTGCGCAGCACGGCACTGGCGCGGCAGGTGCAAGCCGATTACGCGCAGCTGTCACCAACCACCGAGGTAAATCTGGTCGAGATGAGTCTGGCCAACCCCTGGGACTTTGGCGAGGTCTACACCGCGCTGTACGACTGGGCGGCGGCCTACCCGTTTGACCCATCCAAAGAAACCTACCAGGCCCACATCACCACCGGCACCCACGTGGCGCAGATCTGCCTGTTCTTGTTGGTGGAGGCGCGCTTCATTCCTGGCGTGTTGCTGCAAAGCGCCCCACCCCGCGGACGCCAGGGTCGCGGACCCGGCAGCCATGAGGTGATTGACCTGGACCTGTCGCGCTACGACGCAATCAACCAGCGCCTGCATGTGGCGCAACAGGACGCAGTGTCCTTCTTGAAGAGCGGCATTGCCACCCGCAATACGCGCTTCAACACGCTCATTGACGAGGTGGAGCGCGTAGCGGTGCAAAGCAAGGCGCCCATGCTGCTGACAGGCCCCACGGGTGCGGGCAAGTCCATGCTGGCGCGGCGTGTGTATGAGCTGAAGAAAGCACGCCACCAGATTGACGGCGAGTTTGTCGAAGTGAACTGCGCCACGCTGCACGGCGACGGCGCAGGCTCCACTCTGTTTGGCCACAAGAAGGGTGCCTTTACAGGTGCCATCACCGACCGCCCGGGCCTGCTGCGCACCGCGCACGGTGGCTTGCTGTTTCTGGATGAGATCGGCGAGCTGGGCTTGGACGAGCAGGCCATGCTGCTCAAGGCGGTAGAAGAAAAACGATTCCTGCCCATGGGGGCGGACCGCGAGGCGCACAGCAATTTCCAACTGATAGCCGGCACCAACAGAGACCTGCGCGCCGAAATCGCCGCTGGCCGCTTTCGCGAAGACCTGTTCGCCCGTATCAACCTGTGGACCTACACCTTGCCCGGCCTGGCCCAGCGGCGTGAAGACATAGAACCGAATATGGACCACCAGCTGGCACTGGCCGCGCAAGAGCTGGGCAAGCAAGTGCGTTTTACCGCTGAGGCACGCAGCGCCTACCTGCGCTTTGCCACTGCGGTGGACGCGGTGTGGCGCGGCAACTTCCGTGACCTGAGCGCCTCCATCACGCGTCTTGCCACGCTGGCGGACCATGGCCGCATTGGCATTGCGCTGGTAGAGGCCGAAATCCAGCGGCTGCGCTGGCAGTGGCAATCGCCACCCACAATTGCAGCGGACGGCAACCCGGCCCACGCAACAGCCGCCCCAACCAGTCTTTCATTGCAAGACCTATTGGGTAGCAAAGCCACCAGCCTGGACACATTCGACCAACTGCAACTGCAGTCCGTGGTAGCGGTGTGCCGCAAACATGCGAGCATCAGCGACGCGGGGCGAGAGTTGTTCAACGTGTCACGCCAGCAGCGCAGCGTCATCAACGACGCCGATCGCCTGCGAAAGTACCTGTTGAAGTTTGGATTGGACTGGGAGGCTGTCACGGGCTGATCTCAGATACAGCCTCCTCCTGCGTACGCTGTCACACAGACAACCGAACCACAAAACCGAACAATGGCCTACCGAAACCACCCCAATAAAAAGGTATTGCCATGCTGTACACCATTGCCGTTGTTCTGATCATTCTCTGGTTGCTGGGTTTGGTTACCTCATTCACCCTGGGTGGGTTTATCCACGTCTTGCTCGTTCTTGCGATCATTTCCGTATTGCTGCGCGTCATAAACTAGCGGCGCTACCGCGGCTTGGTGGGCCGCAGCTAGAATAAACCCCATTATGGGTATTCCACACACACCACCTCACGCACCCAACCCCACCAGTCTGGCCGACGCGCTATTCCCCAAAGTGCGACAGCGGGTGTTGGCCGTATTGTTCGGCAAACCCGAACGCAGTTTTTACATGGGCGAAGTGATTGCTCTGGCCCAGTCGGGCACCGGGGCCGTGCAGCGCGAACTGGTTGATTTGGCTGCCGCTGGCATTTTGAGCGTGCACCGCCAGGGCAAACAAAAGCACTACCAGGCAAACGCCCAATCTCCAGCGTTTGAGCCGCTGCAGCAATTGGTCGGCAAGTCCATGGGCGTGGGCAATGTACTGGGCACGGCATTGCAACCCGTGGCACGGCACATCAGCGCGGCCTTTTTCCATGAAAAGCCATCCGTTGCCAAGGGCGAAAAAGCCTCCACCATCGCTCTGACGCTGTTTGGCAAGTCGCTGGCAGATGGAGCAGTAGCGGGTGCAGTAGCCCAGGCGCTGCAAGCGGCATCCAATACGCTGGCGCGCCAGCTTAAAATTTCATCCTATACGCCTGCGTCACTGGCTGATGCCGTAGCCCTCAATGCAAAGCTTCCGCATAGTTTGCGGTTACCGTCCAACACCTGGCTTAAAGGTGATGCAGACAACCTGTTCGGAAAAGTCCGATGAGCCCAACAGAATCTACGATGTACACAGCCCACAGCGAAACAGAAGGCCTGCAGGTCGATGCCAGCGACTCCGACGTTTTGTTGTTGTCCCTGGAAATGGGGGGTAGCAACTGGCCCAGCTCCTGTCGCAATGGCACCTGCCGCACCTGCATAGGCCAGCTGCAAAGCGGGCACGTGCGTTATGCAGTGGAATGGCCAGGCCTGAGTAGCGAAGAGCAGGCCGAGGGTTATGTGCTGCCCTGTGTCGCTTACCCCTGCTCCGATGTGGTCGTTCGGCAAGGGTATTCTTAGCGGCTATGCACACATTTGAAACCCCCTTTGCTTGGATAGGTGGTGAGGACAAGGTCAAGGCCCTGACCGAGCGCTTTTACGACTTGATGGACCTGGAGAGCGGCTACACAGAACTGCGCGCCGCGCACGGCACAGACCTGGGCAGCGCGCGTGAGAAGCTGTTCTGGTTTTTGTGCGGCTGGCTGGGTGGTCCGCAGTACTACACAGACCGCTTTGGCCACCCCCGGCTACGCATGCGGCACCTGCCATTCAAAATTGGTGAAGTCGAGCGCGATCAGTGGCTGGCGTGCATGGCCCAGGCCATGACCGAGACCGATGTGCCACCAGAGCTGGCCGAGCGGCTGAAGGAATCGTTCTTCAAGACGGCAGACTGGATGCGCAATACCGAAGGCTGAGCACCGGTCTCAATACTTCAGCGCAGACGCCTTGCCCCAAAACACCCGGTACGCGTACACCGTGTAACCAATGATGACGGGCAACACGACCACCGTCCCATAGAAGATCACCAACAGCGCCTCGGTTGAGCTGGCCGCCTGCCAAATAGTCATGCGGTCTTCTACCAGCCAGGGAAACAGGCTGTAGCCCAGGCCATAGAAGGCCAACAGAAACACCCCCACCGTGGCGGCAAAGGGCACACCAATGCCGTATTCATTGCCCTGAGCCAGACGCACCGGCAGGCGCTTCACGCTGCGCGCAATCACGCCCAGCAACACAGCGGTTACCAGTGGGATGGGCAGCAACAACACGATATTGGGAAAGGTAAACCACTTGTCAAAAATACGATCGCTGACCAGCGGCGTCACCACCGAAATGGCCACCACCCCCGCGGCCGTGAGCCACAGGCTGCCTTGCGCCCAGCGCACGGCTTTGAGCTGCAGCGCGCCTTCGGTCTTCATGATCAACCAGCCCGCGCCGAGCAGGCAGTAAGCGGCCACCAGACACAGGCCGATCAGCGCGTTGAACACGTTGGACCAGACATCAGTACGAAAGCCGGTGATCAGGCCGCCAAGCATAAAGCCCTGTGACCAGCTTGCCAGTACGGAGCCCACGTAGAAGGCCGTATCCCACAGCGGCTTGTGGTGGTCACGTGCCTTGACGCGGAAGTCAAAGGCCACGCCGCGCAGCGTGAGGCCAAACAGCATCAGCGCCACCGGCATATACAAGGCACCCAGGATCACGCCATGGGCTTGCGGAAACGCAACCAGCAACACACCCACACCCAGTACCAGCCAGGTCTCGTTGGCATCCCAAAACGGGCCAATGCTGGCGATCATCGCGTCCTTTTGCTCGCGGTCATCGGCGCGGCGCAAAAGCACGCCCACGCCCAGGTCGTAGCCGTCCATGATCACGTAGGCCAGCATGGCCAGCGCCATCACAGCGGCAAAGACCAGGGGCAACCAGCCCTGGGGTTGGGTCAGATCCGGCATAAGCTCAAGCATGTTTTGGCCCTCCAGCCCCGTTCGATGTTATGTTGGTTGCTACAGAATCAGGAGCAACCAGCGGTTCAAAGCTTTTCTTGGCAGCGCTGGTGGCCAGGTAGAACACCACCGACACATAGGCCAGCAGCAGGAAGGCGTACAACACCAGGTACATGGCCAGTGTGAAGGCGATGTTGGGTGCGGGCACAGCAGAGGCCGCATCCGCAGCCAACAGCAGGCCTTGCACCAGCCAGGGCTGGCGGCCAATCTCGGTCACATACCAACCGGCCACCAGGGCCACCCAGCCTGCAAACGTCATGGCTACCAATACACGCAGCAGCCACTCTTGAGGCTGGCGCCCTGCCCGCGTCTGCCAGGTGCCAAACCAGCTCACGGCCAGCATCAGGATGCCCACACCCACCATGATGCGAAAGGCGAAGAACACAGGGGCTACGGGCGGGTGCTGGCTGCCAAAGGCGTCTATGCCTTTGATCTCGCCATTCCAGTCATGGGTCAGGTAAAACGAGGCCAGTTTGGGGATAGCCACCTCAAACCGGTTGCTCTGCGAGGCGGCATCGGGCCAGCCAAAAAGCACGGCAGGTGCGCCGCTCTGCGTCTTCCAGATGCCCTCCATCGCAGCGATCTTGGCGGGCTGGTGCTTGAGTGTGTTCAGGCCATGCAGGTCGCCCACGCCGATTTGCAAGGGGATCAGCACCGCTGCCAGGACCAGCCCGGTGCGCAGGCTGGCCCGTACCTCGGCACCCTGGTCGCCCTTGAGCCAGCGAAACGCGCTGATGCCCGCCAGCAGGAAGGACACGGTCAGGCCGGAGGCCAGCAGCATGTGTGTCAGCCGGTATGGGAAAGAAGGGTTGAAGATGACCTGCAACCAACTCGTCACATGGGCCTGGCCATTGATCATCTCGAAACCGGCCGGTGTGTGCATCCACGAGTTGAGCGCAAGAATCCAGAATGCCGACAAGGTGGTGCCACCCGCCACCAGCAGCGTGGCCGTGGTGTGCATGCGTTCGCTGACCCGGCCACGGCCAAACAGCATGATGCCCAGCATGGTCGCCTCCAGAAAGAAGGCGGTCAGCACCTCATAGGCCAAGAGCGGCCCGGCCACATTGCCAACCGTGTTCATGAAGCCCGGCCAGTTGGTGCCGAATTGAAAGCTCATGGTGATGCCGCTGACCACACCCAAGGCAAAGGTCAGCGCGAAGATCTTCACCCAGAACTGGTAAGCGTCCATCCAGTGCTGCTGGCCCGTGCGACCAAAACGCAGCTTGAAGAACAGCAGCACCCAGGCCATGGAAATGCTGATGGTGGGAAACAGGATGTGGAAGGTGATGTTGGCCGCAAACTGTATGCGCGCCAGGATGAGGGGGTCCAGGGTGTCCATGATTCAGAGCTCGTTTTGGGTAAAAACCTGTTTGACCTTGTCTTTCATCTCCAGCAGCTTCTGGACCTTGGCGCCCATCTTCATCAGACTGGCCAGCGTGGCCGAGTCCATCTTCTGTACTTCGTCCAGCCAGTCGGTCATCAGCTCGATGAAGGCATGCATCTGCCGCATGCGCTCCTGGGCAATACGTTCGTCTTCACCGCTGGGGGTTTCCATCAGCGCGTCGCGCAGCATGGAGAGCGTGGGGTCAATCTCGCGCTTGCGCCGCTCCATGGCCAGCGTGCGGAAGATTTGCCACACATCTTGTGGCGACTGGAAGTATTCGCGCCGGTCATTGGGCAGATGGATCAGCCGCACCAGGTTCCACGACTGCAATTCTTTGAGCCCCATGCTGACGTTGGAGCGCGAGAAGTTAAGCGCCTCTGCAATCTCATCCGCATTCAGCGGCTTGGCCGATACGTAGATCAGCGCATAAATCTGCCCCACCGTCCGGTTAATGCCCCAGCGGCTCCCCATCTCGCCGAAGTGCAACACAAAGGATTGGGTCAGGGGGGGCAAGTTCATAGGGGCCTTGGTTTGCGCTGATTCTTGAATTTTCAGTATTTTCTGAAATTACATGAAGCCGAGCAGGTCTAGCCGTGCATTCCCCGTCAATAGCTGGGGGAATTGCCTTCCCCCGGTGCCCCGCACGTTGTCCCGACCTACGCCGCAACCACCACCGGCGGTCGCCCCGCGCGCACACGCCGGGTCACTTTTGCCTGCAGCACAGCTGGTTGACTGACGGTAAACGCTGCGGCACCGTCAGAGCTGATCCAAACCTTGGCATTCAGCGGCACGGCCCAACGGTCATGTGCTTTGAGCCACACGTCCCGGCTATGGCCTTCCAGCGTCAGCCAGATGCTGCCCTGGGTCACCTGCACCATGTCGCCCGCCGCCAGGCGCAGCGCCAGGGTCTGCTGTGGGGTGTCCAGTTGGAAGTGTTGGGTGGGTTGGCTGTGTGGCATGGTGAACTCCTTCGGTGGTGCTTGCCTATTGATGCTGTCAGTGTAGAATTTGTACCGATACAGTACCGGTACAGTTGACGAGATAATTCATTCAACTGGCCAGGTATTAATACCGATACAGATGCCCTATGCACACTACTGAGACCGGCGCTGCAGCCGCCACAACCTTGTCCGAGCAGATCGTGCAGTGGGCCACCCACCGCATCCAGGAGCAGGTGTTTCGCCCGGGCATGCGTATGCCCTCGGTGCGACAGCTGGCGGTGGACCGGGGGGTGTCACGCTTTACCGTGGTGGAGGCTTATGACCGGCTGGTGGCCCGGGGTTACCTGCAAGCGCGCCAAGGCTCTGGCTTTTTTGTGCGCGAGCGCCCCAGCCGGCCGATGCGCCGCGCCAAAGTGGCAGCGCCCCCTTCGCGTCCCATCGACATGGGCTGGCTGGTGCGCAACATGCAAAGCGGCATTGCAGCCGATATGTCGCCAGGCTTTGGCTACCTGCCGCCCGAGTTATGCGGGGGTGATTTGTTGCGCGCTGGCCTGCGTTCGGTGTCCACCACCGCCGGTCTGCAGCTCTCCCACACTGCTCTGGCCCATGGATATGCGCCACTGCGTGAACAGCTCAGCCGCAAGCTCGAAGAGATGGAGATTGCCAGCACGCCAGCGCAGATACTCACCACCTCGGGTTCCACCCAGGCCATAGACTTGGTGGTGCGGCATTTCTTGCAGTCTGGCGACACGGTGATCGTGGGCGACCCAGCCTGGTCTGCCCAGCTCGCATCGCTGGCCATGGTGGGCGTCAATGTGATCGGCATGCCCTACACACCGACTGGGCCCGATGTGAAGGCACTGGCCGAACTGGTCGCCACTCACAAACCCAAGATGCTGCTCGTCAACACGCCACTGCACAACCCCACGGGTACGTTGCTGACGGTGGCAGCGGCTTACCAGATACTGCGCATCGCCGAGGCCCATGACATGGTGGTGGTGGAAGACGATATCTATGCCGACTTTCTGCCCAGCGGTGCGCAATACGCCCGCCTAGCCAGCCTGGACCAGCTCAAGCGCGTGGTCTATGTGGGCAGCTTTTCCAAAACCCTGGTGCCCGGTATTCGGGTGGGCTACTTGGCAGGCAGTGCGGAACTGGTGGAATCGCTGGCCGGGCTCAAGTTGCTGACATCCTTTGCTACGCCCGAGATCAACGAGCGCATCGTCTACCAGACGCTGACCCAGGGCAGCTACCGCAAGCACTGCCAGCGCATGCATGGCGCGCTGGAGAGCCTGCGCGAGCCGGCCTTCAAACGGTTTGAAACCTTGGGCCTGAAAGCCTTTTGCCGACCGCAGGCCGGGTTCTTGGGCTGGTTTGATACGGGAGTGGACACCGCCAGCCTGGCGGCCATAGGCCTGGAGGCCGGTTACCTGCTGGCGCCGGGTGCCATCTTTTCACCGCAACAGACGCCCAGCACCTGGATGCGCTTGAACTTCGCCACAACCCAAAACCCGGCCATGCTTAAGTGGATGGCCAAGACGCTGGACCATCTGCGCAGCGCATAGGCCCAGCTACTCGGCTGTCTCCACCCGGTTGCGGCCCTTGGTTTTGGCGCGGTACATGGCCGCATCGGCGCGCGCAATCATGCTGTCGACGGTGTCATTGCCCTGGGAGTTGGTGGCCACGCCGATGCTGACGGTGCAATGGGGCTGCGCGTCTTCTGCGTCACAGGCACTGCGAATGCGTTCGGCCGCCGCCAGTGCTTCGGGCAGCGAAGTCTCGGGTAGCAGCACAACAAACTCTTCCCCACCAAACCGCCCCAACTGGTCCGGGCGGCGCAGCAAGACATTGACCTTGTGTACAAAGTCCACCAACACCCGGTCGCCGCGCTGGTGACCATAGGTGTCGTTGACAGCCTTGAAGTGGTCCAGATCCATGACGAGCAACGCCATGCTGTGGCCATGGCGTTGGCTGCGTTCAAGCTCCATGGCACACACAGCATTCATGTGACGCCGCGTGAGCGCGTTGGTCAGTGAATCGTGACTGGCCAGGTAGGCTACTTCGGTGTGAACCCGTTCAGCTGCCAGCAAGGTCATGCTGACCGATAACAGCAGAATAAACACCGACAGTGCACTCAAATACACCAGATGCTGCACCGTGGAGTCGTAAATGTGGGAACCAGCCTGCCAGAACAAGGCCGTCACCATGCGCACGACCACAATGGCGCACATGGCGACCAGCACGCCAAAGGTCAATCCCCTGGCAAACGACGACAGCCCCTGGCGCCGCACCAGGTTGATGAATGCTACAAACAGGCAAATCGAAAGCGCGCCTGACAGGAGCAGCCGCGCAGCAAAATCGGGCGCCACAAAGGTGAACCACATCTGCGCCGCAGCGGTGGCGGTTATCAATGCAATCCACGGCAGGTACCGCGGAGTTTCTCCAAAAAAACGCTGCGCGCCGACATAGGTCAGCAACAGGCCAGTGGGAAACAGAATGCGCGGCACACTAATGGACATCACATTGGGCAGTGACCCATGGCCAAAGGCCAGCGTGCAACCCAAGGCCACCAACAGCAGTGCCACACCCCACTCGCGCAAGCCCTTGATGGTGGCCGGGTAACTGCGGTCGAGTGAGAACATGACCAGCGCCATGAAGCTGCTCATGACACCCGCCAGCAATATGACCGTGCGTGGGTCTACTGTGGGCATGGGAATCGAAGGCTTCGCGGCATGCAGTAATTATTGCATCTGGCTTCGCCAACGCTGCAGGTGCTCTTCAACAGCCGGCGCAACAGAGATTTGCGGCTCGGAATGCTTGTTTTCTTCCGTCTTGCTGACCTGCTTGAAGTCCTCATCTTCCCACTTCTGGACCAGAGCCTTGGCGCTTTGGAAGGCGTCGGTAAAGGTCTTGCTGTTGGGCAGTGATTCCTTGAAGAAAGCTCGCCCGAAGTAGGTGAAGTCATTCTCGTCGGCACAGCCAAACGAGCGCCGGTCTGCGCGAGAGGCTGTGATAACCAGGGTGTGCGCATCCTGCAGGGGCTCGATGAAGCCACCGGCATAACAGGCAGACACCACCACGACTTTCCAGCGAATACCGGATTCCTTCAGCATTTGGCCCAGTTCTTTGGCACCCAGGCTGCGCAAGTCCATGCCATTCTGGTCCAGGGTCAGCTGGTGGTCTGCAGAGCCATGGCTGGTAAGGTACAGAAACAGAATGTCCTTCTCTTTGTCCATACGGCTGGCGATGCCACGCAGACCTTCGCGCACGCTGGTCAGTGTGGCCATGGGGAGCTGCTCCACAGTGTTGCGGCTATTGACCAGCGCCAACGAACGGGTTTGCGTGCGGTAGTCGCGGTCAAACTGCTGCTGTACGAAACCCACCTCGCGTCGGAACACCTCCTGCGAACCATCCCCTCCCACTGCCATCAGGTACAGGTTGATGTCCTGTTTGGGATCCCGCGGTGCCAGGGCTGCCACCGCAGCGTCGAGCAAGCTGCGCTGGTTGTACAGGGCCGTCTCCACATTGATGGCCGTTTTTTGCGCTGCCTCTTTATTGGGCAGGGTGCCGTAGCGCCAGACACCGGTCTTGTGGGTGGTGCCGTCTTTTTGCGGTGTGGCCAGGGTGTAGGTACCCTCGCCTTCGAACAGGCCATCCGCAAACCCACCCTTGTATACGTCGCCACTGGCAAGGCGGAACACGCCCTGGCCTTCATACATCCAGTTTTTGAATCCGCCGTCGTACCGCGAGCCGTCTTTGCCCAGCATGCGACCCGGTCCATTCAGCGCACCTTCGGTGAAGGTGCCTTCGTAGACATTGCCCTTGGTATCGGTGTAGGCACCGACCCCGTGTGGCCGCCACTTGGCGAACTGGCCTCGGTGCACTATGCCGTCGGGTCGTTTGTAGGTACCAGCTCCGGAGAAGACGCCGTTCTCAAAGTTGCCTTCGTAGACCTGGCCGTCGGGTGTTGTGTAGACACCGCTGCCCTGGAATACCCCCTTGGCAAAACTACCTTCGTAGCGGATGCCTGAGTCCCACTCCACGCGGCCCTGCCCTTGCCGCACCCCGTCCACCAAAGCGCCGTAGTAGCGACCGCCGTCAGGCGTCACCGCATCCGGGCGTGGCGCGCTCTGGGCTTGCGAAACCAAGGGCATGCCTGCCGGCAGGCATAGCGCGGCGATAAAAAGGGCGTTGCAAAGTTGCGAACGGTAGGGGGCTCTATTTGCTGGTGTCGTCTTGTGCGTCATGGGTTGATCCTACCGCGACGCTGTGTACATGCAGTTCAGCGGCAACCCCAGCAGTAAAAACTCCAAAAGTGATAGCAATACATGCTTATTTCACGGGGGCTATCAGCCAAATTGACCACTAAGCCTCCTGTAAGCGCAGTACCCCATCGTTGAGCCAGGCCTGCAACCAGCCGCCCAGGCGCTGGGGGTCGGGCAACGCGGCCGTCCCTGCCATTGCAGTGGCAGCTTGGTCCACCGATTGACCGTCCTGCAGACAATGCAGGAAGGCTGCCTCATCGGCATCCAGGCTCTGGAAGTGGGGTTGCAGACCCTTGCGCCATACCGCCAGAAAGCGGGCCTCTGCCCACTGCTGCACCGGAGGCACTTCGGCATCGGCGTCGATGGCGCGCCAGAGCTGCACCACATTGGTCCGTATGCTGCGCAGTACCAGGCTGGGGTGCAACGGGGACTGCCAGCCCAGCCAGTCAGGGTCTTGCCCTTCATCCGTATTCGCCTGCGCCGTTTGCGCATCCAGTGCATCCACATCGGCACTGTCAAAACGCGTACGCAGATCCCAATCCAATTGGGCCAACTCGTGCAGCTCGGGGTTGTCCGGGTACAAATGGGCCAAGTAGGCAGGTAAGTCCGCGCCATAGCGGCTCAGGCTTCGCGCCAGCGGCGGATGGGCCACCGCGAAGGCTGTGGCATGCTCCGCAAAGGTATCGGAGCCCATGTACAAACAGGTTTTGGCGAAACTGTCAGCCAATACATCGGCCAGGCGCACGCGGTAGGCATTGTGGTAGATGCCCAGGCGCTGCGCACTGTCAACACCCGCACGCTCGCGCACCAGGCCGGCAACGCTGGAACCGGCGGCGTCCAATCTGGCGAAGGGTTTGTCCAGGATGTAGTCGGCAATAGACCTTTGTACCTGCGGCAACGCGGGCGTCTGTGGCGTAACCAGCATCGAAGCCATCACGGATCTAGCGTCACTCACTTCGTCTGTCGACCGGGCTTCGTTGGCGTCGGCAAGCAGGTTCCACAGGGGCTCGGCAATGCGGCGCGCCACGTGCAATTCATCGATCAAGGTTTGCAGTGGCGGGATGTCGTCATCCCGCTCAATCATCGTAGCCACTGGGCCGAAACGTTTGCAGGCCTCGGCGTACAAATCCCACACTGCGGGGACCACCGGGTGGTCGTGGGTGTCAACAATGTAGTCGCCGCAGTCGGAGTGGCCAGCCAGGTGCATTTGCTGCACGCGGTGGGCTGGCAAGGCGTTTAAATAATCCAGCGGGTCAAAGCCGTGGTTAACACTGCTGACATAGATGTTGTTCACATCCACCAACAACAGGCAATCGGCCTGCTGCGCAATGTGGGCCAAAAACTGCCATTCGCTGGCGGCGTTGTGTTTGAAATCAATGTAGCTGGATACGTTTTCCAGCACCAGTTGGCGCTGCAACACATCTTGTGCACGCTGTATCTGCGCCACCACGTGGCGGGCTGCCTCATCGGTATAGGGCATGGGGTACAGGTCGTGCAATTGTTCGGGGCCGGGCCCCATCCAGCACAGGTGGTCCGACACCCACAGCGGCTGGATACGGTCTGCCAGCGCCTTGACTTTGCGCAGGTAGTCCAATTCCACACCATCTGCCGCACCAATGGACATGGCCACGCCGTGCATGGCCATGGGGTAGTCACACCGAATGCGGTCCAACATCACCAGGGGCTTACCCCCTTCAACCAAAAAGTTGTCGGTGATGATTTCCAGCCAGTCCAAGGGCTGCTTGGCGGCCAGAAAATCTGCGTAGTGCGGGGTGCGAAGCCCCAGGCCGAAGCCTGGGCTGGGTTGTGCCATCACGCGTTGATGTCGCCAATCACGCCATTACCCTTGAGGCATTCGCCGGCTGTCTTGGCTTTGAAGCCATGGCCCTTGCAGGCGTTTTGGCCTTTGCAGGAATGTTCGGCGGTCTTGCAATCGCTGTTGCCTTTGCAGTCGTGCACGTTATAGCAATGTACTTTGTCATTGGCTGCAATGGCCTTGCCGCTGGAACCTTTGGGGGCATCGGCAGCAAACGCGGTAGCAGACAGGGCCAGCAAGGCAGCGGTCAGAGCAAAGGACTTGGTAGATGTAGAAGCCATGGTGAAAAATCTCCGAAACAAGTAGTAAAAAAATAGTGAGAACCCGGCCAGGCTTTGTGACCTGGAAACCGCTTCCATTTGCTGCGGTCTGATACTTAATTCGCCGGGGCTCGCTGTTTGGTTACAGCCATCGGAAAACTTTTTTTTGATTTGTTTACTGGACACCAAATCGGCGCACAAGCCAATGGTCGACTGAAAAGCGACCAGAGCCAAAGATGGCAATGCCTGCCAACAAGGCGCCCCAGAAAACATGCTGTTGCATGGCAGCGGGCGCGATCTCGGCCAAAGACACCACCGCCACCACATTAACCACCGACAGGCCCAGCGCCGCAAAACGCCCACCGAGGCCCAACACAAGCAGCACTGGCAATACCAGCTCGCCAGCGGTTCCCATCACGGCGGCCAAAGCAGGGGGCAGCAGCGGCACCTTGTATTCATCCATAAAGAGCGAGAGCGTAATGTCCCAGTCGCGGATCTTGGTCAGGCCGGACAGGAAGAAAACCTGGGCAACATATAAGCGGGCCAGCAAGGCCGCTACAGGTTGTAAGGAATTGAGCGCTTGCGCGACAAACAGGGCGAGCCTGGCGAGGGTTTGGATAAGGGTAGTTGGTTTCATGGACCTCTATTCGTACAAATCGGCGTTTTGGTTACACCCGGGGCACCGCGCCCATAAAAAAATTGCCGCACGCTGTAACCAGAACGCTACTGTGAACGAATACACCATTGAACGCAATCAGACTCCGAGGAACGCAGAGCACCGCATGCAAGCAGAGGAAGACCGCCTGCGCTTGCTTTTGTTGCAGGGTTTGACGGGAGATGCAAAGGCTTACCAGGCGTGCCTGCAAGGCATGGGCGGCCATTTGCGGGCATTCTTTAAACGCCGTTTGGCGTCCTTACCCAGTGAAGTAGAGGATCTCGTGCAAGAAACACTGTTGGCGCTGCATAACCAGCGCCACACTTACCACAGCGACCAGCCCTTGACGGCCTGGGTGCATGCCATTGCGCGCTATAAGCTGGTAGACCTTTTCCGTGCACGGGGCAGGCGCGACGCACTGAATGAACCGCTAGACGACGATCTGCAGGTCTTCGCAAGCTGCGACACCGACGCCAGCGATGCGCGCCGTGATCTGGGACGCCTGCTGGAGCAGCTGCCCGACCACCAGCGCCTGCCTATCGTGCACATGAAGCTTGAAGGCCTCTCGGTCATTGAGACGGCACAGGCCACCGGCATGTCCGAATCCGCAGTCAAAGTGGGCGTGCACCGGGGCCTGAAGGCTTTGGCGGCGCTGATTGGAGTAACAACCGTATGAAAACCGACGACCTGATTGCCATGTTGGCTAACGGTGTGGCACCCGTGGATACCCATGCGGCGCGCAAACGTTTCCAGACCGCGCTGGTTTGGGGTGTGATCGGGGCACTGGCTTTGATGCTGTCGGGCTACGGCCTGCGGCACGACTTGGCCCAGGCGGCAGGCTTGCCCATGTTCTGGGTCAAGCTCGCGTTTCCATTGGCTATCGCCATCCCGGCCGTGCTGCTCACCCTGCGCTTGTCGCGCCCTGGCATGCAGTTGGGCAAGGCCTGGATGACATTGCCCCTACCCTGGCTCGTCATGGCAGCCATGGCCGTCGCCACCCTTTCCGGCACCAACCCGGATGAACGCCTGGCCTTGTTGATGGGCAAGACCTGGCTGTCGTGTGCCTTCAGTATTGCGTGGGTGTCCACGCCGGTGCTGGTAGGTATGCTGTGGGCCCTCAAAGGCATGGCCCCCACTCGCCCGGCACTGGCCGGAGCCTGCGCGGGACTGGCTTCTGCAGCGGCTGGTGCTGTGGTGTATGCCCTGCACTGCCCGGAAATGCAGGCGCCCTTTTTGGCGGTCTGGTACATGCTGGGCATGCTGTTGCCCACGGCTGTGGGTGCGGCCGTTGGCACAAAATGGTTACGTTGGTGAAAACAAAGGCTTAAGCCGGGCTGGAAACACTCCACTCCTTGACCCGCTCCCCCGCGCTATTGACGCTCTCCAGCGTTACGCCGAAGCCCCACAACCGGGCGGTGTGTTTCATGACCTCCAGCGTGCTTTCACCCAAAGGCCGGTCCTGGTATTGGGTGTGGCGCAGGGTCAGCGTGCGATCGCCACGCAGGTCGACATCCCAGACCTGGATATTGGGCTCGCGCGTGCCCAGGTCGTATTGCAGTGATAGCGCCTGGCGTATGCGCTGGTAGCCTGCATCGTCGTGGATGGCGGCCACCTCCAGGTCGTTGATCTTCTCGTCGTCGTGGATGGCAAACAGGTGCATGTCTCGTATGAGCTTGGGCGAAAGGAACTGCCCGATGAAACTCTCGTCCTTGAAATTGCGCATGGCATGGTGCAACGTGGGCAGCCAGGGCGCGCCGGCAATATCGGGGAACCAGGTGCGGTCTTCGTCCGTGGGTGCCTCGCAAATGCGTTTGATGTCGGTGTACATCGCAAAACCCAGCGCATAAGGGTTGATACCGCTATACGCACGGTGACCTACCGGCGGTTGGTAGATGACATTGGTGTGGGAGGTGAGCCACTCCAGCATCACGCCATCACTCAGATGGCCATCGTCATACATGGTGTTCAACAGCTTGTGGTGCCAAAAGGTCGCCCAACCTTCGTTCATGACCTGGGTCTGGCGCTGGGGATAAAAGTATTGGGAAATCTTGCGCACAATGCGCACAATCTCGCGCTGCCAGGGTTTGAGCAGCGGCGCATTCTTCTCGATGAAATACAGCAGGTTTTCCTGGGGCTCGGGCGGGAATCGGTCAACCTTTTGCGGTTGCTCCGCCGAACCCTCCTTCACCGGCACGGTGCGCCACAAGGCATTGATCTGCTGCTGGGCGTGTGCCTCACGCTCCTTGCGCTCCTGCACTTCTTGCGCCAGCGTGCGTTTGCTAGGGCGGCGGTAGCGGTCTACCCCAAAGCTGGACAGCGCATGGCATGAGTCCAACAGGTCTTCCATCTCCTGTTGCCCATAACGCTCTTCACATTCGGCCACATAACTTCTGGCATAGACCAGGTAGTCAATGATGCTGGACGCATCCGTCCACATGCGGAACAGGTAGTTGCCTTTAAAGAATCTGTCGTGACCATAGGCCGCATGCGCAATCACCAGCGCCTGCATAGCCGTGGTGTTTTCTTCCATCAGATAGCTGATGCAGGGATTGGAGTTGATGACGATCTCATAGGCCAAGCCCATGTGGCCCCGGCGGTACTTCTTTTCGGTGGCGATGAACTCCTTGCCATAACTCCAGTGGCGGTAGTTGATGGGCATGCCGACCGAGGCATAGGCGTCCATCATCTGTTCGGCGGTAATGATCTCCAGCTGGTTGGGGTAGGTGTCCAGACCAAAACGTTCGGCAGTCTGGCGTATGACATCGTGGTAGCGCTCGATAAGGTCAAACGTCCAGTCGCTGGGGTCTGGCAGAGTGGACGCAGCGCGCACTGGTGAAGGCAGAGGAGCCTGCAAGGGCGTATGGGGTCTGCGGTCTCCTGTGGGCGGCACACGCCCCAAGTGCTCCATATGTCGCCGCTCCAAAACGGGTTGGTGTTCGGTCGTCATGTGTTCGCCCCTTCTTTCTTGAACAGGTCGCGGAACACTGGGTAGATTTGTGATGCCTCGGTCGCTTTGCGCATCGCAAAGTTGCGGTGCTGGCCTTGCAGCGCCTCGTATTCGCGCCACAAATTCTGCTCTTCATCTGCAACCTGCACATATGCAAAATAGCGGCACAGGGGCAACAACTTGTCGGTCAAGAGCTCGGTGCACTTTTCGCTGTCATCCGAAAAATTGTCCCCATCACTGGCTTGCGCACCGTAGATATTCCAGTCTCCATGAGGGTAACGCGCTGTGATGATCTGGTGCATCAGCATCAGGGCGCTGCTGACCACAGTGCCCCCGCTCTCGGTGGCATGAAAGAAAGTATCCTCATCCACCTCTTGCGCCTGGGTGTGGTGGCGTATGAAGACGATGTCGATCTTGTCGTAATGCCGCGTCAGGAACAGATACAGCAGCGTGAAGAAGCGTTTGGACAAGTCCTTGCGCTCCTGGTCCATGGAGCCCGACACGTCCATCAGGCAAAACATCACGGCCTTGCTGGTGGGCACCGGCACTTTGACCCGGTTGCGAAAACACAGGTCAATCGGGTCCAGAAAAGGGATGTTCTTCAGCCTCCGTCTCAGCTCCAGTATGTCGCGCTCCAGAGCCAGAATCTCATCCTCGCGGCCTATGGGGAAGCGTTTGAATTCTGCCAGCAGTGCTTCTTTCTCATGCAGCTCGCGTCGCGCCGAGGTACCCAGCGCAATACGACGGCCCAGGGCGCCGCGCATGGAGCGCACGATGTGCAGGTTGTTGGGCGTGCCGTCGTGTGAATACCCGGCACGGTGGCTCTTCCACTCGGGGCTGTCGCCTATTTGGGTGCGCAGCAGGTGCGGCAGGGCCAGGTCTTCGAAGAAGATCTGCATGAACTCTTCTTTGCTCAGCGTGAAGGTGAAATCGTCTTCACCCTCCCCCGAATCGCTGGCCTGACCGCCCTGCCCTCCGCCACCGCCCTTGGGCCTGGCGATACTGTCACCGCGCACATAGTCCGTGTTGCCGGGGTGTACGGTGTCGCGTATGCCGCCCTGGCCATGGTGGAACACGGGTTCGCTGATGTCTTTCCTGGGGATGGTGATGTCTTCCGCCTGTTCCATATCGCGTATGCCCCGGCCCGACACAGCGCGCCGCACCGCGTCGCCAATCTGCTCCTTGTAGCGGCGCAGGAAGCGTTCGCGGTTGCCTATGGACTTATTCTTGCCCGAGAGGCGGCGGTCAATGATCTGAAGGGGCATTGCAGGCCTCCGTCATCGATTACGAACTCTTTCGTACGCGCAGATACCACTCGCACAGCAAGCGCACCTGTTTGGATGTGTAGCCCTTGGCCACCATGCGGGTCACAAAGTCTTCGTGCTTCTTGGCTTCATCGACACTGGCCTTTGCATTGAAGCTGATGACCGGCAACAGTTCTTCGGTGTTGGAGAACATCTTCTTCTCGATAACCAGGCGCAGCTTTTCGTAGCTGGTCCAGCTGGGGTTCTTGCCCTGGTTGTTAGCCCGCGCCCGTAGTACGAAATTGACAATCTCGTTGCGGAAGTCCTTGGGGTTGGCAATGCCAGCAGGTTTTTCAATCTTCTCCAGCTCGGCATTCAAAGCCGAACGGTCGAAGGACTCGCCTGTGTCGGGGTCTCGATACTCGTTGTCCTGTATCCAGTAATCTGCATAGGTCACGTAGCGGTCAAAAATGTTCTGACCGTATTCGCTGTAGCTTTCCAGGTAGGCTGTCTGGATTTCCTTGCCTATGAATTCTGCATAGCGCGGTGCCAGGTATTCTTTGATAAACCCGGTGTACTTTGTCTCAACGTCTGCGGGGAACTGCTCACGTTCAATCTGCTGCTCCAGCACATACATCAAATGCACCGGGTTGGCCGCCACTTCGGAGCTGTCGAAGTTGAAAACCTTGGACAAAATCTTGAACGCAAACCGGGTGGACACTCCGTTCATGCCTTCGTCTACACCCGCGTAGTCGCGGTACTCCTGGTAGCTTTTCGCGCGGGGGTCGGTGTCCTTCAGGCTCTCGCCGTCGTAAACCTGCATCTTGCTGTACAGGCTGGAGTTCTCAGGCTCCTTGAGGCGGGTCAGGATTGAGAACTGGGCCATCATCTTGAGCGTGCCGGGTGCGCACTTGGCATCGCCCAGCGACGAATCGCGGATCAGCTTCTCGTAAATATTGATTTCTTCGCGCACACTCAGGCAATACGGCACCTTGACGATGTAGATACGGTCCAGGAAGGCTTCGTTGTTTTTGTTGTTACGAAATGTCTTCCACTCGCTCTCGTTGCTGTGCGCCAACACAATGCCATCGAACGGTATGGCACCAAAGCCCTCCGTGCCTTTGAAGTTGCCTTCCTGGGTTGCGGTCAGCAAGGGGTGCAGCACCTTGATTGGCGCCTTGAACATCTCTACAAACTCCAGCATGCCCTGGTTGGCCAGGCACAGGCCACCGGAGTAGCTGTACGCGTCGGGGTCGTCCTGCGCATAACTTTCCAGCTTGCGGATATCGACCTTGCCTACCAGTGAGCTGATGTCCTGGTTGTTTTCGTCTCCCGGCTCAGTCTTTGCAATTCCAATCTGCTTGAGGATGCTGGGGTACCGCTTGACCACCTTGAACTGGCGGATGTCTCCACCAAATTCGTCCAGGCGTTTAACGGCCCAAGGCGACAGAATACGCTGCAGGTAACGTCTGGGGATACCATAGTTTTCTTGCAGTATGGGACCGTCTTCCAGCGGGTCAAACAAGGCCAGGGGCGTCTCGTTGACGGGTGAGCCCTTGATGGCATAAAACGGCACCTGCTGCATCAGATACTTGAGCCGTTCTGCAATGGAGCTTTTGCCGCCGCCCACTGGACCGAGCAAGTACAAGATTTGTTTTCGCTCTTCAAGGCCCTGCGCAGCGTGGCGAAAGTAGCTCACCACCTGCTCGATCGCGTCTTCCATACCGTAGAACTCTGCAAACGCAGGGTAACGCTTGATGGTCTTATTGGCGAACAGGCGCGAAAGGCGGGGATCGTTGCGTGTGTCCACCAACTCGGGCTCTCCAATGGCCTTGAGCATACGCTCAGACGCGGTGGCATACGCCAGCGGGTTGCGCTTGCACTCCGCCAAGTATTCATCGATGGAAAGTTCTTCTTCTCGGCTACGTGCGTAACGTGCGACGAAGTTGCCAATTGCATCCATAAAGCCTCCTGTGTGAACAAGGCACCGCCAGAAACTGGTAGCGCTTACAACCTTAGGTACAGATATCAAGCAATAAGTTCATTTAAGCACTTACGCACCAAAATTACCACAACAATTAAGGGATGAAAGCAGCTTTGAAACTGCAATAGGGACAGCCCTTCCATCCATCAACGCATGAAGTGGTACAGATGGCTATTGCAATCCAAATTGGAGGCGTCTTGTTCAGGAAAAATGGAAGCGATCGACCGCATACGGTGATAGGTCGAGAGGACTGGATCTGGCCTGCATCACCTCCGCCATGACAGCTGCGGTCACACCCGCCAGTGTCAACCCCAAGTGCTGATGGCCAAAAGCAAAAAATACATGCTTGTGGCGCGGTGCAGCACCCAGCACGGGCAGGTGGTCGGGCAAAGAAGGCCTGAAGCCCATCCAGGTGCGCATGTCCGTCGTGTTGATGCCGGGCACCAGCGCTTGCAACTGACGCTTTAGCAACTGGAAACGTCGCGGGTCAGGCGCCATTGTCAGCCCGCCAAACTCGACGGTACCTGTCATACGCAGCCCCATGGACATGGACGTCATGATGACCTTGCGTTCGGTCGACGCTACGGGCCGCAGCAGCCTGGCCGCCCCTGCACCCGGCAGCGACGGCAGACCGTTGACGCAGATGTGATATCCCCGTTCAGTGTCCAGGGGCACGCGGTAGCCCAGACTGGCCGCCAAAGGTTTAGACCACGCGCCTGCACACACCAGCACCTGTTGGGCGTGCAAGGTTCGCCCATCCTGCAGCACCACACTGGCACCCGTTCCGTCAACCTCCTCAATGCCCAGCGCCCTGCCCTGGCGCAGCTGGCCACCCGTTTGCACCAAGGCGTCGCGCAAGCCCTGGCAGACGGCCCAGGGGTCGTCGACGTGTGCACTTCCCAGGTATTGAACAGCGCCCAATACGCCCCGATTCAGCAAGGGGAGCTGGGCGTGCACGGCGTCGGCCGACAGCGGCATAGACTCCACGCCGTATGCCATCAGCCGCTGGGCCTGTGCTTGTGCGGCCTGGCCCCCGGCAGTCGACTCAAACACTTCCAAATGCCCGTTGTGGTGCAGCAAGTGGCCAATACCGGCATCACCCAGCAGACTCGTCATTTCGGAAAGGGCTTTGTGCTGCAAGGCAACCAGCGCGGCCACACCCCTTAAATGGGCGTGTTCACGTGCCGCCCACACAAAACGCGCCAACCAGGGTAACAACGGCAATAGATAACCCGCTCGCACGCGCAGTGGGCTCTCAGCGTCCAACAGGTAGCGCCAGCTTTTGCGCAAGACCTCTTTACTGGCCAATGGGAACAACTGCTCGGTGGCAATGTGGCCTGCATTGCCGTAGCTCGCGGCGGCCTCAGACCCATCGGCATTCAGCAGCAATACCTCACGCCCGGCCTGGGCCAAACGAAAGGCGCAAGCTGCGCCTATGACACCACCACCAACGACGATGACATCGGCATCCCGGGTGCGTAAGGAGGCGCGTGATGAGGCTTGCACCATGCCCGCGTCAGACCGCTGGCAGCAAGGGCTTGGTCAACAAGGCCTGCTGGATGACCGCATTGGCCTGTGCCAGCTCTTCGCCCTCCAGCACCAGGCGCGGAGCGCGCACGGCCTGGCTACCCATCTGCACATGGGATTGCACCAGCTTGATCAGCTGCACAAACTTTGGCACCACGTCCATGCGCAAGAGCGGCAAGAACCAGTGGTACAACGGCTCGGCCTCGGCCCACCGCCCTGCACGTGCCAACTTGAACAGTACGATGGATTCCGTGGGAAAGGCGTTGACCAGCCCCGCCACCCAGCCCGTGGCGCCGGCGGCGATGCCCTCCACAATCAGATCATCTACACCGACAAGGATATGCAAGCGAGCCCCCAGAGCGGACTTAATCGCAGCAATGCGACGGACATCGGCGCTCGACTCCTTGACAGCCTCCAGATTCGGATGGGCTGATACCAGCTCCTGCATTTGAACGGCGGAGAAATCGGTGCGATAGGCAATGGGGTTGTTGTACAGCATGCACGGCAATGCAGTGGCGGCAATCACTGCGCTGACATGAGCCTTCATCTCACGCCAGTCGGTGGAATACACGTAGGGAGGCAGCACCATCAGGCCGCTGCAGTTTTCCTCTGACGCCATTTGGGCAAACCGCACGGCGTCGGCAGTAGCCAAGGCTGCCACTCCGGGCACCACAGCGCCACGGCCTGCTACGGCCTTCACCACGGTGCGCAGCACCGCACGTTTCTCGTCAAAGCTCAGGGTTGCAGTTTCGCCCAACGAGCCCAGAGGCACAATGCCGGTACTTCCAGCCTGCATCATCAGATCCACATGGTGGGCCAGAAAGGGATGGTCTACCTCGCCAGTGGGCAGAAAGGGAGTAGTGATAGCGGGCAAAACGCCCTGCCAGAATGTTTGCATGGTTTGTCTCCTTTGGTTTTTGTTTAAGAAAGCATGGCAGGCCAATGGGCTAATCCAGCCCCCAGCAGAACGGGTCGAGCGGCTCCAGCAACAACGAGGTCTCGGCCACCACATGGGCTTGGCCGCGGATACTCGGCAACAGTTGGTCGCCCACCAGCCGGTAACGGCCTTCGAACACGCTGCCGACCACGCTTTCCTGCAACCAGCGTTCGCCCTCGGCCAACTTGCCGTCGGCAGCCAGACAGGCAATCTTGGCGCTGGTGCCAGTGCCGCAGGGCGAGCGGTCATAGGCGCCGCCAGGGCATAGCACAAAGTTGCGGCCGCTGTTTCCATGGGTCTGGGCCGCACCCATCAGTTCAATATGGTCAATCTCGGCACCACCGCTGCCGGTGATATGGTGTTTTCGCAGCGCACGGCGCACGGCCACGGCAAACGCTGTCAGCTCTTGCACACCCGCCAGGTTCAAGGGCAAGGCACCTGCATCGGTCAAGAAGAACCAGTTACCGCCCCAGGCCACATCGCCGACCACTTGACCGTAGCCCGGCACATCCAGTACCACGCCCGCCAGATGTCTATAGGCTGGGACGTTGTCAACCTCCACCCAGCCCTTGCCGTGCAAGTGGGCCTGCACCGTGCCCACTGGGGTGTCGATGGCATAACTGCCGGGGGTAATACGGCCCATGTGCTGGAGCGTGGCCAGAAGGCCAATGGTTCCGTGGCCACACATGCCGAGGTAGCCGACATTGTTGAAAAAGATGACCGAAGCCAGTGAACCCGTGTTGACCGCGGGCAATAGCAGCGCGCCCACCAAAACGTCGCTGCCACGCGGCTCACAGACTGTGGCCTTGCGGTAGGTGTCGTGCTCGGTGCGTAGCCGCTCCACCGCTGTAGGCAAAGGCAAGCCCGCCAGATCCGGAAAGCCAGACACCACCACCCGTGTGGGCTCTCCACCAGTGTGGGAATCGATACAAAAGATTTTTTCCATGCCCAAATTCTGGCGTGCGCGGTGACGCTGGTCTAGATCAAAGTACGTTTCCCTCATGCAGAATTCGGCACAATGTGGCATGGACCTTCTCACTGCCCACCACGCCCTGTTTGACCGTCTGCCCGACGTTGTTTATTTCAGCAAAGACGCTTTGGGTCGTTACACACACGCCAACCAAACCCTGGTCCAGCGCCTGGGCTTGCCAGGTCTGAAAGCACTCAGGGGCAAAACAGCGGCTGAAGTGTTTCCAGCACAGCTCGGAGAGCACTACTGGCAACAGGACCTGCAGGTTATCCGCAGCGGTACCAGCATGGGGGACATGCTGGAGCGGCATTTGTTTCCGAACGGCGAATCCGGCTGGTGCTTGTCAGTCAAGCACCCAATACGCGAGGGCGGCAAGGTCATCGGCATCGTAGGTATCTCCCGCGACCTCAAAGGTCCTTCCACGCAAAACCCCGCGTACCAACGCTTGGCCAGCAGCCTGACCTGGGCCCGCCAACACTGCACAGACCCCATCAGCGTGGCGGATTGGGCACAACACGCCAAGCTGTCGGTAGCCCAACTGGAACGTCACGTGCTGACCCTGCTGCAGCTCACGCCCAGCCGCTGGTTGTTGTCCCTGCGGCTGGAGTTTGCATTGGGCCAACTGGCAACGGACCACACGGTGGCGCAGATTGGGCTGGACAGTGGCTTTACGGACCACAGTGCGTTCTCCCGCGCATTCCGGCGGCACGTGGGTATATCACCCAGTGACTACCGTCTGCTCAAGCCGTCCGGAACCTGACACGGCCACGGCCTGCGGAACAGCACACGAGCCACAAATGTGCGGCAATTGCCGGCCATTTGTAAACACCGCAGCCAAACCCACGCAGATATGCTGCTCGGAGAATTAAACGGAGAGCACAAGACCATGGGCATCGCAGCACTTAACGACGCCAAGACAGCGTCCACCAGCCTCAACAATTCCACCAGTGCCAACAGTTCCAGCGCCTCCGCACAAGCCGCCACCAGCACCAACCCGGTTGCACGCGCCATGGGCCAGGCGGTGGCCCGCATCCAGACACAACTGGATACGACCAGCGCACAACTCTCATCCTTTGGCAAACTCAAATCATCGGTATCCGAGGCACAACTGGCCGCCAAGGCCTTGGGCAAGCTTTCCAACTCCAGCACAGGTGCCGAGGTGCAGACCGCGCTCAGCCGCTTTGTGATCGGCCTGAATACGGCCCTTGCCACCGCCAAAACCACGGCTGCGTTACCCGGAAGCGCACCTGCAGAAGCCAGCAGCGCTGGCCGCTTGAGCCGTGACCTGAGCCGCAGCGTCACCTCCAATACGGCGACGGTTGATGCCCTGAAAAGACTGGGTTTCAAAGCACAGGCCGATGGCAGCTTTGGGCTGGACGCCAGCAAACTCGATGCAGCCTACAAGGCCAATCCCGCAGCAGTGCGTTCCACGCTGGCCAAGCTAGGGGAAGTGGTGGAAACCGTGGCAACCAAAGAGCTAGCGACCAACGCGAGCGTTAGCGGCTCCATGGCCAGCCTCAGCCAACGCGCTACGGCCCTTAAGGCGCAACAGACCTCGATGCTGGCCGTTGTACAAAAGCTAAACACCACCAACAGCACGGGTGGCAACACGGGCTACGTAAACTATGGGGTATCTGCCTACCGATCGTGAGCCCATGTCCACCGCGCTGAACTGTTTGATTTGCCGCCCGCCTGAGTTGGAGCGTTTGCTCCAGGCCGCCCCTGCGATGGAGCGGGTTTGGCAGGCCTTACCGCGCCAAACCCTTGCGCCCAAGCAAACCCTGCATCCCGCAGGCAATACGCTGACCCGCAGCTGGCTGGTAGAACAAGGCTTGGTACGCACCTATTACCTGAACCAGGAAGGTGTTGAACGCAACCGATCCTTCCACGCCGAAGGAAGTTGGCTGGGGGGTGGCGTGCCCCCTGCGCCCAGCATCTGCCCTTACACCATGGAGGCGATGGAACCGACCCAGGTGGTCGAGGTGCCCTATTCCACCTTGCAAGCCTGGCATGAAGACTTACCCGCCGTTCGCCCGCTACTGCAAGAGGCGATGAACTGCCTGTTCACCGGCCAGGCCCAACGCGAGGCCGAGTTATTGACACTCTCGCCGCTGGAGCGTTACCAGGCCTTCATGGTGGACCAAGCTGCTATCCAAGCGCGCATTCCCATCCACCATATCGCCAGTTATCTGGGCATTTCCAACGTGTCGCTATCGCGCATCCGGGCGCGTTTGGGTATCGCCAATCAAGGTCGCGGTGCGTCGTAGTGCAGATGCAGATCGGGGCTACTGCAGCCACGCTGAAAACGTCTTGTCCCGCGCGGGCATCACCACACGCGGCAAGCTATTCCTATCCATGACCGCCGTGGCACTGACCAAGCCATTCATGTGCAACAGCTGGGCGGTGATGGCGTAGACCTCGTCATCGCCCAAACTCTTGGGTGCGTGGTAAGGCATGGCGCGGCGCACATAGTCAAACAGCGTAGTGGCATAGGGCCAGCGTGCGCCGACGGACTGCACCAGCAAAGGGTAGTCCTTGATGCGCAAAACCCGCAGAGGATCGGACCAGCCAAAAAACCCGTCAGACCCCGCCAACCGTGCGGCCGGGCCCTCAATACCTTTTGGGCCGTGGCAACCCGCACACTGCGCCTGAAACAGCGCGGCGCCCTGTGCCACGCTGCCTTGTCCCTTGGGCAAGTTGCGACCATCCGGAAAAACCGTGATGTCAAAGCGCGCAATCTGCGCCGCGTCCAACGGTTGCCCCAGATCCACGGCGTGCGCAGCCTGCACCCACAACACCAAGCCCAACACCAGAGCGAGTAGAAGAGCCATGACGCGCTCACGCATAGGTGTTCTCCACCCTGCCATCGCGCCCCACCTGCCAGGCCTGTATGGCGTTGCAGTGGTTGAAGGAGTGGGCGGCATACCGGCTCTTCCACGCACTGCGTGTGGGTTGCACGTTGCCATATTCGTCGGTGGCGCGGCTCATCAAAACCGTCTTTTTGCCCTGCCATTGCCATGGCAGCGTGAAGCGGGTGAAGGCGCGGTCCCACACCGGCCCTTGCAAACTTGCAAGAGCCCAGGTCGTGCCACCATCCACCGACACCTCCACTTTGGTGATGCGCCCTCGCCCCGACCAGGCCAGGCCGCCTATCTCGTAAAAGCCTTTTGCCTCGGGCAGAGTCTGCTGACCCGATGGATGGGTGATGACGGACTTGACCTCCATGGGGAACGCAAAACGCTCAATCCGTCCGTCTTTCAGGACCTGGGTGTACAGACCGGACTCATCCTTGGTGTAGGCCGGGGCATCCACCACTTCCAGCCGGTGCAGCCACTTCACATTGACGTTCCCCTCCCACCCCGGCATAAACAGGCGCAGTGGATAACCCTGCGAAGGCCGCAGGCGTTCGCCGTTCTGGTAAAGCGCCAGCATGCCATCCTTCAGCAGGGCCGACAGCGGGAGGCTGCGGCTGTGGGAGCCACCGTCTGCGCCCTCCACAATCACCCACTTGGCACTGTCCTTGAGACCCACTTCATTAAAAATATAGTACAGCGGCACACCCGTCCACTCTGCGCACGATACCTCTCCGGCCAGATCGCCCAACGTGTGGTCCAGCGCGGTCAACGACAGCGCATTTGCCGCTGAATTACCCGCGCACTCCAGAAAATGGACCTTGCTGACCATGGGGTAGCGCGCCAGGCGCTCCATGTCAAAGCGCAGCGGGCGTTGCACCAGGCCGTGGACCATCAACACGTGTTGCCCGGGCGCTATGTCCGGTATGCCATTGTGGTGGCTCGAAAAGTGCAGTCCATTGGGTGTGATGATGCCGCGCTGGTGCTGCAGGGGTGAGCGCCAGACACTAAACCCCGCCGTGCGGGATTCGGTGCGTACCACGTGCGCTTCATGTGCAGACGGCAAGCCATAGGCCAAATCAGAACCACCTTGCGTTTTCATGGCGTCCGGAAAGCGGGCGCCAAGGGGCACTGATGCTGAACCGCTACTGGCCGCGCCCGCCAACGCGGCTGCGCCCAAGCCCACACCCTTGCGTAAAAATTTCCGTCGCCCTGTGGCTGCGCCCGCTTGTATGTCCGCAATGTCCCAAACCATGTGTTGAACCCTGAAGATGCGGCACCCTTTGGCCGCCAGGCAAGTGTTGTCGCATACCGTATGGAGCGCATTAACAATGGTTAACATCGCCAACTTTTTTGCCTCGACGCCCCCTGGGGTCTAATTGCAGTTCAATACACGTTCTATATGCAATATTTCCCGATCCATGGAGGCGCTGCAGCTTCCCACTTGTGTGTTTTGCTGGCGCTGGGGCTGGCCACCTGCCTGGCGCAGGCAGCACCCCGCACCCCAACCAGTGATACCGAAGTCATCGAACGCTTGCCTCTGCGTCCGGGCGACGCCACGGCGCGCGAGTTATCAGCCCTGCGTGCAGCAGTGGCCAGCCAACCCAACAACCCTGAGCCGGCAACTGCCCTGGCCCAGCGTTACTTTGCATTGGCTGCAGAGCGCGGCGACCCACGGTATGTGGGTTATGCAGATGCACTGGTCAACCGCTTTGCAACCCAGATGAACGCGCCGCTGTTGATGGTGCGCGGGATGGTGCGGCAATACCGCCACGGCTTTGCCGAGGCGTTAGCGGACTTTGAAGCCGCCTTGAAACTGGACGCAGACCTGGCGGGCGCCCATGCCTGGCGCGGGGCCATTTACCTGGTGCAAGCCAACTATGGCGCGGCGGCCCAGGAGTGCGCTGCGCTGCTGCGCCTGCAACGCCCGGTGCTGCACGGTGGTTGTGCCGGCCTGACACAAGCCTATACCGGGCAACTGGGTACGGCCTACAAGACGTTACAACTGGCGCTGGCCGGTGCCAACGACGATGACCAGCGCCTGTGGCTGCACACGCGCCTGGGCGAGGTGGCAGGCTGGCAGGGACAGACCACCTTGGCCGAGCAGCACTTTCGCCAGGCCCTGGCCTTGGGTGTGGACGATGGCTACTTGCTGGCCGCCTGGACCGACTTTCTGCTGGATGTGGGGCGCCCAGAACAGGTGATCCAACAGCTGGCCAAATGGGAATCCAACGATGGCCTGCTGCTGCGCCTGGCAGAAGCAGAAACGCTGCTGAAGTTGCCGGCCGCCGCCGCCCATACCCAGACCCTGGCGGACCGGTTTGCTGCCGCCAAGCTACGTGGCGACACCACGCACCAGGCCGAAGAAGCACGCTTTTACCTGCGGCTTCGCAAAGACGCCAAAGAGGCGCTGCGCCTGGCCACCGAAAACTACGCGGTACAAAAAGAGCCGCGCGATGCCCGCATCGTGCTGGAGTCTGCGCTGGCCGATCGCAATCCCACCGCAGCGGCGACCGTACTGGAATGGCTGCGCACCAGCGGTTTTGAAGGCACTGCACTGCGAGCCTTGGCCCAGCAGTTGCAGCCGCAACAAACCTCGACCGCCGGAGGTGGCAAATGATGATGCGCACATTGTTGCTATTGCCCCTGCTGTTTTGCCTGCACCTGAGCGCCTGGGCGCACAAGGCCAGCGACAGCTACCTGGTGGTTAACGCAACCGGCACTTCGGTCCAAGTGCAATGGGACATCGCCGTGCGCGACATCGACTTTGCTCTGGGCCTGGACCCGGATGGCAATGGCGAAATCACCTGGGGTGAGCTGCGTGCCCGCCAGGCCGATATGACGGCCTGGGCGCTAAGCCGCCTGGAGCTCACCCGCGGGGGGGGCACTTGCCCACTGCAGCTGCAGCAATTGCAAGTCGACGAACACACCGATGGCGCGTTTGCGGTGCTGCAGATCACAGGCATCTGCCCTGCCGCCGAAGGCCCATTGGGCGTGCACTACCGGTTGTTGTTTGACCTGGACGGCCTGCACCGCGGCTTGCTGAGCGCCACGGTCGACGGCGGCACACACACTGCTGTGCTGTCACCCACCAGCGGCACCCTGCAATTTGGCGCTGAAGGCATATCACGGCTGCAGCAGTTCAAGCAGTACCTGGTTGAAGGTGTGTGGCACATCTGGATTGGGTTTGACCACATCCTGTTCCTGCTGGCACTACTGCTGCCTGCAGTCCTGATCCTCGACGCAAAGACCTGGCGCGGTGCAGATCGTTTTGGCCAGGCGTGGAAGGAAGTGTTGTGGGTTGTGACATCCTTTACCGTAGCGCACTCCATCACGCTGTCGCTGGCCGCGCTGGGTTTGGTGTCATTGCCCTCGCGCCTGGTCGAGTCGGCCATTGCCTTGTCCGTGGTGCTGGCGGCGGCCAACAATGTGTGGCCCCTGGTGGAAGGACGACGGTGGTTGGTGGCGTTTTGCTTTGGCCTGATCCACGGTTTCGGTTTTGCCAGTGTGCTGGCCGATCTGGGCCTGCCTACTGATGCTTTGGCACTGTCGCTGCTGGGGTTTAACCTGGGAGTAGAGGCGGGGCAAATGGCCATCGTCGCCGTGTTCCTACCCATTGCCTTCGCGCTGCGCCACACCGCGTTTTACCGCAAGGGCGTTTTTGTGGGGGGCTCCTTGCTGACCATGGTGTTGGCCGGGCTATGGTTGGTGGAGCGGGTGTTTGACCTCAAACTGATCACCGGCAACTGATAGTGAGGTTCCAGGCCCCACAATCGGGGCATGACCGATGACACCACCCCTCACCAACGACGGGTGCGCTATGCGGGCACCCACCCCAAACGCTTCGAAGACAAATACAAAGAGCTGGACCCCGTCCGCAATGCCGACGCCATTCAAAAGGTACTAGACCGGGGCCAGACCCCGGCGGGCATGCACCGCTCCATTTGTGTGGAAGAGATCCTCGGCATCCTCAAACCCCAACCCGGAGAGACCGGGCTGGACGCGACGCTAGGCTTTGGTGGCCATACGCAAGAGATCTTGCCCAAGCTGCTGCCCGGCGGCCGCCTGTTCAGTGTGGACGTAGACCCAATCGAGCTGCCCCGCACCGAGGCACGCCTGCGCAAGCTCGGCTTTCTGCCGACCGAACTCATCGTGCGCCGTATCAACTTCTCCGAGCTGGCCACGCTGTTGCCCGAGGCCGGAGGCGGTTTTGATGTGGTGCTGGCCGATCTTGGCGTGTCGTCCATGCAGATCGACAACCCGGCGCGGGGCTTCAGCTTCAAGGCCGATGGCCCGCTGGACCTGCGGCTGGACCCCAGCAGCGGTCAGTCGGCGTCTGAACTCCTGCAATCTGTCACGCGCCAGCGCCTGCGCGACCTGCTGGTCGACAACTCGGATGAACCCTTTGCCATCCCTTTGGCCGCCGCGCTGCAAGGCCAATACCTGGAGACCACCACACAACTGGCCGACCTGGTCCGCCTGACACTGGGCCTGGCTTTCAAGCGCAGCATGCCTGAGGAAGAACGCCTGGCCGAAACCAAGAAAGCGCTGCAACGCACCTTCCAGGCCCTGCGCATCGAGGTGAACGACGAATTTGGTGTGCTGGACCGGTTCTTGGCACTGCTGCCCACCTGCATGAACCCCGGCGGTCGGGTGGCCATACTGAGCTTTCACTCTGGCGAAGACCGGCGCGTGAAGAAGGCGTTTCAGACCGGTGAGCGCAGCGGTGTCTACTCCAGCGTGGCCAGTGACCCCATACGTGCCTCGTTTGACGAGCGGCGGGCCAACCCGCGCTCCACATCAGCCAAACTGCGCTGGGCGGTGATGGCCTGACACCCCGAAAACACTACTATATTCATAGCACTATCGCTATATTTATCGGGGGCTAGCGGCCAAAATCGGACAGGCCACGCAATTGGCACCGCACATCGGCCACACAACTATTCCGGTGGACTGTTGCCCTTTTTTTGAAACTCTTCAACCGAAAGAGAGAAGTCCGCGCCACTTGCAGCAGTAGCGATACGGGCTGCAGCAGTGCGTGAGACGCGGTCGAGTACGCTGAAGTGATTGGCCCCATCCACCGCAATACATCGCAGCAAAGGGCTGGTGCTCTTGCCGCAAAGTTCAGCCAAGTCCTCACTGTTTCCCTGGGCACCCTCAATAATGAAGGTGGGGCCTGCGATGGTGTGCATCCAGTGGATCGGTGAACGTAGCTTGCGCTCTTTGGCGTCGAACAGATTGAAGTTCACAGGGACCAGTGAAGGACCATAACGCTCGACCTGGCTGACCGGGCCGAACGCCAGAACTGCGCTGAACCGTCCACTGGTTTGCGCTGTCAGCAATGCCAGGGTTCCCCCCGTGCTGTGTCCCCCCAAATAGATGCGAGCCGGGTCCACATATGGCAAGCGCGCCAAATGCTCGGCGGCGGACAGCACGTCGTCCACTTCACCAAGAAAATACTCTCGGTGGTTTTTGTTCTGATTTCCACCTCGCAGCGTCGGGAACATCATCACGACACCCGCCTTGCGGAAGGCACTGGCAGACTGGTCGTTGGACGGAGGCCCCGGGGTCCAGAAATCATCCAGAGAATTGGTATCGCCTCCAGTCAGCCAAATGATGGCGGGGTGCTTGCGGCCGTCTTTGGGGTTGGGCGTGATGAAGGCCGGCAATACCAAATTGTTGGTACTGGCGTAGTCGCTACGCACAAAGAGATTGGCTGGCGGTTGTGGCAGCGGCCGACCTTCCTGGGCAGGCGCGGCAATCGCAGTCTGGAAGCCCCTGCGCGCCTGCGCCAACGTCAAGGCTGCCTCGGCCGCAGCGGCTCTCTCACGTTCAGCTACGGCCTTCTGGTGCTCTTCCTTTGCTGCAGCTTCACGCCGCAGCATTTCCTCGTACATAGCCTTATCGATGCAGTCGTACCGCTGGTTGATGGGATAGCCATTCTCCATTGCATCATTGCGGGCCGCCGTGGTTCTCAAAGGCGGTCCCGCGCATACGGTCTTGTCATAGTCCGGAGCTGTCATGCCACATTTGGTCAACAGCAAAACAAGGGCAATTCCAGGCAATGCCCAAAGCACGTAGTAAGACGGGCGACGGCGAGTCATTGGATCTCCTGCGAGGCAGCGAATCTACTACTGATTTTATAGCACTAACACCATATTTTTCGGGGGCTAGAGGCCCATTTAATCCACAACTGCTTGGCTACGGAGCCCTGGCCAATGGGCATTGAGCAAGCGGTTGGAGATGGACACGCCGGGTGGTGGCTCCGGCTGCACATCCTGCGGGCCGAACCAGCGGGCCTCGGCGATCTCACTGGTATCTGGCGTGATCTCACCGCCCGCGTATTCGGCGGTGAAGGCAATCATCAGTGAATGCGGAAACGGCCAGGACTGGCTGCCGAAGTACTGCAGGTTCTTCACTTTCAGGCCCACCTCCTCCATCACTTCGCGGTGGATGGCTTCTTCGATGGACTCACCTGCCTCCAGAAAACCCGCCAGCGCGCTGAACCGCCCCGTGGGCGACACCACGTGGCGGGCCAGCAGGATGTGGTCTTCCTTTTTGATCAGCACCATCATGGCTGGAGAGATGCGGGGGTAAGCCACCATGCCACAGGCCGGGCACTTGAAGGCGCGCTCGCCACTGGCCAATTGCATGGGGTTGGCGCAGTGGCCGCAGAAGCGGTGGGTGCGGGCCCACTCGGCCAACTGGACGGCGCGGCTGGCCAGGCCCAACAAGGGCTCGTCCATGCTGCCAAACAAGGACCGCAAGGGTACAAAGGCAAAGCCGGCCTGGGGTTCAAGCGCGGCGTCTACCCAGGTGGTACAGCAATAGCGCTCTTGCCAAAGCCCTACCGGGTGGAACTGCGCCAGTTCAAGCCCATGCAGTGGCAGGCCCAAACGAGCGTCGGGCAGCGACAGGTCGTCCTCGCGGACCAGCAGTTTGCCGCTGCGAAAGACGAAGGCCAGGGGATCGGGATGGCCTTGCGCGGTCATCAGTGGAACAAATTCGCTGGGTGTCTGGAGCATGGTGTTTCAGAGGGAAATTGCAGGGGTTGACCAGTATCGCAGCTAATGTTGCCGCTGAATCGGTACGCAAACTAATGTAAAACCAGCACATGGCGTTACATTTCACGCACTTATTTTTGAAGGGTTTTGGGCATGAAAGTCATCGTTTTGGGCAGTGGTGTCATTGGAACGTCGGTGGCGTATTACCTGGCGAAGTCCGGACACGAAGTCGAGGTCATTGACCGCCAGGCCGGCCCAGCACTGGAGACCAGTTTTGCCAATGCCGGAGAGGTGTCGCCCGGTTACTCCTCTCCTTGGGCAGGGCCCGGCGTGCCGATGAAAGCCATCAAGTGGATGCTGATGCGCCACAGCCCGCTGGTCATTTGGCCCATGCTGGACCCAAAGATGTGGCGCTGGGGCCTGTCCATGCTGGCCAACTGCACCGAAAAGGCCTATGCCATCAACAAGAGCCGCATGGTGCCCATTGCAGAGTACAGCCGCGACTGCCTGAAAGAACTGCGCGCCGAAACCGGTATTGGCTATGACGACCGTGCCCAGGGCACCCTGCAACTGTTTCGCACCCAGGCCCAAATGGATGGCATTGCAAAAGACGTGGAAGTGCTCAAGGACTACAAAGTGCCGTTCGAGGTGCTGGACCGGGAAGGCTTTGTGAAAGTGGAACCCGCACTGAAGCTGACCCAGGAAAAGTTTGTCGGCGCGCTGCGCCTACCCGGTGACGAGACCGGTGATTGCTTCAAGTTCACCAACCGCCTGGCCGAAATGGCCGAGGCCCTGGGCGTCAAGTTCCGCTACAACACCAGCATTGACGGCATCAAGGTCAGCGGTGGCAAGGTCACGGGTGTGCGCACCAGTGCTGGCACCTTGACGGCTGACCATTACGTCACCGCGCTGGGAAGCTTCACGCCGCAACTGGTCAAGCCCATTGGCATCCATATTCCGGTCTACCCGGTCAAGGGTTACTCCATCACGGTGCCCATCACCGATGCCAGCGGTGCACCCGAGTCCACCATCATGGACGAGACACACAAGGTGGCTGTGACGCGCCTGGGCGACCGCATCCGCGTGGGCGGCACAGCCGAGCTGGCGGGCTTTGACATGACACTGCGAGAGTCGCGCCGCCACACCCTGAACCACGTGCTGACCGACCTGTTTCCCAAGGGTGGTGATGTGTCCAAGGCCACGTTCTGGTGTGGCCTGCGCCCCATGACACCAGACGGCACACCCATCGTGGGCCCCACACCCTACCCCAACATGATGCTGGCCACCGGCCACGGCACCCTGGGCTGGACCATGGCGGCGGGCACGGCACGGGTGATTGATGACCTGATTTCCGGACGTAAACCCCAGATTTCACTGCAAGGCTTGTCCATGGATCGTTACCCACGCGCCTGGCGCCCATGAACCCGGCTGCGCTGCGGCGGGTCCGCGGCAAGCGCCAAATATGTAAACAACATAGTTGACATATTTGGCGCCGCAGACTACATTTGTAAATAAATAAGTTTACAAATGTAGCCATGCAATCCACCCTACTCATCTTTGCTGCCTGCCTGGTGGCATTTTTTTCGACCGTCGGGGCGGCCCTGCCCTACCCCATATTGCCGCCACTGTTTGCGGCCGACGCGGCCAACAATCTGAACCACTTTCTGGGCTTGCCGCCCAAGCTGCTCTTTGGCGTGGCACTGGCCATCAATCCGCTAGGGTTGCTAATAGGCTCGACCCTGCTGGGACCGCTGTCGGATCGTTATGGCCGCCGCCCGGTGCTGCTCATCACCGCACTGGGTGCCGCTGCCGGGCACGCCATTACCGCGATCAGCCTCATCATCCAGTCTTACCCACTGTTTGTTGTTGCCCGGTTTGCCACCGGATTGATGGAAGGCAATGCCAGTGTGGCGCGCGCGCTGTTGGCGGACCAGTTGGAGGGGGCTGCCAGGGTACGCGCCTTTTCTGTACTCAATAGCGCGTTGTACATGGGATGGCTGGCCGGGCCCCTACTGGCTGGCGTTACGCTGCACTGGGGCGTCACTATGCCTTTCTGGGTGGCCGTGGCAGCCCTGTTGGCAACGGCGGCCATCACCGCAGCAGCCGTACCGCGGCATGACCCCAGCCCCCTGCAAACCAGCTGGTGGCAGGTAGTGAAGCACCAGAATGCGCTGAAGCTACTCAAGCACCCCGAGTTGCGCATACTGCTGGCCGTGCAGCTTGCGTTCACCTGCGGTGTCACCGCGTTTTATGAGTTCTACCCTTTGTGGCTGGTTGAGGTCACCCACTTTGATGCCCAGGGCATTGCGTGGACCACGGCAGGCCTTTGCGGTGTTATGACTGCAGCGTCCGTCCTGGCAGGGCGTGTGGTGCGCAGCAACCCCCTGCAGCAGGCCAGCCGATTTGCGCTGTTGTGTGCGTTTTGTATTGCGGCAGTTGCAGTGGGCAACCCCCTGCTGGGTGTGCTGGCCATTGTGGTGTTTGGCATACCCAATGCGTACTACAACGCCATCATGCCGGTGTGGTGTGCAGAGCGATATGGCCACCTGGGCCAAGGCGCGGTCATGGGACTGCTGTCGACCATTTTCTGTCTGGCCAATATCTTGATGGCTTTGCTGGGCTCGGTGCTGACCCTCATCGATACACGACTGATCCTGCTGGTTGGGGCAGGTCTGTCGGCTTGGGCAGCATGGCGCATACAGCAATGGAGCCAGGCACCATCCACACCAGGACAAACCCAAGGCGTGCGACCATGAACACAAGCGATCACATCCTCTTCCTGCTCAAGACCCGGGGGCCCAGCACGGCGCAGCAGCTGGCCGAGCGCTTGCAATTGACATCCATGGCAGTGCGCCGCCACCTGGAACAGGGCCAAGAAAAAGGCCTGCTCTTGACCGAAGACCGGGCCGACAAGGTGGGTCGCCCCGCACGCTACTGGTTGCTCAGCGATGCCGGCCATGCACGCTTCCCCGACCGGCACAGCGAGCTGACGGTGCAATTGATTGAACAGGTACGCACGCTGTTTGGCGAGACCGGCCTGGACAAACTGATCACGGCACGCGAACAGTCCAGTGAAGCCAGTTACACCGCACGCCTGGCGGGCAGCCAAACCCTGTCGCAAAAAGTTGCCGGCCTGGTAGAGGCCCGTGATGCCGAGGGGTATATGGCGCAAATGGAGACACAGGCGGATGGCAGTTTTCTGCTGGTGGAAAACCATTGCCCCATCTGCGCAGCGGCTACCGCGTGCCAGGGGTTTTGCAAGTCAGAACTGGATGTTTTTCAGCGCACCCTGGGGCCTGGGAGCAGGGTCGAACGGGTAGAGCATGCGCTGGCTGGTGCCCGCCGCTGCGTTTACCGGATTACGCCGGTGTAGCAGTCGCGGGCCGGGCTGCACTGAATGAAGCCTTGTTTGCCGATCACATCAAGCCCTTCAGCGCCTCGGCCGTTAGAAACGATAGGCAATTCCAGCAAACATACTTTGGCTGGTGGCTTGGCGCACCAACGGGCTGTCCTTTGCTGCGCCGAAGAGTGTGGTGCTGTTGACGATAGCAATCAACATCCATTCCCGACTGATTTGGTGTTGCAAGCTTAAGCCGAACGTCACGTCGCGAAGACCGGATTCAGGGGCGTAGCCCTTGTACCCACTGGCGCGGGCTTGCAGAGCACTCACACCAAAGTAGTCTTGCATGTAGTCTGCATTGGCCACGGTAGCGCCGACATTGAAGCTCAAACCCGTTGCAGGCGCCAGCGGGACTTCATAACTGGCGCCCAGCTTGAGCAAGCCGCCTTTACCAGAGCCCCCGGCGCCGAATTGCAAGCCAGTACTCAAGCTCAGTTGATTGTTGACCGCCGCTTTGGCATGCAGGTTCAGGGTGCCCCGGGCAACAACATCGCCCATGCCCGCAAGGTAGCGTGAATCTGAAGCCTTGCGTCCCTCGTCCAAACCCAGCGCCACGCCCAGCTTCAACTGCGGTGCTGCATCGATTTGGATGCCGACGAGTCCATCAGTACCCCCCACAAACAATCCGTTGGCCCAGCGGTATTCAAAGCCGGCAATGCCTGTTGTTCTGGTTTCATCTGCACCTTGGTAGCGCGGATCGACATTGACGCCTATGCCCACAAAGCCGCCACTTCGCGCTGCGCTGTCTTCGGAATTCGGCTTGGACTGCGCCCTTGTGGTAGCGCTAGTTAGGGCTAAAGCAGCTACAAACAGAGGAGCCCAGTATTTGACGCGCGCTTGTGCTTTTGGGTTTGAAAAGGTTTGATAAATCAAAGTCATGAACTGCTAGCTGTTGTGATGGCGGGTGACCATCCTTTTGAGAATAAAAAGGGTGCGGCCTGACGCCGCACCAACCAAGGGAAACTATTGCTCTTCGGTAGTTCAGCTGCCTCCAATACATTTGGGGCCGTAGCCGGAGGAGTGGCGAATGACCACCTCGGCGAAGGCAATCGTGAGCACCCACGAGCCGACAAAGAGAAAGTCGGAGACAAGCCCAGTCGGCGCTTGGCCTGTGATGATGTAGATCGGGAAGAAAACCAGCGCGACGGCCCCCAACCCCATTCCAAGCGCGTAAGCGCGAATCGCCCAGGCACGGTGGCGAAGAAAATCGCGGTCCTTGATGGCCGCCATCGACATGGCGAGCGCGATCAAGAGCGCCAAGCCAAAGACACCGCGGACAATGTCGGCGAGCGGTGTTCTTACCGACGCCAGTTGTGTCAGAAGCGAAAGGCCTGAGAGGCCAATGATGACCCCCGAAACGACGAAGATCCGGCCTGACAGGCGGTGCAACGCTCCAAAGCGATTGCGCAGAGCACGGACAAATTGCACAGGGCCCGTAATCCCAAAGGCAACGCCGGCCAGGACATGCGCAAACCAGGAGATGGGGGCAACAGACAGACGGGCGCTGTCTTCGGGGTAGGTGCCTGACGGAATCTGAAACACCTGAACGAGCGCCGTCAGGACCGGGATTAAGGTGAAGAAGGCCAGCGCCAGAACAAGTCTGGCGGGCTGCGAAAAGAAGCGAAGCATGGCAACACGCATAAACAGTCGGAGTTTTTTTCCACAGGTGTGGTTTTCATTTAACCAATGCCGAATGGTATGTATGCATTTAGTCATTGAATAGAGGACAATTCGCATTCCACTTATGCATTTTTTACTTGTATTGATATGGACTGGAACCATTTGCACGCTTTTCTACAGACTGCCGAGCGCGGATCACTGTCCGCCGCGGCAAGGCACATGGGCGTTACCCAGTCCACCCTGAGCCGCCAAGTTGCTGCACTGGAGCAACAGTTAGGCGTAACCTTGTTTGAGCGCGTCGGGCGCTCGGTGGTGGTGACGCAGGCTGGGTCGGGGCTGCTGGACTACGCCCGCACCATGGGCGCAGCAGCACACGACTTGGCGTTGGCCGCTACAGGTACCTCGAAGACAGTAGACGGCGTGGTTTCAATTACAGCTACAGACACCGTGGCGGCGTTTCTGTTACCCCGAGCGATTCAACGCATCAAGGAGGCGGCGCCGGGTGTGACTATCGAAGTCGTCGCCTCTGACGCGATCAGTGATTTGCGGCGGCGTGAAGCGGACATCGCAATCCGGCATGTACGACCGCAAGAACCGGATCTCACCGCGCGCTTGTTACGCCATGCCCGCGCGCACTTTTACGCTTCGTCCGATTGGGTTGCAAAAAATGGACACCCGCGTTCGGCGCGAGACGCGCCAAAACATCGCTTCATTGGGGCTGATCGGAGTGGTAACTATTTGACTCTCTTGCAAAACTGCGGGTTACAGCTGACTGAGTCACACTTCAGTGTCCTGGCCGAAAACACCGCGGTTTCGTGGCAAATGGTGCGCCAAGGCTTGGGGATTGGTGTGACGATGGAAGAAATCGCAGCGCTCACTCCTTCGGTGATGCGCGTGCTCGACGATGTTGCCCCCATCATGTTTCCCATCTGGCTTGTTACCCACCGAGAACTGCACACAGCCCGACGTATCCGGGTGGTGTTTGACTTGTTGGCACAGGAGTTCAGCGCGCCAAACGGTTAGTCAGCCACGCTGCCATTACTCCGCTACTCCAGTCCAAAGAAAGTCCATAGCATGCCGCCCGTGATTTCGCGAGACCCGTCCCCGCCCCCACACAACGCAGTCGTGGATAACCTGGCGCCCAAGAAGTCCCGCTTTTGGGACAAATTGGCTCGGCGCTATGCTGCCGACCCAATTGCCGACATGGTGGGATATGAAAAAACACTGAAGTGCCTCCAACAATGGCTGCACCCCGCGCATCGTGTATTGGAAATTGGTTGCGGTACCGGAACGACCGCGCTGCGCTTGGCCCCGTTGGTAGCCAGCTACTTGGCTACTGACTTATCGGCCCAAATGGTTGCTATTGCGCGCGAAAAACTCGCCATGCATCCTTTGCCCGGTTTGCAGTTTGACTTGGCCGACGCCGATGCATCATTGCCCAATGCTGGTCACTACGACGCAGTACTGGCCTTCAGCATATTGCATCTGGTGCAAGACCTTGACGCCACAACAGCCGCCTGCGCCGCAGCACTGGTGCCAGGTGGGTTATTGATTTCTAAAACTCCCTGCCTAGCTGAAATGAATCCGCTGATACCGTGGTTGGCCGTGCCGTTGATGCGCGCGTTCGGGAAAGCGCCCCCCGTTCACAGTCTGACGCAGGAGCTTTTGAGCGCCGCCATGAAGCGCCAAGGCCTGGAAATACTGGCGGTCGAACGACATGCAAGCAAAGGGCGCGACGTGCGGCCTTTCATCGTAGGCCGAAAACCCTCACTTGCCTAAAACCCACTGCGCGATTTGAACAAACCCAAATTGTTGGGATCGGAGTTAACCCGCGTTCCAGTCCCATCAAATTCCACAAGGATGAGACTCGTATTGCGATTACTCGGGTTGTAGTAATACCAGCCAAGACGGACCAAGGTCGACCCCACTGCAGTGGTCCACTTAGAGTCGTTGGCACAGCCTATTGTTTGTTTGACTTGATCGAGTGTCATGCCAGGCACAATCGCGTTGTACTTGGCAACAGTGAAATTCACATCCGAGCAAGCCGCCGCCACCGGGTTGTATGGCGCGCTACTTCCAACGGAAATGAGCGTGTAAGAATTCAGCGTGACCACAACGTTGTTGTACACAACACCATTCAAAACAACAGAGTCCAGTGACAGCTTGTTGCTGGCAGGGTCAAAAGTATCAACGGCGATGGCGGCATTGGCCACCACGCCCAAGGCCACCGAAGCAGCCAATTTCCACATGCTTTTCATTTCTACTTTCATTTTCATTTTCATTTCCCTAGTCATTGCCTGTAGGCAGACAAACTCAACCTGTTGATTTCAAATTCAAACCGAGACGCTGTTAAGCGAAACCCTCGTGGCTCACTTACCGCAATACTCTTGGTCAAGGTCTGTCGTTGTGCGCTCTGGACTTCGTTAGCATTTGCCAGCCGCCTTGAGCAAGGCATTGCAGCTGGCCTTGTCGGTTTTGCCCTGATCAGCCGAGCCGACCGTGAAGTCTGTACACATCGCGCTGGATCCACTGGCCATTCCCCAGCTCATGACCTTGCCAAAACCAGAGGGCTCCAATATGTCGCACTTAAAGGTCTTCCCGGCTTTGGTCTTGACGGTGTACTGGGTGGCGTCGGTACCGCCCGGGGACTCAATCTTTTGCTGGCTGGCGATGCTGAAGGTGCCGACTTCCTGGCCTATTGCCATCGATATCTTCTGTTCTGCCTTGTTGCCGGCGTCTGCTGGTGGTGCTGGGTTGCTGGCACCCGTTGCACAACCTGCAATCAAAGCAGCAATTGCCAATGTCAGGGAGATTGAACTCACTCGCTTAACGTATTGAATATTCATGAAGATTTTGGGTTTAGAAAAGGAGCACACGATCTGAATCAGCCTGCGATTCAAAAGCTGTGGAATGGTATGTAGGCCGCTAGTCTTTGAAAACAGGACAAATTGCATGACGCTTATGCACTTTTCGTGTGAGAGCGATAAACGGCTGCACGCTGACCCACGAATCGTTCTAGCGCCCCCAACGTCTGAGACGGCATGCATCGCAAAAATGCATATGCGGGCTGCATTTTTTTGGGTTTTGTTTAGTCAAGTGCATGACTAACATCGTCCCAAGTTCAAGAGGCTCACTCACAAGCCACTTCACGTTGACACGCAATGCGACTACGAAGTCAGAGAGTAAAGCCGAGAACGCCGTCAGTCACACCTTGGTTGTTACCAAGTGGGCTAGGTCTAGTTTTTTCCACACAAGGATGTTCAATGAATGCAGATTTTCTAGCCAGTTTTTCCAAGACCACTGAAACAAACGCACTTTTAGCGGACGTCAAATCCGCTTCGTATGCAATGCGAAACCACAGAGTGTTTAGCCAAATCAACTCTGTTGAAGCGCTGCAAGAATTCATGCAATGGCATGTGTTTGCAGTTTGGGACTTCATGTCGCTGGTAAAGCGTTTGCAGCTGGAATTTACTTCGGTCGCACTTCCATGGACGCCCCCGCGCAGCAGTTCAACAGCGCGCCTGATCAACGACATCGTTTTGGGTGAAGAAACCGACATTGCGCCCAATGGGAAGAGTCTGAGCCACTTCGAGCTTTATCTTCTGGCCATGGAAGAGGTTGGCGCAAACACCAACGCCATCCGTACCGTCGTCGACCTGGTGGCTGCCAACCTGACGGTTGAAGAAGCTTTGAGAATCACAGGCATCGCTGAACCGATCAAGCGATTTGTGACGTCAACCATGATTGTCGCCATAGAGGGTAGCTCTGAAGAAGTTCTTGGCAGTTTTGTGTTTGGTCGAGAAGACGCAATCCCGGAAATGTTTAGCACGCTACTGAGTGCCTGGCGTATTGATGAGGCGACGGCACCAACCCTGGTTTTCTATCTCAAGCGACATATCGCCCTTGATGCGGATGAGCACGGTCCGGCTGCAATGCAGATGATTGCCGACCACGTTGGCAACGATAGTAGCCGCCTGGACCTGCTGCTTAGTGCTGCTTTGAACGCGATCGACCAGCGTGTCAGGCTATGGGATGCCCTGGCCCAGCACTTTGAACACACCAGCACTTCAAAAGTGGATGCAGCCATTACTGAAACGGTACCTCTTTGAGTTGCCGTCTTGAAGATCTATTCGATCCTTGCAATGGTGCTCAACTTTGCAGCGTGTGCATCCAGCGGCGCGCGGTATTGAGTGTTGGCGTGGTTTGCCTTAACTGATCACAATGGCACGAAAGTCGTTCACATTGGTCAACGTTGGGCCTGTCACCACGGAGTCGCCGAGCTTGCCAAAGAAACCGTGGCCGTCGTTGTCATTCAGGCAGTCATGGGGTTTGAGACCCAGGGCGTGGGCACGCGCCAGGGTGTCGGGGCCGATACAGGCGCCTGCAATTTCCGCCACCCCATCCACGCCATCGGTATCCCCCGCCAGCGCGTGGATGCGGGGGTGACCGCCCAACGCTATGCCCATGGACAACAGGCATTCCACATTGCGCCCGCCACTGCCTTTTCCGCGTAGGGTGACCGTGGTCTCGCCACCGGACAACAACACGCACGGCGCTTGCACCGGTTGGCCACGCTGCGCCACCTGTAGAGCAATACCGCCCAGCACCTTGCCGACATCACGCGCCTCACCCTCCAGCGCATCACCGAGGATATAGGCACCATATCCGGCCTCCCGCGCGACCTGTGCTGCCGCTTCCAGCGCCATTTGCGGGGCCGCCACCATGTGCACGCTGTTGTGCGCCAGGCGCGGATCACCCGGCTTGACCGATTCGCAGTGGTCGGAATCCAGCACAGCGCGCACCTCGGCTGGCAGCTCAATGCCATAACGCTTCACGATGGCACGCGCCTCTTGCGCATGGGTGGGGTCGGCCACGGTGGGGCCAGATGCGATATTGATTGGGTCATCTCCCGGCACATCCGAGATCAACAAGGTAACAACGCGCGCCGGGTGGCAGGCCACTGCCAGTCGGCCGCCCTTGATGGCAGAGAGATGGCGGCGCACACAGTTCATCTCGCTGATGGTGGCACCCGACTTCAGCAGGGCCCGGTTCACCGCCTGTTTGTGCTCCAGCGTCAACCCATCCAGCGGCAACGGCAGCAGGGATGAACCGCCACCGGAGATCAGGCACAGCACCACATCATCCTCGGCAAGCCCCTGTACGAACTGCAACATGCGCTGTGCTGCAGCAAGCCCTGCCGCATCGGGTACCGGATGCGCCGCCTCTACGATCTCAATGCGCTCGCAGGGCACGCCATACCCATACCGGGTCACCACCAGGCCCGACAGCGGGCCAGCCCAATGGTCCTCTACCGCACGCGCCATCGCGGCCGACGCCTTTCCCGCACCAATAACAATGAGCCGCCCTTTGCCCAAAGACTCGGGTGACGGCAAGTACGGCGGCACGCACAGCGCCGGTTGGGCGCTGGCTATTGCCGCGTCGAACATGCGACGCAGCAAGTCGCGCGGGGTTGGATGTGTAGGGTTGGTTGAAGTTGTCATGGTGTAGACGAAGTTGATGCGGACGTTCTTGGTAGCAGGTACGGTTTGACCCAACCCAAGCCAGCGGTTGTAGTGGTCGTGGGCTTGTATTCACAACCGATCCAGCCCTTGTAGCCCAGGCGGTCCAGGTGGTCAAACAGAAAGGCGAAGTTGATCTCACCCGTACCCGGTTCGTGCCGCCCAGGGTTGTCCGCCAGTTGCATGTGGCCTATACGCGGCAGGTGCTGGGCCATGGTGGCGGCCAGTTCACCCTCCATGCGCTGTGCATGGTAGATGTCGTATTGCAGGTAGACGTTGTCTGCACCGACCTCGTCGAGCAGGGACAGCGCTTGGGCTGTGCGGCTCACATAGAAGCCTGGCATATCAAAGCTGTTGATTGGCTCGACCAGCAAACGCAGGTTAGCATCTTTGAAAGACTGCGCCGCAAAGCGCAGATTGGCGACCAGCGTGTGCCGCAGCACATCTTCCGCAATGCCCGCTGGTGCCTTGCCGGCCAGGCAGTTGAGCTGGCCCACACCCAAGGTTCTTGCATAGGCAATGCCCTGCGCAACACCCGCCCTGAATTCTTCCACGCGGTCCGGGTGGCACGCAATGCCGCGCTCCCCTGCATCCCAGTCACCCGGCGGCAGGTTGTGCAGCACCAGGCGCAGGCCGTGGGCATCCAGGCGTTGGCGAATGTCCTGTGGCGCATAAGCGTAGGGGAACAAAAACTCCACTGCGTCAAAGCCTGCCTGTGCGGCCAACGCAAAGCGGTCCAAAAATGCAACCTCGTTGAACAGCATGGTGAGGTTGGCGGCGAAACGGGGCATGGTGTACTCCAATGGCGGTCGCGCACACGGGCGGCCACCGCCATGTTAGCGGCCCCGTGCAGCAGTTTGCTGAGTCAAATGGGCGACGCGTGACACTGACGCCGGTGTTAGCATTTCAAGGCACCAATCCACGAGACACTCCGAATGAACCAAGCCTTTATCTGTGACGCCATCCGTACCCCCTTCGGCCGCTACGGTGGCGCCTTGAGCAGTGTGCGCACCGACGACCTGGCGGCCATTCCATTGGCCGCTTTGGTGGCGCGCAACCCGAACGTGGACTGGCAGGCCGTAACAGACGTAATCTACGGCTGTGTCAATCAGGCGGGTGAAGACAACCGCAACGTAGCCCACATGGCCAGTCTGCTCGCCGGCCTGCCGTTGGAGTTGCCCGGTACCACGATCAACCGCTTGTGCGGCTCGGGTATGGACGCTGTTGGCACTGCAGCCCGCGCCATCAAAGCCGGGGAAGCTGCATTAATGATAGCGGGCGGTGTGGAGAGTATGAGCCGTGCACCCTTTGTGATGGGCAAGGCCGAGAGCGCCTTCAGCCGTGCCGCACAGATGTACGACACCACCATCGGCTGGCGTTTCGTCAACCCACGCATGAAGGAACGTTATGGCATAGACGCCATGCCCGAGACCGCCGAGAACGTGGCAACCGAATACAAGATCAGCCGCGAAGACCAGGACAAGATGGCACTGGCCAGCCAGCTCAAGGCTGTGGCGGCGCAGAAGTCCGGCTTCTTCGACGCAGAGTTGACGCCCGTGAGCATCCCGCAAAAAAAGGGCGACGCCATCGTAGTGGCCAGGGATGAACACCCCCGCGAGACCTCACTGGAAGCACTGGCCAAACTCAAGGGCGCAGTGCGCGCGGATGGCACGGTGACAGCCGGCAATGCCAGCGGCGTCAACGATGGTGCCTGTGCCCTGCTCATAGCCAACGAAGCCGCCGCCAAACAACACGGCCTGACGCCACGCGCCCGGGTGGTCGGCATGGCCACAGCTGGTGTGCCACCGCGCATCATGGGCATTGGCCCTGTCCCGGCCACGCAAAAGGTACTGGCACTCACCGGAGTGACTCTGGCGCAGATGGACGTCATCGAACTGAACGAAGCCTTCGCCGCGCAGGGCCTGGCGGTGCTGCGTTTGTTGGGCCTGCAGGACGACGACCCCCGCGTCAACCCCAACGGCGGCGCCATTGCCCTGGGCCACCCCTTGGGCGCATCGGGAGCGCGCCTGGTGACCACGGCTGTGAATCAATTGCACAGAACCGGTGGTCGCTATGCGTTGTGCACCATGTGTATCGGCGTGGGCCAGGGCATTGCGGTGGTGATTGAGCGGGTCTAAATACTTTAGCCCTCTAGCCCCCGAGAAATATATCTCTTTAGCTATATATTTGATAGCAATAAAGGTAAGCCTGAGGGCAGGGTCACGGTAAAGACCGTACCTTCTCCCGGCTGGCTTTGCACCGTGATCTCCCCACCGTGCAGGTCCACAGCCTCTTTGATGATGGCCAAGCCCAAGCCGGTTCCGGCGATAGCCCCCACGTTGCTGGCCCTGTGAAACGATCCAAAGAGATGCGCCAATTCATCCGCCGGAATCCCTATGCCCTGGTCTGCGACTCTGAATACCGTGGCCTGCCCGACCCGGGTCACGTCGAAACGCACCGTGCCGCCCGCCGGTGAGTACTTGATGGCGTTGGACAACAGGTTGCCCATGATGTGGTTCAGCAGCTTGGCGTCCAAGAGGCCTTCGGTAGCATCAGCGGCGACCGACAGCTCCAATTGACAGGTTGACTCAGGGTATCTGGCGGCAACTTCTTTCACTAGCGCCTGGCACAAAACCTCAAGGTCAATCGCTTCCGGGTTGAACTCCAGCATTCGCGCCTGCGCCTTGCTCAGCAGCAGCACACGGTCCAGCATTTGGGTCATGCGGTGGACACCGTTTTCAATGCTCTGAACGACTTCCGCCTTATCCTGCGCAGGCAGACGATCGCCGTAGTATTTGATCAACTCGGTGGATGACAGTATCGTCGCCAGCGGGGTTCGGAACTCATGGCTGGTCATGGCGACGAAACGGTTGCGCACTTCGTTGAGTTCCTGCTGCTTGGCCAATGCGCTACGCGTGTCGTCTTCAGCCTGCTTGCGTTCGCTGATGTCCGACATAAAGGTCAGGGTTGCGGGCTGGCCGTTCCAGTCCACCATAGTCGTGGAAATCTGCACCCATATGGGTTTTCCGGATTTGTGCAGCACCCGAAAGTCGGTCTTGGGTGGGGCCGGCTCACCCTGCAGGCGGCGCAGGTAATTGCTCTGGATCAGATCACGGTCTTCCGGATAGACGAAGGGAAGGAACTCACGCCCCAGCACTTCTTCCGCACAGTAGGCCAGTAGCTGGAATAAGGCGGGATTCGCAAAGATGAACTTGCCATCCTGGATGACGATCATGCCTTCGCCTACGTTGTTCACAACCTGCCGGTAGTGCTCTTCCGAACTCCGCAAGGCCTCTTCCGCCACGATGCGCTGGCTGATGTCGGTGATGGAGGCAATGAAGCGCAGGGCAAAGCCCCGCTCGTCACGTATGGAGGAGCCAAAGGCTTCGATCCAGACAAAGCTGCCATCGGCACGGCGCAGCCGGTATTCGATCAGCTCATGCACATCCAAGGCGCCTTGGCGCGGTGAGGCGCCCGACACATGCTCCCGGAAACGCGTTTGCACACGCTTTCGGTCCTCGGGGTGCACCATTTCAAAATAGTCAGGCCAGTGGGTGGTGTCGGTGTCTGGGGGGAATTGCAGAATCTCCTTGAAACGCGGCGAGTAGTACACCGTGCGCGTAACGCCTGCCCAGTCCAGAATGCCCGCCTTGCTGGCCCGCACCAGCAGTTCAAAACGGATCTGCTCATTGTCCAGGGCCTTTTCAAGTTTGGTGCGCTCGGTAGTGTCTGTACTGGCGATCAAGACCCCCAGGAGCTTGCCCCGCGAATCGGCCAGGGGCGTGCGCGTCTGCATGTAATTGCGGCCACGCAGTTTGAAGTCGGTCGGCTCCATGGTGACACCTGGCTCCAACTCCATTGCCGCCCGGTCCATAGCGAGCAGGTTTTCGGCCACCTCTTGGGCCGCCCGGTCGCGCGGGCTTGTGCCAATGACACCGTCGCGCCGGACACCAAAGTACGTCTCCCACGTCTTGTTGGCATACCGGTAGCGCCCGTCCGGATCACGCATGGACAGCGCAACCGGTGCCAAGTCCAGCATGTCGGACGTGAACTTTGCCTGGTCTTGCGCCAGTCTGGCCGCGGCGTCCAGTGCCAGGGTGGCGCGTGCCCGCAGGATCAGGCCGGGCGCAACCACAAAAGCGATCAAGCTGGAGGCAGCCAGGCTTGCCCCCTCCAGCAGATCAAACAACAGTGCGGCGTAGGCGAGCACCATCAGGCCGCTGACCCATGGCCACGCGGTATGCCGTTCACGGAGCAGCAGCGTTGCCATAAAGCCGACCAGCCAAGGCAGGGAAAGCAAGGCACACCACTTGCCAGCGGGGCTTTCATGCCCCAACAACAGGCTTGCCGACAGGCTGGCAAGAAACGCGGAAAGCCACAGCGCAGCGAAGTCGCGCCGACGTGCACTCAGCACCAACAAAGACACCAGTGCCATTGCACCAACCGCGCCACCGAGCACGAGCTCCATCGGTGCGGCTGTCATGGTAGTTGTGCCACACAGGCCCCAAATCCGGCCGCCCGGGCGATATCCCCCATGGTAATTGCCGGTGGTGATCGGAGTTGCAGCCGCATAGGGCGGAGTATGCCACCGCGCTCGCGGGCAAGAAAAAAGCACCTGGCGTTTCCGCAAGGTGCTTCGTCTTTACCGTATTTGGTGGGCAGTACAAGTTTCGAACTTGTGACCCCTGCAGTGTGAATGCAGTGCTCTACCCCTGAGCTAACCGCCCTGATTATTCATCAGAATAGCCTCAAATTATACAACACTCTTCAGGCCAACTTTCTCCACACCGTTTTGCCGCCGCTGGATTTGTCGATCTGTCCCAGCACCTCGTCGTGCGCGGTCAGTTCCTGGGCATTGGCTGCCACTACCGGCAACTCGAAACCACGCAGGTCCACCTGCACGACCTTGACACCGCTTTCGCTGGATGAACCCACCTCCATCAAGAGCGCATCCTGGCCGCGGGTCATGTTGATGTACACGTCGGCCAGCAGTTCGGCATCCAGCAACGCGCCGTGCAGGGTGCGCCCGGAGTTGTCAACCTCCAGGCGATCACACAACGCATCCAGGCTGTTGCGTTTACCCGGGAACATTTCCTTGGCCAAGACCAGGGTGTCGGTCACCGAGCCTATGTACTTCTTAAATGGCTGATGGCCTGCCCGTGCCAGCTCTGCATCCAGAAAGGCGATATCAAACGGCGCGTTGTGGATGATGATTTCGGCACCGGCCACATAGTCCAGCAGCTCTTTGGCAATGACCGCGAACTTGGGCTTGTCACGCAAGAACTCAGTCGTCAGCCCGTGCACGCGCAAGGCGCCTTCGTCGCTCTCCCGCTCCGGGTTCAGGTAAAAGTGCAGGTTGTTACCCGTGAGCTTGCGGTTCACCAATTCCACACAGCCAATCTCGACCATGCGGTCCGGGTTTTGCTCATGGTTGGCATAAAAGCCGGTGGTCTCCGTATCCAGGAATATCTGGCGCATGCGACGATCTCCGCTTGTTCAGTGATTCTCTTTGGCGTGGTTCAACGAATACTTGGGGATCTCCACGACCAGGTCCTTCTGAGCCAAAAAGGCCTGGCAGCTCAGGCGGGAATTGGGCTCCAAGCCCCAGGCGCGGTCCAGCAGGTCTTCTTCCGTCTCATCGAGTGCATTCAGCGAAGCAAACCCTTCGCGCACAATGACGTGACAGGTCGTACAGGCGCAGCTCATGTCGCAGGCATGTTCGATGTTGATGTGGTTGTCCAGCAGGGCTTCGCAGATGGATGTGCCGGCCGGTGCGCTGACCTCAGCGCCTTGGGGGCAGTACTCGGGGTGCGGCAGGATTTTGATGATGGGCATGGTTAGAGTGTCTCAATATTCTTGCCTTCCAGCGCCTGGGCAATGCCCTTGTTCATGCGCATGGCGGCGAAGGATTCGGTGGCCTGGGCCAGGGCTTTGCTCAAGGCTTCTATCTCGGCGGCATCGGTACCGGAGCGACCGCTGGCCAATGCCTGCATGGCAGCATCAATTTCGGCACGCTCTGCTGTATCCAGCAAATCGGCATCGGCATCCAGCGCACTCTGGATAGCCAGCAACAAGCGGTCGGCATCCACCTGGGCTTCGACCACAGCACGGGTGCGAATATCTTGTTCGGCGGTGGAGAAGCTGTCTTGCAGCATCTGCGCGATCTGGGAATCGCTGAGCCCATACGAGGGCTTGACATTGATATCCGCCTGCACACCGCTGACCTGCTCGTGGGCGGACACATTCAACAAGCCATCAGCATCAACGGTAAAGGTCACGCGGATACGCGCCGCCCCCGCTGCCATGGGTGGAATGCCGCGCAGCTCAAAACGCGCAAGGCTGCGGCAGTCGCTCACCAGGTCACGCTCGCCCTGCACCACGTGCAAGGCCAAGGCGGTCTGACCGTCCTTGTAGGTTGTGAAATCCTGCGCCATGGCGGTGGGAATGGTCTGGTTGCGCGGAACGATGCGCTCCACCAAGCCGCCCATGGTCTCCACACCCAGCGACAACGGAATCACGTCCAGCAACAGCAAATCACCGGCCGTGTTGTTGCCCGCCAGCTGATTGGCCTGAATGGAGGCGCCCAGCGCCACCACTTCATCCGGGTTCAGGTTGTTCAGGGGCGCGCGCTCAAAAAACTTTGCCACGGCCGCCTGCACTTGGGGCATGCGGGTGGAGCCACCCACCATGACCACACCCTGCACGTCTTGCACCGACAGGCGCGCATCGCGCAAGGCCTTGCGGGCCGCGGTGATGGTGCGCGCTGTCAAATGGGTTGTAGCGGCCTCAAACTGGGATTGGCTTACGTCAAAATGGACGCTAGCCCCCGTCAAATCTGCATGGAATGCTACTGTTTCCATAGTGGACAAGGCTTCCTTGCAGGCACGGGCCGCTACCTTCAGCGCCGCTTTGTCCGACGCATTGGCCGCCTGCATGCCAGTTTGCGCCAGCACCCAGTCCGCCAGCGCATGGTCGTAGTCGTCGCCACCCAAGGCCGAGTCGCCGCCGGTGGCGACCACTTCAAACACGCCCTGGGTCAGCCGCAGTATGGAAATGTCAAAGGTACCGCCGCCCAGGTCATAAATGGCGTAAACACCCTCGCTCGCATTGTCCAGGCCATACGCAATGGCCGCAGCGGTAGGTTCGTTGATCAGGCGCAGCACGTTGATGCCCGCCAGTTGCGCAGCGTCCTTGGTGGCCTGGCGCTGGGCTTCGTCAAAGTAGGCCGGCACAGTGATGACGGCGCCATACAGGTCGTCATTGAAAGTGTCTTCGGCGCGGTAACGCAGGGTGGCCAGAATGTCGGCGCTGACCTCCACCGGTGATTTCTCGCCCGCCGCGGTGAGCACACCCAACATGCCCGCATGGTCGGCAAAACGGTAGGGCAGCTTCTGGGCCCCTACAACATCCGCCAGGCTGCGGCCCATGAAACGCTTGGCCGAGGCAATGGTGTTCTCGGGGTCACTGGCCAGCGCGGCTTGCGCCGCATGGCCGATCTCGCGCTTGCCGCCCTCCAGATAACGCACCACGGATGGCAGGATCACACGCCCAGCATCGTCTGGCAGGCATTCAGCCACACCATTGCGCACGGCCGCCACCAACGAATGGGTGGTACCCAGGTCTATGCCTACTGCAATGCGCCGCTCGTGCGGGTTGGGCGCTTGGCCCGGCTCGGAAATTTGTAGAAGCGCCATGTTTACTTGTCAAAGGCCAGATCGAGATCGTGCGCAAATTTTTCTATGAACATCAAAGCCCGCACCGTCTGGACGGCCGCGGGGTAATCGTGTTCGACGTCGAGGTGTTGCGCACATTCGGCGATCAGCTCGCGCTGCGCAGCATCCACATTTTCGCGCAAGGCGTCGAGCGTATTGTCGTCGCGCGCATCGTCGAGCTCTTCGCGCCACTGCATCTGCTGCATCAGGAACGCTGCCGGCATGGCCGTGTTGCTGTGGGCATTGATAGGGGCACCAGCTAGCTCGCACAGGTAGGCCGCGCGTTTGAGCGGGTCCTTGAGGCGCTGGTAGGCCTCATTGATGCGCACCGACCACTGCATGGCCAGACGCTGTGCCGCTTCGCCCTGGGCCGCAAACTTGTCGGGGTGGGCCTCGCGCTGCAGTTCTTTCCAGCGCGCATCCAGCCCGGCACGGTCCTGGGCGAACTGCTGGTTTACGCCGAACAGCTCAAAATCATTCGATTGCAGGTTCACACGCGGAAGGACTCACCGCAGCCGCACTTGTCGCGCTCCCGCGGGTTGTTGAAGCGAAAGCCTTCGTTCAAACCCTCACGCACAAAATCCAGCTCGGTACCGTCCAGATAGGCCAGGCTCTTGGGGTCCACCAGCACCTTGACGCCGTGGCCTTCAAAAACCAGGTCCTCGGGTGCCAGTTCATCCACGTACTCCAGCTGGTAGGCCAGGCCGGAGCAACCCGTGGTTTTGACGCCCAGGCGCACGCCCAGACCCTTGCCACGCTTGGTCAGGTAGCGGGTGACGTGCCGCGCAGCGGCCTCGGTCAAAGTAACTGCCATTTCAGTTCAAATGCTTTTTCTTGTAGTCATCCACCGCCGCCTTGATGGCGTCTTCGGCCAGGATGGAGCAGTGGATCTTGACCGGTGGCAGGGCCAGTTCTTCAGCGATCTGGCTGTTCTTCAGCGCAGCCGCTTCGTCCAGCGTCTTACCCTTGACCCACTCGGTCACCAGGGAGCTGGACGCAATGGCTGAGCCGCAGCCATAGGTCTTGAAGCGTGCGTCTTCGATCACGCCGGTTTGTGGGTTGACCTTGATCTGCAGCTTCATCACGTCACCACAGGCGGGCGCACCCACCATACCCGTGCCTACGCTGTCGTCGCCTTTTTCAAAGCTGCCGACATTGCGGGGGTTTTCATAGTGGTCAACAACTTTTTCTGAATATGCCATTTTCAATTCTCCTTAATGCGCAGCCCACTGAATCGTGGAAATATCAATGCCTTCTTTGAACATGTCCCACAGGGGGCTCAAGTCACGCAACTTGGCTACGTTTTTCTTGATGGTGTCCACGGCGTAGTCGATTTCGGCCTCGGTGGTCCAGCGGCCAATCGTCATGCGCAGGCTGCTGTGGGCCAGTTCGTCACTACGGCCCAGGGCACGCAGCACGTAGCTGGGTTCCAGTGAGGCCGATGTACAGGCGGAGCCGCTGCTGACAGCCAAGCCCTTGATACCCATGATCAGCGACTCGCCTTCGACGTAGTTGAAGCTCATGTTCAGGTTGTGCGGCACGCGTTGCGTTTCGTGGCCGTTGATGAAGACCTGCTCCACATCCTTCAGGCCAGCCAGCATGCGTTCATGCAGGGCACGGATACGAATGTTGTCGGAAGCCATCTCTTCTTTTGCAATCCGGTAGGCCTCTCCCATGCCCACAATCTGGTGTGTGGGCAGGGTGCCGCTGCGCATGCCGCGCTCGTGGCCGCCACCGTGCATTTGCGCTTCCAGGCGGATGCGGGGCTTGCGGCGCACAAACAATGCACCCACGCCCTTGGGGCCGTAGGTCTTGTGCGAGGTCAGACTCATCAAATCGACGGGGAGCTGGGACAAATCAAATTCGACCCGGCCAGTGGCTTGCGCTGCGTCCACGTGGAAAACGATGCCTTTTTCACGGCAGACCGCGCCAATACCAGCGATGTCTTGGATGACACCAATCTCATTGTTCACAAACATGACACTGACCAGGATCGTGTCCGGACGAATGGCAGCCTTGAACACGTCCATATCGATCAGGCCATCGGCCTGCACATCCAGATAGGTCACCTCAAAGCCCTGGCGCTCCAGCTCGCGGCAGGTATCCAGCACGGCCTTGTGTTCGGTCTTGACGGTGATGATGTGTTTGCCCTTGGACTTGTAGAAGTGCGCGGCACCCTTCAAGGCCAGGTTGATGGATTCGGTCGCGCCGGATGTCCAGACAATCTCGCGCGGGTCAGCGCCAATGAGGGCAGCAACCTGGCCGCGGGCGTTTTCGACCGCCGCTTCAGCCTCCCAGCCCCAGGCGTGACTGCGCGACGCGGGGTTGCCGAAATGGTTGCGCAACCAGGGCACCATGGCGTCGACCACGCGCTCGTCGCACGGCGTGGTGGCGCTGTAGTCCATGTAGATGGGGAAATGGGGTGTGGAATCCATGGCAGTTAACTATTGAAACTAGGGAATCAGCTTTTGGAGAACGCGTTGCCCAAGGCAAACACGGAATTGGGGGCATTGATGCGGATAGGCTTGGTGATAGGCATGGCCGAGATGGCACGCTTGACACTGGGCTTGTCTTCCACCAGAAGGCCTTTGGACAGTTGGTCGTCCACCAGCTTTTGCAGGGTGACCGAGTCCAGAAACTCCACCATGCGCACATTCAAGGCAGCCCACAGGTCATGGGTCATGCAGCGCTCGCCCTCGCCCAGGCAGTTTTCCTTGCCGCCACAGTGGGTGGCGTCGATGGGCTCATCCACCGAGACGATAATGTCTGCCACGGTGATGTCCGACGCTTTGCGCGCCAGGGTGTAACCGCCACCGGGGCCACGGGTGGATTCCACCAGTTCGTGGCGGCGCAACTTGCCAAACAACTGCTCCAGGTACGACAGCGAAATCTGTTGGCGCTGGCTGATCGCAGCCAAGGTCACGGGCCCGCTGCTTTGTCGCAAGCCCAGATCAATCATGGCAGTGACCGCAAACCGGCCTTTGGTAGTGAGACGCATGGAAAACTCCTTCAGTCCTACTTGGTTGACTATTCCACTCAAGTATACCAAAAAACCCAGAGATTTCCTCGGGTATTTAGACTGATCAGTCACAACCCCGGTTATTTGACCGCCGCGGACAGGACAACGATGTTGTCGCTGCCCGGCGCGCCAAAGGCCTGCTCCTTCAAAATGTGCAACTGGTCCCGCACTTTGGCCGCCTTTTCGAACTCCAGATTGCGGGCGTGCTCCATCATCAGCTTCTCCAAGCGCTTGATTTCGCGGGAGATGTCTTTCTCGCTCATGTCCTCCACTTGGGCCCGCTGCATGGCGTCGCGCTCCAGGCGCTCGGCTTCCTTGCCGGCCTTTTCGCTGTAGACGCCGTCGATCAGATCGCGGACCTTTTTGACAATGGCTTTGGGGGTGATACCCCGCTCCAGGTTGTGGGCAATCTGCTTTTTGCGCCGGCGTTCGGTCTCGCCGATTGCCCGTTCCATGGAATCGGTGATCTTGTCGGCATACAAAATGGCGCGGCCATTCAGATTGCGGGCAGCCCGGCCTATGGTCTGGATCAATGAGCGCTCGGAGCGCAAGAAGCCTTCCTTGTCGGCGTCCAGAATCGCCACCAGCGACACCTCGGGAATGTCCAGGCCTTCGCGCAACAGGTTGATGCCTACCAGCACGTCAAAGGCGCCCAGGCGCAGATCCCGCAAGATTTCTACCCGCTCTACTGTGTCCACATCGCTGTGCAGATAGCGCACTTTCACGCCGTTGTCGGTCAGGTAGTCGGTCAGTTGCTCGGCCATGCGTTTGGTCAGCGTGGTGATCAACACCCGCTCGTTCTTGTCCACACGAATGCGTATTTCCTGCAACACGTCATCCACCTGGTGGGTGGCAGGCCGCACTTCCACTTCGGGGTCGACCAGGCCTGTGGGGCGCACCACCTGCTCCACCACCTGGCCGGCATGTTCTTTCTCGTAATTGGAGGGTGTGGCGGATACAAAAATGGCCTGCCGCATCCGTGTTTCAAACTCCGCAAACTTCAGCGGCCGGTTGTCCAGCGCGCTGGGCAGGCGGAATCCATACTCCACCAGCGTGGTCTTGCGCGAACGGTCACCCAAGTACATGGCGCCAAACTGGCCGATGGTGACGTGGCTTTCGTCAATGAACATGACCGCGTCTTTGGGCATGTAGTCTGTCAGCGTGGATGGCGGGTCGCCGGGGGCGCTGCCCGCCAGATGACGGCTGTAGTTTTCAATGCCCTTGCAGTGGCCGACTTCGCTGAGCATTTCCAGGTCAAAGCGCGTGCGCTGCTCCAGGCGCTGGGCTTCGACCAGCTTGCCTGCAGACACAAACTCCTTGAGCCGGTCCGCCAGCTCCACCTTGATGGTCTCTACCGCCATCAGCACCTGGTCACGCGGGGTGACGTAGTGGCTGCCGGGGTACACGGTAAAGCGCGGAATCTTCTGGCGGATGCGGCCGGTCAACGGGTCGAACAGTTGCAGGGATTCAATCTCGTCGTCAAACATCTCCAGGCGCAGCGCCATTTCGGAGTGCTCGGCCGGAAAGATGTCAATGGTGTCGCCCCGCACGCGGAAGGTGCCGCGGCTGAAGTCCATGTCATTGCGCTGGTATTGCATGCGCACCAGTTGCGCGATGGCATCGCGCTGGTTGAGCTTGTCGCCGGTGCGCAAGGTCATGATCATCTTGTGGTACGCCTCGGGCTGGCCGATACCGTAGATGGCGGACACGGTGGCAACGATGACTACATCACGCCGCTCCAGGATGGACTTGGTGCACGACAGGCGCATCTGCTCAATGTGCTCGTTGATGGCGCTGTCTTTCTCAATGAACAGATCGCGCTGCGGCACATAGGCCTCAGGCTGGTAGTAGTCGTAGTAGCTGACGAAATATTCCACCGCGTTGTTCGGGAAGAACTCGCGGAACTCGCTGTACAGCTGCGCGGCCAATGTCTTGTTGTGCGCGAACACGATGGCGGGGCGGCCCAGCCGGGCAATCACATTGGCCATGGTGTAGGTCTTGCCGGAACCGGTCACGCCCAGCAGGGTCTGGAACACCTCGCCGTCGATCACGCCCTCAACCAGTTTGTCAATCGCCTCTGGCTGGTCGCCCGCTGGAGGGTAGGGCTGGTACAGCTCAAACGGTGAACCGGGGTAGCGGATGAACTGACCGGTGGGCGCGGGCGCGGCATCTGGGTCGGCGATGGGGGTCGGGGCGGTCATGGGGTGGTTCGGCAAATGGGCAAAGATGGAACTGTAGTCCATGCGGTGGGTTTGCGTTTGTGGGGGCGCGCACGCCGGGCCAGCGGTGCGGGCCGACCGCCCCTACTGCGTGGGCCCTGCGGGCTGCCTTGCGGTGCTCGTGCCAGCCCCAATCCGCCCGGCCCTGCGCTCCTCAGCCACGCACAAGGGATCGCCCAGCCCGCACCGCTGGCCCGGCTTGGGGAGTTGGTTACAGTGGCTGGGAGTCAACATCCCGACTTCCTATGCGCTCGGCTCTTTTTGGTAGCAATCCATGTAAATTTTGCGAATGCTAGATGCAGTTTTGATGCAGGAGTCCGACAGAATGGCCCGCATGGTCCTACGGTCTACATTTCTCTAAACATGCTTCAAACATCATCCAAGGAATCCGCCGCATCCGCTTCAATACTAATCTTGTCCGCTCTCGGGAGCGTGAGCTTGATGCCAGCCGGCGCAGCCTTTTTTGTTCATCTCGTTTACTTCGCGGTACCGATGGCGATTGTTTGCGCGCTGGCACATCTGACTTCCACCGGAGCAGGATGGGTGGCAGGCAGCTCTACTGCTTTCGCAGCCGTTGCTATCTTCGAGACGTTCTGGGAGCAACGCATCTATACCGGCCCTAATTCGATGCCAGGTTTCGTCTACCTCTTCCTTTGCGGGCCGCTCGCGATCGTTGGACTGGTCATCGCTTGTTCGATTCGAAAGTGGCTAAAAAGTACTGCGTTGCGTTGCTCTGCGGCAGCTTCTGCGGTGTTCTTTGCTGGTGCCCTTCCAGTGTTGGGAAGTTTGATGGCGAGTAAGCATGTTTAACTGGACACTTGCCACAGACTTCAACTCAAGGTTGCGACTACGCGGCGAGCGCTGTACGACGGGCAGCTTCGACGGATTTGGATGATTTCTCACGGCGCTCCCCCAAAAGCATGAGGCATCGCTCCGTGCCACCCTTGGGCGGTGCCGAGCAGCGCAGCGGCGGGCGGAACAGGGCTGGCGTTGTTTGAGGCGTAGCCGAGTTTAGCCAGACCCCGCCCGGCGCGAGCAGCGCAGGGGAGTCGCGCCAGCGACCATCGCCCCAGGGTGGCACGGAGCGATGCCTCATGCGCCCCCGTCTGCAACAATATTGCACATGCGCCCCCCCCCCCTCCCCCCACCTGACAACGTCTTCACCTGGCCCGTCCGAATCTATTGGGAAGACACCGATGCAGGCGGCATCGTCTTCTACGCCAACTACCTGAAATTCTTCGAGCGCGCCCGCACCGAATGGCTGCGCGCCAAGGGTGTGGAGCAGCGCCAACTGCAGCAAGACCTGGGCTGCATCTTTGTGGTGAGCGATGTGCAGATCAAATACTTGCACTCGGCTAGGCTGGACGACCAGTTGCTGGTCACCTCGCACTTGAGCGAGCTGGGGCGGTCGTCCTTCACCATCCAGCAAGAGGCGCGGCTGGTATCTGCCGGTGCCGCGCCCACCGTGCTGTGCACAGGCTCCGTGCGCGTGGGCTGGATCCATGGCCAGACCTCCAAGCCAGCCCGTATACCGCCCGAACTGCAGCAGGCTCTGCAGGGCTGAGAAAACCGGTGATGTGGCAGGCTGCAGAATCCATGCAGTATCCGCATCACCTGCCCTGCTCGGGGTAAACCCACCCCGGTAGAATGAGGGCCGACACCAGCCCCGTGCTGCTGCTTCGCACCCCTCCCGAATCTTTCCCACAGGACCCGCTATGTCTCTCTTCTCCTCCGTCGAAATGGCCCCCCGCGACCCGATTCTGGGTCTGAACGAGCAATTCAACGCCGACACCAACCCTGCCAAGGTCAACCTGGGCGTGGGCGTGTACTTTGACGACAACGGCAAGCTGCCCCTGCTGCAATGCGTGCAGGCCGCTGAAAAAACCATGATGGACAAGCCCACCGCCCGTGGATACCTGCCCATCGACGGTATCGTGGCCTATGACAACGCGGTCAAGAGCCTGGTGTTTGGTGCCGACAGCGAACCCCTCACCTCTGGCCGCGTGGCCACCGTGCAAGCCATTGGCGGCACCGGCGGCCTGAAAATTGGCGCTGACTTCCTGAAGAAGCTCAACCCCAACGCCAAAGTTCTGATCTCCGACCCCAGCTGGGAGAACCACCGCGCGCTGTTCAACAGCGCTGGTTTCGAGGTCGACACCTACGCCTACTACGACGCAGCCAAGCGCGGCGTCAATGTCGAAGGCTTCCTGGCCAGCCTGAACGCTGCAGCCCCCGGCACCATCGTCGTGTTGCACGCCTGCTGCCATAACCCTACCGGCTACGACATCACCCCCGCTGACTGGGACAAAGTGATTGCCGTGGTGAAGGCCAAAGAACTGACCCCCTTCCTGGACATGGCCTACCAAGGCTTTGGCTACGGCATTGCCGAAGACGGCGCCGTGATCCAGAAATTTGTCGCCGCCGGGCTCAACTTCTTTGTATCCACGTCCTTCTCCAAGAGCTTCAGCCTCTACGGCGAGCGCGTGGGCGGCCTGTCCGTGCTGTGCAAGGACAAGGAAGAAGCCGGCCGCGTGCTGAGCCAACTCAAGATCGTCATCCGCACCAACTACTCCAACCCACCCACACACGGTGGCGCTGTGGTGGCAGCCGTGCTCAACAACCCCGAACTGCGCGCCATGTGGGAAAAAGAGCTGGGCGAAATGCGCGTGCGTATCAAGGCCATGCGCCAAAATCTGGTCGATGGCCTCAAGGCTGCGGGCGTGAAGCAAGACATGTCTTTCATCACCACCCAGATCGGCATGTTCAGCTACTCGGGCCTGACCAAGGACCAGATGGTGCGCCTGCGCAATGAGTTCGGCGTGTACGGCACCGACACCGGCCGCATGTGCGTAGCCGCACTGAACAGCAAGAATATCGACTACGTTTGCGCATCCATCGCCAAGGTCGTTTAAGCCAAACGGGGCTCTAGCCCCGGTGAAACCTTGCAGTAACGCTGCAATATTTGTAGCAATGTTCGGGTAAACCGCGTACGGCCCTACCGGGGGGGACCGCGGTGCAAGCATTACCCGATCGCTGTCACAAACCTGACAGATACAGGACATTTACGGGGTATGGCAGGGACAAACGCCAACCCTGGAAACGCATAAAACTGTTATATTGCACTGCAACATTTCAATCGTTGAAACGTTCTTCCGAAAGTGAGTCTCCCATGCTGTACCAGTTCTACGAAACCCAGCGGTCCTTGATGGAGCCCTTTTCTGACCTGGCCCAGACCGCCGCCAAAGTGTTCGGCAACCCTCTGACCCTGGCCGGGCAAAACCCTTTTGCCCAACGCATCTCCGCGGGCTACGACCTCTTGCACCGCCTGGGCAAGGACTACGAAAAACCAGAATTCGGCCTACGCACCATTGATGTGGACGGCGTGGAAGTAGCCATCCACGAACGTGTGGAGATCACCAAACCCTTCTGTGAACTGCGCCGTTTCAAGCGCTTTACCGACGACACCGACACACTGAAAAAAATTAAGGGCCAGCCCGCAGTGCTGATCGTTGCCCCGCTGTCGGGCCATTACGCCACGCTCCTGCGCGACACGGTCAAAACCATGCTGAAGGACCACAAGGTCTACATCACCGACTGGAAGAATGCCCGCCTGGTGCCCCTGTCCGAGGGTGGCTTCAACCTGGACGACTATGTGAACTACGTGCAGGAGTTCATCCGCCACGTGCAGGGTAAGTATGGCAACTGCCACGTGATGAGCGTGTGCCAGCCCACCGTGCCCGTGCTGGCTGCCGTTTCCCTGATGGCCAGCCGTGGCGAGGCCACTCCGCTGACCATGACCATGATGGGTGGCCCCATTGACGCGCGCAAGTCACCCACCGCGGTCAACAACCTGGCCATGAACAAGAGCTACAGCTGGTTCGAGAACAACGTCATCTTCCGCGTGCCCTCCAACTTCCCGGGCGCAGGCCGACGCGTTTACCCCGGCTTTTTGCAGTACACCGGCTTTGTGGCCATGAACCCCAGCAACCATGCCAATAGCCACTACGACTATTTCAAGGACCTGATCAAGGGCGACGACGCCAGCACCGAAGCGCACCGCAAGTTCTACGACGAATACAACGCTGTGTTGGACATGGACGCCAACTACTACCTGGACACCATCCGGGTTGTGTTCCAGGACTTCAGCCTGGTCAGTGGCACCTGGGACGTCAAGGGTGTGAATGGCAAGATCGAACGGGTTCGCCCCGGAGACATCAAGACCACGGCCCTGTTCTCGGTCGAAGGCGAGTTGGACGACATCTCAGGCTCCGGCCAGACCCAGGCTGTGCACGACATCTGCACCGGAGTGCCCCGCAACATGCAGAAGCACTTTGAAGCCAAAGGCGCAGGCCATTACGGCATCTTCTCGGGCCGCCGTTGGCGCGAACATGTGTACCCACAGGTCAAGTCCTTCATCCTGTCCCAGCATGTTCCCAGCACCCCCGCGGTTGCAGACAGGCGCGCACCCAAGCCGGTAGCAGCGCCCGTGGCGGCGCCGGCGCAAGCCAGCCGCGCAGACGTTGTTGCGGTTGCAGAACCCAAAGCTGTGACACCTCCTGCTGCAAAGAAAGTGGCTAAATCGGCCACAGCCCCGGTAAAAGCTACGCGAACCGCTACCAAAAAGGTAGCAGCCAAACGCAGCACCCCCAAGAAGTGAGTAGCCCGGCGCAACCACTGGGGCAACTTGCGGCGCGCATCCTCGATGCATTGCCGCAAACCCAGTGCACGCGCTGCGGCTATCCGGATTGCGCGGGTTACGCCCGGGCCATAGCGTCTGGCGCGGCCGACATCAACCAGTGCCCGCCCGGCGGACAAGAGGGTGTGGAGCGTCTGGCGCAAATCACCACCCTGCCCGCCAAGCCCCTGAACCCCGCGTTTGGCGTCGAGGCGGTCCGCCAGGTCGTCTACATCGACGAGAACTGGTGCATAGGCTGCACGCTGTGCCTGGACGCCTGCCCGACCGATGCCATCATGGGCAGCAACAAGCGCATGCATACCGTCCTGGAGACCTATTGCACCGGCTGCGAACTGTGTTTACCCGTATGCCCGGTGGACTGCATCAAGCTGGAAACGGTCAGCGGTAACGCCACCGGCTGGGCGGCATGGTCGCAGCCCCAAGCCGACATGGCCCGCAACCGCTACGCCGCCAAAACCGAACGCAGCGCGCGCGACAAGCTGGAACACAGCCAGAAGCAGCAAGCCCAAGTGCAAGCCAATCTGGCCGATCTGGCAGCCCACTCCCGCATCACCGATCCCGCCGTGTTGGACCACAAACGCGCCATCATCGAGGCCGCCATGGCCCGGGCACGCAGCAAACGCGCTGGCGAAACAGGCAACTAACCGACAAACAAGCGTTCAGGCGCGCAGCGAGAAGAACTTGCGCATACGGCCCAGCAGGTCGTCCTGGTTGGCTACGTGCTGCCCCGCCTTGGCCAGCAGCACACTGCGCTCGGCGTTGCGGGCTTCGACAATGGCGCTCATATCCCGGGCAATGTCCGGGCGCTGTTCCAGCACCTTGGCAAACCCCGCCTTGTCCAGGCGGTAGCAGTCCACCGCTGTTACGGCCACTACCGTGGCACTGCGGGCCTCGCCAGTCAACATGCCCATCTCGCCAAAAATGTCGCCATCGCGCAGGGTGGCCACCGGTATGCGGCCGTCCGGGCCATCCACCAGCACCTTGGCCTCCCCGCGAATGACCAGGTAGAGCCAATGGGCCACCGCGCCTTGCCGGGTGAGGATGTCACCCGCGGCAAAGGGGGCGTGCACCAGGTGTTCGGCCAGCATGTGCTGCTCCGATTCGGGCAGGTGGGCAAACAGTTCGGTGTGGCGGATGGCGTCCAGGCGCAGGGCAAACTCACGTTGGTCCGACGCTGCCCGCCAGTTGTCGTTTTCCTTGATCAGCAGACGCTCTTCCTGCGGCACACCCAGTTGGATGCCCGCACGGGCCAGGGCTGCCAGCGCATGGACACGCACGGACGAATCACCAGGATCATCAAACTGCGGGTCTCCCAGCCAATAACGCAAACTGTAGCGGCGATACCCGGCCGCCACCTCGCTGAGGATGGCGCTGGGCAGCGGCTCAGGCAAGACATGGGGAATCTCGGCGTCCAGTACCGAACGCTCCAGTACGCGTATCACCGTTTCCGGGTCGGCCGTGGGGGAGATGCAGAACTGCACCGCGCGCCGCCAGGCCAAGGGTGCAGATTCGGAGCCCCGCATGACGGTGAAGCGGTTCTTCATCAACCAACTGTTGGGCACCATGACCAGCTCATGGTTGCGGGTCTCCACTGCGGTAAACCGCCAGTGCACATCGGTTACGCGGCCGCTGATGTCGTCCAGCTTGACCCAGTCGCCCACGCGCAGAGAGTTATCCAGCTGCAGCGTGACCCCACCCAGCACATTGCCCAGCGTATCCTGCATGGCAAAGGCCAGCACCGCGGTGATGACGGCCGACGTGGCGAACAAGGGCGTAGGGTCCACACCCGAGAGCCGCAGACAAAAGATTCCCCAGACCAGGGCCAGCCCGGTAAAGCTCAGGTCATGCGCAATGCGGGGCACGCTGAAGCCCCACAAAGGAAGCAGGCCGCGGTAAATGACCAGCGCCAGCAAGTGCGCGCAGGCAACACCCCACAAGAAGATGGCCAGCACCATCGCTGTACTGGCCAGCATGGCCGAACCCTGTAACCACTTGACGGCTGACAAGGCGATCAGCACGAGTGGCGCAAGCGCCCAGGTCACCCGCAAAGCACGGCGCTCAGACGGCCGCACCAGGCGAAAAACCATGGCCGCCACCACCACGCCCAGCAACGCCCACCACAAGTCGGGCTGCCGGGCGATGGCCTGATCTAAAACGGTCATTCGCGGGTTCGGTGGCGCTTAGCGGCTTTGTCCGGGATGGGCCAGTTGCGAAAACGCCTTGACGACTTCGGGCGGCGCCTGCACCAGCTCAATGAGCACACCCTCCCCGGAAATCGGAAACTCGTCGTTGCTCTTGGGGTGCAAAAAGCACACATCGAAACCGGAAGCACCCTTGCGAATGCCGCCCGGTGCAAAACGCACGCCCTGGGCCGTGAGCCAGTCCACGGCGGTGGCCAGGTCGTCAATCCACAGACCCACATGGTTGAGCGGAGTATTGTGCACAGCGGGCTTTTTCTCGGGGTCCAGCGGTTGCATCAGGTCCACTTCGACCTTGAACGCACCTGCACCGATGGCACAAATGTCTTCGTCCACGTTCTCAGACTCGCTGCGGTAGGTACCGGTGACCTCCAGACCCAGCATATCCACCCACAGCCGGTGCAGGCGCTTCTTGTCACTGGCACCAATGGCGATTTGCTGGATGCCCAGCACGTGAAACGGACGCAACATGTCGATAACCTCCCCTGTTTTTGACAAACTTCACTTTCGCATATTTTTGCGAATTGCAACCCCGCGTTTACGCGAATTCGACCTTCGCGTTTATGCGAATTCAACAATCGGCTGGTCCACCGTCAATGACTCACCCTTTGCTGCCAACACCTTGCCCACCACACCATCCGCCGCGGCAAACAGCACGTTCTCCATCTTCATGGCCTCGATCACGGCCACGCGCTCCCCGGCCTGCACCTTTTGCCCTGGCACCACGGCCACATCCACCAGCAGGCCTGGCATGGGCGACAGCACATAACGGCTCATGTCGGGTGGCGCCTTGTGTGGCATCAGCGCATGCAACTCGGCCATGCGCGGCGAAATGACCAGAGCGTCGATTCGCGTACCGTTGTGCTGCAAGCGCAGCGCCAGCGGGTTCTTGGGTGTGCCCCGCTCCACCTGTGCGGTAAACGGTATGCCGTTGGCCGTGCCGGTGATGGCAATGTCGTTGATGCGCGAGCTGCTACGGATCTCGTAGCTGTTGGCCCCCACCCGCACGCGGGCCGAGCCGGTCTCGCCCACAAACTCGTCCACATGCACCTGCGTGTAGGCGTGTTTGCCGTCGTGTGCCAGGGTGACCACCACGTAGTCTTTACCCACCTGCACGCCATAACCCGGCAACTGCCCGCTGATACCCGCCGCACGCTCACGCGACTTGCGGCGCACAAAGGCAGCCAGGGCAACCAGAAATGATGGATCGGGGTGCGGCACGTCTTCCGCTGCAAAGCCCTTGCCATAGTTCTCTGCAATGAAGCCGGTGTTGAAGTCCCCCGCCACAAACTTGGGGTGGGCCAGCAACGCCGCCTGGAACGGGATATTGCTGCTGATGCCTCGGATCACAAAGCCGTTCAACGCCTCACGCATCTTGGCGATCGCGTCATTGCGGTCCGTGCCATGCACGATCAGCTTGGCGATCATGGAGTCGTAGAACATCGGGATCTCGCCGCCGTCCTGCACACCGGTGTCTACCCGCACGCCAAACCAGTCGCTGGTATTGGCCTGCCACATAGTCTGCGCGGGGGGCGCAAAACGCACCAGGCGGCCCGTGGATGGCAAGAAGTTGCGGAACGGGTCCTCGGCATTGATGCGGCACTCAATGGCCCAGCCATTGCGCTTGACGTCGGCCTGGGTCAGCGGCAGCTTCTCCCCGGCCGCCACGCGAATCATCAGCTCCACCAGGTCCAGCCCGGTGATGCATTCGGTCACCGGGTGCTCCACCTGCAGGCGGGTGTTCATCTCCAGGAAGTAGAAGCTCTGGTCCTTACCGACCACAAACTCCACCGTGCCCGCACTTTGGTACTTGACCGCCTTGGCCAGCGCCACGGCCTGCTCACCCATGGCCTTGCGCGTTGCATCGCTAATGAAGGGCGATGGCGCCTCTTCAATCACCTTCTGGTGGCGGCGCTGGATGGAGCATTCGCGCTCGTTCAGGTACAGCACATTGCCGTGTGCATCGCCAATCAGCTGGATCTCGATGTGGCGGGGCTCTTCGACAAACTTCTCGATGAACACACGGTCATCCCCAAAACTGTTGCGCGCCTCGTTGCGGCACGACGTAAAGCCTTCAAACGCCTCCTTGTCGTTGAAGGCCACACGCAGACCCTTGCCACCACCACCAGCCGATGCCTTGATCATCACCGGGTAGCCAATGCCCTTGGCAATCTCCACCGCTTTCTCAGGTGTCTCGATCGCATCGTTGACGCCGGGAATGCAGTTGACCCCCGCCTGCCCTGCCAGCTTCTTGGATTCGATCTTGTCGCCCATGGCTGCAATCGAATAGTGCTTGGGGCCGATGAAAACAATGCCCTCTTCTTCCACGCGCTTGGCAAACTCGGCGTTCTCGCTCAAGAAGCCATAGCCCGGGTGCACGGCCTGCGCGCCGGTCTGTTTGCACGCGGCGATGATCTTGTCGGCCAGCAAATAACTCTCGCGGCTGGGTGCGGGGCCGATGTTGACAGCCTCATCAGCCAGCTCCACATGGCGCGCTTCCTTGTCGGCATCGGAATACACGGCCACGGTCTTGATGCCCATCTTGCGGGCGGTGGCAATGACACGGCAGGCGATTTCGCCACGGTTGGCGATCAGAATTTTGGTAAACATGTCTGTAATCCTTTTATTGTTCTAGGCTGCTATCAGAGTGGGATGTTCCCGTGCTTGCGCCATGGGTTTTCCAGCTTCTTGTCCTTCAGCATCACCAGCGAGCGGCAAATGCGCTTGCGGGTTTCGCTGGGCAAAATCACATCGTCAATAAAGCCGCGCGCGCCCGCCACAAACGGGTTCGCAAAACGGGCCTTGTACTCCGCCTCTTTGGCAGCCAGCTTGGCCGGGTCACCCTTGTCCTCACGGAAGATGATTTCCACCGCACCCTTGGCACCCATGACAGCAATCTCGGCGTTGGGCCAGGCCAGGTTTACGTCGCCGCGCAAGTGCTTGGACGCCATCACGTCGTATGCACCGCCATAAGCCTTGCGTGTAATGACTGTGATCTTGGGCACGGTGCACTCGGCATACGCATAGAGCAACTTGGCGCCGTGTTTGATGATGCCGCCGTACTCCTGGCTGGTGCCGGGCATGAAGCCAGGCACGTCCACAAACGTGACAACCGGAATATTGAACGCATCACAAAAGCGCACAAAACGCGCCGCCTTGATGGAACTTTTGATGTCCAGGCACCCTGCCAACACCAAGGGCTGGTTGGCCACAATACCAATCGTTTGGCCATCCATACGGGCAAAGCCGATGATGATGTTCTTGGCGTATTCGGGCTGTATCTCAAAGAAGTCGCCATCGTCCACGGATTTGACGATCAGCTCCTTCATGTCATAGGGCTTGTTCGGGTTGTCCGGGATCAGTGTGTCCAGGCTCTTTTCCAGCCGGTCAGCCGGATCACCACTCTTGCGCACCGGTGCCTTCTCGCGGTTGCTCAAGGGCAGGTAGTTGTACAGGCGGCGCAGCATCAACAAGGCTTCCACATCGTTGTCAAACGCCAGATCGGCCACACCGCTCTTGGTGGTGTGGGTGATGGCACCACCCAGCTCTTCGGCGGTCACCTCTTCATGCGTGACGGTCTTCACAACCTCGGGACCGGTGACGAACATGTAGGACGAGTCTTTCACCATGAAGATGAAGTCCGTCATGGCGGGTGAATACACCGCACCGCCGGCCGATGGCCCCATGATCATGCTGATCTGCGGGATGACGCCGCTGGCCATCACATTGCGCTGGAATACATCGGCGTAGCCGCCCAAGGACGCCACGCCCTCCTGGATGCGGGCGCCGCCGGAATCGTTGAGGCCAATGACCGGTGCGCCCACCTTCATCGCCTGGTCCATGACCTTGCAGATCTTCTCGGCATGGGCTTCACTCAAGGCACCGCCAAACACCGTGAAGTCCTGGCTGAACACAAACACCAGACGGCCGTTGATCATGCCGTAGCCGGTGACCACACCGTCGCCGGGGATCTTCTGGTCCTGCATGCCGAAATCGACGCAGCGGTGTTCGACAAACATGTCCCACTCTTCAAACGTGCCCTCGTCCAGCAGCAGCTCCAGCCGCTCGCGGGCGGTCAGCTTGCCTTTCTTGTGCTGGGCGGCGATGCGTTTTTCGCCACCGCCCTGGCGCGCGAGTTCGCGTTTGGCTTCCAACTGTTCAAGGATGTCGTGCATGGATGGTGTCCTTCTGTGGGTCGATCGGTGATAGGGGTTGTTATGTGAATTGCTACAACTTGTATAGCTAATCAGTGAGTATTTGCGAGGGCTGCAAGCAGATTTCGTGCAGCAGTGGATGCTGCAATCTGCCCGGCAGCAACCGCGCGAGTCATCTCTGGCAAGCTGGCCTGCACGGCGGGGTTCTGGCGGAAGGCCTGCTTGAGTCCAGCGTCAATGCGTTCCCACATCCAGGCCAGGGCCTGCTGCTGGCGGCGCTGGCCCAGCTTGCCGTTGGCCTGGCCTAAGCTTTGGAATTCGGTGACGGCCTCCCAAAAGGTATCAACGCCGGTGCCTGTCAACGCACTCAGTTGAATCACCCTGGGATGCCAGTTGGTCTTGATGTGGGGATCATGGTCTGGGCTGCCATGCATGCCCAGCAGCCGCAGGCCCGAGCTGATCTGCGCCCGCGCCCGCATGGCTGCGTCCGGGTCCAGGTCTGCCTTGTTGATGACGACCAGGTCCGCCAGCTCCATGACGCCTTTTTTGATGGCCTGCAGGTCGTCACCGGCATTGGGCAATTGCATCAACACAAACATGTCCGTCATGCCCTGCACGGCTGTCTCGCTCTGGCCCACGCCTACCGTCTCGACGATGACGATGTCGTAACCCGCGGCCTCGCAGACCAGCATGGCCTCACGCGTTTTCTCGGCCACGCCACCCAGCGTGCCGCTGCTGGGGCTGGGGCGGATGTAGGCCTCTTCGCGCATGGACAGCTGCTCCATGCGGGTCTTGTCGCCCAATATGGAGCCACCCGATACGCTGCTGGACGGGTCAATGGTCAGCACCGCCACGCGGTGGCCTTTGCCAATCAGGTACAGGCCCAAGGCCTCGATGAAGGTGGACTTGCCCACGCCCGGCACGCCGCTGATGCCCAGGCGAAAGGACTTGCCGGTGTGGGGCAGCAGCGCGGTCAGCAAGGCATCGGCCTGCACGCGGTGGTCGGCGCGGGTGCTCTCCAACAGCGTAATGGCCTTGGCGATGGCGCGGCGTTGCTGTGGCCCTGCATCTCCTGTGATTGCGGCAACGGAAACCGGGCTCAGAGCCCCTGTGCGTTGCAGTTGGTTGGTCGCCGTTGGCATCGTGGTCCTGAATGGGGATCTGACCCCAGTTTCCTTCAGGCTATGGCCTTGTTGATCTGGTCCAGCACGTCGCGCGCACTCACCGGGATGGGTGTGCCAGGACCATAGATGCCCTTCACGCCTGCCGCGTACAAAAAGTCGTAGTCCTGGCGCGGAATCACGCCGCCTACAAATACGACGATGTCGTCCGCGCCCTGCTTTTTGAGCTCGGCAATGATGGCGGGGACCAGGGTTTTGTGACCGGCTGCGAGCGTGGACAGGCCCACCGCGTGCACATCGTTCTCGATCGCCTGGCGGGCGCATTCCTCGGGCGTCTGAAACAGCGGGCCCATGTCCACGTCGAACCCTAAGTCGGCAAAGGCGGTGGCCACCACCTTGGCACCACGGTCGTGGCCGTCCTGGCCCAGTTTGCCGATCATCACGCGGGGTCGGCGGCCCTGGGCTTCGGCGAATGCGGCGATATCGGCCTTGAGCGCGTTCCAGTATTCCATGGTGTCCCCCGTGGCGGAGTCGTACGCGGCGGCATACACGCCGCTGACCTTGTTGGTATCGGCACGGTGGCGGCCAAAGGCTTTTTCCATGGCGTCGCTCACCTCGCCCACCGTGGCGCGCAGGCGAATGGCCTTGATGGACAGATCCAGCAGGTTGCCCATGCCGCCTGCGGCATTTCCCACTTCAGTGCTTTCTGCTGCAGAAGTGATAGCAGCCAAAGCAGCATCGACGAGGGCTCCATCGCGTTTTTGCCTGATAGTCTTGAGCCGGGCGATCTGCGAATCGCGCACGGCCACGTTGTCAATATCGCGTGCGTCGATGGCGTCTTCGGTCTTGAGCTTGTATTTATTGACGCCCACAATCACGTCTTGCCCGCTGTCGATGCGGGCCTGCTTGTCGGCAGCAGCAGCCTCAATCTTCAGCTTGGCCCAGCCGCTGTCCACGGCCTTGGTCATACCACCCATGGCCTCCACTTCTTCGATGATGGCCCAGGCGGCATCGGCCATGTCCTGGGTCAGCTTTTCCATCATGTAGCTGCCGGCCCAGGGGTCGATCACGTTGGTGATGTGGGTCTCTTCCTGGATGATGAGCTGGGTGTTGCGGGCAATGCGGGCGCTGAACTCGGTGGGCAGCGCAATGGCTTCGTCAAAGCTGTTGGTGTGCAGCGACTGCGTGCCGCCAAAGACCGCAGCCATCGCTTCAATGGTGGTGCGCACCACGTTGTTGTAGGGGTCTTGCTCGGTGAGCGACCAGCCGCTGGTCTGGCAGTGCGTGCGCAGCATCAGGCTCTTGGGGTTCTTGGCGTCGAAGCCCTTCATGATGCGGCACCACAGCAGGCGCGCGGCGCGCATCTTGGCCACTTCCAGGTAGAAGTTCATACCAATCGCCCAGAAGAACGAGAGGCGTCCGGCAAAGGCGTCCACATCCATGCCCTTGGCAATGGCCGTCTTCACATATTCCTTGCCATCTGTCAGCGTAAAGGCCAGCTCCAGCGCCTGGTTGGCACCGGCCTCGTGCATGTGGTAACCGCTGATGGAGTTCGAGTTGAACTTGGGCATGTGCTGCGCCGTGTACTCGATGATGTCGCCAATGATGCGCATGGAAGGCGCGGGCGGGTAGATGTAGGTGTTGCGCACCATGAACTCTTTCAGAATGTCGTTCTGAATCGTTCCGCTCAGCTGGTCTTGCGACACGCCCTGCTCTTCGGCCGCAACCACATAACCCGCCAGCACGGGCAGCACGGCACCGTTCATGGTCATGGAAACGCTCACCTTGTCCAGCGGGATCTGGTCGAACAAGATCTTCATGTCCTCCACCGAGTCAATCGCCACACCGGCCTTGCCCACGTCACCGGTCACACGGGGGTGGTCGCTGTCGTAGCCCCGGTGCGTGGCCAGGTCAAACGCGACGGACACGCCCTGCCCGCCTGCAGCCAGCGCCTTACGGTAGAAGGCGTTGGATTCTTCGGCGGTGGAGAAGCCCGCGTATTGGCGAATGGTCCATGGCCGCACTGCATACATGGTGGCCTGGGGGCCGCGCAGGTAGGGCTCAAAACCCGGCAGCGTGTTGGTGTGGGCCAGGTTGGCCGTGTCTTCGGCGGTGTACAGGGGTTTGACGGCAATGCCGTCTGGCGTGATCCAGTTCAGGGCGTCCACATTGCCACCGGGGGCAGACTTGGCGGCCGACTTGGCCCAGTCTTGCAGCGTGGCGGCTTTGAATTCGGTGTTTTTTTCAGTCATATCGTGATCCTGTTGGCCGCAATGTTGATCGTTTTCATGCAAACGGTCTAGCTTGGGTGGGTGCTAGGCTTGCCTTTTAGTTTACATTATTCATAATTATTGATTCAAAATATTCTTTTCAGCTTACAAAACAACCCCCCGCGCGCCATGTCAGCCCAACGCCCCGCCACCCCAGGTGGCAACTCCCTCGCTCCCAAAGCCCTGTATGTGGAAGTGGCCGAACTGCTGCGCCAGCGCATCTTCAAGCGCGAGCTGGAGCCCGGTAGCTGGATAGACGAGCTGCGCATTGCCGAGGAATACGGCATCAGCCGCACCCCCCTGCGTGAGGCGCTGAAGGTGCTGGCCGCTGAAGGCCTGGTGACTATGAAGGTGCGCCGTGGCGCCTATGTGACGGAAGTCTCCAGCAGTGACCTGGCCGACGTATACCACCTGCTAAGCCTGCTGGAGAGTGACGCGGCCGGTGTGGTGGCCACCAAGGCCACCGACGCCGAACTGGCCGAACTGCAGGCCCTGCACGCCGAGCTGGAAGCCGCTGCAATACCTCAGACAGCCGGCACGGCCAATACGGACGCATTTTTTGCAGTGAACGAGCGCTTCCACATGCGGCTACTGGAGATCGCCAACAACCGCTGGCGCGACCAAATGGTGGCCGACCTGCGCAAGGTCATGAAGCTCAACCGCCACAACTCGCTGCTCAAGACCGGGCGCATTGGCGAATCGCTGGCCGAGCACCGGGCGATCATGGCGGCGCTGCAGGCACGGGATGCACAAGCCACGGTGCTGCGCATGCGGGAGCATTTCAGCAATGGGCTTTCGGCTGCGGCGTGATGGACGCACGTCAAATCAGCCTCTAGCCCCCGTCAGATATTGTTAAGTAGCTATTATTTGTATAGCGCAGCTCTGGGGTTAGTGATCTGTGACAGCAAAGTTTGGGGCGGGCGCGGGCATTCGTCGCATAGCACCCTGGTTCAGTCAGCGCACATGCCGGCAATTCGGAATGCAAAAGGCCGAGTTGCTCGGAACATTTCGTGGTGGTGAACTGGTAAGCGTATTGGGCATTGAAAACATCTTATGAATCTGCGAGAACTGATCCTATTGCTAATAACCGTCGTACTGTTGAACAGCAACGAATCCCATGCTGCCAAGTCGATCGCAATAACAATTGACGACCTACCTTTAATGAGCCAAACACCTTACTCCACGGAGGAGGCGGCGGCCGTCAATGCGAGTATTCTCAAGACCCTTCAGAAACACGGCGTAACGGCAGTAGGCTTCGTAAACGAAGATCGACTACTGGTTCGGGGGAAGGTAGACGCTGGAATCGAAATCTTGGACCAATGGCTGGTCGCTGGCATGGAGTTGGGTAACCACAACTTCGGTCACGTCGGCCTTTGGAACTCGCCTCTGAGTTCCAATCAAGACGCCGTGGTGAAGGGTGAAGTTTTCACTCGATGGCTCACGTCTCTTCGCGGCAAACCACTGCGCTATTACAGGCACCCATTCACGCAAACGGGCCGGGATGCGGCAGATAAGCAGGCGTTCGAGGAGTTTCTATCTGCGCGGGGCTATACCGTTGCGCCATTCACCATTGAACATGACGATTACTTGTTCTCCTGTGTGTACGACAAGTTGGCACGCACCCAGGACTCCGACAAACGCGCACTCGTGATTTCCGAGTACCTATCCCATTTGCAAACTACGGTTCGGGTGTACGAGTCAATATCCGAACAACTGTTTGGACGCCAGATCCCTCAGATCTTTCTTATTCATGCAACCCGACTGAATGCGGAAGCGCTTGACGCAACGCTTCAAGCGCTCCGAAGTATGGACTACACCTTTGTCACATTGGAAACTGCACTGCTCGACGAAGTGTATCGTTCGAAGGACAACGCAAGTAAGAAGTTTGGCCCCTCCTGGTTGACACGCTGGGCCAGGGCATTGTCGAGAAAGCTACCCGTCTATGGTCATCCTGATCCTTCGGGACCGGTTGCCGAAATGGCTGCAAAGCTCTGCAACGAATAGATCCTTCTCTTTGTATTTTGGACCCCTCCGCAAGATCAGCGTCGCAGTTGCCAACAAATCCGCCGCGGCTAACGACCATGGCGGCTCTGCTGGGGCGGGATGTACAAGCCATGGTGCTTCGCATGCGGGATCACTTCAGCAATGGGATTTCACTAGCCCCTGACGCTTAGAGATTTATTTGTCTCACGGGAACAGGACCTATTCAAAGTCCCAAGACGGATCTCACCGAACCCGCCTGACTAAAGGACCAGTCGATCGCATTGTTTTCAATCAGGAACATGATCGAGTTATTGGGCTCGAAGCCGATCTCCCCAAGGCGCCTGCGCACATCGGCGAATAGCGACTCTTTTTGCGCATCTGACCTGCCCGCAAGCAGTGCAATCTCGATAACGATGGTTGCAGCCGGGTCGCGATTGCCCAAAAAAGTAGGATGAAAAATCATGTCTGGCGCATAGTAGCGCGACACCAGGCAAAAGAAATCATTGGGGTTGACGTTGCAGGTCTCAACCAGGCTGTCGTGCAAAAGCTTATTGATGGCGTGGCATGTAGAGACAGGCAAGTCTTGTGGGACATGGAGTTTGTTGAATGGCATGTTGCACTTTCGGTTCAGCTATTGAAGTCGGCACCTGCTTTGCAGAATGGCGAATTTTCACCCCTAGCGTTTACTCACCAGATAAACCCCCGGCAAGATCAGCGCAGCACCCGCCACATGGTGCCATCCCAGCGGCTCGCCCAGCACACCCCAGGCGGCAACGGCTGCGTACAGCGGCCCCAGGTACAGCGTGACCGCCACCCGGCTGGCACCCAGTATCTTTTGCGCCCATCCGTAGATCCAATAGGCTCCCAGCCCAGGCGCCAGCGCCGCCGTCACCACCAAACCCGTCGCGGCCCACGACCATGGCGGTGTGCCGGGTTGCAGCGCTTCCCACACCGCGCAGGGCAGCAACACGGACACTCCACCCGCGCAAATGGCCGCCAGCCGTGCGGTAGAGCCCAGCGGGGTGGGCCACAGCTTTTGCAGCAAAGCGTAGGCCGCCCACGCCACCATGGCCGCAACAATCCATGCGTCGCCAGCCACCCACTGCACGCTGCCCAGCGCCATCCACTGCCCCTTGACGATGACGTGCACGACACCACTCAACGCGACCACCACACCCAGTACCTGCAGCCAGCGAAAGCGTTCGCCCAAAAACGCCACCGCCCCCAAGGCGATTAGCACGGGCGAGGCGGAGTAGATCAGCGCAATATTCATGGCTGCGGTGGTCTTGGCGCCCAGGTAGACCCAGGCCCCGCAGACCAGCATGCCGCAAAAACCCAGCACCACATACTGGTGCCACACCGCCGCAATGGCGCGGCGCTGCGCCCACAGCTCCTGGCGCGCCACGACTGCCAGCAGAATGCCCGCCAGCGCCCAGCGCCCCATCGCCAGCCCATAAGGCTCAATAACACCGGGCGCGCGCCGGGCCACGATGTAGTTCACCGCCCAGAGCGCAGGCACAACCCAAATGGCGAGGCGTGCCAGGCGTTCCAGCCGCTCGCGCTGCGCGGGAGCCATTGCAGCGTCAAGCTGCGGCAAGCGCGCTCCCGTGGGCTTGCTCCATCACCACGTGCGGCGCAGTGGCTTTGAGGTGGTGGTCGCTCCACACCTGGCGCCAGTGCCGCGAGCCGGGCATGCCGTGGCGCAGGCCCAGCATGTGGCGGGCAATGTGGCTCCAGGGCGTGCCGTGGGCAGCGGCCTCGCGGGCCATGTAGTCCACCATTTGCTGCTCGACCGATTCGCGCGTGATGTTGTCAGAAGGTGCTGCGCCGTAAAACGCTGCATCCCATTCGCTCAGAATCCAGGGGTTGTGATAGGCCTCGCGCCCGATCATGACGCCGTCCACGTGTTGCAATTGCTCGGCCGCCAGGGCGTTGCTGTTGATGCCGCCGTTGATGGCGATGGTCAGGTGCGGGAACTCAAGTTTGAGCCGGTGCACCAGCGCATAACGCAGCGGCGGCACCTCGCGGTTGGCCTTGGGACTCAAACCCTTGAGCCAGGCATTGCGCGCATGCACGATGAAAACCTTGCAACCCGCTTCGCTGACCGTGCCGACAAAATCGCGCACAAATTCATAACTCTCGGTCTTGTCGATGCCAATGCGGTGCTTGACCGTGACCGGCACGTCCACCACATCGACCATGGCCTTCACACAGTCGGCCACCAATTGCGGCTCGGCCATCAGGCAGGCACCAAACGCGCCGCGCTGAACGCGCTCGCTGGGGCAACCGCAGTTGAGGTTGATCTCGTCGTAACCCCACTCCTCGCCCAGCTTGGCGCAGCGCGCCAGGTCAGCCGGCTCGCTGCCGCCCAGTTGCAAGGCCACGGGATGCTCTTCGGCGTTGAAGCGCAGGTGGCGCGCCACATCGCCATGGATCAGCGCACCGGTGGTCACCATTTCGGTGTACAGCAGGGCGTTCTTGCTGAGCAGGCGGTGGAAGTAGCGGCAATGGCGGTCGGTCCAGTCGAGCATGGGGGCGACGGACATGCGCCAGGGATTGGGTTCGGACATTTTCTGTGGGATCGGGGAATTGGGTGATTTTCGCAGATCGACAATGAAGCCGTTTTCCAACCGCTGGACCGGGACCCCTCACTAATATCGCCCCGCCAAATTGACCGATCCCGGCGCATCGCCTACAGTGCGCACAGGCGCTTCGCCACGGCCTTAGCAAAGAACACAAAACATGAGCAAACTGTCCCTCCTCGATCTTGGTTTTTTCATCGCAGAGACCGAGGCCAGCCCCAAACATGTAGCCGGACTGCTGATCTTCAAACGCCCGCCCAAGTCCTCCGCGGCCTTTGCCAAGAACCTGTACAAGGAATACCTGGCTGCCAGTGATGTCAAGCCACCGTTCAACCGGGTCATCCAGTTCACCATGGGTTCATGGCCCTACTGGCAGCCGATTGAAAAGCTGGACATGTCTCAGCACGTGTTCTTCCACACGATGCCCAAGGACGCCAACGACCGCACTGCCTTGTATGCCTTTGTGTCCCAGTTGCACACACCGATGCTGGACCGCAGCCGCCCGCTGTGGGAGGTGCATGTCATCGACGGCCTGCCCGACGGCAAGTTTGCGCTGTACCAGAAGATGCACCATGCCTACGCCGATGGCGTGACCATGGCACGGTGGACAGCCGAGTGTTATTCCACCTCCCCCACCGACATGGAACAGGTCCCGGTGTGGACGCAAAAGCACGGTGGCCATAGCGGCAGCCGCACTGCACGGGCCAAGCAGGAGCTGCTCCACATGACCTGGAAAGAGGTCACCGGCAACACGCGACGCTTTTTGGGCATAGGCCGTCTGGCCGCCATGCTGCTGCTGGAAAGCGTAAAGCTGACCAAGAATGCCATTGCCCTGCCCTTTGTCTCCAGCGCCAAGACGCCGCTGACCGGGCAGGTCACATCGGGGCGCCAATTTGCGACGGCTGGGGTGTCCATGGAGCGCGTCAACGCCATCCGCACCCGCACCCGGTCCACGCTGAACCACATCGCGCTGACCTGCCTGGATGGTGCACTGCGCCGTTACCTGCAAGACCAAGGGGTGGAGTTGCGCCGCCCCATCACCATCCAGATGCCGGTCAACCTGCGCAAGGAAGGCGAAAAAACGGCGGGCAACAAGATAGGCATCATCCAGGTAGAACTGTCGCCCCCCACAGACGATCCCTATGTGCGCCTGCGCAACATTGGCTACAGCCTGCGCAATGTGCGCACGATGGTCGATAGCGTAGCGCCAGAGGCCATTGAGTCGTACACCATCATCACCGGCCTGGTGGCGCAGATTGCCGAGACGCTTAAGCTCAGCAACAAGATGCCCCCCATGGGCAACACTCTGGTGTCCAACGTGCCGGGCCCCAAGGAACATCTGTATATCAAGGGCGCACGGATGGAAGAAATGCACCCCATCAGCACCCTGCCGCCCAGCAATTTGCTGAACATTACGCTGTTCAGCTATGCGGGCGACTTGTTCTTTGGGCTGATTGCAACCGATGAGCTGCCCAACCTGGAGCGGCTGGGTGGGTATGTGGAAGAGGCCTTTACCGAACTGGAAGCCTCAGTACGCGACGCGCACATCTGATTTCAGCACGGATTAGCTCGGGGTCACACACCACGGCGCAGCGTTGTGCGCCAGCGCCATCCATAGCGCCCAGCCAGAGCTGGCGGCCAACGCCACCCCCGCCAGGCGCACGCCCCACTGACCACTGGCTGGGTTAGCGGGCGAGCCGCGCAGGCGCAACCACAGCAGCGGCCCCAAAAACATGGTGACACTGGTACCCAGCGCAAACAAGGCCATCACCATGGCACCACCTCCCACACTGCCGGCCAAGGCAGCCACCATGAGTGCGGAGTACAACAATCCGCAGGGCAATAGTGCCCACAAGCTGCCCAGCAGCAAAGGAGCGCCCTGCCCTCCGGTACCCGCAAAAGACCGTGCGCGTGCCCAGACCTTGCGCGCACCGGCCTCAAGCCACACCGGCTGGCGCGCCTGCACCAGCAGCACAAGGCCCAACACCAATGCCGCTACATGAAACAGGGACCACACCGGCCGCAGCGCAGCCGACTGCACGGTCAACCACCCCAGGCCCTGCAACGATGCGGCGGCCAACCCACCCAGCACGGAATACCCAACCACGCGCCCCAGTTGGAACAGCAAAAGCGCAGATTGTTTGCGCGGACCGGCAGCTTGGCCAATACCGGCACAGGCTGCGCCACACATGGCAACGCAATGAGGGCCCCCCACCAGGCCCATCAGCAAGGCGGTTAGCGCCAGGGATGATTGCATGTAGTGCTATTAGATGATTTTTGAGAAACGGGCCCGCGTACGGTCCGACTGCAAGTATCGGTCAAACACCATGGCCACTGCGCGCACAAAAAACCATCCCTGCGGGGTTACCTCGATACCAGTTGCGTCGACCTGAACCAGTCCCTGGTCGGCAAGGGGCTGCAAGTCTTCCAATTCTTTGGCAAAGTAGCTGCGAAAGTCCAGCAAGTGCGCCGCTTCAACGGATTCGAAGTCCAGTTCACCCTGGCACATGAGCGCCATGATGACTGCGCGACGCACGACATCGTCACGTGTCAGAGCCAAGCCACGGACCACCGGTAGACGCCCTTGGTCCAAAAAGTCGCAATACTCCTCCATGGTCTTGGCGTTCTGGCTGTAGGTAGCACCAATGCGACCAATGGCGGACACACCCAGCCCAATCAGATCGCAATCCGGTTGGGTGCTGTATCCCTGGAAATTGCGGTGCAACCGCCCCTGGCGTTTGGCTACCGCCAAGGCATCGTCGGGCAGCGCAAAGTGGTCCATGCCCACGTACACATATCCCGCCTTGCGAAAGGCCTCCAGCGAGCGCGACAGCATTGACACTTTGGCCCCTCCACTGGGCAATTCCACAGTGGCAATACGCCGCTGTGGCTTAAACCGCTCGGGTAGGTGGGCGTAGGCGTATAGCGCAATACGGTCCGGGCGCAGGGCGTTGACCTGGGCCAGGGTTCGGTCAAACGACTCGGGGCTTTGGCGTGGCAACCCGTAGATCAGGTCAACATTGATGGAATCAAAGTCGCGCTTACGCGCGGCCTCAACCAGCGCAAAAACCTGCTCGACGGGTTGTACGCGGTGCACGGCCTTCTGCACTTCGGGGTCAAAGTCTTGCACGCCAAAGCTCAGGCGGTTAAAGCCCAGTTCAGCAAGCGTGTCCAATCGGGCCGCATCCACCGTGCGGGGATCCACTTCGATGGAATACTCCCCCCCCGGCGCCAGTGTAAAGCTGCGCCGCAGCATGGCCATCAGTTCCCGAAGCTCTGAATCGTTCAAAAACGTTGGGCTGCCGCCACCCAAATGCAACTGGCTGACGGTCTGCCCCACGCCCAAACGCTGGGTATGCAGGTCGACTTCGCGGTTCAGATAACGCAGGTACGAGGTCGCGCGATCGTGGTGTTTGGTAATAATTTTGTTGCAAGCGCAGTAGTAGCACAAGGACTCACAAAAAGGGATGTGCACATAGATTGACAACGGCATCGTGCGCCCAATAACGCCGCTGCGGCGCTGATCCAGGGCGTTCCCATAGTCCTCGGACGCAAAGGCTTCCACAAACCGGTCAGCCGTCGGGTATGAGGTGTAGCGCGGGCCGGGTATGTCAAACCTTTTCAGCATCGCATCTGATACGGTTTCGGCGGCAACTGTCATTCAAAACTCCTGAACATATGGCCCGCACTGTGCGCGAAATTGGGCTCTTATGGCTTGATTTGCATCAAAGACTTGGAATGTGAGTAAACTTCAGCGCCAATGCACCTTTTTGCTGTCCATGCTCGACCATACACTTCCAACCGTTCTTAGCCGCCCGGCAATCAAGACCACGGCCATCGCTGCAACAGCGGCGCAATCGATCAAAATTGCATGCTCCAACTGCAATCTGCGCGAGTTGTGTATGCCCATGGGGCTAAGCCCCTCAGAACTGGACCGGATCGACGAGGTTGTTGCCAGCCGCCGTAAGGTCAAGCGAGGCGCAACGCTTTTTCGCAATGGCGAAAAATTCACCAGTCTTTACGCGATTCGTACCGGCTTCTTCAAGACCTGCGTCACCACGGAAGATGGTCGGGACCAGGTGACGGGATTTCAAATGGCCGGTGAGGTCATTGGCCTGGATGGCATCGTCAACGATATCCACACCTGCGACTCTATTGCGCTGGAAGACGCTGAAGTCTGCGTCATGCCGTTTGACCGCATAGAAGAACTCTCGCGCGAGGTCAACGCCCTGCAACACCATGTGCACAAAATCATGAGCCGTGAGATCGTGCGTGAAAACGGTGTCATGCTTTTGTTGGGAAGCATGCGTGCCGAGGAGCGACTTGCAGCGTTCCTGCTCAACCTGATGCAACGCCTACATGCACGGGGGTTCTCTCAATCCGAACTGATTTTGCGCATGACCAGAGAAGAAATCGGCAGCTACATGGGCCTGAAGCTGGAGACCGTCAGCCGGACGTTTTCGAAGTTTGTGGAAGACGGCATCATTGAAGTGAAACAACGCCAGATACGCATTCTTGATGGTGACGCGTTGCGCAACATCATCAACACCAAAGGTGATTGTTGAGCGCCTGTTCGGGCAATACGCTCAACAACCACCTGGCTTGGTGCAACCTTCTGGCCTATCGGTAGCTGGTAACGGGCACCGGTTCACCTCAAAAGGTGACATCGCCAGCAGGGTCGTCAATCCACCTGATACCGCGATGATGACCCAAAAAACAAAAAAGGCTGCCGTGTAGATGGCCTGGCGAGACCACTCCAAGGGTGCTCCAAACCACTGAATATCCTGCGGGTCAACCATTGCGAAGACCAGTACTTCCAGCACACCAGCCATCAGGAAGGCAGGCCACACAATCCACATGAGTCGGTGCTGCAACATGACAGCCTACTTGGGTGCCTTCACACCTGTGGCTGCGTGGTTGCGCGCGTCTTTGGCCGGTGCCAGACTAGCCGGGTTGTCGCTCAATGTCTTGTTGATTGCAAGACCCTTGCGGTAGTAGTCTTCATCAACCACTGGGTCTTGGCCCACAATGGCCAGATAGGCTGTCGCGACGGACGCGACGACAACGAGTGCGGGGCCCGCTATCACCATCCAGACATGGCCAAAGCGCCACCACGGAGGGGACACGCTGGCGGGGGTAGTAGTGGCATGTTGCATAGAGCCTCCTGAATGGGTAAGCATTAACGGGGAATGATAAAGACGGACTTTTCGACCACCTTGCCCACCGCGTCGGGGCCAGTGATCACGAACTGGATCGTGTGCGAGCCTGGTGTCGCGGCGTCTGGAGGTGCTTGCACACGCACAGCCACCCAACGGGCTTGCGTGGAGTCAATGCGAACGTCCTTCTCCGACACGACCATCAACCCTGGCAAACCTTGGACCCCAATACTGAAGTCTTGCGAGGCTTCAGTCGCGTTCATAATCTGCAAACGGTAGACATTCTCGATGCGACCGGCCTCCACCATACGGGCCAACATGCCTCGGTCGCGCACCACATCCACCTTGAACGGTGTACGCAGTGCCAGACTAACCACCATCGCCAGCACCACGGTGCCGAGAATGGCTGTGTAAACCAATACCCGTGGGCGCAACACGTGCCGCAGTGTCTGGGCCTTGCTCCAGTGCTGGTTGATGGCGTTTTGGGTGGAATACTTGACGAGACCACGCGGGTAGCCCATCTTGTCCATGACACCATCGCAAACATCGGCGCAGGAACCGCAGCCAATGCATTCATACTGCAGTCCGTCCCGAATATCAATGCCCGTGGGGCAAACCTGAACACACAGGCTGCAGTCCACACAAGCGCCCAGGTTCATCGACAACGGATCAGCCTTTCGTGAGCGCGCGCCGCGGGGTTCACCACGCTCTTCGTCGTAAGTAACGATGAGAGTGTCTTTGTCGAACATTGCACTCTGAAAGCGGGCATAGGGGCACATGTGCAGACACACCTGCTCACGCATAAAGCCTGCATTTCCGTAGGTGGCAAAGCCGTAGAAGATGGTCCAAAAGACCTCCCACGAGCCCATCTGGAGCTGCACAAACTCGGTGGCCAACTCATGGATCGGTGTGAAGTAGCCTACAAAGGTAAAGCCGGTCCAGCCTGCCAGCGCCAACCACAAGAAGTGTTTGGCAAATTTTCGCAAAAACCAGTCTGCGTTGTGGGGACCCGAGTCGCGCCGCATACGGGCCGAGCGGTCGCCTTCGGTCTTCTTTTCCAGCCAAAGAAAGATCTCGGTATAGACTGTTTGTGGGCAGGCGTATCCACACCACAAGCGCCCCGCTACGGCCGTAAAGAGAAACAGCGATAACGCCGAGATTACCAAAATACCCGTGAGGTAGATAAAGTCCTGCGGGTAGAGCACCAAACCAAAGATGTAGAAGCGCCTTGCCCCCAGATCAAACAATACGGCCTGGCGCTGGCCCCACTCCAGCCATGGAAGGCCATAGAACACCAACTGGGTCAAGAACACCATGCCCCAACGCCAGTTGGTGAAGACACCCGAGACGCTACGCGGGTAGATCTTCTGGTGTGCTTCGTACAACGACACCATCTCCGCATCCGCACCCGCAGGAGGAGCTATGGGGCTCTTGTCCTGCGAAGGTGCAATCGGTATGACCTTACGTGTCTTTGCAGCGGTGTCGTCCAAAACCAGTGTCTCTAAGTTGCGTTATTGCTTGGGTTTGGCACTGCCGTTTGACAGACCCCAAACATAGGACGCCAAAACCTGAATCTGGCTGGGATTGAGCCTGTCAGCCTGGGCGGGCATCTGGTTCACTTTTCCACCATTGACCATGGCAGTAATTGCATTCTCGCCAAAGCCGTGCAACCAGACATCGTCCGTCAGGTTGGGAGCACCCAAGGCCTGGTTACCCTTGCCGTCCATGCCATGACAGGCCGCGCAAGCCATAAACTTTTCCTTACCCAAGGCGGCGCGCACGGAGTCATTGGGACTCTTGGACAGGCTCAGCACGTAATTGGCGAGGTTCTTGACGTCTTCGCCAGTGCCCACTGCGGCGCCCATAGGAGGCATGTTGCCAGCGCGTCCCAACGTGATGCTTTCCTTGATTTTGTCAGGTGTACCACCGTACAGCCAATCACCGTCAGTCAAATTGGGAATGCCTTTGGCACCCCGTGCGTCCGAGCCATGACACTGCGAGCAATTGTTCATGAACAAACGCTCGCCAATGGCTTGAGCTTGCGGGTCACGCGCTATGTCTTCCGGCGTCATGGCTGCAAATTTGGCATACAGCGGAGCCGTTTCGCGCTCACCAGCGGCAATTTCGGCCTTGAACGCGCCCACCTGGGTCCAGCCCAGCTTGCCGGCATAGCTACCCAAACCGGGGTACATGGCCAAGTAAGCCAAAGCAAAAACGATGGTAATAACGAACAACCAAGCCCACCAACGCGGCAGCGGATTGTTCATCTCACGCAGGTCGCCATCCCAAACGTGGCCCGTGGTATTGTCGTCAGCGGTCATGGCACGCGCCTTGCCACTGAACCACAGCAGCAACAGGCAGGCAAGTATGCTCACCACGGTGATGCCAGCTATGTAAATCGACCAGAAGTCGCTTGTAAAGTCGCTCATTTTTTTATCCTTCTGGCTGTGTTCAGTCCTGCTCAAACGGCAGTTTTGCGGCTTCAGTAAAGTCGTCGGCTCGGCGCTTGGACCAGGCCCACCACACAATGCCAATAAAAGTTACAAAGCTGGCCACGGTAGCGGCGGACCGCAGGGTATTGATGTCTAAGTCCATGGTGCAATCCTTGGTAGTTATTTCAGAGCCAGGCCCAACACTTGCAAGTAGGCAATGGTGGCCTCCAACTCGGTCTTACCCTTGACGTCTTGTGCTGCACTGGCAATTTGTGCATCGGTGTAGGGAACACCCACGGTACGAAGAGCCTTCATGCGACTGGCCATGCCTGCTGCATCCACCTGGGCTTTGTCGAGCCAGGGGTAAGCCGGCATATTGGATTCCGGCACCAGATCGCGCGGATTAATCAGATGGGTACGGTGCCAGTCATCGCTGTACTTGCCCCCCACCCGCGCCAGGTCAGGTCCGGTGCGTTTGCTACCCCATTGGAAGGGGTGGTCATATACCGACTCTCCTGCTACCGAGTAGTGACCGTAACGCAATGTCTCGGACCGGAACGGACGGATCATCTGTGAATGGCAGTTGTAGCATCCCTCACGGATGTACACATCGCGCCCCGCCAGCTGCAACGCGGTATAGGGCTGGATGCCCTTGATGGGCTCCGTGGTGGACTTCTGAAAGAAGAGCGGAACGATTTCTACCATGCCGCCAACCAGCAGCACCAGCAGTATCAAAACGATCATCAGAAAGTTGTTGGTCTCGATCTTTTCGTGCGAGAAGGACGATTTTTCGTTGTTGTTAGCCATGGTGAAGTCTTTCTCAAGCGTATGCCAAACTTGTGGGAACCTTGACATCCACAGCGCGTCCCGATGTGGCGGTTTTCAGTGTGTTCCACAGCATGATCACCATACCGCCCAGGTACAGCAGGCCGCCCAGCAAACGCAGTACATAGAAGGGGTAAGTGGCCTTGACGGATTCGACAAAGGTGTAGGTCAGCGTGCCGTCGGGGTTGATGGCGCGCCACATCAGACCCTGCATCACGCCAGCAATCCACATGGCGGCGATATAGATCACGATGCCGATAGTGGCTGTCCAGAAATGCACTTCAATAGCCTTGACGCTGTACATCTGCTTCTGACCAAAGAGCTTGGGGATCAGGTAGTACATCGAACCCATAGTTACCAGACCAACCCATCCCAGCGCACCGGAGTGCACGTGTCCGACAGTCCAGTCGGTGTAATGACTCAGTGCATTCACGGTCTTGATGGACATCATGGGGCCTTCAAACGTGCTCATGCCGTAGAAGGACAAGGAAACAATCAGGAAGCGCAAGATGGGATCGTCGCGCAACTTGTGCCAAGCACCAGACAGGGTCATGATGCCGTTGATCATGCCGCCCCAGCTGGGCGCCAGCAGTATCAGAGAAAACACCATACCAACGGACTGGGTCCAATCAGGCAAAGCGGTGTAATGCAGATGGTGAGGGCCCGCCCACATGTAGGTGAAGATCAAGGCCCAGAAGTGGACGATGGACAGGCGGTAGCTATAGACAGGGCGCTCTGCCTGCTTGGGGATGAAGTAATACATCATGCCCAGGAAGCCCGCAGTCAGGAAAAAGCCAACCGCATTGTGGCCATACCACCACTGCACCATGGCGTCTTGAACGCCGGCATAAGCCGAGTAGCTCTTCATCCAGTCAGCAGGGATTGCCGCACTGTTGACCAGATGCAAGATGGCCACAGCCAGAATAAAAGCACCGAAGAACCAGTTGGCCACGTAAATGTGCTTGACCCGGCGCGTGCCAATGGTCCCAAAGAACACAATGGCGAACGACACCCAGACCAGTGTGATCAGGATGTCAATGGGCCACTCCAGCTCCGCGTATTCTTTGCCCTGGGTATACCCCAGTGGCAATGAAACGGCGGCCGCAACAATGACCAACTGCCAACCCCAGAATGTAAAAGCGGCCAGCTTGTCGCTGAACAGCCGCACTTGGCAAGTTCGCTGCGCGACATAGTAAGCAGCGGCGAACAAACCACAGCCGCCAAACGCAAAAATCACCGCATTGGTGTGCAAGGGCCTGAGCCGGCCGTAACTTAGCCAGGATATGCCGAAATTCAGTTCGGGCCAGGTCAACTGCGCGGCGATGATGACACCGACCAGCATGCCAACCACGCCCCAGACTACTGTCATGATGGCGAACTGGCGTACAACCGTGTCGTTGTAAACAGTCGCTTTTTGATTTGCAAATGCCATGTTTCTCTCTTTTGGGTTGAAGCTTATGGGGGATTTTTGCGTTGAAGGAGCTTGGTGACCTTGACCCATGTCAAGCCATCGCCAAAGACCACAAATTTATTCAGGTATCTTTTAGGATGCGCTCCCCCTCGGGCTCAATGTCTTCAAACTGGCCGCGGTCTATGGCCCACCATAGCCCCCCCAGTATGAAAAAGACCAACACCACCGACAAAGGGATCAGTAAATACAGAATGTCCATCAGACAGCCTTTCTTGGGGTTGGAATCACGGAAACCCGCTGCGGCGCGAGGCGCAAAGCGTTAAGCACCACGAGCAATGAGCTGCCGGCCATACCCAGTCCAGCCAGCCAGGCTGGCAACAGCCCGATAACAGCCAAAGGTACACACGCTGCGTTGTAGAGCAGTGCCCACCAAAGATTCTGGCGCACCACAGACATGGTTCGGCGCGCCAATTGCAGCGTCTGCACCACAGCCTCCAGCTGCTCACCCAAAATCACGAAGTCTGCCTTGGCTTGAGCTAAAGGAGCGGCTTGCCCAAACGCAAAGGAGGCATTGGCGCCAGCCAGCACGGGACCGTCGTTCAAGCCGTCTCCCACCATGGCCACGATATGCCCCTGCCCCTGTAAATGGCGCAAAAAGCTCAGCTTGTCTTGTGGCGTGCACGCGCCGCGAGCCTGCGCAATGCCAGCCTTCTCTGCTACACGCGCCACAGATGTAGCCCCATCGCCAGACAACATGTGCACATCAATACCCAGCGCTTGCAATGCAATTACGGCCTCTGCGGCCCGTGGACGCAAATCCTCCTGCAATACAAATGTTGCCAACCAACCCTGATCGTCGCGCAAATGGACCTGAAGGCCGGGTACGCAGCGCGCGGGTACCGCGCAAAAACTGGCTGACCCTAGGCGCAGAGCCACTGGCCTGGACCCAATGGATTCAGAACCACCTGCATGCGCAAGCCCGGCCACACCCTCACCCGCGCTTTCCGTTACGGCATCACAGGTCCAGAGCGCCTGACCATCAAGCGGTTGTGACGACACTGCCCGGCGCATGGTCTGTTCATTGACCAGTGCGCGAGACACGGGGTGTAATGAATGCTGCGCCAACGCGGCGGCCATGGCCAGCGCCTGCTCTGCCGACACACCACTACGCGTCTCCACCGTATCGAGCACCATCGCATCACGGGTCAACGTACCGGTCTTGTCAAACACAAGCGTGTCCACATTGGCAAGTGCTTCCAGGCCTTGAAGGCGGCGCACCAGCACGCCGCCACGCGCCAAGCGGCCAGCCGCAGCCAGCATAGCGGCAGGTGTTGCAAGTGACAATGCACAAGGGCAGGTCACAACCAGCACAGCCACCGCCACCATGAGCGCGTGGCCGGGGTCACGACTCCACCACCAGGCACAGGCACCTGCGGCTGCCAGCAACACGGCAATCAAAAACGGCTTGGCAATACGGTCTGCCAAGAGCGCTCCCTCCGGTTTGGTAGCCGATGCACTTTCCATCAATGCCACGATCTGGGCAAAACGGGTAGCGGCACCAATGCGCTCCACACGCAGTTGCACAGTACCCGTCAAGTTGTGACTGCCAGACCAAACCGCCTCCCCAACCCTGCGAGCAAGGGGACGGGATTCCCCAGTCAACAAGGCCTCATCCACCCGGGTTGCGCCAAGCGTCAACACGCCATCGGCGGTAAAAGTTTCACCAGGATGCACGCGCAGCACATCCCCCACCTGCACCCGCCGGGCCGCCACGCGCACAAACTGGCCATCGGACAATTGGCGCTCCACACTGTCTGGCAGGCGGTTCATCAATGCTTCGAGGGCACCAGCCGTGCGGTCACGCAGGCGCAGCTCCAGCCAGCGACCCGTGAGCAAGAAGAACACGAACATGGTCAACGAGTCGAAATAGACTTCACGTCCGAAAATGCCTTGTGGCTCGAAGGTACCGACAGTGCTGACGGCAAAAGTAATCACCATGCCAAGCGCTACGGGCAAGTCCATGCTGATGCGGGCATGGGTCAGGTCACGCAATGCATTTCGAAAGAAGGGGCCACAAGAGAACAGCATGACCGGCAGCGTCAAAACCCAGGATGCCCAACGCAGCAGTTGCTCCATCTCCGCTGTCAGATCGCCGGGCAGCGCAACATAAGCCGGGTAGGCGTACATCATGACCTGCATCATGCACAAACCTGCCACCAGCCAACGCCAAAGCGCCTGGCGTGTCTCGCGTTTGCGCCGCTCGCTGGCAAAGACGTCATTGGCCGGCACCGCGCGGTAGCCCGAGGCCTGTACCGCCTGCATCCAAACCGACGGCATCACCTGGGCAGCCGACCACACAATCTTTGCTCGGTGGCTAGCGGAACCTACTTGGGCGCTCAATACGCCTGGCACCGAACGAAGAGCTTCTTCCACGGTGAGCGAGCAGGCTGCGCAGTGCATACCCTCTATCACGACGCTGGACTCCCAACAACCTGGCTCCTGTTCAGACGCCCGACTGAAAGCACTCCACTCCTGAGGATCATCCAGCAGTGCCAGCACCGCCTGCTCGGGCGCCGCCGCCGAGGGGGAATCCACAGGCAAGGCCTGGATCACGTTAGCGGTAGTAAGCATCCGTGCATTGTGGTGCGAAACCTTTGCCAAGCGCTTGACCTACATCAAGCCCTGCCAAAACGGATTCGATACGATGCCATCTCAGAACTTGTAAGGAGTAATTCCATGTACCAACGCATTCTGGTCGCTACCGATGGAGCAGAGCTTTCCGGCAAGGCTGTTGCCAGCGCCATCGACTTAGCCGCTTTGTGTGGCGCCGAACTGGTGGCCATATCAGTGGTACCACGCTACCCACAAAGCTATTTTGAAGGCGGTATCGCCTTGCAGCCAGACGAGGTACAGCGCGTCGAAAAACAATGGTCAGACAAGGGCCAGTCTGTGGTTGACGCAGTAAAACAGGCCGCAGCTGCCAAAGGCGTGAAAACGCAGGCCATCGCACTCACATCGGACGTGGTGTCTGACGCACTGATATCTGCTGCAACGAAGTACCAGTGTGACCTCATCGTGATGGCATCGCATGGACGCCGTGGCATCAAACGGCTGTTACTCGGTAGCGAGACACAGCACGTGCTGACACACGCCAATATTCCGGTGCTGGTGCTTAAGTAAGGGCTTGGGATACGCGGGGCGGGCCCGATCTACTCTTCTTGGTAGCGATTGCGAATATCCATTACATCCTCCCAAGCATTCAGAAACGCCTGTACACATTGGGGGTCGAAATGCTTGCCGGACCCCTGCACCAGAAAGTCAACGGCAGCTTCGAGAGTCCAGGCCTCTTTATAGGGGCGCTCTGAAGTCAAGGCGTCAAAAACATCTGCAACTGCGACGATGCGACTGAATAGCGGAATCTCTGCACCGCGAATGCCCCCCGGATACCCGGATCCGTCGAACTTTTCGTGATGCCCACGGGCGATTTCGGCGCCCGCCTGCAGCACCTTGGACGAACTCCCCTTGAGCAACTCGTAGCCATAAATGGCATGCTGCTTCATGATCTCAAATTCATCAGCGTCGAGGCGTCCCGGCTTGAGCAGAATATTGTCGGTAATGCCAACTTTGCCAATGTCATGCATTGGCGCGGCCTCCAGCAACAGCTCTTGCTCTTCCACTGGCAGCCCAAGGCCACGGGCAATCAAACGGGAATAGTGGGCCATGCGCAAAATATGGGCGCCAGTCTCGGGATCGCGGAACTCGGCAGCCTTACAGAGCCGAAAAACCGTATCCCTCTCCCGTGACACAATTTCAGCCGTTGCTTTTCGCACTTCGTCTGCCAACCATGCGGCGCGGTCAGTAAGTTGCCTGCGCGCATCACTGACCAACAGCATATTGCGGGTACGCGCCAAAAACTCTATTTTGTCGACCGGTTTGGTCAAAAAGTCACTGGCACCCAGATCCAGTGCCCGGTAGCGCAATTGTTTTTGGTCATTGGCCGTGATCATGACAACCGGAACGGCATCTCTGCCCGGAATTTCGCGCAGTAGGCGCATAAACTCCAATCCGTCTATCCCCGGCATCATGTAATCCACGATGATGAGATCGGGATCATTACCCACCAGCCAAGTGAGCGCTTCTTGGGCCTGTGCAAATGTATGCGGAACACAGTCGCCGAGTTTCTTCACCAACGCCGCGAACAAAATCAGGTTGATTTCGGTATCGTCGATGATCAGCACTTGATGGGCCACAGGTATGTACTCTTTTGATATTGAACTATCTTAGTCAGTTTGCCCCGTCAAGCGGTATGACGGGGATTAATTTTTCCATTTCCAGTTCCAGCAAACCCAGGCGTACACCAGCACTGGCGGCATCCTGATGATTTGCGCACTGCTCAATTTCTGAAGCCAGAGCACTGGCAGGCTGCGCACCAAACATGGCCAGCGTCCCCTTGAGTGCATGCGCGACGTGCATGAGCGACTGCAGATCCGACTGCGCCAAACTACCGCGCATTTTCTGCAGTTCCTGAGGCCACTGGTCCACAAAGGTCTGCGCGATGATCTCTACTACATCCTGGTCCACCAAAGTGATTGCATGGGCATAGTCAAACTCAATGGGTTGCGTCATGGTGCCTCCGAGTTGAGCCGCATGGGACTGCAAACGGTTTGCGCGGGGCACGGAAAAGTGTTGCAACATTTGCTGTAGCTCCTGGGCCTTGATGGGTTTGGAGAGGTAGTCGTCCATGCCTGCAGCCAGGCAGCGTTCGCGGTCTGATTCCATGGCATTGGCCGTCATCGCAATGATGGGGGTGTGTCTTTCTTTCTCCAGGGCACGAATAAGTCGCGTTGCCTCCAACCCATCCATTACCGGCATCATCATGTCCATGAGAATGATGTCAAACGCTTTATTGGCCAGAATATCAAGCGCGATTTGGCCGTTGCCAGCCACTTCCACATGGTGACCCCAACGGGTAAGCAGGGTCACCGCGAGCTTCTGGTTAACTTCATGGTCCTCCACCAACAACACGTTGAGCATTGCCTGACTCTCACGGATCAAATGGCTGGTTACCAGCGCTTGGGGCTGTGAGTTATCCGAATTCAGCACGCGCGCGAGTGCCTGAAGAAGCTCATCACGGCCTATGGGCTTGCTAAGGTAACCCACAATACCCACATCACTGGCACGCTGCGCGTCACCCTTGATACCCGCTGATGACAGCATCACGACTGGTATCTTGCGACACTGCGGTAGGCGTCCAATGTGCTCGGCAACCGAGAATCCATCCATCTCAGGCATTTGTGCGTCCAACAGGATGAGATCGCACGGGTTGCCCAGCGATGAGGCTTTTGCCAACCAATTCAACGCCTCTTGGCCACTCGCCACCGCATGGGTAACAACACCTTCGCTTTCTAAGGTGCGAGTCAAGACCGTGCGATTGACCGCGTTGTCGTCCACGATCAAAGTCTTGCAGCCTTCAAAACGCACCATCTGGGCCGGAAGTACTGTTGCGCTCGCGTCGACATCCAATTGCAACGTAAAGTGGAACACACTTCCCAAACCAGGCTGACTCTCGACCCAGATACGACCACCCATCGCTGAAACCAGACGCGAGCAAATGGTTAAGCCCAGGCCCGTCCCGCCATACCGTCGGGTTGTAGAGCTATCTTCCTGCGAGAAGGCTTCGAAGATGGCCTGCTGCTTGTCTGCCGGAATGCCAATGCCGCTATCACTGACTGAAAAGTGCATGGTCGCTGGGCTCTCGCCCAGCCCGGCAGGCACCACGCGGATGACAATCTCGCCTCTATCCGTGAACTTGATGGCGTTGCCAATGATGTTCAACAGTATTTGTCGCAGTCGCCCCGGGTCTCCCAAGACCCCGACTGCCACATCTGGCGACACATCTGACACCAGCTCCAGGCCTTTTTCACTGGCCCGAAGAGCCACTGATTTCAAGGTGTCCGCAACAACTTGGCCCAAATGGAAGGGAATATGCTCGACCAACAGCTTGCCGGCTTCAATTTTGGAGAAATCCAGAATGTCATTGATCACCCGAAGCAATGCGTCGGCAGACGACTTGACAATGCTGAGGTATTCCCGCTGTTCGGCATCCAATGTGGTGTCCAACAGCAATTCCGTCATTCCTAGCACCCCATTCATGGGCGTTCGTATTTCATGGCTCATATTGGCCAGAAAATCTGACTTTGCATGGCTCGCGGCCTCAGCCGCTTCTTTGGCCTTCTGCAATTCGGCCTCAGCTTGCTTGGACTCCGTAATGTCGGTGAAGTAGCCATTCCACACCCAGCCACCATGCGCCAACTGGCGTGGATGCGCCTCCCCATGCACCCAAACGATGGCACCCGTTTGCAGATGCACCATACGGAAGTCCACTGCCTGTGCTTGTGCATGGGCATTTGCTACGCCCAGACCGGTCGAAAAAACATCCTGGTCTTCGGGGTACACCCGGTCCAACAGCAAGCTGGTCGATTCGAGTATTGCGTCGGCGCGCACACCACAAATAGCTTCGATGGAATCACTCATAAAGGTGATCTTGAGCCTGCCGTCCGATTCAGCGTAATACTGAAAAACCGCGACCGGGATGTTCTCAGTGACCTCACGCAGGCGTGAATCTGCTTGCTTGATGGCGGTTATGTCCTGCCACAGGCCAGTGAACACGGTGGCACCGTCAGGCGCCAAGTCAGGTTCGGGGTCAATTTCGGCGCGAATCCAGCGCAACGCACCCTGTTGCAAAAGCACCCGGTACTCACCCCGCCAAACAACACGGCGGCGCGCCGCGTCCAACACGCCATTGATGACCCTTGGACGGTCTTCTTTAAAAATCTGCAGAGTGGTCAACGACGCGTCTGCCTTCAGTTCCTCGGGCGTGAAGCCGAGTACCTCGCGAACACGTTCACTGATAAAGGTATATCGATAATGGTCTGGCCCGACATGCCATTGAAAAACGGCGCCAGGCACCGTGTTGGTGATATGCCGAAGGCGTGCTTCTGCCGCCTTCATGGACGCCTCCATGCGCTTGCGTCCGGTAATGTCTGTCCGTATCGCGATGAACATTGTGGGTTTACCAACATCGTTTGCCAACGGAACAATGGTGGCGTTTACCCAATACAGTTCGCCCGATTTGTTGCGGTTGCATATCTCGCCATGCCAGACCATGCCCGATGTGATCTGCTCCCACAGGTCCACAAAAAACTCTTGGCTATGTGTATGGGAGTTGATGATTCTGTGGTTCTGGTTGAGCAACTCGGAACGCGAATAACCGCTTATCTCGCAGAACTTGTCATTCGCATAGGTGATATCGCCCGCCAGATTGGTGATGCTGACAATGGCATGCTGGTCCAGCGCAAACTTCTGGTAAGCCAAGTCGGTAAGCGCCTCTTGCAAATCACGCTGGCTTTCTTCATGTTGGATGACCAGGTCACGCATGAGGGCTGATAGGGATTCCAGGTTCTCGTCATCCGCAAGCGTCTGGTCGGTGTCGATAGACGCCATCAGGTCACGTGCTGAAGCCCGTAGCGAGTCTATGGCCCGGGTGCGGCTGGCCAGGTCTTCACGCAAGCGGGAATTCTTCTCGGTCAGCTCGACGGAGCTCAATTCAAGGCTGCGGGTTTTGAGTTCCAGATCACGATCTGCTTGCGAATAGGCCTCGTCCACCCTTTGCAAAAAACCGGGTAAGCCCTTGAGCAACTGAGCAGCCTGCGATGACACTGCCCCACTGGCGACCAGCGCACTGAACTCCTGCTCCAAGGCAGGCAAGTTCAGGGGATCGACCTCCAAAACACGCTTGATTTGGCGCGCCAGCAACTTGTGCATGTATTCCGCCCCAGCCGAATTCAGGCCGCTTCTGCAATGTAGGTGATGGTCATGGTCTGGTTATGGAGCTTGCACTCTACTTGCGGGCTGAACGGACTGATCTCGCCGTAGGAATAAAACCCGGTCAAGGTAGAGCCTTTTCCAAACACTTCGCCGACCGCTTCAACTTCCTCATCCACACGCCCCCCCATCACCAGTTTGCGGCCCACGCAGCTCACCAGTAATGCGAGCCCCTCATTGGGCTTGGATCGCATGGCACGGGCGGCTTCCGCAGCCGCCTCAGCCCCATCGACCAGAGCATCGGTACTGGCGTGCATGAGTCGCAGATAACCGTTCGGATCAATGTCACCAGCCAGCGTCAAGCTGCCCGCTGCCTCGTCAACACCGAGAATGGTACGGATGAGACCCATTTCCGAGTGGTCACTACCCAACATCGCAAACGGAAACAAGAGGCCCGAAGCCGGCAGCCCTTTTGCATGTTCACCCAGATACCGCTTGTACACTTCCAGCGCGGACTCGCCATCCAGTTCAAAGAGCACATTGTTCTCACAACGGGTCACCTTGCGCGCCGGTCCAAACGGGGACCAGCCACCGAATGACCCGTGCGAAAACTCCAAAGCATCGCCATACAGGCCGATGCAGGTCAATCGGGCATCACTGACGCCCTGTGCGTCCAATACCCACGTCTGTGCAAAGGCGCCGCCGTCCCCAGCCAAGCCACCTGTAATGGGGACCTTGGGGCCCAAAATCTCCGTCATTCCGGACAAAACGGCACTGCCATTGATAGCCACACCTTGGCCAAAAATCATTACAGCCCGCAGACCCAGCACGGGCAGGCCGGACGCAAGACGTTTACCGGCCGCGAAGGAATCATCCATACCCGCCAAAACTGTACTGAACTGCGCAGCTCGCGTATGGTCAAAGTGCAAGGCGGTGACCACAAGACTATTGTCCTCAACACCATTTGCCGAAATCTCTCCTGCGGTAGAGCAACCCGCGCGCTGCGCGGCAGGAAAAGCCCGGGCAATGGCGTCTGCGCCTGCCTTTAGTGTTGCGACGGATCCAAAGGCAAACACCAGACTGGGCTCAATCGCCGCCAAGGCTGAGAAATCATGATCTTCGGGGTTGCCGTCGCGAACGACGGTTTGCAAGACTTTCATGGACAAAACTTCCTACAGTAAGTTGGCGTATTGCGCACGCAACAGGTTTTTTTGCACCTTACCCATGGAGTTGCGCGGCAGCTCGGGCACCACATAACAACGCTTGGGTATTTTGAAGTTTGCCAGCATTGTCTTTAGCGTGGCCAAAATATTTTTCGGCTCCAGCTGTGCGCCTGGCTTAGCAATCACCACCGCCACCCCGACCTCGCCAAAGTCGGCATCGGGCACGCCCACCACCGCACTCTCGGCGACACCCTCCAGGGTGTTGATGGTGCCCTCGATCTCGGCCGGATAAACGTTATATCCACCGCTGATGATGAGGTCCTTGCTGCGCCCCACGATCGTCACGTAACCATCGGCGTCCACCTTGCCCACGTCGCCGGTCTTGAAAAAGCCGTCGGCTGTGAACTCTTCCTTGGTTTTCTCTGGCATTTGCCAGTAACCGGCAAATACATTGGGGCCTTTGACCTGGATACCACCGATTTCTCCCACCGCCAAGTCTTTGCCCGCATCATCCTGCACCCGGAGCTGCACTCCCGGCAACGGGAAACCCACCGTACCACCACGTCGCTGACTTTTGTTCCCGTAACGTGCATCGGCCGCATAGGGGTTGGAGGTCAGCATGGCGGTCTCACTCATGCCATACCGCTCCAGAATGGTGTGGCCGGTGCGGGACTGCCACTCGGTGAAGGTTTCGATCAGCAAGGGCGCGGACCCTGCTATGAACAGGCGCATGTTGCGAACGGCATGTTTGTCCAGCCCCGGCTCGGCCAGCAGGCGCACATATAGCGTGGGTACTCCCATAAAGACAGTTGCATCCGCCAGTTTTTCCAGCACCCGTTTGGGTTCAAACTTGGCCATCCAGATCATCTTGCTGCCGTTGAGCAGCGCACCGTGCACCGCGACAAACAGGCCATGTACGTGGAAGATGGGCAACACATGCATCAGCACATCGCCGCCTTGTTCGGCACTTCTCCAGCCCCAATAATCCTTCAGCACCTGGGCGTTGCTCAGCAGGTTGCCATGTGTCAGCATAGCGCCCTTGCTGCGGCCAGTAGTGCCGCTGGTGTAGAGGATGGCAGCCAGGTCGTCTGACTTGCACTGCGCCACCGAATGCTGGTCGCTGCAATGCGCGGCGCGCTCCAGCAGTGAGCCGGTGCGGTCATCACCCAATGTGAAGACATTTTGGGTGCCAGCCTTGAAGGCGATCTTGCTGACCCAGCCAAAGTTCTTCGGACTACACACCACTACGGCGGGCGCGGCATTGCCTATGAAGTATTCGATTTCCCCACTCTGGTAGGCCGTATTCAGTGGCAGGAACACATATCCGGCGCGCAAAGTTGCCAGGTACAACGCCAGGGCTTCAACCGACTTTTCAACCTGCACCGCGATGCGCGCGCCCGCTGGCAGCTTGAGCGACTGCAGCAGGTTGGCCAGCATGGCGGTGCTGCGGTCCAGGTCGCGCCAAGAGTAATAGAGACCGTTGTCGGTTTCTACAGCAATCGCATCCATGTCCGCGGGAAAAGCCGCACGCAAGGCGGCAAAGAGGTTGTGGTTGTTCTTCATGGATCAGTCCGTCAATCTGTGGAAGCGGGGTGGGCGCTTCTCGGTAAAGGCGATAACGCCCTCGCGGTGTTCGTCCGAGTCGGCATAACGGTAGGCATTTGCTATCAAATCACTAGCAACTTGTTCAATATCTACGGGGGCTATGGACCGAAATGTCTGTTTGTTCATCCGTGCTGCCTGGGGTGCGAGGCCCCGCATGCGCTGTAGGGTGGCAGCCACGGCTGCGCCCAGTGCGTCGGCGGCAACCACCTGGTTCAGGAAACCCCGTTGCTGCATCTGGGCCGCATCCAGCACGGCGGCGGACAACAACATTTCCCTTGCGGTCAGTTCCCCCACCGCACGCGCCACCAGGGCGGCCTCGCGCGGGGCCATGGGGAAACCCAGCTTGGCGATCGGCGCACCAAAGCGGGCCGTATCGCTGGCGATGCGGATGTCACAGCAACTGGCAATCTCCACACCCGCCCCCATGCAGTTGCCTTCAATCTGGGCAATGATCGGCACGTCGCAGTCCAGCACCGCCTGCAGGCCGCCCCAGACATCGTTCTCGTGGAAGTCCCGCAGGCTGGCCTCCTCAAAACGGAAGGCTGCGTATTCGGCAATGTCGCCCCCGGCGCAAAAGTGACCACCCTGCCCCCGCAGCACGACACAGCGTGCCCCTGCATCGCGCTGGATATCCTCAAACACGTTGCGCAGGCTGCGCCACATCGCGCGTGACATAGCGTTGAGCTTGCCAGCGTGCTCCAGCGTGACACACACCACGCCGCCATCCGCCGACTCTGCCGATACCGTTCCTGCCATTTACTGCCTTTGCTTTGTTTACTTTGTATCAGTCAAGTTTGGCGCCTGCGGCCTTGACCACAGCGGCCCAGCGCTTGACTTCGCCACTGACAAAGTCACCAAACTGTTTGGGCGTCAGGTTGGGAAAATCAGCACCATTGCCGGCCCAAGCGGTCTTGATCTCATCCTGTGCACCCAGGCGGCGCACTTCTTCCACGATGCGTGTCTGAACATCGGCAGGTGTACCCTTGGGTGCCCAAAGACCGTACCAGGTGGTAACCGTGTAGTCGGGCAGGCCCAGTTCGGCAGCGCAGGGTACGTCGGGGAACGCGGCATTGCGCTTGGAGCCCGACACCATCAGCGCCTTGATGCGTCCACCCTTGATGTGCTGGGCCGACGAGCCCAGGCCATCAAACATCATGTCCACACTGCCGCCGATCAGGTCTTGTAGCGCCGGGCCGGCACCACGGTAGGGAATGTGGGTGATAAAGGTCTTGGTCTGTTGCTTGAACAACTCACCGGCCAGGTGGTGTGATGTGCCACCGCCTGCCGAGCCGTAGTTGAACTTACCCGGCTTGGCCTTGATCTGGGCCAAAAAAGCGGCAAAGTCGCCCGTCACGTTCTTGGGGTTCACCACCAGCACCTGCGGCACATTGGCCAACAGCGCCAGCGGAATGAAGTCGGTCTCGATGTTGTAGTCCAGCTTGGGATACATAGACGGCGCAATGGCGTGGTGCACCGCCCCCATGAACAGCGTGTACCCGTCAGGCGCTGCGCGGGACGCCAGGCTGGCACCCAGCGTGCCGCCGGCGCCGCCCTTGTTGTCGATGACCATCTGGGTGCCGGTGAGCTTGGAAAACTGAGCCGACATGGGGCGCGCAAAGGCATCTGTGCCGCCACCTGCCGGGAACGGCACCATGACCGTAACTGGCTTGGCAGGCCAGCGCGCCTGGGCCAAGGCGGTCAGGGGTGCACCGGCCAGGGCCAGCGCAGCGCTTGCGCCAGCTTGCAACCAATGGCGGCGCTGGGCGTCACGGGGTGATTCTGAATGGTCCATGAACTTGTCTCCTGCTTGTTATAAAACCAGTTTGCGGATGGCTGATGCCACGGGAATCTTGCCCTGCGCGAGCAACGCGCGGTGCTGGTCCAGGCGTTGCAGGTCATACAGGTAATTGACCATCAGGCCATAGGACTGCTTGAGCCCCTTGGGCGAAGGGTCGCTGGCCCAGTTGATCCGCTCAACCCGGGCGCCATTGCCCAAATGGAACCGCGCCACCGGGTCAATGGGTCGGCCTTGTACAGTCTCATGCCCCAGGTAATGGCCAGCGCAGCGCAGCAGCATCTGGCGCACGGGCGACGTGGGTTTGAGCGCCAACGGTGTTTCCGCTGCAGCCAAGAAATGCGCGGCGGTCACAGGCTCAAAACCCACGGCTTGGCCTAACTCCGCGCGGGTACGGGTTTCCAGCTTATCCAGCAGGCTCGCCGCATGTTTGCCCAACCAGGACCGGAAGCCAGGGATAGGCGAAAGCGTCGCAAAGATCCGCAGCTTGGGGAATTCGGCCTTCAAAGTCTCCACCACTCGCTTGATCAGCGAGTCACCAAAACTCACACCCCGCAGGCCGTCTTGTGTGTTGCTGATGGAGTAAAAAATGGCGGTGGTGGCGGTGTTGACATCCACCGCGTCGGCGGATTCGTCCAGCAACGGTGTGATGCTGTCAGCTAACGAGTCCACCAGCGCCACCTCCACAAAGATTAGCGGCTCGTCCGGCAACCGGGGGTGGAAGAAGCCATAACAACGGCGGTCCGAATCCAGCCGATTCTTGACGTCAGCCCAGCTCTTGATGTCGTGCACGGCCTCGTACTTGATCAACTTTTCGACCAGCGAGGCGGGTGAATCCCAACTGATGCGGCGTAGCTCGAGAAAGCCCACGTCAAACCAGGTGGAGAACATGTACTCCATCTCCACATCCAGTGCCTGCAAGCGTTTGTCGCCTTTAAGCGCGGGCTGCATCTCGGCACGCAGATTGACCAGGAATCGGATGCCGGTGGCGTCGGCGCTGAAGCGCTGCAACACGCGCCGCCGGGGCGATACGGTGGCACGGCGGTAATGCACCTCGGCCGCGGCTTCGTCCGGCGTGCCCAGGGCTGCGGCAAACTCAGCCTGTGCGGCCTTCACCTTCTGGGGGTCGGCCACAAACATCTCGCTCATCAGCAGCCACATATCCTTGCGGCGCTCGGGGGTCGCACCTGTGTACCAGGCCATCAAGGCGGCTGCACGGCGCCCCCCCTCCACCTCGCTAACGCGGTCGTCGATGACGGCCTGTAGCTCCTCCAGCGTACGCCGCAACATGCGGGGGGACAGCGCTTCGCCGGCATGGCGCAGCGTGCCCTGCAGTCGGGCACGGGTGCTGCGGGGGCTGGCAGGCGCTCCATTTACTATGTTTTTTATAGCATCAGACGCTTGATCGACCGGGGCTAGAGCCTCAATTGGCTTGGATGCCTTGGGCAACAGCCGGGCCACGTTGCGGTTGATCCAGGATTCTTGGTTGTTCATGCCAGCAACCTGCTCTTCTGGGAACGGGCCAATTCGCGCAAGGCCTCGCGCTGGCGCAACAAATGGGTGCGCATGGCCGCATCGGCGGTTTCGCCATCCCGCGCCTTGATGGCGGCAAACACGGCCAGGTGTTCGCTCAGACTCTGCTCCAGCCGGCCTGGCGCATACAACTGCTGCTGGCGTGCCAGCTTCAGTATCTTGCGCAGATCGCCAATCACTTGAGCCAACCAGCGGTTGTTGGCCAGCGTAATGATGGCCTCGTGAATCTGAAAATTGACGACGTAATAGTTGGTGATGCGTTTGGCAGTCGCGTGCTGCTGCAACTGGGTGTGCAATGTCTCCAGCGCTGCGATGTCGGCGTCTGTCGCGTTGCGCGTCGCTTCTAGCGCGCAGCGCCCCTCTAGCAGCGCGATCACAGGAAAGATTTCATCCAGGTCCTGCTCGGTCACCTGGCTCACAAAGCTGCCGCGTCGGGGCTCATGGCGCACCAGGCCTTCGGCGGCCAACACCTTGAGCGCTTCGCGCAGAGGTGTGCGGGAGATGGCCAGGTCGGCGCACAGCGCCACCTCATCGATAAAACTGCCGGGCGCTAACTGGCCATCAAAAATCCGCGCCCGCAAACCATCCGCGACGGTATCGTGCAGTGAGTTGTGGATCAGGCGCATGGGCGTGGAAGACGGTTAGCAGGCCATAATTTTCGGTAATTATGGGTAATTACCGCTTCACCGTAAAGATCCCGGACGTCCTCCGGGATGCGGACTTACCCTAGACCCGGGTCAAATGTGCGCAGTGCGGCGGCCAGCCCAGAGCCAGAGGCCCGCACCACCCAGAATCATGGGCACACACAGCCACTGCCCCATGCTCATGCCCAGGCTGAGCAGACCCAGGTGCTCATCTGGCTGCCGGAAAAATTCGGCAATGAAGCGCATCACGCCATATCCGAACAGGAATGCAGACGCCACCTGCCCCTGTTTTCGCGGTGTACTGGCATACCACCACAGCAGCACAAATAACAGCATGCCTTCCAGCAGAAACTGGTAGACCTGCGACGGGTGGCGCGGCAGGTCACCTGCACCACGGAACACCATGCCCCAAGGCAGGCTCGGGTCCGCAACAACACGCCCCCACAATTCGCCATTGATGAAATTGCCAACCCGACCGGCCGCTAAACCCGTGGGCACACAGGGCGCGACAAAATCCGCCACCTGCCAAAACGACCGTTTGCGTGAGATGCCAAACCACACCATGGCGGCAATCACACCCAACATGCCGCCATGGAAGCTCATACCCCCTTGCCACACGTAAAACACTTCCAGTGGATGGGCCAGGTAGTAGGCCGGTTTGTAGAACAAGCAATAGCCTATGCGCCCACCCAGCACCACACCCATGACACCCATAAACAGTATGTCTTCCACATCCCGGCTCACCCAGGCGTTGGGGCCTTTGGTGGCCGCAAACGGCAAGTGACGCAAGCGCAGGCGCCCGAGCAAGATGAAAAGAGCAAAGGCCGCCAGGTAGGTCAGGCCATACCAGTGGATGGCGAGGGGGCCAAGTTGAAGAGCGACAGGGTCAATTTGGGGATGGATGAGCATGCTAGTATTTTGCACGCAAGCCCGAAGGGCTTCTTTATGGATGGAAGATATGCGTCTCGTCTCGGGTTTACTGGCGTTGGTAGGGGTGGCGACTGTGCCTTTTGCAAATGCCCAGGTCTTCAAATGCACAGAGGCTGATGGCAGAATCGTGTATTCCCAGGCGCCCTGTACCAAGGCAGATAACAAGGAAAAGCTTGTCAAGCTAATGGATGCTCCGCTGACGGATTCAGCGACTTCCGAGACCCAAAGCGGCAACTACAACCAGGCTAGCAACGCCGCGCCAGACAAACCTGCCAAAAGTTACCAAACGCTACCGTCCAACCGGTTGCGCCAGCTCCCACAAACGCCCACCAACACAGGCCCGTCCAACGAGCAACTGATAGCAGAATGCGAGGCGAACAAAGGTGCCCGTTGCAGCAGCGCCGCAGAAATCGCCTACCGGAGGCAGGAAAAACGCACCCCCAGCGCCCAGGAACAGGCCACTATCCAGGCCGCCATCCGCGCGCGCAGAGCGCGTGAAGAAGACGAACTACGCAATCGCCACTTCAGGCGCTAGCCCAAGGGTGGCGTTCCAGCAAGGGCTGGCGCAAACGCCAAAAAGCGTTCCAGCACCGGGTTGGAGCGCGCCCACACCAGACTGGTTTCACATTGGGGTACCGCCCCCAGCACGCTGCGGTAAACCACACCGGGCCGCTGAAACTGCTGCACACTGGCGGGAACCCAGGCCAGGCCCAACCCTGCTGACACCAAATTCACAATGGTCTGCATCTGGATGGCCTCCTGCGACACCTCGGGTAGGCGCCCTGCCCCGTGGTACAGCGCAAAGATCGCGTCGTACAACGATGGCGCGATATGCCGAGGGAACATGACAAGGGGCTCGGCCAACAATGCGTCCAGCGCCAGTTCCTTCTGAACGGTCAGTACATGCTGCTGCGGTAGCGCCACCACCAAGGGTTCACGCGTTATCGATCGACTCGCCAGCATGGCCGGAGCAAATCCCGGCGCATGCAGCATAAAGCCGGCGTCCATCTCACCCCGTTCCATGGCCTGCAGCTGCACGTCACCCGTGGCCTCCATCAGGTCCAGTTGCACGCCAGGGTGACGCTCGCGCAGCGCTCGCACCCATTCGGGTAACAGGGCGAAACCCACAGTGGACACAAAACCCAGGCGCAAACGGCCCAGTTCACCCGAAGCGGCAGCCCTTGCGTGGGCTGGCAGAGCTTGGGCACGCTGCAACAGTTCGCGCACCTCGTGCACCAATGCAGCGCCGGCTGGTGTCAGTGCCACATAGCGCTTGGTACGGTCGAACAGGCGGGCCTGCAGCCGCTCTTCCAGCAGCGCAATGGCCTGTGTCAACGGGGGCTGGGACATATGCAGGCGCACGGCGGCACGGCCAAAATGCAGTTCTTCGGCCACAGCGAGAAACTGGCGCCAGACCCGCAACTCAATCAAGTGTTCATTCATACTTGCAGCATATTAATACACGCTGTTAAATATATTTGATCAAGTGTTTGGGGCAATGCATACTTTGCGCCTGCCCAGCAGCATCCTCCAACCCCTAGACGAGACATCCACCATGACCACCAAACCCATCGTCCTGAACCCTCGCAGCAAGAACATCACCGAGGGCAAGAGCCGTGCACCCAACCGCTCCATGTACTACGGCATGGGCTACGAAGAAGGCGATTTCAAAAAACCCATGGTCGGTGTCGCCAACGGCCACAGCACCATCACCCCGTGCAACAGCGGCCTGCAAAAACTTGCGGATGCGGCCATTGCCGGCATTGAAGAAGCTGGCGGCAACGCCCAGGTGTTCGGGACCCCTACCATCTCAGACGGCATGGCCATGGGCACCGAGGGCATGAAGTATTCGCTGGTCAGCCGTGAAGTCATCAGCGACTGCATTGAGACCTGCGTACAGGGGCAATGGATGGACGGCGTGGTTGTGGTCGGTGGCTGCGACAAGAACATGCCCGGCGGCCTGATGGGCATGCTGCGCGCCAATGTGCCCGCGATCTATGTCTATGGCGGCACCATCCTGCCCGGCCACTACAAGGGCAAAGACCTGAACATCGTCAGCGTGTTTGAAGCGGTGGGCGAAAACGCCGCAGGCCGGATGAGTGATGAAGACCTGCTGCAGATTGAGCGCCGCGCCATCCCAGGCACAGGCTCGTGTGGAGGCATGTACACCGCCAACACCATGTCGTCGGCCTTCGAGGCCCTGGGTATCTCGCTGATCTATTCCAGCACCATGGCCAATCCCCACGACGAGAAGATGAACTCGGCCAAGGAATCGGCCAAGGTGCTGGTCGAAGCCATCAAGAAAGACCTGAAGCCCCGCGACATCGTGACGCGCAAGAGCATTGAAAACGCTGTAGCTGTGATCATGGCCACCGGGGGCTCCACCAACGCGGTGCTGCTCTTCCTGGCTATCGCCCATGCAGCCGGTGTGGAGTGGACGATTGACGACTTCGAGCGCGTGCGCGTGAAGACGCCAGTGTTGTGTGACCTGAAGCCTTCCGGCAAATACCTGGCCGTGGACCTGCACCGCGCGGGCGGCATTCCCCAAGTGATGAAGACGCTGCTGGCCGCCGGGCTGCTGCATGGTGACTGCATCACCATCACCGGTCAGACCGTGGCCGAAGTGTTGAAGGATATTCCTGATGTGCCACGCGCCGACCAGGACGTGATCCGTCCCATCGATAACCCCATGTACAAACAGGGCCACCTGGCCATCCTGAAGGGCAACCTGAGCCCCGAAGGCGCCGTCGCCAAGATCACCGGCCTGAAGAACCCGGTGATGACCGGCCCGGCACGCTGCTTTGACGACGAACAGTCTGCACTCAAGGCCATTCTGGACAACAAGATTGTCCCGGGCGACGTGATGGTGCTGCGTTACCTGGGCCCCAAGGGCGGCCCGGGCATGCCCGAAATGCTGGCACCCACCGGTGCGCTGATTGGTCAAGGCCTGGGCGAAAGCGTGGGCCTGATTACGGATGGCCGCTTCTCTGGCGGAACCTGGGGTATGGTGGTCGGCCATGTGGCCCCCGAGGCTGCGGCCGGTGGCGTGATTGCGCTGGTCCAGGAAGGCGATTCCATCACCATTGATTCACGCCAGTTGATTTTGGAACTGAATGTGCCGGAGGCCGAGCTGGCTAAACGCCGTGCCGGCTGGAAAGCACCTGCCCCCCGTTACAACCGCGGCGTGCAGGCCAAATTTGCGTTTAACGCATCCAGCGCGAGCAAGGGCGCGGTGTTGGACAACTATTGAAAAAACCCACGCAACGACGCCACATTGGGGGCAACAAATCCGCGCTGGGCCGCCCCAAGCGGATTTAGCCCCCTCGGGGGGCAGCGACCCGCGTAGCGGTAGAGCGTGGGGGCCTAATCTGTTTAGCGCTTTTTCTTTTTCTTGGCGCTCAAGAAGCCCATGGCTTCACGGTTGCGGTCAATACGGTCTTGCTTGCGGCGTTCCATCGCCTCCATTTCCTTGCGCTTGGTGTAACCGGTGGCATCCGCCCAGGCCCACCAGGCCACTGCCAGTCCAAAGGGTGACAGTACGATCCACCAATCCCACAGCGCTACGGGACCGATTTCCAAATACTTCAGGGCCATAAAAAGTACGCCCAATCCAACGAGATACATAGCAGTCTCCTGTTCCTATTCCACGGTCATCGTAACCCAAGCCCGCCCCTGCGTCGTCCCAAACCGCCGGGCTTCGGGCGAAAAAAAGCCCGCAGTTGCGGGCTTTTGCACTGGGGGCAGCGCTCAGCCTCAATAGGCTTGGCCCAACTGGTCCAGGATCGCCGGATTTTCCAGGGTAGAGGTATCTTGCGTAATGGCTTCACCTTTGGCCAACGAGCGCAGCAGACGGCGCATGATCTTGCCAGAACGGGTCTTTGGCAGATTCTCACCAAAACGGATGTCCTTGGGCTTGGCGATTGGACCAATCTCTTTTGCAACCCAATCACGCAACTCCTTGGCGATGGCCTTGGCTTCGTCGCCCTTGGGCATGGGGCGCTTGAGCACGACAAACGCACAGATGGCTTCACCGGTCAGATCATCGGGGCGGCCCACCACGGCGGCTTCTGCCACCAGGTCGGTCTTGGATACCAGCGCAGACTCAATTTCCATAGTCCCCATGCGGTGACCCGATACATTGAGCACGTCATCAATACGGCCGGTGATGCGGAAGTAGCCCCGGTCCGCACTGCGCACTGCGCCGTCACCGGCCAGGTACAGTTTTCCACCCATCTCCTCTGGGAAGTAGCTCTTCTTGAAGCGCTCGGGGTCATTCCAAATGGTACGAATCATCGATGGCCAAGGACGCTTCACAACCAAGATGCCGCCAGTGCCGTTGGCAATGTCATTGCCGACCTCATCCACGATGGCGGCCATGATGCCCGGTAGCGGCAACGTGCAGCTGCCAGGCACCAGTGGCGTAGCACCGGGCAGTGGTGTCATCATGTGACCGCCGGTTTCGGTTTGCCAGAAGGTGTCCACAATCGGGCAGTTTTCGTGACCCACATTCTTGTAGTACCACATCCAGGCCTCAGGGTTGATAGGCTCACCCACCGAACCGAGGATGCGCAGGCTGGAGAGGTCTGACCGGTCCGGGTGAACAGCGGCGTCGCCCTCTGCGGCCTTGATCAGTGAGCGAATAGCCGTGGGAGCGGTGTAAAAAATGCTGCACTTATGGCGCTCGATCATTTGCCAGAAGCGGCCGGCATTCGGGAAAGTTGGCACACCCTCAAAAATGATCTGGGTGGCACCGGCTGCCAGAGGGCCGTAGGCCACATACGTGTGACCCGTGATCCATCCAATGTCGGCGGTGCACCAGAACACGTCTTCGGGCTTCAGATCAAAAGTCCAGTCCATCGTCAGCTTGGCCCACAACAGGTAGCCGCCGGATGAGTGCTGCACACCTTTGGGTTTTCCAGTGGAGCCCGATGTATAGAGAATAAACAACGGGTGCTCTGCTCCCACAGGCACGGGCGCGCACTCAGTGCTCGTGCCAGCCAGTGCCTCGGTGAAGGTTTTGTCGCGCCCAGCCACCATGTTGCAGCTGCTTGCAGTGCGTTGGTAGACGTATACATTCTTGATGGATTCGCAGCCGCCCATGGCCAGGCCTTCGTCAACGATGGCCTTGAGCGGCAACTCTTTGCCGCCACGCATCTGGAAGTTACTGGTAATCACCGCTACTGCGCCGGCGTCAATGATGCGCTCCTGCAGCGCCTTCGCCGAGAAACCACCAAACACCACGCTGTGGGTGGCACCGATGCGGGCGCAGGCCTGCATGGCAATCACACCCTCCAGTGTCATGGGCATGTAGACCAACACGCGGTCGCCCTTCTGGATGCCATCGGCTTTCAGTGCATTGGCAAACTGGCTGACGCGCGCCAACAGTTCTTTGTAGGTGGTTTTGGTGACGGTTCCATCATCCGCTTCAAAGATGACCGCAGTCTTGTTTTCCGTCGCGGTGCCCATGTGCTTGTCCAGGCAGTTAGCCGAAACATTAAGCTCGCCGTCGTCAAACCATTTGTAAAACGGTGCATTGGATTCATCCAGCGTGCGCGTGAATGGCTTGTTCCAGACCACGTTTTCACGGGCCAGCTTGGCCCAGAAACCTTCAAAATCGCTTTCGGCCTGCGCGCACAGTGCGTGGTAACCATCCATGCCCGAGATGCGGGCGTTTTTGACCATGCTGTCACTGGGCAGGAAGACCCGGTTTTCTACCAGCATGGATTGGATCGCGGACGGTGGCGTGCTCATGGGTGTCTCCTCAGTTATCAATTTGAACTGGGGCGTATGGTTATGGACTGCACTTACAACTCACTGACTTGGCGCACGCACGAGCGTTCACCGCTGCGGCTCTGCTGGCTGGGGGCGGCAACCGCAAGGGTCGGGTTTTACAATACCTGTCTTTGCCATCACGCCAACTTACGCAGCACATGTCCAACACTCCGCCACCGACCCGATCGCCCCAGTCCATGACCCTGCTCTCCCAGGTCATTTTTTCCAGCCGCTGGCTACAGCTGCCACTGTACCTGGGTCTGATTGCAGCGCAAATGGTTTATGTATTCCACTTCTGGGTGGAACTGGTCCATTTGATGGAAGCTGCTTTTGGCAACCAGCACGCTCTGGCACAACTGGTTAAGAGTGTTGGCTACAACGAGTCAGCCGTAATCAATGGTCTAAACGAGACCATCATCATGCTGGTTGTGTTGGCGCTGATCGACGTCGTAATGATCTCCAACCTGCTGATCATGGTGATCGTGGGCGGTTACGAGACCTTTGTATCCCGCATGAACCTGGACGAACACCCAGACCAACCCGAATGGCTGAGCCACGTCAACGCCTCGGTGCTCAAGGTCAAACTGGCCACAGCCATCATCGGTATCAGCTCCATCCACCTGTTGAAAACCTTTATCAATGCTGACAATTTGAAAGAGCACGTCCTGATGTGGCAGACCATCATCCACATCGCTTTCCTGCTATCAGCCATGGCCATTGCCTACACTGACAAGCTGATGTCACACGCTCCAAGCAACAGCAGCAGCCACTGACCGCCTCTTTTCAAACACCCACCGCCGGAACCCACACCATGAGCACTACCACCGCCATCCGCCAGGCAGACCTGATCGAGTCCATTGCAGCCGCGCTGCAATTCATCAGCTACTACCACCCGACCGACTACATCGCCCACCTGGCGCGTGCCTACGAGCGCGAGCAAAGTCCGGCCGCCAAGGATGCGATCGCGCAAATCCTGACCAACAGCAAGATGAGCGCCACTGGACACCGCCCGATCTGCCAGGACACCGGCATCGTCAACGTGTTCCTCAAAGTGGGCATGGACGTGCGCTGGGAAGGCTTTACCGGATCGCTGGATGACGCCATCAACGAAGGTGTGCGCCAGGGCTACAACCATCCGGACAACACGCTGCGCGCCAGTGTGGTGGCCGACCCCGAATTCCTGCGCAAGAACACCAAGGACAACACTCCAGCCGTGATCTTCACCGAGATCGTGCCCGGCAATACGGTAGACGTGACAGTTGCCGCCAAGGGCGGTGGCTCCGAGAACAAGAGCAAGATGTACATGCTCAACCCCGGCGACAGTGTGGTGGACTGGGTGCTCAAGACCGTGCCGACCATGGGTGCTGGCTGGTGTCCACCGGGCATGCTGGGCATTGGTATTGGCGGAACCGCTGAAAAAGCTGTTCTGATGGCCAAGGAAAGCCTGATGGACGACCTGGACATGTACGAACTGCAGGCCAAGGCAGCCAGCGGCGCGGAACTCTCCAATGTTGAAAAGTTGCGCCTTGAGTTGTTTGAAAAGGTCAATGCGCTGGGCATAGGCGCGCAGGGTCTGGGTGGCCTGACCACGGTGCTGGACGTCAAGATCAAGATGTACCCCACCCACGCTGCCAGCAAGCCCATCGCCATGATCCCCAACTGCGCGGCAACCCGCCATGCGCACTTCGTCATGGACGGCAGTGGCCCGGTATACCTGGATCCACCGTCGCTTGACCTGTGGCCCAACGTGAACTGGACACCGGACTATGAGAAAAGCAAAAAGGTCGACCTGAACACGCTGACCCCGGCTGAAGTGGCAAGCTGGAAACCCGGCCAGACCCTGCTGCTCAACGGCAAGATGCTGACCGGCCGTGACGCCGCGCACAAGCGCATCCAACAGATGCTGGCCAAGGGTGAAAAGCTGCCCGTGGACTTTACCAACCGCGTCATCTACTACGTGGGCCCGGTCGACCCGGTCAAAGGTGAAGCCGTTGGCCCCGCAGGTCCAACGACCGCAACCCGCATGGATGGCTTCACCGAAATGATGCTGTCCCAAACCGGGCTGATCAGCATGGTGGGCAAGGCCGAGCGTGGCCCGGTTGCCATTGAAGCCATCAAGAAGCACAAGAGCGCCTATTTGATGGCGGTTGGCGGCGCGGCCTACCTGGTCAGCAAGGCCATCAAAAATGCGAAGGTGGTGGGCTTTGCCGATCTGGGTATGGAAGCGATCTACGAATTCGACGTGGTTGATATGCCCGTAACCGTGGCCGTAGACGCAGGCGGGACCAGCGCCCACATCACGGGACCGGCGGAATGGCAAAAGAAGATCGCCACCGGCGAGTTCAAGAGCATTCCCGTTACCTCGCGCTGAGCCTTGTCTGTGACCGCATCCAGCCCGATTGGGGTGTTTGACAGTGGTGTGGGTGGTCTGAGTGTATTGCGGGCCTTGCGCGCAGAGCTACCGCACGAGCGGTTTGTGTATGTAGCCGACAGCGGACATGCGCCATATGGCGAACGGGACGACACCCACGTCATCGCGCGTTCGCACGCGGTTACGGCTTACCTGCGCGATCAATACCAGATCAAAGCGCTGGTGGTGGCCTGCAACACTGCTACTGCTGCCGCCATCAAATTGCTGCGCCATGACCATGCGGATATGCCTATCGTCGGCATCGAGCCCGCCCTCAAACCCGCTGCGGCCATCAGCAAGACCGGTGTAGTAGGCGTCATGGCCACGCGCAGTACGCTACAAAGCGAAAAATTTCTGACCCTGCTGGCCACACTGCAGGGCGAGACCCGTTTTGTATTGCAGGCCTGTAGTGGCTTGGTAGATGCCATTGAACGCGAAGATGCTACCAAAAAGATAGCATATTGCTCAGAATATACGGGGGCTATGGGCCGATTTGGTTTGAATGATGGCGAGATAGACACCTTGGTACTGGGTTGTACCCACTATCCGTTTGTGGAACCGGAGCTGCGCCGCTGTATCGGCAATCAGGTGAAACTGCTGGAAGGCGGCGCTCCGGTGGCGCGCCAGACCCGGCGGCTGCTGGCCGACAAACAGTTGCTCGCACCAGCTCAGTCACCGGACTATGGGGCAGTGACCTTCTTCACCACAGGTAAGGCCGAACTACTGGCAAACGCAGTGCAACACTGGTTGTTGCTGAACACCACAGTTAGCCCTGTGCGTATCCTGTAGACGACTGCAGGCCAGCCAGTCCCCCTCTTTTAAACAGGACCATGCACCCGATTCAGGAACACCCCACGCCGTTGGCAAACCTACTGAGCCTGTTCGAGCTGGAACAGATCAAGACCGATCACTTTGCGGGGCAGAGCCTGGACCTCGGATTTCGCAATCTCTTTGGCGGCCACATCCTCGGCCAGGCTCTGGTGGCAGCCACCAAAACCTGCGAGGACCGCAGTGCCCACTCGCTGCATGCCTACTTTATCCGTGGCGGTAATCCCCATGCACCAATTGACTACACGGTAGACCGCGTTCGGGATGGCAACAGTTTCAGCGTACGCCGGGTCGTTGCTTCACAAGCGGGTCAGGCGATATTGATACTTTCGTCCTCATTTCAAACCGACGAAGTCGGGTTTGAGCACCAAATCGACATGCCCGATGTCCCGCCACCCGAGTCGCTGCAAGCCAGCATCAGCAACGACCTGGCAATTGACATACGCCCTGTTGATCCGGTGGACCGTTACCACCCTGCCCCAAAGCCGCCCACCCAGCACATCTGGTTTCGCGCCAACGGCACCGTACCCCCCAACCCGGCATTGCAAAAGTGCCTGCTGGCCTACGCGTCGGACTTCAGTCTGCTCAGCACCTGCCTTCGACCCCATGGACTGACTTATTACCAGCCCGATATGGTGACAGCCAGCCTGGACCACGCCATGTGGTTCTACCGTGATTTCAAAATTGATGAATGGTTGCTATATGCCTGCGACAGCCCGACCAGCGGCCATGCGCGGGGACTGAACCGCGGCAACATATTCAGCCGCGACGGCAAACTGGTAGCCAGCGTAACGCAAGAGGGTTTGGTGCGACAGGTGGCAGCGCGCAAGCAGACTGCTTAATGCGTCGCGCCACAGGCGTGTATTGGCCAGCCAGGAGGGACTCGAACCCCCTACCCCGAACTTAGAAGGTTCGTGCTCTATCCGGATGAGCTACTGGCTGTCAACGCACCAATTTTACCTAGGTTTGTTTGCCAGCTGCCCTGCAAAAAATGCCGTGGGCTGCTATCTGCTCACAAAGAACAAAGGCCTCAGAGTATTTGAACTCTGAGGCCTTTGTCTTGGAATGGTGGTCGGCGTACAAGGATTCGAACCTTGGACCCCCTGCTCCCAAAGCAGGTGCGCTACCAGGCTGCGCTACACGCCGACAGCTGGTATTCTAACCGCATCAAAGCCGTGTATTTTCCGCGCGGTAATATATTTCCTATTTCGTTCGGTGTCTACAACATTCCATGCCCAAGCCAACCCTGACTTTGCCCTGGCTCGAGCCCGGTGATCCGTTTCCCGATGCCACTACGGCTTGGGGAGCGCAGTCTGAGGCGCCTGGGCTGCTGGCGGCTGGCGGAGATTTGACGGCCACCAGCCTGTTGCATGCCTACGGCAACGGAATTTTCCCGTGGTTCAGTGAAGGGCAGCCCCATCTTTGGTGGAGTCCCGATCCGCGCATGGTGTTGTCAGTGGCCAATTTCCGGCTGCACCGCTCCCTGCGCAAAACGCTATCGCGGTTCGCAAAGTCCGCCGGGAGCGAGGTCAGATTTGACTACGCATTTGCTGAGGTCATAAACAACTGCGCGCAGGTTTCGCGCCATGGGCAACCTGGAACCTGGATATTGCCGCCCATGGTGGAGGCCTACAACCAGTTGCACGCGGCCGGGCACGCGCACAGTGTGGAAACCTGGGTGGACGGGCGATTGGTCGGGGGGTTGTACTGCGTCGCTCTGGGGAAAGCAGTTTTTGGCGAATCCATGTTCACCCGAATACCCGATGCATCCAAAATCGCTCTCGCAGCACTGGTGGGCTTTTGTCGGCACCAAGGTGTTGAATTGATCGATTGCCAACAGAACACGACCCACTTGGCGTCCCTTGGTGCCGCAGAAGTACCACGAAGTCTCTTTTTGTCGCATATCCGTCGGGCACAGACTGCTGCCCCACTGGAATGGCGTTTCACCCCCCTATACTGGAATCACATTTTGTCTGCCTGATGCCTCCTCCGTGACAGACCTTAAAGATTTCCCGCTACAGGCCCTGCAGTTTTACGCAACGGCCCCTTATGAATGCAGCTACCTGCCAGACCGGCAGGCACGCTCGCAGGTTGCCACCCCCAGCCATTTGATCAACAACTCCACTTACTCTGAACTGGTCAGTAAAGGGTTTCGCCGCAGCGGTATGTTCACCTACCGACCCTACTGCGATGGTTGCCAAGCCTGCACACCCTTGCGGGTAGTAGCCAATAGCTTCAAGCCCAACCGAAGCCAACGACGTGCCTGGAAGCGCCACAGCGGTCTACAGGCACGTGTACTCAAGCTGGCCTTTGTCTCCGAACACTACGCCTTGTACCTGCGATATCAAAACAGTCGCCACGCAGGCGGAGGCATGGATGAAGATAGCGTTGACCAGTACACCCAGTTTTTGCTGCAGAGTCGCGTCAATTCACGGCTGGTTGAATTCAGGGAAACCCTGGCCGATGGATCAGCCGGGCCACTCAAGATGGTGTCAATCCTCGACGTCTTGGATGATGGTTTGTCAGCGGTCTATACATTTTTTGAACCGGATGAAGCTGCAAGCTTTGGCACCTACAACGTGCTCTGGCAAATCCAGCAGGCCCACCAACTGGGCCTAGCGTTTGTTTACTTGGGGTATTGGATACAAGACAGCCCCAAAATGAACTACAAGGCGCGATTTGCGCCCATGCAGATTCTGGTGGACGGACATTGGTGTCAATGCGATGCCGCACGATAAGATAGCAGACTAAGTACCCGCCATGACAAAACCCATATCCGACATCCCCAGCAAACCAACGGTCCAGGTCATCGAGCGCATGTTCACACTGATTGACGTGTTGGCTTCACGCGAAGACGCCATGAGCCTCAAGGACATCAGTGAAAAAGCCGGCTTGCATCCATCTACCGCGCACCGCATCCTGAACGACCTGGCTACCGGCCGTTTTGTAGACCGAACCCAACCGGGGAGTTATCGCCTCGGAATGCGTCTGCTGGAATTGGGCAATCTGGTCAAAGGACGTCTAAACGTGCGCGATGCGGCCGTAGTGCCCATGCGGGAGTTGCACAAACTGACGCAGCAACCGGTCAATCTGAGTGTGCGCCAAGGTGACGAAATTGTGTATGTGGAGCGTGCCTACAGTGAGCGGTCAGGCATGCAAGTGGTGCGGGCAATTGGTGGCCGTGCACCCCTGCATCTGACATCGGTAGGCAAACTCTTCCTTGCGGCGGACGACCCGCAGCGCATACGGGCCTATGCTGCGCGTACCGGACTGCAAGGTCATACCAAGAACAGTCTGACGCAATTGGAATCACTGGAACGGGAACTGTCTAGGGTGCGGCAGTATGGCCAGGCCAATGACAACGAAGAGTTAGAGCTCGGTGTGCGCTGTATGGCAGCCGGCATCTACGACGACCAGGACCGACTGGTTGCCGGACTCTCCATTTCAGCCCCTTCAGAGCGCATGGAGGACGGCTGGCTACCCAAATTGAAGGAAACGGCGAGGCAGATCTCGGAGACACTGGGGCACAAATCCACCCCAGCCTGACCGCCCCTATTAGTTGGCTAGCACTCTCGCGTCGGAATTCAAGCTAGCCACGGGGGTCGTTCTGGCTGCTGGCCCAGATGCTGGAATAGACTCCACCCAGCGCTTCACCCGCTCTGCATCACCTAAACGGCTGAGTTTGCCAGCCGAGTCCAAAAACACCATGATGAGCTTGCGACCGGCCACCTTCGCCTGCATGACCAAACACTGACCGGCCTCACTGATGTAGCCAGTCTTTTGCAAACCAATATCCCAGGACGGATTCTTGACCAGACGATTGGTATTGTTGTATTGCAGGGTACGGCTACCCACTTCGACCTGGTGCCCTGTCGACGTGGACAATTCCCGCAGCGTAGGATCGCCGTAGGCAAAACTCACAAGTGTCGCCAGATCACGGGCACTGGACTGATTCTTGCTCGACAAACCGGTGGGCTCAACGTACCGGGTGTCTATCATTCCCAACGCCTTTGCGCGCGCATTCATCAAACCCACAAACACCGGCAGGCCACCGGGATAGCTGCGCCCCAGCGCATTGGCAGCCCGGTTTTCACTGGACATCAGTGCCAAATGCAACAGCTCACCCCGACTCAACTCGGTACCGACGCGCAGGCGGGAGGAACTGCCTTTTTCCATGTCCACATCGTCCTGGGTGATGGTGATCATCTCGTCCATGGGCAATTTCGCTTCGCTAACCAGCAAACCGGTCATCAGCTTGGTGATAGAGGCGATAGGCAATACCGCAAGATCGTTCTTGCGAAAGAGCACTTCTTGCGTGTCTTGATCCACGACCAAAGCAACGCTGGACTTCAAATCCAATGCGTCATGCGCCGCATGCAATCCCGCCAGCTGGCCAAATGACGCCACTTTGGGGACCACAGCAGCACGAACGGTGGATTGTTTGCGGGTTGCTTTGGCTTTGGCGACCGGTTTTTTGCTATATTTAGCCGCTGTCGACTTGTGTTTGCTTACCTGCGCGTGAACCGATGTGAACATCAGCGACGCAAAAATGGCAATGAGGCCAATACGGAGAGTAAGTCTTTTCATGGTGTGTCCCAACGGCGGCCCCAGGTGAGTGAGTGAATCATTCAATACGATAGCCAGCTGACCGAGTGTAAACAAAAAAGTTACACAAGATCAACTACTTGCGCGACAAACTTCAAGAAATACATGGCTTATTGGGGCTTACCCTAGATTCAACCCTGCGCAGCAATGCTTTCTGCTTTGCTGTGCAACTTGTTTAGGGCATTCAAGTAAGCTTTGGCAGAGGCCACCACAATGTCAGGATCGGAACCCACCCCGTTGACCACCCGCCCACTGTTTTGCAGCCTCACAGTCACTTCCCCCTGACTTTCGGTCGAGCCGCTGATGGCGTTGACCGAATACAGCACCATTTCTGCGCCACTCTTCACTTGTTGCTCAATGGCTTTCAGGGAGGCATCCACCGGCCCATTGCCGCTGGATGCACTAGTCACCTCCGCGCTATCAACCGTAAACACAATACTAGCGTGCGGGCGTTCACCGGTCTCGCTATGCTGTGACAGGGATACAAAGCCATACTGCTCTTTGACGTGGGTGACGCTTTCGTCGCTAACCAGCGCCAGGATGTCTTCGTCGAATATTTCACTCTTGCGATCCGCCAGTTCCTTAAAGCGGGAAAAGGCTGCATTGACTTCGACTTCGCTGTCCAGTTGCACGCCCAGTTCCTGCAGGCGTTGCTTGAAGGCGTTGCGGCCACTCAACTTGCCCAGCACGATCTTGTTGGCAGTCCAGCCCACATCTTCAGCACGCATGATTTCATAGGTGTCGCGCGCCTTCAGCACGCCATCCTGGTGGATGCCGGATGCATGGGCAAACGCATTGGCCCCCACCACAGCCTTGTTGGGCTGTACGACAAATCCTGTGGTCTGGCTGACCATGCGACTGGCGGCCAGAATATGCTGCGTATCGATGCCCATTTCCAGCCCAAAGTAATCTTTGCGCGTTTTGACGGCCATCACAATTTCTTCCAGGCTGCAATTTCCAGCGCGCTCCCCCAGACCGTTGATCGTGCATTCAACCTGGCGGGCGCCACCAATTTTGACGCCTGCCAAGGAGTTGGCCACAGCCATACCCAGATCGTTGTGGCAGTGCACGGACCAAATGGCTTTGTCCGAGTTGGGAATGCGCTCCCGCAAAGTCTTGATGAAGCTGCCGTACAACTCCGGGATGGCATAACCCACGGTGTCGGGCACATTGATGGTTGTGGCGCCTTCGTGGATAACAGCCTCCAGCACGCGACACAGAAAATCAACATCACTGCGGTAGCCATCTTCGGGGCTGAATTCAATATCCCCTACCAGGTTGCGTGCAAAACGCACCGATTGCTTTGCCTGCTCAAACACCTGATCCGGCGTCATGCGCAACTTCTTCTCCATATGCAAGGCCGAGGTTGCAATGAAGGTGTGGATACGTGCCCGGTTGGCCCCCTTGAGCGCCTCGGCAGCCCGAGAGATGTCGCGGTCGTTGGCGCGCGACAACGAGCAAATTGTTGAATCCTTGATGTTGTTGGCGATCAGTTGCACCGCATCGAAATCGCCATTGGAACTGGCTGCAAATCCGGCTTCGATGACATCCACCTTCAATCGCTCCAACTGGCGGGCAATACGCAACTTTTCGTCGCGCGTCATGGAAGCCCCGGGGGATTGCTCGCCATCCCGCAGTGTCGTATCGAAAATGATCAGTTTGTCAGCCATGTTGTAACTCCTGTGGATATTCAAAAACTAGCAGTGGTCTATTTATGCAGACCACGTTCATCGGGTTCGTCAGTCGATGTGCTGATCACGCTGGTTTGCTGGCCACGGGCCCTACGCCTGGCATAAACGACATATCCACTGAAACCATAGAGAACAAAAATACCAAACATGACCGTTGGAGGATCAATGGTCACTACAGCAAAGCCCAAAACGATCAGGATAGTCACCGCAAACGGTACGCTGCGCTTCATCTGAACATCTTTGAAACTGTAAAACGGGACATTGGTTACCATGGTCAACCCGGCGTACAACGCCAAAGCAAACATCACCCAGGGCACGGGCAAGGCAAGTGGCCCCAATTCCAGCGTACTGGTTCCCTTCATGCCGTTTTCGGTGAGCAGCCAAATAAAGCCTGCTATCAAAGCCGCAGCGGCCGGCGAAGGCAATCCCTGAAAGTAACGCTTGTCGACTACTGTCGTGTTCACGTTGAAACGCGCAAGCCGCAGCGCAGCACACGCACAGTACACAAAGGCAGCAATCCAGCCCCAACGCCCCAGGCCCTGCAAAGCCCACACATACGAAATCAAGGCAGGTGCAGCTCCGAAAGACACCATGTCCGATAACGAATCCATTTGTTCGCCAAATGCGCTCTGGGTGTTGGTCATTCGCGCGACACGACCGTCCAGACTATCCAAAACCATGGCGCAAAAAATGCCCACCGCGGCCTGGTCAAAACGACCATTGATCGCCATCACAATCGCATAGAAACCGCCGAACAGCGCCGCGAGGGTAAACAGATTGGGCAAAATGTAAATGCCCTTGCGGCGCTTGCGCACCAAGACATTCACGTCATCCGCCGCTGCGGAATCCGCGCCATCATGCATAAAAACTCCTTGCAAGGCCCGCCAAGCCTGAAACCAAAACACAGACCAGCCGACAGGCTGGAATCACTGTTACGAGTGTAAGCGAGCGATAACGGGTTTAGCCGTCGACTTCAGAGACCAAAAATACAAAAAGGCCACCGAAGTGGCCTTTGTCCGAAGACAGCAAAAGCATCAGTTGCGAGTCTGATCCACCAGCTTGTTCTTGGCAATCCAGGGCATCATGGCGCGCAACTGGCTGCCGACCTTCTCGATGGAGTGGTCCGCAGTGTTACGGCGACGGGCAGTCATGCTTGGGTAGTTCAAGCGACCTTCCTGAATGAACATCTTGGCGTATTCACCGTTCTGGATACGCTTCAAGGCATGGCGCATCGCAGCGCGGGACTGGTCATTGATGACTTCAGGTCCGGTCACGTACTCGCCGTACTCCGCATTGTTGGAGATGGAGTAGTTCATGTTGGCGATGCCGCCTTCGTAGATCAGGTCAACGATGAGTTTGAGCTCGTGCAGGCATTCGAAGTAGGCCATTTCAGGCGCATAACCGGCTTCGGTCAGGGTTTCGTAACCCATCTTGATCAGTTCAACGGCGCCGCCGCACAACACAGCCTGCTCGCCGAACAAATCGGTCTCGGTTTCTTCTTTGAAGTTGGTCTCAATAATGCCGGCCTTGCCGCCGCCATTGGCCATGGCGTAGCTCAGGGCCAGGTCACGGGCTTTGCCTGATTTGTCCTGGTGCACCGCTACCAAGTGGGGCACGCCACCACCCTGTGTGTAGGTGTTGCGCACGGTGTGGCCAGGAGCCTTGGGGGCCACCATCCACACATCCAGATCAGCACGGGGCACGACCTGGTTGTAGTGCACATTGAAACCGTGGGCGAAAGCCAGTGAAGCGCCCTGCTTCAGGCTGGACTCGATCTCTTTGTAGACACCCGCGATGTTTTCGTCGGGCAACAGAATCATGACAACGTCGGCAGAGGCAACTGCCTCGTTCACTTCGGCAACCTTCAGGCCCGCCTTAGCGACCTTGTCCCAGGATGCACCGCCCTTACGCAGGCCGACCACGACTTTAACGCCGCTGTCATTCAAGTTTTGTGCGTGGGCATGGCCTTGGCTACCGTAACCGATGATGGCAACCGTCTTGCCCTTGATCAAGCTCAGGTCGCAATCCTTGTCGTAAAAAACTTTCATTTCAATCTCCTAAAAAATGGTTTGCTGGCGAAATGCCCATCGACAGGCTCAGGGCGAACGGTGACCGTTGATCGCCACTAGCCAGGTCCGTTCGCGTTGAGCCTGTCGAAACGCGCGCTCGGACCTACAGAAAATCAGACTCGCAATATACGCTCGCCGCGGCCTATGCCACTGGAGCCGGTTCGAACCGTTTCCAGAATGGCGGCACGCTCCAGCGCTTCCAGGAAGGCATCGTTCTTGGATTGGTCGCCGGTGAGCTCGATGGTGTAGCTTTTGTCGGTGACGTCGATGATGCGGCCGCGGAAGATGTCCGCCATACGCTTCATTTCCTCGCGCTCCTTGCCAACCGCACGCACCTTGACCATCATCAGCTCGCGCTCGATGTAGGAGCCTTCTGTCAGATCGACGACTTTGACGACTTCAATCAGTCGGTTCAGATGCTTGGTGATTTGCTCAATGACGTCGTCCGATCCGGTGGTCTGGATCGTCATGCGGGAGAGACTGGGATCTTCCGTAGGCGCAACCGTCAAGGACTCGATGTTGTAACCACGGGCTGAAAACAGACCAACGACACGGGACAGTGCGCCGGGCTCGTTTTCCAAAAGTACTGCAATGATGTGTTTCATGAATTGGATTCCTCTTTTCGCCGCCCTCCCCCGCAACCGGTAAGTTGCGGGCTTGGCGGACAATAGATTCGTCTATTAAAACGCTAGCCTTTTGATAGCTAGCTACGCTTATTTTACGGGGGCTAGAGCCTTATGTCGCTTAAAGGTCTTCGCTTCCCAGCAGCATTTCCGTAATGCCTTTTCCAGCCTGAACCATGGGGAACACGTTCTCGGTGGGGTCGGTACGGAAGTCCATGAACACCGTGCGGTCCTTTAGCTTGCGGGCCTCGCGCAGCGCGGGCTCCACATCCTGCGGCTTTTCGATCAGCATGCCCACATGGCCATAGGCCTCGGCCAGTTTGACGAAGTTGGGCAGCGCGTCCATATAGCTGTGGCTATAGCGCCCCTCATACTCAACCTCTTGCCACTGGCGCACCATGCCCAGGTAGCGGTTGTTCAGCGACACGATCTTGATGGGCGTGTTGTACTGGAGACAGGTCGACAGCTCCTGGATGCACATCTGCACCGAGCCTTCGCCGGTGATACAGAAGACTTCGCTATCGGGCTTGGCCAGCTTGATGCCCATGGCGTAGGGAATACCAACACCCATAGTGCCCAGACCACCGGAGTTGATCCAGCGGCGTGGCTCGCTGAACTTGTAATACTGCGCTGCCCACATCTGGTGCTGGCCGACGTCAGACGTGATGTAGGTGTCGACGTCCTTGGTCATGTTCCACAGGGTTTCGACAACATACTGAGGCTTGATGACATCGCCCTTGCCCATGCTGTACTTCATGCAGTCACGCTTGCGCCAACCGTCAATCGTTTCCCACCAGGCACCCAGTGCACCAGCCTCGGGGCGGACCGGCGTCTCCTTGATCATGGCGATCATTTCCAACAGCACGTCTTTGACGTCACCGACGATGGGAATATCCACCTTGACCCGCTTGGAGATGCTGGAAGGATCGATGTCGATGTGGATGATCTTGCGTTCGTTCTGTGCAAAGTGCTTGGGGTTGCCAATCACGCGGTCATCAAAACGCGCGCCAACCGCCAGCAACACATCGCAGTTTTGCATAGCGTTGTTGGCTTCCACCGTGCCGTGCATGCCCAGCATGCCCAGGAACTTGGGGTCGGTCGCCGGGTAGGCACCCAGGCCCATCAGGGTGTTGGTGACCGGGTATCCCAGCATGTCCACCAGTGTGCGCAGTTCGTTGGAAGCGTTGCTCAGCAACACACCGCCACCGGTGTAGATATAGGGACGCTTGGCAGTCAACAACAGTTGCAAGGCCTTGCGGATCTGGCCGCCGTGGCCCTTGCGCACCGGGTTGTAAGAGCGCATTTCCACCGAGGTGGGGTATCCGGTGTAAGGCACCTTCTTGAACGACACATCCTTGGGGATATCCACCACCACCGGACCGGGGCGGCCGCTGCGAGCAATGTGGAAAGCCTTTTTCAAGGTCTCAGCCAAATCGCGAGCATCTTTGACCAGGAAATTGTGCTTGACGACCGGTCGTGTGATACCCACCGTGTCGCACTCCTGGAAAGCGTCCAGGCCAATAGCGTGAGTGGGCACCTGGCCGGTGATGATCACCATGGGGATGCTGTCCATATAAGCCGTCGCAATGCCGGTAACCGCATTGGTTACACCGGGCCCCGACGTCACCAGGGCAACACCCACGTCACCGGTTGCACGTGCATAGCCATCAGCCGCGTGTACTGCGCCCTGTTCATGGCGCACCAATACATGCTGGATCGTGTCTTGTTTATAGAACGCGTCGTAAATGTGCAGTACCGCACCGCCGGGGTAACCCCAAACGTACTTGACGCCTTCGGCCTGCAGCGCCTTGACCAGAATTTCCGCGCCGCGGAGTTCCAGGGTGCTGGAGGTTGTCCCGTGGGACTTGCTTGTGTGAGATGCAGCCGCCGCCGAAGCGATTTCAGCTTTTGAAATTTCCATGATGAACCTTTGTGAATTTCTCTAACGAAAAACCTTGGGTGCCTCTTCGCAAAGCTCTTGTGGAGCCGCGTCGAAACTTAAGATTTTGGCCATGGACGCATTGAATGCTGCGCCGAACCAAAACCCGTTTGCCTTTTGAATGCAAACCATATTATCGCACTTGCAGCATGCGGTTTGGCACCACCCAACAAATTCTGAGCATACAAATGCCATAATTCGCGCCTATTTGCCGTAATTGCCACTGTTTTGGCGTGACGGTGTTTGTTGTATTCCCCAATTTTCTCGGCTCATACCTCTTGGCCTCAGAACGCGAACTGTCCGATTTTTTGAAAAGCGTGGAAAAACGCGCATTCAAACGATCCGTTTACCACGTTCGCAATGACGAATCCGCACTGGATATTGTTCAGGACAGCATGATGAAGCTGGCCGAGCACTACGGACACAAACCCGTTGAAGAACTGCCCATGCTGTTCCAACGCATTCTGTCCAATTGCACGCTGGATTGGTTTCGCCGCCAAAAGACGCAAAAGGCCTTGTTTTCAACCATGAGTGACTTTGAAAGCTCGGGTGACGACGACAGTTTTGATTTGCTGGAGACATTGAACGCCGCCAACGGCGGGGAACAAAACGAAAGTACCGAGACTCAGACCGAACGGGCACAAACATTGCGAGAGATAGAAATAGAGGTTCAGCAGCTCCCTGCACGTCAACGAGAAGCCTTTTTAATGCGTTATTGGGAAGAAATGGATGTTGCTGAGACTGCTGCAGCTATGGGCTGTTCACAAGGCAGTGTCAAAACACACTGCTCCCGAGCCGTCCAAGCCTTGGGCAAAGCCTTGAGCGCCAAAGGAATACGACTATGACCACACTAGACTCCAATCTGACCTCCAGCTACCAGGACCGCCTGGGCCGCAACATAGCCGCCCGTCTGTCGGATAGCACCCAAGGCATTCCGAATGATATTTCGGAGCGCCTGAAGGTTGCACGCATGCAAGCCTTGGCCAAGCGCAAAGTTGTCAAAATCCAGGCGGCGACAAGCGTCACTGTTCAAGGTGGCACCGCAAGCCTCAATGCAGGCGATTTTGATGGTGGTTTTTGGAGCCGCCTGGGCGCAGTGATTCCCCTTTTGGCACTGGTGGCGGGTTTGTTGACCATTGCGGTGGTACAGGAACAACATCGGGCCAGCGAAATTGCCGACGTGGACATCGAACTGCTGGCCGATGAATTGCCACCCGACGCATATACCGATCCTGGCTTTGCGCACTTCCTCAGCATCAACCGACGCGACTAGCGCTTTCCCGACTCCCATGCCCGCACACCGTCTGCTTGCCCCCCTTCGATCGCTATCGACACTCCACTGGGTACTACTCGTGACAGTGTTGATCGCGGCTGTGGGAATAGCAGTCAGCATGGCGAGGGGCCGAGGAGATACCCAAGTTAGCAGCGCCACCGTGCCATCGCCCGTTGCCGCTGTCCAGCCGACCGGCTCACGCTGGCAAGACCTGACCGACGCGCAGAGGCAGATTCTGCAGCCCTTGGCAGGAACCTGGGACACCCTGAACAGTGCGCACAAGGGCAAATGGATCGCCTTGACACAAGGCTACGCGACCCGATCCCCCGACGAACAGAAAAAGATGCAAAGCCGTATGCTGGAGTGGGCTGCCCTGAGCCAAAGCCAACGCGAGCAAGCTCGGCTTAATTTCGCGGAAACCAAAAAAATCTCCCCTTCAACACGGGCTGCAGACTGGGAGACCTACCAGAACCTCAGCGCCGAGGAAAAGCGCGAACTCGCTGCCAAAGCAAAAGCCAAACCCACTGGTGCGGCTGTGGCCGTTGCACCATCGCCTCCTGGCAAATTGACCGCGGTTCCCATCACGCGCCACACTACAAGCCAGGACGGCACTACAGCGGCAATCAAGCCCAAAATTGACGCCAACACACTGCTACCCGTGCCAACACCAGCCCCGGTACCTGTGCCTGCGCCCACTCCGGCACCTGCGCCGGCCAGCCCCTCAGGGCCTCTGGTAACACCCGACACCCTTTCTCCGAACTAGGCCAGACCGCGCACAAGTGTCTGGCTGTGGCGATTGGGCCGCAGCAGTCTCGACCTACAATCCCCGGCGGTCCGAGATCCAAACAACAATGCAAACTGAATTAAACACCCCTGGCTTGTGGCGCCGCATGGCGTGCTGGCTGTATGAAGGCATGCTGATGTTCGGCGTTGTCTTTCTGGCAGGTTACTTGTTTGGCACCCTAAGCCAGACGCGCAACGCCATGGATAACCGCAACGCCCTTCAGGCTTTTTTGTTTGTCGTGTTCGGCATCTACTTTGTCTGGTTCTGGGCAAAAGGCCAGACTCTGGCCATGAAAACGTGGAATATTCGCGTGGTGGGGCGTGACGGCAAAGCCATCTCCCAATTGCGCGCGCTGGGGCGGTACTGTTTGAGTTGGCTCTGGTTCCTGCCACCCCTGGTTTCGCTGTGGTTCTTTCAGATCAGCGGCGCTGAGACGGCCGTCATCATCATCGGCTGGGTCATTGTCTGGGCATTGCTGAGCCGCTTTCACCCCCAAGGCCAGTTCTGGCACGACGCGCTGGCGGGAACCCGCCTGATCACGTCACTCCCCCTAAGCCGCTAAGGCCCCGGTTCCGTGCAATCCGAACCCAAAACACATTCGGTGGTCAACCCGCAAAAGGACCGCAGAGGCCTGAACCGGGTCTTGCATGCGGCGGGTTATTCATTGGCCGGTTTGCGAGCGGGCTGGGGAGAAACCGCCTTTCGGCAGGAGGCAATAGCCTCGTTTTTCTTGTTACCTGCCGCATTTTGGCTGGGTACCAATTGGGTGGAAACCGCCCTGCTGGCCGCGAGCGTGGTGCTGGTGATGGTGGTGGAATTGCTCAACACTGCGGTAGAGACCGCCATTGACCGAATCGGCCCCGAGTGGCACGACCTGTCCAAGCGCGCCAAAGATATGGGCAGCGCCGCGGTTTTGCTCAGCCTGCTCGTGTGTGCAGGCATCTGGGCAGCGGCGCTGTACCACCGCCTGATGTAGTTTTATACGGCGGACTCGTCCTGCTCACCGGTGCGGATACGCACCACACGCTCCACGCTGGTGACAAAAATTTTGCCATCACCGATCTTGCCGGTGTGGGCGGCCTTGACGATCGCGTCCACACAACGGTCCACGTCCTCGGTCTTCACAACCACCTCGATCTTGACCTTGGGCAGAAAGTCAACCACATACTCGGCTCCGCGGTAGAGCTCGGTGTGGCCTTTTTGGCGGCCAAAACCTTTCACCTCGGTAACGGTCAGCCCGGTAACGCCGCATTCGGCCAGTGCCTCACGCACTTCTTCGAGTTTGAACGGTTTGACGATGGCGGTGATTTGTTTCATAGGGTCTTTCTAATCGGTTGAGGACAAAGCTTGCTTCGCTGCGGTCTGTCCCGCAAAGTCTTACGCTCGAAATCGATTGGTTATAGGATACCGCCAATCTTTGCCAAAGCTACGGTGTGTCACTCTAATACCTACTGGCGACTGGCGGCGCTTGTATTCGTTAAGCTTGATCAGCCGCGTCACTTTCTCCACATCGGCTCTCTCAAAACCCGCAGCGATGATGGTTTCGATGCTCTGGTCGTTCTCCATATAGCGGTCGACGATCGCATCCAGTACCTCATAGGGTGGCAAACTGTCCTGGTCTTTCTGGTCGGGGCGCAACTCCGCACTGGGTGGACGGGTAATGATGCGCTCGGGTATCGGATTGAGCCCGGTTCCGTAGGGGTCGTTGGCATTGCGCCAGTGCGCCATCTTGAACACCAGGGTCTTGGCCAGGTCTTTGATGACGGCAAAACCACCCGCCATATCGCCGTAAAGCGTGCAATAACCGGTCGCCATCTCGGATTTGTTACCCGTGGTCAGCACAATGCTGCCGAACTTGTTGGACAAAGCCATCAGCAGGGTGCCGCGGATGCGGGCCTGGATATTCTCCTCCGTCGTGTCTTCGGCACGTCCGGCAAACTCGCTGGCCAACGAAGCCTTGAAAGCCTCGAATTGCGGCACGATGGATATCTCGTCGTAACGCACCCCCATTCGCTCTGCCATTTCGCGGGCATCCAGCCAGCTGATGTCGGCCGTGTAGGGCGACGGCATCATCACCGCGCGCACTTTGTTGGCGCCCAAAGCATCGACCGCAATCGCCAGCACCAGCGCCGAATCGATACCACCCGACAAACCCAGTAGCGCGCCGGGAAAGCCGTTCTTACCCACATAGTCGCGCACACCCAGCACCAACGCATCCCACAGATCCTGCTCAGGTGTGCGAACAGGCTCCACGGATGCTTCTATATTGATAGCGCCATAATCATATTTCACGAGGGCTACAAAGAAATTTTCCTTAAAGCTTGGGGCGCGGCCGGCCAGTGACCCGTCGGCATTCAAGGCAAAGGAATGGCCTTCAAATACCACTTCATCCTGTCCGCCCACCAGATGCGCATAGACCAGCGGCAACCCCGTTTCCTGCACACGCTGGCGCATGGTGTCTTCGCGTTCATAACCTTTGCCCACGTGGAAAGGCGAAGCGTTGATCACGACCAACATCTGCGCACCGGCTTCTTTTGCCAAGCGTGCCGGCTGTTCAAACCACGCGTCTTCGCAGATCAACAAACCCACGCGCATGCGCTGGCCCTCAGAGCCCGCTTCAAACACACATACACCGTCGCCCGGCGTGAAGTAGCGCCTCTCATCAAACACCTGGTAATTGGGGAGCTCACGCTTGGCGTAGGTCGCAACCACCTCCCCCTCACGCAACACACTGGCCGCATTCAAGCGCTTTTGCACGGCAGTAGAGCGCGTGCGGCTGTCGCCACCAGTGGGGTGACCCACCACCACCGCCATGTCTTTTAACCCGGCCAAAGCATGGGCCACCTTTTTCACGGCATCATCACAGGCTTGGATAAAGGCCGGGCGCAGATACAAGTCTTCGGCGGCATAACCGCAAATCGACAATTCGGGGGTCAAAAGCAGGCGCACGCCATCGGCATAGGCGTCCTGGGCCGCGGTGATGATCTTTTGGGCATTGCCCTCTAGATCACCCACGATGAAATTGAGTTGCGCAACGCACAGTTTGAGAGTCATGAAACAGGAAAATTTCGTTAATCGCCGCTACCGCGCAGCAGGCCCAACGCACAAGGTGTGCCTTGGCTGAGGATTATGTCATTCGGGTGCTGGCCTCCCCGCTGGATGTGGACGCCGCCGCATGGGACGCCCTGCTGCAAACCCAGCCCAACCCCAGCCCTTTCATGCGCCACGCCTATCTGGCCGCACTGCGTGCCAGTGGCAGCGCTGCCCCTGCAACCGGCTGGACACCTCGCTTCATCACGCTGCATGAAGGTAACGAACTGGTAGCGGCCTGCGCCCTGTACGAAAAGAGTCACTCCTACGGGGAATATGTGTTCGATTGGGCCTGGGCTAATGCCTACGCCCAACACGGCCTGCCCTACTACCCCAAGGCTGTTGCCGCTGTACCCTTCACACCCGTGCCAGGCGCCAGGCTGATGGCACGCGATGGTGCGGCACGCGCAGCACTGGTGCGCGCGATGGTTGCCTGGTGCGAAGAACGCGGCATGTCATCGCTGCACCTGCTGTTTCTGAACGAAGAAGATGCAGCGGCCTGCGCCGCCGCTGGATTGATGTTGCGCCACACCGTGCAGTTCCATTGGACGAATGTGAAGCCCGACTATTGCAATTTCGACGCTTTTCTGGGATCTCTCTCGCAAGAGAAGCGCAAGAAGATACGCCAGGAACGGCGCAAAGTCCAGGATGCTGGCGTGACCTTCCGCTGGTCGCAGGGCCGCGACATCACACCGGGTGAATGGGACTTCTTTTACAGCTGCTATGAGCGCACCTACCTGGAGCACGGTAACGCGCCTTACTTAAGCCGCGACTTCTTCCAGCGCGTGGCCGACACCATGCCCGAACACTGGTTGCTGTTTGCCGCTGAGCGGGGCGGCAGGCCAATTGCTACCAGTTTGATAGCGCTAGATGCATATTCTTCGGGGGCTCCGGATCTAAATGCCCAAGAGGACACCAAAGTAGCCTACGGCCGCTACTGGGGTGCCCTGGAGCGTGTGGACTGCCTGCACTTCGAGGCCTGCTACTACCAGCCCCTGCAGTGGTGCATAGAACACGGCTACCAACGTTTTGAAGGCGGCGCGCAGGGCGAGCACAAGATGGCGCGTGCCCTGCTACCCGTCAAAACCACCAGCGCCCATTGGCTGGCACACCCGGCATTTGCGGATGCTGTGGCGCGGTTTCTGGAGCGCGAGGGCGAAGGAATCAGCAACTACATGGATGATCTGCAGCAGCGCAGCCCGTTCAAACTGCCTACTTAGGTTGTTTCACCACGTACTCCACCATCCAGAAGTTGTCCAAAGCGGCAAATTCGACCTGCTCGCCGAACTGCGAAAGTAAGGCAACCAGCTCCTGCGCAGTTGGGAAGTTTTTCAATACACGGTGCATAGAGCCGTCGTTCAGCTGGCGCATCTGGTAGGTATTGCCTGCCTGATCTGTTTCGACAATAGGAGAGTCCTTAAGCTGGGCTTCATTGTTGTCAATAAGCACAACTCTGGCCCCGGGATTCAGAAACCTATGCAGCCCTTGCAGGAAGGCAACACGTGCTTCGATGGGTACATGGGAAAGCCACAGACCCGCAAAAGCACCGTCAAACGTCCCGAGGTCTGGTGGCAACGCGTAGGCGTCTGCCTGGCGAAACACGACCGACTCCGTACCTGGGCGCAACCGCGCAAAGTCGAGAGGCTCGATGATCCAGTCCGTGGCAACCAAACGCTTTGCCGAGGCTGCAATGTGCTGCGTCCAATAACCGGTACCGCATGCCAACTCCAGGACTTCACGGTCACGGAACCGGTTTGGGAGGTGTGAAGACAGAAATGCAATGTCTGCTTTGCGCTCGGGCTTCAGGTAGACCTGATCGTAGTAGGGGGCACGCGCAGCGTAGTAGGCATGCATCTCGGCGGAGGCTTGGGGCATAGGTGCGTCACGAAAGGTTGAAGAAAAAATAGACCAGAGCCTAGATTGTTTTCACTGCGATCATCAACAAACCACTCCTTGGGTTCTACTTGCCCCCACTTCCTTACAACTTGATTTCAACCCCGATATTGAAGCTGCTACGGCCACTGCGCAGACCGTTGTTCGCATAGCCATCGCTGGTCTGCGTCAGCGACTCGGAGTCCAGAGGCACGATGTTGTTCACCGACACGCGGGCCGACAGTTTGGGGCTGATCACCCATTGGGCAAACATGTCCATGCTACGACTGCGCGACTGGTCCAGCGCTTGCGTGGCGGACTGCTGCGTGGTGTAACCCGGCGTAAAGGCCAGGCTGCCGCCCAGGGTCATTGGCAGGCCGCTGACCCGGTAATCAAAACCAAAATTGCCGGACCAGGGTTGTTGGCCATCCAAGCGGTTGTTGGGCCCGGGCAGGGCCTCCACCGACGACTGGTAGACGTTGACCGCGCCACGCAAGTTGAGCGGCAGTTTGGCATCAAACCATGCTGGCAACAACTCGCCAGCACGGCCTTTGACCTCGAGCTCCAGCCCACGGGTCATGGCTTCGGAAAAATTGACGGGTTGCGAAACCCAGCGCGGCACGCCAGACCAGGCAACGGTCTGCAGCCGGGTCACACTGCGGATCAAATCGTCAACTTTCCGGTAAAACACGCCCACGCTGATCAGTCCACCTGCTGGCAAGTACTTCTCAAATGCAATGTCCAGGCCTGTAGCCAATTCGGGCAACAAGGCCGGGTTGCCCATGCGGTCGGGCGACAGCTGGGTGTTGGGCTTGCTGGTGTCTGAGAATTGGCTGTTGATAAAGGGCCGCGCCATCAGAGCGGACAAATCCGGCGCCTTGTAGCTGCGGGTCACACTGGCGCGTACCAGGTCACGCCCTGCGGGATCGAGCTTGTAATTGACGTGCACCATGGGCGTTACCACGTTGCTGGTATTGCTCAATGGCGATGCACCACCGTCGCTCTCGCTGGCAATTTGTTCCGACCGCACACCCAGGTAAGCCGACCATTGCTTGCTGATTTCCCACTCGTCCTGCACAAACAAGGCGCGCCGCGCAATGCGTGCAGAGAACGGCTGGCCCTCAAAGTCTGCCAGCAGCGGCACTCCCCGCTCGGTAATGGCGCGCTTTTCCTCGCGCTGGCGCCATTCCAGGTCCCACCCCAGGCTAAGGCTGTGCTCCGGGTTGAGCAATCGGCTGTAGTTGCCCGATTGCGTGACGCTCAGATCGGCGTTCTCACCTAGGGTGCGCCGCTGTGGCAATGCCAAGCGCACGGTCTGCCCGTCAAAAGTGCCCTTGGAGGCAGACACTCCCGCCTTGAGCTCTATGCGCTCGGCACCGCTGAGGTGATTGACCCACTGCAGATTGCTGCGCGTGTTTTGCCAGCCGCCGCGGAGTTCGCCGTCATCCTCCAGGCTGGGCGAGCCCGCCAGTACCTGGCTCTGGAATGCACTCTCATTGTTCCAGACACCTTTTTGCAGAAAACTCTGCCAGGTCAGCGTTTCATCGTCGCTGATTCTCCAGTTCAGCCGGGGCCCGATGTTGATGCCATTGCCGAATGACAGGGTCTCACCCTGCTGGCGCGACAGCGCGGGCAAGCCATCCTGACCGGGAGCGCTACGCCACACCAAGGTATCGTTGCGGTTGCGCCATTGAAACAGCGAGACCGGCAGTGACAGAGAAAAGCCGTCCCATTTTTCTCCCAGCGTAAAGCTGCCGGACACGGTGGGGCGGTCCACGGTGTAGCCCATACCGATGCGCAGATCCCGCTGCGAGACCTTGGGGGCGTTTTTCAGAATGATGTTGATGGCACCCGCCACCGCCTGGGCGCTCTGGTTGGCGGTGGGGCCCTTGGTGACCTCAATGCGCTCCACTTGCGCCGGGTCCAGTTGGTCCAGTGCAAAACCGGGGGGTGCCGGGTCGCCATTGATGAGGATCAGCGTGTAGCCCGATCCCAGCCCACGCATGCGCGGCGCACTACCTTGCATGGTGATGCCGGGCAGGCGCTTGAGCACGTCGGCCACATTGTTGTCACCGTATTTATCCAGCTCTTCGCGACCGTAAACCTGTTTGGCGATTTGTGCCCGACGGCGCAGGTCGTTGTCGCTGGACGGCTTGGCCACAATCTCAACCCGCTCCAGCTTGCCCCCTGGCGCCCGCGATGCAGGCTCCCCGGCACCGCCTGGTACTTCTTGCGCTACGGTGGGCGCCCCTGTCAGACCCAGTAGGGTCACCACGCACGTCAATGTGCCAAACGTCGGTTTCAAAAAAAGCTCCCCATGAATAGTCACGATTGTCACGGATAGACATTGCAACGGTGTGTACATCGCCCCAGAACCGGCAAAATCGCTGCATGCACACCCCCTCAGACAGCCCAGCACCCGTCACCCATTACGAAAACTTTCCTGTCGCGTCCTGGTTGTGCCCGGCACACCTGCGTGCGCCGATTGCTGCCATCTACCACTTTGCCCGCACGGCGGACGATATTGCCGATGAGGGTGATGCCACCGCCCAGCAACGGCTGGATGAACTGCAGGCCTACCGCGCAGACCTGGTTGCGGCCTGCACGGCAGCCGCCGGTGGTACAAAACCCAACGGCACAGCCAGCAGCCGCTGGCCACAGGTCTTTGGGCCCCTGCAGGCAGCCCTGCAAACCCACCACCTGCCCGCCCAGCTGTTGCACGACTTGCTGGACGCATTTGTACAAGACACACGCAAATCTGCGGCTGCCGAGGGTTATTCCACCCAGGCGGAGCTGCTGGACTACTGCCGACGCTCGGCCAACCCGATAGGCCGTCTGCTGCTGCACCTGTATGGCGTGACCGACGCTCTGGCCCTGCAGCGCAGCGATGCCATCTGCAGCGCCCTGCAGTTGATCAACTTCTGGCAAGACCTGAGTGTGGATATTCCCCGGGGGCGCTATTACCTGCCATCGGACGATTGCGCCCGCTTTGGGGTGCCGCAGACCGACATATTGGCGCGGAACCAGACACAAAACGCTACACAATTGATAGCACACTGCGTAGAAATATCGGGGGCTAGCATGGCATTTGGCTCACAACTGGTCCACCAGATACCCGGGCGTGCCGGTTGGGAACTGCGCCTGGTGGTGCAAGGCGGCCTGCGCATTCTGGACAAGATCAAGGGCCTGGGCTACGCCACGCTCAACCAGCGGCCCACCCTGCGCTGGTGGGATTTCCCGGTGATGCTGTGGCGTGCCGTCTGGATGTAGCCTGGTCCCCGATCAGGGAATGACGGCGATACCAGCCAAGGCCACGCCGTTGGCCACATTGCCCAGCACTTCGGCCTTGCCAGTTTCCAGATTGACCAGATAGAGCTTTGTAGGACCCTGTGCACTGGTGCGCAGAGCAGCAAATGCGGCGCCGCTCACGTCGGCAATGTCCAGCGATGCGTCTACCAGCGCGCCAGTACCCAGAGCGCCCACGGTGAACAAGCGGCCTGTGTTGGGCGACACCACCGGTTGCACACCTTCAACCGAGCCCTGGCGCACCAAGGTGCCGTTTTGGCCATCGATGGCAAAGTTGGTCGTGATCTTTTCGTCTCTTTTGTTGTAGGTGTAGCCCGCTGCCAGCAGCTGTGGCTTTTGGTCAGCCTGGGCGTCGCCCAACTCAAAGGCCAGTGGGGTGTCCACTGCCACCAGGGCACCGGTATCCGGGTGCAGCCGCAGGTTTTGACCGGTGTGGCTGACCACGCGGATGCGGTCCGCTGCCGGGTTGAAGTCAAATCCAAAAACCATTCCGTCCAGCGCGGTGGTGGCGGGCGCAGTGCCAACCGGGGTGACCGCGCCGTTGTCGGTGTTGATGGTGAAGAGGCGACCGCTACGGGTCAGGCCATACAAAACGCCCTTGGCCACGCGATAGTCAATACCCACCAGAACCTCCCCCGCGGGAAGCCCCTTGAGCGCCACGGTCTGCAAAACCCGCGCGGGCTGGCCGGTGTTGACGGTCAACAGCTTCATATCCTGGGTCAGCGCGTGGAGGGTCTCCTTGCGCGGCGAACCCATCTGGCTGGGATCGGTGCTGCAGCCTGCGGCCAACACCATCACAGCGAGGGCTACACAGCCCAAAACACGATTCAACGGGTTCATCAAAGCTTCTCCTGTAGCACGGCCAAGCCCGTGCGCCACACTATACTTCGGCCAACATTTTCACGCCGCGTTTTGCCGCAAATTGCCGGGCGTGAACGGGCCAGGCCCACCGTGACCGACTAATTGATCCCAGCCAACGCCCCATGACTCCAGCGCAATACGTACAAGACAAGGCCGCAGCGTCCGGCAGCAGCTTCTACTACGCCTTTTTGTTTTTGCCAGCGCCCAAGCGCGCCGCCATCACCGCCTTTTACGCCTTCTGCCGCGAGGTGGACGATGTAGTGGACGAAATGGTCGACCCTAGCGTGGCCCAGACCAAGCTGGCCTGGTGGCAGTCCGAGGTGGCCAAGGCCTTTGCCGGCCAGCCCAGCCACCCGGTCATGCAGGCACTAATGCCGCTGGCCGGCGACTTCAAGATTGAACAACGCCACCTGCAAGCCGTTATAGAAGGCTGCCAGATGGACCTGACGCAAACCCGTTACCTGGACTACCCCGGCCTGCAGCGCTATTGCCATCTGGTGGCCGGCATCGTGGGCGAAGTGGCGGCTGGCATCTTCGGTCAGACCCAGCCCCAGACCACTGAATACGCCCACAAGCTGGGCCAGGCGCTGCAGATGACCAACATCATCCGCGACGTGGGCGAAGACGCACTACGTGGCCGCATCTATTTGCCGGTCAACGAACTGCAGCAGTTTGATGTGAAAGCGCACGAGATTTTGAAGCGCACGTATTCGGACAACTTCACCGCGCTCATGCGTTTCCAGGCCCAACGGGCACACGGCCTGTACGACGAAGCGCTGGCTTTGCTCCCCGCGCAAGACCTACGCGCGCAAAAGCCGGGCCTGATGATGGCCAGCATTTACCGTGCGCTGTTGCGCGAGATAGAGGCCGACAATTTTCAGGTGCTGCACCAGCGCATTCGCCTCACGCCTTTGCGAAAAATGTGGCTGGCGTGGAAGGTGCAAGCCCTGGGCAGGCTGTGACAGCCTTGCGCGTTTGCATCGTCGGCGGTGGTTGGGCCGGCATGGCGGCCGCAGTGGCGGCCTGCCAGGCGGGGCACACCGTTACTGTCTTTGAAGCCGCCCGAACGTTGGGTGGCCGCGCCCGGGCGCTGCAAAGCAGTCTGCCCGATGGAACGCCCATCACGCTGGACAACGGCCAACACATCCTGATTGGTGCCTACACTGAGACCTTGCGCCTGATGCGTCTGGTGGGCCTGGAGCCGGACGCGCTGCTGCTGCGCCAGCCCTTGTCCCTACCCTTTCCAGATGGCACGGGCCTGCAAACACCTGCGTATGCCACGCATTGGCCCGCGCCACTGGATGCCATTGCAGCCATTGCCACCGCACGCGGTTGGACCTGGGCCGAACGGCTGTCGCTGATCCGGGCCTCGCTGGGCTGGCAGATCAGGCGCTTTACCTGTGCACCCACGTTGTCAGTCGCGCAACTGTGCAGCGGCATGGCGCCGCGCGTGTTGCATGAGTTGATAGAGCCGCTGTGTGTATCGGCACTCAACACGCCGGCTGACCACGCCAGCGCGCAGGTGTTTCTCAGGGTGATGCAAGACGCGCTGTTCGGCGTGCGCGGTGGCTCGCATCTGCTGCTACCCCGCACCGATCTGAGCGCCCTGTTCCCCTTGGCCGCCTCGCAGTGGATCACACAGCGCGGCGGTCAGGTGCACTTGGGCCAGCGCGTGGGTAGCCTAAGCTGGCAAGCGCCCCACTGGCTGGTGGATGGCCAAGCCTTTGACCGCGTGGTCTGGGCAACTTCTTCGTCAAATGCGGCCATAGACCTCTCAGAATATAGCGGTAGCGCTACAAACTCAATAGCAAATGCGCTGCAGGCCTGGGCAGCCGCTGCCGCAGCGCTGCGCTTTGAAGCCATCGCCACCGTCTACGCCTGGGCGCCAAAGGCACGCCTGCCCCATCCCATGCTGGCGCTGCGCAACACGGCCACGGCCCCGGCGCAGTTTGTGTTTGATCGCGGGCAACTGGGTGGTCCGCGGGGTCTTCTGGCTTTTGTCGTCAGCGCCAGCGAAGGTAGCCGTGAGGCACTGCAAACAGCCGTGCTGCAGCAGGCGTCGGCCCAGTTGGCAGCCATTGGTGTGCCGGTGCTGCTACCCGTTCAAACCGTGGTTGAAAAGCAGGCGACGTTTGCCTGCACACCGGGCCTAGAGCGCCCGCCCCAGACCATCGCACCCGGTCTGCTGGCCGCGGGCGACTATGTGCAGGGCCCCTACCCCGCCACGCTGGAAGGTGCGGTGCGCAGCGGCTGGGCAGCGGGCTGTTTGCTCTAGATCAAGCTTTGCGCTCAGTACGCTAGTAAATGGGGGTGTGGCGTCCTACTATGGCAGTAGGCGGTTAGCGTATCCCAGAGTGGGGCCGGCTCCCGGCACCGACGCTTACCCCCGCTTGCGAAAGATTTCCTATGGAAGACTATGACCTGCCCGCCCTGCTGCGCATGGTGGTCGACTGCAACGCATCCGATCTGTTTCTGACCACCGGTGCGCCGCCCCAGGTCAAGGTGGATGGCAAAGTGCAGGCTCTCCCGTTGCCGGCCCTGCGAGTGGGACAGACCCACAAGTTGGCGTACTCGGCAATGACACCCCAGGCCATTGCAGACTACGAGCGCAACCTGGAATGCAACATGGCATACGCGCCCGACGGCATTGGCCGCTTTCGCATCAATGTCTACCAACAGCGCCGCGAGACCGGCTTGGTGGCCCGGTTGGTGCGCAGCAATATCCCCACATTTGAAGCCCTGGGCCTGCCGCCCGCCGTGCGCGACCTGGCATTGCAGCCACGTGGCCTCGTCTTGGTAATCGGGTCCGCAGGATCGGGAAAAACCACCACCTTGGCTTCCATGGTGGATTACCGCGCCATGCACAACAGCGGCCACATCCTCACGGTGGAAGATCCCATCGAATACCTGTTCCGCCACGGCCTGTCTACGGTGGACCAGCGCGAGGTGGGCGTAGACACCCACAGCTTTGCCAACGCCCTGCGCAACGCCATGCGCCAGGCCCCCGACATGATCATGATTGGCGAAATCCGCGACCAGGAGACCATGCAACACGCCATAGCCTATGCCGAGACGGGCCACCTCTGTGTAGCTACCTTGCACGCCAGCAATGCCAGCCAGGCCATCAAACGCATACTCAATTTCTTCCCCGAGTCGGCGCACGCCCAGTTGCGCATGGACCTGTCGCTGAACCTGAGTGCCATCGTGGCGCAGCGCCTGCTACCGGCCCGCGAGGGTGGGCGTGTGCTGGCTACGGAGGTGCTGTTGCAGTCGGCCCACGTGTCCGATCTTGTGCAGCGCGGAGCGGTCGACGAGCTGCGCCAGTCACTGGAAAAAACCAGTGTCATGGGCACCCACAGCTTTGACCAGTCGCTCTTGGACCTGTACCGCCGTGGACTGATCGCGCAAGAAGTGGCGCTGGCCCATGCAGACTCGCGCACCGACCTGGGTCTGCGTATGCGCCTGCACTCGTCACACGACCCCCACTAAAGGCACCACTGGCGCACAATTGCTATATGGCTATTTCACACCTTGACCGCGCCCAACTGCGCCTGTGTATCCATGCCGAAGCCCTGGGGTTTTCGGATACTTCCGAGTTGCTGGAGCAGCCCTTGCCCTGGGTAGGCCAGGCACGAGCCGAACAGGCCGCACGCTTTGGGCTGGCCATGGAGCAGGCAGACTACAACCTGTTTGTCCTGGGCGAAGTGGGCAGTGGCCGCTCGTCCATGCTGTTCAACACCATGCAGGCGGTGGCAGCGGGGCGCCCAGTGCCACCCGATCTGTGTTACCTGCACAACTTCGATGCACCCGAACGCCCCCGCGCGCTGCGCATGCCACCTGGTCAGGGCCGCCAACTGCGCCAGTTGATGCTGGCGCTGACCCACACCCTGCAAACCGAAATCCCTTTACGGCTCAACAACCAGGACTTCAAGGCCGAGAGTGAACGCATCGTCCACGCCTACAAAGTGGAAGAAGCCAAGGGATACGCCGAACTGGACGCCTTTGCCGAGGCCCGCCACTTCACCCTGTTCCGCGAGCAGGGTCACCTGGTGTTCACCCTGCTGGGCGACAGCGGTCAGGCGCTTACCGAGGGCGAGGCCCGCGCCCTGCCCAAGGACAGGCGTTTGGAGATCGAAAAGTCCGAACAGGAACTGCGCGTGGAAATCGCCCGCTTTCTGGAGAAAACGCGGCCCCTGGAACGCATCCGCAACGAGGCTCTGGCCGCGTTGCGCCGCCAGGTTGTCAAGCCTCTTCTGGAACATGAGCTGCAGGACATACGCAACAACCTCAAGAAGCAGATCAAGGATTCGGTCAAACTGGGGGGCTACCTGGACCAGGTGATGCACGATGTCCTGGAGCAGTTGGACCTGTTTACACCGTTGGACGAAGAAGAGGCCGAACTGGAGCGCCACGCGGGGCTGGCACAACTGCTCTCCCGCTACACCGTGAACCTGGTGGTCGACAACGCAGGCCTGAGCGGTGCGCCAGCCATCGTGGAGCAGAACCCGGTATCCCGTGCACTGTTTGGCAGTATCGAGTACCAGGCTGAAGAAGACGTGTTGATGACCGACTTCTCGCGCATCCGCGCAGGCAGCCTGCTCAAGGCCCATGGTGGCTTCTTGATGCTGCACCTGCGCGACCTGCTGGCCGACGAACTGGTATGGGAGCGCCTGCGCCGCTACCTGCGCAGCGGGCGCGTGCAGATCGAAGAACCCGGCACCGCGCTGATGCCCATGGCCGCGATGTCTCTGGAGCCCGAGGCTGTGGATGCCAACGTGAAGATCGTGCTGATTGGCTCGGTAGAGCAATACTACGCATTGCAAGAAGGCGACCCTGAGTTTGCCCGCCGCTTCAAGGTCAAGGTGGACTTTGCCGAAAGTTTTCTGGCAACGGATGAAACCCGCAGCGGCACCGCAGTAGTGGTGGCCCACCTGTGCCGTAAGCTGGGTTTGCCGCACTTCACCTGTGCGGCGGTTGCCCGGCTGCTGGAAGACGCCCACCGCGAGGTGGACGACCAGACCCGTCAAAGCGCCATCTTTGCCCGCTTTGAAACCCTGGTGGCCGAGAGTGCCGCCCTGCGCCGGGCCCGAACAGTTGCTTCCAACGGTACATCGCTGGTCGATGCGCAGGACGTGGAAGCCGCTCTGGCAGCCCGCGGCCAGCGCCACGACTACCCGGAGCAGCGCCTTCGCGAGTCCATCGCCGACGGTGACCACCTGATATCGGTGCAAGGCAGTTGCATCGGTCAGCTCAATGGTCTGACCCAGATTGACCTGGGCGACTGGCGTTTTGGCCTGCCCGTGCGCGTCTCGGCCCGCACCCATGCCGGCACCAACGGCCTGGTCAATATCGAACGCGAAGTGGAAATGTCGGGCCCCATTCACGACAAGGGTGTGCTGATACTGCACAGCTACCTGTTTGCACTGTTTGGTCACCTGGCTCCGCTGGCGCTGAATGCATCCATCGTGTTTGAGCAGGACTACCAAGGTGTGGAAGGTGACTCCGCCTCCTGTGCGGAGTTGTTTGCCATACTGTCGTCACTGGCCCAGGTGCCGCTGCTTCAGGGCATTGCGGTCACTGGCGCATTGAACCAGCACGGCGAGGTGCTACCCATTGGTGGCGTCAATGAAAAGATCGAGGGCTGGTTTCGGGTGTGCCAAGCGGCCGGCCTGGACGGCCACCAGGGTGTACTGATACCCACGCGCAACCAGCGCAACTTGATGCTGGATCACGCGGTGCTGGATGCCGTGGACCAGGGCATGTTTCACATCTACACCGCTTCACATATCCGCGATGGGCTGGAATTGCTGACGGGACGCGCCACTGGGCTTTCCACCGGGCCAGTGCCAACGGGCTACGCAGCGGACAGCGTGCTGGGGCTGGCGGAGCAGACGCTGCTGGCCTATCGGCGCGCCTGCAGGATGGCAGGTCAGGGTCGGACTCCGCGAAGGCCGCGCATGCGTGACTAACGTGACAAGACCCTTTTGAGTTCGGCCTTCAGCTGCTCGATCTCAATGGGCTTGGCCACATAACCATCGGCACCGATAGATTTGAATTTCTGGATGTCGCCGGGATCGGTATGCGCCGTAGCAATGATGACGGGCATGTGTGCGCCCGTGGTCTGCTCTTGCTCGCGTATCGCGCCTAAGGCGCCCAAACCGTCGAGCACGGGCATCATGACGTCCATGAGCACCACGTCAAACTTCAGTTTGGACAGGCACTTCAGCGCCTTTTCCCCGTCGCCAACCACGACGCCGGTATGACCAAGACTGGTCAGCATGGCCAGGACCAATCGCTGATTGATGAGGTTGTCCTCGGCGACCAGTATTCTCAGGGAGCCGCTTGCGGCCATAGGTTGTGTTGTGCTCATCCGGTAGTGCTTCCGTTTTGTGTGAACGCCGTGATCAGTTCCCTGCACAGGGGCAAAGCGCGTTCAAAGTCCATATCAGCCATGGCCACCTCCAGCGCAGCAAACGCGTCGCCCAGCGCAGGGCCAAATTCCTGCTGTAGTGTCGCCATGGCGTTCATGGCTTCCATATCGTCGGCCTGCAGCAATTGCGCCAACGCGTCCAACGCCACAACCAGCGCTGAACGGTCCAGTGGTGGCACTGCAGCGTCGGCATCCTCATCTGTAAGGTTGGCGTTATCTCGCTGCATGGCCACCAACAATGCCTGCAAGCCGGGCAGCGCATGGTGAATGGCTCTACACGCCTGGTTGGTTGATTTCGCGGCCTGTTCGGCACTGCCATCTGCGGCAACTGCCTTTTCAGCGGCAGCGGCTTCACGCGCGAGTTCCAGTGCGCCCAATGCTGCGGCAAGGCCCTTGAGCGTATGGAGCAAACGCTTGGTTTGTGCAAGCGTGCCTTCGTCGGCGGAATTCCGCACTAGGTCTTGCAACTGCGAAGGCATTCCCAAAAGATCGTCCACAAAGGTTCCCAGCATGCGGCGATAAACCTCTTGGCGCCCCCCTAAACGCAAGAGCGCGGCGGCCAGGTCAATACCGGCGGCATCGGCAGCCCGCACCGCGCCAAGCCCCACCGTCGGGCCTGCGGTGGTGGGCGCTGGCAGAGCAGCCCCCCATTTCGCCTGGCTACGCAATACGCGCACCAGATCGTTGATGTCAAAAGGTTTGCCAACATGGTCGTTCATTCCAACGGCCAAACAGGCCTCTCGGTCACTGGCCATGGCGTTCGCCGTCATTGCAACTATAGGAAGAGCAGTAAGTGCAAGGTCGTTGCGGATGACCTTGGTGGCGGCAAAGCCATCCATCACCGGCATCTGCAGGTCCATCAGCACAACGTCGAAGGGCGGATCCGCCGCTGCTATGGCCTCCACCGCCTCTTGACCATGGTTGGCAATTCGCACGTTAGCGCCTTCTTCCTCAAGTAACTCGCGAGCCACCTGCTGGTTGTTCAGGTTGTCTTCGGTCAACAATACGTGCATGCCCTCTAGCCGGCGCTCGGACGTCGGCGCAGCCTCGCGCGAGGGATGCGGCTCGTCGTGGCTACTACGGGCGTCGACCACGGCATCAAACAGCATGGACGCCGTGACTGGCTTGACCAAAAAGCCATCCAGCAGCGCCTGATCGGTCGAGCTGCGCTGGGACAGTGTCTCGCGCCCGTGCGCGGTGACCATCACCACCACCGAAGTCTTGCCGCTGTCGCCCGTCTCTGCATGGTCGGTCTGCATTGCGCGGATGCGCTGACTGGTTTGCCAGCCATCCATACCAGGCATGCTCCAGTCCACAAATATGGCCTGGTAGCAGACACCTTGCTCCGTACGCTTTTGCAACAGATCAAGCGCATGCTCGCCGCTGTCGGCAAGATCTACTTGCCATCCGAGCGACTGGCCCATGTGCTCCAGCACATCACGCGCGGTGGGGTTGTCGTCAATAACCAGCACACGCCACGACGCGCCTTCAGAACGATCCCGCATGCGCTGACGTTCAACTGCATCTGCTGCGGACACAATCGGCAGGGTTATCGTGAAAAAGAAGCGGCTGCCCTTGCCCAGTTCACTCTGCAACTGCAATTCACCACCCATCAAGCCGACAAAGCGCTGGCTGATAACAACGCCCAAACCGGTACCACCAAAGCGGCGCGTAGTGGAGGACTCGGCCTGCGTGAATCCGGCAAAAATGCGGGCCTGATTCTCTGGGGCTATACCAATGCCGCTGTCCGTCATGCTGAACTGCATGGTGACCACATCATCGGTGCGGTGAACCACCTGTATGCCAAGCACCACCTCGCCGGCTGCAGTGAACTTGATGGCGTTGCTGCCCAAATTCAGCAACACTTGCTGCAAGCGCATCGCATCGCCCAAGAGTTGACGGGGCAATGTAGGGTCGACATCAAACAGTACTTCCACCGGCTTCTCGCCCACTGTAGTCGACAGGATGACCGAGAGGTCGCGCAGCAACTGGTCGACAGAGAAGGGATGGGGGTCCAGCGTCATCTTGCCGGCCTCTATCTTGGAGAAATCCAGAATCTCGTTGAGTAGCCCCAAAAGGGACCGGGCGGCACCATCACTCTTGGCGGCGTAATCGGCCTGCCGGGGCGTGAGCTCGGTCTTACGAAGCAGGGTTAGCATGCCCAAAATGGCGTTCATGGGCGTGCGCAACTCATGGCTCATGTTTGCCAGAAATTGGCTCTTGGCCAGCGACGCGGCTTGCGCCGCTTCCGTCGCCTGTACCAATTCTGTAATGTCTACCCGAAAGCCAACAATATGGCCATCCGCCAGTTTGCGCTCAATGATCCGCAGGGTACGGCCATTTGCGAGCTTTTGCACCAGTGAGGTCCCAGCCGCCTGGTGCGCGGCGACCCGTTCCGCAACCCATTCGTCCACCCGACCAATGGCCCCCACATACTGCCCTTGCTCTGCTCCATAGCGAATAATGTCTTCAAACCTGGCCCCCGGCACCATAAGGTGAGCCACTTCCCGATAGGTTTGCCGGTACTTCTCATTGCAAACAACCAGACGGTCTTGCGGGTCATACAGGACGAACGCTTCGTCAATCGCCTCTATGGAGCCCAGCAGCAAATGGGAGCTTTGCAAAGCCTTATCCTGGGCCTCCTTGATAGCGGAAATGTCGGTGCTGATGGCAATGTATTTCTCGATCTTGCCATCGCTGCCAATGAACGGGGCAATCAGCATATCAACCCAGTAAAGGTGCCCGTCTTTGGCCAGGTTGCACACCACACCGCGCCAGGGCATGCCGCTGGCAATGACCGACCACATATCTTTCCAAAACTCTGCAGTCTGCGTACCGGAACTTACGACTCTGTGGCTTTGCCCTACAAATTCCGCCCGGCTGTAACCACTGATTGCGCAAAACGCATCGTTGACCTGAAGAATATTCCCCAATCGGTCCGTAACCGAGACGATAGCGTGCAGGTTCAAGGTTGACAGCAGTGCGTCGCTGTCGCGCAGGGCCGTTTGCAGGTCACGAGTCATGCCCTGCGCCATAGTCTCAGCCCGGTGCCGACCAGTGGATTGTTGGTACAACAACAGAGCCAGCATGGCGCTAATCAGCGCTCCACCACCAAACGTTATCCATGGGACGACGGCGTTGACAGAGGCGTCAAAGGCTGCTGAGCTGTAAATGCTCAGGGTCACACTACGCCCAGGCAATTGCAATGGCATGCGAAGTGAAAAGCGCCGAACAGCGCTGGGATCGACTCCCGGTGCAAGCCGAGCCTGGTGGCCGTCGGCGTCGAACATCACCTCACCACCGGTTGCATTGACGGGTGTATCCAGCACTTCGAAGTCCAGCAGTCCGGACGCGACATCCGGCATAGCCTGGAGGATTTCGTGCATAACGATCGGGGCATACACCAGACCAATCAGCGCTGCGTGGCGCTCGCTGGGCACTTCAACCGGGGCACCGTAGCGGTACACCGGCACGAAAAGCAACAGGCCTGGCGACTTTTTGTTGTCCTGCACCAGGGTGATGGCACCAGTTACGGTAGCCGCCCCGGTATTGACAGCCTGCCGGATACCCGCCCGGCGCAAAGCCTCTGAACCCAAATCCAGACCATGCGCACCGATGTTATTCGCGGCTGGCTCCAGCAGCTTGATCACATAAAGGTCCGCCTGCTTTTTGTCAGCCAATTGGCGAATAGAAAAATCAGGCGCGCCGTCGGCCCGCTCTGCGGCCACAAAAGCGTCCAGATCAGCACGCTCCACCCGCTGTATGAAGCCAAAACCCCGCACACCAGGGAACTCCTTGCTCATGTCCCTCGACAAGACGAACCGCCGAAACTCCTCTCGGTCTACCCGTTGGCTTGCGGCATAGAGGCCACGGGCCCCGTACAGGGCTCGTACGACACTTTCGAACCGATGCGCAATCTCCGATTCCGTCCGCAACGCCATGCGCTCGAACTCTTCGCGGGCCACCTTGTCGATGGACTGCCGCTGGTAGTAAGCGGCTGCACCCGACAGCAAGACCCCAAACACCAACACCAACACAGGTATGAGCGGGATTTGTCGGCTAGGCTGCGGTGCTTCGTTCATTTGGCTCCGTGATCGACGTACTGGCCGACTTTTGCCGCCAAGACTGATGTAGCTAATGTAAATATATTCTTCAGTGGCTGGCAAGCTTTTGCATTCGCCCCCTGCGTATGATTGGCGCTTCTTCGCAGAGAGAGAACGTCCCATGCATATAGCCGTGAAAATTGCCGCCGCCACAGCCACCGCAGCCATCTTGGCGGTGGGTGGTGTAGCAGCCTGGCATATCCACACCAAACAGCCTGTGCGCAGTGGCAGCATTGCGCTCCAGCAGCTGCAGGCATCGGTCAAGGTGTCTTACGATGAACGCGGTGTGCCCCATATCAAGGCAGAGAGTGAAATGGATTTGTACCGGGCGCTGGGCTACGTGCATGCCCAGGACCGGTTGTTCCAGATGGAAATGGTGCGCCGCCTGGCGCGGGGTGAGCTGGCTGAAATTCTGGGGCCCAACTTGCTGGAGACCGACAAACTATTCCGCACCCTGGGCATTCGCGCCCGGGCTGACGAAATTGCCAACAAGATCAACCCCAGCAGACCGGCCGATCTGGCGCTGATCTCGTATCTGGATGGCATCAACCAGTACCAGAACACCCACCCTGCGCCACTGGAATTTGACATCCTCAAGATACCCAAGCGGCCGTTCACACCTGCCGACACGATTGCCGTGTCTGGCTATCTGGCCTACAGCTTTGCCCAGGCGTTCAAAGCAGAGCCTGCGCTGACCCATATCCGCGACAAATTGGGCGCTGAGCACCTGAAGATGTTTGACCTGGACTGGCATCCGGAAGGTGTCATCCAAGCCAGCCAGAGCGCGAACGCTTCTACCAAGCCCACCGGCCCCGCGCTGGCGCTCGATGCCAAAGATTGGGCTGGCCTTGGCCGTTTGGCCCAGCTAAGCCAGGACGCACTGGACGCAGCCGGTGTGCCCGCGTTTGAAGGTAGCAATGCCTGGGCCATTTCCGGCAAACGCACCGCCAGCGGCAAGCCCCTGCTGGCCGGCGACCCGCACATTGCGTTCTCGGCCCCATCCGTCTGGTACGAGGCCCACCTCACCGCCCCTGGGTTTGACCTGTATGGCCACTTCCAGGCGCTCAACCCCTTCGCCTTGCTGGGTCACAACAGCCAGTTTGGCTGGACGCTCACCATGTTCGAAAACGACGACGTGGACCTGATCGCCGAAAAGATCAACCCTGCCAACCCCAACCAGGTCTCGATCAAGGGCCAATGGGTTGACATGCAGACCCGCACCGAGACCATCCACGTCAAAGGTCAGGGGGATGTGCAGTTGCCCCTGCGACGATCGCCCCATGGCCCCATCATCAGTGACGCGTTCAAGGAGAGTTTTGGTGCCACACCCATCGCCATGTGGTGGGCGTTTCTGGAAACTGAGAACCCGGTTATGGAAGCCTTTTACGAGCTGAATCGCGCCAACACCCGCGAAAAGGCCCGCAGCGCTGCGGAAAAGATCCATGCGCCCGGGCTGAACGTCGTGTGGGCCAACACCGCAGGCGACATTGGTTGGTGGGCTGCAGCCAAGCTACCCATTCGCCCAGCGGGCGTGAACCCGGCCTTCATACTGGATGGCAGCACGGCCGAGGCCGACAAAACCGGCTTCTACAATTTCAGCTTCAACCCGCAAGAAGAAAACCCGGCACGGGGCTATATCGTGTCGGCCAACCACCAGCCCAAGCCCCCCAGTGGCGTGCCCGTACCTGGCTACTACTGCCTGCCGGACCGAGCCCAGCGGCTGGACGAGGCCCTGCGTGACTCCGACAAAAAATGGGACATCGCCGCCGCACAGGCCCTGCAACTCAACAGTGGCAACGGCTACGGTCCACGCGTACTCAAAGACCTGATGCCCATTTTGATGAACGTCACAACCGACCCTTATGAAAAGGCCTTTCTGGAACCCCTGCTAGTGTGGGATGGCGACTACAGCCGCGACAGCATGGCAGCCCTGCTTTTCACCCAGCTGATGTACGAGTTGGCACATGCTGCCATGGCCGATGAGATGGGCGAGGCACAGTTCAAGAACCTGCTGCGCACCTTTGCACTGGACATCGCGCTGCCCCGGCTGGTTGCAGATGCCAATTCACCCTGGTGGGACAACGTTAGTACCAAGCAGGTGGAGAACCGTTTTGAGACCGTGCGCATCGCATGGGTCAACACGCTCAAACATCTGGAATCCGTAAACGGCAAAGACCTGCAGAAATGGAACTGGGGCACCGCCCACACACTGACCCACGCCCACCCACTGGGACAGCAAAAACCGCTGGACAGCCTGTTCAATGTTGGCCCTTTCAAGGTAGCGGGTGGCCGCGAGACGCCGAACAACATGAACTACCAGATGGGGCCCGCCCCCTGGGCTGTGCGCTCGGGCCCCTCCACCCGCCGGGTAGTGGACTTTGCCCAACCGGACAAAGCTGTAGGTATCAACCCCGTGGGTCAAAGTGGCGTTTTGTTTGACGCCCACTACTCCGACCAGGCAGCCTTCTTTGCGGAGGGCATCTACAAGCCGCAGCATCTGAGCGCAGCGGATGTCAAAGCCAACACACAAAGCACGCTCAGATTGAATCCCACCCGCTGAATGTCGAATACTTAGCAAGGTGCCCTCATCGGGGCACTGGGTGTGTCAACGCACAGACCTTCGTTCACGGCGGGACTACAACGGAGGTCACACCACTGCTCCCGAAAGGCGTGACATGCAGCACACACTGGCCCCCTGGCCTAAACCTGCGCCGCCCTAGATGGGCGCAGATGCTATCCCCGACGCCGCCGGTACCCCAAAAGAACGCACGGTTTGGAGCACCAGCACATGGTGGAAGCTTAGCGCCGTAGCCCTTGTGATCCTGACACTGGTGGCGTATTTGATGCGCAATGTAGTCTTAGGCACTCCCACTGCGGTGTATGTGGCCACCAGTGGGGAGCTGGTGCAAACGGTCGTGGCCAGCGGCCGCGTAATCTCCCCACAGCGGATCAATGTTGCGCTGCAAGGCACCGGTAGAGTGGTACGCGTGGCGGTGGTGGAAGGGCAAACTGTGGAGAGGGGCAAACTGCTGATCGAACTGGACGATAGCGACAGCCGTGCCAGCCTGGCCCAGGCCACAGCCGATGTGGCCCACGCCCAAGGGCGGATCCGCCAACTGAGCGAGTTGAACCAACCCCAGGCAGCACAGGCGCTGGCGCAGACCCAAGCAACCGCCAGACAAGCACTCAAAACGCTGGAGCGCAATCGCAAGTTGGTTTCGCAAGGCTTCATCAGCCCGGCCGCACTGGACGAAGCACAACGTGCAGTGGATGTCGCTGCCAGCTGCGTAGCCAGTGCCCAGGCAATGGCCAACAGCACCAAGCCCAGTGGGAGTGACACAGCGTTGGCCCAGGCAGCCTTGGCCCAAGCGGTGGCGGGACGGCAGCTGGCAAGCGCAAAAGTAGCGCAAGGCACGGTTCTGGCGCCCAGCAGCGGCGTGCTGATCTCGCGTGAGGTTGAGGTCGGTGACATCGTACAACCTGGAAAAGCGCTCATGGTTCTGGCCGCCAACGGACAAACACAACTACTCATTCAGATCGACGAAAAGAACCTTTCAAAAATCGCGCTTGGACAAGCGGCATTGGGATCCGCTGATGCGTATGCCAACCTTCGCTTTGATGCGGTGGTGGCATACATCAATCCCGGAGTCGATGCCACTCGGGGTTCGGTCGAAGTGAAACTTGCAGTGACCAACCCACCGCCCTATTTGCGCCAGGACATGACCGTGTCGGTTGACATTGAAACCGCCCGCCGGAGCGCCGCTGTGGTCATCGCGACCTCCACCCTTGAAGACGCTGACACTGACAAACCCTGGGTACTAGTGGTACGCGACAAACACGCCGTCAAACAGTTCGTCACACTGGGCCTGCGTGGGGATACTCGGGTGGAAGTCCTGGACGGCATTTCGGCAGGTGAAGGGGTTATCCCCAAGTCAAAGCTCGGTGTCAAAGCAGGTCAACGCGTGCGGGCCCGGGTGCAGGATATTCCGCCACTTGCCGGCGCGCCCGCTGCTGGCAAAAGCCCCGTGGAGCCATGAACCCACTGCTGCCATTTGAATGGGTGCTGGCCACACGGTTTCTGCGCGAGGGCTTGCTGCAAACGCTGTTCATCATTGCGGGCGTGGCACTGGGGGTCTCTGTGATCGTTTTCATGTCTGCGTGACTGACGGGTCTGCAGGCAAGTATTTTCAAGACCTTGCTGGACTACCAAGCACAAATAGTGATCAAACCGCCCGATGAAGCACCCCGCATACTGCGCCAAGGCACGGATGTTGAGTTTGCAGCCAGGGTACAGCCGCGCGCGCAGCGGCCACGGTCGCTCGATCAGTGGCAAAAGGTGCGCGACGCGACGCTAACGATCCCCGGCGTTTTGGTAGTGGCTCCAGTGATTGAGGACTCCGCGTTTATTGTGCGGGGGGATGCCAATACCGGTGTGAGCGTGCGCGGCATCGAACCACAAAGCTACTTGCGTTTGATCGCGCTGGAAGAAAAAATCATTGCAGGACGGGCGAATGTAAGCAGCACCGATGTGCTGATTGGTAGCAAGCTCGCCCAAGACCTGGGACTGCGCATTGGCGACAAGCTCACGCTGAAAGCAGCCTTGGGTACATCGGTAGTCTTGTTTGTGTCCGGAATTTTTGACTTTGGCAACCAGGACCAGAACACTGGGAGCGTCTACGTGGCACTGCGGACCGCACAAAGCCTGATGGGGTTGCCCGGTGGTGTAACTGCCTTGTGGGTCAAGGTTGCGGTACCGTTTGAGGCGGAATCCACTGCGCAACAGATCGCAGCGCAACCGGACATCAAGGTTGAAAGTTGGATAGAAACCAATGCCGAATTCTTCAAGGCTCTGTCAGGGCAAACCCTGAGCTTTTTCATGATCCGCTTGTTTGTAGGCCTGACAGCAGCACTGGGCATTGCCAGCGTGCTCGTGGTGTCGGTGGTTCAAAAGTCCAAAGAGATCGGCATACTGCGCGCAACCGGCACCACACGCAGCCAAATTTTGGGGGTCTTTTTGCTGTAAGGCGCAATTCTTGGTTTGCTGGGTTCGGTGTTTGGCTCGCTGATGGGCTGGGGGTTTCCAACCGCATGGCGCGGCTTTGCGGTGAACGAAGAAGGCGTGCCGTTTTTTACGTTGGAAGCCGGTCCGGTTTTGTACATCTACGTCGCACTGGGGGCCACACTGGTGGGTACGGTCTCGGCCTTGTTTCCGGCGCAGCGCGCTGCGCGGCTCGATCCGGCGGTTGCAATTCGTGGGTGACGCCAAAGCGCCTCCTGTAGAGCAGGCTTCGGATACTGCGACCCTGCAGTTGCAGGCCATCCGCAAATCGTACGGTACGGGCACCAGCCATGAAACCGAGGTGTTGCACGGCATTGACCTGAGCCTGGCGCGCTGTGAGTTTGTGGCGCTGATTGGCCCTTCGGGTTCCGGTAAAAACACACTGCTCAACATCATTGGAATGCTGGACAAGCCCAGTGCCGGCAAGCTATTCCTGATCGGTCAAGAAGCCGAAAACCTGCCCGACAAGGCGCTCACACAGCTACGCGCCAAAGCAATCGGGTTTGTCTTTCAGTTTCACAACCTGCTACCCGCTTTCACCGCCGTAGAGAACGTAATGCTGCCACTGCTCGCTGCAGAAGGTCGGCCCAACGCCGCCATGCGTGCGCGAGCCGAGAACCTGATAGACCAAGTGGGCCTGAAGGCCTGGGGCGACCACCTGGCCAATGACTTGTCTGGCGGTCAGCAGCAGCGGGTTGCCATTGCCCGCGCGCTGGTGATGCAGCCTGCGCTGGTACTGGCTGACGAGCCCACTGGCAATCTGGACACCGTTTCAGCCGACAACGTCTTCACCCTGATGCGCCAAATCAGCCGCAGTGGCACTGCCTTCCTGATCGTCACCCATGACCCACGCCTCGCTGCACGTTGTGACCGCGTGATTGAATTGGTGGACGGAAAGGTTCTGCGCGATGAAGCGATCGTGGCCTCAAAGGCCACGACCTAATCAATCAAGCCACCAAACCTTGGCCGGACTGCAGCGCTTTGCAGCCACCGGCAAGACCCTAGGCAGTTGCTAGGCCGAGGGTTTTGTTTCAGGCAATTGCGTGGCCTGTGACCAGACCGCTTGCCACTGCCCAACGCGTTTCTCGTAGGTATCGGTGTGCCAGCACGTCAACTCGCGGCCAGACGGGAATGCAAGCCTTGCTTTGTACCGAACAATTGCCATGCTGGGGGAAACACGGCAGGCCATTTCGCCAACCTCCCACGCTGTGTAGAAGGGTCCACTTTCTATAGCCGCGCGGTACAGCGCCCGGTCGAATACTTTTCCGGACGGGGTAATGAGCTCGTACTCTGGCGCGTGGAGTGCATCAATCGTCACCATGTCGCGCTCTACAAGCGCGCGGGTACGCCTGAGCTCCAGTTGGCGGAAGAACGCATGGTCGAAATGGTCAGTCATACGCGCTACAAAGAAGTCTGGCTATCGCGAACGCAGGGATTGGATACCGGCAGTTCAAGTACCTCGTCACCATGCTGATCCAGGGTGCCAGTACTCACCCACCCCAAATGGCGATAAAAGCCATAGGAGCGAACTGCAGGGTCGGCCGCGCAGCCAAGGAATATGCGGCTGTGGCCAACGCGCCGCAGGTCGTCGACGACGAGCTGCAGCAAGCGTTTACCGAGCCCTCTGCCTTCTTCCGGCGGGAGCAAGACCAGAACAACAACCTCGCCAGTCTGCGCTGCACCAAAGCAATAGCCGACGATTTGTCCGCCTTTGCGTGCGACCCAGCCCGATAATCGGCCGGTCGTGATGTCTTCGGCCCACGATTCGCCTGTGATGCCATGCGCGCGCAACCGTTCTTCGGATACAGCGTTTTCGCGCGTAAGTCCACGTACCCGAACGCATTCGGGTGCGTCCTCTGCGACGGAGCGCATGACTTCGAGTTCGGTCAGTGGATTAGACATGACCCAAGCATACCGCTCAGTTTCAACCGCAGTGTCATGAAGTACGTGCATCGGCTGGAACCACTGGTTGGGTGCCATTACCACGCAGCATCAATACGCCGATCGCCGCGAACCAGAAAACTTGCCCAACACCGAAAACTGCACCCAGATCACGCAGCATTGGCGCAATAGTGAGGATACCGGCCAAACCTACAACCAAACCCAGATAGTCGAGAAGCTTAGGGAAAGTCTTGGTCCGTAGTGACGCGGCACTGACCAAAAGAAGCCATATGCCCCCAGCAATCTCTACGCCTCCGCCCAGGCCATCCTGAATAGCTGCAATGACGGGCCAAGCGGTTGCGGCCATCGCAACATCTTGGGCATTCAGCTTTGCGACCGCATCCAGTCCCACGCTTGCAACCATACCGCTGGCAATGACGAGGCCAGCCCAGATAAGCCCAAACGACGAGGCGATTTGCATCAGCACGCTAGCCTTGGCCTTCATGTGTTCGTGAAGCACAACCGTGAGTATCACCAAAACAATCCCAAAAAACACATAGATGAAAAGGTTCAGCAGCTGAAAAGTTGTCTTCCTCTCCAAGACGAACGCCAGTTTTTCGGCCAGCCCCCATGCCTCAGTATTACCGGGGTTGAGCATGGTGGCCATCAGCGTGAAACCGACAACATAGACCATGGCCCCTGCAAGGGCGGCAACTCCACCGGCTCTCTGTAAACTGGTCATTTAAGTGCACTCCTCATGTTGAAAAAAAGAAGCAGACTTAGCCTTTAAGCACTAGCTGCCAGGCATTCTTAATGGCGCACCTGCCATTAAGCCCTACGGAGCAATATATTTAGCCACGCCAGCAAGCACTTCGCCCATCCGACATATTGCAAAACGAAGGGAACGAAAGGCGATTACAGACGATGGCCGGTGGAGTTTGCTTGATTTGCGAGAATAGGGAATGACCTTTTCCACCGAACCCTCCTACACCCACGGCCAAGCCGCCCGCACCGCCGTGCTGTACTGCAACCTGGGCACGCCCGATGAGCCCACGCCCAAGGCTGTGCGCCGCTATCTGGCAGAATTTTTGAGCGACCACCGTGTGGTCGAAATACCGCGCCTGGTCTGGATGCTGATATTGCACGGGATCATCCTGCGCTTTCGGCCAGCCAAATCCGCTGCCAAATATGCCAGCATCTGGACACCCGAGGGTTCGCCGCTGAAGCTGTGGACCGAGAAGCAGTCCAAGCTGTTACAAGGCTGGCTGGGCCAACGCAACCATGCCGTCAAGGTGCGCTATGCCATGCGCTACGGCAGCACATCCATTGCCTCGCAGCTGGATGCGCTGAAGGTCGAGGGCGTCACCCGGGTACTGGTCGTACCCGCCTACCCGCAGTACAGCGCCACCACAACGGCCAGTGTGTTCGACGCGGTATACAGTTGGGCTGCTCGCACCCGCGCCCTGCCCGAACTGCGTTTTGTCAACCACTACCACGATGATGCGGGCTACATCGCCGCTTTGGCCAGCAGCGTTCAGCGCTACTGGAAAGAGCACGGCCGACCCGATCAACTGGTGATAAGTTTCCACGGTGTTCCCGCGCGCACGCTGCAGCTGGGCGACCCCTACCACTGCGAATGCATGAAGACCGCCCGCCTGCTGGCCAACAAACTGAACCTGACCAAGGAGCAATACAAAGTGACATTCCAGTCCCGACTGGGACGCGCCAAATGGCTGGAGCCCTACACCGAGCCGACACTCATCGCGCTGGGTCGTGCCGGAGTCAAACGCGTAGATGTGATTTGCCCGGGCTTCACCAGCGACTGCCTGGAGACACTGGAAGAAATCAGTATGGAAGCACGCGCCGCCTTTTTGCTGGCCGGCGGCAAGACTTTCCACTACATACCCTGCCTGAACGACGACCCCGAGTGGATCACTGCGCTTTGCAACCTCAGCGAGCAACACATGGGAGGCTGGAATACACAGGACGAGCCGGATGCGGCGGCGATGGCGACTTCACGCATTGCGGCGTTGGCAATGGGGGCCAAACAATAGCGCGACTTAGCCAGTCGCTATGGAGAGCAAATCTGCCTTGACTTCTGCCAAGACGCCGGGCCAATCGCCATCGGAACTTTGACGGTAAAGCTTGGCAGTCTGATACCAGGGGCTGTCATCGCGGTCCAACAGCCAACGCCAGTCAGGTACATAGGGCAATAGGATCCAAGTGGGCTTACCCAAGGCTGCGCTCAGGTGGGCAACACTGGTGTCAACGCTGACGACAATATCCATCAACGTACATAAGGCGGCAGTATCGTCAAAGTCAGCGATCGCATCGCCGAAGTGACGTATCTTGTTGTGCGTGACCAATGAAGCCTTGTCCATTTCACGCACCTCTTTTTGCAAACTGAAGCAATCAAACGCGTCCGGCAAGAAGGGAACCAATACCGCCAGGGGCAAGCTGCGGTTGTAGTCAATAGCGTGGTCGGTGCTGCCACTCCATACGATACCCACACGGGGTCTAGTCTTTGCGCCTAGCCTGTCAACCCACTCTTGCAACTTCCGGCTGTCGCAGTGCAAATACGGCTGCCTACCGGGAATGCTGTCCATGCTTGTTTTGAAAGCCGCCGGCAACGACAGCAGCAGCGACTGGTAATCAAATGCCGGAAGCTGAGCCCCTTTGTTGACCAACTCCGCAACACCCGCAAGGCATTGGAGTAAACCTTTTAGTGGTGGTGGGACTTCCAGAACGACACGCGCACCAGCATCAGCCAGCAATTGCGCATAGCGACAAAACTGGATCATGTCGCCCAGTCCCTGTTCGCTATGCACCAATATAGTTTTTCCAACCAGCGACTCGGCTCCCGACCAATGGGGTTGCGAAAAATGCCGCAGCTTGGGCGCACTTTTCTCAGTCTTCCACAGCCATTGGTAACACGCCCAACCGCGCTCAAAGTCTCCAGCCAACAGCAAAGCGAGGGATTTGTAGAAATGGGCTTCCGCATAGTCCGGCTGGATGGCGATAGCCCGGTCATAACACGCTACCGCAGCATCCAGTTGCTTAAGTGCATGCAAGGCAACACCACGGTTGGTGTGGGCCTGGACGTAGTCTGGCTGGGCGGCTATGGCACTGTTGTAGCTAACCATTGCCTCATCGAACTGCTTGAGCTGGTGCAACGCCACGCCTCGATTGGTGAGCGCCTGGGCATGGTTCGGGTCAAGCGTTATGGCCTTGTCACAACTGGCCACGGCGGCCTCCCACAGCTTGAGCGCCAACAACGCCGCTGCGCGATTGGAATGTGCATCTGTATAAGTGGGGTTGATGGCAATGGCCTGGTCATAACTAGCAATGGATGCTTCATAACGTCCCAGCTCCATCAGGACAAAACCACGGGTGAAAAAAGCCTTGGCGTGCTGGGGGTTGAGAACAATGGCCTGGTCGTAACTGGCAAGCGCTGCTTCCAGCGCCTTGCGCTCATGCAGCGCTACACCACGGCTGAAATAGGCCTGTGCACATGTAGGCCGGATGGCAATAGCCCTGTCGAAACTGGCTATAGCTTCGTCGATTTGCTTAAGACCCAGCAGGGCGTTACCGCGGTTGTAATGTGCCTCTGTGTAAGCAGGATTGAGTGCGATGGCCCTTTCGCAACTGGCGACTGCCGCATCCAGTTGTTGCAGTTCTATCAGTGCCACACCCCGGTTGGAATGGGCTTCCACCAAACCCGGCGAAAAGGCGATGGCACGGTCATAACTGTCAACAGCAGCCTGAAACTGCGACAACTCTTGCAACACGACGCCCTGGTTGCAATGGGCCTGGGCGTATTCAGGTTTGAGGGCAATCGCATTGCTATAACTGGCCAGGGCTGCATCGAAATGGCGCAATGTGCGATGCACATTACCCCTATTGATATGGAAATCAGGATTGCCCGGGAAGATCTCTATGGCCCGTTCGATCAACCCCAACGCTGCTTCGGGGTTGCCCGTCTGCGCAGCTATTAGGCCCAGAAGATGCAAGGCCTGAAAGTGCCTGGGCTGCGCCTGGATGACACCTTCGTACAAAGCTTTTGCTTGCGCGAACTGGCCGCGCTGGTGAAAGGCGATGGCATGTTTCAACGCGTCCGGAACCTGGGCTTGGGTCAGCGCAGGAATAGGCATTGCTGATGGGGTCAATTGAAAGGAGGGCTGCATGGAATAGGTCGGGTTTGCAAGCGCAAATGATGTCTCATAGACGTGACAGCTCTGTTTGAAGACGTTGGAAGACGGGCATCCAATCGCCATCGAAACTTTGTCGGTAGAGCTTGGCAGACATGTACCAGGGGCTGTCATCGCGGTCCAACAGCCAACGCCAGTCAGGTAAATAGGGCAATAGGATCCAAGTGTGCTTTCCCAAGGCGGCGCTCAGATGGGCAGTACTGGTGTCCACGCTGATGACACGGTCCATCAACGAGACCAGGGCCGCGGTATCACTGAAGTCTTGCAACTGCTCGCCAAAGTGGCGGATACCGCCGTGGGTGGCCAGACTCTCCCGATCGGCATCGCGCACGTCTTTGTGCAGACTTACGTACTCACAAGTATCTGGCAGGTACGGCAGCAAACTTGCAAGCGCAATGCTGCGGTTGCTGTCATTGGCATGTTGGGCATTGCCGCTCCAGACCAGACCCACACGCGGCTTGCCCGTCGGGCCTAGGCGTGCGGACCATTGCTCGACCTTGCCCGCATCACTTTGCAGATAGGCCTCGGCTGCCGGGATACTGCGCAAGTTTGTCTTGAACGCAAGGGGCAAGGACAGCAAAGGGCAATGCATATCAAATGGCGGTAAAGGGTCACCGGTTGCCACCAGGGTATGTACACCCTCGAGTCCTTGCAGCATACCCATGAGCGCCGGCGGAACTTCCAGAACAACCTGTGCACCCTGGGCCTCCAGAAGCCGGGCGTACCTGACAAACTGGATGGTGTCGCCATAACCCTGCTCGCTGTGCAACAGAATGGTTTTGCCAAAAACTGGTTCTGCGCCGAGCCACAAAGGCTGCTTGAAGTGTCGTTTACGCGGTTTGCTCGCTTCGGTCTCCCATCGCCATTCATACAGCGGCAGTCCTCCCGCAAGATCGCCTTGCAGTAACAGCGTCATGGATTTGTTGAAGTACGACTGGGCATCGTTTGGATCCAGCTCAATAGCGGCGTCAAAACTGGCAAGTGCCGCATGCCACTGGCCACAGGCATGCAGTGTGAGGCCGCGGCTCGCGTGGGCTTGTGCGTAGTCAGGTCGCAGGGAGATGGCTTGATCGTAGCTGGCCAAGGCAGCGTCCCATTGCTTAAGCCCGTGCAGGGCTACCCCGCGATTGGTATGGGCCTTCACATAATCCGGCTTGTAGCGAATGGCTGCGTCATAGCTGGCAAGGGCTTCTTCATAACGCCGCAGGCCGTACAGCGCCACCCCCCTGTTGGTGTAAGCCTCAGCGTAGTCAGGTCTGAGGGCCAGCGCTTTATCACAACTTTCCACCGCCTCATCCAGGCGTTTGAGCGCCTGCAACACCGCGGCCCGGTTGCAATGGGCTTCTGCATAAGCAGGGTGGACGCTTAGGGCCATATCGTAGCTGGCCAACGCAGCACCCCAGTGCTGCAACGCCTGAAAAGAAAACCCCCGGTTAAAGCAGGCCTGTGCGTAGTTGGGTCGCAGCGTTATCGCTTGGTTGTAACTGGCGATGGCTGCGTCGTGCCGCTGCATGGCCTGCAATACATTGCCGCGGAAGAAATGAAAATCTGCCACCCCTGGGCTTAGCGCTACTGCCTGATCGTAACTGGCCAAAGCGGCGTCAAGCCGGCCCAGCCGATGCAGAGCCATGCCGCGATTGGAACTGGCACCCACTTGTTTGGGGTTGAGCACAAGAGCCTGGTTGTAGTGGGTAACGGCCGCCTCAAACTGCTGCAGTTGCTGCAGCGCAAGGCCACGGTTAGCATAAAAATCAGCGTCGTGAGAAAAGATGTCAATGGCCTTGCCAATCAGGTCTACCGCCCCGGCGTAGTCACCCGTTTGCACGGCCACTAGGCCCAACAAATGAAGGGCCTGGTAGTGCGCTGGTTCAACTGCCAGAATGGCTTCGTACCCCACTTTGGCTTGCTGCAGTTGCCCCTTTTGGTGCAACGCAATAGCGGAGTTGAGCATCGTGGCTGAGGGAAAGGCTTGTGAAGAACTCGGCTGCATAGTCAAGATTCTAGAATGCAGCGATGACTGCCCTTCTTCGCTCCGCCACACCACAACTGTGGCTCAATCCCCGGCGGCAAGAATGCGGTCCGGTGTCCACACAGACAGGCAAGATTTCTTTGGGGCTGTCTGACATGCGTGCTGCGCATGACCGGCTGACGCGCTTTGCACCATTGCTGGCGCAATTGTTCCCGGAGCTCGCTGCAACCTGCGGGCAAATTGAGTCTGCGCTGACTCCAGTACCCCACATGCAGCAGGCCTTGGGGCTACCGCCCGAACAGGGTCGGCTGTGGGTCAAGGCCGACCATAGCCTGCCAGTGGCTGGTTCCATCAAGGCCCGCGGGGGCTTTCATGAAGTACTGGAGTGGGCGGAAACGCTAGCCTTGGAGCACGATTTACTACCCACTGGCGCGGACTACCGGGGCCTGGCACAACCTGCGGCACGTGCGGTGTTCGCACGGCACCAGGTTGCCGTGGGCTCCACCGGGAATCTGGGCATGGCCATCGGCGTCATGGCCGCGGCGCTGGGGTTCAAAGCCGTGGTGCACATGTCCACCGAGGCCAAGGAATGGAAGAAAGAACGCCTGCGCCTCCATGGCGTGCAGGTGGTCGAGCACACGGGCGACTACGAACAGGCCGTGGCCCGAGGCCGCGAGCTGGCCGCTGCGGACCCGCTATGCCACTTTGTTGATGACGAACGTTCCTTGTCGCTGTTTGTGGGTTACAGCGCGGCGGCCCTGCACCTGCGCGACCAATTGCTGGCGCAGGGCGTGGTGGTAGATGCTGCACACCCCTTGCTGGTCTACATCCCGTGCGGGGTGGGTGGCGCACCATCGGGCATTGCATGGGGTCTGCACCAGCTGTTTGGCGAACATGTGTACTGCTTCTTTGCCGAGCCCGTGCAGTCGCCGTGTTTTCTGGTGCAGATGCTGGCAGAGCCGGGTAGCCATCCCTCGGTTTACGATTTTGGATTGACGAACCTGACACAAGCCGACGGTCTAGCCATTCCTCGCGCGTCGCTGTTGGCGGCAGAAGCTATGCATAACGTGCTGGCCGGTATCTTCACGGTGCAGGACCAGACGCTGTTCGAACACTTGGTACTGTTGCATCGCAATGAGGGCATGCGGATTGAGCCCTCAGCCGCAGCCGGCTTTAGTGGACCTTTGCATCTGCGTGGGCACGCACTTTCTTGTGCGGGAGCCAACCATGTGGTCTGGACCACAGGCGGACTGCTAGTGCCCGAGGCACAGTTCCAGGAATTTCTGGCCTAACCCTTCCACACAAACGGAAACTTTAGCTGCTTCAAGAACCCGTCCGGCACGTAGTCGCCCAGCACGCCATAACGCTCGGGCCAGAGTTTGGTACTCTTGACAGCGGTACCAAACAGGTAGTCGATGAATGCAAAGTGCGCGGCATAGTTACGGTCCAGTGCCTCCTGGTCCTGACTGTGGTGCCAATGGTGAAAATTGGGCGTGACGATCACGTAGCGCAACGGCCCCAAACGCACACTCACATTGGCATGGTTGAACACCGCCTGGAAACCGACGATGACGATGTAGGTGTCGATCACCTCTTTGGAAAAACCCAGTACAAAAATCGGCGCAAGCACCAGCGTACGCGTGATGATGAGCTCAAGAATGTGCTGACGCGAGCCCGCCATCCAATCCATGTGTTTGGCACTGTGGTGCACGGCATGCAGACGCCACAGAAAGGTCTCGTGGTAGGCGCGGTGCGTCCAGTACTGAACCAGGTCAGCCACTAGCACGATCAAAAACACGGCTACGAAAAACGGCAGGTCACGCACCAAGGCCTGGATACCATCTTTTGCCGCCCAGCCAAACAGCTTGTGCACCAACAAATTGGTGGCCAGCATGATGAACCCCACCACCATGTGGTTGACGATGAAATGGTTGAAGTCGGTCTGCCACTCTGGGCGAAACACCGGCTGGTCTTTGCGCAGGGCAAAGAGTTTTTCGACAAAGATAAAAATCAATGACGAGCCCAAGAGGTCCAGAATGAACCAGTCCAAACCGATGTAGGGTGTGTGGTCAGCAAAGTCATTCACCGGCACCTTGCTACCACCCAAAATAGCGGTCAATACCACCAGCAAAAAAGCAAAACCAGAGAGCCAACGCGCACGGTTAAACAACACATTGACCAGAGACATGCCACCAGCTAGCACCATCGCGACAAACATGACGGTGCGGATCATCTCGACGTCATAACTCTTGCGCAGTTCGGGTGTCGTGAGGTACTGGGGAAAGTGAAACGCCAACACCCCCAGGAAGCACAAGATGCCCAAAGAGAGTGCGATTACACCAGTGATCAGGCCCTTGCCCTTTTGAAGCGCGCCATGACTCTCGGTCAGTTCATTGAGTTTTTGTAGCATGGTTCCACCCCTGTCGTTTTATCGATGGCGCGCAGTATCTCATTCTTGCAGAGCGAACAACTGATGGAGCACGTTTCGCGCAATCTAGCGGTCAATGGGGTACAGACGCAGCCAACCCCCTGTGTCGCGTTAATATCGACGCGTCAAAAAAACAAGGGAGGGAAAACGCATGCGCGTTCTATTGAATGTTCTGGCGACCGGTGTATCCACTATGGCGCTAGTGGCTTGTGGTGGCGGTGGAAGTGCGACGTCCGCATCGACGCCTGGACCTACGCCAAGCCAGCCTTCGTTCAGTTTGGTGGGGCCGCAAGACACCGACCCAGTGACATTTGCCTGCGGCAACAGCGATGGCGAAAAGACCCGCGCACGGTATCCCGGAGGCAACGACCAGGACCCTGGCATCACGCTGGCGGCTTTGCCCGATGGCGGCGTCCTGGGGCGTACGCAAGTTGGCGAGTACCCCAGGTACACCTATAACTACTTCTGGATCGACAAGACTGGGCGCCGCATCGCCTACACAGCGCGTGCCCTCGATGACGTTCGCGTCGATATGGACGGTCAATTGTGGTGGATCAGCGCCGATAAGGTGCTGTGGCGCGGGGCATTGCAGCCCAATGGCCAAGACGAACGCATTGGTGCCACTACCAGCTTTGGCACGGCGCCACCGGATGGCCCAAGCAGCCAACTCGCATTGGGACAGGTGCGGGGTTTCGCGTCGACCCAGGGCGCCGCCTTCCTGCTAGTCGCCAACGATGCGGGCACCCAGTATTTCGTCCGCCGCATGACCCGCAATGCCGATGCGATCTGGCAGTCCGACTCCCTTAACGTACCAGCCAACGTGGCAACGCCTGGGGACCAGGTCACTGTGCTGGCCAACCGCGTCGGGCAGTTGGCATTAGTGGTGCGGCGTAAAACGGTTGTGAAGCCTTATCCCTCTTCGGCAAGCTACAACGCGACCACCCGGACCAGCTATTGGCAATGGAAAGGTGCCGACTGGCGAGAGGTCGCGAGCCAAGTGAGCACAAGTAGCTTCAGCGAATTCAGTTTTAGCAGCGGCACGAGTCTGGGGCTTGATCGCGCCACCTTGGGCGACGATGGCGATATCGTCTGGGGTGGTGGTGGCAACGCTACTTTGTACCGCATGGGGCAGGATGGCAGTTGGTCAGTGCTCGCACGGCCGGGAAACATCAGTGCCACAGCTGTCGGGCAGGACGGTGAATTGTCCACGGCCACTTTTTTGTCAGCGTACGGACTGACACACAGCCCTCAAGGTGATTTGTTCTTTTATGACGCCGAGACATGCCAGGTGCGCAAGCTGAGCAATAGACACCTGACAACAGTCTCTGGCCCCAGTTATAGCATTCGCCCCCACTTTTCAGGCGCCAGGCTGGAGTTTGACGGCCAAAACGCATTGGTCGGTGTGCATGAGGGCAGCAGAGGCTATGCACGGGACATCCACACGGTGCCCAGGCCTGCAAAGGTCAGCTATGAACCGGCGAGCAATCGCCTGACCGCCCTCGACGCGGTCGGAAGTCTGGAGGCAACTACAAACGATTGGTGTTCCTCCGGGGGGCGATTCAACTTCACTCGGCAATGCACCAATTACAACCTGTGGAGCGGTATCGGCATCAATTTTGCGGGCTTGGATGTTGCCAGCGCCTCCCTGTATGCACTTGCCGATAAAGTCTATCGCTTGGACCCTACTGGCCCCGTGGCGGTCGCAAGCGCGCCTTCCACCACCTGCCGCGATGCAACCGGGAGGCTCTACCAGTCCACAAGCTCGTTCACCAACCGCCAGCCTGATTTTCCCTTCTTCATTGTCTCGGATAGTGGCTGCCCGCCCCCGGAGGCCACAAGCTGGACGTCTGTTTATGTGCCAACCCTTCACCGATTCGATGTGGCGACCAGTACGTTGCAGGCAGTGTTCCCCGGAAAGCGATCCCCATTGGTGAATCAGGAGGCCAGCTTTGTGCAGAAACGCAACGACGGGGGCTTCTGGGTCGCGGGAAGCAAAGACTATGTGGGCAGTGGCTATGTCATCAACCGCCTGACCGGCAGCGGTGACCTGGTGTTTGTTGCGGGCAACCATGACAACCCCGCGCAAGCCAAAGATGGTCAGGGTAGCGCCGCGGCATTCGTCGGGATCAAACGTATCCGCAATCTGGCAGACAACCGATTGCTGGTGCTGGACGCCAATGCCGTACGCCTGGTGGATGAGACTGGTACCGTGCGAACCCTGTTCACACTGGCCAGCTCGGGCATTGCCGGAGACTCAATCGCGGACATGGCTACCAAAGGTCGCGATGTGTACTTGACGCTTGTTAACCAACCGATGCTGATGCTGGCCAAGGATGTGCTACCTTGATTCTTAAGCCCCCACCCCATCAATAAACGCCGCCACACCATCCAGCTGCGCCGGCACATTCAGCGCCGGTGCATGGCCGCAGCCCGGCACCTCCACGGTTTGCAACCGCCCGGCCAAGCCTGGGCCGCGGTGGCGCATGGCCTCAATGGTCTCGGCGAGCACCAGATCTGACTCTACACCGCGCAGGCTTAACACCGGAATCTGCAGCGCGTCGTAGTGCTCCCAGATGCGGTAGTCGTCCGGGTGGCTGATGAACTGCTGCACCATGGCCGGGTCGTAGTGCGGGGTTACCCGGCCGTCGGGCAAGCGGCGGGTGGATGTCTCGGTCAGGCGGCGCCATTGGGCATCGCTGAGCCAGCCAAAGGGTTTATAGACCTGCCTGAAAAATGCCTCCAGCTCCAACACCGTGTCAAAGGCCGGCGGATTGCCCGCATAGGCGCGTATACGGCCAATGGCTGCTGCAGCAAGCTCAGGCGCGTTGTCGTTCAACGTGAGACTGATAATGCGCGAGGCCATCGACGGTTGCAGCAGCCCAGCCGCACACACCGTGCCAATGGCGCCGCCCATGGAAGTACCCACCCAATGCGCACGCTCAATGCCCAGTTGGTCAAACAGATCTGAGGCAATGTGGGCGTAAAACGCCAGGCAGTATTCCTGCTCAGGAAAGGGGCTCCACTGGCTCAGGCCACGCCCTATCGTGTCCGGGCAGATCACCCGATATCTGGAGCTCAGGTGGGCTGCCAATTCGTCCATGTCTCGGCCCGTTCGGGCCAGGCCATGCCAGGCCACCACTACTGGCGCCTGCCCTGCCCCCCATTGGGTGTAGTGAATCTCGCGGCCAGCGCAGCTTATGTAGTGGGAGGTGGGTGTCATGGGAGGGATTCTTTCTGGACTGGGACTCAGGCTGCGGCGGACTCATCGCAACAACTTGCCCGATGCGCCGATCACGGTCACTTCCACAAAGCGTGAGCCGATGCGGTTGGTTGCTGAGTAGCCCACACGGGTGCCCCCCAGGTCAAAGTTGTCTATGCTTTCCAGTGCCTTGACCAACTTGGCGCGTGTGGGCGCAGGCCCGGCGCGGCGCAAGCCCTCCACCAGCACCTTGGCACCGAGAAACTCTTCAAAACTGGTGTAGCTAACAGCCTGACCGCCGCCGTATAGCTTCATCAGGGTCTGGTATTCACGCACCGCCGGCTTGTTGGCGCCAAAGGGAAAAGGCACCACCTGCGAGATACCCAGACCGTGCACCGCCTTGACTCCAGCCAGTTTGACCAGCTCCGCCGGGTCCACCACCGAGATGTTGTACAGCTGCCCGCCCCCGCCGGCCGCCCGGTATTGTTTGGCAAACGCTGCAGTAGAGCGGTTGACCGAGATCATGATGGTGGCCTGGGGTTCAGCGGCCTTGATCTGTTTGACCGCTTCCGAGACCTCATCGGTGTTACGCTCATAACTCGCCGCTACCAGCATCTTCATGTTGCGTTTGGCCAGCGCGGCTTCCACACCCGCCAAACCGGCCTTGCCAAAGGCGTCGTTCTGGTACATCACTGCAATACGGGTCATTCCCAGCGTGGCGGCCTGGTGCACCATGTGTTCGGTCTCGTCGGTGTAACCGGCGCGCACATGGAAGATATGCGGGTTGAACGGGCTGCGCAGCGCCTCGCCACCTGTATAGGGCGCTACCAAGGGCGCCCCACCCACGTCAAGCACGCCGTCAGTCAGCAGCTTGCTGACATTGGCCGTGCCAGCAAAACCAAACAGCGCAATGACCGCGGGATTGAGCAAGGCCTCACGCGTCAAGCGCACCGTTTCATCGACCTTGTAGCCATCATCCAGCACGGTATGTTTGATCTTGGCGCCGTGGACGCCGCCCTGTGCGTTGACCCAGTCAAAGTAGATTTTTCCTCCCAGCACCATTTGTTGTCCGGTGCTGGCCAGCACGCCCGTGAGGGGCGCAACTTGTACCACGGTGATGTCCGTGGGTGGCGGTGCCGCACACGCCAGGTTGCTGGCGCCAAGCGCCAACACTGCCAGCATGTATTGACACTGCCGTATCCATGCAGAGAGAGTTTCCATGCTGGGGCCTTTTGTGGTTCGGGGTTCAGTTGGGCACGTTGACGGATGTGCCACTGAACCCTATTGCGTCAGCAGCCGCAGGCGTGGTGCCAAAGCCTGGCACATGGGCTGCGGTGATAGCAGGAGCCGCACCCGGTGTGCCACCACGCACCGTGGTGCGAACCACCTGGCTGGCTGGCAATGCCGAGCCATTCTTCAAATGGGCATACATGCTGTTGAGTGCCTGTACAAAGTAGGTGTGCAGAGGCACAAAGCGGCTGTCAAAGCCCGAGAAGGCATTGAAGCTGTCAAAGTGCTGGGCGTTGGTCACTTCGATATAGCTCAGCCTGCTCCCCGCACCTTCAACCAGTCGGTTGTACGCGGTGTAGGCGCGCCCGGAATGGTTGATAGGCAGCAGTGCGTCGCTGCGACCAGCCACAACCAATGTTGGTTTGCCACGCAGATTACCGTTGAGCAATACCTCGGTCACTCCGGCGCGCACGGCGTCGCTCTGCGACTTGGTTGGAGTGGATGTGGTGGTCAGCGCCGCACCGGTTACAACGTTGGAGCCAGTGAACAGCGCACGCTGGCAAAGTGCCGCATCCAACGAAAAGTCCGCCACACCACTGCTGGGCGAAACGCCCAGGTTCCAGGCCTTGGCCCCACCGACCGAGTCGTTGTAGATCACCGTGGCAGGGGTGCCGTTAACCGTGCCGTTGCCAGTAGCGTAACTGGCTGCCTTGGCATTGGCTGCCATGGCAGCGGGTGCACCGGCCGCCACTGCGGCAGCACTCATGCCACACAGGTTGTCTGCCACCGAGACACGCCCATAAGCATTGGTGTACATCATGGAGATGATGACCGCGTTGCCCAGAGCGTAGTGGGCGTTGTGCATGGTGTCGTTGTCGCTGGTCCATCCCGCGGCCCGCATCTTGGACAAGGCGTCCGATGCCTGTTCTGCGGTGGTGCTGCCGGTGACCAGACCTTTTGCAGCCAGCTGCGTGCAACGGTTTGTAGCAGTAGTGGTCTGCACGGTCAGGCCAATGTAGTTGTAGATGGATACTTCGGCCAAGGCTGCGGCGGGTGCGAGTGCGGCACAAGGCTGGTAGAGGTTGGCAATGGTGAAGTAATCCATCAGCGACTTGCCATAAGAAGCCACTGGCACGCCGCCCAACTGCACGCCATAACCCGCAGTGGTATTGGGCTGTGCGCTGGGCTCACCTGCCACCACACCATCAATCAGACCCGTCGTATCCTGTTCGGCGGCACGCAATACCGCCGCGCCACCGTTGGACACAGAAGCCGCAATCACGATGGTGTTGGCTGCCGTAAAACGGCGCGACTTGGCAGACGTGCTGCCGGTGGCCACGGGCGCGTACTGCTGGTTGAGCGCGTACAGGGCATAGGCAGCAGCTGCCAGCGTGTCGCTGCCCCAGTCTTTCTCTGGGTTCATCTGCGAGTGCGCCTGCTTGAGGGCCACGCGGTTGGGGTGCACCGCGTTGTAAGCGGTGCGCACCGCATCCGAGATATTGACCGCAAAGTGGGACAGGGTACCTGCCACGCTGCGGGTAGCACGGGTGCCGTCAATACGGTGCACGGTGTCGTCGCCCAGATCGTACAGGCCCATGCCTTTGCCAGCGTCGGTCAGCGCCACGGCGCAACCGCGCTTGAGGCCCCAATCGGATGCAGAGCCAATGGCACCGTACACACCGCGTGAGCCCGACGATGGGCCAACCACTACGCAGGGTGCATTGACATCAAAGCTGTCTGGAATCTGTACCGCCATGGTCACACGCTTGTTGCCGCTGCCATCGTCCAGCACGCCTACATATTCCAGTCCAGGCACCAGACCTTCACCCAGCGTGCTCTTGCCAGACAGATCGACATTGGGGCCGTACAACAGGCCATATCCACCGTTGGCGGTGTTATCCACCAGGCCGCGGTAGTTGGACTGGATGGCATTGCGCCGCAACTCATCGGCGGTAGGATTTGCCGGGTCGGCGAATGCCGTCAACGCGGCGGCGGCAGTGCTGGCGATACCGCTTTTGCCCAGACCCGCGGTCAATAGGTCCTGCCCCGCTGCGGTGCTGGCAGCACCCGTTGCAGTGGCACGGTAAGCCTTGGCTCCAAAATCGGTCACGCCATTGGGTAGTGCATTGACGTCTTGTGCAGAGGGTGACGAAGAGCCGCCGCAAGCCGTGAGCAATGTGGCGCTCGCCAAGGCCAGGGCCGTTGCCAACGTTGTCAAGACGCGTGTTTCTACAGGACTATTCATACATGTCTCCAGTTGTAATTCGAATGGATGGGACGAGAGCGGCGGGTTTGGCAAGATCAAGATTGCGCACTGCGTGCGCGCAATCGCCCCACCACACCGGAAGGAAAGTAATAGACGGACAGCACAAACAGAACACCCAGCCACAGCAACCAGCGGTCGGGTGACAAGAGGGCTGCAAGCCATGGCACAGCCGTGGCCGCTTCACTGCCCACACGCAGCAGATCCTGCAAATAGCTTTGCGCGACCAGGAACAACGCAGAGCCGATGATCGCGCCATACATCGTGCCCATGCCACCAATGACAACGATGAGCAACACGTCCATCATGATCTCGAACGACAGGGAGGTATCAGGCCCGTTGTAGCGCAGCCAGAGCGCCAGCATGGCACCGGCCAGGCAGGCAAACAGCGCCGACAAAATGGCGGATGTTGTGCGGTACACCACGACGCGGTAGCCAATGGCTTCGGCACGGAATTCGTTCTCGCGTATGGCCTGCAGTACCCGGCCAAACGGTGAGTTCACGATGCGAAGCAAGGCCAAGAACAACACAACGGCCGTTACGAACAGCAAGTAGAAGCAAAGCAGCCGGCCGTCCAGCGAGACGCCCAGAAAGGGCTGGTCGCTGAACTCGTAGCTGGGCGACAAAACCTCCGGCACCTTGAACGACAGGCCGTCTTCGCCGCCGGTGATTTCATGCAACTGTGAAGCCAACGTCAGAAAAGCAGAGGCCACCGCCAGCGTGATCATTGCAAAGAAGATGGCCCGCACACGCAACGAAAAGAGGCCCACCAAAAGTGCCAGCACAAAGGACAGTGCAAGGCTGCCACCTACACCTACGGCCAAGGCCTCCCAGGTGGCACCCATGCGCGTGGTCGCCACTGCTATGCCATAGGCACCTATGCCAAAAAACATGGTGTGGGCAAAACTTACGATACCGGTGTAACCCAAGAGCAAGTCAAAACTGGCCACCAGCACGATGAAGACCAGTACCTTGGCCGCCACATTGAGCGCCTTGACACCAGGGAAGATGAAAGGCGTCAATGCCAGTGCCAGCACCAGCAGGATCAAGAGGCCAGCCAGCCAGCGACTGCGGGGCAAATCGTTGGAAAGAAGTCGTTGCAACATACATTCACCTACTCGTTACTGGGTAAACACCCTGGGGGCGCCACAGCAAGATGGCCACCATCAGCGCAATGTTGGAAAACAGCGCAACCTTGGGAGCCAGGAAGCCGGTGTAGTTGGCCATCAGGCCCACCAGCAATGCACCGATCAGTGCGCCGCCAGTGGAACCCAGTCCGCCAATGATGATGACGATGAAGATCAGCACATTGACTTGTGCACCCATCTGCGGCGTTACGGTTTGCTGGTACAGGCCCCACATCACACCACCCAAGCCCGCCAGTGCACTGCCCACTACAAACACGCCAACAAACAGGCGTTTGATGCGGTAGCCCAGGGACTCCACCATCTCACGGTCCTGCACACCGGCGCGTATCAGCAATCCAATCTTGGTGCGGCCCAGCACCCAGGCCAAGGTGGCAAACACCACCAGCCCCACCACCACCGCCATCAGGCGGTACTTCTCGATGGCCGCATCGCCCAGGTAGAGCGAGCCACGCATGGCCTCAGGCAGCGGCAGCGCGATCTGTGCCGGCCCCCAAATGACCTTGATGAGTTCTTCACCAATGATCATGCCGCCCATGGTGATCAGGATTTGCTTCAGGTGCTGGCCATAGACCGGGCGCACGATGAATCGCTCAAACGCCAACCCCAGCGCACCGGCTACCGCCATGGCCACCAGCATGGCCGGGAACACCGCCACCAGATTGCGCCACAGCTGGTCAGAGCCAGTCCAGTCGCCCATCAGCCCCAGCACGGTGGTGGCCACAAAGGCGCCGAGCGCAATGAAGACGCCATGACCAAAGTTCAACACATCCATCAGGCCAAACACCAGGGTCAGGCCCGATGCGATGATGAAGATGATCATGCCCATGGCCAGGCCGGCCACGGTGAGCGTGACCCAGGTAGATGGGGACCCAATGAAGGGCAATACGAGCAGCGCCAGCAGCGGCACCAACACCAGGGGTTTCCAGTCGAAATTTAAAGTTTTCATATTGCCAACCCCAACAGTGCGTGTTGCAGGTCCTCGTTGTCGGCCAGTTCCTGCATGGAGCCTGCGTGGACCACCTTACCGTTGTCCATGACCGCTACGTGGTCACCCAGCCGTTTGGCGAAGCTGATGTTTTGTTCAACCAACAAAATGGTGGTGCCGGTTTGCTTGAGCTGCGCGAACGCGTCAATCATGTTATTGATGATGGCGGGCGCCAGGCCTTTGCTGGGTTCGTCCACGATCAGCAACTTGCGCGGCTCCACAATGGCGCGGGCGACGGCCAGCATTTGTTTTTGACCACCGGAGAGTTTGCCCGCCGGATGGTTCCAGAATTTCTCCACCGCAGGGAAAAGCCTGAAGATCCATTCCAGGCGCTTGCTGTCCATCTGCTGGGCGTTCTTGGCGCTGCGCGCCGCCAGCAGCATGTTTTCCTTCACGGTCAGGTCCGCAAAGATGCCCATGTTCTCGGGCACATAGGCTATGTCCAGACCGGCAATGCTGGGGGTTTCAGCGGCCGTAATGTCCTGGCCATCAAACACCAGCTTGCCTTGCGATGCATGCCACAGGCCCATGATGGTGCGCAGTGTGGTGGTCTTTCCCGCACCATTGCGGCCCAGCAGCATGGTGAGCTGTCCGCGGGGCACCGTCAGGTCTACGCCGTGCAGGATGTGGTACGCGCCGATGTGGGTGTGCACGCCGGATAGCGTGAGCAATGCATCCGCGTTGCTGTGGTTGACCTGGCTCATACGCCCTCCTCCACCGCAGTGGTCTTGGGAGCAATCCCCAGGTACGCCTCTTGCACCACGGGGGAAGCAATAACCACAGCAGGGTCGCCATCCGCAACCAGTGTGCCGTTGTGCAGGACGATGATGCGATCTGCCAGTTCACGCACCACATCCATCTTGTGCTCGACCAGCAGAATGGTTTTGCGCTTGTCGTCCTTGAGTTTGCGGATCAGGTCCAGAATGACGGGAGCCTCGTCGGCCGACATGCCGGCCGTGGGTTCATCGAACATAAACACATCGGGCTCCAATGCCATCAGCAAAGCCACTTCCAGCTTGCGCTGGTCGCCATGCGGCAGGCTGGCCACAGTAGTGTTTTGTTTGTCGTTCATGGCGACGGCATCAAGGACTTCTTCTGCGAGTTGTGTCAATGCCTTGTGGTCACTCCATACGCTCCACAGGTTCAGTCCGCGCAGATGGGCACCGGAGCGCGCGGCCTGCACAGCCAGACGAACGTTCTCCAGCACCGACAGATTGGGAAACAGATTCGTCAACTGGAACGCACGCCCCAGGCCAGCCCGGGTGCGGGCCGACGGGCTCATGCCCGCCAGGTTGTTGCCATTGAGAGCCACCTCGCCACTGGTGGCCTTGATCTGACCGGAGATGAGATTGAAAAACGTGGTCTTGCCGGCGCCATTGGGGCCCACGATGGCTGTCAGCGTGCCGGGTTTGAAAGTGCAGCTCACGGCGTTGACCGCCACGTGACCTCCAAATCGCACCGTCAAGTCTTTGGTAACTAACACTCTTGCTTTCTCCAGTTCAGATCAGATCAATGCCCTGCTCAGGGGCAGGTGCCTATCACGTAGTAGTTGGTACCGGTCTTCTTCAGCGTGGTCGTGGTGTAGATATTCCACAGTCCCATGTTCTGGTTGGATCCGTTGGCGTAGGTATAACCATACAGCGCAGTCGCACGCCCTGCTGTGGTGTGGGCGTAGTTGGACGATGTGTAACAGGTGGCGGCTGGTGGGGGCGTGCCGGTGGTGGTGCCACTGGCTACGGCAGACGCAGTGCCCTCTGCGCCATTGGCATCGGCGGCTTTCACGGTCCAGCTGTAGGTAGTGGCTGCGGCCAGTCCGCTGTCGGTGAAGTTGAGGACCGTCACGGGCAATGCGTTGGTCTTGTTGCCATTGCGGTAGACGTTGTAGCTAGCAGCACCGGTGACTGCATTCCAGCTGATGGTCATGGCGCTTGCGGTTGCATTGGACGTCGCTACATTCGTTGGCGCAGGCAAAGCAGCTGTTGGCGGTGTGACGGTTCCGCCAGCGGAGAGCTGGTCCACCATGGCCTTGATGGCGGCCATCTGTGGGCCGGATTTTTTGGCATAGTTGGCGCTGTCGTAACCCCACCAGTCCCAGCAGCTGTTCGTAGCCGCAGTGCTAGTCTGGGGGTACAACATGACCATGTTGTTGGTATCGGCCCATCGGTTGTAACCGGTGTTGCGCACATACTTTTGCTGCACCAGGGTCACGTTTTGCTGGCAACCATGCAGCACCACATGCAAGCGGCACTGGGTGCCGGCGGTACAGGCCTGGGGGATATAGGCCCAGCCAGTAGGCGCCATGCCGTGGTTGGTGATGAACTGACTCTGATTGAACTCGACAAAGTTGCCTTCGGGCAGCGTCCCGTTATTGCGGGCGTTCAGCGTGCCGTAGATATGCCCCAATATGGCTCCTGCCAGATCAAAATTGCAATCGTTGATATACGGCGAGGCCTTGGTGGAACAGGTGCTGCCAAAGTCATCGGTGATCATGGCGTGTTCTGCCGCGATGTCCTTTTTGTAGACCACGTTGGCGGCCGGAACGAAGCTGTTGTAGTAGGTCTTCAGCGCATCCATCACACCTGGTTTGACGGTGCTGTCGATGGAGCCGGAGAACAGGTAAACCTTGGATGCCTGCAGGTTGGCTACCGGGTCAATACTGCCTGCACTGGCCCAGCTGTTGGTTGTGCTGACCAGGGTGCTGGTGGGTATGCCGGTTGGGCTTGCCATGCAGCGGCCGGTGGCATTGGTGATGGAGCCTTCGGCACAGTAGAACGGTCCACCCGCAACAATGCCGGCGCCCTTCTTGAAAGTTGCCGAATGGCCAACATGCAATTGCACAGCCATAAAGCCGCCGGACGACAGGCCAGACACCGAGGTCTGGGTCTTGTCAATATTGAGTTGCGGAAGATTCACCGCGGCGATGGCACCTGCACTGGCCAGCGCGAGCGCGCAAGCGCTCAGGCGAAGAACGGAAAAACGGTTCATACGATTTGTCTCCTGGTTTTTTTGGGCGAAAAACATCCCTGGCCCCCGTGTATCCGGGGGTTAAAAAACTGAACTCGAAAGGAGGCAGGGCTGGTTGTCTGTCAGCCCTGCGATAACCGCGCTGTGCTTAGCGCTTGTTACGGATCGGGATGTTCATCTCTTCCGGTTTGATCTCGCGCACCAGCTCAGGCACACCCCAGGCGAATGCGGGGTCGGCCTTGATCTTGAAGTGGTACATGCTTTGCATGGCCTGGTGGTCTTCCTTGCGGAAGGTCATCTTGCCCTTTGGCGTGTCAAAACTCATACCCTCCATGGTCTTGATCAGCGTGTTGGCCGAGGTGTCGCCCTTGCTGTTATTCAGCGCGGTGACAACAGCCATAGCGGCAGAGAAACCACCGGCAGTGAAGAAGTCTGGCGGTGTCTTGAACTCTTTGTAATGGCGGGCCACCATGGCTTCATTGATCGGGTTTTTTGGAATACCGAAGTAGTAATACAGAGCGCCTTCCATGCCGGGGAACTGCTTATAGGCCACCATGGCGGGCAGAATATTGCCACCGGTTGCCAGCTCGATGCCGTAGCGCTTTTTCAGGTCCAGATCGGCGATCTTGCTAAACGGTGCTGGAGCACCCGACCAACCTACCGAGATGTATTTGTTGCCAGGCTGGTCCTTGAGCTTATCCACAATGCGCTGCAGGCCGGCTGTGAAGTCGGTCGTGCCCACAGGCAGGTATTCCTCATGAACGATCTTGGCGTTTTTCAGCGATTCGCGCGTGGCCTTGACGCCATCACGACCGAAGGCGTTGTCGTTGGCCAGCGTGGCAACCACATTGCCGGGCTTGTCGAGCGCGGCCGCATTGGCGGCAGCATCCTGGCTGGAATTGCGGCCGGTGCGGAAGATGTATTTGTTCCACTTGTCACCGGTGATGGAGTCAGCCACCGCAGGCTCCACCAGCAGGATTTTTTTGTATTCCTCAGCCACGGGCAGCATGGCCAGGGCAACGGGTGATGCGGTGGGGCCAACGGCCAGATCGACCTTGTCATCGCCATAGGCGGCGGCTAGCAGGCTCTTGCCGATATCGGGCTTGCCCTGGTCGTCTTTTTCAATGACCACAATCTTCTTGCCCGCCACCATCATGGTGCCGCCGGTGGCGTAGTCCAGTCCCATCATGAAGCCAACGGCCGTCTGTTTGCCATAGGCTTCCAGCGCGCCCGTCTTGCTGTAGATGTGGGCGATCTTGATTTCTTTGGATTGCGCCATGGCATTACCACCCAACAAGGCGGCGGCACACAAGCCGGTCGCGACGATTGTTGCCTTAAGAATCCATTGACCTTGGTTCATCTGTCTTGTCTCCTGTTGTAATCGTTCAATCCAGATTGGTGCGCACAAAGCGTGCCAACCTTCAATTCGCCTTTTTGATTAGGGTTTCTACGCACTAAATCGGTGATTAGTGAGAAAAATGCCTAAGTTCAATACAGTTTTAAATGGCTAAACTTTATACATCTGTATATTTTTTAGTCATCACCCAAACGCGAATACAGCGTCGCACGTGCAACTCCCAGCAATTTTGCGGCCGCCACTTTGTTGCCTCCGCTGGCATCCATGGCTGCGCGGATAGCCTTTTGCTCCAGCTCCGCAATCTGAACGGATAGGGGGCGCAACAGCGACTCTGGTGTTTGAGGATTCACGTCCGCGGCGGCAGCGTCATCTGCCGCCAGCCCAGCTTGCACGCGCAGGGGCACAACGTCTACCTGCTGAAGACCTGATTCGCGCAAAACCGCTTCGAGCTGCGGCACCTCGATGCGCTGCGAATCGCTGCGCATGGCTGCCTGCTCCAGCACATTGCGTAGCTCACGAATATTGCCGCGCCAGGGCTGGGCTTCCAGCAGCGCCAGGGCCTGGGCCGACAGTTCGGGTGGCAACATGCCGCTGCGCAGCGCCACATCCTCACCCAAGGCTTCCAGCAGCGCGGCGATGTCTTCCCGGCGCTCGCGCAACGGTGGCACGCGAATGGGCAGCACGTTGAGGCGGTAAAACAAGTCTTCTCTGAAGCCACCTTCGCGCACCAAGCGCGGCAGGTCGCGCGAGGTGGCGGCTATCACACGCACGTCAAAGGGTATGAGCTTGTTGGAACCCAAAGGCTCAATTTCCCCCTCCTGCAAGGCGCGTAACAGTTTGGACTGCAGCGCCACCGGCATGTCACCAATTTCGTCCAGGAAGAGTGTGCCGCCATGGGCCAGGCGGAATTTTCCGTCGCGTCCCTTGCGATCGGCACCGGTAAACGCACCGGGGGCAAAACCGAAGAACTCGGCCTCCAACAGTGTGTCTGGAACCGCAGCGATGTTGACGCTGATAAACGGTCCCGCTGCGCGTGCTGATGCCGCGTGGATAGCGTGGGCCAGCAACTCTTTGCCCGTACCCGTCTCGCCCAGCAGCAGCACCGGACTGGACGACTGTGCCGCCCGGCGGGCCTGGCGCTTGACCTCCACCGCAGCGGCACTGAGGCCTATGAAACTGGCAAAGGTGTATTTGGACTGGCGTTGCCCGGTCTGGCGCAAACGCTGGGTGGCCAATTCGCGCCGGGCGTCGTCCAGATCACGCTGCAGCAGTGAGAACTTTTCGATCAACGGTTGCAATGTGGTCTCGGCATGGTCAAACAGCACAATGCCCAGGGCACCGATCACTTTTCCCGCGGCATCCCGCAAAGGAATACGACTGACGACAAAGGTACCTGCCCGGTTGGACAACAGGTCAATCAGTATGGGTTTGCCGGTTTCCAGCACCTGGTGCATCTGCGTGTTTTGCACAACGGTAGAGACCGGGTGGCCAACAAAGTCTTCTTCGCGCTCATAGCCCAGAGCGGGCAAAAAACGCTTGTACTGGTCGTTGATCCAGACCACGCGTGCCGCGCGGTCCACCAGCATCATGCCTTCACTGGCATTGGCGAAGAGGTCAAACATGGAGCGCGCAGCCAGCTCCAGAATGCTCTGGGCGTCGCGCGGCAGGGAGTCCAACTTGTCCATCCGCGCATGTTACCCCCGCAATTTGCAAACGGGGGCAGCCAAAACCCCACCATGGCAATGCTATCAATTAAATAGCATGCCGGGCATATTCTACGGGGGCTAGAGCCTTACTTTTACCTGACGACCCTACCCAACCACCAAACTGGAGCGACTGGACAGGCGCTTCACCAGGCGCGGTACCAGCAGGACCAACACCACGATGACCAGCAGGGTCAGCGACATGGGCCGCTGAAGGAAGACCAGGGGACTGCCCTCGCCCATCGCAATGGCGTTGCGCAGCTGCGCCTCGGCCAGTGGGCCCAGAATCATGCCCACCACCACCGGTGCTGTCGGAAAACTGAAGCGTCGCATGACCAACCCCAGCACACCCACGCCATACAGCAGGAACAAATCAAAGGCGCTCTGGCGCATGCCATAGGCACCCACGGTTGCGAAGATCAGAATGCCAGCATACAGCTGGGGCTTGGGTACCTTGAGCAACTTGACCCACAGCCCGATCATGGGCAGGTTCAGCACCAGCAACATGACGTTGCCGATGTACAGCGAAGCAATCAGCGCCCAGACCAAAGCCGAAGAACTGCTGAACAACTGCGGGCCGGGCTGAATGCCATAGTTCTGGAATGCCCCCAGTAGCACCGCCGTAGTGTTGGACACCGGAATTCCCAGCGTCAATAAAGGAATCATCGCGCAGGTGACCGCGGCATTGTTGGCGGCCTCGGGGCCTGCCACGCCCTCTATCGCGCCCTGTTTGCCAAACTCAGCCTGGTTTTCACCCTTGGCCAACTTCTTCTCGGTGGCATAACTCAGGAATGTCGGGATCTCGGTTCCCCCGGCGGGGATGCAGCCAAAGGGTGCACCAATAGCCGTGCCCCGTATCCAGGCGGGAATGGAACGCCGCCAGTCGCGGTGGGTCATGGTGACCCGACTCATCTTGTTCTCGGTCTCCTTTACCTTGCCTTCGAACAATACCGCGTGCAAGGCCTCAGCCACCGCAAACAGGCCTACTGCGACGAGCACAATGTCCACCCCATCCAGCAGCTCGGGCACATTGCCGGCATAACGAGCCTGGCCAGTGATCTGGTCCATGCCAATGAGGCCAATCGCCAAACCGACAAACAACGCGGTCAAACCGCGCAGCGTGCTTTGCCCCAGCACCGCGCTGACAGTGGTAAAGGCCAGCAGCATCAGACAGAAGTATTCGGGTGGGCCTAGTTTGACAGCAAACTCCGCAACCAAGGGTGCAGCCAGCGTAACCACTACTGTTGCCACAGTACCAGCAAAGAAGGAGCCAATGGCCGCCGTTGCCAATGCCGCCCCGGCCCGCCCGCTCTTGGCCATCTTGTTGCCCTCCATGGCCGTCACCATGGTGGCGGTTTCACCCGGCGTATTGAGCAGGATGGAGGTCGTAGAGCCACCATACATGGCCCCGTAATAGATACCGGCAAAAAAGATCATGGATGCTGTGGCATCCACCTTGGCCGTAATGGGCAGCAGCATGGCCACTGCCGTCGCTGGGCCAATGCCAGGCAACACACCCACGGCAGTGCCCAAGGCGCAGCCTACAAACGCCCACATCAGATTGACCGGCGTACCGGCCGTGACAAAGCCCTGCAGAAGTTGATTCCAGATTTCCATCAGATCCACCCGCTTTGTGTGAGACCCGGCAAACTGATGGCCAGAAACTTGGTAAACATCCAGTACACCGGCGCAGCAATCAGCAAACCAACGGCGATGTCAGAGGTCCAAGACCGCACACCACCGCCCGAGGGCCCCTTCGCGTTGCGCAAGCCGCGAGCCGCCAGCACAAAACACAGGGTGCAACTCAGGACAAAGCCCAGGGTAGTAATCAACGCTGCATTGAGCAACAGTCCGGCCGACATCCAAGCAAAACCAGGCCAATAGGGCTTGTCACTATCGCCACCGTCCTCGCTGTCTTCCATGTCCCGAAAGCCGCCGCTGCGCGCCTCGTACACCAGAAAAATGCCACACACCATCAAGGCAACGGACACCAGCCAGGGTAAAAAATTCGGCCCCACGCCGGAGTAGCCAGCATCCGCCGGAATGCCTACCGCACCCGCAGACAGGCCTATTGCTACCAGACACACACCAGACCCTACGATGGTCTGGTAGCGCCGACTCAGAGCCGAATGGGTCATACCATGCCCGCCAAATGCATGATGCCGCGCAAGTTGGCGAATTCCGCATCCACGAAGTCGTCAAACGCCTTGCCGGTTAACAAGGCTGGCGTCCAGGCATTTTTTTCCAGCGATTCGGTCCAGGATTTGCTCTTGGTCGCCTTGACGACCAGATCGGTCAAGGCTGCACGCTGCTCAGCAGTAATGCCAGGCGCAGCATACAAACCACGCCAATTGCCCAGCACCACGTCGTAACCAAGCTCTTTCAGGGTCGGTACATTGATGCCAGGCAGGCGCTTGTCAGACGTCACGCCGATGGGGCGCATCTTGCCAGCGTTGATGTACTCGGCCATCTCGCTGTATCCGCCGCCACCCACTGTCACGTTGCCACCCAAAATGGCTGCAGTGGCTTCGCCGCCGCCGCGGAAGGCCACATAGTTGACCTTCTTGGGGTCCACGCCCACCTTGGTGGCCAACATCGAGGCGCAAATGTGTTCAGTCGTGCCGCGCGATCCACCGCCCCACTTCACGCTGCCGGGGTCCTTGACAAGCAAGTCAACGACTTCCTTCATGGTCTTGATGGGCGAAGCTGCGGGCACCACAAACACGTTGTACTCGCTGGTCAAGCGCGCAAGAGGTGTGGCCTTGTCCAGAGACACTTGAGGCTTGCCAGTGATGATGCCACCCAACATGACAGCTCCCATCACGATCAGGGCATTGGGATCACCCTTGCTGGCATTGACGAACTGCGCCAAACCGATAACACCAGCGGCGCCTCCCTTGTTGTCGAACTGCACGTTGTCCGCCACCTTGGCATCCAGCATGGCTTTGCCAAAGGCGCGGCCCGTGCCGTCCCAACCGCCACCAGGGTTGGCTGGGATCATCATCTTGATGCTGGCAGCCGCTTGGGCCGAAAGCGGAAGGCCTGCAGAGGCGGTCAAGGCGAGCAGGGATTTGAGGAACGTATCGCGGCGCATGGGGTGTCTCCTTGTTGTGAATTCACCCCTATGATGCGAGGCCAGGCTGTCAAACCGCTGTCCAAAACCCCTAGGGGAAACCCGATACCCAACGTGTCACGCGCAATTGCGCCAAACCATGCATTTACTGTTGATTGAAGACGATCTGGCCCTTCGCACCGCACTGCAGCGCAGCTTGGTGCGCGCGGCCATGCGGGTCGACGTGTGTGGCGACGGTGCTCAGGCACTGGAGACCTGGAGCGCGTTGCAACCCGATGTTGTGCTGCTGGACCTGAGCTTGCCCGGCAAGGACGGGCTGGACATTCTGCAACAGGCCCGCAGAGCCGGCCTTAACACCCCCGTATTGATATTGACTGCGCGGGGCACGGTGGGTGACCGCATCCTGGGGCTCAATGCCGGGGCCGACGACTACCTGCCCAAACCGTTTGATCTGGACGAACTGGAGGCCCGGGTGCGCGCCCTGCACCGCCGCCGTGCTGGACCTGCCACACGCGAAGAGATCCCAGAACAGGGGGTGGTGGGCGCACTGCGTTTTGACCGAGAAAGCGGCGCGGTATACCACCAACACCAGGTATTGGACCTGACACCGCGGGAACTGGCCCTGATGGGCGCGCTGATGGCCCGGCCCGGCCATGCGGTGGCCAAGGAACGCCTGTTTGAAGTGGTGTTCCCCGGCGAGGCCCAGGTGCAATACGAGGCCATAGAGGTAGTGGTCTACCGGCTTCGCAAAAAGCTGGTGGCGACCGGCGTGACGCTTATGACGCTGCGCGGCCTAGGTTATTTACTCAAGGCCAGTGCCTGAGATGACCAGCCTCACCAACACGAATCGACCAATTTCGCTGCGTCGCCACTTGCTGGTGGGCATCCTGGTTCCGATCGCATTGTTTGTGGTGGTAGACACCTACAGCCTCTACCGCCAGGCTTTGAACGCGGTCAACATCGCTTACGACCGTACCCTGCTGGCTTCAGCCAAGGCCATAGGAGAACTGCTGGAGGTAGAGGGCGTGGGGGACGAGGCCACGATTCGCGCGCAGATCCCCTACTCTGCTTTGGAAGCATTTGAGGCCGACAACCGCAGCCGCATGAGCTACCGCGTGTCCGATGCCAAAGGCAATTGGATCGATGGCGTCCAGGATCTGCCCCAGTGGACTGGCACGCTGCCCAGCCAGGGTCCTTATGCGGCACTGGTTGACTTCTACGATGACAGCTTTCGGGGCGATGCGGTGCGCGTCGCCGTGCTGCTGCAACCAGTAGCCAGCACCCGCGGCCAGGCCATGGCCACAGTGCAGGTCGCCGAAACACTAGAACTGCGTCACACGCTGGCCCGCAAGATCCTGCTGGACACCTTGTTGCGCCAAATGTTGTTGATCAGTGTCATCACGGCTGTAGTGATCGTGGTAGTACACCGTGTTACCCAGCCGGTGCGCCGCCTCAGCGACAGCTTGCGCCAGCGCGCCGAAGACGACCTGACACCGCTGGAGGCCTCTGACATCCCCCGCGAAATCCAGCCGCTGACCGACGCCACCAACCAGGTCATGCAGCGCCTGCAACACGTGTTGGACCACCAGAAACGTTTTGTGCGCGACGCCGCACACCAGTTGCGTACGCCATTGGCGGTGCTGAAAGTTCAGGTGCAATCCGCGCTACGCGGCGATGTGGCAGCGCCATTGGCCCTGCAGGAGATACAAGTCACCGTGGACCGTGCGACCGCCCTGGCCAACCAAATGCTGTCACTGGCCAAGGTAGAGCAGGTGCGTCAAATGCAGGATTTTGCGACCATAGACTGGTCAGAAGTAGTGCGCGCGGTGGCGCTGGACGTATCGCCCCTGCTCGCAGAAAAAGACATTGACTTTGAACTCTTCACCGAGCCCTGCAGCATCCATGCACACGACTGGATGCTGCGCGAACTCACGCGCAATCTGCTGCACAACGCTGTGCGCCACACGCCCGTTGGTGGGCAGTTGTCCGTGCGCATCCAGCCGGTGGGCGGCGACGCGCAGTTGGTGGTGGCCGATACCGGCAGCGGCATCAGCGAAGACATGCGCCAAAGGCTGTTTCAGCCCTTTGCTACGGGCGATACCAAATCCGGAACGGGGTTGGGGTTAACCATTGCGCGCGAAATCGTCCAAGCGCTGGACGGTAGCATCCAGCTGAACAACCGTTTGGCAGGTGGAAAAATAATGGGCCTGGATGCCTGCATCACACTGCCACTCAACAACCCACGGCCCTTCTAATCCATGGACAAAACCCGAATCGACAAATGGCTGTGGGCCGCACGTTTCTTCAAGACCCGCTCTCTGGCCACCGAAGCCGTCAACCGCGGACACGTGCAGATTGACAAGCAAGACGTCAAGCCCGCGCGCGACGTGCGCGTAGGCGATGTGCTGACCATCTGGCAGGCTCAGCAGCAACGCACGGTGGTGGTCTTGGGCATCAGCGAGCAGCGCGGTTCGGCACCTGTTGCGCAGCAGTTGTACGCCGAGACACCAGATAGCATGGAAAAAAGAGCCAAGGCTGCAGAACAGCGGCGCCTGAGTCCAGAGCCCGCGCTGGCCATGGTGCACGGACGCCCAACCAAACGCGATCGCCGGGATCTGGAAAAGACCTGGGACGCGCGCTGGAGTGCTTCGTTGGATCACTGAAAACAAAAAAACCACCCGAGGGTGGTTTTTTATCTTGGCGGAAACGGAGGGATTCGAACCCTCGATGAGGCTCTACACCCCATACTCCCTTAGCAGGGGAGCACCTTCGGCCACTCGGTCACGTTTCCTGAACAACCAACATTATCTCACGACTTTGTGCAGTTTTTTTAGTTGGAAGCCTGGTCCAGATCAAAAGCTTTATGCAAAGCCCGCACAGCCAGTTCCATGTACTTCTCGTCGATCACGACGGAGGTCTTGATTTCGGATGTGGAAATCATCTGGATGTTGATGCCCTCTTCGCTCAGCACTCGGAACATGCGGCTGGCAACACCCACGTGGCTGCGCATACCGATGCCGACGATGGAGACCTTGCAGATTTTGGTGTCACCCACCACTTCTTCGGCACCCAGCGTTGGCAGCACCACGTTCTTGAGCAGGTCCACGGCCTTGGCGTACTCACCACGGTTAACCGTGAAGCTGAAGTCGGTCTTGCCGTCCTTGCTCAAGTTCTGGATGATCATGTCGACTTCGATGTTGGCATCGGCCACAGCGCCCAGAATCTGGTACGCAATACCTGGCTTGTCGGGCACTCCCATCACAGAAATCTTGGCTTCATCGCGGTTGAATGCGATGCCCGACACAATGGCTTGTTCCATTTTCTCGTCTTCCTCAAAAGTAATCAGGGTGCCGGATTTGGCTTCCTCGTCGATATCGATATCCCAGTTGGTGAAGCTGGAGAGGACTCGCAGCGGCACCTTGTATTTGCCCGCAAACTCGACAGAGCGAATCTGCAGCACCTTGGAACCCATGGAAGCCATCTCCAGCATTTCTTCAAAGCTGACAGTCTTCAGGCGGCGGGCTTCGGCAACCACGCGCGGGTCTGTGGTGTAGACACCATCCACGTCCGTGTAAATCAGGCATTCGGAGGCCTTCATGGCCGCAGCAACTGCCACGGCAGAAGTATCGGAGCCGCCGCGCCCCAGCGTGGTGATGTGACCATGTTCGTCCATGCCCTGAAAGCCGGTCACGATGACGACCTTGCCGCTGTTCAGATCGGCGCGCACACGGGCGTCGTCAATGGATTCAATACGGGCTTTGGTATAGGCGCTGTTCGTGCGAATGGGCACTTGCCAACCCGCGTAGCTGACGGATTCCATACCTTCCGCTTGCAAGGCAATAGCAAGCAGCGCACTGGAGGCCTGCTCACCGGTAGCGGCCAGCATATCCAACTCGCGGCCGTAGGCTTCGCTTTGTTTGGAGGGCGCTAACTCTTTGGCTAGACCCAGCAGGCGATTGGTCTCACCGCTCATGGCCGAAGGAACGACCACCATCTGATGACCCGCGCGCGCCCATTTGGCGACGCGTTTGGCAACGTTGCGGATGCGGTCCGTTGAACCCATCGACGTGCCGCCGTATTTGTGAACAATCAGTGCCATGAAATGTGTAATTTTTGAAGCAAAACCTAGGGATTGTACCAAGTCAAAACTTCGCTGCTGCGCTGCACAAACCCGCTTCCCACTTTGATGTGTATGCGGTGGCCGCGCGTGGTGCAATCACCCAATTGATCCAGCAGTTCGGACAGTTGCACCGTACTGGGCACGCACTGGAAATTGTGTTTGAGCCAATAGCGCAAGGCATTGGCCTGGCGCGGCCTGCTCAAAGCTTGCAGTTCCTTGATGCGCGGCAAGCCGTTCGCGCTGTGCGCAACGGCTTTGACGTCTTGTTCTGCCACCTCGTCCAATAACTGCTGTCCCTGCGCAGCATGACTCGCGCTACGGGCAAAGGTATCCAGAAACTGGGGAAACGCTTTACGCAGAGCCGGCATCAAGCGCGCGCGGATGCGATTGCGGGTGAACTGCTCGTCCTGGTTGGTCGGGTCTTCCACAAAAGCTACGCCGCGCTGCGTGAGCCAGGCGCGAATGTCAGCGCCCGCGACCTGCAGCAACGGCCGGTAGTAGTCCAAACCATCCCGCTGCCAATGGTTGGGCATGGCGCTCAGGCCCGCCAACCCCGCGCCACGGCTCAGGGCCAGCAACAGCGTTTCCACCTGGTCATCGGCATGCTGGGCAATTGCTATTGATTTTATAGCATTATCGCCATATTTCTCGGGGGCTAGGGCCGAGAAAGCCATATAGCGTGCCTGGCGGGCGGCATCTTCCGGGCTTTGTCCGGCTTGCTTGCCGGCATTCACAGACTGAACCTGCAAGGGTACATTCAGGCGTTGGCACAGCGTGCGGCAGTGCGCCTCGAACAGCGTGGCTGCCGCCTGCAGCCCGTGGTTGATATGGATGGCACGCACCTGCCCCGGCCACTTCTGCGCGCACGCGACGAGCAGTGCCACGGAATCGGCACCGCCACTGAGTGCGACGGCCAGCGGCAACGCAGGGCTGAACCCTGCGATGGCTTGGTCAACGGATTGGGTCACGACGAACCACGCCACGCGCGCCTGGAAGCCTGGGCGGCGGAGCGCTCTGCGAGTTCAGGAACTTAACGTCCAGCAGTTTTGGTGTCGGTAAAGCGCCCATAACTTTGCAGGCGCTCGTAGCGGCGGTCCAGCAGTTCCTTGAGCTTCAGGTCGCTGATCTGGCGGTAGGCATCGGCCAGCGCGCGTTTCAGGAATGCTGCCGCCTGTTTGTGGTCCCGGTGTGCGCCGCCCACGGGTTCGTTGACGATCTTGTCGATGACGCCCACGGCCTTTAGTCGATGGGCCGTGATGCCCATGGCCTCGGCAGCATCGGACGCCTTGTCGGATGTCTTCCACAAAATGGAGGCGCAACCTTCGGGGCTGATAACCGAGTAAATGGAATACTGCAGCATGATGACCTGGTCGGCCACCGAGATGGCCAGTGCGCCACCGGAGCCGCCCTCGCCAATGATGGTCGTGATGATCGGCACTTCCAGCTGGGCCATCTCAAAAATATTGCGGCCAATGGCCTCGGACTGGCCACGCTCTTCAGCATCAATGCCGGGGTAGGCACCGGGGGTGTCCACGAACGTGAAAACCGGCAGCTTGAATTTTTCAGCCAGCTTCATCAGACGCAGGGCCTTGCGGTAGCCTTCGGGCTTGCTCATGCCAAAGTTGCGCAGACCGCGCTCCTTGGTGTCGCGGCCTTTCTGGTGGCCGAGCACCATACATGGCGTACCGTTAAAACGTGCCAATCCGCCAACGATGGACAGATCATCGGCAAAGTGGCGGTCACCGTGCAATTCAACAAAGTGTGTAAACAGTTCGTTGATGTAGTCCAGCGTGTAGGGCCGCTCTGCATGGCGCGCAATCTTGGTGATCTGCCAGGGCGTCAGGTCGCTGTAGATGTCTTTGGTGAGTTGCTGGCTCTTCTTGCTGAGCTGCTCGATTTCGGCAGAGATGTCGACTGCAGACTCGGTCTGCACGTAGCGCAGTTCCTCAATTTTCGATTCCAGCTCCGAGATGGGTTGTTCGAAATCCAGAAATATCTTTTTGGCCATGGTCACATCCTTTTCTGTTGGGAGCCGACGTGAGGGTCTGTCCCGCTTCATCCGTTGGGGACAGTGCAACAACAAGCCTGTCCCAAAAAGTATCAGTAGTCCACTTGCACGGGATCCAACGAGCGCCAAATATACCAAGTTGCAACGGTGCAATACGGCGCCCACGCCGCCGCGACCTCGCGAGCATCGCTTCGGCTCACGGTGTCGCCAGAGAAGTAATTATGGCTGATGCCCGTGATCAGACCCACATCATCCAGCGGCAATACATTGGGCCGCATAAGGTGAAATATCAAAAACATTTCAGCGGTCCAACGACCAATGCCGCGGATAGCGATCAGTTCAGCGACGATTTCATCGTCACTCATCGCATCCCAAGACTTGACATGCAATGCGCCATTGTCAAAGTGCAACGCCAAATCCACCAGGTATTCAACTTTGCGTGCACTCAGGCCCGCAGCCCGCATGTCGTCCACTTTGAGCTTGAGCACATTGGCGGGCGTGAGCTTGCGCGGGAGCAGCTCAAACCGCTCCCACACCGTTTGCGCAGCCTTGACCGAAATTTGCTGGCCCACGATGCTGCGAGCCAGTGTGACAAACGCATCGCCCCGAGTCTCCAGACAGGCATCGCCAAACTGGGGGATGAGGCGCTTCATCACCCGGTCTTTCTTGACCAGGTGTTTGCAGGCTTCGTCCCAGAAATACGGCGTCTGCCGCTCGATGGCGGGCTTTTTCACAGTGGCCATCACTGCACCGCTTCCCAACTCGTTCCAGCGGGTGAATCCTTCAGCACAATTCCCTGCGCCAGCAAATCCTTGCGGATACTGTCGGCCAGCGCAAAGTCTTTCGCTGCCTTGGCTGCAGCGCGTTCCTGAATCTTGGCCTGTATCGCCACGTCATCCAAGCCCGCCCCAGCCTGCAAAAAGGCCTTGGGACTTTCCTGCAACAGGCCCAGAACACCACCCAAGGCTTTGAGCAAAGCCGCCAGTTCTACCGATTGGGTGCGATTCACCTCACCGGCCAGATCAAACAACACTGCAACGGCCTCGGGCGTCCCAAAGTCTTCGTCCATGGCGGCCTTGAAGCGCGCAGCATGGTCGTGGGTCCAGTCAATGGACTGGAACGCTGGTGAAGGCGGAACGAGGTCAAGGGCCGTGTACAAGCGCTTGAGGGAATTGCGTGCATCATCCAGGTGAACATCGCTGTATCCTAGGGCGCTGCGGTAATGGCCGCGCACCAGGAAAAAGCGCACAGTTTGCGGGTCGTACTTGGCCAGGACTTCGCGAATCGTGAAGAAATTGCCCAGGCTCTTGCCCATTTTCTGGTCGTCCACTTCCACCATGCCGTTGTGCATCCAGATCTGTGACATGGGACGGCCAGTAACCCCTTCAGTCTGGGCTATTTCATTCTCATGGTGGGGGAACTGCAAGTCAGAGCCACCGCCGTGGATGTCAAATGTTTCACCCAAGGTCTGGCAGCTCATCGCCGAGCATTCAATGTGCCATCCCGGGCGGCCCACGCCATACGCATGGCCACTGGCTGCGCTGTCCCACTTCGCATCGGCAGGCTCTTCGGGCTTGGCGGCCTTCCACAGCACAAAGTCCAAGGGATCGTTCTTGCCGTCATCGACCGCCACCCGTTCACCGGCGCGAAGGCTTTCCAGTGATTTGCCGGACAGCTTGCCATAGCCATCAAACTTGCGCACCGCGTAATTCACATCACCCGAACTGGCCTTGTACGCCAGGCCCTTGCCTTCCAGTTGGCGGATCATGTCCAGCATCTGTGGCACATACTCTGTAGCACGCGGCTCGACATCGGGCGGCTCAATGCCCAAACGCCCGATGTCCTCATGCATGACCGCAATCATTTCATCGGTCAGCGCGCGAATCGGAATGTTGCGCTCCAAAGCGCGGCGAATGATCTTGTCATCAATATCCGTGATATTGCGGACATAGGTCACGCGGTAGCCGCTGCACTTGAGCCAGCGCTGAACCACATCAAAAGCCATCGCCATGCGGGCGTGGCCAATGTGGCACAGGTCATAAATCGTCATGCCGCAGACGTACATACGCACATGACCAGCTTCAAGGGGGGTAAATGGCTCAAGCCCACGCGACAGCGTGTTGTAAATGCGCAAACTCATGGGTATTTCACTGCAACCGCCCGGGGAAACTGCTCCCGGGTAAAGGCGCTAACTCGTTCAGGTCTGGTAAGGGTAAGTCTCGGTCTCTCGCCTCAGGGCGCGTGCACCCCCTCAGCTACAATTCAACGCAGTATAAAGCCCCTTTTCCGGGGGCCCACCAACCGCCTCAGATTCTGAAAGCCGTATGACGCACTCCCGTTTGACCGTACTTGGACCCTTACGCCTGCTGACACTTGCCGCGGCACTGATGTTGTCGACGGCCCATGCTGATGAATATGCGGACGTGGCGCAGTTGGTTCGCAGCGGCAAGCTGGCAGAAGCGCTGAACAAGGCGGATCTGTACTTGGCTACCAAACCGCGCGACCCGCAAATGCGCTTTCTCAAAGGTGTAATCCAGCGTGACGCTGGCAAAACAACGGATGCGATCTCCACCTTTACCCGCCTGACCGAAGACTTTCCCGAACTGCCAGAGCCGTACAACAACCTGGCCGTGCTTTACGCTGGCCAAAGTCAGTTTGACAAGGCCCGCACAGCCCTTGAAATGGCGATTCGCACCAACCCAAGCTATGCCACAGCGCATGAAAACCTGGGGGATGTCTACGCCAAGCTGGCGAGCCAGGCCTACAACAAAGCCTTGCAACTGGACGGTGCCAATACGGGTGTCCCACCCAAGCTGGCACTGATCCGTGAACTATTCAGCCCCACGGGGGCAAAGAACCAGCGCCCGGTAGCTGCAACCGTCGCTGCGCCCGCCGCGCCAGCGCCAGTGGCCACCAAACCCGCGCCTACCTTGCCCAGCCCCGTTGCCACCAAACCAGCCCCTGCTGCAACGCTGCCAGTAGCCGCTGCGACACCGGCACCCAACCCAACGCCTTCGGCAGCAGTTGCCGCACCAGTGGCGGCAACGCCGGTGGCCGCTGCGCCCGCTCCTACGCCATCCCCTGTTGCCACATCAGGTGGCAACAGCGTAAGGGAGGCCGAGAATGCGGTCGTCGCCTGGGCAAAGGCCTGGGCCGCGCGCGATGTGAAGGCCTATTTGGCTGCCTATGGCAAAGACTTCGATCCCCCAGGTTCCATGAGCCGCAGCGCTTGGGAAGAAGAGCGACGCCAGCGCATCACCAGCAAGTCCAAAATTACGGTGAGGCTGGAAAACCTCACGGTGGCCGCATCGGGTAACAACACGGCGGTCGCCAAATTTCGGCAAGACTACAAGGCCAGCGGCCTATCGGTTTCCAGCCGCAAAACCCTTGAATTGGTCAAGGTGGGTGACCGCTGGCTGATTGTCAAAGAATCCACTGGTACCTGATGCCGAGACCATCGGCGGTTGGCATGCATAAAGCGGGTCGCAACACGTGGCTTTTGATCCTGGCTCTGGCTCTGGCTGGCGCAAGCTTTGCGCAGGCGGCCGGATCCAAGACCACCACAAAACCCGCACGGGTTGAGGCTGCAGCACCCAAAAACCAGGATGGCGTTGCTGAGGCGCGCCTGATTGAGGTGTACAAGCTCATTGGCCAGGCCAAAAACCGCGAAGCACTGGCCAAGGCTGATCGCTTGGTTGAAGATTTTCCCAATTTCCAATTGGCCCAATTGGTGCATGGAGACCTGCTGGCAGCATTGACCAGGCCCATCAAGTCATTCGGTGACGTTCCCGAATCGATGGCCGTCAGTGCACGCCCGGTCCTGGCGGAACTGCGCGAAGAGTCACAACGGCGCGTGCGTGCACTGCGCGAACGTCCCTTGCCGGGTACCGTGCCATCACAGTTTTTGGCGCTTTCGCAAAAAACCAAACATGCCATCGCGGTGGACGCTTCCCGGTCGCGTTTGTATTTGTTCGAGAACACCGCCAACGGGCTGAACCTTATCGCCGACTACTACATCTCCGTTGGCAAAGCAGGTACCGCCAAGTCGGTCGAAGGTGACCAGCGCACCCCTCTGGGCGTGTACTACATCACCAGCAACCTGGACCCCAAGTCACTGAAAGACTTTTATGGCTCAGGCGCCCTGCCCATCAACTATCCCAATATCTTGGATAGCAAACGTGGCAAAACCGGCAGCGGTATCTGGTTACATGGCACACCGCCCAACCAGTTCTCACGTGCACCGCAGGCCACCGATGGCTGTGTCGTGCTGGCCAACCCTGATTTACAGCACATCATTCGCACCGTCGAAGTACGCACCACACCAGTGGTCATCGCCACGCAGTTGCAGTGGGTGCCGCCGCATAGCGTGCGCGCAGAGGGCAAACCTTTTGAAGATGCCTTGCTGGGTTGGCGCAACGCAAAAACCTCGGGCAACCTGCAACAGGTTTTGACCTATTACGCGCCAGACTTCAACAGCAACGGCAAGTCACTAACGCAGTGGACACCCGTGCTGAAAACCGAAATCGACCAGACACAGGGCCGCACCATACAGCTCAAGGATGTGTCCTATCTGCGCTGGACCGACGCTGCCGACACCATGGTCGTCACCTTTGGTGAAGTTGCGGAAGGTGCGCGCGTGGGTTGGACCAAACGGCAATACTGGATCCGCCAGGAAAACCAATGGAAGATTTTTTTTGAGGGAGTGATTTGATGACTAAGCCATGGAATTTTTTGGGACGCCGCGCTGCACTGTCAGCGCTAGCACTGGCCGCAGTATCCGGCACAGCTTTCGCAAGCGAAGCGGCACCACAGGTCAAGTTTGAAACCAGCCTGGGCAATTTTGTTGTTGAGGTTTATCCCGACAAAGCGCCCAAAACGGTTGAAAACTTTTTGCTGTACGTCAAAAGCAAGCAGTACGACGGCACCATTTTCCACCGCGTGATCCCCAACTTCATGGTGCAGGGCGGTGGCTACAACGCCAAGTACGAGGAAAAAATTGCCCGACCACCGATTGTTCTGGAAGCCCAAAACGGCCTCAAGCATGAAACCGGCACTATTGCGATGGCGCGTACCAATGAGCCCAATTCCGCACGCGCCCAGTTCTTTGTGAACGTCAAGGAAAACCCATTCCTGAACGCCAAGGGCTCCGCTGATGGCTACACCGTTTTCGGCCGTGTGATTTCGGGCATGGAAACAATCAACAAGATCAAGGATGTACCCACCGGCTCTGGTGGCCCGTTCCCTACTGACGTGCCCAAAACTCCCGTTCTTATCAACTCCGCTACTTTGGTGAAATAAATCATGAGCAATCCACAAGTCGAACTCCACGTGCTGGACTACGGTGTCATCACGCTTGAACTGGACCAGGACAAGGCCCCCAAGTCGGTTGCCAACTTCCTGGCCTATGTGAACAAGGGCCATTACAACGGCACCATTTTCCACCGCGTGATCCCCGGATTCATGGTCCAGGGCGGCGGCATGGAACCTGGCATGAAGCAAAAAGACTGCGATGCACCCATCCAGAACGAAGCCAATAACGGCCTGAAAAATGCCAACTACACGGTGGCTATGGCCCGCACCGGTGATCCACACTCTGCTACTGCACAGTTCTTTATCAACGTGGCCGACAACGGATTCCTGAACCACACTGCACCGAGCGCACAGGGCTGGGGTTATGCCGTGTTCGGCAAAGTGGTGTCTGGCTCCGAGGTGGTCGACAAGATCAAGGCTGTGAAAACAGGCCGCAAGGGCTTCCACGATGACGTGCCAAAGGAAGACGTCGTCATCGAAAAAGCGGTCGCGCTGTAACGCAGGTTTGTTGCGGGATGGAACTCATTGCGCCATCCCGCTGGACCTGTGTTGATTTCATTTCCGACATACATCTGCAGGCCTCTGACGCGCTGACCTTTCAAGCCTGGAGCAACTACCTGCAACACACCGCGGCGGATGCGGTCTTCATCCTGGGCGACCTGTTTGAAGTCTGGGTGGGTGACGATGTGTTGTCGGCCCAGACCAGTTTTGAGCAGCAAGGCGCCGATGTGCTGCGGGCGGCTGGTGACCGGGTGGACTTGTATTTTCTGCGCGGCAATCGCGACTTCCTGATGGGGCCCGCGCTCATGGCTGCGTGCGGAGGCACTTTGCTGGATGAACCCTGTGTGCTGTCTTTTGCCAACGCGCGCTGGCTGTTGGTCCATGGAGATGCCCAATGCCTGGACGACACCGACTACATGCAATTCCGCAAGATGGTGCGATCACCGGACTGGCAGCGTGAGTTTTTGTCCAAGCCTTTGGCCGATCGCATTACCCTGGCCCGTGGCATTCGGGCGCAAAGCGAGGCGCGCAAGCAGGATGACCGTGTCTACGCCGACGTGGACTTGGAGGCCGCCAACCAGTTGCTGGATGATAGCCACGCCCGCTACTTGATTCACGGGCACACCCACCGCCCCGCCAAGCATGCTTTGGGCGCTGGCCGGGAACGCTTGGTACTCAGCGACTGGGACAGTCGAGCCCAACCACCGCGCGCGGAAGTGTTACGACTCCGTGCAACCGATGCGCAAGAAGCTGCTGCACGTTTTACGATTGAACGGATACCGCCCACTATGGCGGTTGTGCCTCCACCACGCTTGGCAAAAGACTGACTAGGCTATCCCCAAGCCCTTGCGTCCACACTATCGATCTGCCAGGGATCCAGAAACTGATGGGCGTAACGCAGGTAGACACCTTCGTTAAAAAAGATATCGAATAGGTCGGGATCGATGTGACCGCCCATTTTGAACTTGTGCATGATGCCCATCGCCTGCGACAAACGCATACCCTGCTTGTAAGGCCTGTCCTTGGCGGTCAACGCTTCGAAAATATCCGCAATACCCATGATTCGTGCTTGCACGGACATCTGATCCCGTGTCAGCCCCTTGGGGTAGCCCTTGCCGTCCATACGTTCGTGGTGCCCACCGGCATATTCGGGAACATTCTTCAGATGCTTGGGCCAGGGCAATTGCTCCAGCATCTTGATGGTCGCCACAATGTGGTGGTTGATGGTATTGCGCTCCCCTGCCGTTAGCGTGCCACCCCGAATCGTCAGGTTTTCGATCTCGTCCGGCGTCAGCAATTCAGCTTCCAGGCCCTTGACATCACGCCAAGTGTGCCGCTGGCCAATATCTCGCACGCGCTGCAAGTCAGCGTCTTGCATGGCTTCAGCACCAACGTTGACCACCCGCAGAAAAGCGCGGTCATTTTCGAGTACGGAGATGTTGTTCCTGCACTGAACCCACAGCTGTGCCTCGGTTGCAGCATCCACCTGCGGTCTGAGTTCTAGTTGAGCACGCAAGGCTGCGATTTCCTGGTCGCGCTTCAAGACTTCAAAACGCGTGTCCACCAGGTCAATGCGGTCAAAGAGGGTTTGCAACTTGGTGGCTTTGTCGACCACGTGGACTGGAGTGGTCACCTTGCCGCAGTCGTGCAACAGCCCGGCAATCTTGAGTTCGTAACGATCGCGATCGTCCATGGTGAACGCGGCCAAGGGCCCCTCGCGGTTCGCGCTGACCGCTTCGGCCAGCATCATGGTCAGGGCTGGCACACGCTGGCAGTGACCGCCGGTGTAGTGGGATTTTTCGTCGATCGCCAGATTGATGAGGCTGATGAAGGACTCAAACAACTGTTCAAGCTGCGACATCAGATTGCGGTTGGTGATGGCAATGGCCGCCTGTGATGCCAACGACTCCGCCAGACTTTGGTCCGAAGTGGAAAAGGACACGACCTCACCAGTGCGATTGCGCTTCGCATTGATGAGTTGCAAAACGCCAATCACGTCGCCCTCATGGTCCTTCATCGGCACCGCCAAGAACGACTGCGAACGGTAGCCGGTCCGCGCGTCAAACTGGCGGGTTCCAGAAAAATCAAAATTGGGTTCGGAGTAAGCGTCCGATATGTTGACCGTCTGTTTGTGGATGGCAGCATAGGCCGCCACCAAGGAGTCATTGGGCTGCCCCTCTGCGTCGTACAGGGGAAGATTGGGAAAGTCTATGGGCTTGCCCGACGAGCCACCCATTGCAATCTTCAGCGAGTCGGTCTTGATGATTTCGAAACGCAGGGCCTCGCCATCTTCGGTGACGCGGTACAAAGTGCCGCCATCGGCGTGGGTAATGGTCTTGGCCGCCACCAGAATGCTTTCCAGCAAGCGAGTGATATCGCGCTCTTTGGACAGGGCTGCACCAATGGCATTGAGCTGTTCCAGCCGCCGCAGCAGGTCTTCAATGGAGTCCACAACCGTACCTCCTAAACCAGAAGCCGCGATCACCACGAAAGACGGCTCATTCTTCCCAAATCCACCCCCGAGAACGAGGGGATGGCAACTCGTTACTTTTTGAGCAACACCTTAAGCACATTTTGTACCCGGCGCGCCGTGTTCGGGTTGAACGGGCCTGCGAACACTGCAGCCGTGTCCTGACCCCAGGTCTGCGCTGGTGGCGGATCATTGCGGCGGGTCAGCAATTGCAGTTGCAGGCTGCGGCGTGCATCCAAGTCCTCGGCCGGGGTAGGCACTTCGGCTGCCATTTCCAGGCGCAACAGCGCAACGTGGGGATCCGTCGGCTTGGCCGTTGCAGTGGACGCCCCGCCCAACGCCTGCACCCAGGCATTGCGAGTTGCGGGTGGCGCGCGGTTGCCCAAGTCCTGCGCACCGGGCACCAGACCGGGGTCGCGCTTTTCCCAAGCGGTCAACAGCTGGGTCAAGGCTTCACCGTGGGCTTGCATGGCCAATTTCTTCAATGCGAACTGGGCCTGCTCCAGCGCGTCACGCTGGGCGCGGAAAGCTGCATCACCCAGACGCGGTGCCTCCGGCCTTGACTCATATCCACCGCGGGCATCGGAACCAAAACGTCCACCGGAACGTCCTTCACCACGGGGCGCACTTGCACGGTCATCCGAACGGGGGCCCGACTTGCCGTCCCGCGGACCACGCATATTGCTGTCTTTGCGGTCGCCAAACTTTCCGGCGCCGCGTGCACCGGCTGCTGCAGGTGCTTCTTTCTTCATGCCGGGACGGTCATCGCCGCGCATAGCGATCACGGGTTTGGGTGCAGGTTTGGGTGCTGGCGCAGCCTCGGCAACAGCCGGCTCAGTCGCTGCCTCGGGATTTGCTACAACTTCAGTAGCATCCGAAGCAGATTCAACCGGGGCTGGAGCCCCATTTTGTTCAACGTCGTTTCCTTGGACAGCGGCTTTAGCTTGGCTTTCCTGGGTGCCCGCATTGTTAACCGCGGCCTGCGCCTGGGCTTGCCCCTGCAAAGCGGCCTCCAAACCGGCCATGGCTGTGCGAATTGCCTGTGCATCACCCGAGGCATTGGCCGCTTCAAGCGCCTTGGCGGCCTGCAGCACCATCTTGTCGCGTGCGCCCAGGGAGGCTTCTGCTTTTTCTCGCTCGGCCGTCTTGCGGTTGAAGGCGTCGTCGATAGGCTTGCGGAAGGCGTCCCACAGCTTTTGTTCCTGGCGACGGTCCATGGGCACACGGTGCGCCTGGGCTTGCCAGCGTTGCTGCAATGCCTTCACGGCATCAATGCGCAACTCCGGCGCTGCGCCCAGAATCTTGGCCTCTTCAATCATGGCGTGGCGCAGGGCCAGGCTCTCTGCCTGCAGAGCTTCCAGCGGTGCTGCGGCGTTGGAAATGGCAGCTTTCCAGAGGGGCTGCAGTTCGGCAAAAGCCTTTTCACCCAGGTGGCCGGCTTCGCGCCAACGGTCGCCAAACTGGTGCAAGATGCGGTTGAATCCCTTCCAGTCATCATCCAGCGCCGTGCGATTGGCGGCCGCCCAGGCGTTGACCTCTTCAATCAGTGCCAGCCGCTGGGCCTTGTGTTCAGCAGATTCGGCACGCACCTTGTCCAGCCAAGCCTCGACCACTTTGTGGGCCTCGTTGCAGGCTTCGTCAAAACGCTTCCACATGGCATGGTTGGGCGCGCCGCCCTGGTCGGTTTGTTTCCACTGGTCGCGCAGCGAACGCAAGGTCTCCTGCATCTTGCGTCCGCCAATGGCCTGGCCTTCGGGTCGCTTCAGCAATCCTTCGGCCTGGGCAACCAGGGCTTCGCGCAACTGGTCGGCGCGCCAGCGCTGCCAGCCTTCCAGCTCACCGGCGGCGGCCAGTGCAGCATGGGCCTGGTTTTCAAGCTTGTCGTCAATGAGCCGACCAAATTCCTTGAGCGCATGGCGCAGAGCGTTGGCTGCACCGGCGCTGGCCTTGCCATGCCCTTCAGCGATTTCGGATTCCAGCGTGGTCAACACTGCGCGCACGCTGGCCGTTGCCTGGGCGCGCACTTCGGGGTCGACCTTGGGTTTGGCTTGTTTGGCTGGCGCTTCGACAGGTACCCCACGCGCGGTGCGCAATTCGTTGGCCCACATCGGTACAGGTGGCAAAGGCGCAGCAGCGTCTTGCGCTGCAGCCACTGCCAATGCCAAAGCACCCTGAAAAGCCTCCCACACCACCAGCAACTGGCCGCGCGATGCGTCCAGCAAAGGCGGAAACTTGGCATCCACGCTGGGCCAACTGCTGTCGGCGGCCAACTGGGCGGCCTGGGCTTGCCACTGGTCGACGTCTACACGCAGCGCATCCAGCGCGGCCTGTGCGTCTTGCCAGGACTTGGTGGACAGCACTTCGATACGCTGTGCAAGCAACACAGCGGCCTCGCGCTGCACCTGAACACGGCGCTGCAAGTCTTCGATCACCCGCACACGCTCAGCCAACTGGGTTTTGAGTGCGGCCAGCGGCTCACGGCTCAACGGAGCGCCAGCTTTGGCAGCATCACGTTGCCAAGCCAGGGCGTCTGCAATATTCAGTTTGACCATATCCAACAGGGCCTGCGCCTTACTGGCCCAGTCTGCTGCCAGGGACTCCTGACCCTTGAGTCGCTTGGCTTCGTCGATCTTTTCACGGACCAGCTTGGCGGCTCCCTTGTCTTTAATACTTAATTCCTTGAAGACATCGGCCAGTTGCTCGGCACTGGGCGCAGTCAGCAACCAGTCGCGCACGCGGGCGGCCCGCTCTCCGGAAGTAGGCGCAGTGAAGGCACCACCGGTCAGACTGTCTAAATGGGCTATATCGTTGTTTTTGGCGGTAGAAGTCGACGTCACGGTAGGCTCGGGAATAAGTTGAAAAGAAATCTGCAACCCTGTATTTTCGCCGCGAATTGGTGGCCGGCCCACGGTTTTTGTCCCCAGCTCGGTCTGACAGGGTGTGATGGACCTGCTCCAAGGGGACATTCAAAGCAAAATGATCCTGTAGCCCCCGATAAATCTGACACTGGTGCTATTAAATTAGTAGCAATCTATTTTCAGCGACTGGGCCTGGTGAATGACGTTGTAGCTACTGCGCGCAGGAGCTCCTGGCGCATGGCGCACTATATGTAGAGCACCAATGAACTGGAGGGACACTTTCTGGGCAAACCCAAAAAGAGAAAGCCCGGCGCCCAAACCGTGAGGCTCAAGCGCCGGGCTCGACGGCTGACCAAAGGTCCATGCCGTCAGGGCTGGCATTGCGGGAGATTGAAGTCCCACATGCACTAGAAGCAATAGATTGCTTCCTAAACAGTTACCGGGGCCGCTTTATCACAGGTACCCTGGGGTACGGACTGGCTACTGCCGGAACATAACCTGAATCAACAGGCAATTGCAGTCTAATCACCGCCGCTGACGATTTCAAATCGCTTTTTCAATGGGATTTGTACCCGCGATTGGGACATTTTCGGCTTTCGGCCATGCGCTGAAATCCCGCGCCCAGCCTAGGATCCGCGCTATTAACGATGATAAATAGAATAACAAACCTATTTAATATTGTTGACTCGGTATATCCAGGACCCCTAGAATCCGCCCATTCCTAGTTTTGCCTAGGGATAACCCGCAACCGCTGCCGAACCCGGCATATTCAAATCGCTGCACATGTCGAAACGACGCCGCAGGATATTGATAGCGTACCAACCCAAACGTGGAGCCTGAAGTCTTCGTGCTGTACACAGCGCGAAACACATCGGACTCCCGCCTAAGAAGGAAGAGCTATGACAGCGACCGAAAAATTTACCAAGGGCTTGGCAACCGTTGCCAGCGATATCGCCCAAGGTTTCTTTGAAATCACGCACAACGGATTTGCCCTCTTGGGCCTGGCCGTGATGTTTGCCGTGATCACCCTGACCGCAAGGCCAGAAATCCGCCAGGCGGGAGAAGTCCAGTTGATGAGCTGGCTCCAATCCCGCCAAACCATCGTCACAGGTATAGCCGGTGACAGCGAAGCCATTGAACGCGCAACAGCGACCAATCCGCAAAGCCTGCCCAAACAGCAAGCCGCAGTGGCGTTTTGGTTAAGCAAAAAGTACAACGTGGCACCCGAGCCTCTGAGCGCACTGGTCGCTGAAGCGTTCGAAATCGGCACCCGTGCCAAAATCGACCCTACACTGATATTGGCCATCATGGCCATTGAATCGGGCTTCAACCCCTTTGCCCAAAGCCCAGTGGGGGCACAGGGTCTGATGCAAGTCATGACCAAGATTCACAGCGACAAGTACATGGGTTTTGGTGGCAAACTGGCCGCCTTTGACCCCGTGTCCAACTTGCGCGTGGGCGTCAAAGTGCTGCAAGAGTGCGTGGCACGGGCCGGATCTATTGAGGGTGGCCTCAAGCTGTATGTTGGCGCCGGCAATCTGGAAGACGATGGCGGCTACACCGCCAAGGTGCTGGCTGAACACAACCGCTTGCTGGCGGTTTCTACCGGTCGCAGCGTGCCGACCACGGTTCCACAGCTGATTCCGGTCAAGCAGGCTGCACCTGAGCCCTTGCCTGAACCCGCCTCCGAGGTGGTAGCCAGCATCCTGAACTCGTAATTGTGGCTGGAAGGCCGGCTTGGCAAACCGGCTCGGGTAAACTCTATACCGTACGCGACTGGCGATAGGCATCCAAACCCGAGGTTTGAGGTGCTGACGTGGGATCACCACTGGGAAGCGTACCGCAGCATTTGCACAGGTGCTTGCGTTCAGCCGTTCGCCTGGGCAGCCCTTGTTTCACGTTGCTTCACTGCGAACGCGAACAAGGTTCATTGTCTTTAAGGACTGCCATGTACAACCGCAACATCCTCGTCGAACAAGCTGACCCCGAACTGTGGGCCGCCATCGTGGCCGAAAACGCCCGCCAGGAAGATCATATCGAGCTGATCGCCTCTGAAAACTACTGCTCTCCTGCTGTCATGCAGGCCCAGGGCAGCCAGTTGACCAACAAGTACGCCGAAGGCTATCCCGGCAAACGCTACTACGGCGGATGCGAGAACGTGGACGTTGTTGAACAACTCGCCATAGACCGTCTCAAGCAACTGTTTGGCGCCAATTTCGCCAACGTACAGCCTAACTCTGGCTCCCAGGCCAACCAAGGTGCGTTCTTTGCCCTGCTGCAACCTGGTGACACCATCATGGGCATGAGCCTCGCCGAAGGCGGCCACCTGACGCACGGCATGCCGCTGAACATGAGCGGCAAGTGGTTCAACGTCATCTCCTACGGCCTGGACGCCCAGGAAGACATCGACTACGAAGCCATGGAAGCCCTGGCGCGCGAGAAGAAGCCCAAGCTGATCATCGCCGGCGCCTCCGCTTTTGCCCTGCGCATTGACTTTGAACGCTTTGGCAAGATTGCAAAGGAAATCGGCGCCTATTTCATGGTCGACATGGCCCATTACGCCGGCCTGATCGCCGCAGGCGTCTACCCGAACCCACTGCCCTACGCCGACGTGGTCACATCCACCACGCACAAGAGCCTGCGCGGTCCGCGCGGCGGCATCATCCTGACCAATGACGAGGCGATTGCCAAGAAGATCAACTCGGCCATATTCCCTGGTATTCAGGGCGGCCCGCTGATGCACGTGATTGCCGGCAAAGCCGTGGCCTTCAAAGAGGCCCTGACACCGGAATTCAAAGCCTACCAGACACAAGTGGTCAAGAATGCCAAGGTGTTGGCCGACACACTGACCGAACGCGGCCTTCGCATCGTCTCTGGCCGCACCGAGAGTCACGTGATGCTGGTAGACCTGCGCCCCAAGAACATGACCGGCAAGGAAGCCGAGGCGGTTTTGGGCTTGGCCCACATGACCTGCAACAAGAACGGCATTCCCAACGACCCGCAAAAGCCCATGGTCACCAGCGGCATCCGCCTGGGTACCCCTGCAATGACCACCCGCGGCTTCAAAGAAGAAGAAGTGCGTGCCACCGCCCACCTGATTGCCGACGTGCTGGACAACCCCCACGACGCGGCCAACATCGAAGCGGTGCGCGCCAAGGTGCATGCCCTGACCTCGCGCTTCCCGGTCTACGGTTAAGCCAGCACCATGCAAAGCGCAGTCACTATTGATTTGATAGCGACCTGCGCTTGTTTCACGGGGGCTAGAGGCCAATTTCACTTAAATTACCTGGCCAAACCCCTATGAAATGCCCCTTCTGTAGCCACGCTGAAACCCAGGTCGTCGAGACCCGGGTATCGGAAGATGGCGACTTCATCCGCCGCCGGCGCCAGTGTGGATCGTGTGAAAAGCGCTTTACCACCTACGAGCGCCCCGACGTCAACTACCCTGCCATTGTCAAAAAAGATGGCAGGCGTATTGAGTACGAACGCGCCAAGCTCCTGGCGTCATTCAATCTGGCCTTGCGCAAACGCCCAGTCAGCACCGAGCAGATTGACAGTGCTATCGAGCGAATTGAAGAAAAATTGCTGAACCTGGGCCTGCGCGAAGTCCAGTCCGGCCGCATTGGGGAGCTAGTCATGCGTGAGCTGAAGAAGCTCGACAAAGTGGCCTATGTGCGGTTTGCCAGTGTGTACCGCAGTTTTGAGGATATAGACGACTTCAAGACGCTGGTGGATGAGGTGCGGCGGTAGGCGAAAACCTACCCCGCCTGCCTCCACCCCTTTGTAAGCCCTTTAACGCCAGCACTCCGCAATGTCAGTTGCTGTGGGGCTCGATGGAACGCTGACGCCCTTCACCCCAGTGTGTGTAAGCGTGAGATTTCCGCACTTTTCAACGGTTCCAATTGGCGTTGCCGTCAAAGTGAATGTAGTGGTCGCTAAGTTACCCACAGAAATGGAATATTTTGGCGCGCCGGTGGGTACGCTCGTAAAGCGGGAGGGCAAGCTTGCCGAGGCAAATGTATTGTTGACAGTGTAGTAGCGCTCCATAAACTGTTGCGCCTCCAACAATGCTGCGCGAGCCGCAGCCCGGTCACCACGTTGCACGTAGGATTGGTAACTGGGCAACGCGATCGCCAACAATATTCCGACGATGGCTACTACGATCATGAGCTCAATCAGAGTAAAGCCGGTAATCGAACCAGCTTTAAGCCTGCGCCTAGTGGTTTGCTGATGCTTCATGATCTGTTACTTTCAGAAATGTATTAGCGAATCGGAGGATTGATGATACGGCGCCAAACCCGGGTACCACCTGAGCCGCAATCAACACATATGGGCAACGCCAATGTAGCAGACTGAACGCTGGAAAGGCATGTATTGGGCTCGGGGCATAGCGGACTAGGCACAGTTTTTTGACCCTTTTTGGAGCAAACAGCGCCAGTGCAATCACCTTCAGGACCGCCGCCTCCGACATCCGTCAATCGACTACCGCCACTCACGCCGGCGGCGCTCACGATGGCATCCACACCGTCTGCGGTGGTGGCGTAACCAGCGGCCAATGAATCACTACTATTGGCAATTCCATCTCCGTTGGTATCAAAACTACGGTTAGTCGGATTGGTACCCTGCTCCACAGGCACCAGCAAATTCAAAGCCGTTCCCTTGCCCGACTCACACGCAGCGGGTGTACCTTGCACGGGTGCTACCGAACTAAGTAACGCCGTTTTAAAACCCGCAACTTGGGCTGGGTAGATCACCCGACCACCAGTTATCGAAGAGCTCAGGTCCATATACCAACCGCGTGACGTACTGGAATAATCCACAGCAGAACCCGTCGCCGAGTAAAAGACCGTACTACTAGCACCACCCGTCCCATTAAAAGCAGTCAATGTCCGTACCGACAGGTTGGACCGCGACATGGGTCGAGACACTGAATCGACAATCGCTGATGCACCTGCATCTTTGTCCCACACGGCATATACAGACTGTGTGGAAGTATCGCTGGCATCTGCAGTAGTGAACAACTTGCCGGTGCCAAAGAGCACCATATAGCCACCCAAGTCGTTTCTAAACACCGCAGGGCTAGCACTGATGGGTTGCGCAGCATTCAGTGAGTCTTTTGCTGTGAAAAGCCCTGTGGCACTGGCTGAATCGATAGCAAACACATTTGTTGACGTGTTGTACTTGATTTTCCAGAGCGTCCCTTTTTGGTCGCCTACGTAGATCAAATCCGTACGCCCGCTAACAGGGTCTGGTATGAGGGTAACGCCCCCCAAGCCATTGCTACCAGCACTCTCCAACACCAGCTTTTGAATGGCAGCAGACCTGGTTGCAGCATTGCTACTCGCAGCGTTTTCAATGTCCACCACAAACAACACAGCCTTGCCATTGGTGCTGCCGACACCGTTGCCAAAAACAGCAACCCAACGCCCATTTGCAAGCACCCCCACCTTAATGGGTGACGTCACGTAGCCAATATCTTCGTCCTCCACACTGGACAGCTCCCAACGCACCGAGCTTGCGTTCATGCTCGTCGAATTGGTAACGTCCAGCGCAAACACCGCACGCCCGCCCGCCCCCAAAGAGCCAAACAGATAATTCCGCCAAGAGGCAGAGGAAGCACCAGGCGCTTTGACAAAGGCATCTGCTTCATGCAGCGCCCCATCGACAAAATACTGGTGCTGCAGAGAAGAAGTGGTTCCGTAGTTCTTGTCCGCAAGCTTGTTCAGGTTTGCATACACTGCACGGGGTACATAGGCAAAGATCTCGGTACCGTCGGTAGACGCGGATGCTCCCAAAGAGTCCCGGAAGGCATGCAACATGCCGTCATTGCTGCCCGCAAAGAGTACGGCCGTGCGCGCAGCCTTGGCTGCCTTGAAGGTGGTGTACGCTCCAGCCCCACCAAACGCGGGGTCGATGTAGGCGCCATCAAAATTACTCTTGATCAACACGGGGTTGGCATTGACTATATCGCCTAGGATGAACGGCTGCCCGGCAGTATTAATCCGTGTCCGAAACGGGAAACCCGTTCCTTCCTTGCTGTGATCGCCCTTTATGTAGTCAATCAACTGCTGGGTCGTGGAAGTTGGCGTCGTCGACAGCGTTCCAATGGCAGTCAGGCCTGCCGCCGGGATAGATGCAAAGTCAAAAGCGACACCCGCCCATGTGGTTGAGGTGGAGTCCCACGTCACAATATTGCGGCTACCCCAGGCCGGCATTCTTTCGGCTGCTGACCACAACGCAATATTGGATGCAACCCCCGAAGCATCAACCGGGAACGCTTGAATCTCACCATCCCAGCTTCCAGGGTTAAACGAAGGAATATATTTTCTATTGCCAGCCGACAACAGACTTGCTGCCGTTGCGACACCAGCCGTGGCACCCGCTCCACCGGTGGCACCCGCCAACGCAGTGCGAATGGCGGTTGACAGCTCTTGTGGATCTTTGGCGCTGAAAAATTTGCCGCGACTATTGATCGCCGCATGCCACAGATCATCCACATTCGCACCAGTACCGCCAGCGACTGCCTGGGGCCAGTTTTTGGTGCCCGCGGTCAAGGCCGGGAGATCCACTGCTGGATCCAAAGTACCTTTCACCCCCAACCCAACTGTGAAGCTGGTCATGTTTTGCCAAAAGGACGTGTTTTCTGCAACGGTAGGCACAGCATTGGCCGTGGCGGGCTGTAGATCGGTCTTCCAATACTTCATGGCAACGTCGGCCAATGTCTCACTCCATGTGTCCAAATAGGGACGTACAGGAAGGTACTTGTAACTCGCACCCGATCCGGTGATGGTGGTACCGTCTGTGTTGTCTTGGTTACCGACGGCGACCGTTGCGCCATTCCAGTAACCATCGGTCATCATGATGTTGTAAGAGCGCCGACATGTTTTGTTGCTGGCAACCACATTGGAACTCACCGCAGGGTTGTTGGTCCACGGGCCTTGGGTGTCTGTGCGCGAATAGTACTCGCCCACAGACTGCAAGGCGGTGACCAAGGGGGTTCCACCACTGGCTGGCAGGTCTTCCAGCCATTTGAAGAGTTGACCTTTACGGGCGAAGTTGAAATCGCGCACACCGCCGCCGCCATAAGTCGCCGTATTACTCTCAAGCACCCTGGTACTGACTCCGTCCACCGTGGCGTCACCCTTGTTGATACGCCCAAATCCCAGCCGCATCGCGATGGGGCGCGCTGTCCCGGTGCCAGCACCGGCACCTGTGGCCGTGAATATGGTATCGACCGTATTGGCAGATGCACCAATAGCAGTGAACGAGGTCGAGCCCAAACTGGTAATCACATAACTACTACCGATGACAAAGTTTCCAGCATTCACGGGGGTAGCCTCTACACCAAAAGCTTCCATCAAGGAGCCACGGGCCAAGAGATTGCGGCTTCGATAGTACGAGTACCAGTTGGCGTAGTTCTGGCTTTCCTCAGCATTGGTGCAGGTTGCGCCCAGGCAGTCAGCTCTGCCAGGGTACTTTGTAAACGACTCTTGGGCTGCTGCACCGGTACCAGTGCCAGCACCCGTTGCTGTGAAAATGGTGCCAACTGCATTGCTACCAGCACCAATGAGGGTAAAGGTCGTGGAGCCAGTGCTTGTAATCTTGTACTGTCTGCCAGGCACAAAACTTCCGGCCGGCACAGCGTTGATAGAAAACCCTGTGTAGTTTGCAGCATTGTTAACTGCGAGGTAGGCACCGGCAACCCTGTTCAACCTGAAGTACACACCCGGGTCATGCGTGAAGTTATAACCGCCACCCACGGCACCCACATTCATACACCCGTCTGAAGCGGAGTTGCCGGTTACGTTAAACGTATTGGCATAACACCAACCGTTTGGATTGATCCCCACCGAGGCAACAGGCGAAACAAGACCATTGCCCGTGCCCGCTCCACCTGCCTTGACAAAAGTGGTGCCAATATTGTTGTTGGCCGCCCCAAAAGTCGTAAAGTTTGTGAGCGATGCACCATTGGGCGACCGTGTTTCAATCCGGTATGTTTGACCGTTTACCATGGCCGTTGCATTGACAAACGTGCGACCAGTCACCGCCATGGGGGTCGTAAGGTTCGTGAATGTACCAGCAGCCAAGGTCCGAACCAAGGGGTTTTCATACGCCGTTGCTACCGGCGAGTTCGGCAGACGGGTAACCCCGTCACTGGTAAGCCAAGGCTTGTACTGGATTTCCGGGTTGTAGAAAATCGTATTGGTGTCCGGTGAGCGCAGAGCCTTCGCAACATAGTTGCTGGAGTTGAGGTTTCCTGGCACTGTTCCGCGCAAGAAATCGGTCTGGTAGGTATCGTTAGGGTCAATGCGCACCTGGTTGCCGCCCACCGGATTGGTGATGGCCGCTACATTGGTTGGCGCAAACTGGGTCTCTGGCATGTGCTGAAACTGCATGGAGCCAGAGTCGTCCATGGTGAGCATCACATTGGGGGCTACAGCCGCACCTGCCTTGGTCAACAGCGGCATTTGCGCTGGCGTCTGACCGTGCACCATGGGCGCGCACAAAACCAGCAGTGGCGCCAACGCACTCAATAAAAGCCTGGATGGGATCGTCATAGATTTGGGGGTTGACATAGCGAGACCTCCTGTGGATTCAATGTTTCTATCTAATTACTAATGGATTGCAGCCACACAACGGCACCGCTAGTGGTGATACCACTGCCGTCTTTCGTGTAGTCCGGGCTGTATCCACGCGCAGTGATGACCAAGCCATAACCGGTCATGTTTTCCACCACACACTCGGGTTTTTGATTGGGCAGACCCGTAGCAGATGCCGAATCCTGGATGACGGAATCTGGAACCTCTGTCCTGGAAGCCGAAGCCCGACCAGTACTGCCGGTCCAAGTCAACGGGTCGCCCCAGCCTGAAACCGTTGGACCCGGGCCAGAGGATCCATAGATATTCGCCGTCGCCAAGGTACTTGGCCGACTCGCTGGGGCGGCCTTCATCTGGTTCTCGCAATAGCGCAATGCCGCCTCTGCATATTGCAGAGCACTTGCTTCCATACGCATATTGTTGGTGGCACGCTGCTCGGAGGTGGCGTTGCGCATGGCCGTAGCAGCGGTAATGCCAATGATGATCATCATGATCAACACGATGATCAGCGACACCCCACGGCTGTGGTGCCGATGTACAACAGAAGGATTAAATGTAGTCATAGTCGTGTCGTCCATCAAGACGTCATCTTGGCGCGCACGGTGGCCGTTGTGAAATAGGCGCGGCGCAAGTACTTGTCACTCGAGGTTTGGTCCGTTGCACTACAGTCTTTATAGGTCAAACTATCCTCTCCGGTAAGAATGGGCTCCGCGCTGCGCATGAGCAGGCAAATCTTGACGCTCATCACGTTGTTCCACTCAGCAACACCCAGTCCGTTCACGGTACCGGTACTCGCCGTATCCTTGCCCGCACGTGCGTAGCGAATAACTTGCGTCGGTGCAGCAGCAGCCACAATGCCGTACCAGATCTGTAGCTCATCCACATTTTCCAAGAGCGGTTGCTTGTTACTCAGATTGCTGGCGCAATACAGCTCCGGGCGCCCGGAAGCTGTCGAGTCAACAAAATAGCGGTTCCGCACAATGTATGGCGTTGCAGCCGTGGCAAAGCCGTTTCCCAAACAGTCAGACGGAACTTTGTCAGAGGGCGCTGTTCCAGTTGCGACCACCGTGTTGTAGAGATCTGCCTCGTATACAACCTCAAGGGCAGATACGGTGGTTCCAGTATTCGCACCGCAAGTCAAAGCACCGGTCACCGCTGGATCGGTGAAGGGTACTGCACCCTTCGTACCGTCACAACCAAACAGTGGGGGTGTGGTCCCAAGGCTCTGCACCGGTGACACATAACCAGCCAATTGAACCTCGCGCGACAACAGGTTGAGCGCAACTTGCGCATCCTGGTTCATCTGACCCAATGCTGCCTGGTAGCGGCTCGCCTTGCCAGAGTCAACAAAACTCACAACCACAGCACCCACAACTACCAGCCCAATGACGATGGAGATCATCAATTCGATCAGCGTGATACCCCGCATACCACGGGCGAGACGAGTGGCTTTCATATGTTTATCCTGAAATAGATGCAACGCACACTTTGGTCTGAGCTGAAGCTTGGCGGGCACTCCTTTGTTCCAGTATCACGGGCATCTGTGCTGTTTTCACTGGGGGTTGCAACAGCCGGATCACGCCAAGCGACCCACACATCTGCGGCCAACACAGTGGTGGAAGGAGTCACATAAACAGAGCCCTCTGGTAGCTGACTCCTTACCGAAACCTTCCAATTTGCCAAGTCATAAGTTGCCAAATCTGCAGAGGTGCAAGTAACGGAATAGCCGTCACAGCCTGTGGAGGCAGCGGGTGCTGACGCTTGTGCAGCAAAATTGGTCGCTACCTCGTATCCAGCAAGCCCGCCCTGATTTGCGCGCAGGCGTTCAGCCAAATCTGCAGCCAATACCGTGGCCGTTCCCCGGTATTGCGACATCTTGGAGTACCGTATTGAAGCCACATTGGCACCCGCTAACGCTAGCAACCCAATGGCGGCCAACAATACGGAAATCAACACCTCCACCAGGGTGGCACCAACTACCTTACGCCTACCCCTCAAACCCGACCGACGGTGACTTAACATCCTGTTGTTCCCTCCGCACCCAAACTGGGCCGCCCCGCAATGGATATACAAATTACCCGGTCGTTATAGGCAGAGCTATCCCGGGTAGGTTTCACAATAAGTGTTCCATTGGCAGCTTTGGCAATTCCGTTTGCTTCGTACGTGAATGCATTCATAGTACTTGCCGCACTGACCGCATTTTGGATGGTCGCAATATTCGAGGGCGGTTGTTGCACACGGATAATCTCTTCGCCTGCATCCCAACTCCCTTTAGTTCCCCCGGTATCAACAAATACCATCCACCCCCCCTGCCAATTGGCGGGGCTACCTGAGCAGGTTGAAGTACTACCTGCTGCCAAACTGCAAACAGACACCGTTATCGAGCGACGCAGGGCTTCAGATCGCGCAAAACGCAGATCGGACACAAGCGAGAGTGCAGCGCCTTGGACAGAGCGCTTCATCATCATCGTCGTAAAACTTGGAACAGCCAAACCAGTAAGAATGGCAACAATTGCCACAACTACCAGTAGCTCGATTAATGTAAAGCCATTGGGGCGATTTTTCATAAGACTGAGGTTAGTCCAAAGTCCGTTAATTCGGCAAGGCAATCCCGACATCCGGCACGGCTTCACCGCCAAACGGTAAACTGCAAGGAAAGTTCCTGAGAGTCCTGTGTATCAAAACCTGCTAGTTAAAGCGCTGTCCCTTGCCTCAGCTGCATGCAACACCTGCCCACCCAACCCGTCGGTAGGTTGTGTCATCACAAACTCCACTGGACAAGAGGTGGGCTCGGGCCACACCCAGTCCGTAGGCGGCCCGCACGCGGAAATCATGGCGCTGCGCGACGCGCATGCACGCGACCACTCGACTGTTGGCGCCACTGCCTACGTAACATTGGAACCTTGCGCCCACCACGGGCGTACCGGCCCTTGTTGCGATGCGCTGATTGCTGCTGGCATAAAAAAGGTGGTCGCAACCATTGCCGACCCCAACCCGCTGGTAGCAGGCCAAGGCTTTGAGCGACTACGCGCAGCCGGCGTCCAAGTGGAAGTACTGGAACCGTCTGCCCCCTTAGCTCAGCAATCCCGAGAGATCAACATTGGCTTTTTCAGCCGCATGGTCCGAAAAACGCCTTGGGTTCGCTTGAAAATTGCCGCCTCGCTAGACGGAAAAACGGCACTGGCAAACGGCATCAGTCAGTGGATCACCTCAGCCGAAGCACGTGCTGATGCGCAAGCCTGGAGAGCCCGGGCCGGCGCCATCCTGACGGGTATTGGCACGGTACTGCAAGACAACCCACGCTTGAATGTGCGTCTGGAGAATGCCCGCCGACAGCCACCCCTTGTAATCGTGGATAGCTCCTTACAAACACCTGTCGATGCCGCACTCTTCCTTGAAACTCGGCCCATCTACATTTATGCCGCTCAGCAAAGCTCGGAGCGAAAGCAAGCCCTAGAAGCGCGCGGGGCCACCGTCATCCACCTGCCAGGCATGCAAGTCGATGGGACCAGTACGGGCAAGGTGGACTTGCTGGCCATGCTTCAGGACCTCGGTCGCCGTGAGGTCAACGAGTTGCATGTGGAAGCTGGCCATCGGCTCAATGGCGCCTTTATCCACGAAGGTTTGGTCGATGAGCTTTTGTTGTACCAGGCACCCAAGCTCCTGGGTCAGGGTCGTGACATGGCCAGTTTTGGCCCCCTGGAAGACTTAGCCCACGCACTCCAGCTGGAGTTTTTGTCCACCCATTTGGTTGGGCCAGACCTCAGGTTGCTAGCACGCGTGCGCGGGCGGGACGTTTTTTAGCCCCTTTTTCTGATGCAGGTTTATTCCCTGCGAAAATCCTCCCATGTTTACAGGAATCATTACCGGCGTAGGCCACATTGCGGCCGCGCACGCCCTAGGCAACGCGCCCACCCATGGCAAGCGCCTGACCATTCAGTGCCCTCCCCATTATCTGGACGATGTGGGTCTCGGGGACAGTATTGCGCTTAACGGCGCCTGCATGACGGTCACCGGCTTTGATTCAGCCTCTTCCGCGTTCACCATCGATATTTCCGCGGAGTCCCTGGCAAAGACTACGGGGCTAGATGATTTGGGCCCGATCAATTTGGAAAAAGCCTTGCGCGCCAACGATCGACTGGGAGGACACATGGTGTCAGGCCATGTGGACGGCATAGGCTCAGTGACCCACTTTAGCCAAGTTGGTGAAAGCTGGGAGCTGCGCGTATTGGCTCCCAAGGCACTCGCCAAATACCTGGCTTACAAAGGCTCCATCACAATTAATGGCGTAAGCCTGACGGTCAACCGAATATCTGACACATCCGACGGCTGCGAAGCCAGCATGAACCTGATTCCCCACACGGTGGAAAATACAGCACTCGGCAGTTTGCGGCCGGGCTCTCAGGTAAACCTGGAAATTGATTTGATCGCGCGCTATGTGGAACGCATGCTCGGCAGCGTCCCACCTACGTCAACCTGACACATTCGTGCGCTATACCGACATATAAATCCTACAAGGAAGACAATGAAACGAGTCGATGATTTCCGTTTGAAGTTTGGCAAGAAAGAGTACGTGCCATTGATGATTGGCGGCATGGGTGTAGACATATCCACAGCGGAGTTGGCGCTTGAAGCGGTGCGTTTAGGTGGAATTGGACACATTTCCGACGCAATGGTGCCAGATGTCTCCGATCGCCGCTTTGACACCGAGTTTGTCAAAGAAAAGACCAAGTTCTACAAGTACAACATTGCGAACTCGGACAAAAGCGACATCAAATTTGACCTTGGGCGTCTAGCGGAGGCCACACGGTTACATGTAGGTAAGACCATGGAAGCCAAGCAGGGCGAAGGCATGATCTTCGTCAACTGCATGGAGAAACTCACCATGAATGCGCCCCGCGAGACCTTGCAGGTACGCTTGAACTCGGCACTGGACGCCGGCATTGACGGCATTACCTTGAGCGCTGGTCTGCATTTGGGCTCATTTGCGCTGATGGCCGACCACCCACGCTTCAGAGATGCCAAACTGGGGATCATCGTGTCTTCGGTACGCGCTTTGCAGCTGTTTCTGCGCAAAACCTCACGTCTGGGCCGACTGCCAGACTACATCATCATTGAAGGACCTTTGGCAGGTGGTCACCTCGGCTTTGGCATGGATTGGGCCCAATATGACCTGGCCACTATCGTGACCGAAATTGCGCAGTTCATGAAGACTGAGCAATTGGACATACCACTGATTGCTGCAGGCGGAATCTTTACCGGTAGCGATGCGGTGTCGTTTCTGGAAATCGGAGCTGCAGGACTGCAAGTAGCCACACGCTTTACGGTAGCCAACGAATGTGGTCTACCCGCCAAGATCAAACAGGAGTATTTCAAGGCGAGCGAAGAAGACATCATTGTCAACACCGTGTCGCCCACGGGTTACCCCATGCGCATGTTGCGCAGTACTCCCGCCATTGGCGCGGGTATACGCCCCAACTGCGAAGCCTACGGCTACTTGCTGGATGGCAACGGCAGTTGCGCCTACATCACCGCTTATAACGAACAAATCGTGATCCACCCGGATGGCAAAAACATCTCGGTGATGGATAAGACTTGTTTGTGCACCCACATGCGCAATTTCAACTGCTGGACCTGCGGAAGCACCACCTATCGCCTGAAAGACACCACGCGTAAACTGGCCGATGGCAGTTACCAGACCCTCAGCGCTGAGCACATATTTAAGGACTACCAGTTCAGCGTTGACAATCAGATAGCACTGCCTGACTAATCAACGCACCAGGCCTCGTTAACGCCAATCTTGCTCTGAAGGAGGATTCTGCTTTCAGGGCGGTCCCCCATCTGGGACAATAGCGGGTCTTCCTTGCTACACCATCGAAACCATGAAACCCCAGACCCCCGTGCCCATTTCCTCCGTTGAAGACATCGTTGCAGACATGCGCGCCGGGCGCATGGTCATTTTGGTAGATGAAGAAGACCGAGAGAACGAAGGCGATTTGGTGCTGGCCGCCGACCATGTCACGGCAGACGCCATCAATTTCATGGCCCGATTTGGTCGTGGACTGATTTGCCTGACCCTTTCACGCGAACGCTGTGAAAAACTTCAGTTACCGCCGATGGCCGTTCGCAATGGCGACAAAAAGGGAACAGCCTTCACCGTCTCCATTGAAGCGGCCGAAGGGGTCACTACGGGAATCTCAGCTGCCGACCGTGCCCGGACCGTGCAGGCTGCCGTTGCAAAAGGCGCGGTGCCAGAAGATCTGGTACAGCCCGGGCACATTTTCCCGTTGCAGGCGGTAGATGGGGGCGTGCTGATGCGTGCGGGTCACACCGAAGCAGGCTGCGACCTGGCCCTCATGGCTGGTTGCACACCGGCTTCTGTCATTTGCGAAATCATGAAAGACGATGGGACGATGGCGCGCCTGCCCGATCTGCAGCTGTTTGCTGCGGAGCATGGCCTGAAGATCGGGACTATTGCCGATCTGATTGCCTACCGCAGCCGGGTCGAGTCACTGATAGAGAACATGGGCACTTACGCCATGAATACCGCGTTCGGCGAATTCACTGCGCACGCCTTTCGTGACACCACTGGCAAAGGTGTTCACTTGGCCTTGGTGCGGGGTGAATGGGAAGACACAGAGGCGATTTCGGTTCGAGTACATGAACCGCTGTCGATTCTGGACACCCTGCAGATCGGACGAACGATGCACAGCTGGAGCCTGGACGCAACCCTGTCCCACATTGCCACAGAAGGCAAAGGCGTCATTGTGCTGCTCAACTGTGGCGAGAGCGGCGAACAGCTACTGGCGCAGTTTGAGGGTACGGCACGTTCGGCACATGCTCCTGAACGGGGCCGCATGGATTTGCGGACCTATGGCATAGGCGCGCAAATACTGCGCCAGTGTGGTGTGCACAAGATGCGCTTGATGGGCAGCCCGCGTCGCATGCCGAGCATGACCGGATACGGCCTCGAAATTACTGGCTACATCACGAAGTAAATGGTTTGAGAACAGGCTTACGACTCTGTTCTCTATAGAAAGGAATACTATGTTTGGCGCAGACAAGGGCAGCGTTGCCGCGACGGATGACCGGTTGAACGGCAAAGGACTTAAGGTTGGAATTGTTCAGGCACGCTTTAACGCCAGTGTGACAGACGCGCTGGCGCAAGCCTGCAAGGCCGAATTGCTGGCACTGGGTGTTGCCGACAAAGATATTGATCATCTGACCGTACCGGGTGCGCTGGAAGTGCCCGTGGCATTGCAGGCGATGGCTGAAAAGACCAACTACGACGCCTTAGTCGCCATTGGTTGCATCATTCGGGGAGAAACCTACCACTTTGAACTGGTCGCCAATGAGTCAGGCGCCGGAGTAACCCGCGTTTCTCTTGACTACCAGTTGCCCATTGCAAACGCTATTTTGACCACCGAAGACATGCCCCAGGCCATCGCCCGCCAGATTGAGAAAGGTCGAGATGCGGCCCGCGTAGCCGTGGAAATGGCCAACTTTATGGAGGCACTGTAATGTCCGACATCAGAACCCCTGCTTCTTCCAAACGCCCTCCCCGCCAACCCAGAACCGGCCTCACCAGCACCGGTGCCCGTAAAGCCGGCAGCAAGTCCGACCGTAGCCGTGCGCGCGAGTTTGCCTTGCAAGGCTTGTACCAGCACTTGGTTGGGGGCAACGCGGTCGACGATATCGACACCTTTACGCGCGACCTGGCTGGCTTCAACAAAGCCGATGCGATGCACTTTGACTCACTGCTGCAAGGATGTGTAGCTGAGGCCGCCCAGTTGGACGCGCTGATCACCCAACTGCTGGACCGCCCTATGGCGGAGATTTCACCCATTGAACACGCCATCATGTGGATCGGCGTGTATGAGCTCAGCCATTGTCTAGACGTGCCATGGCGTGTAGTACTCAACGAATGTGTGGAACTGGCCAAAGAATTTGGTGGCACTGATGGGCACAAGTATGTGAACGCTGTGCTCAACGGCATCGCACCCACACTCCGCGCCGCGGAGGTGGAGTCCGACCGCAGCCAGGTCAAAAAGCCCCGCGTCTGAGCGAGGCCAGCCGAAACCCATGCAAATATCGTCCCGCGCACAAAAGATAGAACCGTTTTATGTCATGGAGGTGGCCAAGGCCGCCGCTAGCCTAGGCCAAAAGGTCGCGCACACGGATGCGCCCATGATCTTCTTGAACATTGGGGAGCCCGATTTCACGGCCCCTCCATTGGTGCAGCGCGCCGCCGCACACGCTATCCAAGACGGTCACACCCACTACACTGCAGCCACGGGCCTACCCGCGCTGCGTGAACGCATAAGCCATTGGTATGAACAGCGTTTTGGTGTGGATGTTCCAGCCGGCCGCATCGTAGTGACCGCTGGTGCGTCTGCCGCACTGCACCTGGCATGTATGGCCCTCATAGAGCCGGGTGACCAGATCCTGATGCCCGACCCCAGCTACCCCTGCAACCGGCACTTCGTCAGTGCGGCGGAAGGCTGTGCCGTGCTGGTGCCCACCACGGCCGAGGATCGCTTTCAGCTCAGTGCAGATGCCGTGCGCTCCGAATGGGGCCCCCGCACGCGCGGGGTATTGTTGGCCTCGCCGTCCAACCCCACAGGCACCTCTATCCATCCCGACGCATTACGCGACATCCACCGCGTGGTGCAAATGCATGGTGGCATCACCATTGTTGACGAGATTTACCTTGGATTGGGGTTTGATGCCCAGTACGGACAAACCGCGCTGGCTTTGGATGCTGACATTATCAGTATCAACAGCTTCAGCAAATACTTCAACATGACCGGCTGGCGCCTGGGCTGGATGGTAGTGCCCGAACAGCTGGTGCCTGTCATCGAACGTCTGGCACAAAACCTATTCATATGCCCCAGCACCATTGCGCAACACGCCGCGTTGGCCTGTTTTGAACCTGAGAGCCTAGCCTTGTTTGAGCAGCGCCGTAGCGAATTCAAGGCCCGGCGTGATTACTTCATACCCGAGTTGAACGCCATGGGACTAACGGTTCCGGTTATGCCAGACGGCGCCTTCTACGCTTGGGCTGATTGCACAGCTGCATGCGCCAAGCTGGGTGTCAAAGACAGTTGGGAATTTGCCTTTGAAGTCATGAACAAGGCGCATGTTGCAATAACACCGGGGCGGGACTTCGGCTCAGCGCAAACGCAAAACTTCGTGCGATTCTCCACCGCAAGCTCCACGGAGCATTTGCAGCAGGCCGTAGAACGTCTGCGAAACCTTTTGCTGTAATCGCGGCTCCAACAGTCTCCTTTTTCTCCCGCCACCGAGCAATGACCCAAGATCTATCCATACTCCACCTGATACTCAACGCCAGCCTCGTGGTGCAGGCCGTCATGCTGTTGCTGATGCTGGTATCTATTACCAGTTGGGCCGCCATATTCCGAAAATACTTCGCGCTGAACCGCGTCAAATCACTCAACGAAGCATTTGAGCGCGAGTTCTGGTCGGGATCCAGCCTGAATGACCTGTTTGCTGACGCCTCCAAGAGCGGCGGCAAAGGCGGCCCGATGGAACGCATCTTTGCCAGTGGCATGCGCGAGTTTCAAAAACTGCGCGAACGCCGCATCACCGATGTGGGCACACTGATGGACGGAGCCCGACGCGCCATGCGTGCCAGCTTTCAGCGTGAAATGGATGTCATCGAAACCAACCTGTCGTTCCTAGCATCGGTCGGCTCTGTTTCACCTTATGTCGGCCTGTTTGGCACGGTATGGGGCATCATGCATGCGTTTGTTGGCTTGGCGGCATTGACACAGGTAACACTGGCCACTGTAGCTCCTGGTATTGCCGAGGCACTGGTGGCCACAGCCATTGGCCTGTTTGCGGCGATTCCGGCCGTGGTGGCTTACAACCGATTCGCCCGCGATATTGATCGCATTGCCACACACCAGGAGACTTTTATCGAAGAGTTCTCCAACATTCTGCAGCGCAATGTAGGCGCGCAGCCCAGCGCCCAGCACTGACCATGCCAGCCGTCTCACACCGCGGCCGCGGCCGGCGCACCATCAACGAAATCAATATGGTGCCCTTCATCGACGTGATGCTGGTGCTGTTGATCATCTTCATGGTGACGGCGCCGCTGATCACGCCCAGCATGATTGACCTGCCCAGCGTGGGCAAGGCTTCCCGCCAACCCGACCAGATCATCCAGATTGTGCTGGGCAAAAACGATAGCCTGGAGATGAAGGTCAAAGACAAAACTACCTCCCTGAACCTGAAAGAACTGGCCAACGCGGTCAAAGTGGCGCAGGGACCCCGTGACGCTGCGAGCGCAGCAAACTCTGCCGTGGTCATCAGCGCCGACAAGAACGTGAAGTACGAAAGTGTGGTCAAGGTCATGGACACCCTACAGCGCGCCGGCATACAGCGGGTGGGCCTGTCTGTTCAGCTGGCAAACTAAAACGCCGATACCCACACCCACCAAGCCGCGCACACCATGAACGCCCATTCAGCACGCATGGAATTTGCACCGCCGCCTACGCCGGGCATGCTGCGGGCACTCGGGCTGGCCATCCTGGCACATGCCCTATTGGTTGGGGTATTGACCATGGGCGTGCAATGGAGGCGCGATGCAATTCCTGTGACTATAGAAGCCGAGCTGTGGTCGGCGCTGCCCCTGCAGGCGGCACCGCAGGCACCCGATCCGGTGCCGCCGCCTCCGGAACCCGAAGTGAAGCCACTCCCCCAGGTAGCACCGCCCCCAGAGCCCGTTGCGGCGACCAGAGGGCCAGACCCCAGCATCGCCATCGCCAAAGAAAAAGCCAGACTGCAGAAAGAGAAACAGTTGGAGGAAGACCGCCTGGAACGGGAGAAGCGGCAAAAGGACGCCATCAAAGCTAAGAAACTTCTGGACGAAAAGCAAGCGCGCGAAACTGCCCAGCGTGAAAGAGAAGCGCGGGAGAAAAAGCTGCAGCAGGAACAACAAAAGCTGCAGTCAGCCAAGACAGAAGCCGATGCCAAAAAAGTTGCCGAATTGCGCAAGCAACAGATTGAACGCATGAACCGCATGGCCGACCAGGCTACCGGATCAGGCGATGCTAATGCCACCGGCTCTGCTAAACAGTCCTCAGGTCCATCGGCCAGTTACGCAGGGCGCATCGTCGCACGCATTAAGCCTAATATCACCTACACCGAGTCCGTAAGCGGTAATCCGGTTGCCGATGTTGAGGTGCGCACCTCGCCAGATGGAACCATCATCAGCCGCAAACTGATCAAGTCCAGTGGCGTGAAGTCTTGGGATGATGCAGTCATCAACGCGATCGACAAGACTGAAAAACTCCCACCTGACGTCGATGGACGCGTCATACCCTCGCTAACCTTGGGTTTCCGCCCTAAAGATTGAAGGCGCGCCTGGCGTTACTGCTACATTTTATGTAGCAAATTATGCATATATCACCGGGGCTAGAGGCACAAAAGATCGAACAAGCTTACGCCTGTACCAAAGTGGTCACGCGTCTCCTGGTGCGCTCGCGCAAAGAACATTCGCGCAGGGTGTCTGCCAGCGCCTCCAGATCCGCTACGCCATACATCGCCACGGTTGAAAAGTTGGAGTCGCTGGAACGCAGCTGTAGCACGCAGTGCCCAACCAAGCGCATGCCCAGCGGCTTGAGCACGTCAAAGTGGTCGATACGGAACAGCTCGACACTCTCCTTGGATTTAGACAATAGCCCCTGCTCCACCCGGACCCGCTGGCTGGTGATTTCATAGCGAGTGGATAAGCCGAGCACCCAGTAATAGATATAGGCAAGGCCCAGCGTACAAATGACCACAAGCCATTGCCAAGCCGAGTGAATGGCTGCGGGGTGGCCGCTGAACAAGACCCTCTCGTTGTCTGCTTCCCGTGCGGCTGTGAAAGCGAGCAGATCCGTATTGCAGAACCGGCACTTGATTGCGGCAGCCTTGATGGTTTCGGCGCAGACAGGGCAAACCTTGGTGTCATCGCTCATGCGGTCTTCCTCACGCGATAGTTGCTAACTCACAAAGAAAAAAGCCTGCTATTGGATCAATAGCAGGCTTTTTTTGTATCAGTTGGGGTGGCTGATGGGGCTCGAACCCACGACAACAGGAATCACAATCCTGGACTCTACCAACTGAGCTACAGCCACCGCGAGTCTTAGATTATAGCCTTTGTTTTGGTCTATTCCACAGCAACTGCCGGATCCAATGCACCTGGCGCGGGGCGTGGCACTTTGATAGCCACCTTGAAGCGCTGGCTAAGCATCTTGTAATAGGCCTTGTTTTCGGCGCTGGCAACCCATTGTGCGTATTGCTTGCGCTCCTGCTCGGCGGTCGCAGCCACGGCTGCATTGCGGGGCAACACTTTGTTGATGCGTACCACCATATAGCCCTGGGCGCCCAAATCAACACCCACCCAAGCCGGCAGAGTTGAGGTGTCCGTCTTTAGCACAGCTTCAAGCACAGGCCCTGGAACGGTGGGGGCACTACTGCGCGAAAGCATAACTGCAGCCGGCAGACTGTCTGGGGCGGCAGATTTCCAGGCCGCGAGCTTTTCCGTTCCCTCTTTAACTGCCATTGCAGCGGCCTGTTTGGCTATCAAACGCTCTTTCACATTGGCCTGCACTTCAGCCAAAGGCCGCGTACTGGCCGCCGTGTATTGGGTAACACGCGCGGCTGCCAACTGGTTAACGCCCACTTCAATGGCTTCGGTATTGCGCTTCTTATCCAAAGAGTCAGCACTAAAAACCGCTGCGAGAAACTTGGCATTGGCCAATACACCGGTTACACCCGGATTAGGTTTGCGTTGAAGGTTCTCAACTGTCTTGACCTCCAGCTTCAGACGCTCTGCAACGCCCTTGAGACTGTCGGACTCCTCGTAGACACCGTTTGTAAACGCTTCTGCGGTTTCGGCAAACTTGCGTTGCGCTTGCTGCGTTTTCAGATCGATTTCAATCATGGGGCGCAATTCATCAAAGCTACGCAGCTTGGGTGCCTTGATGTCAGTGACGCGAATAATGTGGAAACCGAAGTCAGACTCGACCAAGTCACTGATATCACCCTTGTTCAAGGCGAAAGCTGCATCCTCGAATGGCTTGACCATAGCACCGCGTGCGAAGAACTCCAAATCACCGCCATTGGGAGCAGAGCCAGGGTCTTGTGAATTCTTGCGGGCCAGTTCAGCAAAGCTGTCCGGAGCCTTGCGCACTTGCGCCAACAAACCATCCGCACGCTCACGCGCTTTTTTGCGCTCTTCGGTTGACATATCCTTGGGTGCGGTAATCAGAATGTGGCTGGCGCGGCGCTCTTCCTTGCCGCTCAGGCGACCAACATTCTGCTCGTAATAGGTTTTGACATCCGCTTCATTGAGTGAAATGGAATTGCGCACGGTCGTGAGATCGAGCACCACATACTCAATACTGGCCAACTCGGGCGCCTGGAAGAGAGGCAAATTGTCTTTGTAGAAGCTGTCAATCTCAGCGTCTGTAGGGCTGACCTTGCTTGCGTAGTCTTTGGAGTTAAAACGCGCGACCTGCGCTTCACGCTGTTCGTAGAAGGCGTTCAGAGCAACATCCGACAGGGTCGCTGGCGAAAACGAGGTACCCAATAAGCCCGCTTCCACTTGGCGCTGCGACAGTTGACTGCGCACATTGGCTTCGAAACCATCCGTCGTCAAGCCCTGATTGGCGGCCAACTGGCGGTAGCGCTCAATATCCAAACTGCCGTCAGGTTTGCGCAAAGACGCAATGGTTGGGTCTTGCTGCAGTTCACGGGCCAAGCGCACATCAGAGGTGCCCAGACCGGAGTCTTGTACAGCCTGAGCCAGCACGCGTTCGCGCACCAGGCGCTCCAAGGTGACGTAGCGCGCCTCTGGCGAGTCCAACAATTTCGCATCCAGGTTCGGCATTTGCGCGCGCAGACGGTCGACTTCTGCCTTGTGCGCAGCATCCCACTCAGCCTGTTTAATGCTCTGGCTGCCGATCGTCGCAACAGATTCACCGCCAGCATTGATGCTTTTGAATCCATCCACACCAACAAGCAAAAACGCGGGAATGATCATCAAGAACATGAGAATCATCATGATTTTTGTGTGCTTGCGAACAAATTCAAACATGCGCTATCTCTCCATCAAAAAAACAAAAAGGCGAACATCATGTTCGCCTTTGCTGTGGGGGTGGTGAGTGATGACGGGCTCGAACCGCCGACCTACGCCGTGTAAAGGCGCCGCTCTACCAACTGAGCTAATCACCCCACATAAACAACTATAAATTCAATTCAGGGCATCTTTCAATGCTTTGCCCGGACGAAATTTTGGAACCTTGGCAGCCTTGATTTTAATCGCAGCGCCGGTACGCGGATTACGACCCGTGCGAGCAGCACGTTTGCCCACTGCAAATGTACCAAAACCTACAAGTGACACCGTACCGCCTTTTTTCAAGGTGGTCTTTACCGCACCAATAGTTGACTCCAAGGCACGTGTAGCCGCGGCCTTAGAAATATCTGCATGCTTTGCAATGTGCTCAATCAGTTCGGTTTTATTCACAAAGACCCCTTGTAGGAAGCAGAGTTAATCGAATTGTCTCTTCAAATATTATTTTCACCGGACTCAGTTCACTGGTTCTCTGTTCACTGCGCAAACGGGCCTGAAGCTGGTCTGGATCACATTTGTAGCCACCGTGGTTACTGCATCCCATTAAAGCCACGGGGCAAATCCCTGTCAATACGCCATGCAGCTTTACAACGGTGCGGAGGCAGATTCTAGTCGCATTTGTTCCAATAATTGGACGCGAAAAACAAGAAAAAAGTTGCGTTTGTAAGACCGACTGTGCTTCGGATGGTGTATGGGGATTGCAGCGTCAGAAATGGGGGCTATCGGGTGTGGGCACGGATTTCAGGCAGAGCCTTTTGCAAGTAGTACACCATGGACCAGATGGTCAGAACCGCGGCGGCCCAGATGAGCCACACACCCCAGACATGGGTATTGATCAGACCAAACAACATGCCGTCGAACAGCAAAAAGGGGATCGCGACCATTTGCGCCACGGTCTTCAGTTTGCCGATCATGTGCACCGCAACACTCTTGGATGCGCCTATCTGTGCCATCCATTCGCGCAGCGCAGAGATAGCGATTTCACGACCGATGATGATGAGCGCTACAAACACATCGGCCCGCTGCAAGTGCACCAGCACCAGTACACAGGCACAAACCAGAAACTTGTCTGCCACGGGGTCGAGGAAAGCACCAAAGGAAGATGTCTGGTTCAGCTTGCGTGCCAGGTAGCCATCCAGCCAATCAGTGGCTGCAAACACCACAAACATAACGGTGGCAATCAAATTCTTCTGGGCGACCGACCCCATGGATTCAGGCAAATAGAAGACGCCCACAATCAGCGGAATCGCGAAAATGCGCGTCCACGTCATGATGGTTGGAATGGTCATAAACATGATTTGATTGTGGCACGCCTAATGCAAAGCCCGGTAAATTTCCTCGGCTAATTCTTTGGAGATGCCATCGACTGTTGCGATGTCGTCAACACTGGCCAGTGCCACACCACGCACACCGCCAAAACGCTGCAATAACTTAGCGCGCCGTTTGGGGCCAACGCCAGGGATCTCTTCGAGCTTTCCGCCACCCACGCGCACCTTGGCACGCTGGGCACGCATGCCGGTGATAGCGAAGCGGTGGGCTTCGTCACGTATCTGCGCCACCAGCATCAAGGCCGCAGAGTCGGAGCCCAGGTAAACCTTGTCACGTCCATCGGCAAACACCAACTCTTCCAGCCCCACCTTGCGGCCCTCGCCCTTTTCCACGCCCACGATCAAGGACAGGTCCAGCCCCAATTGCTCAAACACATCGCGCGCCATGGACACCTGGCCCTTGCCCCCGTCCACCAGCACCAGATCTGGCAGGCGACCGGTGCCGGCCGGCACTTGGCCCGCGTGTTTGGCTTCCCGCAGAGTTTCTGCCAACTTGCCGTAACGACGGGTCAAAACCTGGCGCATGGCGGCGTAATCGTCACCCGGCGTGATGCCTTCGATATTGAACCGCCTGTATTCAGCGTTCTGCATCTTATGGTGATGAAAGACCACGCACGAAGCCTGCGTAGCTTCGCCTGCCGTATGGGAAATATCAAAACACTCCACACGCAGGGTATCCAGATTGTCCAGAGTCAGATCCAGTGCCTCCGCCAACGCCCGTGTGCGTGCCTGTTGCGAGCCCTCTTCCGCGAGCAGGCGGGCCAACTGCAAACCCGCATTGGTTTGTGCCATATCCAACCAGGCCCGGCGTTGTTCGCGCGGCTGGTGGATGGCGCTCACCTTGAAGCCGACCTGCTCCGACAACGCCTTGAGGAGGCTCTTGCTCACCGGTTCGCTGACGATCAGTGTCGGAGGCATGGGGACGTCGATATAGTGCTGCGCCAGAAAAGCTTCCAGAACCTGCACCTCGACCGTGTCGACGCGGCCCCTGGCATCCGCTGTGGTGTCTGCATCCATCGCGGCCTCATCGGACAGGCCGACTGCGTCCTCCACATGCACCGGGAAGTAAGGCCTGTCGCCCAAGTGCCGCCCACCGCGCACCATGGCCAGGTTGACACAGGCTTTGCCGCCCTGCACTTTGACCGCCAGGATGTCCACGTCACGGTCTTCCACGTTGTCCATGGCCTGCTGGTGCAGCACATTCGACAAGGCTGCCACCTGATTGCGCAACTCGGCGGCCTGCTCAAACTCCAGCTTGTCGGAGTGCGCCATCATGCGTGATTCCAAATGGCGCATGACCTCCTGTGCATCGCCACGCAGAAATTTTTCGGCATTGGCCACGTCTTCGGCATAGTCCCGGGCTGAAATGTGACCCACGCAGGGCGCCGAACAGCGCTTGATCTGGTACAGCAAGCAGGGCCGGCTGCGGTTGCTAAACACCGGGTCTTCGCAGGTGCGCAGACGGAACACCTTTTGCATCAACAAAATGGCTTCCTTGACCGCCCAGGCACTCGGATAGGGTCCGAAATAGCGGTGCTTTTTTTCGACACCGCCACGGTAATACGACACTCGGGCAAATTCGGCCGCCAGCGGCGCAGCGGCCTTTTGCGCCGCACCACCAGACAGCTCGGCAGCCGGCGCAACACGCTTGGAAGCAGCAGGCACGCCGGTCATCTTCAAATACGGATAACTCTTGTCGTCCCGGAAGAGGATGTTGTATTTGGGATTAAGCGTCTTGATGAGGTTGTTTTCCAGCAGCAGCGCCTCAGCTTCAGAGCGCACCACGGTCGTCTCCATACGCACAATCTTGCTGACCATGTGGCCGGTACGGGTGCCGCCGTGGTTCTTCTGGAAATAACTGGACACCCGCTTCTTCAGACTAATGGCCTTGCCCACGTACAACAACTGGTCCTGCGCGTCAAAGTAGCGGTAGACGCCGGGCAGCAACGGCAGCGACGCCACTTCACGCAGCAGCTCTTCGGAGTGCCCAGAAGGAGGGGGCGTATCTGGGGTGGCAGGGGTATCGACTGTCATGGGCCGCTATTGTCATTCTTTTCATCGGCTGCAACGCAGCGCGTGGACAATCCAAGCATGCCCTTTATCGTTAGCCCTGCGACACCGCACACCACCGCAGAGACCCCGTTGCTGTGGGACGTGTTCTGCCACGTCATCGACAATTTTGGTGACCTGGGCGTGTGCTGGCGCCTTAGCGCGGACCTTGCGTCGCGCGGACACCGCGTGCGCCTATGGGTGGATGATGCGTCGGCCTTGCACTATATGGCACCCGGTGCGCTGGATGGGCGCTGGCTCGGTGTACAGGTGCTGCCCTGGAAGTTGTCACAGGACGCGGCCTGCCTGGACAGCCTGCCAGCCGCCGATGTGTGGATTGAAGGGTTCGGCTGTGAAATAGCTCCTGAATTCATAGCAAACCATATAGATTCAACCGGGGCTAGAGGCCAATTTCTTATAAACAACCCTGTGTGGGTCAATCTGGAGTACCTGTCGGCCGAATCGTTTGTGGAGCGCTCCCACGGCCTGCCCTCTCCTATCATGAGCGGCCCGGCCAAGGGCTGGACCAAGCATTTCTTTTATCCCGGCTTTACGACACGCACGGGCGGGCTGTTGCGCGAACCGGGCTTGCTGCATCGGCAGCAGGAATTGGTCAGTAAAGCACCCAGAGGCAGCCAAACTACAGAGTGGCTTGCTCAATTAGGCATTCCTGTGGTGGCTGGTGAAACACGGGTCTCGCTCTTTTGTTATGAGCCTGCGGCTTTGCCCGCCCTGCTAGCCCAGCTTGACGCGCTGCCCTCGCCCACCCACTTGCTGGTGACTGCAGGGCGCGCAGCTGCGGCCACACAAAAGGCCCTGGCACATGGGCCACCATTGCGCCAGTTGCGCATCAACTACTTGCCTACGTTGACACAACAGGATTTCGACCAACTTTTGTGGGCGTGTGACCTGAATTGTGTACGGGGTGAAGACTCGGTGGTGCGCGCTTTATGGGCGGGCAAACCGCTGATTTGGCAAATCTACCCGCAAGATGACGCGGCCCAGTTTCCCAAGCTGGACGCCTTTTTGGACATGCTGGAAGCCAGCCCCAGCCTGCGGGATTTTCACCACGCTTGGAATGCGGATAAACCACCTGAAGAGAGCACTGCTTTACCTGCCATCGACCTTGCAGGCTGGTCTCAAACCGTACAACGGGCACGCGAGCAACTGCTGCAAATGGACGATCTGACCACCCAATTACTCAGTTTCGTTCAGAAAAAACGGTAAAATTCGAGGCTTTGCTGAATTTGCCTCGCAATCGATGGGAAACCATGCGGAGGCAAACCATGCTCCGCCGCCGGTAATTGGACGGCGTCTTCGCCGCCGTGAGCGGCCTATCACGCTGACAGCAAATCTGGCTGACAGCGACAACCGCGTAAAGCATATGAAAATCGCACAAGAAATCCGCGCCGGCAACGTGATCATGCACGGCAAAGACCCCATGGTCGTTCTGAAAACCGAATACAGCCGCGGCGGCCGCAATTCCGCCACGGTGCGCATGAAGCTCAAGAGCTTGATCGCAAACTTCGGCACCGAAGTCGTGTTCAAGGCCGACGACAAGATGGACCAGGTCATTCTGGACAAGAAGGATTGCACCTACTCCTACTTCGCCGATCCCATGTATGTTTGCATGGACGCTGACTACAACCAGTACGAAGTCGAAGCCGAAAATATGGGCGACGCACTGAACTACTTGGAAGACGGCATGGAACTGGAAGTGGTGTTCTATGACGGCAAGGCTATCTCCGTCGAACTGCCCACTGGTGTAGTCCGCGAAATCACCTGGACCGAGCCAGCCGTCAAGGGTGACACATCGGGCAAGGTTCTGAAGCCTGCCAAGATCGCCACCGGTTTCGAAATCGGCGTGCCAATTTTTGTGGCCCAGGGCGACAAAGTTGAAATCGACACCCGTACCGGCGAGTACCGCAAGCGCGTCTAATCACGCCAAGCGATTTACTCCAAAAAGGGCTTCTTCGGAAGCCCTTTTTTACTTGGTCATTGTGCAAACAGCCGCTCCTGCAGGAATGCCACAAAGGTCGCTGTCTTGAGAGCCAGCCACGGCCGAGCCGGGTACACCACGTACACAGGCAACCCTGGCCGCAAGCTGTAATCCGTCAACAGTTCAACCAACTCCCCGCGTGCCAACTCCGGCGCGACGATCAAACGGTCCATCAGCGACACGCCTCCCCCTGCACAGGCCGCTGCGGCCAATGACATGCCGTCGTTGATCTGGACTTTGCCCTGCACCTTGACCACCGTGGTCTGCCCGTCCTGGATGAAACCCCACTCGTCATAGGTGCGTGCGCCGCTGGTGTAGACCAGACAGTCGTGCTGCGCCAGATCGGCTGGTGCGGTGGGTATCCCGCGGCGCGCCAGGTAGCTGGGTGCAGCCACCAGCACGCGTGAGCTATCAGTCAGCTTGCGGGCCACCAGGGTGGAATCCTCCAAGTGCGCCACGCGTATCGCCACATCAATGTGTTCGGCAATCAGGTCCACCATGCGGTCTTCCACCGACAGCACGATATCCACTTGCGGATAACGCTGTGTGAACTCCACTAGCAACGGCACCAGGTAACGCTGGCCCAGCGGCATGGGGCAGCTGACCCGCAACCGGCCCTTGACCTCACTCTGGTATTGCCCCGTCAACTGTTCGATGTTGGACAGTGCGCGGTCAATCTGCTGCGCCTGGGCATAAACCTGTTCGCCAATCTCGGTCAGCGTCAGTCGGCGGGTGGAGCGCTGGATCAGGCGTGCACCCAGCTCGGCTTCCAGCTTGGCCAATTGGCGCGACAACACCGACTTGCCGCAGCCCAACCCCAAGGCGGCCTTGCTGATGCTGCCGGCCTGCACGATGGCGGAAAAGTTGGCCAGGCGTTGGGGGTTCAGGGTAGTTTTACTCATATTGTTGACTAACAGTCAACAATATTATGCACTTTAATAGCCTATTCAGCCAACTTATTGCTTTCTAAACTTCGATCCATGGTTTCAGCAATCCCGCTGCAAACCCAACAGACCGTGTTTTCACACCCAGGAGTTTTGCCATGCCTACTACAGTCAACCACCAATTCAAACTCGCCGCACGCCCTGTCGGCCCCGTCAAAGCCAGCGACTGGAACCGCACAGAAGAGCCGCTGCGCGACCCCGCCGAAGGCGAAGTGGTCATTCAGGTGCTGTACATCTCTTTGGACCCCGCCATGCGCGGCTGGATGAACGAGAGCAAGGCCTCCTACATCCCACCCGTGGGCTTGGGCGAAGTCATGCGCGCTTTGGCCGTGGGCCGGGTGACGGCATCCAAGAACCCCAAGTTCACCGTGGGAGACCACGTCACCGGACTGCTGGGTGTGCAGGACTATGCCTATTCCAATGGCCAGGGCCTGACCAAGGTTGATCCCAAGCTTGCACCGCTTCCGGTCTACCTGAGCACACTTGGCATGCCCGGCATGACTGGCTACTTTGGTCTGCTGGAGGTGGGCCAGCCCAAAGCGGGCGACACGGTCGTTGTCTCTGGCGCAGCAGGTGCCGTGGGTATGGTGGTGGGCCAGATCGCCAAGATCAAAGGCGCAAGGGTCATCGGTATCGCCGGTGGCGCGGAAAAATGCCGCTACCTGGTGGAGGAGTTGGGCTTTGACGCGGCCATCGACTACAAGTCCGAAGACGTGGCGACAGCACTGGCGAAGCACGCCCCACAAGGTGTGAACGTGTACTTTGACAATGTAGGTGGCGACATTCTGGACGCCGTATTGACCCGCCTGGCCCGCGGCGCACGCATTGTCATCTGCGGAGCCATCTCGCAGTACAACAACACGACTCCGGTCAAGGGTCCCGCCAACTACCTGTCGCTACTGGTGACACGCTCCACGATGACTGGCATCGTGGTATCCGACTACTACGACCGCGCCATGGAAGCCGCGATGGTGATGGCCGGCTGGATTGCGTCGGGCAAGCTCAAAACGCGTGAAGATGTGGTGGAAGGTCTGGACAATTTCCCCCAGGCTTTTGACATGTTGTTCACGGGTGCCAACAACGGCAAGCTGGTACTCAAACTGGCAACGGTATAGGTGCCAGACACGGCCATTCGGGTGTACGCTTATGCCATGCACACCGATCCCGATGGCCATGCGCCCAACACACCGCCAACCCCTTCAACACCTGCACTCACCACCCTGGCATTGCGCCGGGTGGCGATTGATACCTACCGCGAAAACGTAGCCTACCTGCACCGTGATTGCGAAGCGGTGCGTGCCGAGGGTTTTCAAGCACTCTCCAAGGTGGCGGTGCGATCCAATGGGCAACGCATACTCGCTACCCTCAACATCGTGGATGACCCGGTGATTGTGGACTGTGGGGAGCTGGGCCTGTCCGAAGACGCTTTTTTGCAGTTGGCCGTGGCAGACGGCCACCCAGTTTCCATCTCCCAGGCGGAGCCTCCAGAGTCGATTGGCGCCCTGCGTCGAAAAATATCCGGGGAGCGGCTCAGCAAGGCCGACTTCAAGGCCATCATCCGCGACATCGCTGACCTGCGGTACTCCAAAATCGAACTGACCGCCTTTGTGGTTGCCACCAACCGCGACGAACTGGACCGCGAAGAGGTCTACTACCTGACAGAGGCCATGGTTGCCAGCGGGCGCCGCCTCGACTGGAACGAACCCCGTGTGGTCGATAAACACTGCATTGGCGGCATACCCGGCAATCGCACATCCATGTTGATTGTGCCTATCGTGGCAGCACATGGCATGTTGTGCCCCAAAACGTCCTCGCGCGCCATTACTTCGCCCGCCGGCACCGCCGACACCATGGAAGTGCTGGCCAATGTGGAACTCCCCATCGAGCAACTGCATGATCTGGTGCGCAAACACCGGGCCTGCCTGGCCTGGGGCGGCACGGCCCATTTATCGCCAGCAGACGATGTATTGATAGCCGTCGAGCGCCCCTTGTCGTTGGATTCGCCGGGCCAGATGGTGGCCTCCATCCTCTCCAAGAAGATCTCCGCGGGCTCAACCCATTTGGTACTGGACATTCCCATTGGCCCCACCGCCAAGGTGCGCTCCATGCCCGAGGCGCAGCGCCTGCGCCGCCTGTTCGAATGCGTCGCCCAGCGCATTGGTCTGTCTCTGGACGTGGTGATCACCGATGGCCGCCAACCCATTGGTTATGGCATAGGACCGATCCTGGAGGCGCGTGACGTGATGCGGGTGCTGGAAAACGATCCCCGTGCGCCGATGGACCTTCGCCAAAAATCCTTGCGCCTGGCCGGGCGGCTGATCGAGTGTGACCCCGATGTCCGCGGAGGTGAGGGTTTTGCCATTGCCCGCGACATTCTGGACTCGGGCCGCGCCTTGTCCAAGATGAACGACATCATCACCGCTCAGGGCGGCAAAGGCTTTGACCACCGCAGTGCAGCCTTGGGCGCCTTGAGTTTTGAAGTGCGGGCACCGTCAGACGGAATGGTGGTCGGCATCAATAACTTGCAACTGGCTCGCATCGCCACGCTGGCGGGAGCACCCAAGGTCAAGAGCGCAGGTGTTGATCTACTCTGCAAACTGGGCGATACCGTGGCAGCGAATGACGTGCTCTACCGTGTGTACGCCAGCTTTGCGCCAGACCTGGAGTTTGCCCGCCAGGCCTGCCAAAAGTCCACTGGTTATTCCATCGGCAATGCCGCCGATTTGTCCCATGTTTTTGTGGAATCCTGATGTCCCAACCAACTGTGCTATTGCACTTCGAAGAAGACCATGCCAGTGCCGCCCGCGTCGCTCAGGCTTCCGGGCTGGAGATGGCCTGTGTGGCGCGCCACCGCTTTCCCGATGGGGAACTGAAGTTGCGTCTGCCGCCCGAACTTCCTGCCCACGTCGTGATCCTGCGCAGTCTTAACGATCCCAATGAAAAGCTGGTTGAGTTGTTGCTGGTGGCACAGACCGCACGCCAGCTGGGGGCCCACCACCTCACACTGGTTGCACCTTACTTGGCATACATGCGCCAGGACATCGCCTTTCAAGCGGGTGAAGTCATCAGCCAACGCGTGGTCGGTAAGTTCCTGGCCTCGCTCTTCGATGCTGTCATCACGGTGGACCCGCATTTGCATCGCATCGCCAAGTTGGAGGAAGCGGTGCCTCTGGCCCAGGCACTGGTGCTCAGCGGGGCACCACTGTTGGCAGACCACATCGCTACCCAGCACCACAATCCGCTGCTGGTGGGGCCTGACGAAGAATCTGCCCAATGGGTCGCCCAGGCCGCCACACGCCACGGCTTCGACCACGCCGTCTGCCGCAAGATTCGCCGGGGCGACAAAGACGTGCAGATCGCATTGCCCGACATGGCCGTTACCGGCCGCTCCGTGGTGCTGCTCGATGACGTGGCCAGTAGCGGCCACACCCTGGCGGGTGCCGCAAGGCTGTTGCTGGCCGCGGACGCCGCCTCGGTCGATGTGGCCGTGACCCACGCATTGTTTGCAGGCGACGCCTTGCAAGTCATCCAGCAGGCGGGCGTGAGCCACGTCTGGAGCACCGACTGCATTACCCACCCCAGCAATGCCGTTAGTATGGCCACCAGCATTGCTGAAACACTTGTCACCCACATTCTCTAGAAAGCTGTCACTTGGAATCTCCGAAATACCTGAACGAGCGTACATTGGCCGATGCCTGGGCCGATCTGCAAGCCCATGCCGATGCCGGTATCCCCCTGCAGCCCGATGCCTACCGGTTGGCCTTTGCCGACCCCGAGTTTTTATTGCGCCGCGAGACCCGCGGTATTCGTTTCCAACTGGAAATGCTCAAGCCCGATCTGGAGCAGCATGAGCAGGGTATCGAGAACACCATTGTTGTTTTTGGCAGTGCACGCTTCAGTGCCCCCGAAGATGCACAGCGCATCATGGAAGATGCCCGCAAAAGTGGTGATGCCGCAGCCATTGCCCAGGCTGAACGCCATCTGCGCAACGCCCATTACTACGAGCAGGCCCGTCAGTTTGGTCGCATTGTTGCCACCAAGGGGGCCAGCATGCCCCCGCGTGAACGCCTGTACGTATGCACTGGCGGCGGCCCCGGCATCATGGAAGCGGCCAACCGCGGTGCGTCCGAGGTGGGCGCTCTAACAGTGGGCCTGAACATCGCACTGCCGCACGAGCAGGCGGGCAACCCCTACCTGACACCCTCACTGAGCTTCAAGTTTCACTACTTTGCGCTGCGCAAAATGCACTTCATGATGCGCGCCAAGGCCATGATCGCCTTCCCTGGCGGATTCGGCACGCTGGACGAGTTGTTTGAAGTCATCACACTGGTGCAGACCCGCAAGGCAAACCCCATCCCGATCATTTTGTTTGGGTCTGAATATTGGAAGCGCCTGCTGAATCTGGATGTGCTGGTGGAAGAAGGTGCCATTTCGCCGGAAGACCTGAACCTGTTCCAGTACTGCGACACACCGCAGGACACCTGGGACGCCATCGAGGCGTTTTACAAAGCCTAATGGACTTCGTCGCCTGGGGCTAAGGGCCTCAGGCGCCAAGCCAGAGGGGCACCGGTCCCTACCATGGCGCCCACGGTCCAGAACACGACCGACACGCCCACCACCAGCCCGGCCGTTCCGAACAACATGGGCATCAGCACGCTGGACAAGTTCAGCGTCATGAGTCGCAATCCGATAGCCTGGCCATGCTGAGCGTGGGGAGTGATCTGGTGCAGCGTGCTCAAAATCATGGGCTGCACAGAGCCCAGCGACAGACCCAGCAGCACGGAGCACAGCCCCATGGTCCATGGTGATTCCATCAGCGGGTAAACAGCAAACAGCAACGCGGTTACCAGCATGGCACCGGTGATCACAACCCACTCGCGCAAGTGTGCGGCCACCAACGGCAGGATCACCCGCACAACCGCCCCTGACACCGCCATGCAGCCCAAGAGCACACCAATCACCGAGGCGCTAAAGCCCCGCTCGTGCCCCAGCATGGGCACCACAAAAGTGTGTACGTCCCAGCAGGACGACAACAGCCAGTTCACCATCAATAGCCGACGCATTTGCGGGTCGCGCAGCAGGTCCCATACTTTGGATTGTGTGGACCCAGCGGCCTGCTCCACCGGCGGCAATTCTTCTGTATGACGCACCCAAAACCATGTCAAAAGCGGCATCACCGCCATCAGCAAAAAAGCAGCCCTGAAACCGTTGGTATCTCCCGCTGTGCCCCCCACCCAAAGACCCGCATGGTCAATCAGTAGTCCTGCGGCCACGGGACCCAGGAAGTTCGATACTGCGGGGCCAATGGCCAACCAGCTGAACACCTGCTTGAGCTCGGTTGTATCCTGCGCAGCGCGCCCCACATGGCGCTGCAGGGCCACAATAGCCACACCGGTGGCACCCCCCATAAACAAGGCGCTGGCACACAGCATGGCAAAGTGCGGCACGGCCACTGCCATAGCAGCACCCAACACGGCGGCGATAACACCCAAGCGCATGGGTTTGAGCAGACCATGGCGATCGGCATAACGCCCCGCCGGTATCGCCAGAAACACCTGAGACAGCGAAAACAACGCCAGCAACACGCCCACCGCAAGCGCGCTATACCCGTCGCGCAGAGCCAGCAGGGGCGCCGCCATGCGCATGCCTGCCATGCTGCCGTGTAGAAAGATCTGGCCGAGTATCAGCCGGGCCAAAGCCCAGGCGCGCGAGGTTTCAGCTACCGGCACACGACTCATGCACTGGCGTCGGCGTCACCACCTGCGCCGTCATAATCTTTGTCAAACGGAATCAAGGCCTGCGCTTGGGTGTCCGGCAGGGCATCCACCTTCTTCAGTACTCGGCCCATGGCGCGGCTGCGCGTCTCAGCGCTGTCCAGCGTATTGAGCACGGTTTGGGTTTGAGACTTGACCTTGGCCAGCACACCGCCAAACTTTTCAAACTCGGTCTTCACTGCACCCAGCACCTGCCATACCTCGCTGGAGCGCTTCTCCAGCGCCAGCGTTCGAAAGCCCATCTGCAGCGAACTGAGCATAGCCAGCAAGGTGGTGGGCCCTGCCAGCGTGACGCGGTGGTCGCGCTGCAGGCTTTCCATCAGGCCGGGGCGGCGCAGTACTTCGGCATACAGGCCTTCGGTGGGCAGAAACAGAATGGCAAAGTCGGTGGTGTAGGGTGGCTCCACATATTTTTCGACCATGGACTTGGCCTCCAGCCGTATGCGCAGCTCCAGCGCCTTGCCCGCGGCCTCGGCACCCAGCACATCCGCCCTTCCCTGTGCGTCCAGCAGGCGTTCGTAATCTTCATTGGGAAACTTCGCGTCAATCGGCAGCCACAGCGGCTCGCCAGAATCCGACTTGCCGGGTAGCTTGATCGCAAAGTCGACCACGTTTTTGCTGCCAGGCCGGGTGGCAATCTGCATGGCGTACTGGTCGGGCACAAACACCTGCTCCAACAGGCTGGCCAGTTGGGCCTCGCCAAAAATCCCTCGGGTCTTGACGTTGGTCAAAAGGTGCTTGAGGTCGCCTACACCCTGGGCCAGCGTCTGCATTTCTCCCAGGCCCTTGTGCACCTGCTCCAGCCGGTCGGCGACCTGTTTGAAACTTTCGCCCAGGCGCGCCTGCAGGGTGGTCTGCAATTTTTCGTCCACCGTGGCGCGCATTTCATCCAGCTTGGCGGAGTTGGTGGTTTGCAGCTGGGCCAGTTGTTGGTTCAATGCATCGCGCACGGCCGTCATGCTGCGGGTGTTGGTGTCGCTCATCTCTGCCAGGCGACGGGCGGTGGATTCACCCACGCTGGATAGTTGCGTGTGCAAGGTGTCAGCCAAGGTTTTTTGCATCAGAGCCAACTGTTGGCCAAAGGCATCGATCTGGGTATTCTGCGTACGCGTGGCTTCGGCCCCCTGCTGTGTCAGGGATTGCTGGAAAGTGGCAAGGTTTTGCGAAAGCTCCTGGCGTGCGCCCTGGGACGACTCTGCAATCTCACGTCGCAGCTCGCGCTCCATACGTTCGTTGCCGGTTTGCAGCAAGACACGCAAGTCTTGCAGTTCTTTGCGTTGTAGTTGTGCTTCCAGCGCTGCTTGTGCGTCACCTGCCCTTAAGCGCCCCAGCGCAAGCGCAGTCCAGGCGGCCACTAGCAAAGTCACCAGCGTCAGCGCCAGCAGCGCCCAAAACAATCCTTCATTCACCGTGTAGCCGCCTTTATGCGCAATGCGTTTATGGAAAATTGGGCTCTAGCCCCCGTTAAATATGGCCACAATGCTACATTTTCTATAGCATCCGAAACAACTCAGGTTGTACCGCGCTGCATCAGTCGGTCGGCGTTCAGCGGAGTGACCGCCTTACCGCGCACCAGGTACCCAATCAGATTTTCCACTGCCAGCATGGCCATGGCGCGACGCGTGCCAATGGTGGCGCTAGCGATATGGGGCGTCAGCACCACGTTGGGCACGGTCAGGAGGTCCGGATGAACCTGGGGCTCACCCTCGAACACATCCAGCCCTGCAGCGGCAATGCGCTTGTCGCGCAGCGCTGCGGCAAGCGCAGCGTCGTCCACAATGCCGCCGCGGGCGATATTGGTCAGCGTGGCGGTAGGCTTCATCAGGGCCAGTTCGGCCACGCCAATGGTGTGGTGCGACGCTGCCGAGTACGGTACGACGAGGACCACATGGTCCGCAGTCTGCAAAAGCTCTTCTTTGCTGACATAGCGGGCCTTGCATTCCGCCTCGGTGGCGGCGTCCAGCCTGCTGCGGTTGTGGTACACGACCTGCATGCCAAAACCCAAGGCGCCGCGCCGGGCAATGCCCTGGCCAATGCGGCCCATGCCAATAATGCCCAACGTGGTGCCATGAACTTCCGCACCGGCAAACATGTCGTAGCGCCAGTTCTTCCATTGGCCAGCACGCAGAAAGTGTTCACTTTCCGTTACCCTACGCGCTGCGGCCATCATCAGTGCAAAGCCGAAGTCGGCCGTGGTTTCGGTCAACACGTCGGGTGCATTGCTGGCCAATACACCTGCCGCGCTCATTGCATCCAGGTCAAAGTTGTTGTAACCCACGGCCATGTTGGCGCAGATTTTCAGATCAGGGCACTGGGCCAGCAGTGCTGCATTGATGGCAACGGAGCCGGTGGTGAAGGCGCCCGCCTTACCTTGCAAATGTTGCACCAGTTCCGCAGGCGTCCAACCCACATCGGCCTGGTTGGACTCGACATCAAAATGTTCGGACAGCCGCTCGATCACTTCGGGGAAGACAGCGCGGGTGACCAGCACACGGAGGCGCTGTTTTGCAGTAGTCATGGGTTAGTCATGGGTTTGCAGGCGCCCTATTCCAGCCAGGTCGTGAAGTCTTGCACGGGTACGCGGGGCGTGTGGAAGGTGTTGACCAGTGCAGCTTCATCCGCATAACCCAGCGACATGCCGCAGACCAGCATTTCATCGGGCCCCGCCCCAATATGCGGCAGGATGATTTTGGCAAAGCCATTCCACGCGGCCTGCGGACAGGTGTGCAGGCCATGGCCGCGTGCTGCGACCATGATGTTCTGCAGGAAAGCGCCATAGTCCACCAATGAACCACGGCCCATAACCCGGTCCACCGTAAACATCAGACCCACAGGCGCATCAAAGAAACGGAAATTGCGCTGGTGCTGGGAGTGCATCTTGTCCTTGTCTGCTTTGCCAATGCCCAACAGGCCGTAAAGGCCCCAGCCGTTTTCGCGTCGCCGGTCGATGTAGGGGCTGACCCACTTCTGGGGGTAGTAGTCGTACTCTTCTACATAGTCCGCCGCCAGCGCTGGATTGGCGCGGATCGCATCGTGGGCGGCACAGACCTGCTCCACCAGTTGGGCCTGTTTAGCGCCCTGCAGCACATAGACGCGCCAGGGCTGGCAGTTGGTGCCCGACGGTGCACGGCTGGCCACCTGCAGGATGTGTTCGATAGTGTTGCGGTCCACTGGCTGATTGGTAAAGGCCCGCACGGACAGGCGGGAGGTGATGGCTGCGTCTACCGCAGCGCCTGAGGGTGATGGGTTCATAACAAGGCCTCCAAAACTGTTTTAAGCCGCGGCGGCAGGGGTACGGGCCGGCGGGACGCTTTATCAACATAAACATGCACGAAGTGCCCCTTGGCCGCAGTGGTATCTGCGTCACCAAAGATACCTACCTCGTAGCGGACGCTGGACGTGCCCAAGTGCGCAACACGGATGCCCACCTGCACCGTCTGCGGAAACGCCAGCGAGGCAAAGTAGTTGCAATGGGTTTCTATAACTAAGCCAATGGTCTCGCCGGCATGGATATCCAACGCGCCATGTTCAATCAGGTGGGCATTGACCGCCGTATCAAACCAGCTGTAGTACACAACGTTGTTGACGTGGCCATAGGCGTCGTTGTCCATCCAGCGGGTGGTGATGGGACGGAACGCCCTGTAGGCACTCCGAGGCTCTGGAAGGGGTTTCGAGGGATGATTGGAATTCGGCATCGTCTGATTCTGCCAGCCCCATGTATCAGGGTGCTGTCGGTGCGGCGACAACCCTCAAAACCGCATGCGACACCCGTGACTCTGCGATGACAAATCTCGGATGTAGGGAAATTGTTCTAAATTGTTGCGACGCAGCAAAAAAGACTTGCGCTGCGGTGCAGCATCTCTATAATTCAAACCATGCTGCACTGCAACATACGGCCATCAGGGCAGTTTCGGAGCAGATAGTAAGTTTTTACCTAACCTCTTGGAGATATTGACATGATGACTGTTGAACAACTGATGACTTCCCACAAAGCCAACATCGAAACCCTGTTTGGCTTGACCAGCAAGGCTTTCGAAGGCGTCGAAAAGATCGTTGAACTGAACCTGACTGCTTCCAAGGCAGCCTTGGCCGAAGCCAACAGCCACACCCAGTCCCTGTTGAGCGTGAAGGACGCACAAGAGCTGCTGGCCCTGCAATCCGGCCTGTTCCAGCCCCTGGCTGAGAAGACCGCTGCCTACAGCCGCCATTTGTACGACATCGCTACCGGCACAACTGCCGAGTTCAGCAAGAACTTCGAAGGCCAGGCTGCTGATGCCCAGAAGAAATTCATGGGTCTGGTTGACAGCGCCGCCAAGAACGCACCTGCTGGCTCCGAGTCCGCTGTTGCCATCATGAAGAGCTCGGTTGCTGCCGCCAACAACGCACTGGAATCCGTGCAAAAGGCTGTGAAGCAAGCGACTGAAATGGCCGAAGCCAACTTCAACGCTGTTGCCGCAACAGCGACCAACGCCACGAAACAAGCTACAGCCAAAAAGCGTTAATGCGTGCTTGGTGAAGGTGCATCCCCATTCGTTTTGGAGCGCCTTCTCTAGCTGTCAAGGGAAAACCCTGACATAATTAATCCAACTCGGAAACACATGTGTTTCCTACCGGTTGTCTCCTCGGGTCCTTTCGAAACCATCAGGTTCAGGGATCCCTTCAAGGCCTCGTTGCAAGACGGGGCCTTTTTTTTGCCCGTGCACTTCCGTCTTTAGCGCGTCTTGGATGCGATCGCGGCACGCAGCTGCGGCATCAATTGCAACATCGCCTTGCGCCCCGCTTCGATCGATTTCTTGCGGGCGCTAAAGTCCGCACTTGCAACCCCTAACAGGGCAGGCTTAACAACGATGTCCGCTTCCTTGAGCTCAAAGTAGTTGATGCTTTTGCCCATGATGGAAAAGGTCTGCAGCAATACGTCCAGCGTCCCACCCGACAAATTGCCCTCGGGCGCGCTGGAAATGTCTACCGCGATCACCAGTTCGGCGCCCATTTGGCGCGCCGCCCGCACGGGTACAGGCGATACCAGACCACCATCCACGTATTCACGACCCGCAATCCGCACAGGTTGAAAGACGGCCGGCACCGCACTGGACGCACGCACCGCTGTGCCGGTATCACCGCGCTGAAACAGCATGCTCTGGCCACTGTTCAGGTCCGTGGCAACGATGCCCAGCGGCATGGCCATGTCTTCTATCAGGCGCGCGCCCACTTGCCCATTCACGTAGCGGGCCAATGCATCCCCGCGCAGCATGCCGCGGTTGAACAAAGGCAGAGTCCAGTCAGCAAACGTGGCCTCTTCCATGGTCTCAGCAACGGTTTGCAGCTGTTTGCCAGTTTTGCCACTGGCATAAAACGCAGCCACCAGGCTGCCCGCGGAAGTGCCGGAGACCAAAGAGGGTCGGATGCCAGCCTCTTCCAATACCTGGATAACACCCACATGGGCAAAACCCCGCGCCGCGCCACCGCCCAAGGCAAGACCAATACGGGGAGGGACCTTGGGCGTTACCACGACAAGGGGCGGCGGCACAACAATGGGTGCCTCGGTAACAAGTGCATCTTTGGGCGTTGATGCGCAGCCGATGAGCAAAAACGAGGCCAATAGTGAAATGAAATACTTCATGAAAGACAGAATCCGGAGAGTAGCAAACGAGATTGATTGCGAATGATTCGCGTTTGTAATATGATAGTGAAACAACTTGCACTCACATCAACACCAAGGCTTCAAAATGAAAACCCGTATTGCCCTCGCCTGTTTGCTTAGCATCGTTTCCGCGACCACCATGGCACAAGAGCAGGTCCTGAACATTTATTCAGCACGCCACTACCCAACGGACGAGGCCCTCTACGCCAACTTTACCAAAGCCACGGGTATCAAACTCAACCGGGTGGATGCCGATGATGCCGGTATCCTGGCACGGCTGAAGGCGGAAGGTACAGCATCCCCAGCCGACATCATTTTGCTTGTGGATGCTAGCCGCCTCTGGCGCGGCGAAATCGATGGGTTGTTTCAGCCAGTCAAGTCCAAGGTTCTGGACAACGCCATTCCCACCCAGTACCGGGGCAAGGCCAACGGCAATGGCGAATCCGCATGGTTTGGTTTTTCGACACGCGCGCGCGTCATCGTCTACGACAAGCTGAAGGTGAAAAAAGAGGACGTGGACACCTATGAAGAACTGGGCGACCCCAAAAACACGGGCAAGTTGTGCATACGCTCTGGTTCACACCCCTACAACCTGTCCTTGTTTGGATCAGTTACCGAGCACTTGGGTGAAGCTGCGGCAGAACAATGGCTCAAAGGCATGGTCAACAACATGGCACGCGCGCCCAAGGGTGGTGATACGGATCAGATCAAAGCCGTTGCATCTGGCGAGTGCGGAATCGCAGTTACCAACACGTATTACCTGGCGCGCATGATGCGTTCCAACAAGCCAGAAGACCAGAGCGTTGTGGAGCGGGTCGGGGTGGTCTTCCCCAACCAGGCAACATGGGGTACCCATGTCAATATCGCGGGTGGTGCGGTGGCAAAAAATGCAAAGAATCCAGCCAACGCCATCAAATTCCTGGAGTATCTGTCCAGTGAGTCAGCTCAGGACCATTTTGCCAACGGCAACAACGAATGGCCCGTCGCAAAAGGTGTCAAGATCAATAACCCTGCACTGCAAGCAATGACAGGTGGCAGCTTCAAAAGCGAGACCATCCCCATCAGCGTGGTGGGCATGAACCAGGTCAAGGTGCAGCAAATGCTGGACCGTGTTGGATTCAAGTAAGCGCAGACCAGGCAAGAAAAAACCCCGCAAGCGGGGTTTTTTATCGGGATACCAGGATTACCCTGCTGTAGCCTCTTCGGGTTTTGATTTGCCCTTCTTCTCCGGCAAGGGCTGGATATCCAGCAACACTTCGGTCTTGCTTTCGTCCGTGTCATCCAAGTCGACTGTCAGGCGACCACCTTCGGTCAATCGGCCAAATAGCAACTCATCGGCCAACGCCCGGCGGATCGTGTCCTGAATCAGGCGCTGCATGGGTCGCGCACCCATCAGGGGGTCAAAACCTTTCTTCGCCAAATGCTTGCGCAGTTTGTCGGTGAAAGTGACATCAACCTTCTTCTCTGCCAATTGGGTTTCCAGTTGCAGCAGGAACTTGTCGACCACCCGCAGAATAATGTTTTCGTCCAGGGCCTTGAAGCTGACGATCGCATCCAGGCGGTTGCGGAACTCTGGCGTGAACAGACGCTTGATGTCCGCAGCTTCATCTCCCGCTTCCCGCGGGTTGGTAAAGCCAATGCTTGCCTTGTTCATGGTCTCGGCTCCCGCATTAGTCGTCATCACGATAATCACGTTTCGGAAGTCTGCTTTTCGACCGTTGTTGTCAGTCAGTGTGCCATGGTCCATGACTTGCAGCAGCACATTGAAAATCGCCGGGTGTGCCTTCTCGATTTCATCGAGCAGCAACACACAATGCGGCTTTTTGGTGATGGCTTCCGTCAGTAAACCGCCCTGGTCAAAGCCGACATAGCCCGGAGGCGCACCGATCAAACGACTCACCGCGTGCTGCTCCATGTATTCGCTCATGTCGAAGCGAATCAGGTCAATGCCCATGATGTAGGCCAGTTGTTTGGCCGCTTCGGTCTTGCCTACACCGGTAGGGCCGCTGAACAGGAAGGACCCAATTGGCTTGTCGCCTTTGCCAATGCCCGAGCGTGCCATCTTTACGGCCGAGGCCAGCACATCCAGCGCTTTGTCCTGGCCGAACACCACATTGCGCAGGTCACGCTCTAGCGTCTTGAGTTTGCTGCGATCGTCATTGGAGACATTGGCCGCAGGAATACGGGCAATCTTGGCCACGATTTCTTCAACCTCAGCCTTGCTGATGGTCTTCTTGCGTTTGCTCGCAGGCAGGATGCGTTGTGCCGCGCCCGCTTCATCGATCACGTCAATGGCCTTGTCGGGCAAATGACGATCATTGATGTACTTGGCGCTCAACTCAGCCGCCGCCTGCAGTGCAGCCACGGCGTACTTCACGTTGTGGTGTTCTTCAAAGCGGGACTTCAGTCCCTTGAGAATCTCAACGGTCTGCTCCACCGTGGGCTCTACAACATCAACCTTCTGGAAGCGACGGGATAGGGCCGCATCTTTTTCAAAAATTCCACGGTACTCCGTAAAGGTTGTCGCTCCAATGCATTTCAGGGCTCCCGAGCTCAAACCCGGTTTGAGCAAATTGGAGGCATCCAGTGTGCCACCCGAAGCCGCGCCTGCTCCAATCAAAGTGTGGATTTCATCAATGAACAACACTGCATTGGGTTTGTCTTTCAACGCCTTGAGCACGCCTTTAAGGCGCTGCTCAAAATCACCACGGTACTTTGTACCGGCTAACAGCGCGCCCATGTCCAGCGAGTACACAGTGGCCTCCGCAAGAATTTCAGGGACATCACCCTGTGTGATGCGCCAAGCAAGGCCTTCAGCAATGGCGGTCTTTCCTACGCCCGCTTCACCAACCAACAAAGGGTTGTTCTTGCGTCTACGGCACAGGATTTGAATCACGCGCTCCACTTCGTATTCACGACCAACGAGTGGATCAATCTTGCCGTCCTTAGCCAGTTGGTTCAGATTGACTGTGAACTGCTCCAGTGGCGAGGCCTTTTCACTCTTTTCAGCGCCACCTTCTTCATTTTCTACCGGGTTCTCATTGGCCTTGGCCGACTCAGGAGGATCACTCTTCTTTATGCCGTGCGCAATAAAGTTAACCACATCCAAACGCGTAACGCCCTGCTGGTGAAGGTAATACACCGCATGCGAGTCTTTCTCTCCGAAAATCGCAACCAGCACATTGGCGCCGGTTACTTCCTTCTTGCCACTGCCAGTGGATTGCACATGCATGATGGCGCGCTGAATGACGCGCTGAAAGCCCAGGGTAGGCTGTGTGTCGACATCGTCCGAGCCTGCAACCTGGGGCGTGTTGTCTTTAATAAAGTTCGACAGCGACTTGCGCAGATCGTCGATGTTTGCCGAGCAGGCGCGCAGCACTTCAGCGGCGCTGGGATTGTCCAATAGGGCGAGCAACAAATGCTCCACGGTAATGAACTCGTGCCGCTGCTGGCGTGCCTCAACAAACGCCATGTGCAGGCTGACTTCCAATTCTTGGGCAATCATGTGATTTCCTTTAGCCTTGCGTTGATGATTAACTGTAAACCGTTTCCTGGTTCGCCGTTCACTAGTTTTGATATCACTTTACAAATCTACGGGTTCGCAAACGCATTGCAGCGGATGTCCCGCCTTGTGCGCAGCGTCCAGCACCTGATCCACCTTTGTCACCGCGACATCCTTGGAATAAACCCCACACACTGCTTTCCCATCCAGATGGATCTTCAGCATGATGCGGGTCGCAGATTCCAAGTCTTTTCCAAAAAACTCCTGTATCACCACAACCACGAACTCCATGGGCGTGTAGTCGTCGTTGAGCATGATCACCTGGTACATCTGGGGCGGCTTGACCCGCTGGGTCCGGCGCTCCAACACAACAGAGCCACCCTCGTCAGGGTTGGGCGGCAGAATGGGTGGTTCTGGTGGTTTGGACGGGTTATTTGTTGCCATGAAATCGATTCTATCGGTCACCCCAAAGGATTGCACCGCTTAGTTGAATTGGAGACACTGCGGCCCAATTCAAGCCACAGACATAAAAAAACCGCCTCGGACCCCAAAAAAGGCCCAGGCGGCTGCACCTAAAAAGCACTCCAGCAGCTGCTATAGCCACTGGAAAGGCTGATTACATATTGTCGATCATGACCTGTCCGAAACCGGAGCAGCTCACCTGCGTCGCTCCATCCATCAAGCGCGCAAAATCGTAAGTTACTTTTTTGCTCTTGATCGACTTCTCCATCGAACTGATGATGAGGTCCGCAGCTTCCAGCCAGCCCATGTGGCGCAGCATCATTTCGGCAGACAAGATTTCGGAACCAGGGTTCACGTAATCTTTGCCAGCGTATTTTGGTGCAGTACCGTGGGTTGCTTCGAAGCAGGCCACTGAATCCGACAAGTTGGCACCGGGGGCGATGCCAATGCCACCGACCTGTGCGGCAAGCGCGTCGGACACGTAATCACCGTTCAGATTCAGCGTAGCGATCACGCTGTACTCAGCTGGGCGCAACAAGATTTGCTGCAAGAAGGCGTCGGCAATGCTGTCCTTGACCGTAATCTCCTTGCCGGTCTTGGGATTCTTGAATTTGCACCATGGACCGCCGTCGATCAACTGCGCGCCAAATTCCTTTTGTGCCAGGTTGTAGGCCCAATCACGGAAGCCACCTTCGGTGTACTTCATGATGTTGCCTTTGTGCACGATGGTCACGCTGGGCTTGTCATTGTCAATAGCGTATTGGATGGCCTTGCGCACCAGACGCTCCGTGCCTTCGCGCGACACGGGTTTGATGCCGATACCCGATGTGTTGGGGAAACGTATCTTCTTCACGCCCATTTCGTCTTGCAGGAACTTGATAAGTTTCTTGGCCTTGTCACTCTCCGCTTCAAACTCGATACCAGCATAGATGTCTTCCGAGTTTTCGCGGAAGATCACCATATTGGTCTTGTGCGGCTCTTTGACCGGGCTGGGAACGCCTTCAAAGTACTGGATGGGGCGCAGACACACATAAAGGTCCAACTCTTGGCGCAGCGCAACGTTCAGCGAACGGATGCCACCACCTACCGGGGTGGTCAACGGTCCTTTGATGGACACCACGTATTCACGCAAGGCTTGCAGGGTCTCTTCGGGCAGCCAAACATCGGGGCCATACACATTGGTGGACTTTTCACCGGCGTAGACCTCCATCCAGTGAATTTTCTTCTTGCCGCCGTAGGCCTTGGCGACCGCTGCGTCAACGACCTTCAGCATGACAGGCGTGATATCCAGTCCTGTGCCATCACCTTCGATAAAAGGGATGATGGGCTGGTCGGGCACGTTCAGGGACATGTCCGCATTAACGGTGATTTTTTTGCCTTCGGTTGGGACTTTGATGTGCTGGTACATGGAAAAATGGTCTCCGTTGAATTGTGGGATCGCAATTACCTGAGAAGTTGTGCTTCAGAAAGTGCACAAATTCTATTCCTAAAAAATTACTGCTTTCTGTCAGGCCGCTGGCGTGCAAACCTGCTGCCCACTTCCTGAATTCAGTGGCTATAGGTTACATGGGGTTACGAAGCCACTTTTTAGAACCACTCCACGAGCCGTCTATTAGCATGGGCCACAATACCGGTATGAAAAACCTTGTTTCTACCCTGTTACTTGCGTTGCTCGTCGGACACGGCGCAGCCAGCGGACAAAACTTACCGCAAACTGATTTGCCACGCACCAAACTGTCCGTCGGCATGTACCAGATCGAAGCACAGGTTGCCGCCAGCGCAGAACAGCGTGAGATTGGCCTCATGTTTCGCAAGGATATGCCACAGCACGAGGGCATGTTATTCATCTTTGAGAACCCCAGCCGCTTGTGTTTCTGGATGAAAAACACACCGTTACCCCTGACCGCGGCTTTCGTGGCGGACGATGGCTCAATCGTGAACCTGGAAGACATGAAGCCCTACACAACCGAATCCCACTGCTCGACAAAACCCGTGCGTTATGTTCTGGAAATGAACCAAGGTTGGTTTGCCAAGAAAGGCGTCAAACCCGGCGCAAAAATCTCAGGGCGACCGTTCAACTGAAAGCCAAAAAAAACCGACCCATGGTCGGTTTTTCTATTGGTGCAGGGTGTTCAGGCGAAATTGGCTTCCGCAAATCCCCAGTTCACCAACTTGTCGAGGAACGTCTCGACAAACTTGGGGCGCATGTTGCGATAGTCGATGTAGTAGGCGTGTTCCCACACGTCGACAGTCAGCAGGGCCTTGTCAGCCGTGGTCAAAGGTGTACCCGCAGCGCCCATGTTGACGATGTCTACCGAACCATCGGGTTTCTTCACCAGCCAGGTCCAGCCAGAGCCGAAGTTGCCTACGGCAGACTTGACGAAGGCCTCTTTGAAGGCGGCGTAGCTGCCCCACTTGGCGTTGATGGCAGCAGCCAATGCGCCAGAAGGCTCACCGCCGCCATTGGGCTTCATGCAGCTCCAGAAGAAGGTGTGGTTCCAGATTTGGGCAGAGTTGTTGTAGATGCCACCGCTGGACTTCTTGATGATGTCTTCCAGCGACATGCTTTCGAACTCAGTGCCCTTTTGCAGGTTGTTCAGGTTTACCACGTAGGCGTTGTGGTGCTTGCCATGGTGAAACTCCAGTGTTTCTTTGGAATAGGCAGGAGCCAGAGCGTCGATCGCGTACGGCAAAGCGGGCAGGGTGTGTTCCATGGGATCCTCTCTTGGGTTGGCAAAAACGCTGATTGTAGGAATTAAATTGGCCCGGGTGCACCAACGGTCATGTCAACCGTGCCGTCGGTAAGGGTGGCCTGCACACGCTGTCCGGGAACCGCTTGGGCGCAGTGCGTCAAAGTCTGCCCATTTTCCATGGTCAACCACGCATAACCTCGCTGCAGCACCAACGAAGGATCCAACAGGCCCAGCCGCAATTCAGCACGCTGGTTGCGCTCCCGCAATCCCTGAAAAGCCCTTTGCAAACGGGGCTGCCAATCCTGCTGCTTGCGCAACACATCCGACTGGCGTATCTGCAATGCCATACGCGCGGCATGTTGCATGCGCTGCTCCAGTGCCGAAAGCCCCAGTCGTTGACGATGTGCCAAAGACGATGGCCGCCCCAGGCGTGAAGCGACCTGGTCTACGCGCTGAGCCTGCCGGTCGAGATACCGCCCCACCGAGTCAGCCATGCGGGTCTCCAGGTCAGCCACAAGATCCAGCCAGGCCGCTGTGGGCTCCGACACCAACTCGGCCGCCGCTGTGGGCGTTGGAGCCCTCACATCAGCAACAAAGTCGGCGATGGTGAAATCCGTCTCGTGGCCCACGCCGCAAACGACAGGTACCGGACTTCGTGCCAAAACACGGGCCAGTTCCTCATCATTGAAAGCCCACAGGTCTTCCATAGCCCCGCCGCCACGCACCAGCAAGATCACATCAATCGCAGTCGCACCATCCGCAGCGACAGCCTGAGCCCTCGCGTACAGGCTGGACAACGCCTGCACCAGCTCACGCGGCGCATTGTCTCCTTGGACCGCAGCTGGAGCCAGTACCACCGGTATGTGTGGCACACGCCGCTGCAGAGCCGTAACCACATCGTGCAAGGCGGCAGCCCCCAAGGATGTGACCAAGCCAATACCACGCGGCATGGCGGGCAAAGAACGCTTGCGCGCGGTGTCAAACAGACCTTCTTGCTCCAACTTGGCCTTGAGCTTGAAAAACTGCTCGAACAGCGTCCCCTGCCCTGCGGGCCGCATGCTCTCGGCCACCAACTGCAACTCGCCGCGCGCCTCGTACACCCCCAGGCGCCCGCGCACTTCCACACGATCACCATCGCGGGGGCTGAAATTCAACAAGCTCGCAGCACGTCGGAACATGGCACAGCGGATCTGGCCGGTTTCGTCCTTCAGCGAAAAATAGCAGTGCCCGCTGGCCGCACGGGTGAATCCACTGATCTCTCCGGCCACCGTGACCGGATTGAAACGCGCCTCCAGTGCGTCGGCAATGGCGCGGCACAGCGCGCCGACTTGCCACACCCGTGTGGTCGACACAACAGTGTGTTGCGCTTCAAACATCCTGTACGCCTCGTGTCCAAGTGCAGCAGTGCGCACTAACACTCCACAGATGCGCGTATAGCCCCTCACCAGAGAGCACCCTATGCGCAAAAGACGACGCGGCGTAATAAGCTGTTGATTTCATTGGTTTTTTTACTGCTGAATTTGTCATCAATTTGTCAAAACCACGATATGGCGCGGCCTGGCGCGGGGTGGAAGAATAGTTTTACACAAACTTATCCACATGTTCTGTGGGTTGCCCGCGTGCGCCATAATCCCGGGGCATTGCATCTGTACGGAGTGACCATTTGTTTTCCATCATACAAGCCGCTGGCTGGCCGATCTGGCCCCTCATTGCCTGCTCCGTATTGGCCCTGGCCATCGTGATTGACCGCTTCATCAGCCTCAAGGGCAGCAAGGTCGCGCCACCGCGTTTGCTCGAAGAAGTGCTGAGCGTCACCCGCAACGCCATACCGGCACCTGACGTGGTGACACAGCTGGAAAAGAATTCTGCCCTGGGGGAGGTTTTGGCCAGCGGATTGCGTGCGATCAACTCCGACCCCCGCTGTACAGAAGATGACCTGCGCGCCACCATGGAGAGCACTGGCCGCATCGTGGCCCACCGCCTGGAGCTACGCCTGAGTGCGCTGGCGACCATTGCCTCAGCCGCACCGCTGATGGGCCTGTTTGGCACGGTGGTCGGCATGATCGAGATTTTCGGCTCGCAGGCGCCTGGCGGCTCGACCGGCGGCAACCCGGCCCAGCTGGCCCACGGCATATCGATTGCGCTGTACAACACGGCCTTCGGTTTGCTGGTGGCAATTCCCTCCCTTATCTTCTGGCGGTATTTTCGCGGGCGGGTGGACGCCTATCTGCTCACGCTGGAAACTTCTGCTGAGCACTTGGCCCGTCACCTCAAGGTCTTCCGCAAGAGCAAGCCATGAACTTCCGCGCCCGAACCACTGAAGAGCCTGAGATCAACCTGATCCCGTTCATCGACGTGTTGCTGGTGGTGCTGATCTTTTTGATGCTGTCCACGACCTACAGCAAGTTCACTGAAATGCAGCTCAAGCTGCCGGTTGCCGACACCGACGCCCAACGCGACTACGCCAAGGAAATGGTTGTGGCCGTCAGTGCGGATGGCGCTTACAGCATCAACCGCGTGCCCGTGGTTGGACGGACGCTGGAAAATGTGTCGATGGCCATGACCGAGGGCGCCAAGGCGGGCAAGGACACCGTGGTCATTATTAGTGCAGATGCCAGTGCCAAGCACCAGTCAGTGGTGACGGTCATGGAAGCTGCACGTCGCTCGGGCCTGCACCAGATCACCTTCGCCACCCAGTCATCAGCCCAGGCGGGTGGCCGCTAGCGCTATGGCCAGTGCTTTGCGGCCGACGCTGCAAAGGATTCTGGTACGTGCGTGGACTGCTCGGTCCTGGCTGGCATGTCTGTTGTGGCCCGTTTCGCTGTTTTTTCAATGCCTTGTCTTGCTCAGACGCCTGCTTTACCAGCATGGCATTGCCAAGACCCGTCGCGTAGACGCCGTGACCATCGTGGTCGGGAACGTGATTGCCGGTGGCGCAGGCAAAACGCCAACGGTCATGGCACTTGTGCAGCATTTGCTGGCGCAAGGCCTGCAGGTGGGAGTGGTCTCACGCGGTTATGGGCGGCACAACAGCGCGGCGTGCGTCGAAGTGCGAGACGACTCCCGTCCGCTAGACGTGGGCGACGAACCGCTGCTGATCCGGCGCAATTGCCAAATACCCGTCTTTGTAGGGCCCACACGATTTGCAGCGGCTACAGCCCTGCTGGCGCAGCACCCCCACACCCCCATCATCGTCTGTGACGACGGCCTGCAGCACTACGGCCTGTACCGCGACCTGGAGGTCTGCGTGTTTGACGACCGCGGCTGTGGCAACGGCTGGCACTTGCCAGCTGGCCCCTTGCGCGAAAGCTGGCCCCGCAACGCCGTGGCCCGTGTGGGCCAGCGCGCGGATCGCCTGTTGGTGTTGCACACCGGTGGCCAACCTGCCTTTGCAGGTTACACCGCCCAGCGCAAGCTGACTCCCTACGCAGTCGCTGGCGATGGCTCACGCGTTCCACTGTCGGCCCTGCGCGCGCCGGAGGGCAAGCCGCTGATGGCCTTGGCCGGTATTGCGCAACCCGAGGCCTTTTTTACCATGCTGCGCGCGCTGGGTCTTTCACTTGCGCAAACCCTTGCGCTCCCAGATCACTATGCATTTGATAGCACATCAGCAATATTTCACGGGGGCTACCGACTGATTTGCACAGAGAAGGATGCCGCAAAGCTGTGGCCACTGGCTCCCGACGCACTAGCCATCCCACTGGTGTTTACGCCAGAGGACGCGTTCTTCTCTGCTCTGGATACAAGCCTGGCCCGGCTACTTGACACAAAGCTATCATCAGCCCATGGACACCCGACTACTTGAACTCATCGTTTGCCCCGTCACCAAGGGCCCCCTGGAATACGACCGCGAGAAACAGGAGCTTCTCTCCCGCAGTGCGCGTCTGGCCTACCCGGTGCGTGATGGCATTCCCATCCTGCTGGAGAACGAAGCGCGCACGTTGAGCGACGAAGAGCTCGGCCTGTAAGGCGGCACCAGCATGGCCTATACCGTACTGATACCGGCGCGGCTGGCCTCCACCCGCTTACCCAACAAGCCGCTGGCCGACATTTGCGGCGCTCCGATGGTGGTGCGGGTGGCCCAACGCGTGCGCTCGGGTGTGCCCGCCAGCGCGCGCATCGTAGTCGCCGCGGACCATCCTTCCATCCTTCAAGCCTGCCAGAACCACGGCATTGAAGCCATCCTGACGCGGCAAGACCACGCCTCTGGAAGCGACCGCCTGGCCGAAGCCTGTGAAATGCTGGCGCTGCGCGACGACGCGATCGTGGTTAACGTACAGGGCGACGAACCGCTGATTGACCCGGACTTGGTACGAGCCGTTGCCGATGTACTGCAAGCCCAACCGCAGGCGAGCATGGGCACCGCCGCCCATGCCATAACCAGCGTGGACGATTTCACCAACCCGAATGTCGTCAAGGTGGTGCTAGATGCCGCCGGCTTGGCCCTGTACTTCAGTCGCGCACCCATTGCATGGTGGCGCGATGGTTTCGCCCAAGGTGTTCATAACCTGCCCCAGCCTGCGCCGCTGCGCCACATTGGCATCTACGCCTACCGCGTCGGGTTTTTGCGCCTGTTCCCCCAACTGCCGCAGGCGCCTATCGAATTGACTGAAGCCTTGGAACAATTGCGCGCCATGTGGCATGGCCACCGCATTGCCGTGCATGTAAGTGCACAAGCGCCGGGGCCCGGCGTGGACACGCCGCAAGACCTGGAGCGGGTAAGGGCCATATTTGTTGCCAACAACGGGTAATCCGTAAGTTAGGCGAACGGTGGTCCATGCTATTCTCGGGAGGCAGCCGCGTGTCGTGGTGCACCGCGACGGTGCAACCTGCCGCGCCAAAGGTTTTTGTTCTATCCGAGGGTATCCATGAGACTTATTTTGTTGGGCGCGCCAGGCGCAGGCAAAGGCACGCAAGCCACGTTCATCTGCCAAAAATACGGCATTCCACAAATCTCTACGGGCGACATGCTGCGCGCCGCAGTCAAGGCGGGCACCCCGTTGGGACTGGAAGCCAAAGCCATCATGGACTCGGGTGGGCTGGTGAGCGACGATCTCATCATCAACCTGGTCAAAGAACGCTTGACGCAGGCAGACTGTGCCAACGGATTCCTGTTCGACGGCTTTCCCCGCACCATCCCACAAGCCGACGCCATGAAGGCGGCCGGTGTGGCTCTGGACTACGTTGTCGAGATTGACGTACCTTTTGACGCCATCATCGAACGTATGAGCGGACGCCGCTCCCACCCCGCATCGGGTCGCACGTACCACACCAAGTTCAACCCGCCGAAGGCGGAGGGCAAGGACGATGTAACCGGTGAGCCACTGGTTCAACGCCCAGACGACCAGGAAGAAACCGTGAAAAAACGGCTGGACGTCTACAGCGCCCAGACGCGACCCTTGGTGGAGTATTACTCCAGCTGGGCGGCAAAAGACCCTGCCACCGCGCCCCAGTACCGAGCCATCAGTGGCATGGGCGAAGTAGACGTGATCAAAAGCCGGGTTTTTGAAGCGTTGGGCGGCTAAGACTGGCCGCGAGACTTCACCTGAAAAGGCCGCATTCGCGGCCTTTTTTTACGCCATGAGCTCCAGCATGAGCGCAATGCGCGCCTTTACCGGCGACATGCCCTTTGAATCAGGGAACGTATTGGCCGCAGTGCCAGCGATGACTGCCCCGTAGGCACAGCGGCTGGACCGCACTACACGCACACCCAAGGCCTGCGCCTCGCGCAATGCCAACTCCAGGTCCTGGTGCACAGTGCCATTGCCCGTACCAGCTACCACTAGTCCTTGCACCGAATGGGCAGAAAACGCAGGCGGTGCACATAGAGCTCGCACGGTCGCGCCGGTGGCGCCAGCGTAGCTGACTATGATTTCGACGCACGGCCATGCATCCCTAGCCAAAGCAGTAAGCGGAAACTCCGGCAGAGCTGCATCGCTGACAAGACAAGGATGCAGCCAGCGCACACGGCCCTCCTCAACATAGGCAAGCGGCCCTGCGTCACCTCCATCAAAAGCGTCCAGCCGATAGGGATGGATTTTCTGGATATCACGCGCCGTATAAACAGTTCCAGCGCATACCGCCAACACGCCCCGGGCCTCTGGTGAGAGAGCCACCGCCACGGCATCGAGCACGTTCTGCGGGCCATCGGGAGACAAAGAAGACGCGGGGCGCATGGCGCAGGTCAGAATGACCGCCTTCTTTGACAACAGCTTGGGTGGCAAGACCTGCGAAAGGAAGAAAGCCGTTTCCTCGAGCGTGTCGGTCCCGTGTATAACCACAATGGAATGAACATCTGGCTGCTCGAGGTGATGCTGGATACGTTCGGTCAACACACGCCACTGGGCCCAACCCATATCCTTGCTGTCCACCTGTGCCACTTGCTCTGCGAGAAAAACACGCTCTCCCAAGGCAGATCGCAAACCCGGAATCGCCTGCAGCAATTGGCCCACTCCGACTTGGGCCGCGGTGTAGCCCACATTGTCGTTGGCGTCGGCCGCCGTACCGGCAATCGTGCCGCCGGTGCCTAAAAAGACCATCTTTTTCAACATATTTGCTCTTTCCACTTGCAAACAAAATAAAACTGGTTAAAAATACAGTTACTGGATGCCGAAACAGCGTGTACGAACCAACAGCCCACCCAGCCCATAACCGAGGAGTCAGCATGCTTGAAAGACCCAAACTTACCGCAAGGCAACAACAGATTCTGGATCTGATCCAAGACGCCATTGCACGCACCGGCGCTCCTCCAACCCGCGCTGAAATTGCTGGCGAACTGGGCTTCAAGTCCGCCAATGCGGCCGAAGAACACTTGCAGGCTTTGGCCCGCAAGGGCGTCATCGAGCTGGTGAGCGGTACCTCTCGCGGCATCCGCCTCAAAAGCGACACCCTGCGCTCCATCAACGAATCGCGTCTCAAACAGTTCACGCTGCCTCTTCCGGGCTTGGCACAGCTTGCTTTACCGCTCGTGGGTCGGGTCGCAGCGGGCTCGCCTATTCTCGCCCAGGAACATGTGGACAAAACCTATTACGTGGAAAACAGCCTGTTCCAACGCCAGCCCGATTACCTGCTGAAGGTTCGTGGCATGTCCATGCGGGACGCCGGCATCATGGACGGCGACCTGCTAGCGGTTCAGGCGACCAAAGATGCCAAAAACGGCCAAATTGTTGTAGCCCGTTTGGGCGAAGAAGTCACCGTCAAACGTTTTCGTCGCAACAAACACCTCATCGAACTGCACGCCGAAAACCCGGACTACCAAACCATTGTGGTCGAGCCTGGTGAGCCCTTCGAGATCGAAGGTTTGGCAGTCGGTTTGATCCGCAACACCATGCTCATGTAATTCCGCAAGAAAGCCACTCCCATGAACACCGCTCGATTTGCTAATTCGGATTTCTTTGGATCACTGCAGAGCCTGAGGCGCTGGTGGTCGGCCAGTCGCAATCCGGTTGTGGGTGTACCGCTGCCACAGCGACAGGTTCACAGCTTTACTCCCAAATCAATAGCGGCAAATGAACTGTTGACGGGGGCTATAGACCAAAATCACTTAATGCCAAAGCCCCTGCGCGTGTTGCGCGTAGTCGAAAGCGGACAAGCCCGGTCCAGCGTTGGGCGCATGGTCATCTCCGGGCGAATGGCCGATGTCTGCGCAGAACTGGACCGTCTGGCCGCGCGGGAAGCAGCGCTGTCATAAGTTGATACCTTCTTGAGCGCGGTATGGCTCTGTGACAGGGCACAATTGGATCCATGAATATTGTGATTCTGGATGACTACCAAGATGCCGTGCGCAAACTGGATTGCGCTGAGAAGCTAGAGGCCTACCAAGCCAAGGTTTACACCAACACGGTCAAGGGCATTGGCCAGCTTTCGGTTCGACTAAAGGATGCTGACGTCATCGTACTCATCCGAGAGCGCACACACATTAACCGCCAGCTGATCGAAAAGCTCCCCAAGCTCAAGATGATTTCCCAGACCGGGCGCGTCGGCGCACATTTGGATGTGCAAGCCTGCACGGAGCGGGGCATCGCTGTGGCCGAAGGCGTGGGCTCCGGCGTAGCACCGGCAGAGCTGACATGGGCCCTGGTGATGGCGGCCATGCGAAGACTGCCGCACTACATCGGAAACCTCAAACACGGCGCCTGGCAACAGTCCGGCCTAAAGTCTGGTTCCATGCCTGCCAACTTTGGCATTGGCTGCGAGTTGCAGGGCAAGGTGTTGGGCATCTGGGGCTACGGAAAGATTGGACAAATGGTGGCCGGTTACGGGCGCGCCTTTGGCATGAAGGTAATGATTTGGGGTAGCGATGCCTCACGCGAGAAGGCACTGAAGGACGGTTATGGTGCATCACCCAGCCGAGAAGCCTTTTTTGAGCATTGCGACGTGTTGTCGCTTCACTTAAGACTCAGCGACAGCACGCGCAATCTGGTCGATCACGCTGACTTGGCGCGCATGAAACCCACGGCTTTGCTGGTCAATACTGCGCGTGCAGAACTGATAGACACGAACACCTTGATCAGTGCGCTGAATCGCGGGCGCCCTGGCATGGCTGCTGTTGATGTTTTCGACACCGAACCGGTCTTGCAAGGGCACGCACTGTTGCGTTTGGAGAACTGCATTTGCACGCCGCACATTGGTTATGTAGAGCAAAACAATTACGAAAAGTTGTTTGGTGCTGCTTTTGACAATGTCATCAATTTCATCAAGGGCACGCCTACCAACATTGTCAACCCCGGGGCATTGCAAGTCAGGCGTTAGGGGTCGTCAACGCTCGTTGCGCTGGATCGTCCCAGGATGGGGAGTCGACCAACCACTGGCATCAAAGTCGATCAGGTTCCCGCCATGTGGGTCAGAGAGGTCAAGGTCCACGTCCAAACCAGGCGTCTCGGAGTCTGCCACTGGAGCGGATCGGGCGACCCGGAAAGCCATGAACCCTGAATCGAGAGACGCAGATGCGAGGCGGCTCGCGATAGCGTGCAACAACAGCAAATCGCGGAAAGCCTCCAGATCGAAAATTTGCCCCTCTTTTTCCTTGTGCGCGCGAATGAGGCAGCTTTCGATATATGGCATGACCTCTTCCGACGGCCATAGCCCAACAATGCGCCGACACACCACTGGGTAAGCCTCCAAGCCACTACCAGGCTGGCCGTAATCGGAATAGACCGGCACATAGCCATTGAATATGGCGTGGAAGCCATTGCGATAGTGGTCGTATTCCACTTTGCGGCCCAAGGTATGCAGAACCTTGAGCAACTCGAGGTAGACCAGTGGATCAGCCTCAGGGCCGGATTCCAGACTGTCACGCAGCAGGGCGATAGCCTCTTCGTTTTGCCCTAAAGTCATAAAGAACTCAGCCTGCTGGCGAACATCCAGCATCTCTTTTGAATTGACTGAGCGCAACAACGATGCCGACATGCTTGGGCCAAAGTCCAATTGCCCAGTCGCCCGTGGTAATGACTGACTCTGTGCAGTCAATTCCATTGTGTCTTCATCGCGACCGGTTTTGTTCTTGGCTGCATCAGTATGCTGGGGACCTTCCCAGGGCATATCGATGTCGATATGCGGGACTTCTGCTGCTGACGGCGCAGACGTGCCCCCCGCTCCATTGGACCGCGGCATCTCAACTTGCTCCACGCCATCACCATCTGCGATTGGTTGGGCCTTTGAAGGCACACCGTCCCGGCCCCCAACAACATCCAACTTGTCACTTGGCACTTCGTCGCGCCACCAAGGTTCACCAGTCAATCCAACCGCTCGGGCTCGCCGACTCCATAGCCAGGCAGCAGCCAAGCCACATCCAACGATTGCCACAAGGAGTCCATAGACCAATGGGTTTGAATAGCGGCCGGATTCCGCCCGTTCAAGACGGCTTGTCATTCCATCCAACAGCTGTTGATTCTTCGCACTCAAGCTTTGCAGGTTACGAAGATCCGAGACATGGGCTTGTTGGCGACTGTCTATTGCCAAGATGTCTTGCGGTGTGGCATTGAGCGAACGCCATAGGGCCTCTGCCTGCGCCCGCCTTTGCGGGTCCTCGCGCTCATCGATCGCCAATTCACCACTGAGCCTCAGTGCGGGGTCACGGTCCTGCGTCCAATCCAGCGGTTCCAGCTTCAGCTTCTCACGACGGCTGGACTCTCTGCGTGATTTGGCGGCGCTCGTGGAGGCAGCTGGCGTCACCCTGGACGCAGGCGGCGCAACATCCGTTGCAGGGGCCTGCGCAAGTTTGGATGGGGGTGGCAACACGCCTGTCTTACTCTTGGGCTCCGGCTTTTGTGTTGCAGCAAAGAGACGGGGAACTGATGGCGTCTCCGTAGCAGCCAATTCGGCCAACAGGACATAGCGGCGTGTAGTTTTGCCATCACACCCCGCACGCAAGTAGACCGTAACAACCGGTTCATCCACCACACTTTGCGCCGATACCGTCACGTTTGCCGACTGACTTTGGGGCTGCCACTCGCTAGTGACCGTCACCCGACTGGCATCTTGCCGGGTATCGCCGTAAAAAACGTCGGCTTCAAAACACAGCGCAGCATTGCCCTCACCCGCATCCATGTGGGCTGGCACAGTCAGCCTGAGCGCCTGCCCCAAAAACACGACCCCCTTCGCGCGCCCCAAGGTCAACGCCGCACTGTTCATCGCAACGCATAAAGCTGCGATGCCCAGCACCGCAAATAAGTAATGTCTATGGGGTTTCATCTATGGACCGATTTTGGCATAAGGGCCTTCAAACTAAGGACCTTAGCGGGCCAGTCCCCACTTATTGCTCAAGTGAACCGTGCAATCACCCCCTTTTTGCCACTTCTGCCACACCGGTCAATCTTGCATTCGCAGACACGCGCGTGACAAACAAAGCGACAAACGCCTGCCGCGCAGGTGACAATGGATCGGTCATTTCCGACCCCTTTAGTCACCAAAAAGACAAGCCATGGACGAACCCATCCTTACTATCGACGAACGCTCAGCGATCAATGGCGGTCGCTGGTTTTCAACGTTGTCCCCTTCACTTAAACACGACATTCTTCGATGCGCCTACGTCAAACGTTTCAAAGACGGGGACCTGATTGCAGCCCGTGGCGAGCCGCCCGAGGAGTGGATTGCCTGCGCAAAGGGGGCGGTGCGGGTGAGTTCAACCTCCATTTCCGGCAAACAGATCACGCTGGCCTATGTGGAGCCGGGCATTTGGTTCGGAGATGTAGCCATTTTCGATGGGGACCGACGGACCCACGACGCCTATGCACACGCAGACACCACTATTCTTTGCGTAGCCAAGGCCGATTTCAAAAAAATACTGGCGCTGCATGTCGAACTGTACGAAGCGCTACTGCGGCTGCATGCACGCCGCATTCGTCAGCTGTACGGTCTGGTGGAGGACCTCAACACCCTGCCCTTGCGCGCGAGGCTGGCCAAGCAATTGCTGCATCTGGTGCGCAGCTACGGCGTACCGTCATTGAGCGATGCCTCCGAAGTGCGCATAGGGCTCCAACTGGCACAGGAAGAGTTGGCGCAATTGCTGGGTGCGTCTCGCCAACGGGTCAACCAGGAGCTCAAGTCCATGGAGCGCGACGGTGCGATCCGCATCGAACAGGGTGGCCTGGTAGTACGCGACCGCGCTGCACTGATGCACATCATTGATGCCGACAACTGACTTCGAAACAATTTGACGGACACAAAATCCCCATGAGTGAATTTGACCATTTCCTAGGTACCCGCCCTGTCAGCGAGCAGCATGCTTTCGACGTCAATGCGCTGGGTGACTGGCTGGAGAAGCATCTGCCAGGATATGCCGGCCCCATGGGTGTGGAAATGTTCAAGGGCGGCCAATCCAATCCAACCTATAAACTCGTTACCCCCGGCAAGAGCTATGTAATGCGTGCCAAGCCAGGCCCGGTCGCAAAACTACTCCCATCGGCCCATGCAGTGGAGCGCGAATATGCCGTCATGCACGGACTACAAGATACTGGCGTACCCGTGCCCCATATGTACTGCCTGTGTGAAGATGAATCAGTCATTGGCCGTGCGTTTTACATCATGGAGTACATGCAAGGTCGGGTCCTGTGGGACCAGTCACTTCCGGGCATGGATCGCAGCCAACGCGGGGCCATATACAACGAGATGAACCGTGTGATTGCAGCGCTGCACAAGGTTGATTTCAATGGAAGGGGTTTGGCGAATTACGGCAAACCGGGCAACTACTTCGAGCGGCAAATTGGGCGCTGGAGCAAACAGTACAACGCATCGATTACTACCCCCATCGCAGAGATGGACAAGTTGATGGAATGGCTACCAAAAAACATTCCCGCGATGGCCCGGGACGACAGCATGGTCAGCATCGTACATGGCGACTACCGACTGGATAACCTGATGTTTGACACCGAGCAGCCACGGGTGATTGCGGTGCTGGACTGGGAGTTATCAACACTGGGCCACCCACTGGCCGACTTCAGCTACCACTGCATGGCCTGGCACATCCCACCGGGATCGTTCCGCGGTATTGCGGGACTGGACTTTGAAGCGCTGGGCATTCCCAGCGAAGCAGAATACATACGACTCTACTGCGAGCGAACAGGCCTCGCCACACCAGAGCAACTCCAGGCAGACTGGAACTTCTACATGGCTTACAACCTGTTCCGAATTGCTGCCATCTTGCAGGGCATTGCCAAGCGGGTCGAAGCCGGAACAGCGTCCAGTGCCCAAGCCGTCAGTTCGGCGGCAGGTGCAAGACCTCTGGCCCAAATGGCCTGGAAGTTTGCCTGCGCTGCTTAAACGCCCCACTCATTTTTTGACGCAACACCAACGGAGATCCCATGGACTTTGACTACTCACCCAAAACAAAAGACCTGCAGGAACGTGTGCTACGGTTCATGGACGAGCACATTTACCCTGCCGAGGCGGCTTACCACGCCGAAATCGCGGCCAACACGGCAGCGGGCAAACGCTGGACCCCTCTGCAAACCATTGAAAAGTTAAAGCCCAAAGCACAAGCAGCCGGTTTGTGGAACCTGTTTTTGCCGGTGGATAGCGCGCAGGCGTCTGGCTACCATGGTGCAGGCCTGACCAACCAGGAATACGCGCCCCTAGCCGAGATCATGGGTCGAGTCATGTGGTCCAGTGAAGTTTTCAACTGCTCTGCGCCTGATACAGGCAATATGGAAACTATTGCCCGCTATGGTTCCGAGGAAAACAAGGCCCGTTGGCTGAAACCCCTGCTGGAAGGCCAAATTCGATCAGCCTTTGCGATGACAGAACCGGACGTTGCGTCCAGCGATGCCACCAACATCGAAACCCGGATAGAGCGCCAGGGCGATGAATATGTCATCAATGGCCGTAAGTGGTGGACATCAGGTGCAGGAGATCCCCGTTGCTCTGTCTACATCACCATGGGCAAGACCGATCCCGAAGCGCCTCGCCATTCACAGCAGAGCATGGTATTGGTTCCGGCCAACACCAAGGGGATTGCCGTGGTGCGTCCCCTCAATGTATTCGGCTATGACGATGCTCCCCACGGCCACATGGAAGTGCTATTTGAAAACGTTCGTGTGCCGGTCAGTAATATTCTGTTGGGCGAAGGCCGCGGTTTTGAAATTGCCCAAGGTCGCCTTGGCCCCGGGCGTATTCACCACTGCATGCGACTGATTGGTCTGGCGGAACGTGCGTTGGAACTGATGTGCAAGCGGGCATCATCACGCATCGCCTTTGGCAAACCCATTGCGGCTCAAACCGTAACCCAGGAACGCATTGCCGAAGCGCGCTGCAAGATTGACATGGCACGCCTATTGACGCTTAAGGCGGCTTGGATGATGGACATTGCTGGCAACAAGTTTGCCAAGAACGAGATCGCCATGATCAAGGTTGTGGCACCTACCATGGCCTGCGACGTGATCGACTGGGCGATGCAGGTCCATGGCGGCGCGGGCATGTGTGATGACTTCCCGCTAGCTTACAGCTACACCAATGCACGTACGCTGCGTTTTGCAGACGGCCCCGATGAAGTTCACCGCAACGCCATCGCAAAGGCTGAATTGGGCAAATACACAATCCGATCGCAAGCCGCCTGATTAGTTGAAACAGACTTGCTAGAGTCGCACGGCCAGTGCGGCTCTGGTAAGTTCACCAATGGGATTTATTGAAGCCGGACCACAGTTCATTCAAATCCGCAAAACGCCATTTGGCGGGGTCCTCCCGGCTGACAATTTTTTCTGTCATGCCTGGCGCAGACAAATCAATCACTTCCGGAGGGATACGTAGATTTGATTTCGTTGAGAAAAACACTTTAACTGATGGCGTCGTCAGCGACTTCCCGGTCTGCTCCACAACGACGCCCAATCGCCCGGAAGTGAGCTTTACCAACGAACCAATGGGGTATATGCCGAGACTTTTGACAAAGGCTTGGAACACCTTGGCATCGAAGTGACCGTTGGCCCATTCAGCCATCTTGCGCAGCGACTCGGCAGGATCCCACCCAGACTTGTAAGGGCGGTTCGATGTAATGGCGTCATACACGTCACAAACCGCACCCATCTTCGCAAACAGACTGATTTCATCGGCCTTTAGTCCCTTGGGATAACCAGAGCCATCAGTCTTTTCATGGTGGTGCAGACAAACATCCAAGACCATCGCATCGACCTTGTCACCAGATAACAAAAGTCTGTACCCTTCAGATGGGTGGGTCTTGATGATGTTGAACTCAGCGGGCGACAACTTACCGGGCTTATTCAAAACCTCCATCGGCATCAGCGCTTTGCCAAGGTCATGCATCAGTCCCGCCATACCAGCTGACCGGGTCTGAGCCTCATCCAAGCCCAACTGCTTGGCAAGGCCGACCATCATGGCGCACACTGCAACCGAATGCATGTATGTGTAGTCGTCAACCGTCTTTAAGCGCGCAAGACTAATGAGTGCGCCGGGATTACGGGCGACAGAATCAGAGATATCCTCTACCAATTGTTGGGCGCCACCCATGTCAACCGCATTACCCATCCGCGCTTCCTGAAACATGGAAATGACGGCCTGCTTTGACCTGAAGCAGATTTTGGCGGCGCGTTCCAATTCCGCACCAATGGACACGGGGCCAAGCTCTCGGGGCTCCACTTCAGCTACTTGGCTAAGCTGCTGATCGACATAGGCTTCGGACTCGGCCTCGGAAACACCGGGGGTACCACCGAAAATGTCCAACCCTTTACTGGTATCTATCCAGACTTCCTTAATGCTACTAGCCAGTACTGCTGCAATGTCTTTTGGATCAGTGATGACGAAGCCAGATCGCCAAAATGGATGCTCCATCCAAGAGCCGCAAAACTCCTTCAGATGCATGCCCACCGTCAGCTGATCAACATTGATCTTTTTAAGCATGGTCAGTTCGCCTGTCCCGCCATGGAATCAATGCAAGTGTCGAGGTTTACGCCCACCACCGTGACCACCTCCGTGGTTGCCACCCGACCCGCTAGGCGGCTTTCCTAACGCAAGCGAGCTTACCAAGGCATCGAAACGCTGAGTGAAAAGTTTGTCCACTTCACCTACGACGCCACTTAACTCTGCACCATCAAAATGGCGCTCCATGAGGCTTATGACGTCTTGCACCAGTAAATCTCTTTGGATCTGCATGATGGCGGCAGGATTGGGGCCGACAAAAAGCATCAGGAAGTCGTCCCTGGACTCTGTCCCTGGCTGGCTGTCTTCCTCATCAAAATCTGCGTCGTAGAACGTCACCTCAATCGAGGCCCCGGAGTCTGCAACCTCGTTCAGATTCATACAAAGTTCATCTAAAGACTGCCGAAAATCGTGGTCCCCCGCAACCGTCCAACACATTTGAAGCACATGATCTAGGGCATCAAACTTGATGCCTGGTTCGTCTTCATAGGAACTGTTGGCGCCATCAGCCAGGGATTGCGCACCGGCGTACTTCCAGAGCGGCTTGAGTGCCTCTTGTAACTGCTCAAACTGAACATCCGTGCGCAAGGCGACCTGTCCATGAACATGGATTTCAAACGGGGCGTTATAGCGTGGCATAGGCTCAAGTGTAGTGGTGCCCGAGACCGGAATCGAACCGGTACGCCCGTTATTCACGAAGCGGCGGATTTTAAGTCCGATGTGTCTACCTATTTCACCACTCGGGCACGAGTTCAGTCTATTGTGGAACAAAAATGCCCCGGCAGCATGAGTTGACGGGGCATTCTTCACCAAATATTTGGAGGCGCGGTCCGGAGTCGAACCGGACTAACCGGATTTGCAATCCGGGGCATAACCGCTTTGCTACCGCGCCAGTATCACGTTTTGAGCTAAGCCAAATAGCTCTGAATCATCTAACAAAAAAGGGAAGCAATTCAAGCTTCCCTTTTCTCGGAATGTGGAGCGGGAAAAGAGTCTCGAACTCTCGACCTCAACCTTGGCAAGGTTGCGCTCTACCAACTGAGCTATTCCCGCATTTCAAGCCTCAAATTATAGCGCGATTTTTCTTGCAACTACCAAACCGTTAGAAAAAGCGAAAAGTTTTCTGAACAAACCCTTCAAGGCTTCAGTGTTTCACCGAGCCCTGCATACCAGCGACGGGCACCCCTCCTGCAACCGTTTCCGGAGCAGGCGGAACATCCTCTTCGGGCAAAGGAATCGGTTTGGACTCCAGCGCCAATTCCAACACTTTGTCGATCCAACGCACGGGGATGATTTCCAAACCGTTCTTCACATTGGCGGGGATGTCCTGCAAATCCTTGGCGTTGGATTCAGGTATCAACACTGTTTTGATTCCACCGCGCAAGGCGGCCAACAGCTTCTCCTTCAAGCCTCCAATCTCAGTCACCTCACCGCGCAGGGTGATCTCACCCGTCATGGCCACATCCCCACGCACAGGAATGCCGGTCAATGCAGAAACAAAAGCGGTGGTCATTGCCGCACCAGCGCTGGGACCGTCCTTCGGGGTTGCTCCGTCAGGCACATGGATGTGGATGTCTTTCTTCTCAAAGACCTCATCCTTAATACCCAAGCGGCGCGCACGGCTGCGCACCACGGTTCGGGCAGCCTCAACGGATTCTTTCATGACATCGCCCAAGGAACCTGTTCGGGTAATCACGCCCTTGCCTGGAGTCAACGCGGCCTCAATGGTCAATAAGTCACCACCGACCTCCGTCCACGCCAAACCAACAACCTGTCCCACTTGGTTCTGTTGCTCTGCACGACCATAGGTGTACTTGCGAACCCCCAGATAGTCATTCAGGTTATCGACCGTCACAATCACTTGCGGCTTGATTTTCTTTAACAGCAATCCTTTTACTACCTTGCGACAGATCTTGGAAAGCTCACGCTCAAGAGACCGCACCCCAGCCTCACGTGTGTAGTAACGAACGATGTCGCGCACCGCCTCTTCTGTTATGGAGAGTTCCGAGTCTTTCACGCCATTGTTTTTCATCTGCTTGGGCAGCAGATACGTAATCGCAATATTGGTCTTTTCGTCCTCGGTATAGCCGGACAATCGGATCACTTCCATCCGATCCAGCAACGCGGACGGGATGTTCATGGAATTGGACGTGGCGACAAACATCACATCGCTCAAGTCGTAATCAACCTCTACATAGTGGTCGCCGAACTTGTGATTCTGCTCAGGATCCAACACCTCGAGCAAAGCACTACTGGGATCCCCGCGGAAATCGGTACCCAGTTTGTCTATTTCGTCCAACAGAAACAAAGGATTTCGCGTCCCAACCTTGGACAGGCTTTGCAATACCTTACCGGGCATAGCACCAATATAGGTTCGGCGATGCCCACGGATCTCAGCCTCATCACGCATGCCACCCAGCGCCATGCGCACGTACTTTCGGCCGGTCGCTTTTGCTATGGATTGCCCCAGCGAAGTTTTACCCACACCTGGCGGGCCAACCAAGCACAAAATAGGGGCTTTCAATTTATCGACGCGTTGTTGAACCGCGAGATATTCCAAAATGCGGTCTTTGACCTTGTCCAGCCCGTAATGGTCTTCGTTCAACACAGCTTCAGCATTCGCCAAATTGTGTTTGATCTTGGTTTTGGCAGTCCAGGGCAACCCTACCAATACGTCGATGTAATTGCGGACCACGGTAGCTTCGGCTGACATTGGCGACATCAACTTAAGCTTTTTGAGTTCACCCTCGACCTTCTTCAGCGCGTCCTTGGGCATCTTGGCGGCCTTGATCTTTTTCTCGATCTCCTCGATATCGGCGCCCTCTTCACCCTCGCCCAATTCTTTTTGAATGGCTTTGACCTGCTCGTTCAAATAAAAGTCACGCTGATTCTTTTCCATTTGACGTTTGACACGCCCGCGGATCTTCTTGTCAACGTTCAGGATGTCGACTTCGCGTTCGATCTGTTCGAAGAGATTCTCCAAGCGATCTTTCACACTGGACAAGCCCAACACAGCCTGTTTGCTGTCGAGCTTGAGTGGCAAATGTGCAGCAATCGTGTCAGCCAAACGGCCAGCATCATCAATGCTTGATATGGATGTCAGGATTTCAGGCGGAATCTTTTTGTTCAGTTTGACGTACTGATCAAACTGCTGCATGACAGCTCGGCGCAGGGCTTCCACTTCACTGGCCTTGCCACGCCCCTTTTCAGGAGCTTCGGCAACCACCGCTATAGGCGTGATGTTGGCCGTAAAGAAAGTTTCCCCTTCTTCGATCTTGTTGACCGACGCACGCTGATGCCCTTCAACCAGCACTTTGACAGTACCGTCAGGCAACTTGAGCATCTGCAGGATGGTTGATACGCACCCAACATCAAACATATCCGAAACCAGCGGGTCATCTTTTGCTGCTGTACGCTGCGCGACCAGCATGATGCGCCGGTCAGTTTCCATTGCAGCTTCGAGCGCCTTGATACTCTTCGGACGCCCGACAAACAACGGGATCACCATGTGGGGGAAAACAACCACGTCACGCAACGGCAACAACGGCAGATCAATGGGGGTAGCAGGCAGTGGGGAATGGCCAGACATAGGGGACCTTTTAATTACCTGATGAATATGGACGAGGAATCCTGAATTTCAAGCGATCAGCCATTATGAAAGCAGATCGCCCAGAAATTAGGCCACTATTCCAGCACAAAAGACCATCATTTCAGGCCCTTGCGCCGAGCTAGTTGGCTTCAGGCCTTCTTGGCAACCTCGCGGTACACCAGCAGTGGTGGCTTGTTCTCATCAATCGTAGACTCATCGACAACGACTTTTTCGACATTGCTGGCATTCGGCAACTCGTACATGGTGTCGATCAGGGACTGTTCCAGAATCGAGCGCAAACCGCGTGCGCCCGTTTTGCGAGCCAGAGCCTTCTTTGCAATCGCCTTCAAAGCAGATGGGCGGATTTCGAGTTCGGCACCTTCCATGGCCAAGAGCTTCGTGTACTGCTTGACCAAAGCGTTTTTGGGCTCGGTCAAAATTTGGACCAAAGCGTCTTCTGTCAGTTCAGCCAAAGCGGCGACCACGGGCATGCGTCCGACCAATTCTGGAATCAGGCCAAACTTGATCAGGTCTTCCGGCTCAACCTCTTTGAACATATCGGTCAGGCTGCGCTGTTGCTTGCTCTTGACCGTTGCCCCAAAGCCCATGCCAGAAGCCTGGGTGCGATTCTCAATGACCTTCTCCAGACCCGCAAAGGCTCCGCCACATATGAACAAAATGTTGGTGGTATCAATCTGCACAAAATCTTGGTTGGGGTGCTTGCGGCCGCCTTGGGGAGGAACACTGGCCATCGTGCCTTCAATCAGCTTGAGCAGTGCCTGCTGCACGCCCTCTCCCGACACGTCCCGGGTAATGGACGGGTTATCCGATTTGCGCGAAATCTTGTCGATCTCGTCAATATACACAATGCCGCGCTGCGCCCGTTCGACTTCGTAGTTACAGCTCTGCAACAGCTTAAGGACAATGTTCTCTACATCCTCGCCCACATAACCGGCTTCAGTCAGGGTAGTAGCATCCGCCATTACAAACGGCACATCCAACATGCGCGCGAGGGTTTGGGCCAACAACGTCTTGCCAGAGCCAGTAGGACCGATCAGCAAGATGTTGCTTTTCGCCAGCTCAACCTCATCCTTCTTTGCCTTTTCCTTGTGGCGCAGACGTTTGTAGTGGTTATAGACAGCAACCGCCAGGGTACGCTTAGCAGGCTCCTGACCAATCACGTAATTGTCCAGGTTTGCCTTGATCTCAGACGGTGTAGGCAATTCACTTTTGGCATCTTTGCCTTCGGTGGTGGCGGGCAACTCATCACGGATGATCTCGTTGCACAGCTCGATACATTCGTCGCATACAAAGACCGATGGGCCAGCGATGAGTTTCTTGACTTCATGCTGGCTTTTGCCGCAGAAAGAGCAATACAGGGTTTTTTCGCTGGAAGAGCCTTTTTTCTCGGCCATGTGACGCTCGCCTTTTCGGAAGATGTCCGAATGATACTCAAATAAAAAACGGTGCCCGCCTCACTGGAGAGCACCGCCGGTGTGGAAAACCCGCAGACTCAGGAGCGCTTGGCTATCACCTGGTCGATCAAGCCGTATTCTTTCGACTCTTCTGCCGTCATGTAGTAATCACGCTCAGTGTCGCGCGCAATGCGCTCGAGTGGTTGGCCCGTGCGCTCCGCCAAAACCTTGTTCAGCTGTTCACGGGTTTTGAGGATTTCTCGCGCTGCAATTTCAATTTCGGTTGCCTGACCCTGGCTTCCACCCGAAGGCTGATGGATCATGACCTTGGAGTTTGGCAGGCAAAAGCGTTTTCCCTTGGCACCCGCAGCCAAAAGGAAAGCACCCATGCTGGCGGCCATGCCGATGCACAGAGTAGAGACCTCTGGCTTGATGAAATTCATGGTGTCGAAAATCGCCATGCCTGCGCTGACCGATCCACCGGGGGAATTGATATAAAAGGAAATATCCTTGTCAGGATTTTCACTCTCCAGGAACAACAATTGGGCTACCACCAAATTGGCTGTCTGGTCATTGACAGGGCCTACCAAAAAAATCACCCGTTCCTTGAGCAGGCGCGAATAGATATCGTACGAGCGCTCCCCGCGACCCGATTGCTCAATGACCATAGGGACCATGCCCAGCGCCTGTGTTTCCATCCCGTTCGTCCGTCCGTAATTCATATGCATAACGTCTCCAAAGAACTGTGTTGACTGTACCGAAAATTCCCGGCTTTTAATGCAAATGGGGCTTGTATGCAGGACTACAAGCCCTGCCCAAGCCCCATGCGTCTAAAGAGTGCTCGCCAACCTGCAGCGAACTGTCATTTAGTTCTGGCCCATCAACTCGTCAAAGGTAATGGTCTTTTCGCTCACTTTGGCTTTGGACAGAATAAATTCTGTGACATTGTTCTCAATCACAATGCCTTCCACTTCCGCCATACGGCGATTGTCTCCATAGTACCAACGAACCACATCGGCTGGCTTTTCGTAGCTGGCAGCCAGCTCGTCCACGTGCGCCTTAATCTGTTCAGGCTTGGCTTGCAATGCATTGGCGCGAACCAGTTCGGCAACCACCAACCCCAAACGCACGCGACGCTCAGCCTGTGGGCGGAAGATATCTTCAGGAATTGGCGCCTTGTCAGCGTCCTTGATACCGCGCTGTTTCAGGTCAGCACGGGCGCTTTCAATCATGCGGTCGAGTTCAGCTTGCACGCTGGACTTGGGCAAATCCAGCTCCGCCTTGGTCAATAGTGCGTCCATTGCCACCTGCTTGTTGCGGGACAACAAACGGTATTTGACTTCGCGCTCCAGGTTCTTGCGGATGTCGCTACGCAGGCCTTCAACGGTAGCGTCGGCAATGCCCAAGGACTTGGCCAGCGCTCCATCCACTTCGGGCAAATTCGCAGCTTCAATCTTCTTCACGGTGACCATAAAGTCGGCCGTCTTGCCGGCCACATCCTGGCCATGGTAGTCGGCAGGGAAAGCCAAGGGGAAAGTCTTGCTTTCGCCCAGCTTCATGCCACGAACGGCTTCCTCGAATTCCTTCAACATCTGTCCATCGCCAACGATGAACTGGTAGTCTTCCGCTTTGCCACCAGCAAACGGCTCGCCGTCGATCTTGCCTTCGAAGTCCACCACCACGCGGTCGGTGTCCTGTGCTGGCGCATCTTTTGCGCGCAGCGCAAAGGTACGGCGCTGCTTGCGCAGAATTTCAACGGTCTTGTCGATGGCCGTGTCGGTCACTTCAGCATTGACCTTTTCCACTTCTGCAGTCGCCAAGTCGCCGATTTTGACTTCCGGGAACACTTCAAAAATGGCGTCGAAAGCCATTTGGCCCTCTGGAGAAGTCTGGCTCTCAGTGATGCGGGGCTGGCCTGCAACACGCAATTCGGCTTCGTTGGCTGCAGACGCAAATGCCTGACCAACCTTGTCGTTCATCACTTCGTAATGCACGGAATAGCCATAGCGCTGTGCCACCACGTTCATGGGGACCTTGCCAGGACGGAACCCGTCCATCTTGACGGTACGCGCCAACTTGCGCAAACGCGAATCGACCTCACTCTGGATCGCGCCGACCGGCAGTGTCAGGGTGATTTTTCGCTCCAGCTTTTCCAGAGTCTCTACAGTAACGGCCATGGTCAGTCTCCTAATCGAAAAATTTTCGGGCAGAACGCGTCGCAATGCGACTGCGGACTACCCTTCACATATAAGTGGTGCGCGGGGGGGGACTCGAACCCCCACACTGTTGCCAGCGTCAGGACCTAAACCTGGTGCGTCTACCAATTTCGCCACCCGCGCAAAAAATAAAACGGGCCGTCAAAGCACCCTGCAAAACGGTATTTGCGGGGCCTGGACCACCCATTTGAAATTGGTCAACCTGAGATTTTAACCTGCAACTGGGGACCCCCTATTTACCCTTAGGTTCACGCTTGACGCGGAACCACGCTGCATACATGGCAGGCAGCGCGAGAAGAGTCAAAACGGTAGCCACAATGAGGCCGCCCATGATGGCAACGGCCATCGGCCCCCAGAAGACCGAGCGGGACAAGGGAATCATCGCCAGTACGGCGGCAGCAGCCGTCAGCACAATAGGACGCAGGCGGCGCACGGCGGACTCCACAATGGCATCCCAAGCCGGAACCCCAGCAGCTCTATCCTGTTCAATTTGGTCGATCAGGATCACCGAGTTACGCTGAATCATGCCCATCAAGGCAATCACGCCAAGCAGAGCTACGAAGCCAAATGGTTTGCCTGACAGCAGCAGCGCACCCGCAATACCCGCAATACCCAGGGGGCCCGTCAGGAATACCAGCATGGCGCGGCTAAAACTGTGCAGCTGCAACATCAACAAGGTAAAGGTGATGAACAGCATGATGGGAATGCCGGCCGCTATCGACGACGATCCCTTGCTGCTCTCCTCTACAGCCCCGGCCACTTCAATGCGATAAGCCCCAAAGCCCTTGGCTTTCCATGTAGCCTCGAGCGCGCGAAGCTTGGGCAAGAGTTCGCTGGTCACCGTGGCGCCTTGAAGGCCCTCCACGATATCGCTCTGCACCGTGATCGAGTACTCGCGGTTCTGGCGCCACATCACACCCGGCTCCCAAACAAAAGTTGGTTTTGCAATCTGCGTCAGCGGAATGGATTTGCCACTGGCCGTGGGCAAGTTGGCATTGGCGATGTCGGTAATTGCATTGCGCTCTTCCAGGGGCTGGCGCAACACGATTTCGATCAACTTGTCGCCTTCGCGGTACTGGCCCACGGTAGAGCCTGCCAAAAGCGTCTTGGACGCTTGGGCGATAGACTGGCTTGAAACGCCCAGAGCACGTGCCTTGGTCTGGTCCACTTCCAGGCGGATGACCTTCACGAACTCGTTCCAGTTGTCATTGACGCCGCGCGTATTGGCGCTGGCGCGCATCACCGCCGTCACCTCATCGGCGCGCTCACGGAGTACGGCAGGCTCACCACCGACCACACGGAACTGCACCGGGTAGGCCACTGGAGGTCCATTCGGCAGCAGCTTGATACGCGCCCGCACCTCGGGGAACTCCTGCGCCATGACGGCCGGAAGTTTGATGCGGATCGATTCGCGCAGCTTCAGATCCTTGGGGATGACGATAAATTGCGACACATTGCTTTGCGGGAAGGCGTTGTCCATCGGCAAATAGAAGCGCGGCACACCCGACCCGACCCAGGTGCTGACACTTTCCACACCCGGCTCCTGCATCAGGCGCGCCTCGACCCGCTTGGTCGTCAGCTCGTTGGCCGCCATGGACGTGCCCTCGGGGTACCAGATATCCACCAGAATTTCAGGACGGCTGGAATCCGGGAAGAATTGCTGCTGGACAACACCCATGCCCACAATGCCCAGAGCGAAGGTCATCAGCATCATGCCGATTGTTGCCCAACGGTACTCCACGCACCAGTTCACGGTCTTGCGGAAGGTGTTGTAGAACGGGGTATCAAACAGCTCATGCGGCTGGTCACCTGCAGCATGGGGTTTAACCTTTAACAGTAGCGTTCCCAGGTAAGGCACAAAGTACACCGACACAATCCAGCTCAAAACCAAGGCTAGGACAGTCACGCCAAAAATGGCGAACGTGTACTCCCCGGTTGAAGACTTCGCGATGCCGATGGGCAGAAAACCCACGGCGGTAATCAAGGTGCCGGTCAGCATGGGCATGGCGGTG
>CAUPQG010000001.1:0-377375 GCA_963513355.1 uncultured Rhodoferax sp. | reverse complement strand
TGTCCATCGGCTCACAATTTATGCTCCACGCTTCCTTCCCACACTCGGTCGCCCGCATGCAGTTGCGCTTCACTTCGCTCACTGTGACCAGCTCGCGGGAGGACTTGCACCTCCAGGAGTGCGCCCATGCTGGGCGCACAAAAAAAAGCCGCTGGAGTAGCGGCTTTTAGGGATGATTCAGGCTTACTTCTTGAACCTGTCTTGTGGCACAACTTTGAGCTCGCCCGGCAGGCTGCCAATGTAGTTGGCCATTTCTTTGAGCTCGGCATTGGTGAACTGCTTGACCATTCCACCCATGATGGCGTTGCCACGGCCCACGATCGCGTTGTTTTCAGCCTTGTAGGACTTGAGCGCCACGAAGAGATAGTCGCTGTGCTGGCCGGCGATCTTGGGGTAGCTGGGGTCTACAGGCTTGTTGTAGTTGTCACCGTGGCAGGAAACACAACCACCCTTGGTCAACAGGGCCTCTGCCTTGGCAGAACCACCGGCCGCCTTGGCTGGAGCTGCGCCGGCTGTCGCGCCACTGGCTTCGTAATAGGCTGCCAGATCCGCAATATCCTGGTCAGACAAAGTTTCGGCAATTCCGCGCATGGACGGGTGCTTGCGCTCGCCCTTTTTGTAGGCGTTCAGGGCGGAGGTGATGTATTTGCCGCCCTGGCCGGAGATCATGGGCACCTTGTGGATCTCTGGGAAGCTGGCCTGGTAGCCCACGATGCCGTGGCAGCCAATACACATGGCATTTTTTGTCTCACCTTGCTTGGCATCCCCCTTAACTTCCTGCGCAAAGGCAGAAAAAGTGGTCACTTGAGCGACAAGCGCAACTAGGAGGGGCAGAAACAGTTTGTTCATTTTGCAAGGACAATCAGACAATGTTTGATGTAAATCTAAATTTGATTATATCGACCAGCCTGTCATGCCCTGCGCAGCCGTCCAGCTGTATGTTTGCCCCTCACCCCCGCCCAGTGCGCTCCACACTATGAAATTCCACGGAACCAAGAACTACGTAGCCACCCAGGACCTGATGCTGTCGGTCAACGCCGCCATCACGCTGCAGCGCCCCCTGTTGGTCAAAGGTGAGCCCGGAACCGGCAAAACCATGCTGGCCGAAGAAGTGGCCCAGGCACTGGACATGCCCCTGCTGCAGTGGCACATCAAATCCACCACCAAAGCCCAGCAGGGCCTTTATGAATATGACGCCGTGAGTCGTCTGCGCGACTCGCAACTGTCCGACATCGATGGTGGCGAGCGCGTCAAGGACATCCACAACTACATCATCAAAGGCGTTTTGTGGCAGGCCTTTACGGCAGACAAGCCCGTTGCCCTGCTCATCGACGAGATCGACAAGGCTGACATTGAATTCCCCAATGACCTGCTGCGCGAAATCGACCGCATGGAGTTTTATTGCTACGAAACCCGTGAATTGATCCGCGCCAAACACCGACCGCTGGTTTTCATCACGTCGAACAACGAGAAAGAACTGCCAGACGCCTTTTTGCGCCGCTGCTTTTTCCACTACATCAAGTTCCCCGATGCGCCCACCATGCAAAGCATCGTGGATGTGCACTTCCCCGGCATCAAGAAAGAGCTGGTCAGCGCGGCCATGAAGACGTTTTTTGACGTGCGCAACCTGCCGGGCCTGAAGAAAAAGCCCTCCACCAGTGAACTCCTGGACTGGCTCAAGCTGCTGTTGGCCGAAGACATTCCCGCCGAGGCCTTGCACACCAAAGACGACAAAATGGCAGTGCCCCCGCTGGTGGGCGCCCTGCTGAAGAACGAACAGGACACCACGCTGTTCGAAAAACTGATGTTCATGCAGCGCCACAACCGCTAAGCCTCTATGAAGAACAATCTCTGGCTGGAAGGCCTGTCGGATGCCGTCGGATTTGTCGGCGGCGCGTTGCTGGGCTTCTGGATCGGCCGCCTGCTGGGCTTCGACATATTTGCGCCGGGTTATGGCAATGCCAGCATGGGTGCCATCCTGCTCGTAGGCCTGGGATCAGGCCTGGGGGTGAAGCTGGCCCGCATGTGGCGCGCAGCGCAAGCCGCCAAATCCGAGAAGACCAAAGACTGACCACCGCCATGGCCTTTGTAGAACCCGTCACCCTTTCCGCCCGCGGCGTAGACCTGGTGCCCCTGACTCTGGCGCACGAAGACGGGCTGCGCGCAGCAGCAGCCGATGGCGCGTTGTGGACGATTCGCGTCACCTCCGTACCCGAGCCTGAGCAGACCCGAAGCTACATCGACAACGCCCTAGCCATGCGCGAGGCGGGCAATCGCTTTGCCTTTGCCGTGCTGGAGAACGCCACCGGCAAGGTGCTGGGCTGCACCAGCTACCACGACATCGTGCCCGCGCTCAAGCGGGTGGAAATCGGCTGGACCTGGTATGGCAAAAGCAGCCAGCGCAGCCACGTCAACACCACCGCCAAACTGCTGTTGTTGACCCACGCATTCGAGACACTGGGCTGCCACGTGGTGGGCTGGCGCACGGACAACTACAACTTTGCCTCACAGGCCGCCATCGAGCGCCTGGGCGCCAAGAAAGACGGCGTGATCCGTGGCCACGCGCTGCGCCGCGACGGCACCATCCGCGACACCGTGATGTACAGCATGCGCTCGGGCGAATGGCCGGAAGCCAAGGCGCAACTGCTGTATTTGCTGGACAAGCCACGCGGCTGACCCAAGGAGAGCACTACCATGCTGCTGGATTTTTTCTACACCCTGCGTTCCGCCAAGCTGCCGGTATCGGTCAAGGAATACCTGACGCTGATCGAGGCCCTGCAAAAAGGCGTGGTCGGCCCCAACACGGCGCAGTCTGACGATGACAGCGAACCCAGCGGCTACAAGATAGACGACTTCTACTACCTGAGCCGCGCCACGCTGGTGAAGGATGAAAAGCACTACGACAAGTTCGACCGGGCCTTTGGTGCCTACTTCAAGGGCATTGAGATGGTGGCCGACTTCACCAAAGAAGTGCCACTGGACTGGCTGCGCAAGAACCTGGAGCTCAACCTCAGCCCCGAAGAACTGGCCAAGATCCAGAAGCTGGGATGGGACGAGCTGATGGAAACGCTCAAGAAGCGGTTTGAAGAGCAAAAAGAGCGCCACGAGGGCGGCAGCAAGTGGATTGGCACCGGTGGTACATCCCCATTTGGCGCCTATGGCCAAAACCCCCAGGGCATTCGCATAGGCCAGGACAAGGGCCGCAACAAGAGCGCGGTCAAGGTCTGGGACCAGCGCAGCTACAAGGAATACGACGACACCCAGGAGCTGGGCACGCGCAACATCAAGGTGGCGCTGCGCCGCCTGCGCAAGTTTGCCCGCGAAGGCCATGAGGACGAGCTGGACCTGGACGAGACCATCAGCAAGACGGCGGCCAATGCCGGCTACCTGGACATCAAGATGCGGCCCGAGCGCCACAACAATGTGAAGGTGCTGCTGCTGATGGACGTGGGCGGCACCATGGACGAGCACATTGCCCGCGTGGAAGAACTGTTCAGTGCCACCAAGACCGAGTTCAAGCACCTGGAGTTCTATTATTTCCACAACTGCGTATACGACTTCATGTGGAAGAACAACCGCCGCCGCTTTGCCGAGAAGTTCGAGACCTGGGACATCATCCGCAAGTACAACAAGGATTACAAACTGATCTTTGTGGGCGACGCAACCATGAGCCCTTACGAAATCCTGCAACCTGGCGGCAGCGTGGAGTACAACAACCCCGAACCCGGCGCCGAGTGGCTGCAGCGGCTCATCCACGCCTTCCCCAAGTTCGCCTGGATCAACCCCGAACCCCAAGGCGTGTGGCAGTACCGCCAGAGCATCAGCGTCATCCAGCAGATCATGCACAACCGCATGTACCCGCTGACCCTCAAGGGGCTGGAAGAGGCGATGCGGCATCTGACCAAATAAGACTGCTCGCGGCCCCTTTACAATGCCGCCAGTCTCGCTGTAGTTCAATGGATAGAACGAGTGCCTCCTAAGTGCTAGATACAGGTTCGATTCCTGTCAGCGGGACCACCCGCTAACGTCAGACCATCTCACCCCCACTCAGAACCCGCATGCCTTAAAGGCGTGGCGGGGTTTTTGTTGTCTCACTGCATTTCACTGGTTAACATCACATACCAACATACTGATGGTATTTCCGCTGGTAGGTGGAGAAGCCAGCAAAACACATACCAACAGGCGCAGTTTTCCCATGGCACTCAACGACACCTTCATAAAGAACAGCACCAAGCACAGCGGCAATGGGGCTGGTGACAAACACACCGATGGCGGCGGAATGTACCTCCTAGTCAACGCCAGTGGGAAGTATTGGCGCATGAACTATCGTTTTGCCGGCAAACAGAAGACGCTGGCGCTCGGGGTCTACCCTGCCGTATCACTCGCAGAAGCCCGCAAGCGCCGCGAAAAGGCCCGTGAACAACTGGCGACAGACATTGACCCCAGCTTTGCCAAACAGACCGACAAGCAAGCCAAAGCCGACTTGTCCACCAATACATTTGAGCTGATAGCACGCGACTGGCTTTTGAAAACCAAGGTTTGCAGAGCAGCCATCACCCAAGACAAGGTGACATCGTGGCTGGAGAAAGACGTTTTCCCCCAGATAGGGAAAAAACCAATCTCAACGATAGGCCCGCGAGATGTGCTGGCAATGGTCCGAAAGATCGAGGCGAGGGAAGCCTTTGATACCGCCCACCGTGTTTCCCAGTTGTGCGGGCAAGTATTCCGCTACGCCGTGGCCAATGGGACCGCCGAGCGCGACGTAACGCAGGACCTCCGGGGAGCGTTGGCAGCAGTACCGAAGAAACACTATCCAGCAATTACTGAGCCTAAACAGCTGGGTGAATTGATGCGCTCAATATTCGGCTACAGCGGGCACCTATACAGCGTGGCAGCGCTAAAGCTGACGCCACTAGTATTTGTCCGTCCCGGTGAACTGCGTATGGCGGAATGGGCAGAGCTGGACCTAGACGCCGCCGAATGGCGCATTCCCGGTAGCAGAATGAAGATGGGTGTTGACCACCTGGTGCCACTGTGCACGCAGGCCGTGGAGATATTGCGCGGCCTTCAACCTGTCACCGGACATGGAAGATTCGTCTTCCCAAGCCTACGCTCAGGTGAACGACCGATGAGCGAGAACACAATAAACGCTGCATTGCGCGGTATGGGGTACGCTAAGGAAGTGCATTGTGCGCATGGCTTCAGAGCGACGGCACGCACCATCATGGATGAAGTATTGGGAGAGCGCGTAGACCTTATAGAGCACCAATTGGCCCATGCCGTCAAGGATCCCAATGGACGTGCCTACAACAGGACCGCACATTTACCTGCGCGCAAACAAATGATGCAACGTTGGGCCGATTACTTGGACAGGCTGCGCCTTGGCGCAGAAGTGATTCAGTTGCGCACAGCAACATAGGTTGACCGCAATTTTTGCCTAGCTAGGCTGGGAGAAAATCCCCCTGCCGAAAAACGGACTACCTTCTCCGGTCTGCTGTGCGTCTCTATGAAGGGTACTAGACGAGGTAAATATGGATTTTGACGAAGTTGCTTTCGACCAGATGCACGAGCAATTTGGACGAATGGCGGAGGTCCGTCGAGAAAGGGCGCAACGAGTATTCAAAGCGTTTTGCAATGGCCCCATACTCGTCGAAGACGGTCGCTCGTTCGGACGAATGGACGCAGAAGGATATGACAATCCATGGAGTCGTGCTGTCGATGACTCTATTGCGCAGAATCTTGACCACCAAACAATTGGGGATTTCATAAAGATTATTCTGCAACATCAGACGCAAGCATTGGAAGCGGCGGTTAGAGCCGAGTTGCAACAGATTGGTCGTCGAGGGGGACTAGCAAAAGCTGCCGCAGACCCGAAGCAGAAGGACAAGGCGTTTGTGTTCGATTGTTGGAAAATGTGGCAGATAAAGCCCGATCACTACAAAGGCAAAGCTGAATTCGGGCGAGATATGCTCGAAAAGTGCCCTAGCCTCTTAAGCCAAAAGGTGATTGAAGACTGGTGCAGAAATTGGGAGAAGGCTAAAAGATAGCTCTACCGGCAAAATACTCAGTCTACTAGTACACTGCGCATCCTGCCAGCAAACTGCTATATCTTTTGTAGCACAAGACGACGACATTAAAGGCTCTTCCATAAGGAGTCTATAAATGTCAACGAAGATCGCCATTCAGAAATCGTCGATAGCAGCGACCAACCTGGTTGCGAAGACGAACGTCCTGACCTCCGTATTCGATGCGCTGCCTGATAGCGCTTTCGTACGTGAAGCGCAGTTGGTCCAAAGCCCGAAACGACCGAATAGCACGGCGCCGCTTCCATTCTCCGCGCCTACGCTGTGGCGCAAGGTGGCAAAAGGCACGTTCCCAAAACCAGTCCGGCTGTCCGAACGCGTCACCGCCTGGAACGTGCGTGACGTGCGCGCATGGATGAGCGCTCAGGCAGAACTGGGGGTGGCATAAATGTACCCGCCCGACATCGGCAATCCAGCACTGAGCGCCACACACAAACGCAAGTTCAGCGAACAATCCACAGAGACGCTGGCACAGCGTTATAGCGCTATCAAAGCTTTGCGCGTCGGCCTGAACACCCGCCACGACCTGCGCCCCATGGTGGTATCCAATGCTCCCGCACTGATTAAGGAGTTGCGGAACGCCCACCACTATTGCATCACAACCGACCTGGTAGCTCTGTATGACCACGAGGGATGCCGACACCCCCGCGCGACCCGCCTTCACTTGCAGGAGAAGTCCGATACGAACGGTGGTTCTCGTGAGCAGTAACTACATGTTCGCTGTTGGAAGGATCGGTAAGTCCACATACAACGGGCGCAAGGCCTCGACGTTGCAGGGTGCGGCTAACCACAACCGCCGCACGATTCAAGCAGAAATGGGGGCAAAGGGACACATTGACGTAGGCCGCTCTCATTTGAACGAGACCATTCATGGGCCGGACACGCCCAACGGAGTCACGGCCTTGGCTGAATCAATGACCCTGGCTGCGGGGATTGACGTTAAGAAGCTGCGCAAGGACTATACCCAGGCGGTCGAATTGCTCTTCAGCCTCCCGGTCGATGCCGTGATTGACGATGGGCTCTTCTTTCGCCGGTGTGTTGCGTGGACAGGAGAGCGCCTTGGGCTGGCAAATATCCTGAGCGCGGACATTCATCGGGACGAATCTGCACCGCATTGCCATGTGCTGGTCCTGCCATTGGTTGACGGGAAAATGCAAGGTAGTTCGCTGATTGACCGTGCCGCGACGGCTGCCTTGCGCGACTCGTTCTACGCTGAGGTGGCCGCGCCTTTTGGGCTGAAGAAGCCTGTAGACAGGATAAAGGGCGCTAGCAAGTCGGTGGCCGTCCAGGCCGTATTGGATGCCATTGAGGCAAGCACGGACGTGATGATGTCTAGCCCGCTCTGGACAGTTGTCAAACGGAGCATTGAACAAAATCCTGCCCCCTTCATGGAATCACTGGGTATCGAACTGCAGCGGCACAAGCAAAAAGCCATGCGCACCGTGGCACAAATTTTCACCAGTACTGGCAAAGGCCCGAAGACCGCGAGCAGTACCGAGCTGGTATCAATTGCACCGGCCACGAAACCTATAGGTTTCCAAGGGGACACTCCGAAACCTATAGGTTTTGAAAAACACTCCGAAGATGACCAAAACCTATCTTGTGTAGGTTTCGACACTCCGACGCGCATCGTTTCTAATCACCCCGCAAAGCCCGGGGCATCACCTTCCTCTCAAGCGTTCAAGCGTGCAGTGGCCTTGCTGGCCCAACAATCGGCAATTCAAAGGCACGCAAAGCCGCTCCGCCCCTTCGAGCCGACTGGTGATACTTCAACGGTTGGTACGCGTGAGTATCATCGCATACACGACGCGGACCCGTTGCCCCCGGACTGGTAGGCATGACGAGCTACTTGTTAGGTTTTGTTAAGTTTCGGCGGTTGAGAATTGTTGAGAATTGTTGAGAATTCTGCGGCTGACGTCGCAAGCCAGGTGAGCTAGGGATTAGGCCGAAAACTAACAGTCGGTGGCCCACAATCACCAAAGGCATCCTCGATTGATCGCCCTAGTGTGGCTGGCACTGCACGATATCGGAATTCTTCACTTCGACGAATGGGTATTCATATCGGTACTCACTACACTCATTTGGTTCCTTGCCGCAAGGACAGATCGAATGCACGATCTCGCTCAATCTTTACCTCAGGCACACGAACAATTGGGTGATTAGAAATGATGATTCAGAGTAAAAGGCACCTAATTTTTCCTGAAGCTGATCTCAAAGAATCGCAAGCGACATTGCAGGCCTTGCACGCGAATGCGCACAAGCTATTGAAAGAGATGGTGTTGAGCAAGGGAGGCAAGATGCCAAGCGACCAAGCGTTGCAGATGGCCGCGAAATTAATGGCGGCGAAAGCCATGCGAAGACTGCATCCAGAAAGGTGAATCGGACCTCCAATTCGTGCGGCTACTTCCCTCGATCGAGCTAAGCCTGATGTGTTTCGCTCACTGCCGCCAGCGAAACAGATAGGTAATCGACTACCCTGGGGTCAAGTAAAACTAGACCGGAATATGGCCAGACGACACTAGCAGAAACTGTTTGTGCCAACGCTGAGCACCTACTTGCGCTTTCGACCATTCAAGAAGTTTCGGATGAGCTCCTGTCTTGCTTGACTGTACTCATCACTATCGCTTTGCAGTGAGCTCTCGACGTCTTGAAGAAACCGCCGCCCACCATAGCGACTGAGGGCTTCATCCATCAGCGCCACGAAGACTTCGCCGCTAGTCGCCATCCGTGCAAATGCCCGCGGCACGAGACGTTTGTCGATGAACAATTTGGCCACAATCGCCCTTAGACGCCGACCACGGTCCCACCGTTCGCTCTCACGCACCCACGGCAGCCGATGCTCGATCAATCGCCAGTAAGAGTCTTCGAGGCTTGAGGTTGACACCGCTCCATGGAGCGGATCAAAAGTCAATTGCAGCAATTCCGCAACGCTGCGTGACCTCCAACCCAGCGCTCGACTGAAACCGTATGCAGCGAGGCCCAGTGGCAGGTAGCCGGTCTCGACCTTAACTTTGAGCAATGCGGCCAACCATGGGTCGTCGCCATAGTCATTCGGCACCGAATCAGGTTCGAGGACACTTGTCATCGCTTGTAGGAGCGGTACTGACAAAGTCTTAGGCTGGTTCAGGAACTCACCCGCCACGGATGAGTCTCTGAGGCAATATGGTACCCAATGCATAAAGCTCGACACATCGTTGACACTAGATCGCCGATGCAACGATTCGAGAATCCTCAGCGGGCCCGCAAGTTCCACCGCAGATCGCATAGCGGAGCTCGTATACAAGCCTTCAATCATGGCATCTACAGTTCGGTCAGACGAAAGATCGATGTTAGGGAAGGCGACCGGAAAGCCCACGTCAGCAACGCGCCAGAACGTTGATATATCAAGGAGGTCTGGACGCACCGCGATTAACTCTTTGAATGGCGCCTCGTCATCTGGCCAGTACTCCAGTAAGGTTTCAGCAGGTATTGCTTTGACCACGCACGCAGCCCAGTCACCGACGGCTTCAGTTGGACGCCTCAATTCTTCGAACACTTGTCGAGGTAACGCGCGCCAAATCGACAACGCAACCTCCGGAAGACGCTGCAAAAGCTTGCCTGGTTCGACGAAATGCAAGTTTTTCCAAAGGAATGCCAAGTCAGAGTCGTCGGCATCATCTACCCGGGAGAGTAGGTATTCAGCGAGCCGAGCGCGCGCCATGTCCGACGAGGACAGTGGCCCTTGTCCCTCCACCATACGAATCGCCTCCTTAAGAGCGAACGGTGGGGCCAAGCTGGTTGTTAGACGATGGAAGTCACAAAGCGACAGCATCGCTTCCCGTCCGCCGAGAATGTCGGCACCAAGCGTCTTCAGGGTATCCCGTAGGCCGTCCAGATTGGGATGACGGATGTCTTGAATCAATGTCCCGAGCCAGTCATCAAGGGTATAGACGTCAATCGATGGTACTGCCTCCAGCGTGCTGCGCTGGCGGAAGCGACTGGAAGCTTCTTTGCTCGGCGCAATCTGCAAGTCAAATACGGCGCCAGAGGTCGAACGATCCATGGTCGATAACGTACAGAACCGAAAAGACCGACGAAGACGAGGCCATTGCTGATCCCAGATCCGTAGCGTCAACGCCTCTGCTGACAGCGTGACTCCCTGGTTTGTCAACACGCGTTCAGCCGGAAAACGGTAAAGACGGTTTAATACATTGGCGAGCCAATCCTCGTCATCCGGGGTAAGCAGCTGATCCGGGTCAGCGCCCTCATCGAAATCGATAGCTCTTGGTTGGTTGTAGGTGGACCAAGTAGTCGGATCAGGTCTCACAAAAAGGCTGGCAAGACGCGATGGCGCTCTTATGGTGGCAAGGTCCGGGAACTCGAGGAAAAGTGTATGCGTCCACACGCAGCCAGGCCTCGGCATTTCAGGTGCAGCCCAAGTCTGCGCCAGCGCGTACATGCCGGCATCACCGAGTGGATACCCGGTCAGATAGCTAGTGCCTGCCGAAGCTACGCCTGAACCGGAAACGTCGCTCATCACCAAGGCCAGCTTCGCGTCGCGTTGAGAGAGCTTTACGGAGCATGCGAGCTGGCGGTGTCCGTTCGAATAGCCGTGCAGTGACTGATGAACTTTGATGATCACGGGTAGATCTACATCAGCAGCCACTGCAGAGGTTCGGTAAGGTCGTGGGACTCATCGGCACCTGCATATGCGACCCGGATTCGCTTGGACGGTAGTTTGACTTCTCTCAGCGCCATGGCTTCTGCATGCTCTTTTTTTTCCTCATCGTAGTCACCGCCCTGAGCGCTAACACCATAGACTCGCACTTCCCATTGGGGTTTAAACCCGTGCTTCAAAAATTGATGCAATAGCGGTAACTTGACGCGTAAATAGTCCTCCGGTGACATTCCCTCTGGTGCCACCTTGTCCCAGGCCGACAAAACGATGGCCAGCCGCCGTGGACCTACATCAAGAGGATCCGCTTGCATGGACTGAAGCAAGTCCGTCACCTGCACTTGGGTTGGGGCAAGCCTGGGAGACCATTGAACAACTTCATCAGTTCCGCGCTCTAAGCCCAGCCTTTCTGACCGCAAAGTCTCGTCAATCACCCAGTGCGGTGAGTCAACCGTATCGGCGTGAATGAAGAATAGGACGCTCGGGCCCTTGAGCCAAGTGGCCACCACATCGTCACACTCACGCTCCTCCCACATTTGAAGAAACGCTTCGCCGGCAACGTCTGGAAAGGTAATGGTTTGAGGTGTGCCGCCATCCGCTTTTAAAATCATCGAAACCACACGGTCCCCAGCAACCGAAGTGCGCTCGGGCTTCCTAGCGAGTCTCCACACCTCGGCGATTTTGTTGAGGTGGGCGACGTTGTTGGTTTTTAGAGTTACGTAGGTTAGCTTAGAGTCCAGCTCCCCTTCGGTGACCAAGTGCCAAAGTGCTGCAAGGAATGTAGTCTTGCCTGAGCCAGGGAGGCCCATAACCACGACGGAACGGTCAGTCATTTGGCAGCTCCCGTCTCTGGCTTCTGCAGCCGGTCAAAGTAACGCTTGGCGGTTAGAACGGCCATTGATTTTGCAACTGGCTTGTACCGTAAAGGTTCGGTCATCCAGTACTGGAGCAAGGCGTCCAATCCTTCACCACGAGGAGCGCCGCCGGATTTGGGTTGCGCAGCAACGGCAAAACACTCAACCGCGGCGCACTTGTCGGCCATTATTTCGCGGATGCCAGCGACTAGCGCCTCGAAGTCCTGCAAGACAAGCTCGCCAGCCGCACCCGCTTTACGCACTGAATCCAGCTTGGTAAGCACAATCGCCAAGCGTTGTGTCAACTTGAGAACATCGGCATCCACAAACGCCTTAAGCATTTGTCGGATCTCAGAGCGAACGTTATGGCGCTGCCCAGAATCCATCAGTCTTTCACCATCCGCGAGCACGGTCAAAACATCAGACCTTGCAAGTTCAGGGAACTCGCGAGCAGAGTCGGGGTCGTTGCGAGCCCCGAGGTACTCCTCACCGGCTCGATCGCCGAGGAGCACAGTGGGTGCGGCACTAGTCACAAGATCGACCAACTCCAAGTGATAGAACCGGACCTGCCCGATAGGTGTCCGATTCGTCTCCGGTGCTTTTTGGCGAGAGACAGCTCGCGAATAGTGCACTGCCTCCTCGAAGGCATGCAATGAATACGATTGGCAAAATGCAACTTGACTGACTGGTCCCGACTGAAAGAGGTCGTATAGACCTGCAATCAGGCTAGTCTTGCCTGATCCAAATGAGCCCACTATTGCAATCACTCGGCATTCACGGTCCCGAAGGATTTGATGGGCCTCATCTACGTCCAAAGTTGTTGCGGGCGCCAGAGGCACGCAGTGCTTGATCAACGCACTGGCATTGGCTGCATCTACCGCCGGTACGATCTGGATTTTTCCAAACTGGGGACATTCGGTTTTTTCGGCAAATCCTTCGACGCAGCGTTCGCCTTGCGCAACCCGGCAGTCAGGGTTTGCGCATTGATTGGAAACGTTGTCATCTCGCTGCAGTGCGGGCTCGGCCATGTCTACTTTCGAATGATGAGTCGTTCGCAATAGCAAAGGTCGGCCAGCCGACGCGGGCTGAGCGCAGCGACAGAATCAACGCCGCAGGCCCCGGCCCAGTTCGCGACCCACGAGTTCGCCCCTTCGACCTCCAGCCGCCGCTTGAAAGCATCATGAAGCGGAGTCGTGACAGATGACGTCTTGCCCGACAAATCGTCGGGAACGGCGGTTTTCAGCCAATCAAGGGGCAGCGCCTGTACGGCCGCCGATATTGCGATGGGCTCATCGTCGTCTACGCATGCCTGCGCAAGCAACGCCTCTATGGCGGATGGGCCAGGAATTGCGTAAGTTATCTCTGCCAGTTCTTGCGCAAGCACGAACGGTCGTTGCTCTCGCTGAATCTGTGCAAAAGGCACATTGAGGTCCCCGCTGCGGCCACCCTGAAGCCACCAAAGCATATTCAGCTCCTCGTCCTGGATGCTGATGTAACTTAGCGCCCGATGCTCGAATTCGGCCTGCCTTTGTGCGAGTGTCCTTATCACGTCCGTAAAGGCTGTAGCTAACACCATAAAGCCATCGCCGGTATCTTCCAGTTCGGCCGCATTGGTCGCATCGACGGTGAGTTCTGGTATTGGCGAGAGCTTCAGTTGAGGTCGATGTCGGGTGGACAGCGCGAACGCGGTACGCGCGCTCTGAGCCATTCCTATTAGGTCCATTGGCTGCTTCAGCTTGCGGAAACCCCCAAGGGAGGTCGTGACAATCATGGTGGCGGCCAGCGCCGCGTCCTGATCCTTGTTTTGAAGGATTCGGGCGAGTGTCGCCGCCGCGAACAACTTGAACTCTTGATCAAGCAGTGCATCACCTTGGCCGGCAAGTTTGGTGCGGAGCGAAGCAGTTGCCGTAGGTGTCTTCTTGGCATCAAAGGCCACTCGAATAAGTCCTTCAAGCTCCTCACGGGTGACCCCATTCGCAGTGGCTTCAACCGCAGCATAGCGAAGTTCAACGGTAGGTAAGTCTACCGGCAATGACACTTCCTCACACCAGCGTAGAAATTCAGTTTTCATATTGCCTCCCTTGTCACGGGCATTCAGCCCAATTTTTGTAACTTATCGACTTCACCAGCTAATTCCGCCAGTTGCCCGCGCTCGGCCGCAAGATTGAGCGCCTTGTCATACCGTTCTTCCTCCGGCAACTCTAAATCAGCTTGGGTGATCAGGTTCAGACGCAAGGCAAGGTTGCGTCTTTCGCTGACCGTTAAGTGCCAGAAGCGGAAAACCAAACCTTTGGTGCTCGGACTGCTCATCACTACCTCCGCGGGTGAAGCTGTCGGTAGGGGCACCGACACTGGCGATGGTGTGAGTGCTGTAGCGACAGATTCGGCGCTAACTCGTCCTTGTCGTAATACACGCTTTGCATGCGCGGGAAAGGCGATATTGGCGTGCCAGACATCTTGTCCCTTCGAACTCTGCACCGGGATGAATTGTTCAGGATTCCTTTGCAACTGGCGGACCTGCGCTTGTATTCGCACCTCGCGATCTTGCCCCTCGCCAGCCACCGAGAGGTCGATCAGGTTGTACCCGGGCTTCCAACCCAACTCATAGCGCTCCGGGTGAAGCGCCCCGGCAGAGAACCGAACGTACTCTGGCGTGCGGGTGCAACGCTGTAAGTGCTCATGACCAAACAACTGAATCGCGGCGCGGTCATTCATCGCGCTGTCTACTTCCATCGCATCGACGAACCAATTTGGCGGATGGTGAGCCATTACCAGATTGAGCACATCAGGCTCGGGGTTCAGACCGGTTTGCAAAGGGCTCAGATACAGCCGGCCCGGTGCCTCGTCACGCTCGTCAAGCCCTGAAATTAGCGTGGATGTCAGACCATAAAAGCGAAGAGTGACCCCAGATCCCAGATCTAGGCTGTACGTCCAATACGGCCTGCTCGCGTGGATGTAACACCCGAACGGTGATGCAAACGCGTTGTAAGCGGTTAGAGGCTTGAATAGTGCGACACCGGCGTCCACATCCTCCAGCTGGCCCCGCAAAGTCGCCTCCCTCTGATGCGGATGCGCACGAGCGATCTCGGATTGAGCGTTGGATATTGCCTTTGACTTTTTGCAGACCGCGCGATCGACATCGTGGTTGCCCGGGACTACAAAGATTCGATCCTGTGGGCAGCCACACTTATCAGCTAGATCCAAGAGCCAAGCTGTCGCCACCTTGTACTCGTCTGGATGAGCCTTGAAGGCGATGTCCCCACCCACTAAAATGGCGTCTACTGGGCCATCGCCACAGATTCGAACCACGTCTATGCCGAGGCGAGTTCGGTAGGGCAACTCGGGATCAGTCTGCGGGTTCAGGCAAGCGGGTTCGCGGAAGTGGATGTCAGAGAGGTGCAAGAGACGCATCTGTAGATCGTAACGGATTCCCCCGGGAGCGAGCGGTGAGTTATGGATCGATCCGTTCGGACGTTCGACTCGAGAGCATTCTCCGGCGGACACGCTTCGCCCAATACATTCAGGTATCGCGATACCTTGAAATTAGGGTCATGGATGCAGTGACCACGGGTAAATCGGCAACGCCCATGAAGCCTGCTGAGTTGTCAAAGCGGAATCCACCTGAGACGACGAAAAGGCTCAATCATCTTGTGGTTCCTAGCGGAATCAAGTAGCTCGGGAAACCAATCGCGCAGGTCAATTCGCACTGTAGGTGGGCTATGTCCACCGACGTTTTAGCCCGGACTCCCCGAAAGAACGGTAAGATGGATCGCCCGAAGTTGCACTACCATCATTAGTACAGGTGAGCACTCTCCGAAACACATGTCAACGTGCAGACACTTCGGAAAGTGTTGGTATTTATGTTGGTATGTTTGTCATCAATGCTCAGAAAACAACGTCTGAATGCGGGCTGTAGCGGGATTTTCGATTCCTGTCAGCGGACCACCCCGCCACACGTTCGGCACCGATGGAGGATCCGCTTATGAAACTCTCATTGCTTATTGTCGCGTCGCTCGCCACCCTGCTGCTCTCCCCCGCCCAAGCCCAAACCATCAAGTGCACCGCCCCCGACGGCAAGATAACCTATAGCAATGTCGCCTGCCCGGACAGCACGCAAACCGTCAAGCCCGTGGATACCAGTGCCAACACGCTGGACGGCTCTGCGCTGCGGGACCAGGCGCAAAGGGATAAGGCCGCTGCCACGCACGTAGAAACCACGCAACGCGAGCACGCGGCGGCTGAGGCCAGCAGCCGCCAGCAGGCGCAAGCCCAGGCCGCAGTTGCGGCGAAGCAAGAGGCGCAGAGGGCCCAGAGTGACGAGGCTGCCTATGCCAACTGTGTGCGTGATGTGGAACGCCAATCCCTCACCGAAGATGCCAGGGCCGAGCTTTTTGTGGCGTGCCGTTCGGCGGGTGCCAGCCAGCGCCAAAGCGGCATGTCGGAATCCGCCATTCGGGATTGTGTGCGCAGCGTGGAGCGCACCGGCGCATTCCCCAAGGACAAAGTGCGGCAGGTGGCGATGTGCCACGGGGCGAACGTGCTCCCTGACCCGCCCGTTGTGGTACTGCGCCCCAGCGTGCGGCCCATGGGGCCACCCCGGATCACCACCTGCAGTGGCAACCAGTGCTCGGACGACGCGGGCCAGCGTTATTTCAAGCAGCAGGGTACCGGGCTGGTGCGCGAGGATGGCAAGGCCTGCCAGCTGGCTGCAGGAAATACGGTACGCTGCCCATAAGAACCATGCGCTACGGTATTGATAGCGATACAAGCATATTTCTCGGGAGCTAGAGCCTGAATTGGCATGCAACCCCTGCGCTGCGGCGTGAGCGGCCCCTGTGGTGCAAAGTCAACCCAGCGGGATCACCTCAGCTTGATAAAGCGCCATGTCTGGCTTGCCATCGGATAGCAAGGTCAGGTCTTTTGCAAACTGGCGTGACGCATCGAGACGAAAGTGCACTTGCAGCGCTGCCATATCGGCCCAGCGTTCTACAAACACAAAGCGGCGCGGGTCTTCCACATCGCGGCTCACTGCGTGCGAAATGCAGCCCGGCTCGGTGCGGGAGCGCAGCACGTGTTCGATGGAGACTTTCTCCATTTGTGCTTCGGCGCCTTCACGCGCTGTAGCACTGCCTGTCACGATGATCATGTTGTGTGTTCCAGAAGGTTATGGGCGGCCAGTTTATGCCAGACCGGCGTGCAAACTGCCACCGCAAAACTGCTATACATCTAATAGCAAAACAGTTTGATTCGACCTGGGCTACAGGTCGATTTCTCCTAAGGCACCCCTCAATCCCGGGGGCGCTTGAATGCTATCCACGCCGCTATCAGGGTGAAAGTAATGATGATCGCCACCACGATCCAAAACCCATGGGGACTCTCCGCCAGCGGGATGCCACCCACGTTCATGCCCAGCAGGCCTGCAATGATGTTGATGGGCAGGGCCAGCACGGTGACGATGGTCAGCACGAACAAACTGCGGTTGTTGGCCTCGGCAACCCGCCCGGCAATCTCTTCCTGCAACAGCTTGATGCGCTCTTGCAGGGCAGCCATGTCGCTTAGAACCACGTTAAATTCCTCGGTGGACTGGCGCAAGTCTTCCACGTCCTCCTCGTCCATCCATTGGGGTGGCAGCTTCAGCAAGCGAAACAGGGCCGCGGGCTCGGGAGCCAGCAGGCGTTGCAAACGCACCAGCAACCTGCGCAGCGCACCCAGGTTGGCGCGCTTCTTCTCCAAACGACCGGACAACAGGTGGTCTTCAATTTCATCCACGCCTGCCGTCGTGGTGCGCACAATGCTGACCAGCACATCGCCCTGGTCGTGCATCAGGTGCACGAGCAAATCCACCGATGAGCGCAACGGAGCACCTTTCTTGACAGCATCGCGCAGCCTGTCGATTGAGCGCAGGGGTTGCAAGCGCGCACTGACCACCAAACGGGGGCCGACGGACAGCCACATGGTCGAGATGTCACTGGGCTCAAACGCGAAGTCGTAGTGCACATCATTGACCACGGCCACCAGCATGTCGTCATCGAGCTCCACCCGGGTGGACTGTGAACCCGCCTTCAAGGATTCGTGGAACACTTCAGACAGCTGCAAATGGTCGCGCAGCCATTTTTCAGTCGCGCCGTGGGCCAGGTTGAAGTGCAGCCAGACGAAGCCCACACCGGCATCGGGAGCCGAGGTATCCAGCGCCAGCCACTGAAGTGCCTGCTGGGTGTCAATCGGCTCACCGGCACCATTGGCACCAAACTTGAAGCCCCAAATCAAACCGGTCGCGTCGGCGCCGTAGTTTGACGTGAGGATGGGCACTGTCACTGTGGGTTTCATGCCAGACGGGTCCTACTGGCCTTGGTTGGTGTAAAAAAAATGACGGACGCTACGGATCGATGCATCACTCCATACTAAACCACAACGAGTTTAGGATTCTGGTCTACGGCAGCTTGCGCCGGTCAAGAAACGGTGCATGGACCAGCGCAATGCTGAACCAGACTGCCACACTGAAGTACAGCGACATCCAGACCACCTCGCTTTGCCAGTCTTGCCACCGGTGTGAGACAACCCAGCGCGCGGAGGCATCAAATACGCCTTGCAGCAGGCTGAGGTACATGCGCCCGCTGGCCTCGTCCGCAACCCACCGCGCCCAGTACATGGGCACATCAACCGCGAACATGTACCAAACATAGGCTGCACCGCTCACGCCACACAGCAACAACCAGGAACGCAGCTTTGCGCTGGAATGGGGCCAGATGGGCACAAGGCTCAGCACAAACAGGGCCGCGCTAACACCCCATAAAGACTCTTCAACAACGTGGCCAATATTGGAGGTGGTGAGCACGGAATACCACGAGAACATTTCCGCAACCGCAATCATTGGAACCATGGCCAGCGCCGTGGCTCGGCCCATCTTGCTGCCTGTGACACGCGACAGCTCATGCAGCAGCAACGCCCACTGGGCTACAAAACACAACTCGGCGACCGTTGCTACGGATCTGCCAACGATGACACTGGACATCCAGGAATCAACCAGGCACAGTCGCTGCACATCGTATACCGGCAGCGCAGAGCGGTAGGCGCAACCCAGTACATACCCCGCTGAGAGCAACAGTTGCAAACGCCGGGTGGCATAGACCTCAGCCGGAAGACTGGCGTGACGCCGCTTGAGCGCGGGCACGGAAAGCGACAGCCCCGCCACATTCACCAGGCTGACTGCACACAACAAGCTCCACCACAAAAGTACTTCAGTTGACATCACATGCAATACTGCGCCCAGCGAGCATGGGTTGTCAACGGTATAAACAATATATATCGTTTACAAGTACACGTGACCACTGGGAATTGTGACCTTCTCGTGACAAAACGCTGACTAACTCTGCTCGCAGTCACAATACTTTCGCATTGCGTAGACAGACTGGGTGGGTCTATCCCACCTTGAATACACGCATATGAAAATTTCCGTCATAGGAACAGGCTACGTAGGCCTGGTCACTGGCACCTGTCTGTCCGAAGTAGGCAACGACGTCATGTGTTTTGACACTGACGCCGACAAGGTCAGTCGCCTGCAAAACGGAGAGATTCCGATCTACGAACCCGGCCTGCAGGACATGGTGCGCCGCAACGCCAGTGCCGGGCGACTGCATTTCACCAGTGATGTTCAGGCTGCGACCCAGTTTGGGACCGTACAGTTCATTGCAGTAGGGACACCGCAGGGGGAAGACGGCAGTGCCGACGTGCACTACGTGATGGAGGCGGCGCGCAACATCGGTCGCTACATGAATGACTACAAGGTGGTCGTGGACAAGAGCACGGTGCCGGTAGGAACAGCAGACGCCGTCAAAGCGGCGATCCAGCAGGAGTTGAAGGCGCGTGGGGTCGATACGCCATTTAGCGTGGTGTCCAACCCGGAGTTCCTGAAGGAAGGCGCCGCCATTGACGACTTCATGCGCCCGGGCCGCATCGTGCTGGGGTACGAAGATGAACAGGCCGCGTTGAACATGCGTGCGTTGTACGCGCCCTTCCAGCGCCACCATGAGCGCATGGTGTTGATGGATATCCGCAGCGCCGAGCTCACCAAATACGCCGCCAATGCCATGCTGGCCACACGCATCAGCTTTATGAACGAGCTGGCCAATCTGGCAGAGAAAATCGGAGCCGACATCGAGAGCGTACGCAAAGGCATAGGCAGCGACCCGCGTATCGGCTACGATTTTTTGTATGCCGGTGCTGGCTATGGCGGCTCCTGCTTTCCCAAGGACGTAAAGGCCCTGATCCATTCCGCTGCGCATGGAGCGGACATAGAGCTCAAGGTGCTCAATGCCGTGGAGTCCGCCAACAAGGCGCAAAAGCACGTGTTGGGCAAAAAAGTAACGGCGCGTTTTGGGCGTGATCTGCAGGGGCGTCACTTTGCGCTGTGGGGGCTGGCCTTCAAGGCCAATACCGATGACATGCGTGAAGCCAGCAGCCTGGCGATCATCAACGATTTGCTGGCGGCAGGCGCCACGGTGACGGCCTACGATCCTGTGGCCATGGACGCCACGCGACGCATCTACGGCAACGAACCGCACCTGCGTTTTGCCAGCTCCCAGATGGATTGCCTCGCAGGTGCCGACGCCCTTGTCATCGTCACCGAGTGGAAGGAATTTCGCAGTCCCGACTTTGACACCATCAAGGCCACCCTCAAGCAACCGGTAATCTTTGATGGTCGCAACCTCTATGACCCGCAACTGGTGCGTGGCATGGGGTTTGAATATTTGGCCATCGGCCGCTAACATTTCCCGCCGGTCTGCGCATGTGCCGCAGCTTGCGCGGCAACAGATTCACTGAAGTGTCACACCGGTTGTCACAACACTGCCACACACGGCCACTAAATTGCCGCGGAGGAGCGATCACACCATGTCAGAATTTTTCAGGCAACTTGCCATCCAGCGTTGGGACGACCACCGCTACTACCACCACAGCCGCATCAACCAGTCATTGCACCTGTTGAGCGCCATCAGTTTTCTGGTGGCCTATGCCATGTTGTTCACGGACCCCGCCATGGCCGCACTGATTGCCTGGCTGGTGTCGATGACAGCGCGACAGTCTGGGCACTTCTTTTTTGAGCCCCTGGGTTATGACGAGGTCAACCAGGCCACACAGGAACACAAGGAGGCAATCAAGGTGGGTTACAACCTGCGCCGCAAGGTTGTTCTGCTGGCAATCTGGGCGGCCGCTCCAGTGTTCCTCCTGTTGGACCCCAGCCTGCTGGGCTTGTTTACACCGCACACGGGCCTTGACAGCTTTCTGCACAACACGGGTATGGTCTGGCTGTGGGTTGGTGTTGGCGGCCTGGTATTCAGAACTATCCACCTGTTCTTCTTGAAAGATGTCATGGCAGGTCTGGTCTGGATGACAAAGATCCTGACCGACCCCTTCCACGACATCTACCTGTACTACAAGGCGCCGCTGGCCCTACTGCGTGGTGAACTGATCGAACCACGCAAGGGCGTGCACCAAGTTTAGAACTTGGCCGCCAGCATTTCGCGCAGGATGCGCCGCTTGATGGACTTGTTGGTTAGCGCCGTACTGGTCCACCACCATCCGTCGTTCTGCATCTTTTGTGCGGCGTGCACGAAGCGATCCGCCACCGCGTCGAAGTCCGCTTCGGTGTAGTTCAAACTAAAAATAATTCGGCCTGTGCCCACCCAACTCAAGGCCAAGCCTTCCAGGCGCAAATAGTGCTGAAACAACCAGTTGTAGCAGGCGGGCTGCGTATACAGAACTGTCCAGATCGACGACAAGTTGGCCACCTGCACCGGCAGCCCGGCCTGCTGCAGGCGAAGGTTGAGCGCCTGTGCGCGACGGTTCCAGGTGTCATCCAGATTCACGTACATGGCCTTGACCGACGGGCTGTCCAGGCGCTGCAGGAAAGCGTTCATGGCCCCCATGACATAGGGGTGCGAGTTGAACGTGCCACGTGCAAAGCAGATGTCGGCGGGGGCTTCCTGGTTGAAGCGCTGCATCCAGGCACGCTTGCCACACACCACACCGATGGGAAGCCCGCCGCCCAGGGTCTTGCCGTAGGTGACCATGTCGGCACGCACGCCAAAGTACTCTTGCGCCCCCCCGGGTGCCAGACGAAAACCAACAAACACTTCGTCAAAGATCAGGGCGATGGATTTTTCGTCGCAAATTTTGCGCAGTTCCTGCAGCCACAAGGTGTAGGCGATGCGCGAGAAGTTGGCCTTGCGCCCGCTATCCACCAGCGAAGAGTCGCCAGGCGCGGCAGTATTGGGGTGCAGCGCCTGCAGTGGGTTGACCAGGATGCAGGCAATGTCCTTACGCTTGCGCAAGACCCGCAGTGTGGCGGCACCCATTTCTTTCAAAGTGAAGGTATCGCGTTCGGTAGCGGGGTTGCCAATACCCGGCTGCACATCGCCCCACCAGCCATGGTAGGAACCGCAGAAACGCACAATCTTTTCGCGGCCGCTGTGGTAGCGTGCCAGGCGCACAGCCTGCATCACTGCCTCAGTGCCCGACATGTGAAAGGACACCTCATCCATGCCGGATATGCGCTTCAACCGCGCCACGTTGTCGGCCACCACCGGATGGTAGGAACCCAGCACCGGGCCGAGCGCGTCCACAGCCTCTGCACCCTGGGCAATGCAATCTTTGTAAAAGTCATTGCCAAACAAATTGACGCCGTAAGAACCTGTCAGGTCGTAAAAGTCATTGCCGTCCAGATCGGTGATGGTGACGCCGTTGGTGGCGCGCACAAACGAGCCGGTCTTCAGACCCCGTTCGGCCAGGTTCCTGAACTGGAAGGGAATGCGGTAGGCACTGACAAATTGCAGGTCCGACAGGCCGCCGACCACATCGGCGCTGGCTTGCAAGCTCTTTGGAAAGCGGGTGCTGATTTCGCCGACCAATGCATCAAATGCGCGACGCCGTTGAGCCACCACTTCGGGTGGCGCGCCATCTACGCCAAAGGCCTGGTCCTCGCTGTAGCGGTAGTTTGGCAGCAACGCTGCCACACGACGGGCCATGCGCGGGTGCCCCGCCAGAGAGCGGTGTTTCGCCAGCGAAAGTTCGGCGCGTTGCTTGACGCGCTGCAGACCGAGCACAAAGGCGGCGGTGCTAACGCCGTATAGCAACAGAGTATTCAAACCAAGCATTTCATCCACGGGGAACACCTTTTCTTATGACAAACACACAACGGGATTTAGAGACATGAGCCTGCGTCAACAGATCCACGCCATCCTTAACCAGGAAGACCTGAACTTTCTGCTGACCAACCGTTTGCCGCGGCGTTGGCTGACGCAGTTCATGGGTTGGTTCAGCAAGATTGAGCAGCCTTGGGTGCGCGACCTGTCCATTGCGATATGGAAGTACTTCTCGGCGCTGGACCTGAGCGAAGCCCGCAAGAGCCACTTCACCAGCATGCATGACTGCTTTACACGGGAACTGAAGCCCGGCCTGCGCCCGGTCGCGATGGATCCGCAGGTAATGAGCAGCCCTGTGGATGCCATCGTCGGCGCACACGGGCCGATTGAGGGAACACGTGTGTTCCAGGCCAAGGGGTTTCCGTACACGCTGCAAGACCTGCTGGGCGAAGAGGAAGACATTGCCGACTGGGTGGATGGCAGCTTTGTCACCCTGCGGCTGACGTCCAGCATGTACCACCGCTTCCACGCACCCTTTGACTGCACGGTGGAACGGGTGCGCTACTTCTCGGGCGACACCTGGAACGTCAACCCGATTGCGCTGCGACGTGTCGAAAAACTGTTTTGCAAAAACGAGCGTGCCTTTATCCGCACACGACTGGGAGGCGATGGCCCCTGCGCGGGCCAGCGCGTGGCCTTGGTGCCGGTGGCCGCAATTCTGGTGGCCAGCATTCGGCTGCACTTTCTGGATGTGCTGTTCCACCTGCGTTACAACGGGGCCAAGACCATGTCTTGTGACGCGCCGTTTACCAAGGGCCAAGAGATGGGCTGGTTTCAACATGGTTCCACCGTCATCGTATTGGCACCCAAGGGATTCGGCTTGTGTGACGGCCTGGCCGACGGCGACCACGTGCGCATGGGTCAGGCCCTCATGCGCTGGACGGGCTCAGCGGCTTAGCTACCGTTTGGGGGCGCGCCGGCCCAAACTGACGGCCGTGGCGCTCCAGGACGCCCGACAGCGTTTCCACAAAACTGTCGTACACAGCATCCCATGCCAGGTGGGCCACGCTGCCCGCAGCTGCCTGGCGCAGCGTATGCTGAAGCGCGCTGTCGGCAGCCAAAGCAACTGCCGCATCAATAAAGTCCAATTCTTCGGTGCCCGTTACCAGCACGCCGTTGCACCCGGTCACGATCAGCTCTTTGGCGGCTGCGTGAGCGTAGGACAACACCGCCAGGCCGCTGGCCAAGGCCTCGGGCACGACATTGCCAAAAGTCTCGGTCAGGCTGGGGAATACAAATAGATCGCCCGAAGCGTAGTGCCGCGCCAGGTCTTCACCTTTGCGTACACCTGCAAAGATGGCCTCTGGGCACGACTCCTGGGCCTGCTTGCGCAGCGGTCCATCGCCCACAAAGACCATTTTGGCCGAAGGCACCCGCGCCTGAATGGCACGGAACGCTGCAATCACCAGTGCGATATTTTTCTCTTTGGCCAGGCGGCCCACATGCAGCACGACCAGGGTATCGGCCGTTGCACCCCAACTTTGGCGCAATTCGGCAGACCGCTTCTCGGGGCTGAACTGCTCGATGGCAACCCCGCGCGACATCAGCCCCACGTTGTGGTATCCCCGCGCTTCCAGCTCCGAGACCATAGCGCGAGTGGGAACCAGCGTGGCCTGGGTACGGTTGTGCAACTTGCGCAGATAGCCCTCAATCGTCTTCTTGAACAGACCAATGCCGTAATGCTGCGAGTAGCTTTGAAAATTCGTATGGAAAGAACTGGTAACCGGCAGGTGCAATGCGCGTGCCGCTGCGACGGCAGACCAACCCAACGGACCTTCAGTGACCACATGTACGATGTCCGGACGCTTTTCGCTCCATAGCTTGACCAGCCGGCTTTTGGATGGCAAGCCGAACCGTAATTCACCATAGGCCGGCACGGGCACGCCACGGGATAACACTTCATCCAGCCCGGCACGGGCTGCAGCCTGGTTTTCCTTGACTTGACGGGGCCTGACGACCTGCACTGCATGCCCACGCGCCAGCAGACCGTCCACAATGCGCCCCAAGGTCATGGCCACGCCGTTTACTTCCGGCGGAAAGGTCTCAGTAACCACAGCAATACGCAGGCTGGGTGCGCGCGCGGCGAAAGACTCTATCAATAGTTCGTTTGAAGGATTCACGCTCCAGAGGCTACCGACCCCAGATAACAGTTTGATGATGCTTTGTTGACAGTTTTACGACGGCGCGAAAAGGCCAGGTTTCAGCGGGATTGCGCGCGTGGAGTCACCTGGGACTTCTGACGGCTCGCCAATACCAGCGCCATGCATCCGGCCACCAGTAACCCAAAACTCCAAATCAAGGTGTGCAAGGACAACTGCAACGCAGTCGCGGCGGTATAGACCGCCAGCATCACCAGCATGCCGGCGTTTTCGTTGAATCCTTGCACTGCAATGGAGCGGCCGGCGGTCAGCAGCGTGCAACCACGGTGTTGCAGCAGCGCATTCATAGGCACGATAAAGAAGCCCGCCAAGGTTCCCAGCAGTACCAACAACAGCACGGCCATTTCGATGGATTGCACAGACAGCATGACAGGAAAGAGCAGGCCCATCACCACACCCAATGGCAACACATTGATGGCTTGGCTCAAGGCTACAAAGCGACTGGCCAGTGCAGCCCCGGCGATGGCACCAAAGGCAGTCACCCCCTGCAAATAGGCCCCTTGCGCCAGGGTTAGCCCGAGCGCTTCGTTTGCCCAGCGCAACACAATAAGCTGCAAGGTTGCACCAACGCCCCACAGTAGCGTGGTGACCGACATCGAAATCCCCCCCAGTGGGTCCCTCCACAGCACGGCATTTTCCTGAAAGAAGCGGCGAACAATGCGAACCGGGTGGAAGGAGTGGTGGGGGTAGCGTTTGCCGCTGTCGCTCACGCCAAAGCTCAGGGCCAGCGCGAGTACATTGAGTGTCAGCAGACACAACATGCCCGCAACAAGCGCAGTGGGCGACTCACTGAAGTGCGAATACTGCGCAGGCAATTCCATATGGGGCATGAAGGGACTGATCAGCACGCCGCCCAGTACCGTTCCAAAAATGACGGCGCACACGGTGACGCTTTCGAAGAAGCCATTGGCGCGCACCAGATCTTTGGCGGGCAGGAGCTCGGTGATCAGTCCGTATTTTGCAGGGGCGTATATGGCAGCGCCAAGCCCACCAAACAGCAAGGCCAGTATCGGATCGACGCCACCGAGCAGCAGCAAAACCGACCCCACCTTCAGCGCGTTGGCCAACAGCATGACACGTCCCTTGGGAATTGCATCGGCAAGTGGGCCAACAAATGGTGCCAGAAATACGTAGAAGACGGTAAAGCCCATCTTGAGCACGGGCGTTACCCAGTCTGCGGCGGCCAGCTCAATGACCCGGGCAATGGCGATAATGAGGAATGCGTTGTCTGCGACTGTCGATATGAATTGCACAATCAGCAGAACGTAGAAAGTGCGGTGCATGGGCGGAGATGGCTTCCTACGGAATCTGTATGGGCCTCGACAGTGAGGATCGTCAGGGATCCTATCGACCCCACAAGACAGTTCTATGAATTGCCAATCAGGCCAATTGGCCGTGGTCGCAAATCCAACGCATGAAGGACCCGCGCGCAAAAAGCTACGGGTGTTCGCGAAATGACCTCCTCTGGCACCTGGAACTTCTCGGTCAATCGCGCGTGGTCTTCAAAGCCGTATGACACCATGAATGCGTGCATGCCAGCGGTTGTTGCGGCCTTGAAGTCCTTGTGTTCATCACCACACGCGAAACATCGCGCCGGGTTGATGTCGAACCGGGTTCTGGCTTCCTTGAACGCAGCTGTTTTCTCTTGACCCAAGGGCACATGGGTCATGAAATCCAGTGCATCGAGGTCAATGCCATGGCGGGCCAACAACTTGCGGAGCGTCTGCTCAGGCTCGTGGGTAATGTTGCGGGTAACCAAACCCACCCGCACACCGGGTTCTGCAATGAGGGTGTGTATGAGGTCGGCGACACCTGGGAACAGCTTTGCATCATCGCGGTACACGTCGGTTAGCGTTGCGAGAAGCTTCTTGCGACTCTGTGTGCCAAGCTGCCGCTTCAAGTTGGACGGGAACTCCTTGATCCCGCCCAAATACTTGAACAGGTGGTGTCTTTTTTGAAATCGCTCCAGATCACCCAGTACCATGCCGTGCGTCGAAAACGTCTGATCGATGGCATGGAATGCATCAATGATCGTGCCATCCGCATCCAGGATGATCAGCTTGTCGTTATTGCTGTACATGGTGTTCAAGGTCGCATCGCCGGTCAAACGCGAGATTAGGCTTGAACTGTTTCACCGCTTTGACAAGGTCAACGCTTGTAAGGCTGGTGCAACGTCACCAAACCGTCACACAAGTTTCACACATGGCCAGTAAAACGTCGGCTCAAACACCCACTTTGGATCCACGCCATGGCAAAAGACTTTTCGATCATGGAGGACAGCAATAGCTCCTCCAATCCCAGCATATATGACATCTCCCACCCTTCGCGCCGCACCGTATTGCGGGGCAGCCTGGGGGCAATGGCCAGTCATTTTTTTGCACCATTGGGTGCCGTTGCTGGTGCTGCGGCCTTGACGGCATGTGCCTCCAGCACGAGTGCGCCGACATCCTTGTTGGGCTTCAAGAGCGTGGGCATCTCCACGGCCGATGTGGTGCTGGTTCCAGAGGGTTATAGCGTGCAAGTCATTGCACCCTGGGGCGACCCTGTGGGCTTGTCGGGCGAAGACCATGCCTTCAAGGCAGACGCCAGCAACACCGCGGCCCAGCAGGAAACCCAGTTTGGTATGCACCACGACGGCATGCATTATTTTGCGCAAAACGGCTCCAAAAGCGGCCTACTGGCCATCAACCACGAATACACCGACGAGGGCCTGCTGTTCCCCGATGGCATGAAGACCTGGACGGCCGACAAGGTTCGCAAGGCTCAGGCGGCGCACGGCGTATCCATATGCGAGGTGGAAGACAAGGGCGGTCAATGGCAAGTAGTCAAACCATCCCCCTGGGCGCGCCGCATCACCGCCAACACCCGCACCCAGGTGTCGGGCCCGGCCGCTGGCCACGCGCTGATGCAAACCGCTGCCGACCCCAAGGGCACTACCGTGCTGGGCACGTTGAACAACTGTGCCAGCGGCATCACGCCCTGGGGCACCTACCTGACGGCGGAAGAGAACTTCATCAACTACTTCAGCGGTGGCGACAAGCTGAGCGAACACGAAAAGCGCTGGGGACTGAAAAAGGGTGGTGCCGGTGGCTACCGCTGGCACGAGCACGACGCCCGTTTTGACGCCACAAAAACCCCGAACGAACCCAACCGCTTTGGATGGATTGTGGAGATCGACCCCTACAACCCCAGCTCCACACCCATCAAGCGCAGCGCCCTGGGCCGAGGGGCCCACGAAGGTGCTACCACCGCTGTCACCCCTGATGGTCGTGCCGTGGTCTACATGGGAGAAGACGCACGCTTTGAATACATCTACAAGTTCGTCAGCCGCGACAAGATCAAAAAGGGGGGCTTTACCGAGAACGCGACGCTGCTGGACCACGGCACCCTGTACGTGGCCCAGTTCGCTGAAGACGGCACCGGTCGGTGGCTGGCGCTGACCCACGGCCAGGGCCCGCTCACTGCGGCCAACGGGTTTGCAGACCAGGGCGAGCTGGTGATCAAAGCCCGCCAGGCCAGTGACTTGTTGGGTGCAACCAAGATGGACCGCCCGGAGTGGGTATCCGTTGCGCAAGACGGCTGGGTGTACTGCACGCTAACCAACAACAGCAACCGAGGTGCCGACAAACAGCCCTCCACTAACAAGGTGAACCCACGCGCCAACAACACCATGGGCAACATCATCCGCTGGAAAGAAACCGGCGACTATGCTGGCACCGCATTCGCGTGGAACCACTTTGTGCTGGCGGGTGACCCCAGCCTGGAGCGGGCTGACGCCAAGGGCAATATCAAGGGCGATATGTTTGCCTGCCCGGACGGCCTGTGGACCGACAGCCGTGGCGTGTTGTGGATCCAATGCGATATGTCCACATCCAACATGGGCAAGGGCGACCTGAGGAATATGGGCAACAACGCCATGTTGGCAGCTGACACCCGCACCGGCGAAATACGCCGGTTTCTGGTAGGCCCGTCTGGTTGTGAGATCACGGGTGCCACGGCTACTCCAGACGGCCGCACGATGTTCATCAACATCCAGCACCCCGGTGAGAGCCCGAGCGAACGCAGCGACCCCACAGCGCCGGGCGCGCTGTCGACCTGGCCCACCAAGACACCCGGAGCGCGCCCACGCTCGGCCACCGTGGTGATCCGCAAGAAGGATGGTGGAGTGATCGGGACCTGAGCAACCCGCTTCGGGTGGCACGCGCGTCACCCGAAGAGTCTGGCGATTCCACGTCACAAAGCCAGATCGATCGACAAACGCTACGCTATTGATAGCATGAAAGTCATATTTTAAGGGGGCTAAGGGCGCATTCAGCCCAGAGACCTGCCGTTGGCCATGCACCACACATATTGGCTTCAAGCGGCTTCTGGGCTGGGTATCTGGGCGCACACGGTGTACGATGTTCACGCGGTACAAGCCTATTCACCCAAGGACCCGCCCACATGTCCGCTGCGACCCACGCTCCTGCAAACCAAAGCCTGGGTGCCTTTTGGCGCCAAGGCATGGTGCTTTTGGTTGTACTATGCTCCGGCTTTGCGCTGACGGTGCTGGCGGGCCGAAGCTTGCAGCAATACGAGGCGCTGCGTTGGCAAGAGCAAAAGGCCGCTGCCACCCAGGCGGTCGCCAGTGCATTTGAGTTGGAACTCACCCGCACCACAGAGGCCATTCGCAATGCAGGCCTGATGGTGGAATCCAACCCCAACCTCACCCGGGACGAGTTTGACCGTTACATGCGCCGGTTCGTGGCAAGCCCACTGAGCGTGAACCTGGTCGAGTGGCAGCCCATTGTGCCGGCGGCGCAACTGGCCCGGTTTGAGGCAGATGCCCGCTCTGCCGACTCCAGGGACTTTCGCGTGGTGCAACCGGATGCCAGTGGCAAGGGTTGGCAGCCAGTTGCCGGGCGGAACGAATATGTGCCGGTGCGGTTCGCCTGGCCTCCAGAATACCGAACCGAGGGCATGGACATGAGTTTCAGCCCGGAACGCATGGATTCCAAGCGCGAGTCCCAAAGAACCCGCTTGCCGGTGGCTTCTGGCATCTTTCCGTTCATGAATAGCGGCCTGGTCGATTCCGGCACCATGGCCGTGGCGATCTCCACCGCAGTCTTTGACAAAGACGACAAGGCCCTGGGCTTTGTAGCCGCCGTGGTGGACTTGAACACGCTGTTCCAGAGGGCGGTTCGGGCTGCTGACGCAGCCAAGCTCGACGTGCTGGTATATGGCGCAGGCGGGGAATCGGCCAAACCTTTTTACACATCATTTGGGGATGGGTCGGATTTGAAGGCTGGCGACACCGATATCCGCCAACGCACTGCGGGCGACCCTGAGGTGACGGTGTACTTTGGGCAACAGCCTTGGCAGGTGGTGCTGCACCCTCGTCCTGCGTTCTACAAGGCCCAGCCTGCACAGCTTGCACCCTTGGCCTATGCAGTCGGAGGAGCTCTGACGCTCTTCCTTGGGATAATCGTGACACTGCATCTCAGAGCCAACGGCCGGTTACGCGAAGAAATGGTCTCGCGCGAAGAGACAGATGTTGCACTGCAACGCCGCCAGGCTATGCTGGAGCGGACCGAAAGCGCGGCGCAGTTGGGCAGTTTCGAATGGGATGTGGACTCCAACGTGGCAAGCTGGTCCCCCGAGCTGTTTCACTTCTTTGGAAGAGACCCGGCGCTGGGCACCCCCAATCTCGAGTTGCAGGCTGAACTCTATACCCCAGATTCCCTAGAAAAGCTTTACGAAGCGGTGCGCAATGCGATTGCACATGGCACGCCCTACTCGCTGGAGCTGGTAGCGGTCCACTCCAGCGGCCAGCGGCGCCCCTGCCAGGTACGTGGCTTTCCAGAACGTGATGCAAGTGGTCGCGTAGTGCGTTTGACAGGCCTTGTGCAAAACATCACCGATCAAAAGCAGGCCGCGCAACTGGTGCAGTTCCGCGGCAAGACACTGGAGATGCTGGTCGCCGGCGCACCGCTGGCAACTTTGCTCGAAGCGATTGTCTTGGGCGTTGAAAAACTGCACCCCAGCATGCTGTGCAGCATTGTTCTGCTGGATGCGGAAGGCAGCCACATCAACAACAGCGTGGCCCCCAGCCTGCCCGAGAGCTACAACGCGGCACTGAAGGGGCTGGCCATCGGGCTGGGCGCTGGGTCCTGCGGCACAGCAGCATTCTTGGGTGAGCGGGTGGTAGTGACCGACATCGCCACCCACCCCTACTGGGCCCCCTACAAGGAACTCGCTGCCGCAGCCGGATTGGCCGCCTGCTGGTCACAACCGATACGCGGTGCCAGTGGCAAGGTCTTGGGAACGTTTGCCATTTACCACCGCACACCGAACACACCAATTGAAGCCGATATCGAGTTGATCGAGCAAGCCGCCAACATTTCCAGCCTGGCAATCGAACGCCACCGGGCCCAGGAGAAGCTGTCGTTGGCAGCGGGTGTTTTCACACACGCGCTGGAAGGCATCATGATCACCCAGCCCGATGGCACCATCATTGACGTCAATGCCGCCTTTACCCAGATTACGGGCTACTCGCATGCCGATGCGGTGGGCCGAACACCCCATATCCTGAGCTCCGGGCGGCACGACAAGGCCTTTTACAAGTCGATGTGGGATGCCCTTACCGTCCAGGGACACTGGAACGGAGAGGTGTGGAACCGGCGCAAAGACGGCAGGCTGTTTGCCGAGCTGTTGACAACCAGCGCGGTGCGGGATGAGCATGGCATCACACAGCAATATGTGGCGCTGTTTTCAGACATCACCACGATCAAGGAGCAGCAAAACCAGCTCGAGCGCATGGCCCACTTCGATGCGCTGACCCACCTGCCCAACCGCCTCCTGTTGTCCGACCGACTGCACCAAGCCATGGCGCAGGCACAGCGCCGCGGACAACAACTGGCTGTCGCCTACCTGGACCTGGATGGTTTCAAGGGCGTGAACGACACCTACGGGCATGCCGCGGGTGATCAGCTGTTGATTGCCTTGTCCAGCGCCATGAAAGAAGCCTTGCGCGAGGGCGACACCTTGGCCCGCATAGGTGGCGACGAGTTTGTTGCGCTGTTCATAGACCTTGATGGCGTGCAAACCAGCATTCCGCTGCTGAATCGCTTGCTCGCGGCCGGCAGCAAGGTCGTGCAGGTGGAGGGTGTCGCTCTGCGGGTGTCGACCAGCATTGGCGTCACCTACTACCCGCAGGCCGCGGAAGTGGCCGCGGACCAGCTGTTGCGACAAGCGGATCTGGCCATGTACCAGGCCAAAGTGGAAGGTAAAAACCGCTACAAGATTTTTGACATGGAAGTGGACGGACATGTCCGCGACCACCATGGAAGTGTTGCCGCCATACGCATGGCGCTGGAGCAACAGGAATTTGTGTTGCATTACCAGCCCAAAGTGAACATGCACACGGGTGAACTGGTCGGCGCTGAGGCGTTGATCCGCTGGCAGCACCCTGAGCGTGGGCTGTTGGCGCCGGCTCTCTTCCTGCCTGCAATAGAAACCGACCCCCTGGGCATCGCCTTGGGCGAATGGGTACTGGAGACGGCGCTGCGCCAGCTTGAAGCCTGGCGCGCCAACCAATTGGACATTGGCATCAGTGTCAACGTTGGCGCCTATCAGCTGCAGCAACCCGGTTTCGCGGAGCGCCTGCGTGCGGCTCTGGCCAAGCACCCCAGCCTTCCGCCAAGTTGCCTGCAGGTGGAAGTACTCGAAACCAGCGAACTCAAGGACATGGAGCTTGTGACCCGTTGCCTGCAGGAATGCTCTGACATGGGGGTCACGTTTGCGCTGGACGATTTCGGTACCGGCTACTCGCCCCTGACCTACCTCAAAAAGCTGCAGGTCGCGGCACTCAAAATTGACCGCAGCTTTGTGAACGACATGCTGGTCGACCCCGACGACATGACCATCGTGCAGGGGGTGATTGGTTTGGCGGGCGCATTCAAGCGCGATGTCATCGCGGAGGGTGTCGAAACCGTGGCCCAAGGCAGCGCGTTGCTGGCCCTGGGCTGCACCATCGCGCAAGGCTTCGTCATTGCGCGCCCCATGCCTGCCGACGCGTTCCTGCTGTGGGCCGCACAGTGGAGGCCGGACCCCGCATGGCGCGCGGCAAGTGCTCTTGGCAAGCAGCCGTAGATGCTACTTTTGTTATAGCGAAGTATCCTTGTTTATCGGGGGCTGAAGCAAGCTAAAGCCAACCGATCCGCTACCAAGATTACTTCAGGTCGCGAAAAAATGCCGCTGTCGCGTGTCGGGCCTGCGGCAAATTCAGCAAAGTGTGGGGCGCTCCAGGAATCAGCAAAATGGTGGCAAGCTTGTTGTCTTTGAGGGCGTGGCCACAATGGCCCTGGGGCGCGGGATTGCCCAACCAAGGATTGGCGGCTGAGAAGAAGTTGTCGGTGGAGCTCATGACATTGAGCACAGGGCGATCCTGCGGCAATGCGCTGCGGTGCTCGTTCACGAAGTAATTGTTCTCGCAGCTCCACGAATAGACAATGCGCCCCGCAAACTCGTTTCCAGCGTAACGCGCAACCGCGGTTGCGCCTTCACTCGTACCAGCAAGTACCAAGCGCGTCGTGTCGACCCACGGCAGACTGTTGAGCGCATCCAGTGCCAGTCGAATTTCTGAAGCGCGCAACGCATGGATCTGCTCGTACACGCTTTTGTCGATCGGCGACTTGTATGTGAGGCGTTCTGGCAACGCAAACGAGTCGGGTGCCACGCTGGCAATACCCTGTGTAGCCAACCATTGCTGCCAATCGCCAATGGCCTTGAGCCCAAGCCCCGAGGAACCATGCAAGAAGACCACCACGGGTGCTTTGCCTGTTACTTTTGCTGGCGCATCTTTGAACAGCCCCACAAATGCGGCTCCACCGGTGATCGATGCTGGCAAAACCACCGTCGCTTGGTCCATCACACCTTTTGCAGATGCACGCGTATGGGCAGTGGCCCGCCCAATGATTTCCCCCTTGGGTGTAGCGGTGGCCGCTGGCGGGTTTTGCGCGCAGGCACCCAGCATGAGCACCAGTGTGCAGGCAATGGCGGTTAGCGAGCGGTGGCGAGGAAACGTGTGCATAGGAATTTTCCTGGAAGGGTTGACTGATGGGCGATGTGTCCAATGTACAGAACGACAGAGTCACCGTCCAATGCATAAATATGATTCATTTATGATGTTTCTCTATGAATATGAATCAACGTCAACTGCGCATGTTCACCGTGTTGGCCAAAGAAGGGCATTTCTCCCGCGCCAGCGCGCAACTGCACATCAGCCAGCCTGCTCTGACGCGCTCCATCCAGGAGCTGGAGTTGCAACTGGGAGTTTCACTGTTCAGTCGAACCACTCGGCAGCTCACCCTCAGTGATGAAGGCAAGCGCTTTTTGCCCATGGCGCAGCGTTTGCTCAGCGACATGGAGCAGATCGCGTATGAATTGCGCTCACACGCCACCGGCATGCGTGGCACAGTGACCGTGGCACTGGGCACTGCATTTGGCACAGTGCTGATGCCATCCGTACTGAAGTTTTTTCAACAAGCCTGCCCGCATGTGCAGGTACGCCTGGTAGACGACAACAGCGGTGGAATAACGGGACGCGTGTTGCGCGCTGAGGCGGACTTTGGCATTGGTTCGCCCCTAGGCGATACGGCCGCACTGCGTCTGGACCGTTTAGCCAGCGCACCGATAGGCTTGCTGGCACACCCGGACCACTTTGAACTGAATGCGAGGATGACCACCGCGCAATTGGCCAAGCTACCCCTGTTGCGCGAAAGCGATGACACCAGCATCATGAACATGCTGCGCACCAAGGGTTCCAACCTGGTTGGCCAGATGCACAGGGGCATTGAGGTGAGCAGCCTGGCGATGCAACTGGCCTTCGTAAGGGCGGGTTTGGGCGTGGCGGTACTTTCTGCTTTGGGTGCGTCGCATGCATTGGCTTGCGACTTGTCATTTAGGCCTCTAAAGCCTGCAATTGACCGGGAGTTGTTCTTGATGACCCAACGCAGCCGGGTCCTCTCTGCGCCCGCCAAGGCCCTGATCACCGCATTGCACGAAACGCTTGACCAATCGACTCAGCTGGGCCTACCACTGCATACCTTGGTGCGATTGCATCCGCGCAAACAGTGAGCGCCTATTGCAAGGGACGTACCGCGCTCAACCTGGTACGGTTTTAGCAACCAAAGTGCCACGCACCAGCGTGGTCAAGGTAGCGCGTAAAAAAGACTCGAAATCGATTCGCATGAACTGCAACCCGGGGTTGTCGGTCATGACTTGGGCAATCACCGGCGGCGGATTGGAAAGCTGTGCAATGCTGATGACCAGTGCATGCAGTTGCAGCACCAGGGTCTGGGCCTGTTCGGTTCGCATGCCGGGCAGCTTGTTGACAATTTCTGCACTGGCCCGCGTCAGCAGATCGCGCAGGAACAACTTGAAGTCCAGCGCCGACGCGGCATCAATCTTGGGTTCGATCACGGTATGCAGCAGGATGAGCAGGCGGCACAGAGCCGGGCGTGCAACCAGACTGCGGGCCATGGCTGCAGGCACGGCGTCAACCGGGTCACGGGCGCGCAAGCGCCGCAGTTTGAGCACCAGGTCATCCAGCCACAGGGTCAACTCGGCCCGGACCAGTTCCAAAAACAACGCCTCCTTGGTGGCGAAGTAGATATACGCTGTGCCTTTGGCCACACCCGCCACCTCGGCCACGCGGGCGATAGTCACGGCGTCGAAGTCGGCATCGGCAAAGAGCTGCGTCGCGGCCTCAATCAGATGCGCGCGCCGCAGGTCCTTGTCTTGCGCACTGCGGGCGCGTTGCTGGCTGATGGTCTTTTTGGCGGCACTGCGCATGCGGAGTGAAAGCTTCAGACGGCAAACGGCATTGCGCGCTGGCGCTTGCCGGTCAACGCAAACAAGGCGTTGACCACAGCGGGCGCCAACGGTGGCACACCGGGCTCGCCCACACCGCCCGGCGCACGTGTGCTGGGGACTATCCACGTTTCCACCACCGGGGCCTGGGCCAGCTGCACCATGGGGTAGTCGCCAAAATTGCTTTGCTGCACGGCGCCGTCCTTGATGTCGATGCGGCCATACAGCGCGGCCGTGAGCGCAAAGATGACGGCGCTTTCCATCTGTTGTGCCACGGTGTTAGGGTTGATAACCGTGCCGCAGTCCACCGCACAGACCACGCGGTGCACGCGGGGCTTTCCATCTTGCAGAGAAACCTCCGCAACCTCGGCCACGATGGAGCCAAAGGACTCGTGCAGCGCAATGCCACGCGCACGACCTGCGGGCAGCGGGCTGCCCCACTTGGCTTTTTCAGCGGCTAGGTTCAGCACGGCCAAGTATCGCGGTGCGTCTTTCAACAGCGCACGGCGAAAGGCCAAGGGGTCTTGCTTGGTCTCTGCGGCCAACTCGTCCATAAAGGCTTCGGAGAAAAACGCGTTGTGCGAATGCCCAACGGAGCGCCAGAAACCCACCGGCACATCCATGCGGGTGGCCACGTGGGCCATGTGCTGGTTGGCAAACCCATAGGGGAGGTCAAACAGGCCTTCGGCCGTGGTCTTGTCGGGCGTATCGATGGGGCCGGCCAGTGCTGGCAAACCGCGGGCGATCCAGCGCGGGGTGATGGCATCACCTGCCGACTTGATGCGCAGGCTGGTGATGGCGCCTTGCGCATCCACCGCCGCGTGCAAGCTGGCCACGTGCATGGGGCGGTAGAAGTCGTGGGTGGTGTCCTGCTCGCGCGACCAGCCCAGTTGCACGGGCTTGCCATTGCAGGCCATGGCCACGCGCACGGCCTGGCCAACATGGTCCACCTCCAGCCGGCGGCCAAAGCCACCGCCCAACAGTGTGGTGTGCAGCGTGACCTTGTCTTCAGATACGCCAGCAACCTTGGCAGCGATGGTACGGGCCATATCGGGCACCTGGGTGGGCGCCCAGACTTCTACCTTACCGTCCTTCACCTGAGCCGTGCAGTTCATCGGTTCCATCGTGGCGTGGGCCAGGTAGGGGGCGCGGTAGATGGCCTCGACCACCCGTGCCGCGCCGGCTTCGGCCTTGGTGGCTGAGCCTTTGTCGTAGAACGTGAAGCCGTCTTCCGCCTTCAGCGCCTCCAGCAGTTTGGCTTCAATGGCCTGGGTATCAAGCGCACCGGCCGCGCGCTGCTGCCAGGTGGCTACCACTGCATCGGCACCTTGGCGGGCATGCCAGGTGGTCTTGCCCACCACCGCAAAACCGGCGGTTGATCCGGCAAAGGATTCCAGCGGCAGCACGAGCTCTACACCGGGCACTGCCAATGCGGCCTTGGTATCCAAACTGCCGACCGTGCCACCCAGCATGGGTGCCATACGGGCCTGCGCATACAACAGGCCGGGCAGGCGCACGTCCAGGCCAAACTGGGCCGTGCCATTGGTCTTGGCGGGTATATCGCTGCGCGGCGCGGGCTTGCCGATCAGGGTCCAGTCTTTGCGGTCTTTGACCACCACGTTGCCAGGGGTTGTGCCAGCGGCAGCTTGGGCAAAGGTGCCGTAATGCGCGCTGGGCCCGGAGGCGTGCGACACCACGCCATCCTTTACCCGCAGCTCGGCCACGGGGAGCTTCCACTGCGCGGCAGCGGCGCCCAGCAGGCTGGCGCGTGCAGTGGCGGCGGCCATGCGCAGCGGGTCCCAGGCATCGGCCATGGTGGACGATCCGCCTGTGACGCTGATGCCCAGTTCACGCGCGACCTTGCCCACCAGCCATTCGCCGATCTTGACGGTGGTGGTCTTGTGACCCTCCTCAGAATCCAGTGGGTGAAACGGCAGGCTGCCGACAAACATGGAGACGTTGCCGTACACCGAATGGGGTCCGGCTTGTTCCAGGCGCACACGGGACAGCGGCACATCCAGCTCTTCGGCCACCAACATGGCCAACGCGGTGTAGACGCCCTGACCCATTTCGGCACGCGGCATGGCCATCACCACGCCGCCATCGGCCGCGATCTTGACCCAACCGTTCAACGCCACGTCACCCTGGGTGGGCAGCATCATGTCCGGTGTGCCCAGGCGCGAGCGGGCGGGCATTACGCCCCAGCCTACGACCAACGCACCAGTCGCGCCCAGGGCGCTCAGTATCCAGGTGCGGCGCTTCATGCTGCTGCTCCGGTAGTTGTTGAAGTGCCGGTCGTACCCGCCGCGCGGTGGATGGCGGCGCGCACGCGCTGGTAAGTGCCGCAGCGGCAGATGTTGCTCATGGCCGCGTCGATGTCGGCGTCGGTCGGTTTGGGTTTGCTCTCCAAGAGCGCAGCAGCGGCCATCAGCATGCCGCTTTGGCAATAGCCGCACTGGGGCACCTGCTCGGCAATCCAGGCGGCCTGCAGGGCATGGGGCTTGTCGGCTGTGCCCAGGGATTCAATGGTGCGGATGGGCTTGCCCTCCACCGCAGAAACGGGAAAAACACAGGAGCGCACAGGCTCGCCACCGATGTGCACCGTACAGGCACCGCAGGCGGCAATGCCGCAGCCAAACTTGGTACCAGTCATGTTGAGTGTGTCACGCAACACCCACAACAGGGGCATCGCAGGGTCGGCATCCACCTGGACGGGTTTGCCGTTGATATTCAGTTCCATGGGTTCTCCTGTGGGGCATTAAATGACTGGCGGTCAGATAATAAGTGAACCGGGTTCAGTTGGGAAGGGGTATTTCCCCCAAAATCGATGTCGAGGAGAGTGCTATTCTTTTAGTAGCGATCGGGCGATATTTCACGGGGGCCAGAGCCCCGAATGACTTACTTCATCCTTGGCGGACCGGGCCACTGCGCAGCGTGCGGCTGAGCAATATGACCGGGATCAACCCCACCAGGACCAGCGCCAGACAGGGCAAGGCCGCCTCGCCCAAGCGTTCGTCGCGGGCCAGTTGGTAGGCCACCACGGCCAGGGTGTCACTGTTGAAAGGGCGCAGCACCAGCGTGGCGGGCAGCTCTTTCATGACGTCCACAAACACCAGCAGCGCCGCTGCCGCCACCGAGCGGCGCAAGAGTGGCCAGTGCACGCGCACCAGCGTTTGTGTGCCGGTAGCTCCAAGCATACGGGCCGAATCGTCCAGGCTGGCAGGCAAGCGTGAATAACCGCTTTGCACCGACTGCAAAGCCACGGCACAAAAGCGTACCAGGTAGGCCCACACAATGCCCACCGCCGTGGCGGTGACCCAGTAACCCACCTGCCATTCGGGCGCCCAAGCCTGCATCCAACCCACGGGCAACAGCAGACCGACCACGACCACGGCACCCGGTATCGCGTAACCCATGCCCGCCACCTGGGCCGCACCGCGCACCGCCCAGTGGCCGCTGCGCCGCACCTGGTAGGCCAGCGCCAGAGCCACCGCAACGGCCAATATGGAGGTGATGCTGGCCAGCCTTACGCTATTAAAAGCCCACTCGCCAAACCGCGCCCACGGCAGGCCCGCCCAATCGGCCAAGAGCGGGCGCAGCATGAACAGCACCGGCAACACAAAACCCATCAGAATGGGGGTGGCACACAGCAGCCAGGCCCACACGCGTCGCCGCCCCAACAGGCGCACGGCCATCGCATCACTGGTATGGGACCGGGCGCCCTTGGTGACTGCAAAGCGCATGCGGTGCTGGGCGCGGTGTTCCAGCCCCAGGAGCAGGGCTACGAACACCAGCAGCATGGTGGCCAGTTGGGCGGCGGCAATGCGGTTGTCCATGGACAACCAGGCCTTGTAGATACCCGCGGTGAAGGTCTGGATGCCGAAGTAACTGGCCACGCCAAAGTCGGCCAGGGTTTCCATCAGCGCCAGGGCAATGCCGGCGGCCACAGCCGGGCGTGCCAGCGGCAGAGCTACCTCGCGCACACGCCGGCGCATGGGCGCGCCCATCAGGCGGGCGGCCTCCATCAGGTGCACAGCACGCTCGCCCAAGGCGGTACGCGCCAGCAGATAGACATAGGGGTAGAGCGCAAAGGTGAAGACCCAGGCCGCGCCCACCACGTTGCGCACCTCGGGGAACATGCGGCCCTCCAGCCCCAGGGTGGCGCGCAGGCCATTCTGTAGGGGGCCGCTGAACTGCAAAAAGTCGGTATACGCATAGGCCACCACATAGGCCGGCATGGCCAGCGGCAGCAGCAACGCCCATTCAAACACGCGTCGGCCCGGAAACTCAAACAGCGTCACCGCAGCCGCGGTGGACAGGCCGACCACGGCTACACCCACGGTCACCATCAGGCAAAGCTGTACTGTGGTCCACAAATAGTCTGGCAATACGGTAGAGGCCATCTCACGCAGGATGTCCGCAGCCTGGCTGGATGCCGCGCCTACTGGCAGCCATGCGCCCAGCACGGCCAGGACAGGAAGCATCAGTGCAGCTACCAGTAGCAACAGTATCCAGCGAGACATGGATGGGGTAGACAGTGAGTGCGACAAAGGATGGGGCTTGGCGACCAAGCCGCATCCAAGCCAAATGAGAATTGTAATCATCTAAAATTCAAACCATGTTCCTGAAGCTCACCCAACTGCAAGTTCAATACCCCGGCAGAAGCCGCGCCGCTGTGCAGGGTGTGTCGCTGGGACTGCGAGCCGGCGACATTGGTGTGCTGATTGGCCCATCGGGCTGTGGCAAGACCACGTTGTTGCGGGCAGTGGCCGGGCTGGAGCCCGTCAGTGGTGGTCAGATCCAGCTGGCGGGCCACACCGTCAGCAGCGCCCAAACCCATGTGCCGGCGGAGAAGCGCCGCATCGGCATGGTGTTCCAGGACTACGCACTTTTCCCTCACCTGGATGTGGCCCGCAACGTAGCCTTTGGCATCCACGACTGGCCCGCCGCAGAGCGCACGGCACGGGTGGCCGAAGTACTGGAGTGGGTCGGCCTGGGTGATGCACAGAAGCGCTACCCGCATGAGTTATCAGGCGGCCAGCAGCAGCGCGTGGCGCTGGCCCGCGCATTGGCACCCAAGCCGCAGCTTTTGCTGCTGGACGAACCGTTCTCCAATCTGGACGTGGACCTGCGCGAACGCCTGGCCCACGAAGTGCGTGGCATTTTGAAGGCCGCCGGTGCCACGGCATTGTTTGTCACCCACGACCAGCTGGAGGCCTTTGCCATTGGCGACATGATTGGTGTGATGCACGAAGGTGCGCTACACCAGTGGGAAGACGCCTACTCGCTGTACCACCGACCCGCCACGCGTTTTGTGGCCGAATTCATCGGCCACGGAGTGTTCGCGCCGGCCACGCTGGTTGAGGTAAATGGCCAGGTAGCCGTGCAGACCGCGCTGGGTGATTTGACCGACGTGGCCGAATGCCCCCTGCCCTCGGCCTACCCCCAAGGCAAGTGCGACGTGCTGCTGCGCGCCGACGATATCGTGCACGACGACCATGCGCCGGTGAAGGCAGAGATTGTGCGCAAGTCCTTCCGGGGCTCCGAATTCTTGTACACGTTGCGCCTGGCCAGCGGCCAGACCGTGCAGGCCCATGTGCCCAGTCACCACGATCACCGCCTGGGTGAATGGATTGGCATACGTACCCAGGTGGACCACGTGGTGACCTTCAAGCGCGAGGCTTGAGTCTTTCAGCGCAGAGCGCCTGTGGCGGCGGCTGCCCAGCACTGCGCTCCTGGGCTGCGCTGTATCATCCCAACGATGGCTACATCCACTAAGCGCGCACCTCCCAAAAAGGACAAGATGTCTCCACTGCCATCGGTGGTGCCATCTGCGTCGCCGTCCGAGCCATTCCTTCGCTTCCACCATTCAGAGGCGCTGCGCAAGAAGACACTATCGGTATTGAATACGCTGGAGCGTGCTGCGGACGCGACGACGCACCGCGACGCCCTTGCGAACACCGTAGTGGAGCTGACGAACTGTGGCCTAGACCACTACTTCTTGGAGCCGCTCAAGCTCGCCAAGCCTGGTTTCATGGTGGAGCAGTCGGCGAACCTTGGAATGCTAGGCGTGAAGCAGGTCATGGCTTCGGTCATCCGTCAGATCTTTGGGCGCATGGATGGCCCGCAACTGCTATCCGTATGCGGCTCCATACGGCAGTTCATGGTGTAAGCCACAGGACGGGTACACCCGAACTTTTCACCAACGCGCCATCTGCGCGCAAACCAGGAGAAGCGAATGACCATCATCGTAGCTTACGCACCCCGCCCCGAAGGGCAAGCCGCACTGGACAAAGGCATAGAAATCGCCAAGCGCCGCAACGAGCATCTGCTGGTGGTGAATGCCACCCCCGGCAGCGGGGACGACGCGGCCATGGCCAGTGCTCAAGACGTCGAGCGGATTGAGCGTCTATTGGACGAACCGGGGCTGACCGCAGAGTTCAAACAGTTTGGCCGGGGCAAGAATGCTGTGGAAGAAATTGAAAACCTGGTGGCGACCTTGCCCGTGTCTTTGCTGGTGATTGGCCTGCGCCACCGCTCACCGATTGGCAAACTCATCATGGGCAGCGTTGCACAAGAACTGCTGCTGTCCATTCCCTGTCCCATTCTGGCTGTGAAGGCCCCGCAGCACTAGGCAAGGGCAAAAACAGCCTACGCCCTCAAATCTGCAATGGTCACGCGCAGGTCAGCGGCCCAGGTCCTGCGGTCGCGCCCCAGAGCGTGTTCCGGGGTGCCAAATTGCACCACGGCCTGCACGTTATCGGCGCGCAGTGTGCGCCACAGCGATTGCCACAGGGTGTCATCCCCCACGTAACAGGGCGCAAAACTGATTTGGCCCGTGGCTGCGTCGGCAAACTGAAGTGCCACCGGCTGCACCGGTGCATCGGCTGAGATCGCGGCCTGTAGCAAATTGGCGTGGAAGGGCAAGAGCGTGGAACCATCACCCGTAGTGCCTTCGGGAAAGATGGCCAACACATCACCGTCGCGCAGACACTGGGCCATCTGGTGCACCACCCGCATGGCATCGCGCCGCGATTCGCGGGTGATGTACAGCGTGTCAGCCGCACCGGCCAGCGTGGAGACCACGGGCCAACGTGCGATCTCGTCCTTCGAGACAAAACGGCAATGGCGCGCGGCATGCATGACCACGATATCGACCCACGAAATATGGTTGGCGACCAGCAACATGGGACCATGCACCGGGGGACTGCCCTTGACTACCAATTTGATAGCTAAACACTCCAGCATGGCGAGGGCCCAAACCTGAACCCGCGCATGCTTTTGCGGCAGGGACATGCGCGGCAGCACGGTGTAGATGGTCCACACACCGCCCAGGATGTGCATCACCACCCGCAGTAGGCGCCATACCGCGCGCAGACGGTTCATTTAGGGCGCTTGGTACGCAATGTGGCCGCCCACCAACGTGGCGCGCACGCGACCCGGTAGCTCGTAGCCACCGAATGGAGTGTGTCGACCCTGGCTGCGCAGCGCAGAACCCTCGACCGTCCACGCCGCTTGGGGATCGAACACACAGATGTCTGCCGCACCACCCACGATGAGTCGCCCGGCGCTCGATGCGAATGCACCAAAGGCAGAACCGACCACTGCAGCCGGACGATGGGTCACCGCGCCCAAGGCCTGCTCCAGCGGAATAGCGCTGTCTTGCGCCCATTTGAGCGCAAGGCTGAGCAGCAGCTCCAGGCCGGTAGCTCCGGGCTCGGCTTCGGCAAACGGAAGGGCTTTGGCGTCTTCCTTGACCGGGGTGTGGTCCGATACCAGTGCGTCAATGGTGCCGTCCAGCAGGCCGGTGCGCAAAGCATCGCGGTCGCGCTGCTGGCGCAGCGGTGGGGTCAGGCGCATGCGGCTGTCGAAGTAGCCCATGTCCATATCGGTCAGGTGCAGGGAGTTGATGCTGACATCACACGTAATGGGCAGGCCCTCGGCCTTGGCCTGGCGCACCAGCGCCACGCCGGCCGCACTACTGATGCGGCACAGGTGCACACGCGCCTGCGTGGAACGCACCAGCTCGAAGATGGTGTGCAGCGCAATGGTTTCGGCTGCCACCGGCACGCCGGACAAGCCCATGCGTGTGGCCAGCGGGCCGCTGGCCGCCACGCCCTTGCCCAGGTACAGCTCCTGGGGACGCAGCCACACGGTATAGCCAAAGGTGCTGGCGTATTGCAGAGCGCGCAGCATGGCTTGCGTATTGGCCAAGGGCACTTCGGCCTGACTGAAGCCGATACAACCCGCTTGCGTGAGGTGCAGCATCTCGGTCAGGACTTCACCCTCCAGATTGCGGGTCAGCGCGCCCAGCGGAAACAGGCGGGCCTGCTTGAGCAGCTCGGCGCGGTGGCGCAGCATCTCTACCAGGCCGGCCTCGTCCAGCACGGGCTCGGTGTCTGGTGGGCAGACGACCGTGGTTACACCGCCGGCCACTGCCGCACCCATCTCGGAGGCCAGCATGCCGGCGTGCTCCTGCCCCGGCTCGCGCAGGCGCACGGCCAGGTCGACCAGGCCGGGCATGACAATGCAGCCGGTGGCGTCGACGGTGACGTCTGGCGCGAAGTCGTTTGCTACGCTATTTATAGCAACAATATCAGATCCGACGAGGGCTACGTCGGCATTTTGCTTAAGGCCACTGGCAGGATCTATGACCTGGCCACCGCGAATCAGTGTTTTCTTCATGCTCATTTCGTGCCCCGCGAATCGGCTTCATTACCGGCCACTATGCTCATCACCGCCATGCGCACGGCGATACCGAAGGTCACCTGCGGCAGGATCACACTTTGCTTGCCGTCCACCACCTCCGAGTCAATCTCCACGCCACGGTTGATGGGGCCGGGATGCATGACGATGGCGTCTGGCTTGGCCAGCTGCAGTTTTTCGGGCGTGAGGCCAAAGCTCTTGAAGAACTCGTGCATGGACGGCAACAGCGCGCCACTCATGCGTTCGTTTTGCAGGCGCAGCATGATGATGACGTCGCAGCCCTTGATGCCCTCTTCCAGCGTATGGCAGACACGCACACCCATATGGGACAGGTCCGATGGAATGAGAGTTTTGGGTCCAACGACCCGCACCTCGGCACAGCCCAGTGTGGTCAGCGCGTGGATGTCGGAGCGTGCCACGCGCGAGTGCAGCACGTCACCGACGATGGCAACGGTGAGGTTGGTGAAATCTTTCTTGAAGTGCCGGATCGTGAACATGTCCAGCAAGCCCTGCGTAGGGTGGGCATGGCGGCCGTCGCCTGCGTTGATCACGTGCACATGGGACGCCACGTGCTGGGCGATCAGGTAGGGTGCGCCGGATTCGCTATGGCGCACCACAAACATATCAGCGGCCATGGCGCTCAGGTTGGCAATGGTATCGAGGAGCGATTCGCCCTTGGAGGCGCTGGAGCGTGCAATGTCTAGGTTGATGACGTCGGCGGACAGGCGCTTGGCGGCGATCTCGAAGGTGGTTCGGGTGCGGGTGCTGTTCTCGAAAAACAGGTTGAACACACTTTTGCCGCGCAACAGCGGCACCTTCTTAACCTCACGGTCATTGACCGAAACGAAGTTGGAGGCCGTGTCGAGGATGTGGGTCAGCGTGGCTTTGGGCAAGCCTTCAATAGACAACAGGTGAACGAGTTCACCGTGTTTGTTGAGTTGGGGGTTACGTTTGTAGAGCATGGTCATCTGGCCTTTACGTCGAAGCTAAAGACACCGGTTTCACTGCGGGCTAGTGCCAGGGACTGGTTGGCGGCCAGTGTCACGCGGGCGGCTGCAAAGTCGGCTTGCACCGGCAGTTCGCGCCCTCCCCGGTCCACCAGCACCGCGAGCTTGACGCTGGCCGGACGGCCGTAGTCAAACAGCTCGTTGATGACGGCGCGTATGGTGCGACCGGTGTAGAGCACATCGTCCAGAATCAGGATGTCGGCGCCATTCACATCAAAGGGCAGGACCGTTTGGCCGCCACTGGAAAGCCCGCGTTGGGCGAAATCATCGCGGTGCATGGCCGAAGATATTTTGCCGGCTTCCCCCTGCAGTTTCATGTCTTGCTGCAAACGTTCCGCGAGCCAGGCACCGCCGGAGGTTATGCCGACCAATCGCGTGTTCGGGCCGGAAATCAACTGCACGCCGCGCAGCAATTCCTTGTACAGTGCTTCCGCGTCAAGCAGAAGGCCCCCCACGCTCGTCTGTGTACTCACGGCAAACTCCTCAAAAACTGTTCCAAAATAATGCAGGCCGATGCTGCGTCGGCGTCTTTGGCACCAGAGGCAATGGCTTCGGTCGTGCTGTAGCGCTCATCCACCTCAAACACCTGTAGTTTGAAGCGGCCATGCAACTGGCGGCCAAACTTTTGTGCGCGCGCGGTGTTCTCATGGGCTGCGCCGTCCGGGTGGTAGGGCACTCCGATAACCAAGGCGTCGGGCTGCCACGCTTTGATGTGTTTCTCGATCGCCGCAAAACGCGCATCACCTTCTGCCTTGACGGTACCGACCGACGTTGCGGTTCGCATCATGCGATTACCAACGGCCACGCCGGTTCGCTTCAGCCCGAAGTCGATCGCCAGGAACGTATTCAATGTCTGCGACACAACCGTAGGGGCGGGGGTGGGAGCAGCAGATGCATTGCTCATGCGTGGCCCACCTGGCTGGAGATCATCCATGCCTGCAGGCCCAGCAAGGCCAGTGCGCGGTCGTAGCGCGCTTCTGCAGGCGTATCGAAAATGATTGACTGATCTGCTGAGACCGTGAGCCAGCTATTCTCGCCAAGCTCGGTTTCCAGCTGACCCTCACCCCAGGCGGAATAGCCCAGCGATACCAGCACGCGGCGCGGGCCTGACCCGTTAGATAGTGCTTCCAGTACGTCTTTGGATGTGGTCATCTCCAGTCCACCGGGGATGCTCATGGTGGAAGCATACAAAGGCTGTTCGGGCTTCTCGCGCTCGGAAAACACGGGTTCGTGCAAAACAAATCCGCGGTCCGTCTGCACGGGCCCACCCTCAAACACTGGAGACTCGGTTAGGTCCTGGCGTTTCAACGGCAAATCAATCTTGCCAAATAGCGCTTCCATCTTGAGTTCGGCCGGCTTATTGATAACCAAACCGAGGGCACCCCGCGGGGTGTGCTCACACACATACACCACGCTCTTGGAGAATATCGCATCTTCCAGTCCGGGCATTGCGATCAGAAAGTGATTCGTGAGGTTGATGGGTGCAGAATCGCCGGACATGTTTTGATTTTAGCGGCACCCATGCACACAGAATTTGACACCGGGCTGGTTTGGTTTCGCCGCGATTTGCGGGTGCATGACAACGCCGCCCTCTACGAGGCGCTTCAACGTTGCGCGAGCGTGCATTGTGTCTTCATCATGGATCGGGCCATCTTGGACACATTGCCGCGCGCAGACCGTCGGGTAGAGTTCATTCGTGATTCCCTGGTAGAGCTCGATGCAGACCTGCGCGCACTGGCCGGCAGGCCCAGGGCTGGGCTCATGGTGGTGCACGATGTGGCGAGTGATGCCGTGCCGGCTCTGGCAGTTGCGCTGGGAGTAAACGCGGTTTTCGCGGCGCATGACTATGAACCCTATGCCATAGCCCGCGACCACACCGTAGAAGCCGCATTGCGCGCGCAGCGCATCGCGTTCCTGACCGTCAAGGACCACGTTATCTTTGAACGTCGGGAAGTGCTTACACAGTCCGGCAGACCGTACGGGGTATTCACGCCGTACAAAAGGGCGTGGCTTGCGCGCCTGGACGATCAACCGCCTCCACAGCATGCCAGCGCGGCGCTAGCACAGGGTTTGGCTGATCGGCCAGATGCTTTTGCAAGGGACGTGCCTGGTCTGTTGGCACTGGGCTTTGAAACCACCAACCTCAAGACACTGGGCATTGCGCCCGGGGCCAGAGCGGCTGCCAAACTGGTGGATGATTTTTTGGAGCGCATGGACCGCTACGGTGAAACGCGTGACTTCCCCGCAGTGAAGGGTCCCAGCTACCTCAGCGTCCACCTGCGTTTTGGCACGGTCTCCATCCGCCAATTGGTCGACCTGGCGCACAAGCGCTACCTGGCTGGAAGCAATGGCGCATCCGTTTGGCTGGGCGAGTTGATCTGGCGGGATTTCTACTTTCAGGTGTTGTCAAATTTCCCTCACGTGGCCCACAGCGCCTTCAGACCTGAATACGATGCCATTCAGTGGGAACAAGGGGAGCGCGCGCAAGCGCTGTTTGCAGCGTGGTGCCAAGGCGCTACTGGCTACCCTTTGGTGGATGCCGCCATGGCCCAGCTCAACCAGACGGGCTATATGCACAACCGCCTTCGCATGGTGACCGGGAGTTTCTTGGTCAAGCACCTGGGGCTTGATTGGCGGTGGGGCGAGCGTTATTTTGCCGAAAAACTCAACGACTTTGATTTGTCAGCCAACAATGGTGGCTGGCAATGGGTTAGCTCCAGCGGTTGTGACGCGCAGCCCTATTTCCGCATTTTCAACCCCATCAATCAGAGTGAGAAGTTTGATGCCCAGGGTAAGTTCATCAAGCGGTATGTGCCAAACCTCGCCAATTTGAATGCCAAGCAAATACACGCGCCGTGGAAGCTGGGCGCCCTGGAATTGGAGGCTGCAGGGGTGGCATTTGGCAAGACCTACCCAAGACCGGTTGTAGACCATGCCGACGCGCGAGCGCTGACATTGCAGCGCTACGCGGTCGTCAAAAAAGTCGCCGAATAATCACCCGGTTGGACCGAGGCTCCCCCCGGCCAACTGGAAATCAAGCTACTACTGCAGTTGCGCAGTAGCTGCGCACCAAACCGAGCAGTTCGTCTTCCGAATAGGGTTTGCCCAGGTAGTGGTCAACACCCAACTCTTTGGCGTGTTCGCGATGCTTGCCCGCGATACGGGACGTAATCATGATGATAGGCAGGTCACGCAGCTTGGCATCTCCACGGATGTTGCGTGCCAAATCGAAACCATCCATACGAGGCATTTCGATATCGGACAAAACGACCGTTGGCTTCTCTTCCTGAAGCTTTTCCAGCGCATCCAAACCATCGGACGCCAACGCCACGCGGTAACCTTCGCGCTTGAGCAAACGCTGAGTGACACGGCGCACAGTGATGGAATCGTCCACTACCAAAATTAGCGGTACCTGGTTGACCGCACCGACCAAGTTCTGCGTAGGCGCGGCAACGTTGCTGCTGCCTTCGGCAGTCGCTTGCGCGGCATCTACCGACTTGTGCAACGCGCGGGCCTGGTCTCCGTACACCGCAGCCAAAGCCACAGGGTTGTAAATCAATGCAACGGCACCCGACGCCAAAACCGAGACACCGGCCAAGCCCGGCAACTGGGCCAGTTGCGGCCCCAAGTTCTTGACCACCACTTCTCGGTTACCCAAGATTTCATCCACGTGCAGAGCAAGGCGCTGACCCGCGCTTCGGAACACGGCGACTGAACGGGTTTTGGTCTGCGGCTCGGTACTATGAGCAGAAACCTGCAACAAGGCGCCAGCCCAGAAGAACGGCAGAATCTGTCCCGCCATCTCAAAACCATCACGCTGGTAGGCCTGTTCCAGTACCGCAGCAGGGGTGCGCAATACCGTTTCCACCAGACCAGAAGGTACGCCTATGGTGAAATCACCCACGCGCAACATAACGACCTGGGTCACCGCCGTGGTCAAAGGCAGAATCACCTTGAAAGTGGTGCCGTGCCCATGTTCGGTGGCGGTTTCAATGCGTCCGCCGAGAGCATTCACCTCGGAGCGCACCACGTCCATTCCAATACCGCGTCCCGACAGTTCGGTAACCTGGTCTGCGGTGGAGAATCCGGGTGTAAAAATCAGATTGGCCGCGTCGCTGTCGCTCAATGCTTCATCCGCCGCCAAAACGCCATTGGCAATGGCCTTGGCGCGGATTTTGTCCAGGTGCAATCCGCCGCCATCGTCGCTGAAAGAGACCGAAACGTCATTGCTCTCTTGATTGACGTGAATGGTGATGGTGCCTACCGGTGCCTTGCCAGCCGCCACGCGGTCCGCCGCACCTTCGATACCATGCGCCACGGAATTGCGCAGCATGTGTTCAAACGCTGGGCCCATACGGTCCAACACACCACGGTCCATTTCAATGGATCCGCCGGTAATGTCCAGCTTGACCTGTTTTCCTGAATCTTTTGCCGCTTGGCGAACCACACCATACAGGCGGTCCGAAATGCTTTCGAACTCAACCATGCGCGTACGGAGCAAATCACGTTGCAGCTCACGGGCTTGACGGCCTTGGGCGATCAAATCGTCTTCAGCTCCTTCAATCGAGCGCTGCAGGTTCCGCTGAACCGTGGCCACGTCGTGCACAGACTCGGCCATCATGCGAGTCAACTCCTGCACGCGGGTAAATCGGTCAAACTCCAACGGATCGAAGGCCTGCGCTGAATCCTTGGTCTGCGCCAAACGCGACTGCATCTGGGATTCGGATTGCAACTCCACATCGCGCAACTGGCTGCGCAAACGCTCCAGGTTACCGGTCAGGTCGGTCAAGGAACCGCGCAACTGGGTCAACCGCGCCTCCATGCGCGCGCGGGAGATCATCACCTCGCCAGCCTGGTTGACCAGACGGTCCAGCAATTGCGAGCGCACACGCACCGAGTGTTGCGCTGTTTGACGCACCGGTGTTACCGCTGCCAGCCCGCGTGGAGCAACCCTGACCGCTGGCGCCACAACTGCGGTTGAAGCATCGGTTGTAGCGGTAGCAGGCAAGTCCTGAACGGCCTCCGCCTCAACGGCGGCAGGTGTTTCACCCAAAGCATTGAATGTTGCCTGCAGACCGTCAAAACGGGTCAGCAGCGGTTCGAGCTGGACTTGCTGAATCTGTTCAGTACCGATCTGCTCGATGCTGGATTCCATGCGGTGGGACATTTCCCCCAAGCGCATGGCACCGGCCAAACGGGCACTACCCTTGAGCGTGTGCAGTACACGCAAGACCTCATTGCGAGCCTTCAAATTGTCTGGGGCCTCAACCCACTGGCGCAACGCTGTGCCCAACTGCGGCATCAGCTCAATGGCTTCTTCCTCGAAGATCGGGAACAAGTCCTCGTCGAGGCTATCGCGGGCGTCAATCTCATCATCGTCCTCAGCCTGGGCTATGTTCAGAGGAGCCGCTACAACCGACAAGGGCGCGGGGGTTGGCACATTGACGATCGTGGGCGCAACCGGCATCTCAACCACTGCCTCAACCGATGGCTCTTCAGCGAGTTCTGCAACCTCTGAGACCTCGGCCTCAGCAGGAACCATATCTTCTTCCAAAGCATCCACGATGGAATCCATGGTGGGCGCTGGGAATTCGGTTTCGATGATCTGCTGGAGTGCTGCCAAGACTTCAGCGTCGGATTCTTTCAAGAACCCTGCCGCAAACTGGTGCAACAGACGACGAATGTCTTCTGCAGCATCGGAGAAGACAGCCGCCTGCTCCGGAGTGCCCTGGCGATGCAATTGCACATGCTGCAGGGCTTGCTCCAAGGCGCGCGCCATTTCGGATAGCGCTACAAAGCCCACCGTGGCCGAGCTACCCAGCAGAGAATGCGCCAGCGAGACCAAAGAATCGGGGAGTGGCTTTTGCAGCTCCATCGCCCATTCGCTGAGCTCGACTTGCAAGCGCCGCGACCATTCATCGGCCTCATTCAAATAAACGTTGTACAGCGGAATACTCAGCCTGAGGTGGCCAATCACTTTGACCTGCTCATCAACTTCTTCGACCGCTATTGGCGCTTCGGGTGCAACCAATACCTCAGGTTCTGCCAGCTCCAGTTCGTCAACGGGGGCCTCAAGCACAGGCTCTTGCAATTCAACAACAGGCTCCGCCTCTTCCACGACAAGCGCCGCAACCATCGTTTCTTCGGTCAGTGCTGGCTCAACTACAGGCTCCACATCCATGGGCTCAGCGTCGACCAGCGCAGGGACATCGAGTGGCACTTCAGGCTCTGGAGCAGCGACAGTCTCCACCTCGACTGGCGCTTCTTGCACGGGTTCGGACGCGGGGACGGCTGCGATCTCACCGAAGTCGAAATCTCCAAAGTCAACCTCGGTAACCTCAGTCGCGCCCTGGAATGCCTTTTCAGAATCAGGCTTTCCATCTTGGGCAAAGGCTTGGGTATTCTCGAAGCCAAAGGTCTGCGTTGCCGCAAAATCGGGACGGGGCTCTTCTTCGATCGGGGCTTGATCGGGTTCTGGTGATGCCTCCGCCTCGACGACAGCCACGGGCAGCTCGGGTTCTGCGACGGCTTCCGGTGTCTCCATAACAGGCGCGGTCTCTGGTACGGCTGGCGTAACCAGAGGGATCCACACACCATTCAAACGCAAGGAATCAGACGATTTGCGGAAGTCCTGCGCATTCCACTTTCCGGCACTGTGGTTGGCAATATCGTCAACCCAGCGACCAAATGCCTGCATGGCAGTGCTTGCGGCGGTAATCAAATCCTCGCTGGCGGGACGCTGTTCAGCCAGCCAGTTGTTGAACAACTGCTCGAACGACCATGCGGCCTCGCCAAACTCATTGAGCCCCACCATACGGGAGCTGCCTTTGAGCGTATGGAATGCCCGGCGCAACGTGGTCTGGTCAGCCAGGTTGGAGGGATCCTGTACCAACGCATCGACGGCGGCAAGTCCGTTCTGCACGACTTCACGTGCTTCTTCGAGGAAGATGTCGATGAGCTCGGCTTCGTCTTCAGACAGCTCCTCAAGCACCGGCGCTGGTCGCGCGTTCGCAACAGGCGCAGCAACGCTGGGCACTTCCAAAGCCTGTGTTGTATCGAACACGGGCTCGGCTACAGCTTGCACTGGGGGAATCTCGACAGGGGGTGTGACCAATTCAGGCTCGACCGGCACCGCTTCATCGTCAGGCGCACGCTCGCGCCCCATGAGAGGTTTGAATTCACCCAACTCTTCGTCGTACACGAAGAGCTTCTTGGCCAGCGCACGCTGATAGCTCAGCATGTCAATGAGGAAGCCCATCGCTCCGAGGCTATTGCCCAACTTTTCGAAGATGCCGCGCCGGGCGGTGGCTTCGTCGATGTCGTCAACCAGGAATTGCTCCACGCTGGAGCGCATACGCAACGCAGCGATAGAAGGCTGGTCCAAGCCGAGAACCGAAAACACGCCACGCATTTGGGCCAACTGGCTGGGCACCTCGCGCAAAGGCGCCTTGTCTTGCGGGTTGCGGAAAAACTGATCCAGTGACTTCTCTACTTCTGCCAACGTGGTGCGTAACTCGTCAACCACGCTGCCCATCGTCTGACGGTCGCTGACTCGGCGGTACAACTCTTCCATCCACGATTCAAGCGGCTCTGGCTGCCCGCCACCACTCACGTGCTCTAATCTAACAGCAAGGCGAGCGCTTCGCTCTGCCATATTGGCTTCTGTGGGATCCAAATCGTCGTAGGCAGCCTCCAGATACAGGATCGCGGTTGCAACTTCCATCGCAACCGGTGCCACTGGGGCGGCACCCGAACGAACCGTAACTTCGATAGCCCGCGTAAGCGAACGACCCAATTCGCCACTCTCCGGATGCAGCTTGACGACGGACTCAGATACTGCACCAAACTGCTCGGCGACCACTTTGAGGCGATTGGTGTCACCACCGGCCAAAGCCGACCACGTTTCGGCGGCAGCAGCAATGCGCTTGCGCGCCAACACCATGAGCGCAGGGTCAAAACGCCCAAACTGCTCAGTTTCGTACTGAACGGGCTTGCTGCGCTCAAGCCCATAGGCTGCACGTACCGCTTTGAGCGCCGGTGCACTTTGATCCGCACCGGGCACCGACAAAGAACAGAAGAAAACCAAATCATGCGCCAGGCGATCAGAGATCGCCATATCACCCTTGGCAAGTGAGGTGTACTGGCGTAACACGCGTGAAGCGGCCCGCTTGGTATACACATCATCTGGACAAAGCCCCAAGGCCACGCCCTCAAAAAATGCGGCACAAATTGCCCAGAACGTCCGGGGTTCAATCTGGGCTTGTCCCACTGCGAGTCCGGCACACAGATCACCCATGCGCCGCGCAGCTTTACGGTCGCCAGTGCGCATCACGCGCAGCACAGCTTGATCCATTTGCCCGCGCAATCCGGTCGTAAACGACTGGGCTTCAATGCCAGACTGCAGAGGAACATTCAACCAACGCCATTCGATGGGCCACAGGTCGGCTGGATGCCCGCTCTCCCCTCCGACCAACTCGAGAACTGCACGGTATTGGGGAAACAATGCCACGGAAGATGCGGTCTTGCCCTTCAGCACGCCTTCTAGGTATTCGGTCAGCGCAAAGCTGGCTCGCTCGACCCGATTGGCAGCATCTTCACTGCATAGCTCTGGACGCTGCACAAACTTCTGTGCCAAACCTTCCATGGCCCGCAACATTTTGGCGGGGGCACTCAAGCCCACCATTTCCAGCGCACCTACCGCTTGGTGAAGTTGCTGTCGCGCAATGCGCAGGTGACTGGCGTCCAGCTCGGAGAGGTTCGATCCCCGAGCCAATTCTGCATCGCGAACAAAACGCCGTAGCGCCTTGGTCGCACCGTCCAGGGACTTGCGGAGCTCGTCCAGGACCCAGGCCAATGGGCCCAAGTCACTGACTGCCAGTTCATTGTCGCCGGGAGCGGCAGAATTCGATGACATGGGTTCGGGCTCTCCTGGGATCTCTAATCTAATGGCGCAGCGCGGATGTGGCTATCAGCTAATCTTGAAACGTGACACCGATTGGCGCAGCTCTTCCGCCATGCGGGAGAGTTCTCGCACCTGTGTCGCAGTGACACGGGTTCCTTCACCCGTTTGCTCAGTCACCGCAAAAATGTGCTGGATGTTTTCAGCCACCACGTTGGCCAGACCGGCTTCGCGGGAGGCAGAGTTCGAAATCTGCTCAATCAGGTCCGCAACCTGGCGGGACACGCGGTCAATTTCGGTCAGCGCGGTACCCGCGTTATCAGACAGTTTTGCCCCTTCAACCACACCCTGCGTGGACCGCTCCATAGCGCCAATAGCATCCTGTGTGTCGGTCTGAATGGCCTTCACCAGCGCAGAAATCTGGCGCGTCGCATCGGCGGAGCGTTCCGCCAATCGCTGAACCTCTTCCGCAACCACCGAGAAGCCGCGGCCGGCTTCACCAGCGGACGCCGCCTGGATAGCAGCATTCAACGCCAAGACGTTGGTCTGTTCGGTAATGTCCGAGATCAGCTCGGTAATTTCACCAATCTCCTGAGACGACTCACCGAGACGCTTAATACGCTTGGAGGTTTCCTGGATTTGGTCGCGGATGGAGTTCATACCGCCGATCGCGTCCTGCACGGCTTTCAGACCGGACTCTGCTGCCAACAGCGATTGGCGCGCAACAGTCGCAGATTCTTGCGCTTGCGTGGACACTTCGTTAATTCGTCCTGCCATATCCACGACGGAGCGACCCGTTTCGCGAATTTCGTGCAGTTGCTCGTTAGATGCTGCCAACAACTCGGTGGACGTGGCATCCACGTCAGACGTCGTTTGCGCAACCCGTGCCGCCGTGTTTTGAACGTTGGACACCAGTGAGCGCAACTCCTCGACCGTGTAGTTCACCGAGTCGGCGATCGCACCGGTAATGTCCTCGGTCACCGTGGCTTCCTGGGTCAAATCACCTTCAGCCACTGTTTGCAATTCGTTCATCAACCGCAAAATGGCAGCCTGGTTGGCGTCATTCACACGCTTGGCTTCATGCTCTTGGCGCTCGGCTTCGAGTCGCTGGTCTTCAGCGACCACCTGACGACGACGGCTGTCCTGCAGCTGTACATAGGACAAACCGCCGGCGCATGTCAGCGCAAACGCCGCAGCAAGAATCAACACCGCCAGCGCGCCGCCACCGATACCCGTCTGGGTGGACAAAACGGTCTGCACTTCTTCCAGATTACGGCGCAATGGCTCACTGTCCGCAATAATTGCATCTTGCGCTTCGCGAGCGGACACCAAGCCCTGCAAGTTACCCAGAATCGCACTGGCTTGCACGCGGGTCTCTTCATACATCTTGATCAGGGCATCCAACTGTTCGCGCGTAGCGGCGTCCTTGGATGCAGCCAGACGCAACTCCTGGCTACCCGACAGCAGACCTTGGGAAATCTCCTTGAATGTGTTCAAGTCCTTACCCAGCAAAAACACAGCTTCAGGGCTAACGCCTTCAGCAGTCAAGAATTCATTGGACGACTTGCCGATACGCTGGGTCAACATCACCAACTGACCCACCGCAGAAATTTCAACGGAAGGCGCGTTTTGTTGTAGCTTCATCGCCAAAATAGCTTCGGCAATTTCCAGCAAGTCAGACGACTGGCGGTTGATCAGGCGCAACGCAGATCCGATTTGCGTCAGGATTTTCTGCTGACCCATCACTGCCTTGGCGCTCTTCTCGGCTCGATCCACCAAGGGCATGATTTTTTCGAGTTCACGGACGTAACCGTCACCCAAAGGCTTCAAACGCAGCTCGTTATCACCGTCTTGCAGACCCCGTGTGGACTTGGACAAAACACCTGCACTGTCCGACACGTCTGGGAAAGCTTGGGCACTACCCACCACGGCCTGCGACACCGATTTGGCGAGACGTTGCGACTGCATCAGCGCTTGACCGGTCGCACCCAGTTGCTGCGCCACTTTGTCCGATTGGTTCAATGCGTAAAACGTAACAACCGCCAACACCAACAGCGCCAGACCCAAAAGCATAAACAATGTGCGCTGTTGCTGAACGACGGTTCGACTACCCAAGCCAGGAATGTGCACGAGGTCCCCGGCCTCGGCCTTTTGCACGACCTCCTCGACCACCTCTTTCATCGGCGCAGCCCCCATCCTGAGTCCCATGGGGGCCTCATCTTCCTGCACCGTTTCACCACCGGCCGCACTCGACACCAGATCCTCTGGCATAGCAAGGCTCAGGCGCGAGTCCAACTCGGACTCCGATGGTTTTTTTGTGAAAATGTTTTTTAATTTATCGACGACGGACATGGTGAAACCTTACGGAGGGGTCTAAGCGCTGATACTCAAAAATTGAGGGGTTTGGGACAATATACGCAGATCGATTTCTTGCCACTGCTCGCCAGCAGAGTCAATGAATTGGTTTCCAAAATAAGCCGGAGCGCCAGGGTCGGCTGGTGACGATGAGACAAAGGCATCGCCACCGCGAAGACCCAAAAGGCCATCGACCTGCAAAGCACAATTAACTTCGAGCGCAAGGTTCAGCGTCACAACGCTCAAATCCTGCGATGGAGGCTCTGTGCGCACGCTACCCGTATCGCCAGCGATAAAGGCAGCCAAATCAACGACGCCATAAAGGCCACCCCGGATGTTGATAACACCTCGAAACCAGTCACGGGCGTAAGGCACCGGCTGCAAGTTGGCGAGGGGGAAAATCTCTCCCGACTGCCCCAAAGGGAACAATAAATTCTTGCCGCCCACCCGTAGGGCAAGCCAGGCCACGGACATACCTTCGGTACGCGCCGCCTGCAAGCGACTGGCAAGCCGTGACTGGAGTTCTCTGAGTGCTTCGCGATTTGCCATGGGACAGCGAAATCAACCCAGTGCTTTGATCTTGGCGAACAACTCAGCCGCGTCTACCGGCTTGGTAATGTAGTCACGCGCGCCCTGGCGCATACCCCACACTCGGTCGGTCTCCAGATTCTTGCTGGTACAGATGAAAATGGGAATGTCGGTGTACTCGGGGGTGCGGTTGATGGCCCGGGTCAGCTGAAAGCCGTTTTGTCCAGGCATAACCACATCCATCAGGATGAGGTCGGGTTTTTCTTCGGTCAGGCGCTTAAAGGCCTCGTCCGCGTTTTCTGCCGATCGCACGGTGTAGCCGTTCTTTTGCAACAGATCCGTCAGAAACATGATCTCGGTTTTTGAATCGTCAACGATTAGTACTTTATGTATTGCCATCAATTCGCTCCTTGCGTAACGGTTCCAAATTGCCGCACCGCCTGCAACAACTGATCTTTAGTGAAAGGTTTAGTTAAATAATCCTGCGCACCGACCATACGGCCGCGCGCCTTGTCAAAAACTCCATCCTTGGAAGATAACATTACCACCGGCACGCCCGAATACTTCTGGTTGCGCTTGATGATGGCGCACGTCTGGTAGCCATCCAGGCGAGGCATCAGAATGTCGCAAAAAATCAGTTGTGGCTGGTAGTCGTTCACCTTTGCCAGCGCGTCAAAGCCATCCTCAGCCAGCATCACATCGTGACCGCCCTGCTTGAGAAAAATTTCCGCACTGCGGCGAATGGTGTTGCTGTCATCAATAACCAGAACTCTGACAGTGGATGCGGCGTTACTCAAAAGGCATTGCTCCTGGTTATGTTTTATGTGTGGATATTCTGAGACATGGTACGTTGGTTCTCGCGTTGCATAGCCTCAAATCTGAACCATTTCAAAATCTTCCTTGCGCGCACCACACTCCGGACAAGTCCAGTTCATGGGCACTTCGGCCCAAGGGGTTCCGGGAGCGAGTCCATGATCTGGCGCACCCGCCGCCTCGTCATAAATCCAACCGCAAATCAGGCACATCCACGTTTTAGTATCGCTCACAGCTTAAAGGGCCTTCGAATAGAATGCAAGGATTGTATAGAAGCAGCATTGGCAAAACGCCAGCCGCCCGCCCAAAACCCGCCATTCTGTCTGCTGACAAACCCTAAGACAGGACTCTACGTGACGGCCACTCCAGACCCCAGCATAGTCATTGAAACCGAAGACGATGGCCCAGGTGCCTGTGTCATGGTTTTCAATGCCAACGACCCCAGTGGCGCCGGCGGCATCACCGCCGACATCACAGCCATTGCTTCAGTCGGCGCCCACGCCCTACCCGTCATCACGGGCGCCTACGCCCGGGACACGGCCGAGGTGTATGACCACTTTTGCATGGACGACGAGGCGGTGACCGAACAAGCACGCGCCATCCTGGAAGACGTGCCGGTGCAGGTCATCAAGGTCGGTTTTGTCGGCTCGCCCGAAAACCTGAGTGCCATTGCCGAGCTCGCCTCCGACTACTCCGACATCCCATTGGTCGCCTACATGCCCGACCTTTCGTGGTGGCAGGAAGACCAGATTGACCTGTACCAGGACGCCTTCAACGAGCTGCTGCTACCACTGACCACCGTGTTGGTTGGAAACCACAGCACGCTGTGCCGCTGGCTGTTGCCGGACTGGAGCTCTGAGCGCACCCCCACTGCGCGGGACGTCGCCCGCGCAGCCGACGCCTTTGGTGTTCCCTACACGCTGGTCACCGGCATCCCCCTTCCTGACCAGTTCATCGACAACGCTTTGTGTAGCCCGACCGCCGTGTTGTGCAGCAACAAGTTTGAACGCTTCGAAGCCGTGTTTGCCGGCGCCGGTGACACGCTGTCCGCCGCATTGTCCGCACTGATCGCGAGCGAAACCGAGCTGACCGAAGCAGCCAGCGAAGCCCTGAGCTACCTGGACCGCTGCCTGGAAAGCGGCTTTAGACCTGGCATGGGCAATGTGTTGCCGGACCGCCTGTTCTGGGCCCACCCCGAAACCGACGATATAGAGCCCGAAGAATCCTCTTTTGAAATCTCGCCCAATGACACCCGACACTGACCGCAACCTGCAACTCTTCCAACGCGCCCAAAAGGTCATCCCTGGCGGCGTCAACTCCCCGGTGCGCGCCTTCAAGGCGGTCGGCGGTACGCCGCGGTTTGTTTCCCGTGCCCAGGGCTCACATTTCTGGGACGCCAATGGCAAGCGCTATATAGATTACATCGGCTCCTGGGGCCCGATGATTCTGGGACATGGCCACCCCGCTGTGGTCGAAGCCGTGCAAAAGGCCGCGCTGGACGGCTTTTCGTTTGGCGCCCCCACCGAGCGCGAGGTCGAACTGGCCGAAGAAATCCTCAGTTTGGTGCCCAGCATGGACATGGTGCGCCTGGTCAGCAGCGGCACAGAAGCCGGCATGAGTGCCATCCGTCTGGCACGCGGTGCGACCGGGCGCAGCAAGATTTTGAAGTTTGAAGGCTGCTACCACGGCCACGCCGATGCGCTGCTGGTCAAGGCCGGCTCCGGCCTGGCCACCTTTGGCAACCCCACCAGCGCCGGCGTGCCGGCCGAGGTGGTGCAGCACACGCTGGTGCTGGAGTACAACAACATCCAGCAGCTGGAAGAAGCCTTTGCGCTGCACGGCAAGGATCTGGCCTGCCTGATGATCGAGCCAATTGCCGGCAACATGAACTTTGTGCGCGCGTCAGTCCCTTTCATGCAGCGCTGCCGCGAGCTGTGCACACAGCACGGTGCATTGTTTGTGTTCGACGAGGTGATGACCGGATTCCGCGTGGGCCTGGGCAGTGCCCAGGGCGTGTACGCCAAGTCCATCTCCGGCTTTGCGCCGGACATCACGGTGCTGGGCAAGGTTATCGGCGGCGGCATGCCCTTGGCGGCCTTTGGCGGCAAGCGCGCGGTCATGGAAATGCTTGCACCGCTGGGCCCGGTCTACCAGGCCGGCACCCTGTCCGGTAACCCGGTCGCCACCGCCTGCGGACTGGCCACGCTGCGCGAAATCCGCAAGCCTGGTTTCTACGAGGCGCTGGGCGCCAAGACACAGAAGCTGATGGCCGGGCTAAAAGGCGCGGCCGACAAGGCGGGCGTGCCGTTTAGCGTGGACAGTGAAGGCGGCATGTTCGGATTCTTCCTGTTCGATGCCCTGCCGCAGAACTACGCCAAGGTGATGACCACCGACAACAAGCGGTTCAACACGCTGTTCCACGGCTTGCTGGAGCGCGGTGTGTACTTTGCCCCGGCTTTGTATGAGGCCGGTTTTGTGAGCGCGGCGCATACAGATGCGGATCTGGCAGAAACCATTGAGATTGCCGACGCAGTCTTCAAATTGCTATAACTTTTGTAGCTATTTAGATCCGTTTTTCGTGGGCTGAAGGCACTATTTGTCAGTAGGCTTTGCTGTCTGAGGGCTAAAGACGGGACGTTTCGGGCGCGGCGGGCGGCGTGGCTTGCATGCTCCGACTCAGGCTCGCGGGCGGACTCGGCTTGTGCTCCGCTGATACTTCATCATCAAATTGGTGGGGCCTCCCGCTCTGCGGCGACCGCGAATGGAGCCTGCGCCTGCAAGCCCCACCACCCGCCTGAAGTAGTAGCTGTAGCAGTTCCACAGAATCGCCCCTTGATAGCTCCACCTTCAACGCTTTTGACAGCGCAAATCCAACATCTATGAGTCGCCGCCTAAGTTCGCATGGTGTATGCACTATCGGACTCTGAAATGACCGAAAACCCAAGACGCTCATAAAGCCGACGGGCTTTGTTGACCTTGAGAACAGAAAGGACGACTTCCGCCCCAACCTTGCTCGCATCAGCGATGGTCTCCGCTATCAGTCGCGTGCCAACGCCTTGGTTCTGCCACGCAGGCAACATTTGCACCTGCACCACTGTCCATGTCCCCGTCTCCCGAACGACCTTGAGTAAGCCGATTGCTTCTCCAGCCAATTCAATGATCTGCCCACTGTCAAAATGACTGCGTACGCGAGCCAGCATCTCTTGCTCGTCTAGTTCGATGCCAGCTGCTTTCAAGTGCGGCCCCATTGTCAATCGCCTTAGGTTAATCAGGAATGGCAAATCAGCAGCATTGACCGGACGGCGCTGAATCAGGTTTAGAAGTGGGTCCATCTGGAGGAATCAAAACAAGGAGCTGTATCCGTATCCTGTTGTGGGATCGAACAGAACCACCGCAGAGTTTGGGGCAGTGGCCACTGCCCCAAACTCTGCCACTAACGGTATAGCCAATCGGCGCTTCAAGACGGCACTAAAAGAGCCCTAACAGCCGCAAAACCCATCCAGCCAGCAGCACCACGATCCCACCGCTCCACGCGCGGGCACCAATGCGCCAGCGTTGAACCCGCCGCCCAGTCCAGGCCTCAAAACCCAGCTGCATGGAATGCGCTGCCGCCAGGGCCAATAGCACCATCAGCCCAGGATTGAGCTGCCAGGCTGCCAAAAAATTGCCATCCACCAATGCAGCACAGGCCCGTGTACCACCACACAGCGGGCAGGGCAACCCGGTGACGTGCCGGAACCCGCACAGGGGCAAGTCACCCAAGGACAGCACCGCAGGTGCTCCCAGCAGGGCCAGCGGCCAACTCAGGGTCAGCGCGGAGCGCCACTGGCGCTCTGGCGAGCTCAGCAAGTCAGCGGCGATGCGGGCAGTATCAGGCAAGGGTAATGGAGACGGGCTGGTCACCGCCATCGGTCAACTGTTTGGCCATGTGGTAGCTGCCGATGAAGGCAATGGGCAGCGTGAAAATGATGCCGACGCCGCACAAGAAACTACCGAGTGAACCCACGATGGCCAGCACCAAGCCGCAGAAAAATGCGCCCATCAGGTTGGCCTTGACCGCGTCCCATGCGCGCTTGATGGCGTTGATGCCGTCCTTCTCGCCCACCGCCACGAGATAGGTCGCCACGGGCACCAAAGCCATGATCAGCAATCCGGGAAGGATGCAAAACATGAAACCAATGCCCACAACGATGCTGGACAGCAGCACCGCCAGCAGCGCGGGCACAAAATCGTCGAACCCCTTGAACACATCAGCGATCTCAGCCTTGACGCCCTCGTCTTCGCGTTTGATCATGCGCATGTACCCCACCATCATGGGACCCGTCAGCAAACCGGCCGTCACGCTACCCACAATGCCGATCAACAGCGTGGTCACGATATGAGTAACCGGGTCTTTCTTCAAACCGTTGAAGCCAGCAGAAACGCACGTACCGATGTCGGGAGCAGCCATGTTTACACCTCTGTGATGATGGAAAGCGGGTTGTAAACGGCCATGCTACCACCTCGAAATGGCGTTTACGCGAAACCAACAGCCGTTTTTCCAAAGAAAATGCTACAAAACCGATAGCTGCAGAGGCATAGCGGACGGGGGCTAGCACACTATTTGTGCACACACCCCTTGGCTAGGCCGGTCGCACCATCTCAGTGCCGGAAGTGGCGCACGCCCGAGAAGACCATGGACACCCCGCGCTCATTGGCGGCGTCAATCACTTCCTGGTCGCGCATGGAGCCGCCAGGCTGGATGATGCAGGTGGCGCCGTGGTCCACCACCACGTCCAGGCCATCGCGGAAGGGGAAGAATGCATCGCTGGCGACCACCGTGCCGGCCAGGGACAGGTTGGCATGGCCGGCCTTGATGGAGGCAATGCGGGCGGAGTCCAGGCGGCTCATCTGGCCGGCGCCCACGCCCATGGTCATGCCGTTCTTGCAGAAGACGATGGCATTGGATTTGACGAACTTGGCCACGTTCCAGGCAAACAGCAGGTCGTTCAGCTCGTCTTGCGTGGGCTGCTTGGTGGTGACAACCTTGAGGTCAGCCAAGCTCAACTCATGGTTGTCGGCGGTCTGCAGCAGAATGCCCGATCCGATGCGCTTCATGTCCATGGCGTTGCGGCCCTTGGCCCAGTCGGTGTCTCCACCCTTAGGCAGGTCAATTTGCAGGATGCGCACATTCACCTTGCTCTTGAACACGTCCAAAGCAGCCGCCGTGAAGCTGGGCGCCATGAGCACCTCGACGAACTGCTTGGAAATCTGCTGTGCCGCAGCCTCGTCGAGCTCGCAGTTCAGGGCGATGATGCCGCCAAAGGCGCTGGTAGGGTCGGTCTGGAAGGCCTTGCTGTAGACCTCCTGCGCATTGGCCCCCACGGCCACGCCACAGGGGTTGGCATGCTTGACGATGACACACGCCGGTATATTGAAGCTCTTCACACACTCCCAGGCCGCGTCAGCATCGGCGATGTTGTTGTACGAAAGCTCCTTGCCCTGCAACTGCTTGGCGGTCACCAACGAGCCAGGCGCAGGATGCAGGTCGCGGTAGAGGGCGGCACTCTGGTGGCTGTTCTCACCATAGCGCAGGTCCTGCACCTTGATGAAGCGCCCATTGCTCTGGCCAGGGAACAGGTCCAGCTTGGGTGCTTCAGCGTCTGCGGGAGCGTCCTCTCCCACCTGCACGGCAGAGAGGTAATCGCTGATCGCGCCGTCATATTGGCTGATGCGGTTGAAGGCTGCGACCGACAACGCAAACTTGGTCTTGCGCGAGACCTGGCCGTTGGCCTTGAGTTCTGCAATCACGGAGGTGTATTGCGACGCGTCGGTCAGCACTGCCACATCTTTCCAGTTCTTGGCAGCGCTGCGCACCATGGCCGGGCCCCCGATATCGATGTTCTCGATGGCGTCCTCCAGCGTGCAGCCAGCCTTGGCCACGGTAGCTTCAAACGGATACAGGTTTACCACCAGGAAGTCGATGGTGCCGATGGCGTGTTCTTTCAACGCGGCCATGTGCGCCGGCACATCGCGGCGGGCCAGCAGGCCACCGTGCACGCGTGGGTGCAGGGTCTTGACACGGCCATCAAGCATCTCGGGGAAGCCCGTCATCTCGGCCACCTCGGTGACCGGCAGGCCCTTTTCAGCCAGCAGCTTGGCGGTGCCACCGGTGGAGAGCAATTTGATGCCTTGGGCGTGCAAGGCCTGCGCCAGTTCGACGATGCCGGTTTTGTCGGAGACAGAGAGAAGTGCGTTCATGGTGTGGGAAACGTGCCAGAGTTAAAAATCGGGGAGAGGGCCTCCTGGCAGCAGCTTGCCGCACAGAGGCAAGTGTTGTGTCAGTCGATCAGCCGGTGTTCCAGCAGCTTTTTGCGCAGCGTGTTGCGGTTCAGGCCCAGCCATTGCGCGGCCTTGGACTGGTTGTGGTCGGCCTGGGCCATCACCACTTCGAGCAGGGGTTTTTCTACCGCCCGCACCAGCATGTCATGCATGCCGCCGGGTTCGGTGCCACGCAGGTCCTTGAAGTAGCCCTCCAGGCTGGTGCGCACGCAGTCTTCAATGAGCTTTTTGCTCATGGTGCAGTTTCCATGGTCATGTCTCTTCCTCTGATTCCGGCCGTCCACCCTGGTGCAGGGATGCGGTCCGTGTGTTCGTTCAAGTCGTCCAAAAAATCTTCAACGGCAGCCACCTGTGCCGTGCTGGTATCCAGTGTGTTTATCTGCGCGCGAAAGGCCTCTCCGCCGGGGAGCTCACGCACATACCAGCCAATGTGCTTGCGTGCCGAGCGCACGCCGATGAACTCGCCATACAGGCTGTAGTGGTCGTGCAAATGCTCCACCAGCAGGCCCTTGACCTCGCTGATCAAAGGTGGGGCAAGATGCGTGCCGGTGGCCAGAAAATGGTTGATCTCACGGAAAATCCAGGGCCGGCCCTGGGCCGCACGGCCAATCATGATGGCATCGGCGCCAGTCGCCCTTAAAACGGCCTGAGCCCTTTCGGGCGTGGTGATGTCGCCATTGGCCACCACCGGAATTTTCACTGCAGCCTTGACTGCGGCCACGGTGTCGTATTCGGCCTCACCCTTGTAACCCTGCTCGCGTGTGCGGCCGTGCACGGCCAGCATCTGCACGCCAACACCTTCAAAGGCACGGGCCAGCACGACGGCATTCTTGTGGGACTGGCTCCAGCCGGTGCGCATCTTCAGCGTGACCGGCACCTTGTGCGGCGCACACGCGGCAACCACGGCCTCGGCGATGGAAAGGGCCAAGGGCTCGTCCTGCATCAGCGCAGAGCCAGCCCACTTGTTACAGACTTTCTTGGCCGGGCAACCCATGTTGATGTCGATGATCTGGGCGCCGCGCTCAATGTTGTAGACCGCTGCATCGGCCATCATCTGGGCCTCGGTGCCAGCGATCTGCACCGCTATGGGGCCTGGCTCACCCGCGTGGTTGGCACGGCGTGATGTCTTCAGCGTGTCCCACAAGTCGCGGCGCGATGTGACCATCTCACTGACCGCATAACCCGCCCCCAGGCGCTTGCACAATTGGCGGAACGGCCGGTCCGTCACACCCGCCATGGGTGCAACAAACAGGGGATTCGCCATAGCGAATTGGCCAATGTGCATGTGAGGTGTTTTCTGGAGTTTGGGGGGTGCGGCCGGGGCAACGCGTTGCGGGCCGGACGCCATTCTAGCTGCTCAAAATTTCAGCAATTGAAATTCGTTTGTAAATGTTTTCTGCGGGCCTATCCAGTGCAGGTGCAACATCGAACAGGCGCGCGCCCGGGCAACGGCCTACACTCGCGACATGCCCACCTGGATGGAACAATTACTTACATTGCTGTCACTGCCGCAGTACAGCCTGAGCACGGTTTTCCTGGTCTCGTTTCTCTCTGCCACGTTGATTCCCATGGGCTCGGAGCCCGTGGTGTATGGCCTTGTCCACCTCAACCCGCAACTGTTCTGGCCCGTGGTCCTGGTTGCAACCGTCGGCAATACCCTGGGCGGTGCTGTGAGTTGGGGCATGGGCTATGGCACCCACAAGGCGGTCGACGCTTACCGACACAGCTCCACCCACCACACGCGCGCATTGGCCTGGTTGGAAAAGCTGGGACCCAAGGCCTGCCTGCTGGCATGGCTGCCCGGCGTGGGAGACCCGCTGTGCGCAGTGGCGGGCTGGCTCAAGATGCCGTTCTGGCCCTGTGTGGCCTACATGGCCATCGGTAAGTTCGTGCGCTACGTAACGATGACCGCTGCATTGGTCGGCGTTGTATCGCTGCTGTGAATTGCTATATTTTTAATAGCAACAGAACTCTATTTATCGGGGGTCAGGGCCAGATTTGACCCAAACCGCTTTTTTAGGAGCTAAACAGGAAGTTCATCACATCGCCATCCTTGACGACGTATTCCTTGCCCTCGGCCCGCATCTTTCCCGCGTCTTTGGCGCCCTGCTCGCCCTTGAAGGCAATGAAGTCGTCAAACGCAATGGTCTGGGCGCGGATATAGCCCTTCTCGAAATCGGTGTGGATCACACCCGCAGCCTGTGGGCCGGTATCACCCACATGGATGGTCCAGGCGCGCACTTCCTTCACGCCCGCGGTGAAATAGGTCTGCAGGCCCAACAGCTTGTAGGCGGAGCGGATCAGTCGGTTCAGGCCGGGCTCGGTCTGGCCCAGCTCTTCCAGGAACATCTGACGGTCCTCGTCGCTCATTTCCGACATTTCGGCTTCGAGCTTGGCACAGATCGCCACCACCGGCGCCTTTTGCGCATTGGCAAATGCTGTCAGACGGTCCAGCAGCGGATTGTTTTCAAACCCGTCTTCTGACACATTGGCGACAAACATGGCTGGCTTGGCCGTGATCAGAAAGAACTGTTGCAGCAGTGGCAGCTCTTCCTTGCTGAAGTCCAGGGCACGCACCGGCTTCGCTTCGTTCAATGCGGCTTGGCACTTCTCCAGAATGGCCACCAGCTTGATGGATTCCTTGTCGCCCGAACGCGCGGTCTTGGTAACGCGGTGCAGGGCTTTTTCCACCGCTGCCAGGTCGGCCAGGCATAGTTCGGTCTGGATGACCTCGATGTCAGCAATCGGATCTACCTTGCCTGCCACGTGGATCACGTTGTCGTCTTCAAAGCAGCGCACCACATTGATAGTGGCGTCTGTCTCGCGGATGTGGGCCAGGAACTTGTTGCCCAGACCTTCGCCGGTGCTGGCACCGGCCACCAGACCGGCAATGTCCACGAACTCGACCACAGCGGGCACCATGCGCTCCGGCTTGACGATATCCGCCAGCTGCGCCATGCGCGGATCGGGCACTTCCACGATGCCCACATTGGGTTCAATCGTGCAAAACGGGTAGTTCTCGGCAGCAATACCAGCCTTGGTAAGGGCATTGAACAGGGTGGATTTACCGACATTGGGTAGGCCTACAATGCCACACTTCAGACTCATAAAAACCTCTAAAAACGGGGGAGACAAGTGTATGCCATCCCTGCTCCTGCGACTGTTGGTGACCGTTTGCTGCCTGTTGGCTGTGTCCAGCCAGGCCGCAAATCAGGCCGTCAGCAGCGTGCAGGCAGTCGAAACCATTGTGTTGGACGACTTGAAGCAGCCCCTGCAAATCGACACACCGATCAGCAGTTGGGTAGACGAGGGATCCAACGCCGGCATCGAACTTGTTGCCAGTGGCATCGTGCCGTTCAAGCCCGAGCCTGCGTTGTCCCGTTATGCCCTCAACAAGTACGAGACGCTGTGGATCAAGCTGCGGTTCAAGCGCACGGAGGACTCCAGAACCCAGTGGACACTGAACCTGCCCATGCCGTTTGTGGATGTCGCCACGATGTACCAGACCGACAGCGCCGGACGATGGACCGCCCAGCACGCCGGCGACTCTGTAGCACAGGGCGAATGGCACAAGCGCGGTCTGTACCCGGACTTTGAGATCCAGCTGACCGATACTGCCCCCAAAGATGTCTACCTGCAGATACGCAACTTCAGGCCCCTATCGGTGCCCATCCGGTTGACCGCAGGCCCGCTGCGTGAAAGCCAGCGCCAGCTCGAGCTGCTGGGTCTGGGGCTGATGCTGGGCATACTCGTCAGCCTTGCAGCACTCTCACTGCTGCGTTACCTGGAGCATCGCCAGCCCAGCGATGGTTGGGCAGCCCTGTTCGGCCTCTTGATCGCCGCCACCGTAGCCCAAATCACTGGTGTGTTGAACGCATTTTTATGGTGCGCGGTGCCCGAGGTCGGCAATTACGCCTCCAGTTTTATGCCGGTAGTGGCTGTCGGCTGCACCCTGCTGTTCATACGCAATGTGTTTGTCCTGCATGTGCACTTTCACCACTTTGACCGTTTCCTGTCCAGCGTTGGCTGGGGCACGCTGGCGTCGGTTTTGTCGTTTGCCGTAATGGACCGTTTTTTGGCTGATCGCGTCAGTTCCATGGTCATGATTTTTGCGTCCCTGGTCGGCCTGGGCGCCACGTTTCTGAGTTGGCACAACGGCTCCTCGGTTGGACGCTGGCTGATGCTGGCCATGCTGCCGCAGTTTTTGGCGCTGACCTATATGCTGGGTGAAACCGTGGGCCTGGTCCCTTTGCTCTGGCAAATGCGGTATGTCACCTCCCTCAGTGTGGCCGTTACCATTCCCATCCTGATGTATGCCCTGAGCCAGCTCACCCACGACCGCAAGGAACTGGTGGTGCGCGCCAACCACCTGCCTACACAGGATGCCTTGACGGGGCTGCTGACACCCGAGGTGTTCCAGACCCATCTGGAGGGCGCGGTGCAACGCGCCATCGACCACCGGGAGCCACTGGCATTGGTGGTGGTGCAGGTCACCAACCACGACCATATTCGCCAAGCCTACAGCGACACCACCGCCGAGCAAAGCCTGCTGCGCGCGGTTGTCAAAGTGCAACGCATCCTTCGCGATGTCGACCCTGCGGGTCGGGTGGGAACCGCGCAGTTCGGTCTGCTGATGGAAGGCGTCACAACCCGCCAGGCGCTGACCGAGCGCATGGTCAAACTCATAGGTTCGGGCCTCATCCCGTTGCCCGGGCTGGTGCCTGAGGTCACCCTGCACTTCCAGGCTGCCTGCGTGTTGTTGCATGAAAACCCCGTGCCGCCCGAGCGGGTTCTGGAAGACCTGCGCCAGTTGTTGGCCGGCATGTCGCCCAATACGAGGCGCCCCATACGTTTCCTGGAAGCCATCCCCACACAGGCATCGGCGCTGGAGGTGCCGTCTGTGGCCGCGTAAGGTTTTGGGGTGGCTTCTACAATCCCCCGATGACAAGACCGTTTGATATCTGCATCCGTGGTGCTGGCATCGTGGGCCGCACCCTGGCCCTGCATCTGGCGGGCAAGCAACTGCGCGTGGCGCTGGTTGCGCCTGCCGCGCCACAACCCGCTGAGGCGTTGGCCGCAGACGTGCGTGCATACGCCCTGAGCCCTTCGTCGCGCCAGCTGCTGGAAGCCGTGCGCTGCTGGCCAGATGCACAACACGCCACCCCCGTGGTGTCCATGCAGGTGCACAGTGATGACGGTGGTCAAGTCGGATTTGATGCCGCGCAAACCCACGCACAGGCGCTGAACTGGATCGTCGATGTGCCCGCCCTCGAAGCCCGTCTGGCTGATGCGGTGCGCTTCCAGCCCCTGATTGAGATCTTTGACACCCCCAAGCCCGCCGCGCTCACGGTAGTGTGTGAAGGAAAGGCAAGCCAATCCCGCCAGGATTGGGGGGTGGAATGGGATGTCACGCCCTATGACCAATGGGCGCTGGCTGCCCGCGTGCGCTGTGAACAGCCCCACGCCCAGATCGCCCGGCAGTGGTTCAAACAGGGCGAAATCCTGGCATTTTTGCCTTTGGACGGTACTGAAGGGAACTTGTGCGCACTTGTCTGGTCTGTCAGTCCACTGCGTGCGCAGGATCTGCAAGCGGCCAGTGAAGATGATTTTTGCCGGGAGCTGGGTTTGGCCAGCCACGGCACACTGGGTGCGTGCACCTTGACCAGTGCCCGCAAGGTGTGGCCATTGCAACAGGCCCTGGCGCGGCGCTGGAGTGGTGTTGCACCGCAGGGTGCCTGGGTGCTGGCCGGTGATGCAGCCCATACCGTACACCCGCTGGCAGGCCAGGGGCTGAACATGGGCCTGGCCGATGTCGCCGAGTTGGTGGCTGTCATTACCAACCGGCCGTACTGGCGCAGTGTGGGGGATGCACGCTTGCTGCGCCAGTATGAACGGGCGCGCAAGGCAGAGTTTGCGGTGATGGGGCAGGCCAACGATGTGCTGCAACAGTTGTTTACCAACCGCCATCCCGTCGTGCAGGCCATGCGCAACTGGGGCATGAACCGATTTGAAGCGAGTGGACCGATCAAGCAATGGGTTGCGCGGCGCGCCATGGGTGCGACCGGCAAAACCACAACCGACAAGAACTGACTGAAACGATATGAATACTTTATTGAAGTCCCTGATGGCTGTTACAGCCGCCCTTGCTTGCACTGCCGCCATGGCGCAAGAAGCGCAGATCCGCAAAAACATCGCCGAGCGCCTGCCCCAGATCAAGGTGGTAGACGAGGTCAGCAAAACACCGATCCCCGGCGTGTTCGAACTGCGTATCAATGGCAGCGAGATTTTTTACACCGATGCACAGGCCAACTACCTGATAGAGGGCAACATCATCGACGTGCGGGGCAAGCGCAACCTGACCGAAGAGCGCATCACCAAACTCACCGCCGTGAAGTTCGAAGACCTGCCTTTCAAGGACGCCTTCACCATTGTGCGCGGCAACGGCAAACGCAAGCTCGCCGTGTTTGAAGACCCCAACTGTGGCTACTGCAAGCGGTTTGAGCGCGACCTGCAGAAAGTGGACAACGTCACCGTTTACATGTTTTTGTACCCCATCCTGGGAGCAGACTCGGTAGAAAAATCCAAGGCCGTCTGGTGCGCCAAGGACCAGGCCAAAGCCTGGCTGGACTTCATGGTGCGCGACCTGCCAGTCACCCCCACAAATTGCGACACCAATGCCTTGATACGCAACGGCGAGTTTGGACGCAAGTACAAAATCACTGGCACCCCTACCCTGTTCTTTGTCGACGACACCCGTGTACCAGGTGCCGCTGATGCCGCACAGATTGAAAAATTGTTGGCCGCTGCGGCCAAGGGTTAATCTGAACATCCATGGCTACCAACCGCACCCCTACCAAACCCAACAAATCCCGCGCACCGGCGGCGTCGCCCGCCATCCACTACCGCGTGGAAGTAGCCAATCTGCAGGCCCACCTTTTTGGCATTGAGCTGACCATCGCAGCGCCCGCCGCCCAACAGACCCTGCGCCTGCCGGTATGGATACCGGGCAGCTACCTGGTACGCGAATTTGCCAAAAACCTGCAAAACCTCAGCTGCCAGCAGGGCAAGAAAACGCTGTCCGCGCAGCAAACCGACAAGGCCACCTGGGTGGTGGACTGTGCGCCCGGCCAACCTCTGGTGGTGCGGTATGAGGTGTATGCCTTTGACAGTTCCGTACGCACTGCCTGGCTGGATGCCACACGCGGATTCTTCAATGGCACCAGCTTGTGCCTTCGGGTGGAAGGCCAGCAGGATCAGCCACACGCCATTGAACTGATTGCTACAGAATCCATAGCGAATTGGTCAGTCGCGACGGGGGCTACAGCCCTAAAGGTCAATAAACAAGGTTTTGGAACCTACCAGTGCCCGGACTACGACACCCTGGTGGACTGCCCATTTGAAATGGGAGAGTTCTGGAGCGGCAGCTTCACCGCCTGCGGCATACCGCACCGCTTTGTCGTGGCGGGCGCCCCCCCCAGCTTCGACGGTACCAAACTGCTGGCCGACACGCAGGCTATCTGCGAAGCCGAAATCCGCTTCTGGCATGGCAACAGCGTTAAAAACAATAGCACCACACGCAAGAACGACCGGGGCCAGGACCCGATTCCGTTCAAGGACTATGTTTTCATGCTAAACGCCGTGGGTGACGGTTATGGCGGACTGGAGCACAAAAACTCCACCGCGCTGATCTGCAAACGGGCCGACCTGCCCCGTCTGCCACGCACCACACTGGCCCCCACCACCCACAAGCAACCCGAGGGCTACACCACGCTGCTGGGGCTGATCAGCCATGAGTACTTCCACACCTGGAACGTCAAGCGCCTGCGTCCCGCTGAGCTGGCCACCTACGACTACACCCTAGAGAACTACACCAAGCTGCTGTGGTTTTTTGAAGGCTTCACCAGCTATTACGACGACCTGTTGCTGCGCCGCGCCGGCCTGATCGACAACGCGACCTACCTCAAGCTCATCACCAAGACGATCAACGGAGTGGAACAGGCGCCGGGGCGCAAAGTGCAAAGTGTGGCCCAGGCCAGTTTTGATGCATGGATCAAGTACTACCGCCAGGACGAAAACACCGCCAACGCAACCATCAGTTACTACACCAAGGGTTCGCTGGTCGGCCTGTGCCTGGACCTGACCCTGCGTTCCGAGGGCAAGACCACGCTGGACGCCGTGATGCGCGCGCTGTGGGTCCGCTGCCAGGGTGGCCCCATGTCCGAGCAGGATTTGCTGGCCGTGTTGGCCCAGTTGGGTGGTCGCTCCTATGCGCCCGACATCGCCCGTTGGGTGCACAGCACAGTTGACCTGCCCGTGGCGACTCTGCTGGAGCGCCACGGCGTGCAGATCCACCACGAGCCGGACCAAGTGGCCCAGCAGCTGGGTTTACGCGTCAAGGAAAACGGTGGCCTGTTTATCCAGCAAGTGCTGCGCGGTAGCGTGGCCGAAAAGGCTGGCTTTGCCAGTGGCGACGAGTGGATTGCCGTACAACCCGCGGGCGGCGATGCCCATGGCGCCTGGCGCCTGCAGTCGCTGGAAGATTTCACGCTGTGCGCCGGCAATGCCAAGAAGGTGACCGCCATCATCTCGCGCGACAAACGGCTGCAAAGCCTGAGCCTGACGCTGCCTAAGGCCAGCCAGGCGGTGCGCCTGGCGGTCAAAGATGCGCCCCTGGTCGATGCGTGGCTGGCCCCGCAGACCGCGGCTACGCCCGCCAAATGATTCCCGTTGAACAACAACAAGGTCCACATCCCATGAACTACGAATGCATCACCACCCGCGTCGAGGGCGAAAAAGTCGCCATCATCACGCTGAACCGCCCCAAAGCCCTGAACGCACTGAACGACCAGCTGATGGATGAACTGGGCCATGCACTCAAGGGTTTTGACGCTGACGCCGCCATAGGCTGCATGGTCATCACCGGTAGTGAGAAGGCCTTTGCGGCAGGTGCCGACATCACGGCCATGGCGAAATTCACCTTTGCCGACGCCTACAAAGGCGACTTCATTACCCGCAACTGGGAAACCATCCGCAGCATCCGCAAACCCGTCATTGCGGCCGTCAGCGGCTTTGCGCTGGGTGGAGGCTGCGAGCTGGCCATGATGTGCGATTTCATCATCGCCGCCGACAACGCCAAATTTGGCCAACCCGAGATCAAGCTGGGCATCATCCCCGGCGCTGGCGGCACACAGCGCCTGCCGCGCGCCGTGGGCAAGGCCAAGGCCATGGACCTGGCCCTGACCGGCCGCATGATGGACGCCACCGAGGCCGAACGCGCAGGACTGGTCAGCCGCGTGGTCCCATTGGACAAGCTGCAGGAAGAAGCATTGGGCGCTGCGCTACAAATCTGCGCCTTCTCGCAGGTCGCCACGATGGCAGCCAAAGAGTCGGTCAACCGCGCCTTTGAGGGCACCCTGGCCGACGGCATCGTGTTCGAGCGCCGCCTGTTCCACGCCCTGTTTGCCACTGCGGACCAAAAGGAAGGCATGGACGCCTTCGTCAACAAACGCGCAGCCAGCTTTACCCACCAATAATTTTTTGGTCTATAATTCTGGGCTTCGGTCGTATAGCTCAGTTGGTTAGAGCGCAGCATTCATAATGCTGATGTCGGTGGTTCAAGTCCACCTACGACCACCAAACAATGTGAAAACCCGCTACTGCCTTGTCAATAGCGGGTTTTTTCTGGCCTTTAGAATCAGGCCTTCCCAACAGCCTCTGGACATACACCATGAACCGCTGCCTTGCTTCTCCCCTCGTTAAGTCCAGCCGCTGGCGCGCTGCACTAATGGCCACCGCCTTGCTGGTGACCGCTGGTGCCGCCTCTGCGCTGGACGCCGTGCGCCCCTTCCCCGCCAATGCCAAACGCGGCACCCTGGAGGTCACTTACCCGCCCGAGGTGTTGCTCAACGGAAAGTCTGCCCGCCTGTCGCCAGGCGCCCGCATTCGGGGCACCAACAATATGCTGGTGCTGTCGGGCTCTCTGGCCGGCCAGTCACTGCCAGTGAACTATGTGCTGGACCCACAAGGCATGGTGCACGAGGTCTGGATACTCAACGCCACCGAGGCACGGCAATCCAAAGACGCCGCCAATCTGCCGCCGAACTACGTGTCGGACGCCAACACCGGTGCCGGTGAGATGGGCTCAAAGTCCAGCGCGCCCGCGGCATCCAATCCTCGGTAAACCGCCGGGACAAGGGCTTACCAGCCAAATCGGGGCCCAGCCCCCGATTTTTCTGCATATGCAGCTATTGAATTTATAGCATTCTCCAGAGAGGTCCCTATGACCGACAGCAAAAAAGTATTCATCAAAACCTTTGGCTGCCAGATGAACGAGTACGACTCGGACAAGATGGCCGACGTGCTGGGTGCCGCCCAGGGCTACACGCCCACCCAAAACGTGGAAGACGCCGACCTGATTCTGTTCAACACCTGCTCGGTCCGCGAGAAGGCACAAGAGAAGGTGTTCTCCGACCTGGGCCGCGTGCGCCATCTGGCCAAGAAGGGTGTGCTGATCGGCGTGGGTGGTTGTGTTGCCAGCCAGGAAGGCGCTGAGATCATCAAGCGCGCGCCGTTTGTGGACGTGGTGTTTGGCCCGCAGACCCTGCACCGCCTGCCCGAGATGCTGAACGCCCGCAAGGCGCTGAACAAGCCGCAGGTGGACATCAGCTTCCCGGAGATCGAAAAGTTCGACCACTTGCCCCCCGCCAAGGTGGAAGGTGCGTCCGCATTTGTGTCCATCATGGAAGGCTGCAACAAATACTGCAGCTACTGCGTGGTGCCCTATACGCGCGGCACCGAGATCAACCGCCCGTTTGAAGACGTGCTGGTCGAAGTGGCGGGCCTGGCCGACCAAGGCGTGAAAGAGATCACGCTCCTGGGTCAGAACGTCAACGCTTGGCGCCACACCATGGGCGGCACCAGCGAAGAGGCCGACTTTGCAACGCTGCTGGACTACGTGGCCGACATTCCTGGCATCGAGCGCATCCGCTTTACCACCAGCCACCCCAACGAATTCACGCCTTCGCTGATCGCAGCCTACGAAAAGATCCCCAAACTGGTGAGCCACCTGCACCTGCCCGTACAGCACGGCAGCGACAAGATTCTGATGGCCATGAAACGCGGCTACACCGCCATGGAATACAAAAGCACAGTGCGCAAGATACGCGCCATCCGCCCGGACATGGCCATGAGCTCGGACTTCATTGTCGGATTTCCCGGTGAGACCGAGGACGATTTCAACAAGATGATGAAGCTGATCGACGACATCGGTTTTGACAACTCTTTCAGCTTTATCTTCAGCCCCCGCCCCGGCACGCCGGCCGCCAACCTGCAGGACGATACGCCGCATGACGTGAAACTGCGCCGTCTGCAGCATTTGCAAGCCGCCATCAACGCCAACATCACCCGCATCAGTGAGAGTCGCCTTAACACCGTGCAGCGCATTTTGGTGGAAGGTACCAGCAAACGGGATGGTGGCGAGCTGATGGGTCGCACCGAGTGCAACCGGGTTGTGAACTTTGCCGGCCAGCCGCGCCTGGTCGGGCAGCTGGTGGATGTGCGCATCACTGAAACGCGCAGCTACACATTGCGTGGGGAAGTGGTCACGCGGGAAGCGCTGACCGCGTAGTGACCACCCAGCACAACACCCACCGCAAACGCCCCATGAAACTCACACGTACGCAATGGATCCTGGCGGCCGTTCTCGTGGCAGGCATCCTGGCACTGGCGTTTTTGGCCCGCCGGGGAAAGCCGGTCGAGGTGGTGGTCGTCACACAAGGCCCGATGGTGCAATCCGTGGTGACCACCGGGCGCATTGCCAGCGTAGCGCGCAGCGAGATCGCCAGCCAGGGCAACGCCCGCATTGAGGCGATTCTGGTGCGCGAAGGCGACACCGTGCAGGCCGGCCAGGTACTGGTGCGCCTGCGCGACGATGAGGCCACGGCCAACCTGGCCCAGGCAAGGGCTGCGGTGGCCGAAGCACGGGGGCGCATGCGCCTGCTGGCCACGGTGCAAGAGCCGGTAAGCACCCAACAGCTGGCGCAGGCGCGGGCTGCCCACACACTGGCGTTGCGCGAACTGGAACGGGCCCGCGACCTGTTGAAGCAGGGTTTTGTATCCCAGTCTCGGGTGGATGATGCCCAGCGCTCTGCCGATGCCAGTGCAGCGGGGTTGCGCGCAGCAGGCGCCCAGGCTGCGGGCAATGGAGCCAACGGCGCCGAGGCCACACTGGCCCAGAGCCGTCTGGAGCAGGCCTTGGCCGCTGAGAAGGCGGCTGCCACCCGATTGGACCAGCTCAGTCTGCGCGCGCCCGCCGCAGGCACCATCATCAGCCGCGCAGCAGACCCAGGCGACACGGCGCAAATCGGCCGCGCCCTATTGACCTTGGTCAGCGGAGAAGAGACCCGCATCCAGGCCAGCGTGGACGAGAAGAATCTGGGCTACCTGAAGCTGGGCCAAACCGCCCGCGCCACCGCCGACGCCTACCCCCAGCGCCCCTTTGCCGCAACGCTGACCTTCATTGCACCCGCGGTGGATGCCCAGCGCGGCACGGTGGACCTGAAACTGCGGGTAGACAAAGCGGTCGACTACCTGCGACCCGACATGACCGTCAGCGTGGAGATCATCGCCGCCCAGGAACCCAACGCACTGAAGCTGCCCAGCGACGCCGTCCGCAAGGACGCACAAGGCAACGCCTTTGCCCTGGTCAACCGCGATGGGCGCGCCGAGAAAGTGGCGCTGACGCTAGGCTTGCAGGGCATTGGCACAACCCAGGTGGTCAAAGGGCTGGCCGCGGGGGACCGCGTCATCACCCCCACCACTTCGGTGGAAGAAGGCGACCGCCTGCGCGAGCAGCGCCAGCGCTAAACCGGCAAACCGCTGCGGCAACAACCCCATGTCTGTGCGACTGCCCTTTGCCTGGATGGTCTGCCTGCGCTACCTGCGCGAGGGGCGTATGCAGACCGTACTGATACTGGCCGGCGTGACCGGTGGCGTGGCCGTGATTATTTTTTTGACCACGCTGATCAGCCAGTTGCAAGCGTCCATCATCGACAGGACGCTGGGCAGCCAGGCCCACATTGTGGTCCGCGCGCCGCAAGCGGCCAACCGCACCACCTTGCCGCCGGACAGCACGGCAGCCGTCGTACAACCCCGCGCCCAGAGGCTGCGCAGCATTGACCAATGGGCGACGGTGGCGCGCCTGGCCGAACAGACACGCGGTGTGGTGGCGGTGTCGCCCATGCTGTCCGGGTCGGGCTTTGCGGTACGCGCGGACGCCAGCCAGTCCATTGCACTGATGGGCGTGGACGCGCAGGCCTTCCAGCGCATTGTGCGCATGCCCAAGTATCTGCAGAGCGGCACGTTTGACGTGGCGGGAACCAACGCCGTCATCGGCAGCGAGCTGGCAAAAGATTTAGGCATCGTGGTGGGTGACAAGCTGCGCCTGGTCACCCTGGACGGGCGCAACGACCTGTTCAACGTGGCCGGAATTTTTGACATTGGCAACCGCGACCTGAACCGCCGCTGGGTGTTCACCAGCATCAAGGTGGCGCAGTCGCTCTTGGACCTGCCAGGTGGCATCACCCAGCTGGACCTGCGGGTAGAAGACATCTTTGCAGCCGATACCACGGCGCGCCAACTGCAGGCCCAAACCGGGCTCACGGTGGACAGCTGGATGCAGACGAATGCACAGCTGCTGTCTGCACTCAGCAGCCAGAGCATGTCGAATAACTTGATCCGCTTTTTTGTGACCGTCATCGTGGCGGTGGGCATAGCCAGTGTGCTGGTGGTGTCAGTGGTGCAAAAGCAAAAGGAGATTGGCATCTTGCGTGCCATGGGCGCGAGTCCACGGCGCATCCTGTCGGTATTCTTGTTGCAGGGCGGTTTCTACGGCCTGGTGGGGTCCGCCCTGGGTTCGGCACTGGCGTTCGGCTTGCTCAGCTTCTTTGCAAAGATCACCCGCAACGCTGACGGCACCTCATTGGTCAGCGGCGAGCTGGAACTATCTGTGGTGGTGTCGGCTTGTATGTTGGCGTTGGTGGTCGGGCTGCTGGCTGCTGCCCTGCCGGCCCGACGGGCGGCCCAACTCGACCCTGTACAGGCGATTCGCGTATGACAGACGCCGCCGGCATGACGCCCATCATTGAACTGCACCAGATTCGCAAGAGTTATGGCGTTGGCACTGCGGTGGCCACCGAAGTGCTGCACGGTATTGACCTGCGCATCCACGAGGGCGAGTTTGCCGCGCTGACTGGGCCGTCCGGCTCGGGCAAAAGCACGCTGCTGAATCTGATTGGCCTGCTGGAAAAACCCACCAGCGGGCAGCTCATGGTGGGTGGGCGTGACACGGCTGGGCTTGATGATGTCGCGATCACCGCACTGCGCGGGCGCAGCATCGGTTTCATCTTCCAGTTTCACCACCTTCTGCCCGGCTTCACCGCGCTGGAGAACGTGATGATGCCCTCCATCATCGACACCGGCTGGCCCACCCCAGAGGCCCAGGGAACCGCGCTGCGTCTGCTGGACCAGGTGGGACTGAAAGATGCTGCAAACAAGCGGCCTGCGCAACTGTCCGGGGGCATGCAGCAGCGGGTGGCTGTGGCTCGGGCCCTCTCGCTATCGCCACGCCTGATCCTGGCCGACGAGCCCACCGGGAATCTGGATTCGCAAAGTGCCAACGACATTTTCGAACTACTGCAAAGCGTCAACCAGACCCAGAAGTCCGCCTGCCTGATCGTCACCCACGACCCCGCGTTGGCCAGACGCTGCGGGCGTCAGATACAGATTGTGGACGGGCAGTTGTTGCGGGGTTGAGCCATGGGTGTCGCGCCAACTGAAATGCTATAGTTAATATAGCAATAGGATGAGTTATCACGGGGGCTAGGGGCGTATTTTTCTATGACCTCTTCTCGTCACTCACCGCTGGGAGCGGACACCGCGCGTCAGGCGGATGGCGCAGCTTGCGGACTCCGGCTCACCGCGCGGGCGGGCATTGCGGGTTCGTTAACGCTTCTGCGTCAACACGGTGCCTGCCACGCCTGCTCTGTGGCAACCGCACATGGAGCCTGCGCTCGCAAGCTACGCCACCCGCCTTCAGGAAATTTTTGGACTTGGCAGACTGGAACGACGCAAAAGACAAGCGTCGGTTACCCAGATTGCTTGAACTGAGGAATCACGCACTCCGAACAGTACGGGGACTCTACTTGAAACTGCTTCTAGTCCCCGTCACGTGACGGGAGGGGATTTATAACTCTGACCGCGAGAGTCCAAGCAAGTACAAAGTTAACCATACCAACCAATAACCCAACAAAGTTGTATCCAGCAAGAACCATAAGCACGGTTCCCAAAACCAGCGCACCGACCACTAAAAACGTAACCCCATCAATTGCTGTTCCGTCAATGCGAAACCAGACTGCCACCGACGCCAAAAGCAACGGACCGTAGAGAATTGCACCAATCAGCAAGTCTGAGTTCCGTGTCTCTGGCATGCTTCCGGATGTATATGCGATTGCTGCGTAGACAGCTGCCAACAGAAGACAAATCGACGAGAAGATCAGTTTTCGTTGCATTGAGCCTAACTTACCGGCAAGAGGCACCGATACACAGCGCACACAGTCAGTCTACTGCCGGGTGTTGTGTCGCGAGGTGAATTGAGTTGTCTTGAGATTAGTACAGTCATGGTCGGAACAATTCTTAGAAGTTCATATGGCAACCTGAAATGCGTACGAATGTCCGTAACCATTCCATTCCCATCCTTGCTCGCCCCCCAAAAAGCCCCCAGCGTGGCGTGCGTCTGCACCGGCTTGCGGTAGCGGATTCGCGGTTGCCACAAAATCGTCGCACCCAAAATGTCGTTCAAGCCAGCCCAGTGGCCTACCCAACCCAGTAGCCCGCGAGCGCGTAAGCAAGACGGTGCGGATGCCCGCCACGCTCGCCCACACCGGGCCTAGCGAAGGGAAACTAAAACGGCATCCCCGGCATGCCCTTCATCCCCTTCATGCCCCCCAGGCGCTTCATCATCTTCATCATGCCGCCGCCGGAGAACTTCTTCATCATGGCCTGCATCTGCTCAAACTCTTTGAGCATGCGGTTGACTTCCTGAACATGCACACCCGCGCCGGCAGCAATGCGGCGTTTGCGGGTGGCCTTGATGAGTTCAGGCTTGCGGCGCTCCAGCGGCGTCATGCTATGGATGATGCCTTCCTTGCGCTTGATGTCTTTTTCGGCCTGGTCCATGTTCACGTTGCCTGCCTTGGCGGTCATCGCGGAGGGCAGCTTGTCCATCAGGCTGGACAGGCCACCCATTTGTTTCATCTGCTGGATCTGGGCCAGAAAATCGTTCAGATCGAACCCGGCACCACTTTTGACCTTGGCGGCCAACTTCTGCGCCGCGGCAACGTCCACGCCCGATGTGACCTGCTCCACCAGGGCCAGGATATCGCCCATGCCCAGAATACGGCCGGCGTGGCGCTCGGCGTCGAACACTTCCAGACCATCCAGCTTTTCGCTGGTACCGGCAAACTTGATGGGAGCGCCGGTGATCTGGCGCACGGACAGGGCCGCACCGCCACGTGAATCGCCGTCCAGTTTGGTCAAGATGATGCCGGTCAGCGGCAGCGCTTCCTTGAAGGCCTTGGCGGTGTTGACAGCGTCCTGGCCCTGCATGGCGTCCACCACGAACAGCGTCTCCACCGGGTTCAGGGCGGCGTGCAGGTTCTTGATCTCAAGCATCAGCGCTTCGTCAATGGCCAAGCGGCCGGCAGTATCGACCAGCAGCACGTCAAAAAAATGCTTCTTGGCATAGTCCAGGGCGGCGCGGCCAATATCCACCGGCTTTTGGTCTGCCGTAGAGGGGAACCACTCCGCTCCGGCCTGGGCGGTCACGGTCTTCAACTGTTCAATCGCAGCGGGACGGTAGACGTCGCCCGACACGGTCAACACCTTCTTCTTGCGCTTCTCGATCAGGTGTTTGGCCAGCTTGGCCGTCGTGGTGGTTTTGCCGGCGCCTTGCAGACCTGCCATCAGGATCACCGCGGGCGGTTGGGCGTTTAAGTTAATGTCGCTGACGCCTTCGCCCATGGTGGCGGCCAGCTCCTTGCTGACAATGCTGACCAGCACCTGGCCGGGCTGCAGCGAACCCATGACCTCCTGGCCCAGGGCCTTGTCCTTGACACGCGCGATGAAGTCGCGCACCACCGGCAGGGCCACATCGGCCTCCAGCAGGGCCATGCGGACCTCGCGCAACATGTCAGAAACGTTTGTTTCGGTAATGCGGGCCTGGCCTCGCATTTCTTTGACGAGGCGGGAAAGTTTGTCGGAGAGAGCGGAAGCCATAAGAAGATGTATTCCGTTGCACGGAACCCAGTGTGAACGCCAGCAGGAGCTGGCAAAGAGCAAAACGCTAAACTGTGCCCATGATTTTAGCCAGTGCGCCTCCCCTGAGTCTGATCCTGTCGGTTTTGGCCGCTGCGGCTTACGCTTGGCCGGCCATCCGCACCGCGCGGTTGAACGAAGGCGCCGCCCGTTTGTGGGTGGCTGCGGCCTGGCTGTTGCACGGTGCGGTGTTGGCCATCACCCTGATGGGCGATAGCCCGCGCTTTGGGTTTGCCACCGCCATGTCCGTGACCGCCTGGCTGGTGGCTGCTGTCTATGCAGTGGAAAGCCAGATCTTTCCCCAGTTGCCGACCCGCTGGACATTGTGCGTGGTGGGTGCGGTTGCCGTGCTGGCAGGCTTCTTCTTCCCAGGCGGGCCTATGCCGGCCACCGCATCTGCCTGGCTGGCGGTGCACTTGGCCTTTGGCGTGGCCTGTTACGGTCTGTTTGGCATTGCCGTGGTGCATGCCTGGTTCATGACCCGAGCTGAGGCGCGCATACGCCATGCTCAGGATCCACACAGCGGGTTGCCACTGCTGACACTGGAGCGACTCACCTACCGTTTTGTAGCTGCCGGGTTTGTGCTGCTCAGTGCCACCCTACTGGCGGGATTTTTGTTCAGCGAGTCTTTGTATGGCCACGGCCATGCCTGGCGCTGGGACCACAAGACTGTATTGTCCAGCCTGGCTTGGCTGACCTTTGCCGGTTTGCTGGTAGGGCGCGCCTTCTTTGGCTGGCGCGGCAAACGCGCCGTACATCTGGTGTACCTGGGCTCGGCACTGTTGTTGCTGGCCTATGTGGGCTCGCGCTTTGTCATGGAGATTGTTTTGGGTCGCACGCCGTGAGGTTTCTGCTGATCTTTTTGGTTGTGCTGGTAGTGGCTTGGCGCTGGCGGGTCTGGCGCGAATCGCGCCCACGCAAAACACACTCCAACAAGGCATCCGCGTCCAAGTCCATCGGCATGGTGGCCTGCCACCACTGCGGCATGCACGTGCCGACCCACGACGCGATACCCGGTGCGCTTGGGCACTATTGCAGTGTGGCGCACCGCCAGCACTGCGAACCCTGAAGATTGCCTGTGTCCGAACAAGCCACCCCCTCATGGTTTGATCCGTTGGTAAACACTACTGCCGCGCGGTCGGAGCAGAACACCTATGAGCTGGCACGCCAGTGGCAGGGCTTCATGACCGCCCGGCTGGTTTTGGGTGTGGTGCTGGTGGTGCTGCAAACGGCCCTTTTCCTCACAGGCACGGGCAACAGCAACGCCCAGATTGCTATCAGTTCCGCTTACCTGGTCGGCACTTTGGCTAGCAAGCTGTTCGTCAAACCTCGCCCGCTCGGCCAGTCATTCAACCGGGTCTGGGGTGCACTCGTTGGCCTGGATTTGTTGACTTTTTCAGCCCTGCAGATACTGCAGGGAAGTAGCGGGACATCCATCAACTACACCCCGCTTTTTGCGCTGCCCATTCTGGTTGCATCGGTATTGGGCTCACTGCGCCTGGCAATGGGAACGGCCGCAGGTATCACGGTGCTGATGCTGGTTGAAGCACTGCTGTCCTATTTAAAAGGGCCTGCGGACACCACCACACCCTACTTTGCACAGTCTGCGCTCAGCGGGGTGGGCTACTTCGCCATCGCCTGGCTATCCAACCAACTTTCCTCGCGGCTCACCAATGAGGAAATCCGGGCACGCCAAAGCGACCTGCTGGCCACACTCCAGCGCCAGGTCAACGAATTGGTAATTGAGTCCCTGCCGGATGGTGTCATTGTGGTGGATGGACGCGGAAACGTACGTGCAGCCAATCCGGCGGCGCGGCAGCTGTTGGGTTCACAACTGGCTTTGCGCGCCCAGGTGTTTGATCTGAACGCCGAAGTGGGTTGGCGTCCTCTGTTGGGCCTGACGCGCCTGTGTGTAGGTACCGGCCAAAGCCAGGAGGAAGACATTACCATTCGCCATGGTAGCGAAGGGCCGCGGCGTGTACACGCGCGTGCGCGCCTTGCCGCATATCCCGGACAGCCCGGAGACAGCCTGTGCGTATTGTTCTTGCAGGACCAGCGCGAGTTGGAAGCCCGTGTGCGCACCGAACGCCTGGCCAGCATGGGTCGCCTGTCAACGGCGGTGGCCCACGAAATCCGCAATCCGCTTTCGGCCATTACGCAGGCCAATGCATTGCTGGAGGAGGACATCGCGGACCCCAGGCTAAAAAAACTGACTGCCATGGTGGGGCAAAACGCCAAGCGGCTGGAGAAAATCGTCAACGACATTCTGAATATTTCCCGCGTGCAGCCCTACGACCCCAGTTATCTGGTGCCTGCAGTCCCGCTGGATACCTCCGTACACCGCATCTGCAGCGACTGGGCAACGCAAACGGGTAGCCAGCAACGCCTGACCGTACATCCCGGAGACCAGACCATTGGCGTGCGCTTTGACACCGAACATTTGCGTCGGGTACTGGTCAATTTGCTGGACAACGCGCGCCGCCATACGGAGGAACAGGCCGACGCCATCCAGGTCTTCCCCGCGGTCAGCGATGCACAGCACGCCACCATTTCCGTCTGGAGCGACTCGCCGCCCATGGACCAATCTGTAGAGCGGCACTTGTTCGAACCTTTTTTCTCCTCCGACAGCCGATCCAGCGGACTGGGCCTGTATATCTGCAGGGAGCTATGTGAACGCCACGACGCATCGCTTGCGTACCAGCGCACAGTACGCGCAGCACGGGGACAACCGACCGAAGGGAACGAGTTTGTCGTTACATTTACACGCACGGAATCCCCGGATAATCCGCCATCGCCAGAACTGACAACCACCCCATGGCAACCCACGCTGTACTGAACAACGCCCAGATACTGGTCATCGATGACGAGCCCGACCTGCGCACGTTGTATGAGCTCACACTGCTGCGCGAGGGCTACCGGGTCGACACGGCTGGCAGCGTACAGGAAGCACTGCAACTCCTGAATGCACAGCGTTTTGATGTGGTCATCACCGACATGCGCCTGCCCGATGGGCTTGGCACCGAAATACTGAGCCATATGAAGACGCAACACCGCTCCGAGCGCAGCATTGTCATAACAGCGCACGGGTCGGCAGAAAATGCAGTGGAGTCGCTCAAAGCTGGCGCCTTCGACTACCTCACCAAACCGGTAGACCTGAAGCAGTTTCGTACGGCCATCGCTTCGGCGGTACAGGGCAATGTTCCAAAAGCAGGTCCTGCCAGGCGGGCCACCGATGCCAGACTGCCAGATGGTCCCAATGGAGGAAGCACCAAAGGCCAGTTGGCGCTCTCCAGGCTGGCTGGCGAATCAGCGGCGATGCGCAATGTCAAGGATCGCATCGTCAAAGTGGCACGCAGCATGGCCCCTGTTTTGATTCGCGGCGAGTCCGGCACAGGCAAGGAGCTGGTGGCCAGCGCCTTGCATGCGACCAGCCACCGCGCAGGGGGCCCCTGGGTAGCGGTAAATTGCAGTGCCATCCCCGAGAATCTGCTGGAGACAGAGTTCTTTGGCGCGAAAAAGGGCGCCTACACCGGATCGGTGCAAGACCGTGAAGGCTTCTTCCAGGCGGCAAAAGGGGGCACCCTGTTTCTGGACGAAATTGGTGACCTGCCCTTGGCAATGCAGTCAAAGTTACTGCGTGCCATCCAGGAGCGCTGCGTGCGCCCAGTAGGCTCCAGCCAAGAAGAAAACGTTGACGTGCGTATCGTCAGCGCTACCCACAAAGACCTGCCCGCAGAAGTGGCGGCTGGGCGCTTCCGCCAGGATCTTTTTTACCGACTCAACGTGATTGACATTGTGATTCCGCCACTGCGCGAGCGCGGTGAAGACCTGCCCGCCCTGTGCCAGGCGCTGCTGGCCCGCATTGCCGAAGAATCCCAAATGGCTATCCCGGAGCTGGCCGCTGGCAGCCTGGAACAGCTTGCACAGCTGCCTCTGCATGGGAATGTGCGCGAGCTGGAAAACCTTCTGCATCGAGCGGTTGCACTGTGCGATGGCAGCACCTTGCGACTGGATGACTTGCAGCCAAATGGCTATAGCCGTCCGGCCCCCCTTGTGGCCCCGATGGAAACTGTAAGCGCATCCGATACGCCCCTGTCTCTCGCGCAACCTGCCGCAGGCCAAGACATCCTCGTCCCGTCCGACTTGCAGAGCCATCTGGACCAACAGGAGCGAGAAATCCTCGTCAAGTGCCTGAAAGAAACCAACTTCAATCGGACACTGGCGGCAACCCGCCTCGGTCTCAGCTTGCGGCAAATCCGCTACCGCATCGCGCGTCTGAAAATCGATGCGCCACGCGATGATGGCCCCGATGAGTGAGCAAAAGCGGTCTGAAACCGAGCGATGGCATGGCGGCCGCTACCGGGCTGCACGCTGGCTGGAATCGCCCAACTATGGGCCCAGACCGGCGCAGGCACTGATCGATCTGGTTGTCCTGCACTCCATCAGTTTGCCACCGGGTGTCTATGGTGGCGACCAGGTGCAAGACCTGTTCACCAACAGGCTGGATTGGACGCAGCATCCTTACTTTCGGCAGATTGAGGGACTGAAGGTGTCCGCTCACTTTTACGTGCGGCGCACCGGGGAGGTCTGGCAGTTTGTCAGCTGTGACGACCGCGCCTGGCACGCAGGGGTGTCCCAGTATCGTGGGCGCAGCAATTGCAATGACGACTCCATTGGTATAGAACTCGAAGGCCTCGAAGGCGAAACGTTCGAGATCGCGCAGTACCAAGCGCTTGCAGCGTTGCACCAAGCGATCTGCCAACGCTACCCGATCGCACATATTGCAGGACACGAGCACATTGCCCCCGGACGCAAAGCGGATCCCGGCCCCGGCCTGGACTGGAATTTGTTACAAAATTTCTTGCAATTGGAAGATCAGTGTTTTCCCGAAGGCACCCTGCATCAGACTGGCAACTGATGCCTGCAACGCCCGCACTCTGCTCATAACCATGTGACAGCGCCAACGCTGTTGGCGTGGCGAATCGCTTGGCTCCATGCGGTTCAGCAGACCAAATTCGCTTGCAAGCCGCATGTGTATTGGGTCTTTCTCCAGACATCCCCTATTCGCAAGGGCTTCACGCCGCGCTTCTTGCTAGCGACTGCACGCGCTCGATTTATTGGGCCACCCTGGCCATTCGGCGTCCTTCCACAAACGGGGCCAATTACACCCGGGTACACTACCGGTAGTGGCTTGCAAGCACTACTGACCCCATATATAGTGTGCCCTGTCTTTACCGCTCTTTCGATAAATGCCTATCAAGGACGGTCACATCACCAGGCCAAGCCCAAGAAAAAATCGCCACTTAGACGAGGAATCCATGCAATCAGTTGTCTCCAACACCGCCGCAAATCCATCCACCGCCCAAATGTCTACCTACACTGACACTGCGGCTGAAAATGGCGGCGTCAACCACCTGGCCCACTACCAAATCATCCGTCGCAATGGCGCGGTTGTTTCGTTTGAGCCGAACAAGATCGCTGTAGCGATGATGAAGGCCTTCCTGGCGGTACACGGAACACAAGGTGCGGCCTCCGCGAGCGTCCGCGAAGTGGTTGAATCCCTGACGCAGCAAGTTATCCGCGCACTGGTTCGCTCTCGTCCGGGCGGCGGCACCTTCCATATTGAAGACGTGCAAGACCATGTTGAACTGGGGCTCATGCGCAGCGGGCACCACGAAATTGCGCGCGCTTACGTGTTGTACCGCGAACGCCGCGCGCAAGAACGCGCCAAACAGGTCGCCGAAGTAGCGCCAGCCGCTCCCGTTCTGCACGCTATCGACAACGGTCAGCGCATCGTGCTGGATCTGAACAAGCTCAAGAGCCTGATCGAAACGGCGTGTACCGGTCTGGGTGCTGATGTCAAAGCAGGCCCCATCCTGGCAGAGACCATGCGCAACCTGTACGACGGTGTGCCCATGGACGAGGTCTACAAAGCCTCCATCCTGGCCGCCCGCACCTTGATCGAAAAAGACCCGGATTACACCTACGCCACGGCTCGCCTTTTGTTCCACACGATCTCGCGTGAAGTGTTGGGCCGTGATGTAGCGCCCGCCGACATGGCAACGGCCTACACCGACTACTTCCCAGGCTTCATCAAGCGCGGCGTGAATGCCGAACTGCTGGACGAGCGCCTGATGCAGTTCGACCTGCCGCGCCTGGGTGCTGCACTGAAGGCCGAGCGCGACATGCAGTTCGACTACCTGGGCCTGCAAACGCTGTACGACCGTTACTTCCTGCACGAAGGCAAGACCCGTATCGAATTGCCACAAGCCTTCTTCATGCGTGTGGCCATGGGCCTGTCGCTGAACGAGATCGACCGCGAAGCCCGCGCCATCGAGTTCTACGAAGTGCTGTCGCGCTTCGACTTTATGTCCAGCACGCCCACGCTGTTCAACAGTGGTACTTTGCGTTCGCAGCTCTCCAGCTGCTATCTCACCACGGTGCCGGACGATCTGGATGGCATTTACGAATCCATCAAGGAAAACGCTCTGTTGTCGAAATTTGCGGGCGGCCTAGGCAATGACTGGACCCGCGTGCGTGCGCTCGGCGCCCATATCAAGGGTACCAACGGCGAGTCACAGGGTGTCGTGCCGTTCCTCAAGGTTGTCAATGACACGGCCGTCGCAGTCAACCAGGGCGGTAAGCGCAAGGGCGCGGTTTGCACGTACCTGGAAACTTGGCACCTGGACATTGAAGAATTCCTGGAGCTGCGCAAGAACACTGGCGATGACCGCCGCCGCACCCACGACATGAACACAGCCAACTGGATCCCAGATCTGTTCATGCGCCGGGTCATGGAAAAAGGAACCTGGACCCTGTTCTCGCCCAACAATGTTCCCGACCTGCACGATCTGTTTGGCACCGAATTCGAAAAGGCTTATGTTGCCTATGAAGAAAAGGCGGCCCGCGGCGAGATCAAGCCTGCCCGCACCGTCCAGGCCAGCGACCTGTGGCGCAAGATGCTGACCATGCTGTTCGAGACTGGCCACCCCTGGATCACGTTCAAGGATGCCTGCAATGTGCGCTCGCCGCAGCAACACGCTGGAGTCGTGCACTCCAGCAATCTGTGCACAGAAATCACGCTGAATACTTCCGACACCGAAACAGCTGTCTGCAACCTGGGCTCCGTCAACCTGCGCCAGCATTTGAAAGACGGCAAGCTGGACCACGACAAGCTCAAGCGCACCATCGGCACCGCCATGCGCATGCTGGACAACGTCATCGACATCAACTACTACGCGGTCAAGAAAGCGCGCGACTCCAATATGCGCCACCGTCCGGTCGGATTGGGTGTGATGGCCTTCCAGGACAGCCTGTACGAGCTGCGCATCCCCTATGCCAGCGAAACGGCTGTGCAGTTTGCCGATGAATCCATGGAAGCTATTTGCTATTACGCTTACTGGGCATCGACCGAACTGGCCAAGGAGCGCGGCAAATACTCCACCTACCGCGGCTCTTTGTGGGACAAAGGCGTGTTGCCGCTGGATACCTTGGATATGTTGTCCTCGGCACGCGGCGGTTATGTGGAAGTAGACCGTTCGTCCACCCTGGACTGGAATGCACTGCGCAACAAGATTGCACAAGATGGCATGCGCAACTCCAACTGCGTGGCCATTGCACCAACTGCCACCATTTCCAACATCATTGGTGTGGACGCATCCATCGAACCCAGCTTTGGCAACCTGTCGGTCAAGTCCAATCTATCGGGTGAATTCACCGTCATCAATGGTTACCTGGTGAAAGACCTGAAACACCTCGGACTGTGGGACGATGTCATGGTGATGGATCTGAAACACTTTGACGGATCACTGGGCCCGATCGACCGTGTTCCCGCTGAAGTCAAGCGGCTCTACGCTACCGCGTTTGAGGTCGAAACCCAGTGGTTGGTCGAAGCTGCGGCACGCCGCCAGAAGTGGATTGACCAGGCTCAATCGCTCAACATCTACATGGCTGGCGCTTCTGGCAAGAAACTGGACGAGACCTACAAACTTGCCTGGTTGCGTGGCCTGAAGACCACCTACTATCTGCGCACCATGTCTGCAACCCACGCAGAGAAATCAACAGTGACCGCGGGCAAGATGAACGCCGTTTCCTCGGGCAATGAGGCCAAAGGTTCCATGCGCGCATCGAGCGCTCTGGAAGCTGCGGCCGCTGCTGCACAGATGCAAATGGAGATGGCGTCGAACGCAGCAACTGACATCAAGTTTTGCGGAGTCGACGATCCGACATGCGAGTCTTGCCAGTAAAGATGAAGCACGCATCGCATGAGCTGCGATGCTATTGAGCAACACATATTTGCAGTGAAGTGCATGATTACTTTTCATTTCATTTCACTGCTCTCATAATCCGCTGATTGGAATTATTTATGTTGACCTGGGACGAAGAAGTCAAGCCCACACCGCTAACAAATTTTGCGTTCACGCCGTCGGCAACCCCGGCAGTCGAGCGGGCGCAAAGCGCTCCCGCAAAGTCCACAGCTCCCGTGCGCATGAAGGCGTCGGACAAGCGCATCATCAACGGACAGACCGACGTCAACCAGCTGGTTCCGTTCAAATACAAATGGGCTTGGGAAAAATACCTGGCCAGTTGCGCCAACCACTGGATGCCGCAAGAGGTCAACATGACCCGCGATATCGCCCTGTGGAAAGACCCGAATGGTTTGACTGAAGACGAGCGCCGCATCATTAAGCGAAACCTCGGCTTCTTTGTCACTGCGGATTCATTGGCCGCCAACAATATTGTGCTGGGAACCTACCGTCACATCACTGCACCGGAGTGCCGCCAGTTTTTGCTGCGCCAGGCTTTTGAGGAAGCGATCCATACGCATGCCTACCAGTACATCGTGGAGTCACTGGGTCTGGACGAGAGCGAAATCTTCAATGCTTACAACGAGGTGCAGTCCATCCGTGACAAGGACCAGTTCCTGATCCCTTTCATCGAAGCGATCATGGATCCGAACTTTCACACCGGCACACCAGAAGCGGACCAGACGCTGCTCAAGTCCTTGATCGTGTTTGCCTGCTTGATGGAGGGCCTGTTCTTCTATGTAGGCTTCACCCAGATATTGGCCCTGGGCCGCCAGAACAAGATGACAGGGGCCGCCGAACAGTACCAGTACATTCTGCGCGACGAGTCCATGCACTGCAATTTTGGGATCGACCTGATCAACCAATTGAAGCTTGAGAACCCCCAGTTGTGGACCGCCGAGTTCAAGGCCGAGATCAAGGGTCTGTTTGAAACCGCCGTCGACCTGGAATACCGTTACGCCGAAGACACCATGCCGCGCGGGGTATTGGGCATGAACGCCTCAATGTTCAAAGGCTACCTGCGCTATATCGCCAACCGTCGCGCCACGCAGATCGGTTTGGAAGCCTTGTTCCCCAATGAGGAAAACCCGTTCCCCTGGATGAGTGAAATGATCGACCTCAAGAAGGAGCGCAACTTCTTCGAGACGCGTGTCATTGAGTACCAGTCGGGTGGCTCGCTGTCCTGGGACTAGACCAAGAAATGTTTTCCCGAATTTCATCCATCCAACAACAGTCCAAAGAGTCTGTGCTGGGTGGGTGTCACCAAGTTCATGTGGCTGGGCAACTGCCCAACCGCATGAATCGCTTTTTGCACACAACTGGCAAGAAGTGCTCTTTGTAAATTGATCAAGGAGAAAATCATGGCAACTGCAAAAAAGCCGGCCGCAAAGAAGGCCGCTCCAGCAAAGAAAGCTGCACCAGCAAAGAAAGCTGCACCAGCAAAAAAAGTAGCTGCTAAAAAAGCAGCCCCAGCGAAGAAGGCAGCTCCCGCTAAAAAGGTAGCCGCCAAGAAAGTAGCAGCAAAGAAGGCAGCTCCCGCTAAAAAAGCGGCTCCTGCCAAAAAAGCTGTTGCTAAAAAGGCCCCGGCCAAAAAAGTAGCCGCCAAAAAGGCTGCCCCAGCGAAGAAGGCGGCTCCTGCCAAGAAAGCAGTAGCCAAAAAGGCTCCTGCCAAAAAAGCAGCCGCCAAAAAGGCACCTGCCAAAAAAGCAGCCGTAGCCAAGAAGCCCGTCGCTAAAAAGGCAGCCAAAAAGCCGGCTGCGAAGAAAGCCGCGAAAGCACCCGCTGCCAAAGCAGCGACCGCACCCGCTGCGCCTGCTGCCCAGACCACTCTGAACCCGCAGGCTGCGTGGCCTTTCCCCACCGCCAACAAACCCTGATCAGGGTTTTAGCGCCTCAAAAGGCCCGGTACCGCAAGGTTCCGGGCTTTTTTTATGGGTAGAAAGACAACAGCCGGTAGCCAGTGACTTTGTCGTGACCCGCAACATGTTTGACACTTACGGGGAGCGTTGCCTGTAACTCTGCACCTGGCTCGATGACCATCCTCTGCTTGGCGAAATCAGCGGCAGTAAAGACCCTGCGTATCACTGCCTGGTCCTGCATATCGGTGAGAGTCAGCTCAACGGCCGGTGTGGCAACGGGCGTCTGTGCCGAATTCTTCAGCGCAAAGCTCAGACGGTAGACATCCGTGCGTACCTTGGCAAAGGAAGAGCTGTCGATAACGATGGCTTCAATTTGAAGCAGTGCCTCAAGCTTGCAGTTCAATACTTCGCATAGTGGCTCCAGAAAGCGCCGGGCAGCCGGTTCCGTCGCAACAATGCGATCCCGCTCATGCACAACGATCTGCAAAAGCAGCCCCCCAAGCAATACCAGCGAAAGCAGGACGAGGCCTGCACGCACCCAAGGCCGACGCCCAGGGACGGGTGCCCGCCCTTTGTGCAGGAAGGAATGCCGGGGATCTTCCTCCACCAATGATGGGGAGGGTGCCACTACGGGTGTGGTTTTGGAAACAGCTTCCTTGCGAGGCTTGCGTTGGGACGTATCACCGCGGCCTAAGTTGTCCCGCTGTTCACGTAAGGTTGCCGCCGCCGGTGCTATGTCCTGCTCATCAATGTGCAAAGCCCGAGGGTTCACTTCCAAAAAGGGCTCTTCCAACGGCTCGGCATCTGAGGCAACACTTTCCACCTTGACCGGAGCTGGTGCTGGTGCTGGTGCTGGTGCTGGTGCTGGTGCTGGTGCTGGTGCTGGTGCCGGCTGTTCAATGGGATTTTGCCGAGGCTGCTGCGGTGGCGAGGCACTCAGTATTTGGCCAGCGCCTGTTTGCAAATGGACATTGGCATCAAAAACCTCATTGCACTGGCCACACCGCACCCAGCCATCAGACACGCGAAGCTGGTCTGGCACGACTTTGAACATCGTGGCGCATACCGGGCATCGGGTAATCAGGCTCATGTCACTGCCATTGTAGAGACCCGGTGTACGCGCTTAAAGTGAGGCGGTCATCAGAATCCAGCCATCTTCGCGGTCGGTCACCACCAATTGGCAGTGAGAGGAATAGGCAGCAATCAGTTCATCGGCCTGGCGTTCCAATATGCCCGCCAACACCAGGCTCCCACCCGGCGCAACGTGTGCACACAGCAATGGTGCCAGTACTTTGAGTGGCGTTGCCAGAATATTGGCCAGCACCGTGTTGTACAGGCCTTTGGCAAACTCTGGCATTCCCGCCGCCAACGCGACGCCATTGGCCACCGCATTCAACTCGGTAGACTGAACGGCAGCAGGATCGATGTCCACTGCCACTACCTCATCAGCACCAAATTTTGCAGCGCCAATAGCCAAAATACCAGAGCCACAACCGTAGTCCAATACCCGGCCCTGCATTGCATGGGTCGCAATCCAGCGCAGGCACATGCGCGTTGTAGGGTGGGTTCCGGTGCCAAACGCCAACCCCGGATCCAGACGAATGATCTGTTTCGCAGCGGCAGGAGGTTCATGCCAGGTGGGAACGATCCAGAACTCCGGCGTGATGTCAACTGGCGTGAACTGCGACTGCGTCAATCGCACCCAATCCTGCTCAGGCACGGGTGCCATCGCCAAAACCTGGCAGCCTTCAAAGAAGTCCTGCGCTACCAGCAACTCTGCTGCCTCCCGCGCAAGGGATTCATTGGCAAACAGCGCCGTCACACGGGAGCGTTGCCAACCGTCTTTGGGTGCAGGCATGCCAGGCTCGCCGAACAGTGCTTGTTCGGCATCGGTCTGCGCGTCAGCATCCTCCACACTGACACTCAAAGCATCCAACGCATCCAATGCGTCACTGAGATGCTCTACCCGATCCTCCGGGCACATCAGGCTGAGTTCAAACATGGCCATGGGATCAGCGCTTGCGTTGGTCCAGCCACTGCTCAAGGTAGTGGATGTTCGTGCCGCCGTCCATAAACTTGGCATCCACTAGCAACTCGCGGTGCAGCGGAATATTGGTATTGATGCCTTCGACTACCGTCTCGGCCAATGCTGTGCGCATACGCGCCATGGCCTGTTCGCGGGTGTCGCCGTGCACAATGATCTTGCCCACCATGGAGTCGTAATTCGGCGGCACGAAGTAGTTGGTATAGACATGCGAGTCCACCCGCACCCCTGGACCGCCCGGTGCGTGCCAAGTTGTCACGCGACCTGGCGAAGGAATGAATTTATACGGATCTTCGGCATTGACCCGGCATTCAATGGCATGGCCCCGTATCTCGATCTGGCGCTGGGTAAAGGGCAACTTCTCGCCGGCAGCCACCATGATCTGTGTCCGCACGATATCAATACCCGTCACCATTTCAGTCACCGGATGCTCTACCTGAACCCGCGTGTTCATCTCGATAAAGTAGAACTCACCATCCTCGTAGAGAAATTCAAAGGTGCCGGCGCCGCGGTACCCAATCTTTTTGCAAGCCGCAACACAGCGCTCACCCACCCGCTCAATCAGCTTACGGTTGATGCCCGGTGCTGGCGCCTCTTCCAAAATTTTCTGGTGGCGGCGCTGCATGGAGCAGTCACGCTCGCCCAGATAGACCGCGTTTTTGTGCTTGTCCGCCAGGATCTGAATTTCGACGTGGCGCGGATTCTGGAGAAACTTCTCCATATACACCGCAGGGTTCCCGAACGCTGCGCCAGCCTCCGCCTTGGTCATGGCCACGGCATTGATCAGGGCCGCCTCGGTGTGGACCACACGCATGCCTCGTCCGCCGCCGCCGCCCGCCGCCTTGATGATGACCGGGTAACCTACCGCCTTGGCGATGCGACGGATCAAGGCTGGGTCGTCAGGCAGCTCACCTTCGGAACCGGGCACACAAGGTACACCTGCGCGCAGCATGGCTTGCTTGGCGGAAACCTTGTCACCCATGATGCGGATGGACTCTGGCGTTGGGCCAATGAACTGGAATCCGCTTTTCTCCACCCGCTCGGCAAAGTCCGCGTTTTCGCTTAAAAAGCCGTAACCGGGATGAATGGCTTCTGCGTCCGTCACCTCCGCTGCCGAAATAATGGCTGGCACATTCAGGTAACTCTGCGCCGAAGGAGCAGGGCCTATGCAAACAGCCTCATCGGCCAGTTTGACGTACTTGGCATCGCGGTCGGCTTCGGAATAAACCATCACCGCCTTGACGCCCAACTCGCGGCAGGCGCGCTGGATTCGCAGCGCAATCTCGCCACGGTTGGCAATCAGGATTTTTTTGAACATGGGAATGACTGCTGGCCGTCGGGCTTACTCAATGACGAACAATGGCTGACCGTATTCGACCGCCTGACCGTTTTCACACAAAATGCGGGTGACGGTACCGGACTTGTCGGCCTCGATCTCATTGAGGATCTTCATGGCTTCAATAATGCAAACGGTCTCGCCCTCTTTGACGACGGAGCCGACTTCTACAAATGCCTTGGCACCAGGGGAAGAAGAACGGTAGAAAGTACCCACCATCGGCGACTTTACGGTATGCCCAGCAGCGACTTCTGCTGCTGCGGGTGCGGCAGCTAGTGCGGCGCCGTTGGACGCCACAGGCGCCGGGGCTTGGGTTTGCGGTGCATAGACCGGAGCAGGTGCGTAGCTGTGAACCACTGCGCCACCGCCTTTTACGATGCGGACCTTGCCCTCGGCCTCGGTGATTTCGAGCTCCGACACATTGGAGTCCGATACCAGGTCGATCAGCGTTTTGAGTTTGCGTAAATCCATGTCATCTCCAACAACCGTTATTCAGTAGGGGGCGAATTTACAGCAAAAAGGCTTGATTTGTCGATAAATCTTTTTATCCACCGACAACGCCATGCAAAATCAAAGAAAGTGAATGCAAATTCAGCAGGCAATAACCACCTGCCATACGCCCCGACTACCCGTTTAGCCGGTCATTTTAGACTAAGCACCTCAGCCAAGTCCGCTGGGTGCAGGCGCCCCATCTTGCGGTACAGCACAGCGCCCTTGGCGCCAACGACGACAGAATAAGGCAGGCCACCTGCCACGTTACCCAAGCCACGTCCCAATTCCGCGCCGGCCAGCCCGGCCATTCCCACCGGAAAATCCAGCGGCATTTTCTTCAGAAAGCTCTGCACGGGAGAAAGCTTATCGACCGCCAAGCCAAGCACTTGCCAGCCTTTTTCTTTATTTTGACGGTAGAAGTCGTTAATAAGCGGCAGTTCCTCGACACAAGGCGCGCACCAGGTTGCCCAAAAATTCAGCAGCAGCGGCCGGCCCCGCAATGATTGCATGGACAACTTGCCAGCGTCTGGCGTATCCCATTGCATAGACCAGAACCCATCGACCAGCTGTTCCGCCGTCGACGCCTCAGGCCCTGGGTTACGCCACCAGGCTACACCCAGCCCCAACAGGGCTGCGCCAGCGGCAGTACCACCCAAAAGCAGACGACGCTTAGGCGCGTCAGGCGCAGGGGTAACGGATTCAGGCTTGAGATCGGGCGCAGTCATAGAGCTCCATCTTGCAACAAAACACGAAGGGCAGCAGCGTCACCTCGCGGACGTCGTCCCCGCGCGTCTGCACGCAGGGCTCCGCGCAGGTCGTCAAAGTCATACACCAGCAGATGCAACCCCACATACTCACCCAGCGCTTCGCTATAAGCCTGCACACTGAGTGCATCCACGGTCTCTCCGTGGAAACCGGTGACCGAGCGCGACTCGTAGCGAACCTGCATGTCAATCAGGCCGATTTCCGCCGATTTGGAGTCATCACAAAACAACTGCAGGTAAATATCGGAGCGCCGCGTCGCCGTGCCGTGCCAGACCGCACCGCCAATATGTGGGCGAAACCGGTCCAGACGCTCCATCCACTCCAGAGCGAGCAACCGAAGGGCGTGCAACTCCGAAGGCTGCGTATCGGCACAAAAGATGGCAATATATTCTTCCACCGCCGTGTCCAATTGCGTGTTGTCGGGCAATGCGGTGCGCGCGGGCAATCCCAGCTGCTTGATGGCGCGGCGCTTGGCCGCCCCATACTCCAGGCCTTCCTCCACCACCAGGCGTGCGGCAACAGCGGCCAACTCTTCTTTCAATGCTTCCATGGCCGCATTGTGCTCCGGGAAGCTTGTCCCGTGCTGCCGGACAGTCTTTATTCGCTTCAATTTTGATAGCACCTTGGGGAGTCTGCACGGGGGCTAGGGGCATAAAACGCTTACAGCCTACCGATAGAATGTTGCCATGCATATTCACATTCTGGGCATTTGCGGTACTTTTATGGGCGGCTTGGCCGCGCTGGCGCGCGAGGCAGGCCACCGCGTTACCGGCTGCGACACCGGCGTCTACCCCCCCATGAGCGACCAATTGCGCGCTTTGGGCATCGAGTTGATAGAAGGTTACGGTACCGACCAGATGGCGTTAAAGCCCGACACGTTTGTCATTGGCAACGTAGTCAGCCGCGCCCGTCTGGCCGACGGCACACCACGGTACCCGCTCATGGAAGCCATTCTGGATGCCGGCGCGCCCTACACCAGCGGTCCCCAGTGGCTGGCCGAGCATGTGCTGCAGGGCCGCCATGTACTGGCGGTAGCTGGCACCCATGGCAAGACCACGACAACGGCCATGCTGACCTGGATTCTCGAAAGCGCAGGCCTGCAGCCGGGTTTCTTAGTGGGCGGAGTCCCCCTGAACTTCGGCGTATCCGCACGCCTGGGTGGCGGTGCGGAACAGGGCTTTGCGCAGGTAAAGGAGGAACCCGCAACGCGGACGGGGGACACGGATCAGAACCCGGTGCCAGCTCGCCACCCTCCCCTATTCGTCATTGAAGCCGACGAATACGACACCGCCTTCTTCGACAAACGCAGCAAGTTCGTGTACTACCGCCCCCGCACCGCGGTGCTGAACAACCTGGAATTCGACCACGCTGACATCTTTGACAACCTCGCCGCCATCGAGCGCCAATTCCACCATCTGGTGCGCACCGTGCCAGGTTCGGGCCGTATCGTGGTCAACGGCCTGGAAGAAAGCCTGACCCGCGTCCTAAGCCAGGGTTGCTGGAGTGAACAACGCAGCTTTGGCAGCACGGTCAGCGACTTCACGGCGGTTGGTGAACCCCACGCCTTTGATGTGCTGCAAAGCGGCAAAACAGTAGCCCGTGTGGAATGGTCCTTGAGCGGCGTACACAACCAGCTCAACGCATTGGCGGCCATTGCCGCCGCTGAACACGTCGGCGTGCCGCCCAGCGTGGCGGCGCAGGCTCTGGGTCAGTTTGTGAATGTCAAACGCCGCATGGAAGTGCGAGCCCGCGTAACCCTGGGCAAAACATCCTGCGCCGACACAGACCCGGCCGCTGTCACCATCTACGACGACTTTGCCCACCACCCCACCGCCATCCGGACTACCATCAACGGCCTGCGTCGCCAAGTTGGCACGGCCCGCATACTGGCGGTATTCGAGCCCCGCAGCAATACGATGAAACTCGGCGCTGTCAAATCGCAACTGCCCTGGAGCCTGGAGGAAGCCGACCTGGCTTTCTGCCATGCGGGTGGCCTGGACTGGGATGCAGCAGAAGCACTGTCCAGCATGGGCGCTCGCGCCAGCGTGGCCAGCGACGTGGACGCCACCATCCGCCAAGTGCTGGCACAGGTGAAGCCTGGCGACCACATACTATGCATGAGCAATGGGGGCTTTGGTGGCATTCACCTCAAGCTTGCAAACGCACTGCGGGTCCAAGGCGCCTCCACCTGACGGCGACCTGAAGACGGGGTACCGCCCCATAGACGCCAACGGGGTCCAGCCAGTAGCATCGCAGACTTCACCGCCTTGTTGAACGGATACGGCCATGCACTCGCTAATCACTGACACCGCCCCACAGGGCGCACAACGCAACAAGGTCGTCAGCGCAGCCGAGGCAGTCCGACTGATCCACGACGGCGACACGGTCGCCACCGGCGGTTTTGTTGGCATTGGCTTTGCAGAGACCGTGGCGGTGGCTCTGGAGCAGCGTTTTCTGGAAACCGAAAAAGAAACCGGCGTCGGCGCGCCACGTAACCTGACCTTGGTTTATGCAGCAGGACAAGGCGACGGCGCCAGCCGCGGGCTCAATCATCTGGGCCACGCCGGCATGATCAAACGGGTGGTCGGCGGCCACTGGGGTCTGGTTCCGGCGCTACAGAAGCTCGCCATTTCCAACGCCATCGAAGCCTACAACCTGCCGCAAGGCGTCATCACCCATTTGTTTCGCGACATCGCCGCTGGCAAGCCGGGGACCTTGACCCATGTAGGTATCGACACCTTTGTCGACCCGCGCTGGGGCGGCGGCAAGATCAATTCCTGCACCACCGAAGACCTGGTCCGGCTGATGGAAATCGACGGCAAGGAATACCTGTTCTATAAAGCCTTTCCCATATCGGTTGGCATCATCCGTGCCACGACGGCTGATCCCGATGGCAACCTCAGCATGGAGCGCGAAGCACTCACTCTGGAAGCACTGGCGATTGCGATGGCAACGCGCAATTCGGGCGGCATCGTCATTGCGCAGGTGGAGCGCATTGCCGAGCGCGGCACGCTGCACCCGCGTTCGGTCAAGGTCCCTGGCATCCTGGTCGATGCAGTCGTATTGGCCACGGAGCCCGCCCACCATATGCAGACTTTTTCTGAATCCTACAACGCGGCGTACTCCGGCGAAATACGGGTTCCCCAAGACTCGCTGCCGGTCATGGGATTGTGTGAACGCAAGGTTATTGCACGCCGCGCTGCACTGGAGTTGCGCCCCAACAGTGTGGTCAACCTCGGCATCGGCATGCCCGAAGGCGTGGCCAGCGTGGCGGCAGAAGAAAAAATCATAGACCTGGTCACGCTGACGGCTGAGCCCGGCGTCATAGGTGGCATCCCGGCCAGCGGCATGAGTTTTGGCGCGGCCACCAATGCCCATGCGGTGATCGACCAACCCAACCAGTTTGACTTCTACGACGGCGGTGGACTGGACATTGCCGTGCTGGGCCTGGCCCAGGCCGATGCACAAGGCAACCTCAATGTCAGTAAATTCGGCCCGCGGCTGGCTGGCGCTGGTGGGTTTATCAATATCAGCCAGAATGCCAAGACCGTGGTGCTGGTAGGCACCTTCACCACCGGCGGGCTGGATGTGCGTGTACGTGATGGCCGGATGCACATTCAACGCGAGGGCGATACGCGCAAGTTCTTGAAATCGGTGGAACATCGCACCTTCAGCGGCCGCGAGGCCTGTAGACGCGGCCAACGCGTGTTGTATGTGACTGAGCGCTGCGTCTTTCAGCTTCAGGCCGATGCTGCGGGCCAGGGCTCCATGGCGTTGATTGAAATTGCGCCCGGCATCGACCTGGAGAAAGATGTACTGGCACAGATGGACTTCATGCCAACCATCAGCCCACAGCTGCGCCTCATGGATACATCGCTGTTTGGCGAAGCCAGCATGGGCCTGCGCGAGCGCCTGTTGGCCACGCCACTGGCTGAACGCTTTGAACTGGACCGTGAACATCGCCTGCTGTTCATCAATTTTGAAGGCCTGGCGATCGACCAGTCGAGTGATCTCAGTGACATTGAGCAACAGCTCACAGTCATGCTGGAGCCGCTGGGTGAACGCGTCGCCGTTGTAGTGAACTATGACAACTGCAGCATATTGCCGCCGCTCATCGACGACTACTCGGCCATGGTCAAACGGTTGAACGATCGCTTCTACAGCCGGGTTACCCGCTATGGTACCGGCGGATTTCTGAAAGCCCGACTGGAAGTAGACGGGTAAAGTCCGGTAGCGCACCCGTAGGGCGACGCTGGGACTTGTAAAATCGCGGCTCTACTTCTTCTAGGTGGTTCTTCATGCTCTTCTCTTCCCTGCGCCAGACACTTGCCACTCTTATGGTTGCCGTGCTGGTTTCTGCCTGTGGTGGCAGCGGCGGCAGTTCCGCGCCAGCCCCTTCCGGTGGCATCACCGTGACGCCGGGCGACGGCACTGCGACCATTAGCTGGACCATGACGCCTGGCGTGAAGTATTGGCTTTTTTATGCACCCAATAAGACGATTACCAGCACCGACTGGATCAATGTGCCTGGCAGCAGGGCGTTGCTGGACGTGACATCACCCTACGTGGTGACCGGCCTTGCAAATGGCTTCACGTACTACTTCACCGTCAACGGCCGCAATGGCGATGGCCCCGGTGGCCCAGGAAGCCCCACGGTCTCCATCGTGCCGCGACCTGCCGGCGAAACCTGGAAAATTGGCACCCCTATCGGCAGCAACACCATCCGCAGCATTGTTTACGGCACTGCTGCGGATTTGACAGGTTACTACTTTGCCGTGGGTGACGCTGGTAGCACGTACCGCAGCAAAGACGGTATTGCCTGGTCGGGTCTGCCGGCCGCTTCCAACACCGACATGCGTGCAGCGGCATACGCTCTGGGCAAGTTCATTGTGGTGGGTGCCAACGGAAGCATCCGTTATGGCACGGACATGTCGAACTGGTCAGCAGCCACATCCAACACCACGGAAACACTGAATGCCGTGGCCAGCAATGGCACACTGGCTGTGGTGGTCGGCAACAACGGCACACTGCGCACCTCGACGGACGGCGTCACCTGGACCACCGGAACGGTACCAACCACCAAAAACCTCTACGGTGTCGCCCACTCGGGTAGTGGCATATGGATAGCGGTCGGTGCTGGCGGCACCTTGATGACCAGCACCGATGCGACCAACTGGACCCTGGTGGGTTCTGGCACCACAGCCGACCTCAATGCCGTGGCGGTGCAGGCCTACACCAGCTACACCTTGGTAGCCGCAGGCAATGGCGGCACCATTCTCACCAGCACGGACAACGGCGTGACCTGGGCTGCACAGGTATCTGGCTCCAGCGCCAATCTGTTGGGCATCAGCACTGCCGCCAACCAGATCCTCGTGACGGGCACGGGTGGAACCGTTCTGACCAGCCCCACCGGAACAACGGCGTGGACCACGCGCTCCACCGGCACCACTTCCGATTTGTACGCGGCCATCAGTGGATTTGCCCAGTACGTCGCCGTTGGCCAAAACGGCACCAACATCAACTCGCAGTAAAACAAAGGGGTGCGGCGGTCTACCGCTGCACCCTCTTTTCGTCAGCCTCTACGCTGCTTGACGGCAGCAGACAGCACATCCAGCACCTGCGTCGAATCGTCCCAACCCAGGCAGGCATCCGTAATGCTCTTGCCGTAGGCGAGTGTGTTTGCATCGTCTTTGCCGGGCGTGAATTTCTGCGCACCGGCGTTGAGGTGGCTCTCCACCATCACACCAAACACACTGCGTGAGCCCGCAGCGATCTGGCTGGCGATGTCGCGCGCCACATCCAGCTGCTTTTCATGCTGCTTGCTGCTGTTGGCATGGCTGCAATCCACCATCAAGGTGGCGGGGAGCTTGGACTTCTCCAGCTCCTTGCACGCCTCGGCCACACTGGCTGCGTCGTAATTGGTCGCCTTGCCTCCACGCAAAATCACGTGGCAATCCTTGTTGCCTTTGGTCTGCACAATTGCCACTTGGCCATTCTTGTGCACCGACAAGAAGTGGTGTGCGCCAGCAGCCGCCTGAATCGCGTCGGTTGCGATCTTGATGTTGCCATCGGTGCCATTCTTGAAACCGATGGGAGCTGACAGGCCGGAGGCAAGTTCACGGTGTACCTGACTCTCCGTGGTACGTGCGCCGATTGCGCCCCAGGAGATCAGGTCACCCAGGTACTGCGGTGAAATCACGTCCAGGAATTCGCTACCGGCTGGCAAGCCCAGGCGGTTGATCTCGATCAGCAGTTGGCGCGCAATACGCAGGCCTTCGTCGATGCGGAAGCTCTCGTCCAGGTAGGGGTCGTTGATCAACCCTTTCCAGCCCACCGTGGTGCGGGGTTTCTCGAAATACACACGCATGACAATTTCCAAGGTGTCTTTGTACTTCTCGCGCTGATCCTTCAGGCGGCGCGCATAGTCCAGCGCGGCTGCTGGATCATGGATGGAGCATGGCCCAATGACCACCAGCATGCGGTCATCCTTTTTGGCCATGATGTTGTGAATGGTGTGGCGCGTGTGGGTGATTAGCTTTTCCACCGCCGTTCCCTGGATGGGGAAGAAACGGATCAAATGCTCAGGAGGCGGCAACACGGTGATGTCCTTGATGCGTTCGTCGTCGGTCTGGCTGGTGCGGTCAGTCTGCTGGGGCACTGGGGGATACCAGGCATCCTTGCTGGAAGAGGCTTTAGCGGTCATGGTCGGCTCCTAGGTTGAACTGTGGTGATGGTGAATAAAACCGGGCAAAAAAAAACCGCCGGTAGACCGGCGGTTTAGTGAGGATTTGGGACGTCTGGTGTTCAGGTACGTTCAGATCTCTCTACCGCCGAAGCGCTTGAGAACCAAAAGTAGCTAAAGTAAAAACGACCGAAATGCATAAGGCGAAATGTAGCACACCTGCCTAATCGTCTTTTCGCCGGCCGCGGCGGCCCTCTTGGCGCACCACACTGCGTTTGATCTGGCGGCGCTTCCACCAGGCGCTCCACCGACCCCAGACCGATGGTGGCTTACGCTCCTCGGGCGGGACAGCAGCCGTCGCCAAACGCGATTGTTCATACACATCCAACAGCAGCGAGCCAGCACCCAGTACACGCCAGGCGGCAAGATCAAAGTCGGCCAGAACTGGCGCACTATTGCGCGGCGGTGCGGCGTCCATGGCCCATTGCGTGACCAGAATGCGAAAGTGGTTCAAGGCAGAAAAGTGAGCGTCAAACTCGTAATTGCTGTGCCAGTCGTCGCTCAAGCCCAGCAGCAGGGCACGGTGTGTACGCAAGTCACCCACCAGGTTGATCAGAGCCAGGGAAAGGGGCCGTGGCTCAGTATTACGCTGCTGCAGCATGGCCACCAGTGCCTCAATTTGCACCGCCAGCGCCTGCAGGCTTTCCCCCACCTGCAATGACTCTTCATCCGCGACAGCCGATCGTAGAAACTGGCTGTACTCCCCAAAAGACTGAAAGCTGTGCGACTGGGATTGGGACTGTGATGGAACCTGGGACGGCGCGTAAGAGGGAGGCATTCCCGCAGCCGACAACGGTGCAGCGGGCGGTGTCGATACCGCCCGTGAATCTTCACTGCTGCTGTTGTCGATGGGTTGGGCGGAATCGGTGCTCATGTCAGTTGCCATGCTCACATGTCCGCCCAAGCCTTGTCAAGCCGTTCCGCCCACCGTCAAGCCGTCGATACGCAAGGTGGGCTGACCCACACCCACAGGCACACTCTGGCCTTCTTTGCCGCAGGTGCCCACGCCGCTGTCGAGTTTCATGTCATTGCCTATCATGCTGACGCGCTTGAGGCATTCGGGCCCGCTGCCCACAATCGTGGCGCCCTTGACAGGGTAAAGGATCTTGCCGTTTTCAACCCAATAGGCCTCAGAGGCCGAGAACACAAACTTGCCGGACGTGATGTCGACCTGGCCACCGCCAAAGTTGGTGGCGTACAAGCCCTTCTTGATGCTGGCAACGATTTCCTTGGGGTCCTTGTCACCACCCAGCATATAGGTGTTGGTCATGCGTGGCATGGGCACGTGGGCATAACTTTCGCGGCGACCATTACCGGTGGGTGCCACGCCCATCAGGCGGGCGTTCATACTGTCCTGGATGTAACCCTTCAGGATGCCGTCTTCGATCAGGACCGTGCGCTGGCTAGTATTGCCCTCGTCGTCCACATTCAGCGAGCCGCGGCGGTCGGCAATGGTGCCGTCGTCCAGCACGGTGACGCCCTTGGCTGCCACGCGCTGGCCAATGCGGCCACTGAAGGCGCTGGAGCCTTTGCGGTTGAAGTCGCCTTCCAGCCCGTGGCCAATGGCCTCGTGCAACAGAATGCCAGGCCAACCAGGGCCTAGTACCACGGTCATTTCACCGGCCGGGGCCGGGCGCGCATCCAGATTGGTCAGCGCGGCATGCACGGCCTCGTCCACGTATTTCTCGATCTGTGCATCGTCAAAATAGGCCAAGCCAAAACGACCTCCGCCACCGGCAGAGCCCACCTCCCGGCGGCCCTTTTGCTCGGCGATCACCGTGACCGACAGTCGCACCAGAGGACGCACATCGGCGGCCAGTGTCCCATCGGCGCGGGCCACCATGACCACATCGTATTCACTGGCCAGACCAGCCATGACCTGGGCCACGCGGGGGTCTTTGGCGCGGGCCAGCTTTTCAACCTTGCCCAGAAGCGCCACCTTGGTGGCACTGTCCAACGATGAAATGGGATCGTGACCGGTGTACAGCGAGCGGGATTTTGCTATCTTTTGTGCAGCAACCTTCGTCCGTTTGGTCTGGGCTGCGCTGGAAATGGTGCGCACCGTGCGGGCTGCATCCAGCAGGCTGGCCTCGGAAATATCGTCGGAATAGGCAAAGGCAGTTTTCTCGCCGCTGACCGCACGCACGCCCACGCCCTGGTCGATGCTGAAGGAGCCGGTTTTGACAATTCCCTCTTCCAGACTCCAGCCCTCGGATCGGGTGTACTGGAAGTAGAGGTCTGCCTCGTCGACCTGATGCGCCTTGATCTCGCTCAGGGCGCGGGCCAGATGGGATTCATCCAGGCCAAACGGAGTCAGCAGGAGGCGCTGGGCAATGGCCAGCCGTTCGATGGTGGGTTCGCGTGCAATCATGGCCCCGATTCTAGGCCTGTGGGGCAGATTCGGCTTCAGTGGGGATTGCGGTCCAGAAACTGCAGCAGGGCGCCGTCGTCCAGATCCGCCAAACCTGCATCCAGCGCTGCGGCAAATACCTGGGCCGCCAGCGGCCCCAAAGGACCATCAAAACCCACGCCATGCGCTGCCTGTTGTGCCAACCGGGTGTCTTTGGCCAGCAGCGTCATGTGGGCGCGGGGCGCCAGATCGCCGGCGATGGCGCGGCGCATGCGGTCGGTGCCAATCCAGCTTTGCCCGCTGGACTGGCCAATGACATCCAGCGTGCGCTCCAGGTCCAGGCCCATGCGACGGGCCAAGGCCATGACCTCGGCTGCTCCCACCAGGTTGATGCCGGCCAGCAGGTTGTTGACAAGCTTGGTGCGGGCGCCGTCACCCGGGCGTTCACTGATAAAAAAGACCTTGCTGGACAAGGCCTGCAAAAGCGGCTCGCAACGCGCGACCACTGCTTTCGCACCCGCCACCAGCAGGCTCATGCTGCCGTCCAGTGCGCGGGCCGGGCCGCCAGACATGGGGGCATCGATGGTGTCAACGCCCAGCGCGCCGAGTTGGGCAGCGATGGCCTCCACATCTTCTGGCGCAATCGTGGGGCACAACACCACCACATGGCCCGGCCGCAAGTGGGGGGCGATGGCCTTGGGGGGCCAAACAAGACGTCGCGGGTTCGCACCGCATCCACCACACAAATGATGGTTGCTACAGAAGTACTAGCAGCATGATGAATATTTTCGGGGGCTAGAGCCCCAAAAGGCTTAAGGCTCTCGACCTTGGCGGCATCGATGTCGTGCACCCAGGGTGCCCACCCCAGCGTGCCCAGGCGCTGCGCCATCGCATCGCCCATATTGCCCACACCCACAATACCGACGGTGAAAGCCGTCATGCTTACGACTGCACCAGCCGCTTGGAATTGGAAATGGCCATCAGAATACCCACCGCCAGCCCCAGCGTCACCATGGCCGTACCGCCGTAGCTGATGAAGGGTAGGGGCACACCTACCACGGGCAGGATGCCGCTGACCATCCCCATGTTCACAAAGGCGTAGGTGAAGAAAATCATGGTCACACTGCCCGCCAACAAGCGCGAAAACAGCGTGGGCGCATCCAGTGCAATGGCCAGGCCGCGCAGGATCAAAAAGATAAACGCCAGAATCAGGAACAAGGTGCCGACCAATCCGAACTCTTCCGAGTAGGCGGCAAAAATAAAGTCGGTGGTGCGCTCAGGGATGAACTCCAGGTGGGTTTGGGTGCCTTTCATAAACCCCAGACCGGTGATGCCGCCTGATCCGATAGCGATCATGCCCTGAATGATGTGAAAGCCTTTGCCCAGCGGGTCGCGCGTGGGGTCCAAGAGTGTGCAGATGCGCTGCTGTTGGTAGGCATGCAGCACCGGCCATCGGTTGCCATCCGCGCAAAGCGCAGGCTCAAAGGCAACGATCAGGGTAATACCAACCACCCCCACAACCACCACCGGTATGACAAGCTTCCAGCTCATGCCTGCGAAGAAAATGACTGCCATACCAGCCGCCAGAACCAGCAACGAGGTACCCAGATCAGGCTGCTTCATGATCAGCCCCACAGGGATAGCCAGCAAAACAGCGGCTACCCCAAAGTCCAAGGGGCGAAGCTGCCCTTCGCGCTTCTGGAACCACCAGGCCAGCATCAGGGGCATGGCAATCTTCAGGATTTCACTGGGCTGTATGGTGATGCCGATATTGATCCAGCGCCTGGCCCCTTTTTTGGTGATGCCAAAAATGGCCACCGCCACCAGCAGGGCAACGCCCACCATGTAGAGCGGCACGGCCAGCGCCATCAGACGCTGTGGCGGTATTTGGGCGACCACAAACATGATGCCGCCGGCAATCAGCATATTGCGGCCGTGGTCTTCAAAACGCGTGCCGTGGTCGAAACCGGATGAATACATGGTCAACATACCAGCACAGGCCAATATGAAGACGGCAAAGGCCAACGGACCGTCAAAGCCGTGGAACCAGGGCGCAATGCGCCGCCAAACAGAGGGTTTATCAAAAACAGAGGCCATACAGTGGGCCGATTATCCCGCAGTACCGGGCATAGGCCGGGTCAATAACAGCCCCGTTGGCCCCTATTTGGAGAGTGCGTGCTCCGCCTGGCGGGGCAACAACCCCATGCGCGTGGCCTCCAGCACGGCCTCCATCTTGGAATGCACTTCCAGCTTGCCGTACAGGCTTTTGATATGGGTCTGGATGGTGTGCACGCTCAGGCTCTTCAAATCGGCGATTTCGGCATACGAAAACCCGCGGGAGACCAGCTCCAGGACTTCCTGCTCACGTCGCGAGAGCAAGCCCTTGCTGACATCCGAAGATTCCATTTTGATAGCACTGCATTCAATACTGACGGGGGCTAGCGCAATATTTGTCTGCATGGACCGGTACTTGGACAGCACCCGGCGGGCAATCATGGGGGAAATGGGCGAGGCTCCGGCCTTCATCTCCAGAATGGTGGTGGCGATGTCGTCAGGTGCCGCGTCTTTGTGGATATAGCCCAGCGCACCGGCTTCTATGCTGGCCAACACGTTGTCCTCGTCACCAAACATGGAGATGACCAGGGCTTCGCAGCCGGGGTGGCGCATGCGCGAGTGGCGGATCACCTCCAGGCCACTGCCATCGGGCAGGCCTAAATCGGTCAAGAGTACGTCTACGGCCTGCAGGTCATCGTCCAACAGCGCCTTGGCTTCGGACACGCTGCCCACACCGCACACCAGCTCCAGCTGGCCGCTGCGCCGCACACTGGCGGCAAAAAATGCGCGCATCTGCGGATCGTCTTCGACTATCAATACTCGCCACACTGGAATTGCACTCCCGTAATACCTTGGCGCCCAAGCAGGGCACCCAATTGGCAGGACCCAAGCATATAGCGATACGCGGGGCTACAACTCCCATAAACAGGGGAACTTGGTAACAAAACCCCCACGCTCCGCCGATGCGCGGATTTGTTTGTCCCTTCCAAAGGCGGTGCTGGCGGCATGGGACAATGCCGCCCTATGTTTCTATTGTTTGAAGAAGCCGGAAAATTCATGGCCGGTCGGGTGCTGTCCGAAGCAGATGCTTCCGCGCAGGTGGAGCTGGACAGCGGCAAGCGGGTCAAGGTCAAGACCGCCAATATGCTGCTGAAGTTTGAAAAACCCTCGCCGGCTGAGTTTGTGGCTGCGGCCCAGGTCGCCAGCCAGGGCATCGAGCTGGAAATGGCCTGGGAGTTTGCACCGGACGAAGAGTTTGGTTTTGCCGATCTGGCGCGTGACTATTTTTCCCAGCAAGCCCCCTTGTCCGAGCAGGCGGCCATGCTGTTCCGCCTGTTCGAGTCCCCACACTACTTCCGCCGCGCGGGCAAGGGTCGCTTTCGCAAGGCATCCGCCGACGTGATCGCCCAGGCGCTGGCCGCCATTGAAAAGAAAAAGCTGGTGGCCCTGCAGATCACGCAGTGGGCCAATGAACTGGGCGACGGCCAGTGCCCGGCACCGGTGCGGGACCAGCTGTACAAAATTCTGTTCAAGCCCGACAAGAATGCGCCGGAGTACAAGGCCGTGGTCGAGGCGTCCCGCGCCACCAACACGGCCCCTCTGGCGCTGCTGCAAAAGTCTGGCGCCATTGCCTCGCCCTACCAGTTCCACTGGAAACGCTTTTTGCTGGAAAACTTCCCCAAGGGCACGGGCTTTCCAGCCATCGCAGCACCGGCAGTCAACGACAAAGACCTGCCGCTGGCCGCTGTGCAGGCCTTTTCCATCGACGATTCGCAGACGACCGAGATTGACGATGCGCTGTCGGTTCAGGGCCTGGGCAGTGGAACCATTACGCTGGGTATCCACATTGCCGCTCCTGGGCTGGCCATACAGCCCGGCGACGCGGTAGACCAACTGGGCCGTGCCCGCCTGTCCACCGTCTACATGCCCGGCTACAAGGTCACCATGCTGCCCGACGCCCTGGTGCAAACCTATACGCTGCAGGCCGAGCGCGACTGCCCTGCCCTCTCTTTGTATGTGACGCTGGATGAGGCCACGCTTGAGATCAAGGGCCATGAGTCCAAGATCGAACGGGTGCCCATTGCGCACAACCTGCGCCACGACCAGTTGGACACCGTCGTAACAGAGCCTTGGTTGCTGGACCCCGCCTTCAACCACGAAAACGAGCCGCAGCCCCTGCCCGCATTGCGTGAGCAGCTATCATTTTTATACCGACTGGCAAAAGACCTGAAGGCCAAGCGCGAGATCGTGCGCGGCAAGCCCGAGACCTTCAACCGGCCGGACTACAACTTCCGCCTGGTGGGCAATGACGGCAATGAGCCCCAGGGCGACGAGACCGTGCAGATCAGCACCCGCCAACGCGGCGCGCCGCTGGACCTGATCGTGGCCGAGGCCATGATCCTGGCCAACAGCACCTGGGGCAGCTGGATGGCAGAGCTGGGCGTGCCCGGCATCTACCGCAGCCAGGCATCGCTGGCACCGGGCGTCAAGGTGCGCATGGGCACCAAGGCCCAGCCCCACGCCGGTATTGGTGTCAAGAGTTATGCCTGGAGCAGCTCACCCCTGCGCCGGTACGTCGATCTGGTCAACCAGTGGCAGATCATTGCCTGTGTGCAGCACGGCAAGACGGCAGCGCTGGCCGCGCCCTTCAAGCCCAAAGACGCCAGCCTGTTCTCCATCATTTCCAGCTTTGATGAAGCCTATAGCGCGTACAACGGCTACCAGGGCGGCATGGAGCGTTTCTGGACCCTGCGCTACCTGCAACAAAACGGCATCACCGAGCTGGAAGCCAGCGTGTTCAAGGAGAACATGGTGCGGGCCGACACGCTGCCCCTGGTGTTGCCGGTCATGGGTGCACAAAACTTGCCGCGCGGTGCGCGGGTGCGAATCAAACTGGGCGAAATGGACCTGATCACGCTGGACATCAGCGGCACGGTGGTGGAGCGGCTGGATACGCCGATGGCCACCGACTCCTCCGCCGATGAAGCAGGCGACGACGGTGATGACGATGAAGTCAGTGGCCCGATCGCGATTGCGGTTGACGTCAGCGATGCGCCTTCTGAAACGGCCGAGGCCGCCGTGGATAATCCTGCTCCGTGAACCTGCGGTCCATCAGCACCCTCCAAATAGCCCTCATTGCATCCATTGCGGTGCATGCGGTGTTGTTGACCGTGCGTTTTGTAGACCCCGAGTCTTTCAACCGGGTGTTCGAAGACACGCCCATGGAAGTCATTCTGGTCAACGCCAAGACCAACGAGAAGCCGGACAAGGCCCAGGTGATTGCCCAAAACTCGCTGGCCGGTGGTGGGGACGCCGACAAGGGCCGCGCCACCAGCCCGCTGCCACCATCGGCCCTGACCGATTTTGGTGACGCCAACGAAGAAGAGGCCGCGCGCAAACTGCAAAACCTGCAGGAACAGCAAACCCTGCTGTTGGCCCAGGTCAAGAGCCAGCTGGCCGCCCTGCCCCCCATTGACCCCAACCAGGCAGCCACCAAAACAGAACAACTGGAGCGCGAAGAAAAGCGCCGCCAACTGGTCAAAATCCTGGCCGAGATTGAACGGCGTATCAACCAGGAAAACGCCAGACCCAAGAAGCGCTACATCAGCCCTGCTGCGCGCGAAGCGGTGTACGCCGTTTACTACGACGCGTTGCGCCACGCCATTGAAGACAAGGGCACCGAGAACTTTCCGCAGGCGGGCGGCAAAAAGCTCTACGGCGAGCTGACCATGATCGTCACCGTGAACCACAACGGCCGCGTGCTGGACACCGAAATCGTGGAAAGCTCAGGCAACCGCACGCTGGACCGCCAGGCCGCGGCCATTGCGCGGTCTGCCGGTCCGTTTGGCAACTTCAGCCCAGCCATGCGCCGCCAGGCCGACCAGATTCTGGTGGTCTCGCGCTTCAAGTTCACCCGCGACGAAACGCTGGAAGCGTCCATTTCCACGCAAAATTGAATGAAGACATTTGGGCGTTGGCTGGGGCTGTTGCTGGTCGCCTTCCTGGCGCTGCAACTGTATTTTGTGGGGCGTATTGCGGCCATGGCCGTGGTGGCACCGCAGTCCACCAGCTTCCAACGCTCCGAGGCTTGGCGCCTGACCAATAAAGAGGGCAACTTGCGCTGGCGTCAACAGTGGGTGGCTTACAGCCAGATATCCGACAACCTCAAGCGCGCAGTGATTGCGTCGGAAGACGACAGCTTCACCAACCACGAAGGCGTGGACTGGGACGCACTGGAAAAAGCCTGGGAGAAAAACGCCAAGGCCGAGGCCCGCGCTGCCAAACAGGCGCCCGCCAAACCCAACGCACCTTCAGGCAAAGCGCCCAACCCACCCAAGATTGTGGGCGGCTCCACCATCACGCAACAGTTGTCCAAGAACCTGTTTTTGTCGGGCGAGCGCACCTTGGTGCGCAAGGGCCAGGAGCTGGTGTTGACCGTGCTGCTGGAACACCTGCTGAGCAAACAACGCATTCTGGAGATTTACCTCAACAGTGTGGAATGGGGCGAAGGCATCTTCGGAGCGGAGGCTGCGGCGCAGCACTACTACCGCAAGCCGGCGTCGCAATTGAGTGCGTATGAATCGGCGCGGCTGGCGGTCATGCTGCCGCGTCCACGCCATTACGAAAAACTGCCCAACTCGGGGTATCTGGCTAACCGTGCGGGGGTGATCACCGGACGCATGGGGGATGCGCAGTTGCCATAAACAAGGACCCGCCATGCACCGCCGTCTTTCTGTGCTCATCACCAGCATGCTGTTTGCGCCGCTTGCAATGGCCATCGACATCGGCCCATTGTGGGACTTCGGCAATCCAGCGCTGAGCGAGCAGCGTTTCCGCACGGAGCTGGCAAAGTCCACAGGGGACGACGCGCTCATCCTCACCACCCAGATCGCCCGTACTTACGGATTGCGCAAAGATTTCAACCGCGCACAGGCGATCCTCAGTGAGGTGGAGTCCAAACTTCCTTCAGCCGGGGCCGAGGCACGCGCGCGCTTCGCGCTGGAGTACGGCAGAACCCTCGCGTCCGCAACCCATCCGCCAGAAACCCTGAGCGACGCAACCAAAGCACTTGCTCGCACCCGGTTTGAGTCCGCTCTCGCCACCGCCCGCGCGGCCAAGCTGGACGCCCTGACCATAGACGCCATCCACATGCTGGCTTTCGTCGATACAGCGCCCGCCGATCAGCTCAAGTGGGCGCAGGCAGCTTTGGCGGTTGTGGAGGCGTCTAGCCAACCCGCAGCCAAAAAATGGGAAGCATCCATCCGCAACAACCTGGGCTATGCGCTGCACCAACTGGGCCGATACGACCAGGCTTTGGAGCAGTTCAAGCTCGCCCTCGCCATTCGCGAACGTGGCACAAACGCCGTTGCCACACGCACTGCTCACTGGATGATTGCATGGACCCTGCGGGCATTAAAACGAAGCGACGAGGCACTTGCAATTCAGCTTCGACTGGAGCGCGAAGGAGAAACGGCTAGGCAACCCGATCCCTATGTTTTCGAAGAGCTTGAAATCTTGTACCGCGAGAAGGGTGAAGTTACGCGGGCCGCGCATTACGCTTCACTTCGCAAAGCCAAGCCGAATTGATCTTCGACCCGCAGAAGACCCAGGGCGCACGCCGCCGCTCGTGTCCCCCGCCCTGCGGGCTCCTCCTTTACCTCGCTTTGGCGTACGTCCTGGGTCTTCTGCTGCTGTCGTTGGTGCTCAAGACCGACTGGGATCAAGCACGCATCTGCGTTCTGCGCCTCCCGGATGCGGAGCATGGGTGTTCTGCATAGTGAGGTAAAGGAGGAGCCCGCAGGGCGGGGGACACGAACGGCGCAGAGCACCCTGGCTACGCATCCGGCGAGAGCCATACACGCCAAAACAAACCTCCGTACAAACCCACATCAAACCGTCACATAGCTCTGTATCATCCGCCCATGCTTGCCAAGTTAATGAGTTACTTTCTGCTGGGTCTGATACGGGTGCTCACTGGCTCGCAAGCCCGCTGGCATGGCTGCCCGCCCAAAGCCGAGCAGCGCATTTATTTTGCCAACCACCAAAGCCACGCCGACTTGGTGATGATCTGGGCGGCCCTGCCGCAAGAGCTGCGCAGCGTGACCCGCGCCATTGCCGCCAAAGACTACTGGACCAAGACGCCCTTCAAAAAATGGTTGACCACCGCCGTGTTCAACGTCATCTATGTCTCACGCGACCGCACCAGTGATGAAGACCCGCTGGAGCCGCTGTTTGAAGCGTTGGCCAATGGTGACTCCATCATCTTGTTTCCCGAAGGCACACGCGGCTTCACGGGTGACCCGCAGCCATTCAAGGCCGGGCTGTACAACCTGGCGCTGAAATGCCCGAGCGTGGTGTTGGTCCCTGCCTGGATCAACAACGTGCAGCATGTGCTGCCCAAGGGCGAGGTGGTGCCCGTGCCGGTGCTGTGCTCGGTAACGTTTGGAGCCCCCATGCAGTTGCAAGCCGGTGAAGACCGCCGCGTGTTTCTGGAACGCGCCCGCGCCGCCGTGGTGGCACTGCGCGACGTCTGAGGGCACAACACCATGTTTGATGTCTATTACTACCTCAAGAACCTGAGCCCCACCCAGCAGATCGGCGCCCTGTTCATCCTGGTTTTCGGTTTGTTGCTGCTGGCCAGCTGCGTGTCCTTCCTGTATTCGGTGCGTGAGCATGGCGACGACGCACAAGCCGACGCGCGGCGCCAGGAGCACCGGCGAGTGGATGCCATCATCCGCACCAGCTGGCTGATGGTGATGGTGTTCTGGTTGGGTTGGGTGACGGGCGATGTCGTTGCACTGACCCTGTTTGGCCTGGTGTCGTTCTTCAGCCTGCGCGAGTTCCTGACGCTGTCCCCCACGCGCCTGGGCGACCACCGCAGCCTGGTGCTGGCTTTTTTTGTGGTGCTGCCCCTGCAGTATTGGCTGATAGGCTCCGGGCACTTTGATCTGTTTACCGTTCTCATTCCGGTCTATGCCTTTTTAGCCCTGCCGCTGGCCAGTGCACTGGCCAATGACCCGCTGCGTTTTCTGGAGCGCAACGCCAAGCTGCAGTGGGGCATCATGGTCTGCATCTATGGCATGAGCCATGTGCCCGCGCTGTTGATGCTCAAGTTTCCGGGCTATGACAACCGCAATGCATTCTTGGTGTTTTTTCTGGTGTTGGTAGTGCAGGTCTGCATGGTTACGCAGCATTTCGCATCACGCCGCCTGCAGAAGCCACCGATAGCGCCAGCCATCAGTGCCAGTTTCAATTGGCATAGCTGGGGCATTGGCGTAGCTGCTGGCAGCTTGTTGGGTGCCATGTTGGCAGGCATCACACCCTGGGTTCCGGGAACCGCTTTTGCGGCGGCTTTTGTGGCCTGTGTAGCGGGCTCGTTGGGCCACCTGGTGATGAAGGCGCTCAAGCGCGACCGCGGCATCCCCAGCTGGGGTGCGCAGGGTCAATCGGTTACAGGGGCAGGCGGCCTGCTGGATCGCGTGGACAGTCTTTGTTTTGCAGCTCCGGTGTTCTTCCATTCGGCACGCTGGTACTTTGGTGTATAGCCAAATTGGCCTCCAGCCCACGAATAACATAGCTCAACAGCTATCAAAATAGTAGCATGCGAATACTGGGCATCGATCCTGGCCTGCGCACCACCGGCTTTGGTGTGGTGGATGTGCAAGGCGCTGCGCTGCAGTATGTAGCCAGTGGCACCATCAGCACCCAGCACCTGGATGTGGGGGAGTTGCCATTGCGCCTGAAGGTACTGTTTGACGGCATTCGGGAAGTGGTGCAACGCTACACCCCCGATTGCGCCTCGGTGGAGATCGTGTTCGTCAACGTGAACCCGCAGTCCACCCTGCTGCTCGGTCAGGCGCGGGGTGCCTGCATCACCGCACTGGTGTCCAATGATTTGCCGGTGGCCGAGTACACCGCGCTGCAGATGAAGCAGGCCGTGGTGGGTTATGGACGTGCCGACAAAACCCAGGTGCAGTCCATGGTGCAGCGTCTGCTGGATCTGCCAGGCTTACCCGGGCCGGACGCCGCGGACGCACTGGGCCTGGCCATCACGCACGCCCATGCCGGTACCGCCATGGCCAAGCTGGCGCAGGCCAGTGGTTTGGGGGGCAAGATTGGCGGCAACTACCGGGCTGGGCGCAGCCGCTGAGGCAGGCAACTCTGGTTGTGATAAACCTGCAAATGTTGGTAAGCTAGTGACCAGCCGAAGTCGTATCGGCTGCAGACTCTTACAACCTGAAAGGCTGGCATGGCCCTCACCGATTCGGATGACAGCAACTGGCTAACGCACGATGACGAGGACAACGACAACACCGCCATCGCCCAAGCCGTAGCACGGCCCTGGCGCATCCTGGTGGTGGACGACGAGCCCGACATCCACGCCGTCACCCGCCTGGCACTCAACAGCGTGACGTTCAAGGGACGGGGCGTGGAAATACTCTCGGCCTACACGGGTGCCCAGGGGTACCACCTGCTGGCCACCGAAAACGATATCGCGCTGGTGCTGCTGGATGTGGTGATGGAAACCGAGAACGCCGGGCTGCTGCTGGCGCGACGCATCCGCGAGGACCTGGACAACCACCTGGTGCGTATCGTGTTGCGCACCGGCCAGCCGGGGCAGGCTCCGGAACAAAAGGTCATTGTTGATTTCGATATCAATGATTACAAAGCCAAGACCGAACTGACAGCGCAGAAGCTGTTCACCACGGTGATTTCTTCGCTGCGCAGTTACGAGGGTTTGCAGACCATCGAGGCCAACCGCAAAGGCCTGGCACGCATACTGGAAGCGGCCAGCAACCTGTACCAGCTCGACTCCCTCAAAGAACTGGCTTCCGGGGTTCTGACACAGATAGGCGCTATCCTGAACTTTGGCACTGAGGGCGTGTTGTGCATCATGCAGAACCAGTCCTCCGGGGTGGCCAGCGAGCCGTTTGTGATTGCATCCACCGGCGCTTCTGCTGCACAGCTGGAGGAACAGACCAGCCTGCCGGCCGACCATGTGTGGGCCTCGGAAATACACCAGTCGTTTCGCGAACGAAAAAACGTTTTTACCGATGCGGTTGATGTGCTGTTCATACACGCACCCCATGGCCACCTCTTTGTCGTGGCCTTCTCACCACCCTGGCCACTGGGCGACCTGGAGCGAGGCCTGCTCGGCGTTTTTTGCGACCGCATTGCAGCTGCCTTTGACAACCTGCACATGTTCGGCATGCTCAAAACCACGCAGGAGGCTACCGTGGTAGCACTGGCTGATCTGGCCGAGTCCCGCGACGCCACCACCGGCGGCCACGTACGCCGGGTCTGCCGACTCACCGATGGCATTGCCGCCGAGTTGCAGGCAGCCGGAAAATTTTCAGACGAGATCACGCCGAGCTTTCTATCGCTGGTTGGACTGTCGAGCATCTTGCACGATGTAGGCAAGGTAGCTACGCCTGATGCTGTGCTGCTCAAGCCGGGTCGGCACACACCAGAGGAACGCGCCATCATGGAGGAGCATGCCCTGATCGGAGAAACCGTGCTGGCCCGTGCCTCCAAGATGGTAGAAGGTATCAGCACCTTGAGCATGGGCGCACAGATCGCCGGTGGCCACCACGAGCACTTTGATGGCACGGGCTACCCGCGTCAGCTGAAGGGCCACGCCATTCCACTGGCAGCACGAATTGTGGCCGTGGTGGATGTATTCGATGCGCTCTTGCACCGCCGCCCGTACAAGGAGCCCTGGGCGCTGGACGCCGTTTTGGCCTATCTGGAAGAGCGCCGCGGCACACAGTTCGACCCGGATGTGCTGGACGGGCTCACCGCTTTCCTACGCAATACCAAGCCGGATTGGATCATTGGCGACGACCACTGACGCCCATCGAGCACATCGACCCTAGAAAAACCGCTCGACCGCCAACACCGCGAAGAAGAAAAAGGCGGCCCCCAGCGTGCCCTGCAGCAGGCGCACGCCATAGCGCTTGAAGCGCGGCTGCCCTGTGACCAGAAAGCACACAAAGCAGCCCGCCGCCGCGAGCAGCAGTACCAAGAAAAGTACGCGAAAAATACCCATGGATCTCGCCTGCTGCGCGGCTACCAGGCTGGTGCCAGTTCGGAGAATCCGGCAGGTGCCTGGCTCTCGTCGTCAAAACTCACCAGCTCCCAGGCGTCCGGATGGGCCAATAGTTCGCGCAGCAGCTTGTTGTTCAGCGCATGGCCGGAGCGAAAGGCGCTGTAGCTGGCCAGCAAGGGCTTGCCCACGCAATACAGGTCACCAATGGCATCGAGCAGCTTGTGTTTGACAAACTCATCGTCGTACCGCAGACCTTCGGCATTGAGCACCTTGTAGTCGTCCATGACGATGGCGTTGTCCAGGCCACCACCCAAGGCCAGACCATTGGTGCGCATCATCTCCACGTCTTTGGTGAAGCCAAAGGTGCGGGCGCGGGCGATGTCGCGGGAGTAGGAGTCGGTGCCCATGTTGAACTCGACGCGTTGGCCTGTGGCATCAACCGCCGGGTGGTCGAACACGATCTCGAAACTGAGCTTGTAGCCGTTGTACGGCTCCAGCCGCGCCCATTTGAGGTTGGCGCCTTCGCCCTCACGCACCTCAACCGCACGTTTGACCCGCATGAAGCGCTTGGGTGCGTTTTGCAAGGCAATGCCGGCGCTCTGCAGCAGAAAAACAAAGGATGCCGCCGAACCATCCAGTATGGGGATCTCTTCGGCCGTGATGTCCACGTACAGGTTGTCCAGCCCCAAGCCTGCGCAAGCGGACATCAAATGCTCGATGGTCTGCACCTTGGCGCCACCATTGGAGATGGTGGAGGCCATGCGGGTATCGGTCACCGAAGGGGCCGACACCGGAATGTCCACCGGCACTGGAAGGTCTACCCGGCGAAAGATGATGCCGGTGTCAGGCTGCGCAGGCCGCAGGGTGAGTTCCACCCGCTGGCCGCTGTGCAGACCCACACCGACGGCGCGGGTCAGGGACTTGAGGGTTCGTTGTTGTAGCACCCTTTGATTTTACTAGTCTGCTTGTTTGCGCAGGAAAGCAGGGATTTCGTAATCGTCCATGCCACCGTTGGACAGCGCATCCACCTTGGCAGCAGCCGAGGTGCGTCCGCGCCAAACGGCCGGCGTACCCATGCCCGCGTAATCCGGCTGTGCTACGCCCATGGAAGCACCCGCGCCACCCACCTGGCTGCCCACAGGGGTGTTCAGTGTCGGCACATGGAATGGCACGTTATCGGTACCGGTGCGCAACACCTGCAGCGGCGGTGCAGTGCGGCGGACGCCCTGGCGGCTCAAGCCAGTAGCGATCACCGTGACGCGGATTTCCTCGCCCAGGCTGTCGTCGTTGGCGGTTCCATAGATGACGTGTGCATCGGGAGAGGCACAGGCGCGAATGGTCTCCATCGCCATCTTGGACTCTTTCAACTTCAGCGAGCCCTTGGACGCCGAGATCAGCACCAGAACGCCCTTGGCACCAGAGAGGTCAACCCCTTCCAGCAGCGGGCAGGCCACGGCCTGCTCAGCTGCAATACGGGCGCGGTCGGGTCCGGCAGCCGATGCGGTTCCCATCATGGCCTTGCCTGGCTCACCCATGACCGTGCGCACGTCTTCGAAGTCGGCATTGATTTCGCCCTTGACGTTGATGATCTCGGCAATGCCGCCCACCGCGTTTTTGAGCACATTGTTGGCGTGCACAAAAGCCTCTTCCTGGCTGATGTCGTCGTCCAGCACTTCCAGCAGCTTTTCGTTCAGCACCACGATCAGCGAGTCCACATTGGCTTCCAGCTCCATCAGGCCCGCATCGGCATTGCTCATGCGGCGACCGCCTTCAAAGTCGAAAGGCTTGGTGACCACGCCCACGGTCAGAATACCCATCTCTTTGGCCACGCGTGCAATCACCGGGGCGGCACCTGTACCGGTACCACCACCCATGCCGGCGGTAATGAACAGCATGTGTGCGCCTTCAATGGCTGCGCGGATGTCAGCCTCGGCCAATGAAGCCGCTTCGCGACCCTTTTCAGGTTTGCTACCAGCACCCAGACCCGTTCCCCCCAGTTGAATGGTCTTGTGCGCGGTACTGCGGCTCAAGGCCTGCGCATCGGTATTGGCGCAGATGAATTCCACCCCGCCGACGTAGGAATTGATCATGTGCTCCACGGCATTGCCGCCACCACCGCCCACACCGATGACCTTGATCTGTGTGCCTTGGTTAAATGTTTCTTCTTCAATCATCTCGATGGCCATGTTTCTCTCCTGATGTTTCACTAAATTAAATACCTTGGATTCTTTGCCTTTGCAGTAGTCTGCGAAAGTCGGTGGCGGGCCCGCGCCCGGTAACCGCTCATGCGGACTTCCCCTTGCAAGCCACATCTTGTGTTCCATGGTCAGAAGTTCCCGATGAACCAGTCTTTGACCGATCCGAAAGCTGTTTTCATCGACCCGTTTTTCTGGGCCACCTTGTAACCACGCATACGGGCCACACGGGCCTCTTCGAGCAGGCCCATCACGGTCGCCGCACGGGGCTGGGCCACCATGTCGGCCAGCGCGCTGGAGTATTTGGGAATGCCGCGGCGCACAGGCTTGAGGAAGATGTCTTCACCCAGCTCCACCATGCCGGGCATGATGCAGCTGCCACCGGTCAACACAATGCCGGAGGACAAGACCTCTTCGTAGCCCGACTCGCGCATGACCTGGTTCACCAGCGAGAAGATTTCTTCGATGCGTGGCTCAATGACGCCTGCCAGGGCCTGGCGGCTCAGCATGCGCGGACCGCGGTCGCCCAGACCCGGTACTTCGACTTGTGTTTCGGGATCCACCAACAGTTGTTTGGCGTGACCGCTCTCCACCTTGATGTCTTCGGCGTCCTTGGTCGGTGTGCGCAGGGCCATGGCGATGTCGCTGGTGATCAGGTCACCGGCAATCGGGATCACGGCGGTGTGGCGAATGGCGCCATTGGTGAAGATGGCGATGTCGGTGGTGCCAGCACCAATATCGACCAATGCCACGCCCAACTCGCGCTCGTCTTCGGTCAGCACCGACAAGCTGCTGGCCAGTGGGTTCAGCATCAACTGCTCTACTTCCAGACCGCAGCGGCGCACACACTTGATGATGTTCTCGGCCGCGCTCTGGGCACCGGTCACGATGTGCACCTTGGCTTCCAGGCGGATGCCGCTCATGCCAATGGGCTCTTTGACATCCTGCCCGTCGATGATGAATTCCTGCGGTTCCACCAACAAGAGGCGCTGGTCGGTCGATATGTTGATGGCCTTGGCCGTCTCCACCACGCGGGCCACGTCGGCGGCCGTTACTTCGCGGTCTTTCACCGCCACCATGCCGCTCGAATTGATGCCGCGGATGTGGCTGCCGGTGATGCCGGTGTACACGCGGGTGATCTTGCAGTCGGCCATCAGCTCGGCCTCGCGCAGGGCCTGCTGGATGCTTTGCACGGTGGCATCAATGTTCACCACCACACCACGCTTGATGCCATTGCTGGGCGCTACGCCCAGGCCGGCCAGCTTCAGTTCGCCGCCGGGCAACACTTCGGCCACCACCACCATGACCTTGGCGGTTCCGATGTCCAGTCCTACGACCAGGTCCTTGTACTCTTTTGCCATATGGATTACCTGCTGATTTCTACTATTCGCTGCTTGTTGACTATTTCTTCTTGGGGGCCACTGCCGCCACCGTACTCACACCACGCAAGCGGATGGCATACCCGTTGTCATGCCGCAAGTCCGCTGATTCCAATGCACTGGGTTGGCGTGCATAGCGTGACGTCACTTGCGTCAGCGTCGCCAGAAAGCGGCGCACGCGCTCCAAGACCTCGGCCACCCCACCGCGCCCCATCTCAATGGTGGCGCCGCTCTCCAGCTCCACCCGCCAACTACCCCCCACTGACAAACTCAGCTCATCCAGGGGCATATCCATCTTGGCAAACTGCGGTTCCAAAGCGCGGTACATCGCCAGCACTTCGGCACTCTGGCCCTGCGGTCCGTTGAGGCGGGGTAGCTTTTCTTGCTCAATCTCTCCGGCATTGGCTTCGAACACTTCGCCAAAGTTGTTGATGAGCCGCAATTCGCCCTCACTGCCCCAGTAAGCCACGGCCCGATGCTCCTGCAGCACCACCTGCAGGCGGTTGGGGAACTCGCGGCGTACGGTCGCATGGCGTACCCAGGGCACGGCCTCAAATGCAGCCCGCACACGGGGCAGATCCACGCTGAAGAAGGTGCCGGACAACCGGGGTGCCACATTGGCGCGCAGCGTGACCGCATTGTTGTGGCTGAGGTCACCACTGACCGCAATGCCCTTGATGTCAAAGACCGACAGGCGTGCAGCCCAGCGTGCCGTGGCCAAACCCACCAGGACGGCGAAAGCCAGGAACAGCACCGTAGCGGTGATGTTCATCAGCTTGACGTCCAGGGGCGTGGCCACAGCAGAGTTCATGGCGCTCCCGTATCCAGTGCTGCTGTTGCCAGCAGTTGTACGCACAGGTCTTCATAGCTGATACCTGCCGCCTGCGCCGACTTGGGTACCAGCGAGTGGCTGGTCATTCCGGGCGAGGTGTTGATTTCCAGCAAGTAGGGCTTGCGGGTTTTGCCATCAATCATCACATCCACCCGACCCCAGCCACGGCAGTCCAGCACGCGGTAAGCCTTGAGCACCAGGGCCTGGATGGCTTCTTCTTCACCGGCCGGCAGCCCACAGGGCACCAGGTACTGCGTGGTGTCTGTGAAATATTTGTTCTGGTAGTCGTAGTTGCCATCGGGCGCGACGATGCGGATAACTGGCAGTGCGCGTGCCCCTTCTCCACTGCCCAATACCGGGCAGGTCACTTCGTCACCCTCTATGCATTCTTCACACAGGACGTCAGCATCCAGCTTGCCAGCAGCTTCTACCGCGCCTGCCATGCCGGAGTAGCCCACCACCTTGGTGACACCAAAGGACGATCCCTCATGCGCGGGTTTGACGATGACGGGCAGGCCCAGCGTATCCGGCACCTCCACCACCTGGCGCCGCTCAAACGCGCCCCGCCGCAGCAACACATAGCGCGGAGTGGGTATGCCTTCAGACAGCCAGATGCGCTTGGTCATGACCTTGTCCATGGCGATGCTGGACGCCATGATGCCTGAGCCGGTGTAAGGAATCCCCAGCAACTCCAGCGCACCCTGCACAGCACCGCCTTCACCCAGGCGGCCATGCAGTGCAATAAAGCAGCGTGTGAAACCATCACGCTTCAGTTCGGACAGATCGCGCTCGGCGGGGTCAAAGGCATGGGCATCCACGCCCTTGGATCGCAGCGCCTGAAGCACACCGGCGCCCGACATGAGGGACACCTCACGCTCGGACGAATTACCCCCCATCAGCACCGCAACTTTACCGAATTGGCTCATAGCCCCCGTACCTCCTGAACACTATGCTCATTATTTTGTAGCAGATCAACCACCTTGCCAGGTACCGCACCAATGGAACCTGCGCCCATGCACAGCAACACGTCGCCGGCCAGCGCGTTGTCCACAATGGCTTGTGGCATGGCAGCGATGTCGTCCACAAAGATCGGCTCCACCTTGCCTGCGATACGCAGGGCACGTGCCAGCGCGCGGCCATCGGCGGCCACAATGGGCTGCTCACCGGCTGCATACACTTCGGCCAGCAACACCGCATCTGCCTGGCCCATGACCTTGACGAAGTCCTCAAAGCAATCCCGCGTGCGGGTGAACCTGTGCGGCTGAAAGGCCAGCACCAGACGCCGCCCCGGGAATGCGCCACGCGCCGCTGCGACCGTGGCCGCCATCTCCACTGGATGGTGCCCGTAGTCGTCGATCACCGTGGCAATGCCGCCTGTGGCCAGCGGCAGGTCGCCATACCGCTGGAAACGTCGGCCCACACCCTTGAATTCACTCAGGGCCTTCAACACCGCCGCATCGGCAATATTCAGCTCCACCGCCACCGCGATCGCGGACAGGGCATTGAGCACGTTGTGCATGCCGGGCAGATTCAGCACCACGTCCATGTCCGGCAACACAACGCCATTGCGCCGTTGCACCGTAAAGTGCATTTGCCCATCCACCGCGCGCACGTTGATGGCGCGTACCTGGGCCGCTTCATTGAAGCCGTAGCTGGTGACCGGGCAGGTAACCTGGTCCACGATCTCGCGCACGGCGGCATCATCGGTGCACAAGATCGCCACGCCGTAAAACGGCATGCGGTGCAGAAAATCGACAAAGGCCTTCTTCAAGCGACCAAAGTCGTGACCATAGGTCTCCATGTGGTCGGCATCAATGTTGGTAACCACGGCCATCACGGGCAGCAGATTCAGGAATGACGCGTCTGACTCATCGGCCTCAACCACGATGTGTTCACCACTACCCAGACGGGCATTGGCGCCTGCACTGTTCAAACGACCGCCGATCACAAAAGTGGGGTCCAATCCCGCCTCCGCCAGCACACTGGCCACCAGGCTGGTGGTCGTTGTCTTGCCGTGCGTACCTGCAATGGCGATGCCCTGCTTGAGGCGCATCAGCTCGGCCAACATCAACGCGCGCGGGACGATGGGTATGCGCATCTCACGTGCCCGCATCACCTCAGGGTTGTCGCTCTGCACGGCGGTGGACGTAACCACCGCATCGGCACCAGACACATTCTCGGGGCCATGGCCGACATAGGTCTTGATGCCCAGGCTGGCCAATCGCCTCAACGTGGCGCTGTCGGACAAGTCGGACCCCGAAATCGTATAGCCCAGGTTGCACAAGATCTCGGCAATGCCAGACATGCCGGAACCGCCCACGCCGACGAAATGAATGTGCTTGATCGCGTGTTTCATGGGCACAATTCCTCACAGGCGGCCACCACGGCCTCTGTGGCTTGAAGCTTCTGCATCTTTTTGGCCTCTAGCCCCCGTGCCAGCAATGTGGATCGCTCTGTTTTTTGTAGCAAGTCGGCCAGCAGGCGGGGGGTCAATTCGTTTTGGGGCACCAGCCAGCCACCGCCCTGGTCCACCAGGAAACGGGCGTTGGTAGTCTGGTGGTCGTCCACCGCGGACGGAAAGGGAACAAACAGCGCTGGAGCACCGACCGCGGCAATCTCGGTCACGGTACTGGCGCCTGCGCGGCAGATGATGAGGTCGGCGTCGGCAAAGGCTTTGGCCGTATCGTCAATGAAAGGCGTCAGTTGCGCCTGCACGCCGGCAGCGGCATAGTTGTTGCGCAGTTCTTCAATCTGTTTTTCGCCACTCTGGTGGGTCACGATGGGGCGTTCGTTTTCGGGGATCAGGGCCATGGCTTGTGGCACCACGGTGTTCAGGGCTCGTGCACCCAGACTGCCGCCCACCACCAGCACACGCAGCGGGCCCGTGCGTCCGGCAAAACGGTCTTGCGGGGCGGTCTGCTTCAGGAATTCGGCGCGCAGGGGATTGCCCACCCATTCCCCCTTGGCCATGACTTTGGGGAAGGCAGTGAAGACGCGGCGTGCGACCACGGCCAGCGCCTTGTTGGCCATGCCAGCCACCGAATTCTGCTCGTGCAACACCAGCGGTTTGCCCATCAGTGCACCCATCACGCCACCGGGCATGGTGATGTACCCCCCCAGGCCCACCAGCACGTTGGGTTTGACACGGCGCATCACCCCCAGGCTTTGGCCCAGGGCGCGCAGCATACGCAGCGGCAAGGTCAGCAAGGTGCGCAGCCCCTTGCCGCGTACGCCGGAGAAGTCGACCATTTCCAGCGCGAAGCCCTTGGGGGGGACCAGGCGGCTTTCCATGCTGTTGGGCGCGCCCAGCCAGTGCACGCGCCAGCCGCGTTCACGCAAGGCCTGGGCCACGGCCAGCCCCGGGAAGATGTGCCCCCCCGTGCCGCCAGCCATGATGAGCGCACACTTTTGTTGCGAACTCATACGCGACCTCCGTGCATGAGTTGGCGGTTCTCAAAGTCAATCCGCAACACAATCGCAATGGCCACCATATTGATCAATATGGCCGAGCCGCCATAACTCATCAGCGGTAACGTCAGGCCCTTGGTAGGCAGTGCCCCCAGGTTCACGCCCATGTTGATGAAGGACTGAAAGCCCATCCAGATGCCAATCCCTTGGGCGACCAGACCCGCAAAAACACGATCCAGTGCAATGGCCTGGCGGCCAATGTGCATGATGCGCCGGGTCAGCCACAGGAACAGCCCAATAACGATCAACACACCCACCAGACCAAACTCTTCGCCAATGACGGCCAGCAGAAAGTCGGTGTGGGCCTCGGGCAGCCAGTGCAGCTTCTCCACACTGCCACCCAGCCCTACGCCAAAGATCTCGCCGCGGCCGATAGCGATCAGCGAGTGGGACAACTGGTACCCCTTGCCCAGTGCATGCTTCTCGGACCAGGGGTCCAGATAGGCAAAGATACGCTCGCGGCGCCAATCACTCAGGGCAATCATGAGTCCGAAGGCCACGACCAGAATCGTTCCGATCAGGAAGAACATGCGGGCATTCACACCACCTAGGAATAGGATGCCCATCGCAATCACGGCAATCACCATGAAGCCACCCATATCGGGTTCGGCCAGCAACAACAGTCCGATGACGGCGACCGCGCCAGCCATGGGCATCACCGCGCGGAAGAAGCGCTCCTTCACCTCCATCTTGCGCACCATGTAGTCGGCCGCGTACAGCAGGACGGCCAACTTGGCCAGCTCGGAAGGCTGGAAGCTGAACGGCCCCACCGCGATCCAACGCCGGGCACCGTAAACCACCTTGCCGATTCCGGGAATCAACACCGCAATCAGCAAGATCAGCGACACCACCAACAGCCAAGGTGCATACTTTTCCCACACGGCCACCGGTACCTGGAAAGCCATCAGCGCAACCACAAAGGCCGTAGCCACCCACATGGCATGTCGCACCAGGAAATAGGTGTGTGTGTACTTGGCGAAACGGGGGTTGTCCGGCATGGCGATGGATGCCGAATACACCATGACCAGGCCCCACAGCAGCAGGGCCACCACAACCCAGGCCAGCGGCTGGTCAAAACCGCGCACCTGCGGCACCGACGTCGTGGCGGCAAACGACCCGCGTCCACCCAGGCGCACCGGCAGCGCACGTGATGAAGCGCCCAGGCGGTCCGAGAACCATTTGGACATCGTTTGCGCCATGGCGCTCATAGGTTCACCCCCACGCTTTTCACTGCGTGTACCGCGCTGCCCCCCACGGGGGCCTTCGCGCCTTGGGACGGCCCGGCGGCGCTCATACCATATTCTCCAGATCCACACCGGCAGCCAGCGCAAGGTCGCGCACTGCGGCGATGAACACACGGGCACGGTGTTCGTAGTTGTCAAACATGTCAAAGCTGGCGCAGGCCGGGGACATCAGCACGGCGTCGCCCGCATGGGCGCGCTGGTTGGCCTGGGCCACGGCTTCTTCCATGGTCGCAGCGTTTACAAGGGGCACGTCCGAATCCGCAAGGGCCTGGCGGATCAGCGCGGCGTCGCGGCCAATCAGCACGACGGCGCGTGCGTACCGCGCCACGGGTGCGGCCAGGGGTGCAAAGTCCTGCCCCTTGCCTTCACCACCCAAAATCAGCAACACCTTGCGGTCAGCACCGAGGCCTTGCAGGGCCGCCACGGTGGCACCCACGTTGGTGCCCTTGCTGTCGTCGAAAAACTCGACCCCGTTGAGGATGCCGATGGGTTCCACCCGGTGGGGCTCGCCTCGGTATTCGCGCAGTCCAAACAGGATGGGGCCCAGCGCGCAACCGGCTGCAGCGCACAACGCCAAGGCAGCCAGGGCATTGCTGGCATTGTGGCGCCCCCGGATGCGCAAGGCATCCATGGGCATCAGGCGCTGGAAGTGCAGTTCTTCCACTGTGTCTTTTCGGCGCTTGCGGGTCTCGTCGGCTTCCAGGGCGCGCACCAGCCAGACCATGCCGTTGACTTCTTCGATGCCGAAGTCACCAGGACGTTGCGGCATGTCAGTGCCGAATGTTGTGTGGGCGCGCTCCACCGGACGCTGCAGTTTTGCACGCTGGGGTGCTGGCAACATGGCCATCACGGCGGCATCGTCGCGGTTCAGCACCATCAGGCCGGACGAACCAAAGATGCGGGCCTTGGCGCCTGCATAGGCCTGCATGCTGCCGTGCCAGTCCAGATGGTCCTGTGTCACATTGAGCACCACGGCGGCTGTAGGCTCGAAACCCGTCACACCGTCGAGCTGAAAGCTGGAGAGCTCCAGCACCCAGACCTCGGGCAAGGTCTCGGCATCCAGATGCGCTGCCAGCGTGTCCAGCAGCGTCGGTCCGATATTGCCGGCTACGGCCACGGTTTTTCCCGCATGGGCCACCAATTGGCCCGTTAGCGATGTGACGGTGGTTTTCCCGTTGGTTCCGGTAATGGCCAGCACGGCTGGTGCATAACCCCGGCTGCTCCGCAGGGCCTGCAGCGCCATGGCATACAAGCCAAGTTCGCCTCCAGCCCCTACTCCAATTGCCTGTGCCGCTATCAATACAGGAGCAATTACTTCGGGACTCAATCCCGGCGAACGGTACACCGCGTGCAGATTCTGACCATCGACCAGGGCCGCATCAAAAGGCCCGGCGACAAACCGCACCTGGGGTAGCTCTTGCTGCAGTGTGGCGAGTTGGGGTGGCGCTTCACGCGTATCGGCGACGGTGACGCTGGCGGCACCCGTGCGCACACACCAGCGGGCCATGGCCAGGCCTGAAGCGCCCAGCCCCAGAATCAGAATGTTCTGGCCCAGCAGGGGCGCAAATGGCACGTCTGCCACGGGTTCTTGTACGGAGTCGTCCGGCACAACGCCCAATGACAAAGCTTCGGCCTTGAGTTCCTTCTCTGCCTGTGCGGCCTGTTCGGCCTTGGTCTCGGCAAAGATCTGCGCCACGAAGGCAGCGGCATCGGCCGCAGCCGTCAAGGTGGTCGGCAGCGTGCGGCCTTTATCTGCAGGCGGCGCTGCAGTGGGTGATTCGGTCTGCTGGTCCACCACGCGCGAATCTTCCGCACCCGCTTCGGGGTGCAAGGAGTCCTGGTTGGGGATAGGCAGAACGTCTTCGGGGTTCATCGCAGTTTGAGTGTGGACAGTCCAACCAGGCACAGCAACATGGTGATGATCCAGAAACGCACGACAACCTGCGTTTCTTTCCAGCCGTTTTTCTCGAAGTGGTGGTGCAGCGGCGCCATCTTGAGCAGGCGGCGACCTTCGCCGTAACGCCTTTTGGTGAACTTGAAGTAGCTGACCTGCAGCATCACCGACAAGGCTTCGACCACAAAAATGCCACCCATGATGGCCAGCACGATTTCCTGACGGACGATGACGGCAATCGTGCCCAGGGCCGCGCCCAAGGCGAGTGCCCCTACATCTCCCATGAATACCTGCGCGGGATGGGTGTTGAACCACAGAAACGCCAGACCAGCACCCGCCATGGCCGCGCAAAACACCAGCAGTTCGCCTGATCCGGGAATGTGCGGGAAAAACAGATATTTGGAATACACCGCGCTACCGGTAACGTAGGCAAACACACCCAGCGCAGAGCCCACCATCACCACCGGCATGATGGCCAAGCCGTCCAGTCCGTCGGTCAGGTTGACAGCATTGCTGGAGCCCACGATGACCAGATAGGTCAGCACCACAAATCCCAACACGCCCAAGGGGTAGCTAACTTCCTTGATGAAGGGCAGTAGCAGGCCAGCCTTGGGTGGCAGGTCCACATCGAAGCCGGATGCCACCCAGTTGAAGAACAGCTCCAGCACCTGCAGATTGGAATTCTCCGAGATACTGAAGACCAGGTAGAGAGCGGCCAGCAAACCGATCATGGATTGCCAAAAATACTTTTCGCCCGAAGGCATGCCCTCAGGGTCTTTACGCACCACCTTGCGCCAGTCATCGACCCAGCCGATGGCACCAAAGCCCAGCGTTACCAACAGCACAATCCATACAAAACGGTTGCTCAAGTCGACCCACAACAGGGTAGACACTGAAATGCACAACAAGATCAACACACCCCCCATGGTGGGTGTACCGCTCTTTTGCAGGTGCGTCTCCATGCCGTAGCCGCGGATGGGCTGCCCGATTTTCAAGGCGCGCAAACGGCGAATCACATAGGGCCCTGCGGCCAGGCCAATCAGCAGCGCCGTGACGGCCGCCATCACCGACCTGAACGTCAGGTACTGGAACACCCGGAAGAAGCCAAACTCCGGCGATTGGGTTTGCAGCCATTGGGCCAGACTCAGCAACATAGCGTCACTCCGAAAGATTTTTCACTGCGCATGGCGAGGTTCCTGCTGGGTGGCGGTGTGAATGGCCATGGACTCCATGGCCTGCACCACCCGCTCCATGCGCATGAATCGTGAGCCTTTGACCAGCACACTGTGTTGATGGGGCAAGGCGGGCAGCAAAGCTTCAACCAGATGCTCTGCCGAGTCAAAATGCTGCGCACCGTCAAAGGCACTGGCTGCAACCTGCGCCAACTGGCCCAGAGTCATCATCTGCTCGATACCTTTGGCTTTGGCATAACGCCCGGCTTCGGCATGGAAGGCAGCGCCTTGGTGCCCCACCTCGCCCATGTCACCCAACACCAGCACGCGGGGTCCTGGCAGATCGGCCAGCACATCAATGGCCGCACGTACCGAGTCGGGGTTGGCGTTGTAGGTATCGTCCACCAGTGTCACACTGCGCCCCTGCACCGCAAGGCGCAACACTTTGGAGCGGCCCTTGACCGGCTCGAACGCCTGCAAGCCAGCCACTACGGCAGATGAAGAAACACCGGCAGACAAGGCAGCAGCGGCAGCAGCGAGGGAGTTCTTCACGTTGTGGCGCCCCGCGATGGACAACCGGTATTGAAGATCGTGCCCCATGCCGCGCGCATGGACGTGCCAGGCACCATCGGTCCAACTGGCCTGCACGCAAACCAAAGCCCCTGGCTCTGCCGCGCCGTCCAAGGCAAAGGTCGCGGTGCGGCGGCTTCCCGCCAGCGTTTTCCACACCGGGGTGAACTCGTCGTCTCTTGGAAAAACGACCGCGCCATCAGCACCCACCGGCGTGATGACCGAGCCATTCTCCAGAGCCACAGCCCGCACGGTGTGCATGAACTCCATGTGCTCGCGCTGGGCATTGTTCACCAGTGCCACGGTGGGCTGCACCATGGCGGCCAGTGTGGCAATCTCGCCGGGGTGGTTCATGCCCAGTTCCAGCACAGCAATTCTGTGCTGCGTGCGCAGGCGCAAGAGAGTCAGCGGAACACCGATGTCGTTGTTGAGGTTTCCAAGTGTGGCCAAGGAGCCGCCGTCAGGGCGGTAGGCTGCCAGGATGGACGCCAACATTTGCGTGACCGTCGTCTTGCCATTGCTGCCAGTCACTGCAATTACAGGCAGCGCGAACTGTGCACGCCAGGCGCGGGCCAAAGCGCCCAACGCTAGCCGTGTATCGGCCACCACAATGCAGGCCATGCTTCCCACGGCGCTGCGGTCTGCATCGGCGTGGCAGATGGCGGCGACCGCACCACGTTGGGCGGCCTCTGCCAGAAAAGCGTTAGCGTCGTAACGCTCACCTTTGAGGGCGACGAAGAGATCCCCGGGCTCGATGCTGCGGGTATCGGTGTGCACCCGTTGAACAACGGCATTACCGTCACCGGACAATTGCGATCCTGTGATCCATTGCGCAGCCTGCGCCACTTTCATCATGGGCTTCATGCGCGTGACTCCGCGGTAACTTTGGGACGACTGCGCAAGCCTTGTTGCGCATGGTCTCGGTCTGAAAACGGGTATTTGGTACCCGCAATCTCTTGTGTTTCTTCATGGCCCTTGCCTGCCAGCAACACCACGTCGTTGGGCGCCGCACGCGCGATGACATCGGCAATGGCCTGGGCACGGTCTGCCTGCACATCCACCGCCTTGCTTTGTGTCAAGCCCAGCAAAATGTGGGCGATGATGGTCTCGGCCTTTTCACCCCGCGGGTTGTCACTGGTTACCACCACGCGATCGGCTTTCTGGGATGCAATGGCGCCCATCATGGGGCGCTTGCTGGCATCGCGGTCTCCGCCACAGCCAAAGACGCACCACAGCCGTCCGCCGCGCTGCTGGGCCAGGGGTCGCAGCGCGGACAGCGCCTGACTCAGGGCATCCGGCGTGTGGGCGTAATCCACAGCCACCAATGGCGCGCCTTCCCCTCCCAGGCACTCCATACGACCCGGTACCGGGTGCAAAGTGCTGCAAGCCTGCACTGCATCCTGCAATGGAACACCCAGCGCACGCATGGCGCCCAGCACGCCCAGCAGATTGGAAACGTTGTAGCTCCCAATCGTACGGGTCTGCAGCCGGTAAGACGCGCTGCCTTCCACGACGTCAAAACTGAGCCCAAGACTGTCGTAGGAAACAGAAGAAGCCCTCAGGCGGGCATTGCATTGGCTAGAGATGGTCCAGACATCGAGTGCACTGGCCTGCAGAGACTCCGCAAGACCCTGGCCCTGGGTGTCGTCCACATTGATCACAGCAGCCCGCAAACCAGGCCAGGCAAACAGGCGGCGTTTGGACTGCCAGTAGGCCTCCATACTGCCGTGGTAATCCATGTGATCCTGCGTGAAGTTGGTAAACATGGCCACACGTATTTGCGTGCCGTCCAACCGATGCTCTTCGATGCCAATGGACGAAGCTTCCATGGCGCAGGCTTTGAGGCCCTCATCTGCAAAGCGACGCAGGGTTCGCTGCAGAAGCACTGGATCCGGCGTGGTCAGTCCGGTGGATGTGACCGCAGCGCTGGCCAACTGCGCACCATGGGCCGGCGGACGCCCCACCCCCAACGTACCCACCATGCCGCAAGGCAGTGCCAGCCCTTCAGGCAGCGCCGACAAGGCCTGTGCCAGCCACCATGCGGTAGACGTTTTGCCATTGGTTCCCGTGACAGCCACGACCTGCAGTGCACCAGATGGTGCTTCAAAGAATTCCGCAGCAATAACGCCTGTGTCGGCTTTGAGGCCTTGGTAACTGGCGATGTGCTCACCCTCCAGCGACCAGCGATCTACATCGTCATGCTCTACCAGGCAGGCAGCTGCACCTGCGCTCAACGCGGCACCGACAAACTGGCGGGCGTCCACCGCAGTGCCTGGCCATGCAATAAACCCGTCGCCCGCCTGCAGCTTGCGGCTGTCGGATTGCAGCGTGCCTGTGACGCGCTCACGCAACCATTGGGCTGCCTGGGAGGGGGTGTGCAGGCGGTGCATCACAGGTTCTCCTCCACCGCTTGGGCAACAATTTGCGGCTTTACTGCCAGGTCCGGTTGCACACCCAGAATGCGCAAAGACTGCTGAACCGTCTCTGCAAACACCGGCGCGGCGACATCGCCGCCGTAGTATTTGCCGTTGGTAGGCTCGTCAATCATCACGGCCACCACGATGCGCGGGTTGTCGATGGGAGCCATGCCTACAAACCAGCCGCGGTATTTGCGGTTTTTGTCGGTGCCATAACCCTTGCCGATCTGTTTGTAGGCGGTACCCGACTTGCCGCCCACGGAATAACCAATGGTTTGCGCCTTTTGCCCTGTGCCGCCAGGCCCCGCCGCCATTTGCAACATCTTGCGCACCTGTCCTGCCGTGCGAGCCGACAGCACCTGTACGCCCACGGCGGGAGTGGAGCTTTTGATGAGAGTGGCGGGAATGATCTGGCCATCGTGCGAAAACACGGTGTACGACCGTGCCATCTGAAACAAGGACGCCGACAGGCCGTATCCATACGACATGGTGGCCTGCTCAATGGGGCGCCAGGTCTTGTAAGGGCGCAGGCGACCCGACACCGCGCCGGGGAAGCTGATCTGCGGCTTTTGCCCGAAACCCGCCTGGGTGTACAGGTCCCACATTTCGCGGGGCTGCATTTGCATTGCGATCTTGGTGGTGCCTACGTTGCTGGATTTTTGCAACACACCCTCGACCGTCAGCATGCCATTGGGGTGGGTATCGGAGATCGTGGACCCTGTAATGGTCATGCGCCCAGGTGATGTATCGATCATCGTCTGGGGCGTCACACGCCCGGTCTCGAGACCCAGACCCACGGTGAAAGGCTTCATCACCGAACCGGGTTCAAAGGTGTCCGTCAGCGCGCGGTTGCGCAGCTGCTCACCAGTGAGGTTGCGGCGTTTGTCAGGGCTGTAGCTGGGGTAATTGGCCAGCGCCAGAACTTCCCCGGTGTTGGTGTCCAGCACCACTACACTGCCGGCCTTGGCCTTGTGCTCCAACACGGCCTCACGCAGCTTCTGGTACGCGAAGAACTGCACCTTGCTGTCGATGCTCAGTTGCAGGTCTTTGCCATCCACCGGTGGAATCTGGTTGCCGACATCCTCGATAACCTGGCCAAGCCTGTCCTTGATGACGCGGCGCGAGCCGTTGCGCCCGGCCAGCTCCTGGTTGAAGGTGAGCTCCACGCCCTCCTGCCCTTTGTCTTCCACATTGGTAAAGCCGACCACGTGCACCGCCGACTCGCCCTCGGGATACTGACGCTTGTACTCCTTGCGCTGGTAAATGCCCTTGATGTTGAGTGCCGCAATCTGCTTGGCCACCGACTCATCCACCTGGCGCTTAACCCAGACAAAGGTCTTGTCCTCGTCTGCAAACTTTTTGGAGAGATCGGCAACGGACATCTCGAGCAGCTTGGCAAGCTTTTGCAGCTTCGCGTTGTCAATTTCCACATCTTCGGGAATGGCCCAGATGCTTGGCGAGGGTACGCTGGACGCGAGTATCAAACCATTGCGGTCCAATATGCGTCCGCGGTTGGCAGGCAGGTCCAACGTGCGCGCAAAGCGCACCTCTCCCTGGCGCTGAAAGAAGTCGTTCGCCACCACCTGGATGTAGGCAGCGCGTGCGGCCAAGCCGCAGAATCCCAGTGCAATGGCTCCCACCACCAACTTGCTGCGCCATACCGGCGTGCGACTGGCCAACAACGGGCTGGACGTGTACTGCACTCCTCGGCTCACCGGGTTACCCCACTTCCCGTCGAGGCGGGCACTGGCGGCGCAGCCTCGACAACCCCTGCTGAAACCGGGGCATAAGTCACGTAAGTCGTAATGCCGGGCTTGGCCTGAACCATTTGCAGCTTTTCGCGTGCGAGGCGCTCTACACGCGCTGGCGTGGTTTGCGCCCGCTTTTCCACCTGCAAACGATCGCTCTCCAACTCCAGTCGGTGGGCCTCGTTCTTGGCCTTGTCGAGCTCGGTGAACAGGCGGCGCGAGTCGTACTGCACGCTGACCAGATAGATCGCACTGGCCAGAACCGCCAACAACAGGACCAAGTTAAGCCTGATCACGCCGCCGTCCTCTGCGCCACCCGCATGATGGCGCTGCGCGAGCGGGGGTTGCCACTGACCTCATCTTTGCTGGGCTTGATGCGGTCCAGCGCCTTGAGTTTCATGACCTTGGGCGCGGCAAAGGGCGCACGGCGGTCGTACTCGTCCTTGGCGTGTTTGGCAATGAACTGCTTGACGATACGGTCTTCCAGCGAATGAAAGCTGATGACCGCCAGGCGCCCACCCGGCTTCAGTATGTGCAGGCAGGCCTCTAGCGCTTGTTGCAGCTCCTCAAGCTCGGTGTTGATGAAAATCCGAAAAGCCTGAAATGTGCGCGTTGCAGGGTTCTGGCCCGGCTCGCGGGTTTTGACCGTGTCAGCCACGAGTTGGGCCAACTCGGTGGTGGTTGAAATTGGGCCCCGTTCCTGTCGGCGAGCAACAATCGCCTTTGCAATGGGGCCAGCAAACCGTTCTTCACCATATTCACGTATCACCTCCGCGATTTGATTGGTTTCAGCCGTCTCCAGCCATTGCGCCACACTCTCGCCACGCGTGGTATCCATGCGCATGTCCAGCGGTCCGTCAAAGCGGAAGCTGAACCCGCGAACCGGGTTGTCGATCTGCGGAGAACTCACCCCCAGATCCATCAGAATTCCATCAACACTGGCACCGGGCAGGTCTGCCACGTGTGAAAACGCTTCATGCCGAATGGAGAAGCGCTCGTCGGCGATCGCGTTGGCCTGGGCGACAGCCTCCGGGTCTCGGTCAAACGCGATCAAACGCCCCACGGAAGAGAGGCGCGACAAAATCAGACGGGAGTGGCCACCACGCCCGAAAGTGGCGTCCACGTAGGAGCCATCAGCCTCCGGTGCAGACGGGTCCGTTACGTTGTTGAATAAGGCATCCACGGCTTCGTTCAACAGTACGGTGGCGTGGTTCCATGGAGTTTCCACCGCTCAGCCTTAGAAGGAAAAGTCCTTGAAGACATCGGGCATGGCAGCTTGCATGGCCTTGGCTTCCTGTGCGTCGTACGTCGCTTTGTCCCATAGTTCGAAATGGGTGCCCATGCCAAGCAACACGGTCTCTTTGGCAATACCTGCTGCTTCGCGCAGTTCGGGAGATACCAACACGCGCCCCGTTCCATCCATCTCCACGTCCATGGCATTGCCCAGGAATATGCGCTTCCACCACTGGGCTTCCATCGGCAAAGCGGCGATACGCGCGGCGAACTTCTCCCATTCGGGGCGCGGAAACACCATCAGACAGCCATGCGGGTGTTTGGTGATGGTCAGTTGACCGGCCGCTGTCGCACTCAGGACGTCACGGTGCCGGGTCGGCACGGAGAGCCTACCCTTTGCATCGAGACTGAGAGACGAAGCCCCTTGAAACACCAAAATCCACCTTTTCTTGCACGGACAGGTGAAAAGCCCCTTTTAAAGACACTTTTCACCACTTAATTGCACTTTTTTGCACTGTATCAGCAAAAGTGAATCCCGCAAGAGGGCTAACGTGAATTTTTTCCAATGAAATCAAGGACTTAGAAGCGATTTCGAAGCCCAAACGAATGCAAAAATCGTTCTAAATGAAGGACTTAGCGCGCGCTCTGAAAGTAACGCTTGAGAAGCAGCGGTCCATCTGGGTTTTCTCAGGTGGGCCACACGTTTGCAGCCCAAGGTGTCACAAGATGTAACGCGACAGGTCTTCGTCCTGGCTAAGCTCGCCCAGACGGGTGTTGACATAAGCCGCGTCGATGCGCACGGTCTGGCCGGACAAACGCGCTGCGTCAAAGCTTACATCATCCAGCAGCCGCTCCATCACCGTTGCCAGGCGGCGCGCGCCAATGTTCTCGGTGCGCTCGTTCACATCAAGCGCGATTTGCGCCAAACGCGTAATACCCTCTGCCGTGAAATCCAGTGCTACGTTTTCAGTCGCAAGCAAGGCTTGGTATTGCTTGACCAGCGAGGCGTGGGTCTGCGTGAGTATGGCTTCGAAATCTTCGACCGACAGGGACTGCAACTCCACGCGAATCGGGAACCGACCCTGCAGCTCGGGAATCAGGTCGCTGGGCTTGCTCAAGTGAAAGGCCCCGGACGCGACAAACAAAATGTGGTCGGTCTTAACCACCCCGTACTTGGTGGACACCGACGTGCCCTCCACCAGCGGCAACAAATCGCGCTGCACACCTTGCCGCGAAACCTCCGCACCGCTGCCTTCGCTGCGCGAGGTCACCTTGTCAATTTCATCAATAAAGACGATCCCGTTTTGCTCCAGCATGTGGATAGCCTGGGACTTGATTTCATCCTCATTGACCAACTTGGCCGCTTCTTCGTCCAACAGAAGCTTCTGCGCCTCGCTGATTTTGAGCTTGCGCTTTTGCCGCTTGGCTTGGCCCATCTGGCCAAACATGCCACGCAGTTGCTCGGTCATCTCCTCCATGCCTGGGGGGCCCATCACTTCGAGTTGCGGCGCGGGCTGCGTGACATCGATCTCGATTTCGCGATCCGCCAACTGGCCTTCCCGCAGCTTCTTGCGGAAGCTTTGACGCGCCGTACTCTGCGGCTGTTCGTCGGTGCTACCCCCGCCAAAATCTACGCGCGCGGGGGGAATCAGAATATCGAGGATGCGGTCTTCCGCAGCGTCTTCGGCCCGAGCTCGAACTTTGCGTTTCTCGGCCTCACGGGTTTGCTTCACTGCAATGTCAGCCAGGTCGCGGATGATGGAGTCCACGTCCTTGCCCACGTACCCCACTTCGGTGAACTTGGTGGCCTCGACCTTGATGAAGGGTGCGTCTGCCAGACGGGCCAGGCGACGGGCAATTTCGGTTTTGCCCACGCCCGTGGGGCCAATCATCAGAATGTTTTTGGGTGTGATCTCTCCGCGCAGATCGCCTTCCACCTGTTGGCGCCGCCAGCGGTTACGCAGGGCAATGGCAACCGCCCGTTTGGCCTGGGACTGCCCAACGATGTGTTTGTCGAGTTCGGCAACGATATCTTGTGGTGTCATGTTTGATAGCTCGGGGCGGCGCCGGCCCACACAAGCCCGTGTGTTACGGGCTTTCCGTCAGAGTTTCAATGGTGTGCTGCATGTTGGTGTAAATGCACAGCTCACCGGCAATTTCAAGGGAACGCTTGACGATATCGGTCGCAGACAACTCGGTATGGTTCAGTAGCGCCATGGCCGCAGCCTGCGCATAGGCACCACCGGAGCCTATGGTGACGATACCGTTTTCAGGTTCCAGTACATCGCCATTGCCAGTGATGATCAGCGAGGCGTCTTTGTCGGCCACCGCCAACATGGCTTCGAGGCGGCGCAGTACACGGTCGGTGCGCCAGTCCTTGGTCAACTCAATCGCGGCACGCACCAAATGGCCCTGGTGCTTTTCCAGTTTGGCCTCAAACCGCTCAAACAAGGTAAAGGCGTCTGCTGTTGCTCCGGCAAAGCCAGCCAGCACCTTGCCGTGGTACAGCTTGCGCACCTTGCGCGCAGTGCCTTTGACAACGATGTTTCCCAGAGTGACCTGCCCATCACCCCCGATGGCGACCGAGTAACCCTGTGCAGTCTTGCGGCGCACGCTGATGATGGTGGTGCCGTGGAACGCTTCCATACGCGTTATACCGGCCGGGGGAGCACGCGGGCATGCTCGTTGATGCCGATCACATTGAAAAAGGCCGCTACCAGGCGGTGAACGTCACGGAACTGCACGTGGCAGCCTTCAGCCTCGCGCATGGCTACCCAGTTAAGGATGCTGCCCGCTGCTGAGAAGTCCACACGCACCAGACCCTTGCAGGAAACGACAATGCCTTCCCCTCTGTGCTCCGATGCATCAAATTCATCAAATGCGTGTGTTGCATCACCCAACACACTACCCTTCAATTCCAGACTGACGGCCTGCGCGCCCTGCAGCCCCATGGGTGCCGTGGGCGCCTGGGCAAAGCCGGAGTTCCAGGTGCTGGACTGGCCCGTTGTCTCGGCACTTTCTTCCGACTCGACATTGCCATAGGCACAGCGGGCCTCCTGCCAGGCTGGCGGAGACACTTCGTAAGTGACACAGTAATCCAGGGCTGCCAACTCAAAATCATCATGCAACTGCATCGTCCGCAGCGCATTGAGGCGCATAGCCCACCAATCGGGGTTGATGGCATGGTCGCCCGAAGGCATCATGTTGCGTAACGTATCAACCAGCTGCTGCGCACCACTGAACCGCAGGGCCACCGGCTCATCACACAGGCTGCTGAAGAGACCTTGAAGCAGGGGCATGGCGTCTTCGGAAATGCGCAACAGGCGTGACCAATCCAGATGCCAGGGCGTAGGATTGGAAGCCATGGCATCGCGCAAATCTTCGAGCGCCAATGCATTCAACTCGCCGGGGCTGCTCCAGATGGAACCAATAGAGTAATCACGGCTGGCACGCCGTGGCGTGGCGTCCTGCACAGTTGCAGGGGATGGCGCAGCAGTCTCGTCGCCAATGGCGCTCCATTGGGGAGTCACGGTCTCAAAACGGTGGGCAAACTCCGCCACAGCCTGGTCAAATCTTGCTCGGTCTTGCGTGGCACGGTACAGGTCCAGCAAAGCGGCTGCCCAGGAATGGGCCACCTCGGGCAGCAACGCATCGCCCCTTAGCGCAGCCAACAAACCTCCCTCGGCCCCTTCGTCGTCGCCATTGGCAAACCGTATGGCGGCTTCTTCCAGTTCGGGATCTGTGGCCATGTCTTCCACGTCTATGGCGAACATTTTTGACGTTGAGAAGCCGTGGTCGCCGGTGTCATAGCTTTGTGCCAGGCTGCCCAGAATCGGGATTTGTCCCACACCCGGCGGCGGCTTGGGCCCAGCCCGCGGCGTGGGTGGTAGGGGCTCCATGCCATCACCCATTTCAGTGGCCTTGAAATCCGTGCCACCGGCACCCGCATCACCCAAATTCAAATTGGACGAAGCCGTCGAGTCAAACTGCTCGGAAATAGTCCCCCGGTTAGGCGTTGGAGACACCGGCATCGGCTCGGTGGGCTCCGTCGCGGTGGACTTGGCAACCGGGAAGCCAGTGCCCTGGGCGTTGGCGGCGTCTTGCTTGCCTTTCCACCATTGCTTGGACATCTGCGCTTCGATCTCGTCGATTTTCTTCAGCGTGACGGCCCGGCCGTCAGGATCGGTTGCCAAACTGTTCTGGAACACCGATGGGCGCCCCATGCCCACCACTGTAGAGACACCACGGCTGCGCAACTTGCGCAATTGGTCGAACTCGCGTTTGCGGATGAAATCATTCTGGCGTTTGCGCTCAATCATCTGTTTGAGCACTTGCTTGTCGAAACTGCTGTCCTGCTCCGCCTGCGGGCGCTCCAACTCCGACCAGTCCTTGGTCGGATTGCGGACGAACATTGCCATCTTGGACAACAATCCCGGGGAATCGCTTTTGGTGGCCATATGCTCAGTTTACAGAACGTACAGGGGCAACAGGAAGACCGCGCGCCTTAATCCCCAAACATCTTCTGTTTGAGCTCGCGGCGCTGCTGCGCTTCGAGCGACAGCGTGGCGGTGGGGCGTGCCAACAGGCGGCCCACACCGATGGCTTCACCGGTTTCATCACAGTAACCATAGTCACCGGCGTCGATCCGGGCGATCGACTGTTCGATTTTCTTCAGCAGTTTGCGTTCGCGGTCGCGGGTGCGCAACTCAAGGGCATGCTCTTCCTCAATGGTGGCGCGATCCGCAGGATCCGGCACCACCGAAGTGTCTTCCCGCAGGTGCTCTGTCGTTTCGCCAGCACTGTTGAGGATATCGAGCTTGAGTTTGGTCAACTTGAGGCGAAATGCCGCCAGTTGAACGGCGTTCATGTATTCTGAATCGGGCATGGCCATCAACTCGGCATCGCTCAGATCAGCCACAGCAGTTGTCTTCCAATTGTTGGCAAGCTTGGGGTCTTTTTTGATCGAAGAAGGCAAGGCCGGAACGATGATCGGGGTCGGAGCGGATTGGGAATAGCTGGCCTTGGCCGCAGTAGACGCCACCGTCTGCGCCATGGACGGAACAGTTAACTGCGCCAAGCGCGAAGACGGGCGACCAGCCTTTGCTGGAACCGCTGCGGCCACAGGTGCGGCGGCCGGGGCTTTTTCGACCACGGAAGGCGTTGCTACGGGTGACTTGGACTTGGAGGAAACAGTTGTCTGCATTGGCTTGGCTGACGTTTTGGAAACGGACATGGGTGCAGGGCTGGCAACAGCCCGGGGGTTGGAAATAGCGGGTTTTGAATCCGATGGAAGGGGTTTCTTGACCACCTCAGCTTTGGGCTTAACCGCCGCTTTGACAGCCGGCTTGGCAGTTGATTTTGCGCTGACTTTCTCTGCAGGCTTGGCTGTTTTTTTGGCAACCGGCTTGGCGACCGGTTTTGCTGCTGGCTTGGCTACTGGCTTCGCAGCGGACTTTACCGGTGGCTTGGGCGCTGCCTTGGCAACGGTTTTGGTGACCACCGCTGCCTTTGCCACAGGCTTGGCGGGCGCCTTGCTCACAACTTTCGCTGCCGGCTTACTCGGTTTACTGGGTTTTGCGACAGGTTTTCCTTTGGGCTTGGCTACAGCCGATGCTTTGGTTTTAGTGGCAGCAGCCTTGCTGTCTTTTCCAGTTTTAGCTTTCACTTCTTGTCTCCTGGCAGAAATCTCCTGCGCATGGTCGGTGGGGCCTGCTAACCCGGCCTTGCCTTTGACTGGCTTATTTGGCTGGGCTTCTCCGGCGCGCGAGTGTACAGGCTTCCCCTTACCAAAACCCATACGTTGCAAAATCGAGACAATCATTTGGGTTCCATCAGACTAAAGACTGCTCCATTCCCTGCAACAAAATGTCTTTGGGCAAGTCGATCCCGATAAACACCATTTTGCTGCCCCGCTGCTCGCCTTCGGCCCATTGTGGCCCCAGATCGCTGCCCATCAACTGGTGCACGCCCTGGAAAATTACCTTGCGGTCCGTGCCCTTCATATAGAGCACTCCCTTGTAGCGCAGCATACGCGGACCGTAGATGTTGACGATGGCACTCAAGAAGTCCTCTAGCTTGGCCGGGTCAAACGGCCGGTCGGACTTGAAAACAAAGCTTTTGACATCGTCGTCATGGTGATGATGGTGGCCCGCACCATGGGCATGCGAGGGGTGGTCGCAATGCTCGCCGGGTGCGTGGTCATGACCCGCGTGGTCGTCATGATCGTGGTCATGGTCGTGCCCGTGGTCATGGTCGTGCCCGTGGTCGTGGGTGTCGTCCTTCAAAAAGTCGGGATCTATGTCCAGCTTGGCGTTCAGGTTGAAGCCGCGCAGGTCAAAAACCTCGCTCAGGGCCACTTCACCAAAATGCACCGCCTTTTGCGGTGCCCGGGGGTTCATGTGCTTGAGGCGGTGCATCAGTGCGTCCGTCGCCTCCTTGGACACCAGATCGGTCTTGCTGATGAAGATCTGGTCCGCAAATCCCACCTGGCGGCGCGCCTCCTGGCGGTCATTGAGCTGCTGCTCCGCGTGTTTGGCGTCCACCAATGTCAGGATGGAATCCAGCAGATACGACTCGGCGATCTCGTCATCCATGAAAAAAGTCTGGGCGACCGGGCCGGGGTCGGCCACGCCGGTGGTCTCGATCACCACACGCTCAAAGTCCAGCTCGCCCTTGCGTTTTTTCTCCGCCAGGTCGCGCAGCGTGGCGCGCAGGTCTTCGCGGATGGTGCAGCAGATGCAACCATTGCTCATCTGGATGATCTGCTCCTTGGTATCGCTGACCAGGATGTCGCTGTCGATGTTCTCTTCACCGAACTCGTTTTCAATGACGGCGATCTTTTGGCCGTGGGCCTCTGCCAGCACGCGTTTGAGCAGCGTGGTTTTGCCCGAGCCCAAAAAGCCGGTCAGGATGGTTGCGGGAATCAAACTCATGTGGCGATCCAAAATTCAGCAGGTGGGGAGTGTACTGGTCATTTCAAGCCCTCCAGCTTACGGGCAACAGGGCTATTTGCGCATCACCACCAGCCCCTTGAGGTACTCGCCCTCCGGGAAGGCAATGGTCATGGGGTGGTCCGGCGCGCCGCCCATGCGCTCGGTAATGAACCCGTCCACCCCGGCGTCTGACCCGGCCCCCGCCACGATCTTGTGGAACAGGTCGGCGCTGATACCGCCCGAACAGGAATAGGTGAACAACACACCGCCAGGCTCCAACAACTTGAGCGCCAGGCGGTTGATGTCCTTGTAGGCCCGGGCCGCGCGTTCGGCGTGGGCTACTGTGGGGGCAAACTTGGGCGGGTCCAGCACGATGGCATCAAAGGTACGGCCTTCAGTGGCAAACTGGCGCAGCGATGCATTCACGTCCGCATCCAGAAAGGTGGTTTGGGTCGTATCCAGCCCATTAAGCTCCACATTGGCACGCGCCTGCGCCAGAGCCGCACCCGACGAGTCAATGGACGTGATGTGCCCGCCGGTGAAGCCGCCCGCACGCAAACCGGCCAATGCCGCCACCGTAAAGCCACCGGTGTAGCAAAAGCAGTTCAGCATCCGCTGAAAGCCCAGGCGCTGGGCGTAGTCGGCAAACTTCTTGCGGCTGTCGCGCTGGTCCAGGTAGAAGCCGGTCTTGTGGCCGTCGGCTATGGACAGACCCAACTGCCACTCATGCTCGCGCAGCACAAAGTCGGTCGGGGTGCTGGCGTCACCACCGCGCAACCAGCCCTTGACCTCGGGCAAGCCTTCGAGGCCACGGCTGCTCGCATCCGAGCGTTCGTACAGTTTGGTCAACCCGGTCTGCGCCAGCAGCGCATCGGCCAGCACAGCCTTCCAGCGCTCGGCGCCACTGGACAAAAACTGCGCCACCAAGGTGTCGCCATAACGGTCCACGATGAGCCCCGGCAGCCCATCGGACTCGCCATGGACCAGCCTCAGGCCGTTGCTCTTTATGTCAAACCGGGCCCTAGCCCTCACAGAAGCTGACACTGTCGCTATAAAAAACGAAGCATCTATGCGCTGCGCCTCGTCAAAACTCCACATCCGGGCACGGATCTTGGACGTGGGGCTGAATGCCGCCCAACCCAGAAAGGCGCCGCTGTCGGATTCCACCCGCACGGTTTCGCCACTGTCGGCACTGCCTTTGGCAATGGCGGATTCAAAGATCCAGGGGTGGCGGCGCTGCAGCGAGCGCTCTTTGCCGGCGCGAAGTCGTATGGTTTTCATGGAGGTATTGTCGCTGGTGGGGCTTGGCGCTTGCCGAGCATCGCAACACGCGCATTCCACACCAACCGGGTTACAACTGGGACCAAGCGGGCAGACTCACAGTACCAACTGCGCTGCATTCGACCACAGGCTTGGCCTTTTCAGCTTTTGGTCGGTTCCAGACACTTAGCTGACTTTAATGAAGCCTCAAAGGTAGACGCCGATTTGGCCTAGTCGGAGAATCGAGTAGTGGTGAGCCAGAAGACTATGGCGGAGGTCATACCAACCCCCGCCATTGAGACGATAAATCCGCTGTCTTGGTTGAGCGACATAGCGAATGCAGCGCCCAGCGCAGCACCCGTCGCTGCGGCCGACCACCATCGTGCAAGGTTCATGCCTCTGAGCATAAGAAATATTGGGAGAGCCACAACAGACGACACTAGAAGCGCGCCCAAGAAACATAACCCTACCCATGGCAAGCTTTCGACTACCGTCGCCGTTTGGGCTAGGAGAGTTGCGTGCAAGAACATTAATCCAGCGCAAACCACCGCGGCAGTAAAGACAGCCAACAAGAGTCCTTTAGGCGCGATAGGCTGCTTGGATCTTCGGGTCATGGGTTCTCAGATAAGAGTTCAAAAAGGGGGCTACGGACGAAGGCGCGGAAGTAGTTCTAGCGCCTGAAGTGGACGCAACCCAGATGACAAGTCCCCATCAGACCGGAAGAGAATGCCACCCTGCAACTGAAAGTGCTGAAGCATGGTGCCTACAAACTCCAGCGCCAGTTGCATTGCCTGCCACGAGTCTTCACCGTAAATCGGCTTGGCAGGAGAGAAGAGCCGATCCACCTCGACCAGACAAGACCACGGCGCCAGTTCAGAAGGTGTCGGTGCCCAGACCCGGACATTCAAAGGCCACTCATCGCCATCTACGGAGCGTGCAAGTAGTTCTCGCTGTACAACCGGGGCATTGGTGATGGTCATGTGGCGCTAAATTGCTGGCTTTTCCGAGGTGTTTAACGTTTAAGGCCAAAGCCTCCAGTGAAACTCAAATTGGCTATCGTACTTTGCACCAGACTTGTTTGCGGGAAGTCTGCTTTCGCCCCACTGCAGATGCAATCTCAATCAAAGTGGCTCGAGATCGGAAGGGAACTGGCTGGCAGATTTCCATTGCTCATCTGTGAGATCCTTGGTCATTTCCCGGCGATGCCATGCACGATTGAGATGAGCAAACACATGTCCTAGGTCTACTCGCAGGCTTCCCGCGTCGTACTCAGGATCAGATTCAAGGTCCGAAATCAGCCTAGACAAGTGTTCTTGCGCATCCTCCAATTCATACATAAACGCAACCCATTCAACGGGATTTTCTTGCTTGTTGATCATGGGTATTTGTTTGGAAGTAAGACCGTGCGATTTTGCAGCCTACTTAAAGACCGCTTTCGCCCCACAACGGCTGCACATTGTGCCCCAGACCGGTCATAACGATTTTTCAATGGGCACCGTCCGCTATTGGCTCCAACAGACACATAGCCGACCTAGACGTTTTCCGAAAGCAGTCGTTCAAGTGCGCATGAACGGTTGAATACGCGGTGGCGGCCATACTTCTTCATTTTTGCTTCGCTGGTTTCCATACGCCAGCCCAGAGATCAAAATGATCGAATCTTTTCAGTGCGGCCTCAACGTGCTGTGTACCAATGGCATCAAATACTTTGCCGGGAATCGAGACCCCGTACTCAGCAGTATTGATGGGAAATATTTCACATTCGGAAGCTATGTGCCCAAGAGCGGATTCAATGTCACTAGCTGCTTCGGCCTTAACGATGACTTGGATACCCATTAGCGTTTGAACTCCAATGTACAGACCGCACCAAGAGCCTGACTAACCTCATTGATCGCAAAATCGGGGACAGACTGGCCACGAATGTCGTAAACAATCCTGCAGGTCTTGATGTGCTGGGGTAGGTGTTTTGATCCGAAAGAAATTCGCGCCTTGTTGTATCGAATACTTAGGTCAATTGCCTCCCGATTTTCAAGACTATGACTGGCAACTAATACGTACTCGCCTTTTGTATCAATGATGAATTCGGGTGTGAACATGTGATGCATCAAATAGAAATCGGACTGCAGCCGCGTGGCAGTGGTAGCCTGGGCCAATTCTGTTTGGGGGCAAGCAGTCGACGAGTTAACAGCATGTTTAGCTTAGCGCACTTTGGACAGCTACCAAGTGAATTGGAGGCCCAACCTTGAAGTCTGCTTACGCCCCACACCAGACCTTTTTGCACCCCTTCCCCACCACCTCCCAGGCAGAGCGTGGGGTATTGGTCCGTGCCGATTTCGGGGCCTTTGACCGTATGAGGCGCGGGCCAATACCCCACGCTCGGCCGCCACGGTGAACGTTGAAAAATGGCGCGAATCCTCGTCACCCCTTGCCGCCCTTCACCTTAGCTCTTGGATGCGCCGCATCGTAAGCCTTGGCCAAGTGCTGGAAATCCAGCCGCGTATAGACCTGGGTGGTGCTGATGTTGGCGTGGCCCAGCAACTCCTGTACGGCGCGCAAATCACCGCTGGACTGCAACACATGGCTGGCAAACGAATGGCGCAGCATGTGCGGGTGCACCGGCGTGGCCAGCCCCGCCTGCAGGCTGCGGCGGCGCAAGCGCTGCCAGACCGACTGGGCGGTCAGCCGTGTGCCATTGCGGCCTATGAACAGCGCAGCACTGGTGGTAGCCGCTTCTGGTTGACTGGCTACAAACGCGGCGCGCGCCAGCAGCCAGGCCTGTAGCGCCTGCAGCGCCTGGCTGCCCACCGGCACGGCGCGCCACTTGCTGCCCTTGCCACACACGTGGGCCTGGGCCGCGTCCATATCGATCCAGCCCTTGCCCTGGGCGTTGCCAACCGCGCTGGCCTGGGCGTCCAGGCCAATGAGCTCACCCACGCGCAGGCCGCTGGAGTACAGCAACTCCACCATGGCGGCGTCGCGCAGTTCCAGCAACTGACTCTCCTGCGCGCCGTGGGGAGAAGCACTTGTCGACAAAATAGACCCGGAGCCCCCGTTGGCACTGACAGTAATGCTATCTTTTTTGAAGTTAGCCAGTTGCACAGCCTCGTCTACGCCCAGCGCCTTGGGCAAGGGCTTGGAGGCATTGGGGGCGCGGATGTCCTGCACCGGGTTGCTGGTGACCAAGCCCTGGCGGCCCAGCCAGGTGTAGAAGCCGCGCCAGCCCGACAGGATGAGTGCAATGCCGCGTCCGCTGCGCCCACCGCTGTGCATTTGTGCCACCCAGCGGCGGATGTGGGCATTGCGGACGTCGGTCAGGGCGACGGGGACTTTGGCGGCGTACTCTTTGAGCTTGAGCAGGTCCAACGCGTATAGCTCAACGGTGCGCGCTGCCAACCTTTTCTCGACGCGCACATATTCGAGGTATTTCTCGACCAGCGCGCCATCGGTTTCCACGGCTTATTTCAGCCTAGAGAGCGCAGCGCTGGCCAGTTCGCCCAAGCGGGCCAAAAAGTCGGTGCCCATGCCGCTGTGGAAGCGGTGGGCGTCGGGAGAAGCCAGCACCAGCATGCCAAAGGCCGGCTGCATGCCTTCGGCAACACCCGCTCCGCGCAGCGGTATCAAGGCCAGCGAACTGACCGTGGCCGGGTCCTGCAACCAGCCCACGGCCTCAAACCCGGTGTTCAGACCGCAGAAGGGCTCCATCAGCGACGAGGCAAACACGCGGGCGTCGTCACTCACCTCTTGCGCCACCGTCAGGCCAGAGAATTCGGGCGCCACTCCCCACAGGCGCATGCCCACCTGGGGAACGGAAAACTGGGACTGGATGTCGTGTTCGATGGCCGCCGGCAGTGCATGCAAATCGGTCATGGTGAGCAGGCTGCGCGCCCAGCGCAAGACCTTGTCCGACAGCATGACGTTTTCGCTGCCATGGCGGATCATGTCCATGATGCGGTGTTCCAGCGCCTTGATCTTCTCGCGCAACATCTCGGCCTGGCGCTCCTGCAGGCCCACGGTGCGGTTGCTGTGCGGGCTGGTGAACTGCACCGCGGCCAGCAGCTCGGCGTGGCGCAAAAAGAAATCGGGCGTATTGCTCAGGTAGTGGGCAATGTCGTCTTCTGTGATGGGGTTGTTCATGGCAGGGTTCTGGATGTTCATAGGGTGTCGGGGATCTCGATTTCAGCCTGGAAAACAGTGGTGGCCGGGCCCGTCATCAGCACCGGCGCAGTATCACCTGCCCAGGCGATGCTGAGCAGGCCGCCGCGAGTCTGCACTTGCACGGGGGTGTCGGCGTCCAGCAGGCCCAGGCGCACGCCCGCCACCACGGCGGCGCAGGCGCCGGTGCCGCAGGCCAGCGTCTCGCCCACACCGCGCTCAAACACGCGCAGGCGGATGTGGCGCCGGTCTACCACCTGCATGAAGCCAACATTGACGCCTTGCGGGAAACGGGGGTTTGCCTGCACCTGCGGGCCCTGCACCAGCACGGGGTGGCTGTCCACATCGTCCACCAGCAGGACCGCGTGGGGATTGCCCATGGACACAGTCGCTACCAAAACCGTAGCACCATGTTCAGCATTTGCGGGGGCTAGTGGCCAATTTCCCCAATTGCCTTTTGGCTGAAAGGTCAACCCGGAAGCATCAAAGCGAATCTGGTCCAGCGCGAACACCGGCGCACCCATGTTGACGGTGACGCGGCCGTCGGCGGTGAGGCGGGGTTCGATGACGCCCTTTTGGGTCTGCACGCGGATCACGTCTTTGTTGGTCAGGCCGCGGTCATGCACAAAGCGGGCAAAGCAGCGCGCGCCGTTGCCGCACTGCTCCACCTCGGCGCCGTCGGCGTTATGGATCACGTATTCGAAATCGATGCCCGGCCCAGGGGATGGCCGCACGGTCAGAATCTGGTCGGCGCCCACCCCAAAATGGCGATCGCCCAGAAAGCGGTAATGGGCCTTGGTAAGGCCCAGGCGGCCACGGGTTTCGTCCAGCACGACGAAGTCGTTACCGGCCCCTTGCATTTTGGTGAACGGAATACGCATGGCGTGGATTATCAGCCCAGCGTGGCGCTGCATTGGCCGCTGTTGCAAAATGCCTGCATGGTTAGACCTCACCAACGGCTGCACACGCACGCCATTCCCCCCCCTTCCTCCGAACCCTTGGCCCAGCGCACCGGCCTGCAGGGCGGCATTGCTACGCGTTTTTTGCAGCACGACATGGCGTACGGCGAGCTGGCCCTGGTCTGCCCCACGGGCACCGAGCCACACCACGCACTGGACTGGCAGGCCGAGCGGTCCGTGCCCCTGACGCGCAACGTGCAGCGCCTGACCGCGCCCAACCCCGGCTTCATGACCGGCCCCGGCACCAACAGCTACCTGGTGGGGGACGCCAACACGGGCTTCATCGTCATAGACCCCGGCCCGGCGGATGCGGACCACGTGCAGCGCCTGTGGCGCGCTGCTCTGCATCCGGACGGCAGTGGCGGCAACATCCAGATGATTGTGTGCACGCATTCACACGCCGACCACTCGCCCGGTGCCAAGCCCTTGCAAGCCCTGTGCGCCACCGCGCCACCCATCCTGGGATTGCCCTCGGCGCCCACGGCGCGCGCGAACAGTGCCTTCACACCCGATAAAGTGCTACAGAACAATGAGCAACTTATCCTTATTCCTCGGGGACCAGAGGCCAGTTTTGCTGCAAGGCATACGCTGCAAGCGATTTACACACCGGGCCATGCCGCCAACCATGTATGCCTGCTGCTGGTGGAAGACGGCCTGCTGTTCTCGGGTGACCACATCCTCAACGGCAGCACCACGGTGATTGACCCGCCGGACGGCCACATGGGCGACTACCTACAGTCGCTGGACACGCTGCTGGCAGCCTGCGAAGCGCATGATGTGCAATTCATCTTCCCGGCCCACGGCCATGTGCTGGGCGGCTCCAGTGCGGCGGCCCATGGCGTCATCAGCCACCTGAAGGCGCACCGGCTCAAGCGCGAAGCCAAGATCGCCGCGGTGATGGCCGCCCACCCAGAGGGTACGCCGGACGACTGGCTGCCCCTGGCCTACGACGATGTAGACCCCCGCGTGTGGCCCGTGGCCAAGCGCTCGCTGCTGGCCCATGTGGAGCACATCCAGGGTTTGAACGACCATAACGACGACAACAACAAAAAGGCCCCCGCGCTATGACCAAACCCACCGCCCCCGGAACCCTGCGCCTGAGTGCAAAACCCGCAAAGGCGCAAACCACCAAACCCCGTCCGCCGCTGCGCCCGGGCAAGACGGCTGCCATCCCGCATGCGGCCAAACCGGTGCTGGACCCGACACAATTTCCCGTCGTTGCGAAGTTGGCGGTTGATGCGGACCCGGCAGTCCCACCAGTGCAACGCGTTCCTGCGCCCCGAACGGTACGAGAACAACATAACCCCGCCAATCCTGCGAATACTGCCAAGAGCCCCAACGCCAAGCCCCGCCAACGCCCCGTCACCGCGCTGCGCACCAAGCCACCTGTGGCCGCACATCAGCCGGCACCAACCCATCCCCCGCAGCACGCAGACACGGGTGACCGACTGGCCAAGCGTGTGGCGCTGATGGTGCCCTGCTCCCGCAGCGAGGCCGAGCAATACATCGAAGGCGGCTGGGTCAGTGTCAACGGTCAGGTCGTGGAAGAACCCCAGTTCCGCATCCAGAACCAGACCGTCACCCTGGACCCCAACGCCAGCCTGTTGGAACTCAATAGCATCACCATCGTGATGCACAAACCCGCTGACTGGATAGACGGCACCGAAGAATCCCTGGCCAAGCTAAACCGCAACGCCCGCCGCGCGCACTTTGACGATGCGCGCACCCTGCTGGTATCGGCCAAACACATGGCCAAGGACCCATCGGGCATACGCATGCTGCAACGCCACTTCAAGGCCCTGACCGCAGCCGTGCCGCTGGAGAACGCCGCCAGTGGGCTGATCGTCTTCACCCAGGACTGGCGCGTGGAGCGTAAGCTGACCGACGACATGGGCTCGATGGAGCACGAGGTGATTGTGGATGTCGAGGGCGAGGTATCACCCCAAGCCCTGCACCTGCTGAACCGCACGCTGGATTCCGACGAAAACCTGCCGCAGGCGAAGGTCAGCATCAACAGCAACACACCTGAGCGCAGCAAGCTGCGTTTTGCAATCAAGGGCGCGCACCGCGGCCTGATTGCCTACCTGTGTGAACGGGCCAAGCTGGAGATTCTGGATATGCGCCGCATCCGGCTAGGCCGCGTGGCGCTGGCCGATTTGCCGGTGGGGCAGTGGCGCTATCTGGCGCCACATGAGAAGTTCTGATCAGCTCGAAATGTAGTGCTGCAGCTGGCTGATGGTCAGCTCGTGGTCCGCAATGATGTCGTCCATGATGTCGCGGATCGAGATCATGCCCAGCACCTGATCGCCCTCGACCACGGGCAAGTGGCGGATCTTTTTCTGGCTCATCAAAGCCAGGCAGTCGCGGGTGCGCACCGTCGGGGCAACGGAAATGACATTGGCAGTCATGATGTCCTGCACCTTGGTGTCTTTGGATGACTTGCCTTGCAATGCGATCTTGCGGGTGTAGTCACGCTCAGAGAACACCCCCATCAGCTTGCCATTGTCCAGCACCATCAGGGCGCCGACGTTGTGGTTGGCCAGGGTTTGCAGGGCATCAAACACCGTGTCCTGGGGGCTCAGGCTCCAGTTGACGGGTGCGCGTTTTTTCAACAAATCGAGTATCGGTCGCATGCTGCCTCCTCCTACAGTGGGAACACAGCCCTAACCATACATCAAAAAAAGTGTGAAGCCCACCGATAAGCCGGATTCTGTGCAGGGAAGTTACCCTCCCTGTGACCACCATTACTCTGGGCCGCTGGTCACCCAAACGGCTCGATGCTACCTACCCGCCAACTCCGGGGGCCCCGTCAACGTTGGCCTACTTGGTATTGCTGCGCGTAGAGATTGCCCGTTTCACCCAAACTGAATTGGCTCGTCTCTGTTGCTCTAATCCTCACCTTAGGGCCGCTTGCTTGCGCAAACAACTTGTCAGTGGACAGTGGTTAACTGCTACGCTGCCCTATGCAGTCCGGACGTTCCTCCAGTGCTCTGTTTCCAGAATTGCACCAGCGGTGGTCTGGTGGGCTTCACCACGTGATTATCGCCGCAGGCGATATGCATATACACAAGCCGGTAGAACAAGTCGTTCACAATGCGTTTCCTACATCCCCTTTTCGATTTCCCCACGGAGGCACTCCCCATGAAAGCCGACAACATCCTGCAGACCATTGGCAACACACCGCATGTGCGCATCAATCGCCTGTTTGGCAATACGCACTCCGTGTGGATCAAGTCCGAGCGCAGCAACCCCGGCGGCTCCATCAAGGACCGCATTGCGCTGGCCATGGTGGAGGATGCGGAAAAAAGCGGTGCCCTCAAGCCCGGTGCCACCATCATCGAGCCCACCTCGGGCAACACCGGTGTGGGCCTGGCGATGGTGGCGGCCGTCAAGGGCTACAAACTCATCTTGGTGATGCCCGACAGCATGTCCGTCGAGCGCCGTCGTCTGATGCTGGCCTATGGCGCCACGTTTGATCTGACTCCGCGCGAAAAAGGCATGAAGGGTGCCATCGCCCGCGCCCAGGAGCTGGCTGCCGCCACGCCCGGTGCATGGATACCCCAGCAGTTTGAAAATCCGGCCAACATCGAGGTGCATGTGCGCACCACGGCCCAAGAAATTTTGGCTGACTTTCCGAACGGCATTGACGCCCTGATCACCGGCGTGGGCACCGGCGGCCACATCAGCGGCGTGGCCCAGGTGCTGAAGGCCAAGTTCCCCAACCTCAAGGTTTACGCGGTGGAGCCCAGCGCCTCGCCTGTCATCTCGGGCGGCTCGCCCTCGCCCCATCCGATACAGGGTATTGGCGCAGGTTTTATCCCCACCAATCTGAAGACCGAGCTGCTGGACGGTGTGATCCAGGTGGAAGCCGAACCGGCCCGCGAATACGCCCGCCGCTGCGCTGCAGAAGAAGGCATTCTGGTGGGTATCTCCAGCGGCGCTACATTGGCCGCCATTGCGCAGAAGCTGCCCGATCTGCCAGCAGGGTCCACCGTGCTGGGCTTCAACTACGACACGGGCGAGCGGTACCTGTCTATCGAAGGCTTCTTGCCGGCCTAATAGGCAATTACTCCCAGTTGGAGTATTTGGTACAAACGCGGTCGAGCTTTTTGCCCTTTTCGCTGTCAGCAAACTTGGAGAGATTGCCCTTGAAGTCGTCGGGCGTCTCATTCCAGAGGCAGGAGCAATACGCTTCTGCCTTGTTCTGACCGCGTATAGGGCTTTTCTCGTCTCCACCCTCGTAGAGCTTGTTCACCCGTACGAGGCATTGCTTGTACTGGGCGTCGTCCGCCGGTACCTTGTTGTATTCCTGGGCAAGAGCAGACCCAACAAATGCAACGATGCAAAACGAAGCTGTCACAGTCAAGAAACGTTTCATGTTTTCTCCTTGAGGGTGTGGGGGGATACCGCAGCCCATCGCGTGCCGCGTGGCGTTTCAGTATAGGACCGGGAAACACTCTATGGAAGTGCCTCTCTTGCGGGTGCCCGGCTACAAGGGGTAACGGGGCTTTCCACCTAAAATTGGTCCCTGCTTGATAACCACGAGCCCGCCACACCATGATCCGTATCACCGAACTCAAACTCCCCCTTTCCGCCCTGCCCATTGAAGTGCGTCGCGCCGCCGATGCGCCCAGCGAGACCGATGAAGACCGCGCGCCCGTGGCCCACCCACTGGCCGCGCTGCAGGATCTGGCCGCCAAGGCACTGGGCATTCCCGCCAGCGGTATTGCCAGCCTGGAGGTCTTCAAACGCAGTTTTGACGCCCGCAAGGCCGACCTGCTGGTGGTCTACATCGTGGACCTGGCATTGGCCGACCCCACACAGGAAGCCGCGCTGCTGCATCGCCACGACAAACACCCCCATATCGGGCCCACGCCGGATATGGCCTACCACCCCGTAGGCCTGGCACCAGCCAACCTCGCGCTGCGACCGGTGGTTGTGGGTTTCGGCCCTTGTGGCATGTTTGCGGCATTGGTGTTGGCACAAATGGGCTTCAAACCCATCGTGTTGGAGCGCGGCACCACGGTGCGCCAACGTACCAAGGACACCTGGGGCCTGTGGCGCAAGAAGACCCTCAAACCCGAAAGCAATGTGCAGTTTGGCGAAGGCGGTGCTGGAACGTTTTCGGACGGCAAGCTCTACAGCCAGATCAAGGACCCGCGCTACCTGGGCCGCAAGGTGATGCAGGAGTTTGTGAAAGCCGGCGCCCCGGCCGAGATTCTGTACGAAGCACACCCACACATCGGTACCTTCAAGCTGGTCAAGGTGGTGGAGAGCATGCGTGAGCAAATCATCGCCCTGGGTGGTGAGGTGCGGTTTGAGCAGCGTGTGGTTGATGTGCTATTAAAAAGTGAGCATGACAATCACTCTATTCGGGGGCTCACGGTACAAAATGCCAGAACAGGCCTGGTGGAGGAGTTGCCAGCCGAACACGTGATCATGGCACTGGGCCACAGCGCACGCGACACTTTTGCCATGCTGTTTGACCGGGGTGTGGCCATGCAGGCCAAGCCCTTCTCCGTGGGTTTTCGCATCGAGCATCCACAAGGCGTGATCGACCGTGCGCGATGGGGCCGCCATGCGGGCCACCCCATGCTGGGCGCGGCGGACTACAAACTGGTCCACCATGCCGCCAATGGCCGATCGGTCTACAGCTTCTGCATGTGCCCCGGAGGCACGGTGGTGGCCGCCACGTCCGAGCCCGAGCGGGTGGTTACCAATGGCATGAGCCAGTATTCGCGCAATGAGCGCAACGCCAACGCCGGTATCGTGGTGGGCATTGAGCCTGCGGACTTTCCCACCAATGCGGCCAGTTTTGTGCATGCATTTGGCGCGGTGGACGGGGCGCGTTACGCCACACAAGCCGCGGCCTTGGCCCAGAAACATGCGCCCGGCAGCGCAGCCGCCACCCACCCACTGGCCGGTATCGCACTGCAGCGCCGCCTGGAATCCGGCGCCTACACGCTGGGCGGCAGCAGCTACGAGGCACCGGGGCAACTGGTAGGAGACTTTATTGCGGCACGCGCGTCCAGTGCTTTCGGCGCCGTGACCCCATCCTACAAACCAGGCGTGCTGCTGGGTGATCTGACCCCCAGCCTGCCAGAATATGCCATCACGGCCATCCGCGAAGCCCTGCCCGCCTTTGGCCGCATGATCAAAGGTTTTGACAGGGACGATGCAGTGTTGACCGGTGTGGAAACGCGCACTTCGTCACCCCTGAAGATTCCGCGCGGCCAAGACCTGCAATGCACCAATGTGCACGGCCTGTACCCGGCGGGTGAAGGTGCCAGTTACGCCGGTGGCATCTTGTCGGCCGCGGTGGACGGCATCAAGGTGGCAGAAGCCGTCGCCCGCAGCGTTCTGGGGTTGCCACACTGAACGATCCATGTACGATGGGCCACCATGAAAGTTGATCCAGCCGTCGTCAAGATTTTTGCCGAGAATGTGCGTGCCGACATCATCGTGCGACCAGCCGGTCTGAACCTGGATCCCGCCATCGTCAAAAAAATCGCCAACAAGGTCAAGGTCTTCCAGGGCATGACGACTGACTGCCTGATGAGCACCCTGGCCATGGCAGAGCACATACCGCACAAGGCGGGCGAGGTCGTTTTCAACGAGGGCGATATCGGCAGTTCGTTCCACGTGCTGATTACCGGCGAGGTGATCGTGGAGAAAAACCGGGGCGGCCTGGCGGTGCCACTGGCCACGCTCACGGTGGGCGAGTGTTTTGGAGAAATGGCCCTGGTGGGCGGACACTTGCGCAGCGCCACCGTGCGCGCCACGCGGGACAGCGCCACCATGCGTTTTGACCGCGAACGGGTAGATGCCTACCCTGACAGCGCCCACATCATCTACCGCAATATTGCCCGCGTGTTGTCGGCCCGGCTGGATGTGTCCAGCGAGATGCTGGCTGACCTGGTGGTGCGCACCGGTGGAGAAACCGGGCCCGCGACTTTAGGCTGACCGGCCACTGCCCTTTCTCTTTTAGGCCTTTTGCTGGTTTTGCAGAGCAGCAATGCGCTCTTCAATGGGCGGGTGGGTGGAGAACAACTGACCGATGCCACCAGCAATACCCATGGCTGCCATGCTCTTGGGCAGCTCGCCGGGCACCATGCCACCCAAACGGGCCAGCGCATTTACCATCGGCTGCTTGCGTCCCATCAATTGGGCAGCGCCGGCATCCGCACGGAATTCGCGTTGGCGACTGAACCAGGCGACGATGATGGCAGCCACAAAGCCCAACAAGATATCGAGCACGATAGTGGTGACGTAGTAACCAATGCCGGGGCCAGAGCGCTCTGAGTTCTTGTTCAGGAAGCTGTCTACCGCGTAACCGATGACACGGCTCAAGAACACCACAAAGGTGTTCATCACGCCCTGGATCAGCGTCATGGTCACCATATCGCCATTGGCGATGTGAGCCACTTCGTGACCGATGACGGCTTCCACCTCTTCGCGGGTCATGCCCTGCAGCAGGCCGGTACTCACCGCCACCAGGGCGGAGTTTTTGAATGCCCCCGTTGCGAACGCATTGGGAGCGCCTTCAAAAATGCCAACTTCAGGCATGCCGATTTGAGCTTTGTCGGCAAACTTGCGCACGGTTTCCACAATCCAGGCCTCATCGGCATTGGCGGGCTGGTCAATAACGCGCACCCCCGACGACCACTTGGCCACCGGCTTACTGATCAGCAAAGAAATGATGGCGCCACCAAAACCCATAATCAGTGAGAACACCATCAGGGTGCCGATGTTCATGCCATTGGCGCCGATAAAGCGGTTGGCACCGGTCAGGCTGACCACAATGCCCAAGACCACCATCACGGCGAGGTTGGTCATTACAAACAAAAAAATGCGTTTCATGGCTTCCTCATAGATATCAGCCCCGCTTGAAGAGGGCAACAGCGTGAATGGTAAGGTCGAAACACCCGATTTCAAGCCAAAGCCGGCCTAAATGGACCCAAATCCGCTGGGGAATTGGGTGCCTACACCGGCTGGGCTATGGGCCTGGGCGGGCGAAAAACACTGGTGTCAGCATAAAAGCCGGGGTCGCTATTCTGTGGCCACCAATCCGGCACCCCCAGCACCGGCAGATGCGCAAAGGGTTTCGTCGCCAATTTGTCAGCGTTGAGGTCTGCCGCCATCCAGGCATCCAGATCGGTCAAAGTCGGACTGGCCGCGTTTGCGCGGTAGACATGGGCTGTGATCGGTTTGCGCGGCGACACCAGCTTTTCCAGCAAGGCATGCCCAAACAGCACCAGTTGCGCCTGCGCCCACAGCGGGCGATGTGCCACAAACAAGGCTTGCCAGTCTTTGGCTGCCAGCGCATCCCACAGGACATCCGGCCCCTGAAAGAACGCCGCATTTTCGTCAAATATCGTCAGCGCATCCCGTGCCGGGCCGCGCACGGGCTGGATACCGGTTGCGGCGATCTGGGCGGCCTGCAACTGGTTGAGCCGGGTTTTGGTGGCAGGAAAGTGCAGCCAGCACATCCCATTGAAAAAATCGTGCAGGCCGTCGCGGGTCGGGACTTGGCGGGTACGAAAAATGAAGGCTTCATAGGCCTCGCCGATAGGCAGTGCAGACTGGGGCACAAAGTGCACCGGGGCCTGCGGAAAAGCAGTGGAGCTCTGGGCAGCGGCATTCAGGGCTGCGGCGGCGCCCAGGCCCGCCTGCTGCGCCAGCCGGGCGGTGGACGCGCCCACATGGCGCCAAGGCTCCAGCCAGGGCGCCTCCCAGTCAATTGCCTCTAGACCATGCGCCACTGCAAGGTTTCATCCGCACACAGGGGTTTGAGGCGGGCCTCTCCGAAGGCAAAACTCTCGGGCACCGTCCAGGCTTCGCGGCGCAGGGTGATGCTGCCCTGGTTGCGCGGCAGACCATAAAAATCGGCACCGTGGAAGCTGGCAAACCCTTCGAGCTTGTCCAGCGCACCGGCGCCTTCGAAGGCTTGCGCATAAAGCTCCATGGCGGTGTGCGCGGTGTAACAACCAGCACAGCCACTGGCGTGTTCTTTCAGGTGGGCCGGGTGGGGAGCGCTGTCGGTGCCCAGGAAGAATTTGCTGGAACCACTGGTTGCAGCTTGCACCAGAGCCAGACGATGGGTCTCGCGCTTCAAGACCGGCAGGCAATAGTAGTGTGGGCGGATGCCACCGGTGAAGATGGCATTGCGGTTGTACAGCAGGTGGTGGGCCGTGATGGTGGCTGCGGTGTGGGCATCGGCACCCTGCACATACTGGGCGGCCTCTTTGGTGGTGATGTGTTCAAACACAATTTTCAGTTCGGGAAAGTCTTTGCGCAGCGGGATGAGCTGTGTGTCGATGAACACCGCCTCGCGGTCAAACAGATCAATGTCGCTGGAGGTCACTTCACCATGCACCAGCAGCAAAATGCCTTCGCGCTGCATGGACTCCAGCGTCTTGTAGGTCTTGCGCAGATCGGTCACACCGGCATCGCTGTTGGTGGTGGCGCCCGCGGGGTAGAGCTTGAGCGCGACCACGCCCGCATCCTTGGCGCGGTGAATCTCGTCGGGCGGCAGGTTGTCGGTCAGGTACAGCGTCATCAGCGGCTCAAAGGCCACGCCGGCCGGCACAGCTGCCTGGATGCGCGCCTTGTAGGCCAGGGCCTGCGCGGCAGTGGTTACCGGCGGGCGCAGGTTGGGCATGATAATGGCCCGGCCAAACTGTGCGGCGGTGTGTGGCACCACCGTGTGCAGGGCATCGCCGTCACGCACGTGCAGGTGCCAGTCGTCAGGTCGGGTCAGGGTGATTTCTTGCATGGGTTTCTTTTCTGAATTTATTTGCGCGCAGCCTGGGTCAGCAGATAGTCCCAGAGGGCCTGCGCGGCGTTTTTGGACGCAGCCGCCGGGCCGCGTGTTGCGGGGGAGCCGCCACGCGGCAAGTCTTTCAACACCGGCTTTTCGCGGTAGACGCGCACGTCCATGGTGATGTCCAGGCCACGGGTTTCGGGCGGCGCGGCACTGACCAGCCTTTTGGCACGCAGCTCCTTTTTGACAGCACTGTGCGGCAGGAAGGCAATGCCATGGCCCTCCAGCGCCATGGCCTTCAGGCCCTCGGCCATGTCGGTCTCGTAGACACGGTCAAAATGGATAGGGGTGTTGGATTGCTTCAGGATCAGCTCCACCATATGCCCCAGATAGGCACCCGGCGCATAGCCCAAATACGGCAACGGTTGCCCGGCCCGGCCGGGCAACTGGAACATGGGCGCGCCCTGGGCATCGGGTTTGACAAAGGGCGCCAACACTTCTTCCCCCAGGCTCACCATTTCATATCGGTCCGCATCCAATTGAAAGGGTTGTGAGGGGTGGTGGTAGGCAATCAGCAGGTCACAGCTGCCCTCCACCATGCGCAGCACGGCATCGTGCACATTCAGTGCAATCAGACGGCTTTTAATGGGGCCAAAGGTCTCTCGCAAGCTGGACACCCAGGCCGGGAAAAACGTGAAGGCCAGTGTGTGTGGCACCGCAAACTCGATAACGTCCTGTGCCGCCGAGGTATGGCCCCGCAACATGGCGCGGGTGCTTTGCAGGGACTGCAACACCTCCATGGACTGGTCGTACAGCGTCTCGCCCGCCGGCGTCAGCCGCGTGGGGTAGCTACTTCGGTCCACCAGATCGGTACCCGCCCAGGCCTCCAGCGACTGGATGCGTCGCGAGAACGCGGGCTGGGTGACGTGGCGCAACTGCGCAGAACGGCTGAAACTGCGGGTTTCGGCCAATGAGACGAAATCTTCAAGCCATTTGGTTTCCATGCCTAGGATTATGTGCGAATTGCATGATGGTGTAACCGGGTTGTCACACGCAAGGGCCATCGCTTGGGAATAAACACAACCATCGGGCAGTGGGTGGTCAGGCGTGGCGCCTCTAGCGCTAGGCGCACTGGCGCAGGACTGGCACCTTGGACTCTATGCTTTCCAACACCAGGGGCCAAATTTTGGCCTCCGCCACCCGCTGGAACACACCAAAATGCCCGATCGATTTACGCCCCACCGTTCGCGGGTGAAGGTGCAAGCGCTCGACCTGCCCCGCGCTCTGATCAAAACACGCAGCCAGTGCGTCCACCGCGTCTACCGGACCAAAAGTCTTGTCATCTTCAATGCTCCACAGCTGCATATGGCCCTGAAACTGCTCGGGCTGGTACCAACCGTCGCAGGCCCGGTCATCACGAAAGTATCCCGGCGACATCCCCCACCGTGACCAGTCCATGGCCGCCGCAGCGGGAAGTGCCTCGCCACCTCCCAGCGCCCAACCCGGAAGCTTGCCGGTAAGACGTACGCACAGCGGCACCCAGTGGCCAAAAAATGTGCGGGTAACCTGGCGGTGCCATCCGCGCGGCCACAGCTTCCAATACCCGAACTGGGACCCCAAAGTGATTGCCGCAGTAATGTGCTCGAGCCCCTGCACCATGGGCAACCCGTTACCACCGAGTGAATGCCCGACCCACAACAGGGGCAGATCCTGGTCGCGCTGACCGCTACGCGCCTTCGCGCAGGCCAACGCCCCGGAAAGATCGTGGCGCACCCACTCTCGCATACCGGAGCGCTCGCTGTGGCCGCGGTAGGCCCCCATGCCGCGGTAATCAAAACACAGCACGGCATAGCCCCGTGCGGCAAGCCATCGTGCAAAGGCGTGGTAATACCGCTGCGGTACACCGGTGGCGGGCGCCATTACAGCCACCGCGTGGGCGAGGCGGCGCTGTGGCACAAACCAGTGACCGTGCAAGGGATGCCCATCGGTCGCGGGAAATTGCACGGCGTCCATTCCAACCCCTGCCTTTTGCCCGGTGCTATCGCCTTGAAACGGCAGATGCGCGTGCAGGTGTGCTTGGTCGGGGGACTCCAATGTCGTCCTCGCATGGGTGGCAGGGTACGCAACAGGGGACAAGGCAAAGGACATAAGGGCTCCAGACAAGGTGGTTCGTGTGACCGCATGGTAGATTGGTGCCAAATTGTTGAATAGCCCATCTTTTTGCACCACACTGTTTACATGAGCTCAACAAAAGACCCAATCTCCCTTTCTGCAACACAACTGCACCGCCATCGCGAGGCCACTACCTTGGATGCCAACGCGCTGGAGCTCTTCGCCCGTGTAGTCGCCGCCGGAAGCTTTTCACGCGCAGCACGCCAGCTGGGTCTAACGCGTGCAGCCGTCAGTCGCCGCGTAGCCGCCATGGAGGAGATCGTCGGCCAGACGCTGCTGGCGCGCACTACCCGTTCGCTGGGATTGACAGAGGCAGGGCGGGCTCTGGCTACGCGAGCCCACGTCGTGCACGAAGCCGCGAATGCAGCACGCATGGCCTTGCGAAAAGAGGGTGAGGCCTTGCAGGGACGCCTACGCATCACCAGTATGCGCGCCTTTGGCTATAGCGCGCTACTGCCCATATTGGCCGAGTTTGGGCGCACGCACCCTGGCGTTGCCATGGAGCTGATGTTCACGGAGCGGCGAGTAGACCTGGTTCGCGAAGGGGTGGATGTGGCCTTTCGAATCACCCGAAAGCCGCCTGAAGACTGTGTGGCCCAACCGGTACTGCGCTATCGAATTGGAGCTTATGGCATTTCGCCGGTGCCATTGGCTGCGCCAGCGGCGTTGCAGCAATGGCCGTTGCTCATGCTGGAGGGGGGAGCACAAAGCTGGCTGCTGCAGTGGCACAGCCGCACCGGCGAGGCCCGCGAAACCGTGGAACTGCAGCCCCATATCAGCGCAGACAGCCTGGAAGCCCTGGTAGCGCTGGCGCGCCTTGGACAAGGGGTCGTATTGGCACCCGACTTCTGCGTGCAGGAAGATGTAGCGGCTGGACGCTTGCACAACCTTCTACCCGACTGGCACCTGCCTATCGCCGAGGGAGATTGCGTGCAAGCCCTGACCTTGCCTGTGCACACGGCAGGCGCCAATGCACGCGCGCTGGTTCACCTGGTGGCGCAACGGCTCGCACACACGATTCAGGCCTGACGCAAAGAAACTCCGGCCAGACCACGGCAGCACACGCTAACACAAATGCTATATATTAAATAGCAACAAGTCCAATACATGCGGGGGCTAAGGCCGCAAAATGCTTGGGCCCTACTCCGCACTCTGTTGTAGCGCCCACATCTGCGCATAACGCCCATTCGCAGCCAACAAGGCGGCGTGGTTGCCGCGCTCGATGATGCGCCCTGCATCCATGACCAGAATCTCATGGGCATCCACCACCGTGGACAACCGATGCGCAATCACCAATGTCGTCTTGTTGCGCGCCACACTTTGCAGCTCGGCCTGGATGGCGCGCTCGTTGGCCGAGTCCAGCGCCGAGGTGGCTTCATCGAATATCAGGATGGGTGGGTTCTTCAACAAAGTGCGGGCAATCGCTACACGCTGCTTTTCGCCGCCTGATAGTTTGAGACCGCGCTCACCCACCATCGTGGCGTAGCCCTTGGGCGTCGATGTGATGAAGTTGTGAATGTGGGCAGAAGCCGCCGCCTCTTCCACCTGCTCCCGCGTGGCACCGGGTTTGCCGTAGGCAATGTTGTACTCCACCGTGTCGTTGAACAGTACCGTGTCCTGCGGCACGATGCCAATGGCCTGGCGCACACTCGACTGGGTCACCTGCTTGATGTCTTGCCCTGCAATCAGAATGCGGCCACCCTCTTGCGGATTGGATACATCGTAAAAGCGGAACAACAAGCGCGCCAGCGTGGACTTGCCCGACCCAGACGGCCCGACCACGGCCACCGTCTTGCCGGCCGGAATCTCGAAACTGATGTTGTGCAGGATGGTGCGGCCGCTGTCGGGGTTGGCGGCGGTTGAAAGATCGTAGGAAAAGCTGACGTTTTCAAACGCCAACGGTGTCTCGCCGGAGAGTTGCAAATGCGGCGCACTCGGTATATCAGCAATCTCGCGCTCGCGCTCCATCAGCGTGAACATCTTTTCCAGATCGGTCAGACTTTGCTTGATCTCGCGGTAGATCACGCCCAGGAAATTCAGCGGTATGTAGAGCTGGATCATGAAGGCGTTGACCATGACCAGGTCGCCCAGTGTCATGCGACCATCGACCACGCCCTGGGTGGCGCGCCACAGCATGGCCACCAGGCCGGTAGCAATGATGAGCTGTTGCCCCACGTTGAGCATGGACAGTGTGGTCTGGCTCTTCAGGCGCGCCGCACGCAGCCGCTCGAGGCTTTCGTCGTACCGCTTGGCCTCAAAGCCTTCGTTGTTGAAATACTTGACCGTCTCGTAATTCAGCAAAGAGTCGATGGCCTTGGAGTGGGCTGCCGAATCAAACTCATTAGCCTCGCGGCGGAACTTGGTGCGCCACTCGGTCACCAGCACCGTGAAGGTGATGTACAACACCAGGGCGCCCAGCGTGATCCAGGCAAACCACACATCAAACTTTACCGCCAGAATGGTCAGCACCATGGCTACTTCCAGTAGCGTGGGCACGATGCTGAACAGCGAGAATGAGATCAGTGACTCGATGCCACGCACTCCGCGCTCGATGTCGCGCGTCATGCCGCCGGTCTGGCGCTCCAGATGGAAGCGCAGACTCAGTGCATGCAGGTGCTCAAAGGTCTGCAGCGCGATGCTGCGGGCCGCGCCCTGGGTGGCCTTGGAGAACACCAGCTCGCGCAACTCGGTAAACAATGTGGTGGACAGGCGCAACAGGCCATACGCAATCAGCAGCATCACCGGCACCACCAGCACCGCGGTAGGGTCGCTGGGTTTGTAGCTCATGCTGTCAACCAGGTTTTTGAGTAGCAGCGGGACGCCCACATTGGTCAGCTTGGCACCAACCATAAAGGCCAGCGCAAAGATGACCCGCCACTTGTAAGCCCACAGATAGGGGAACAGACGGCGGATGGTCTGCCAGTCGGAGTTGCTGCGCGCGGGCACTATGGTCAGGGCGGGGGTTGCTGGGTGGGCTTGGTGGCTGAGGTCGCGCATGGAATAAGTATTGTGTGGCTGTCCGGCAAGAGGTTAGGATTGTGCCCATGTCTACGAATACAAGCCCCTCCCCGCTCCAATTGCCCAAAGACGAGGAACTGGTCCTCAAGGTCATCCCCATGCCAGCGGACTGCAATGCCAATGGCGACATCTTTGGCGGCTGGGTCATGGCCCAAGTTGACTTGGCAGGCTCGGTGCTGCCCGCCCGCTACACCCAAGGCCGCATGGCCACGGTGGCGGTGAACGAGTTTGTGTTCAAACACCCGGTGCGGGTGGGAGACATTTTGTCCTTCTTCTCCAAAGTGACGCGCATTGGCCGCACTTCGATCACAGTGAAGGTGGAGGTCTACGCTGAACGTTACCGGACTCAGGGCCAGTACATCAAGGTAACCGAAGCATCCGTGACTTATGTGGCGATTGATGACGAAGGCAAGCCAAGGGAGATACCACGGCCGTCTATGCCGGCCTAAAGCCAAAGAGTGCCGGGTATTGGTCTAGCTTATTGGACGATCGCAGGGCAGCACTTTCCAGAGAATCTGGTAGCAACACTGGGCCAAAAAGCGTCTTTCGCATGCTGGCCCTGTTCCGCTAGCCAGCGTAAAGGAAGCAACATGTCCATCTCTAACGTTCATAACTCCAACAGCGTCAACGCCATCGCGGTCAACGCAAACGGGAAGAACAAGACTGCCGAGGTCTCGGGCGTCTCCTTTGCCGCCACATTGACCAGCGTCAACAACAGCAACAACGGCACACCCTACACCGACGAAGAGGTGCGGCGCTTCTTCGCTGGCAAGCCCACCACCTTGCAAATCGCGGAAAAGGCCGCATCACTGGGACTAACCAAGGATCAGATCGCGAGTGCCATGACCGTAGGTGGCTTTGGAGGTAGCAACGGCCAGACACTGCCAGCACAGATCGAAGGCTTTGTCGCCAATGCCAACAATGGCTATGCATGGGATACCAATGGCGTACTGACCCGCGCAAGAACAGGCGCGCAGGCAGTGGCTTCAGAGCGGGTCATGCCTGCCGCCCAAGACATCCGGGCGTTCTATGCCAGTCGGCCAACCGAGGATCAAATCATTGCCAAAGTAAAGGCACTCGGGCTCAATGCAGCGCAAATGGTGCAGTTCCAGGCAACCGGCATTGGCATGGACATGAGCAAGATCAGCGCACATGTATTGGAGACCATGTATGTAGATTCGGCCAACCGTCTGGGCACCGATATTGGTGGCGGCAGGAACGGTGGATGGACGTCCTACTTCTCCCCCACCCTGGGACGTGCCATCAACAAGAGCGAGATGCAGACATTCTTTGCAGGAAAACCCAGCCAAAGCCAGATCTTCCAGAAAGCATCCGAACTGGGTCTGGGTGTGTCAGCGGTCAACAACATGATGATTGGCTTGGGCATTACCAAGGCGCAGGACATGAACAGCGCGTACGCCCAGATGGACTTCTCACTGTTCCAGGGCAAGGACAACTACAGCCTGGACCAATACGGTCATATCGTGCCAGGGGGCGGTAAAGTCTATGTGGCCGGCACCAATGGCAACGGGGGGTCTTGGCAACCCCGTACCCCAGGTGATGCTTCTGCAACTGTGAATACAACCGCATAAGTTGGGGGTTTGGCGATAGACGTCATATGCTGACGCTGGCACCGAGTTGTGTCGCTTGACCACACATTCCGGCAAAGCGCACTGACAGGGGAGGGACAGCATGCCAATCACCGCAGCCAACGGAATTGCTTTTTCCGACAGCCAGATTCAAAGCTTTTTTGCAGGCAAGCCCAGCCTCGCGGTCATTGCCGTGCAAGCAGCCTACATGGGCCTGGGTGTGGAGCAAATCCGGCAGGCACTATCCATTGGCGGGCAAAACGTGTCTGCTACGGAGATTGCGGGCTATGCAACCCAACACGGCTACAGCTGGGGAGCCAATGGTACGTTGACCGCGCCGGCATCCCATGCGGGTGGTTTGGCGGTGGCTGGTCGCTATTACACACCCCAGCAGATCAGTGAGTTCCTGACCCAGGGTGGTGACCTGGTGCTGTTCGCCCAACAATCGGGCATGAGCAATCCGATGCAGATCAATGCGCTGGTAGCAGAAGCTATGGCCATCTCCACTGCATGGGTGGCAAAAGTGGTCGGGACCCTGACAACGGAGCAAATTGCTGCTCTAACGACCGCGCAGGTAGCCGCAGCAAGGACCGACCAGGTCGCCGCGCTGACGACCAACCAAATCGTGGCCTTGACAACCGCTCAGGTAGCAGCCTTGCGCACCGACCAACTCGCAGCCTTGACTGTGGCCCAAGTTGCCGCTTTTTCGCAGCAGGATATCGCGGCACTTTCTCCAGCAGCCATTGCCGTCCTTGGCACAAAGCTGGTAGATCAGAGCCAGGCAGCGCCTGAGCCCACGATAGCGACCCCGACGACACAAGTTCCCGCACTGGTCACCAGCCCCGCCAACAATGGCGTGTTGACCACGGCCCAGATTGCCGCACTACCAACATCACTGATTGCATCTTTGTCACCGCAAAGCATCAGCTTCATGTCCACCGAGCAATTTGCAGCTCTGACAACGGCACAAGTGGCGGCATTGACGACCGAGCAGATCCAGTTGGGTGTGACGGTGCCCCTGGTCACCGTCTTGCGCACAGACCAGGCGGGAGCTCTCAGCTCTATCCAGGTCGTTGCCCTGACCACCAACCAACTGGGCGCCTTGGAGACCCAAGATATCGCAGCTCTAACCACCTCAGCCATAGGCGCGCTCACAACACACCAGGTCAATCTGGGCTTGTCCACAAACCAGATCGCAGCACTGACTACCGCCCAAGTGGTTGCACTGCGCACCGACCAGGCGGGCGCTCTAGGCTCCAGCCAGGTACGCGCTCTACGGACTGAGCAGCTCAGTGCCATGGAAACCAGGGACGTGGCGGCATTGAACACATCTGCAGTTGGTGCACTGACTACGACCCAGATCGTCGCACTGCGAACCAACCAGGTGTCTGCGCTCAACACCCGCCAGGTCGTCGTTTTGAGCACGGAGCAGCTGGGTGCCATGGAAACCCAGGACATTGCCGCCCTCAGCACTGCAGCGGTAGGGGCACTGACCACGGACCAGATAAGTCAAGGACTTGCCAGCAACCAATTCGCGGCACTGACGACCGCGCAGGTTGTAGCGCTCAGCACTGACCAAATCAACGCGGGAGTCACGACAAACCAGGTTGCTGCAATGACTACCGAACAGGTAGTTGCGCTCCAGACCCAACAAGTGATTGCCTTGCGTACCGACGCAGTGGCAGCATTCACAACTGACGGAGCGGCGGTGCTGGACACCCAGGATATTTCCGTCTTGACCACCGCGCAAATACAGGTCGGCCTCACTACCAACCAGGTCGTCGCAATGACCACAGACCAGATCGCAGCACTGACGCCCGAACAAGTGATGGCACTGAGTCCCGAGCAATATGGTGCGTTGAGCACAGACCAAATTGCACAGCTTGCGTTGGGCTCGCCCATCGTTCTGGACCTCAATGGTGCGGGCATCTCCACGCTGGGTATCACCCAAGGTGTTCAGTTTGACATCTACGGCAATGGCCAACCGGTGCAGACAGGATGGGTCAGCCCTGGAGATGGTTTGCTGGTTTTGGACAGAAACAAGGATGGCAGCATCAATGGTGGTGCAGAGTTGTTTGGCGAGGGAACCAACCTGGCCAATGGAAGGAAGGCAACGAATGGCTACCAGGCGCTGGCAGAACTGGACACCGACGGGGACGGTTACATCAGCGCGGCAGACACTACCTTCTCGGAGCTGATGGTATGGGTGGATGGCGACTCGGATGGGGTGAGCGAAACCTCTGAGCTGCACAGCCTGGAATCCCTGAACATCGCACAACTGAACCTTGCAGCCCAATCCACATTCACGGTGGACAACGGCAACGTCATCGGCCTGGCATCCAACTACACCACGACGGATGGATCTACCCACGACATGGTCGATGTTTGGTTTGCCACCAGTGCTGCAACAACTCCGGCGCCTGTTCCCCACCTTCAGTTGCCACCCAAGTTCAGCGGCTCCGTAAACAGCCTGAATGCCCTCCCGCTGCCAGAGCCCAAAGAACCCGTGGGCTTACCTGTACCGAGCATGGTGGACGCTATGGCTTCATTCATGGGCTCTGGTGATGTAATGTCCGCGCATGGCAATGTACAACTGGCCCTTGCTGCCACGCCACCTCTTGCGCCAGCAGTTGCCAATGACACCGGTCTACAGGGTGTCGTGGAGGCGATGCGGCAATTCGATGCCAACGGCCAACCGGTCCTCGCCAGCTATGCGTCAGCAGGGTCTACGCCCATGAGCTTGCATGCATCAGTATCCCAGTCACAGCCCAACAACACCCTTGCCAGTGTTTCCATCTAGATTTAAATGCTATCAACTAGATAGCAAATAACTTATATTCTGCGGGGGCCACCGCCCCACTTCTACACGCTCTCTACGCCGTGGGGGCCAAGGAACACTCGTTCAAAGCCCTATGCACGCCGCACGGGCGGCAAGTTGATATTGGCACCACAGCACCTCAAAAGCCCAAATAGTCAAGGGTTACTCTGGTAATGGCACTGCTTTCGCGGGTTTGTACGGGGGCATTCATCCACTCAGAAACAAATAGTCTCGCGGGAGACAGGGCATCAGTGAGAACCCTAGCGGCGAAACGAATCGCAACAGCTATAAACGTGGAGCTCAAAACAACAGGAGACGACGTGCTGTTTCTTCAACTGGTGATCAGCGGGATTGCACAAGGGTGCATCTACGGCCTGATTGCACTCGGCTTTGTGTTGATCTACAAGGCCACCGAGACGGTGAGCTTTGCCCAGGGTGAGTTAATGATGCTCGGCGCCTTTGGTGGCTTGGTATGCATGACCATGATGGGCTTTCCCTACTGGCTGTCCATCCTCAGCGTACTGATCGCCATGTCGATTTTTGGTGTGTTGCTGGAGCGTATTGTGATTCGCCCCATTTTGGGTCAGCCCGCATTCTCTATTGTGATGCTGACCATCGGCATTGGTTATGTAGCGCGCGGGCTGATCACCATGATCCCTGGCATTGGCACTGACACCAATGCCCTGCCTGTGCCGTACAAAGATGAGATCCTGAAGTTCGGTGGCAATGAAATGGGCATTGGCGCGTTGGTGCTGAATGTAGAGCACCTGGTGATCATTGGCGCTACCGGAATTTTGTGCGTGTTGTTGTTTGCGCTGTTTCGGTACAGCAAGCTGGGCATTGCCATGCAGGCTGCGTCACAAAACCAGTTGGCGGCCTACTACATGGGAATTCCGGTGCAGCGACTCAACGGTATTGCCTGGGGCCTGGCAGCTGCGGTTGCGGCCATTGCGGGGATCTTGCTGGCCCCGATTACCTTTGTCCACGCCAATATGGGCTTCATCGGGCTCAAGGCTTTCCCGGCCGCCGTGGTGGGGGGCTTTGGCAGCCTGCCTGGCGCCATTGTGGGTGGTCTGGTCATCGGCATTGTGGAGTCATTGGCCGGCTTCTACTTGCCGGATGGCTTCAAGGACACTGCAGCCTATGTGGTGGTTCTCGTCATGCTGATGGTTAAACCGAACGGACTGTTTGGTGAAAAACTGCGGAAGAAAGTCTGATGCGCTTCATATTCAAAACCGACTACGCGCAGGACATCAATCTGGCCAAACATGGCGGGCATGTCTTCTGGTACAGCGCGCTAATGGTATTGCTGGTCGCAGCCCCATGGCTGCTGGCTGAATACAGCCTGGCCCAGCTCAATCTGGTGCTGATCTACTCCATCGCCGGGTTGGGGCTGATGCTGTTGGCAGGCTTTACCGGGCAATTCTCTTTAGGGCATGCAGCATTCCTTGGCGTAGGTGCCTATACACAGGCCTACCTGACCGGCGTAGGCGTGCCTTTCCTGCTTTCGTTGGGCTGTTCAGGGCTTCTGTCAGCACTGATCGGCATTGTGGTGGGCCTGCCAGCGCTGCGCCTCAAGGGTATTTACCTGGGCATGGCGACGCTGTCGTTTGGCTTCATCATTGAAGAAGTGTTCGCCCGTTGGGAGTCAGTAACCGGCGGTAATGCGGGAAAATCCATCGCCAGCATTGTGATGTTTGGCTACGAGCTTGGTAGCGGAGAAGGTTTCTACTTTGTGTGCCTGGCCATCACGGTGGCTTGCACACTGGGCGTTCTGAATCTGCTGCGCAGTCCCACGGGACGTGCATTCGTGGCCATACGGGACTCGGAGATTTCGGCGCAAAGCATGGGCATACACCTTGCCTACTACAAGACCCTGTCGTTCTCTATCTCTGCAGCGCTGGCTGGTTTGGCAGGCGCACTCTACGCGCACAACCTGCGCTTCATCTCCCCCGACCAGTTCAACCTGTTGCAGTCGATTGACCTGTTGCTAATGATTGTGATCGGCGGGCTGGGCTCGGTACACGGCGTGTTTCTAGGTGCCATATTCCTGATCATCCTGCCCCAGGGCATCTCGGCCGCAAAGGGTTTTCTGCCCGAGTTCATTGGCCAGGCACCGGGCTTGAAGAGCGTGATTTACGGCATGGTGCTGATTGCCTTTGTACTGTTTGAGCCCATGGGTCTCTATGGCCGCTGGCTGAAAGTGCGCACCTATCTGCAAATGTTCCCCTTCTACCGCAAGGGCATGTTCAAACGGCAGAAATCTTTCCAAAAATCGGATCGCCTGAAATGACCGAATTACTTCTATCTGCAAAAAACCTGAGCGTGCGCTTTGGCGGTGTGCTGGCGGTCAACAACGTGAGCTTTGACGTCAAACAGGGCGAGGTCTTCACACTGATTGGCCCCAATGGCGCAGGCAAGACCACTGTGTTCAACCTGATCAGTCGCATCTATACGCCCACCACCGGCAGCATTGACTTCATGGGTCCACAAGGCATGCTCAAGCTGACCGATCAGCCCCCGCAAAGCGTGGCCTCGTTGGGCATTGCACGCACCTTTCAAAACATCGAGCTGTTTGAACATGCATCTGTCCTGCACAACCTGCTAATTGGCCGCCATACCCACAGGGCGACCAACCTCTGGCAAGACCTGTTCTTTACCGCCAAGGTGCGTGAGGCCGAGCTCAAGGCTCGCGAGAAGGCCGAAGAAGTCATCGACTTTCTGGGCCTGCAACACTACCGCGACACCTTTGTAGCCGGTCTGCCCTATGGTGTGCGCAAGGTGGTGGAACTGGCCCGCGCGCTGTGCACCGAGCCCAAGCTACTGCTGCTGGACGAGCCCTCCAGTGGATTGAATGTGGAAGAGACAGATGACATGGCTTTCTGGATACAGGACATCAAGCACGAGCTGGGCATCACGGTACTGATGGTAGAGCACGACATGTCACTGGTCTCCAAGGTCTCCGACCGGGTGCTAGCCATGAATCAGGGTGAAATGCTAGCCATGGGCACGCCGCGCCAGGTGCAAAACGACCCCGGCGTCATCGAGGCCTATTTGGGTTCAGTGGACGATGTCTCGTCGCTTCGCCGACAAGCCAACGGCCACGCCACCAGCATGGGGGCCGCATGAGCACATTGCCACCCGCCATTAGCGACCTGCCCGTTCTCAAACTGTTGAATGTGGAAAGCGCCTACGGCCCCATCAAAGCCATACGTGGCGTCAGCCTGCAAGTGCGCCGAAGCGAAATCGCCACGGTGCTGGGCTCCAATGGGGCCGGCAAAACAACGATTCTGAAGACCATCTCCGGCATCATCGATCCGCGAAAAGGATCCATCGAGTTCAAGGGTGAAAACATCACGGCAAAAGACCCCGCACTGATCGTGCAACAGGGCTTGAGCCATGTGCCCGAAGGGCGCGAGGTGTTCCCCCTGCTCAGTGTGCGGGACAACCTGCTGATGGGGGCCTACACCCGCTCGGACCGCGATGGTGTGGCGCGCGACATGGAAACCGTGTTTGGCTACTTCCCCATTCTGCGGGAACGTTCCGCACAAGACGCTGGCCTGCTCTCTGGTGGTCAGCAACAGATGCTGGCCATCTCGCGTGCGCTGATGGCCAACCCCGATCTCATCTTGCTGGACGAACCCAGCCTGGGCTTGAGTCCAAAGCTGACCAAGGAAATATTCGAGATCGTGGTGCGCATCAACCGCGAACGTGGCACCACCATCCTGCTCGTCGAGCAGAACGCCAATATGGCGCTCAATGCATCCGACTACGGCTACGTTCTGGAAAACGGCCGCATCGTCATGGAAGACACCTGCGCCCACCTGCGGGAAAAAGACGACATCAAGGAGTTCTACCTGGGCCTGAAAGAAGACGGCGTGCGCGGTGAACGGCGCTGGAAGAAAAAGAAAACCTGGAGATAAGAACAAGATGACACAACTCTGGGATACATCAAGCATTCAACCCTGCAATGACATCGTCTTGCCAGGCGAAACGATTCCTGCCCTGTTCTGGAACGGCGTGGCCCAACGTGGCCCCAATATCTGGATGCGGCAAAAACACCTGGGTCTGTGGCGCAGTTGGACGTGGAATCAGACCGGCGAAGCTGTGCGCGAAATTGCTGCAGGCTTGATCAGTCTGGGTTTCTCCAAGGGGGACTGCGCCTCCATTCTGGCCAACACGGTCGTGGACTGGGTTTTTGCCGACCTGGCCGTGTTGTCAGCAGGCGGAGTGTCCAACGGCATTTACCCAACCGACGCGCCGTCGCAGGTGCAATACCTGTGTACTGACTCCACAACCACCATTCTTTTTGTGGAAGACGATGAGCAATTGGACAAGGCGCTTGAAGTTCGCGCGCAATTGCCTGCACTGCGGAAAATTGTGGTGTTTGACATGGACGGTCTGCGCGGTCTGAACGATCCCGGCGTCATCAGCCTGGACACCTTGCGTATCGTGGGCCGAGACTACCTCGTCAAGAACCCTGGCGCGGTGGAGCAACGGGTGGCTGCCTGCAAGCCCAGTGACCTGGCCATACTGGTGTACACATCGGGCACCACCGGCAAACCCAAAGGTGCCATGCACCTGCACGAAGGGCTGGTGTACACCGTGCGGGGTTACAACACATTGGTGGCGCAAGACGAGCGGGACGAACGCATGTGTTTCTTGCCGCTGTGCCACATTGCCGAGCGTATGGGCGGCGAGTACTTTGCCCTGTACACCGGCGCAAAGATCAACTTCGTAGAAAACCCTGAGACCATTCCCGAAAACGTGCGCGAAATCGCGCCCACGGTCTTCACCGGTGTGCCACGGGTTTGGGAGAAGTTTTACTCCGGCGTGATGATTTCGCTCAAAGAGGCCGGCCTGATCCAACAGGCTGCTTATGCCTGGGGGATTGGTGTGGGCACCCGTATTGCTGACCACGTTTTGGCAGGGCAACTGGTCAGCGGTTGGCTCAAGGTGCAGTTCAAGCTGGCGCAATGGCTGGTACTGAACAACGTGCGCAAATTGATTGGCATCCACCGTGCGCGCTTCCTAGTTACTGGCGCTGCGCCTATATCACCCGACCTGGTGCGCTGGTACCTGGCGCTGGGTGTGCCCATGCTGGAAGTATGGGGTATGACCGAAACTTGCGGGGCCTCAACAGGCGTTCCTGCGGACCGTATCAAACCCGGCTCCATTGGTCCGGCGGCCGGTTACAACGAAGTCAAGCTGGACCCCGCCACTGGAGAGATATTGGTACGCGGCAAAAATGTGTTTGCCGGCTACCTGAACCTGCCCGAGAAGACTGCCCACACCATCGACAAAGATGGATGGCTGCACACCGGTGACGTCGGGGTGGTGGACGCAGATGGATTCTTCCGCATCACCGACCGCATGAATGACATCATCATCACGGCGGGTGGCAAAAACGTGACCCCCAGCGAGCTGGAAAACGACCTCAAATTCTCGCCCTACATCACCGATGCCGTGGTCATTGGCGACAAGCGGCCTTACCTGACCGTGATCATCATGATCGATCAGGAAAACGTGGAGAAATTCGCGCAAGACGCCGACGTACCGTTCGGCAACTACGCCTCGCTAACCCAATCGCATGAAGTGCAGACCCTAATCCAGTCCGAACTGGACCGTGTGAACCAAAAATTCGCCAGGGTTGAGCAGCTCAAAAAGTTTTTCCTGCTGGAAACGCAACTTACAGCGGAAGACGAGGAACTCACACCCACCATGAAGCTCAAACGCAAATTGGTAGAAAAGAAGTATGCCGCCCAGATAGACGCCATGTACAACCAATAGCCCATCATTCAAACGATAACGAGAGACAACCAACCATGAAAATTACAACATCCATCGCCATAGCGGCACTCACGCTGTGCGCAGGCATTGCCAACGCCCAGCAGGGCATCAGCAAGAACGAAATCGTCATTGGCACCATCCAGGATTTGTCGGGACCGCTGGCGGGCTACGGTAAACAGGCCCGTGCAGGTATGCAGATGGCCGTTGAAGAGATCAATGAACTGGGCGGAATACACGGGCGCAAGATCAAACTGCTGGTAGAAGACGCGGGCTACGATCCCAAGAAGGCCATACTGGCGGCTCAGAAGTTGGTCAACCAGGACAAGATCTTCATGATGGTGGGCCACATCGGTACGGCACAGAACGAAGCGGCCATGCCAGTGCAGTTTGAAAAGGACGTTATCAACTTCTTCCCCTTAACGGCCGCACGCTCCATGTATGAGCCCTTTCACCGGCTGAAGTTTTCCACACTGCCTACCTATTTCGAGCAGCTCAATAGCTCACTGCCCAAGCTGATCCGCCAGAAGAATGTCACCAAGGTCTGTACTATTTACCAGGATGACGACTTTGGCCAAGAGGTTCTGCAAGGCACTGAAGAAGCGTTGAAGGCCGTCAAGCTAACCCTTACGGACAAGTCCTCCTTCAAACGCGGCGCGACCGATTTTTCATCGCAGGTAGCCAAGATGCAAAACAGTGGTTGCGAAATGGTGGTGCTGGGCACCATCATCCGCGAAACCATTGGCACCATAGGAACCGCCCGCAAGATGGGATACACGCCGCTGTTTGTAGGCTCCAGCGCAGCATACACAGACATCATCCCCAAGTTGGGAGGCAAAGGCATGGATGGTTTCTACGCCACCATGACAGCACAATTGCCCTATGTGGATGACGCTTCGCAGCCCGTTCGCCGCTGGGTTACCAAGTACAAGACGCAGTTCAACGAAGACCCGTCCACTATTTCGGTATTTGGCTACACAACCATCAACATATTTGCCAACGCCATGCGAGACGCGGGTGAACGCCCCAACACAACCAAGTTCATCCGCGCCATGGAAGTCACCAAAATTCCAGCGGACATATTTGGCGCACCGGCACTGAGATTCACGCCCACCCGGCGCCTGGGTAGTGATGAGTCGCGACTATCGCAAATCCAGGACGGTCGCTGGAAGGTTGTCATCGACTACACCGCAAAGTAAGCCCGCCAACGCCCCACTCTGTCCAACACGCTTTTCACAGGAGACTCCAAATGCAAATCAAGACTGCACTAACCCTTGCGACTCTGGCAATTGCTGCGACCACCGCCCAGGCATCGCAGGGCGTCAGCAAGGATGAAATATTGCTGGGATCGATTCAGGACTTGTCGGGCCCGATTGCGGGTTTTGGCAAACAGGCACGCCTGGGCATGCTGCTGGCAGTGGACGAAATCAATGAGCAAGGCGGCATCAACGGCCGCAAGCTCAAGATCATTGTGGAAGACTCGGCCTACGACCCCAAGAAGGCCGTTTTGGCAGCCCAGAAACTGGTCAACCAGGACAAGATTTTCATGATGGTGGGCCACATCGGTACGGCGCAAAACATGGCAGCCATGCCCGTGCAGTTCGAAAAGAACGTCATCAACTTCTTCCCGATCACGGCCGCTCGGGAAATGTATGAGCCCTTCCACAAGCTCAAATACTCCTACGCCGCCACCTACTTTGACCAGATGCGCAATGCAGTGCCCAAGCTGGTGAAAGAAAAAGGTGCCAAGAAGGTTTGCACCATGTACCAGGATGATGACTTTGGCCTGGAAGTGCTCAAGGGCGGTGAAGAAGGCCTGAAGACGGTGGGTATGGAGTTTGCCGAAAAGACATCGTACAAACGCGGTGCAACCGACTTCTCTTCGCAAATTTCCAAAATGCAGGCCAGCGGTTGCGACATGATTGTGCTGGGTACCATCATCCGCGAGACCATTGGCGCCATCGGCACAGCACGCAAGCTGGGTTACAGCCCCACCTTCCTGGGTTCCAGCGCGGCCTATACCGACCTGATCCACAAGTTGGGTGGACCCGCCATGAATGGCCTGTATGCCACCATGACCGTGCAAAACCCCTACACCGATGAGCAATCGCCACCCATCCGCTTCTGGGCCAATAAGTACAAGACCAAGTTCAACGAAGACCCCACCGTGTTCTCCGTCTATGGCTACAGCATCATCACCAGCTTTGCCACGGCGGCCGGTCGTGCAGGCAAGAACCTGAACACCGACAGCTTCATCAAGGTAATGGACAGCCTGACCATTGAGCCAGACTTCTTTGGTGGTGCCGTACAAACCTTCTCTGCCACCAAGCGCCTTGGCAGTGATGCATCACGCCTGTCACAAATCACCGACGGCAAATGGAAAACCGTTTCCGACTATTTTGGCAGTACTGCAGCACCTGCCGCCGCACCCAAGGCTCCAGTCAAGAAGTAATCTTCTGCACCCATCAAAAAAGCCACCGCAAGGTGGCTTTTTTCTTTTGCCGCAGGTCGCGCGGACCCGCAGGCTGGCTACTTACGGGAATAGGTCAGCTTCTTGCTTCCACCTTCGCAGCTACCCACCACCTTGGCGTCACCCACCTTGTCGTTGGCAACAATTTCCAACGTATAGCCTTTCACACTTTTGCCATCAAGTTTGGCAGTCACTTTGGACTTGAGTTCTTCACAAGACTGGGCGGCATGCAGCTGCGTAGCGCAAGCCAATAAGGCGGTAAAAACAATGGCGAATTTCATTCTGGATCTCCCTGAAAACTATCTGTATGGCGGTATTGCGCGCCATACAGTTTAAATACTCTTTGCGCACCATGTGCCACTACACGCAGCCTTTTGGGACACAACTGCGGCGATCACGCCACGGTTTATACCGGCACCGCTATGCCGGGTGGTTGGGGGTGGAAGCGGACCATGGCATGGGTGTCGGTGAACTGGCCGTCGCGCAGGGCGTAACCCCGCATCGTGCCTTCGATTTCGAAACCAAATTTCTTGTACAGCCCTATGGCGCGGGCGTTGTCGGTGTAAACAGTCAGTTCCAGACGGAGCGCCCCCACCCAGCGGTCGGAATAGTCGCACATGGCCTGCATCAGCGCACTGCCCACGCCGCGGCCCTGGGCAGCGGCGACGACCGAGATACCCAGCATCAGCGCGTGTCGACGCCGTTGTGATGCACCCGCCGGGTGTAGCCCAGCGGAGCCCACCACGGCGCCGTCCAGTTCAGCAACGAGCAGAAGGTCGGTCTTACCTGGCGCGGTTGCCTCGGTCAAACGGGTGCGCCACAGATCTTCATTGGCATAGGGCATTTGCATAAGGCCCGGGTAGACGCTAGGGTCTCCCATGATGCGGGCATAAGCAGCAGCGTCTTGCACGCTGGCACGGCGAACAGTGATGGACATGGTGGAACGCGCCTCAAGTGCGACCTGAACAGAAAACCCGTTTGTATCAGGAAACGATGTAGGCTCCAGATCCGGTGGACAGCAGCTTGCCGTCAGCCCCCAGGAACTCCATACGGGTGGACGCCACGCGTGACCCCAGGCGCATGACTTCGGCACGCAACTCAAAACTCTCCCCAATGCCCGGGCGCAGGTAGTCGATGCGCATATCGATGGTGCCCAGCTTGCTAAAGCGGTGCAGACGCTGCAGCGGCGCCTCGTCCATATGGCGCGCACCAATGGCAGCCATAACTGCCAGACCACCCATGGCGTCCAGCCCTGCACTGATGACGCCACCGTGGATTCGGTTGAAGCTGTAGTGGCCAATCAGTTCGGGCTTCATCGCGATATGGGCCACGACCTGCTCAGGTTTGATGGAGGCGATCTTCAAACCCAGCACCTTGTTGAAGACAATGGACTCTTCAAAGATACGGGTGAGGCCCTGCAGAAATTCGGGCTCAAATTCAATGGCCTGGGCTGTAGTAGCAGTGTGTGTGGTTTTGGGCATGGTGCAGTATCAGATACCCAGCTGACGGGAGGCCAACTCTTTCATGATTTCTTCCGCACCCCCGCCAATCATCATGACCTTGACCTCGCGGTAGATGCGCTCGCATGCAGTTCCGCGCATAAAGCCCATACCACCCAGAATCTGCACCCCCTGGTCGGCGCAAAACTGCATGGTCTGTGTGGCGTGGTTTTTCAGCAGGCAGACCTGGGCCACCCACTCTGCGCCCTTGGCAGACTTGTCACCGCGGTCGCCCGCATCGGCACGGGCCGACACGGCGTTGAGCCACGCACGGGTGGACTCTATGCGCATCTTCATGTCCATCAGCTTGTGACGTATGACCTGGTGATCCACCAGCGCACTACCAAAGGTTTTTCGCTGCTGTGCCCACGCCAGGGCTTCGTCATAACAACATTCCGAGAAACCCAGTGCCATGGCCGCCATGGACAGGCGCTCGCCATTGAAATTGGTCAGGATGATCTTGAAGCCCGAGCCTTCTTCACCCACCAGATTGCTGACGGGCACCCGCACACCGTCAAAGCGAATTTGCGCCGTGTCCGAACACAACCAGCCCATTTTCTTTAACGGGCTTCTGCTCAGACCCACCGAATCGCCCGGCACCATCAGCATGGATATACCCATTGGCCCCTTGTTTTGCAGGTCGGTACGCACGGCCACGGTCAACCAGTCGGCACGCACACCCGAGGTGATGAACACCTTCTCCCCGTCGACGATGTATTCGTCACCCTCACGGCGTGCCGTGGTCTTGAGTGCCGATACATCGGTTCCGCCTCCGGGCTCGGTAATGGCCAGCGCCGAAATCTTCTTGCCGGCCAACACCTCGGGAATGACTTGTTGCTGCAAGGTTGCACTGCCATGGCGCACCACGGGCGGCAGACCAATGTTGTGGCTAAACAGGCTGGCCATCAGTCCACCGCTGCCGCCATAGCGGGCCAGGGCAATGGTCATCGCGTTGCGCAGGCTCCAGGGTGCGGGCGTGCCGCCGAACTGCTCTGGGTATCCCATGGCAAGCCATCCGAGATCAGCAGCGCGCTGGTATAGGCTGAGGGGGAATTCACCAGCCTCTTCCCAGACTTCCAGATGTGGCTTGACCTCGGTCTGCACAAAGCGGCGCACGCCGTCTTCCACAGCCGCAATGTCTTCCGCGCGAATATCAAGCTCGCTCATACCGTCTTGCGTTTGGCAACGCCCATGGTCTTGGCGATGATGCCCATCATGACTTCGTCCGCACCTCCGCCAATGGAGCCCAGGCGTCCATCGCGAAACAGGCGTGCCACCTTGTTCTCCCACGTGTAACCCATGCCGCCCCAGAACTGCAGGCAGCCGTCGGCCACGATGCGGTTCAACCGCCCGGCCTTCAGCTTGGCCATGGAAGCCAACTCCAGTACATCCTGCCCGCTGACATACAACTCGCAGGCGCGGTAGGTCAACGCGCGCAGAGCCTCCACTTCGGTCTTCATTTCGGCAAGCCGGAACTGCACCCACTGCTGGTCGGCCAGCGTGGCGCCAAACATCTTGCGCTCTTGCGCCCACTCCACAGTCCACTGGATGCAGTTGTTCAAACTTTGCAGGCCGCTGGCTGCGCACCACAAGCGCTCTTCCTGAAACTGCTGCATTTGATAGACAAACCCCGCACCCTCTTGGCCTATCAGGTTGCGCTGCGGCACACGCACCTCGTCGAAGTAGATCAGGCCGGTGTCGCTGGAATGCATGCCAATCTTCTTGATCTTGCTCGCCACCTCGATGCCCTTGCGCAGTTTGCCGTTCTCGCGCAGGGGCACCATGACCAGGCTTTTGTTCTTGTGCGCAGGGCCGTCGCCGGTGTTGACCAGCATACACATCCAGTCAGCCTGCAGGCTATTGGTGATCCACATCTTCTGGCCGGTGATGACATAGTCGTCGCCGTCCTTGCGTGCCCGGCTGGTGATAGCCGACACATCGCTGCCCGCACCGGGTTCACTGACACCAATGCACCCCACGGCGTCACCCGCAATGGCGGGCACCAGAAACTCTTTTTTCAACTCTTCACTGCCAAAACGCGCCAGTGCGGGTGTGCACATATCGGTCTGCACACCAATGGCCATGGGCACGCCGCCGCAGTCGATATGGCCCAAGGCTTCTGCCATGGCCATGCCGTAGGAATAGTCCAGCCCGGCACCACCATAGGCCTCGGGTTTGGTCAGACCCAGTAAGCCCAGGTTACCCAGCTTCTTGAAGACCTCATGGGCCGGGAACATTTCAGCGGCTTCCCACTCGTCCACATGGGGGTTGATCTCGGCGTCAATAAAACGCTTGAGGGTTTTCTGGATTTCGTGGTGTTCGTGGGTGAATTGCATGGTGACGGGTTAGAAAAAGGTAGGGATTGGTTCAAACCTGAAACACCTTCGGTGTTTGGGCGCGGTGAAAGCCATTGAAGGGTTTGACAGCCTCCCGTGCCTGCACCGTAGCATCGGGCACCCGCATGGGGTAGCCGCTGCGGGCTTGGGGGCGCGCGCCATCGATGCGCAGCGTGGTGCCGCTGATGAAGGATGCCGCCGGGCTGAGCAGGAACACAATGCCGGCGGCGGTCTCGGCCTCTGTTCCAAAGCGCCCGGCGGGGATGGTTTTGGCCATCTCGCGAATCATTGGCGCCATTTCGACGGGATAGTTGTCCATGCCACTGGAGGCGATGTAACCTGGCGCTACCGCATTCACCCGCACCCCTTTGCCTGCCCATTCCACTGCGGCCGTTTCGGTGAAGCTGACCATGCCAGCCCGCGCCGCGCCACTGTGGCCCATGCCGGGCATGGAGCCCCACATGTCAGCCACGATGTTGACGATGGCCCCTCCAGTCTTGTTCATGCCCTGCAAAAAGCACTCGCGCGCCATCAGGAAGCCGCCGGTCAGGTTGGTGTTGACCACCGCCTCCCAGCCCTTGGCGGTGATGGCCTCCAGCGGCGTCATGAACTGGCCGCCCGCGTTGTTGACCAGACCGTACACCGCACCATGCTGTGCCACGATGGCGGCCACCGTCTGCTTGACCGCCTCTTCCTGGCGGATGTCGCACACATGGAAGCTGACCTTGCCACCGTCTTCGGTGATTTCGTCAGCCACCTTTTGCAGCTTATCCAGCTTGCGGCCCACCAGCGCAACGGTGGCGCCCAGCGCAGCGAGCTCGTGTGCGGCGCAGCGGCCAATGCCGGACCCACCGCCGGTAACGATGACGACCTTGCCTGCAAACAGGCCGGGCGCATAAACAGAACCGTAAGACATCAAGACTCCTTTAGAAACAAAGCCATGGCCGCGTCCGACAACTCCTGTAGCGACGCGCCCTTTTTAGGATCAAACCACTGCACCGACCAGTTCAGCGCACCCAGAATCAACAACCGGGCCAGCCGCACCGGCGCGCGCAGTTCACCACTGGCATGCAGGGCATTGAGTACCGGCAGCCACAGGGTTTCGTATTCGGCAATCAGTTGCCCCAGCGCCTTGTGCTGGCGCGGTGGCAGGGAACGTGCCTCGTACAACATCACCGGCACAAAATCACTCCCCGGTCCCAGCAAAACCTCAAAGTGCACCGTGACCAGCACCCGCAGTTGGGCGGCTGGTGCCAGGCCCGCATAGCCGGGAGCCTGGGTGGCGGCATGCAGGCGGGCCAGCGCCGAGCGCATACCCTCCTCCATCACGGCATACAGCAGCGCGTCTTTGCTTTTGAAGTGGTAGAAGGGTGAGCCGCTTTGCATGCCAGCGGCAGCGGCAATGTCGCGTGTGGTGGTGGCCGCAAAGCCCTTGCGGCGAAAGAGTTGCGCAGCGGCCAAGAGCAACGCCAGGCGTCGGTTGCCGTCGTCGCGCTCATCTTCGGTTTTACGCGGACGGCCGCGGGGGCGCTTGGTTGAGGATTCGGGTGGCGGCGGCGCAACATCTGGCTTCATGCGCCCGACGATACCAAACACCTCTATTTATAGCAAGCAAATGCTTTGTGTAAATACCAATCAGTGCGCTCCAACCCCAGGCAACACACAGGGCAACACCAGCTCAAAGCGGGTGCCCTCCCCCAGTACGGATGACACCATCACCCGCCCGCCCAGCGCCTTGCCCACCAGATTGCGCACTATGGCCATGCCGACGCCGGTGCCGCCCTTGCCAATTTTGGTGCTGAAAAAAGGCACAAACAATTTGGCAAGGTGGTCGGGCGCCATGCCCACCCCATTGTCGACAAAGGCGATCAACACCTGCTCACCCTCTTGGCGCGCGTGTATGGTCAGCACACCGTCGCTGCGCCCTTCAAAGGCATGCAAATAAGCATTGTTGACCAGGTTGATCACGACCTGGCCCAATGGACCGGGAAGGCTGTCCATAAAGATGCCTGCGGGTATATCCACCACCACTTTGTGCGCGTGGCGTTTGAGGCTGGGGCTTAGCGTGTGCAGAATCTCGCGGACTGCGTCGGCCAGATCAAAGCGGCGACGCTGCTCGCTGGCCTGGTCAGCCGCCACCTGGCGAAAGTCTGCCAACAACTCTACCGCACGCTCCAAATTGCGCTGCAGCAACGCGATACCCTCGGTCATCTGTTCCATGTAGTGCTCCAGACCGGAGCGCTTGAGTTGGCCAGATTGCAGGTCGCGAACCATATCGCGCGTGTACTCCGACAACGTACCCGACACCATCTTGCTGTTGCCAAGTGGAGTACCCAGCTCGTGGGAGACTCCGGCGATCATCGTGCTCAGCGTGGCATTGGCAGCGCTGTGGGCAAGCTCTTCCTGGGAAAGCTGCAGGCGCTCCATGGCCTGCTGCAGCTCGGCGGTCCGCTCGGCTACGCGGGCCTCCAGGTTCTGGTTCAGGTCTTGCACCTCGCGCAGCGTCTGACGCAGCATCAGCTGCGAGCTGACCCGCGCCTTCACCACCGACGCGTTGACCGGCTTGGATATAAAGTCCACTGCCCCCAGGCGCAACGCTGCAGACTCGTCCTCCGGGTCGTTGTGCCCGGTGACAAAAATAACGGGGATATCGCGGGTGCGCGGGTCCGCCTTGAGGCAACTGCAGACCTGGTGGCCATCCATAACGGGCATCACCACGTCCAGCAGGATCAGATCCGGCAACTGGCTTGCACACAGCGCCAAGGCGTCAGCGCCGGTGGTTGCCGAAATGATGTTGTAGTCGTCTTTGAAAATGTGCTGCAACAGCTGAATGTTGAGCACCTGGTCGTCCACCAGCAGCAAGGTCGGTTTATGCGGTGTGTTGGCGGCCATATCAAGAGCATACTCTGCGCCAAAATCGACCAGAAGGCAAGCATTGCCCCTGCACCAATAGCCCGGCCCCTTGCAGGCCGGGCTGACATGGGTGCTACTGTTTGAAGGTGCCGGCCTTTACCGTCACCATGGTCTCTGGCTTGAGATACTTCTTGATGGCAGCATTTACCTGGTCGTTGGTCAAGGCGTTGATCTTCACTGGAAAGTCATCCAACCAAGTCAGTTCATAACCACGGTTCACTGCCGCAATCAGGTTCTCGGCCATGCCGCCCGTGGTGGCCAGACCCACCTTGAAGCTGCCAATCAGGTTGGTCTTGCGGGCGCTGATCTCGGCTGGCGTGGCGCCGGCCTCGTACCAAAGCTTCAGCTGGCGTTGGGTCGAGGCAATGCCCTTGTCCAACAAATCTGGGGCAAACGTGGCCTGCATGCGCCAGTCACCATCGTTGAACATGTCATTGCCCATGCCTGCACGGGCGTCATAGGTCAGGCCTTCCTTGTCACGCACATTGGCCATCAGGCGGCCGGTAAAGCCGCTGCCCAGAATAGCGGTAGCCAAGCGCAGGGCCTGGTAGTCGGCATCGTTGTAACGCAGTCCGCTGGGCTGGCCCCAGACCACCGAGACGCTGGTCTTGCCGTCCATCAACACGTTTTGCACACCACCTGCCAACGCACTGGCAGGCTTGGCGGCACGCACCACGGCCTTGCCGCCCGTCCAGCCACCAAAGCTGCGGGTGATCTCGGCGTGCATCGCGGGCACATCCAAATCCCCCACCAGCACCAGCTTCATGCCGGCCGGGCCGTAGTTGGCCTTGTGGAAGGCCAGCACATCGTCCAGCGTGGCGGACTCAACGGCTGCCAGCATGTCATCCGGCGCCACACTGCGATTGGGGTGACCTGCGGGATAGGCCGCCCGGCTGAAGGCATCGGCCGCACGGTAGTCGGTGTTCTCCAGGCTGCGCTTGATACCGCCTGTCATTTGCTTCTTGGCCTTGGCAAACTCTTCAGCACTAAAGGCAGGCGTGCGCAACTGCTCGGCTATCAGACCCAGCACCAGGGGGGCATCTTTCTTGAGTGCGCGGGCGTTGATGTTCAGCACATCGGCACCAACAGCAAAATTGATGCTCGCACCCACAGCCTCCAGCTTTTCTGCAATGGCAAACTTGTCTTGCTTCTGGCTGCCCTGGTCCAGCAGCATGCCCGTCAGCGTGGGGATGGCAGGATTGCCACCCGCGCCCAAGGCGCGGCCGGCCGGCAAACTGGCCCGCACGGTAACCACATCTTTTACGCCCATGGGGTAGGCAATAACGTCAATGCCCGCCACGTTGCCACGCTTGGCATTGGGAGCAATCTTGCTGCCCGTACCTGCGCCCTGGTCGCCCGTTGCACCAGCGGAACCAGCAGGCTCTTTGGCTGCCGCCATACGGGGCTGCATGCCCGCATTCAGGCTGGGGTCGCGATAGTAATAAGGGCCATCAGAAGCACCCGCTTTTAGACCCGCCTTGGCGCTGGCTGCAGGCGACGCAGCGCCAGCAACCGTGGGCACAAACCAGCCAGTGGTGCTGGAGTCTTCCAACAGGTATTTATTGGCCACGCGTTGCACATCGGCCATGGTGACCTTTTTGAGGGCTTCGTCCAAACGGTAGAACAGGGACCAGTCGCCCGCTGCAATGAATTCATTGATATTGCCGGCAATGCCAAACGAGCCATCCAGTTTGAACGCGGAATCGGCTGCGTATTTGGCGGCCGCTGCCTTGAGCTCGGTCTCGGTTACGCCGTCTTTCTTCAGCCGCTCGACCTCTTGCAGCACGATGGCCTCAACTTCGTCATGCTTGGCGCCAGGAGCCAGCGGGGCAAAAACGATGTGCATGGACGTGTCATGGAAGATGCCCATCTCGGCCTCTACACCGGTGGACAAATTCTTGTTAGTGATGGCTTTGTACATACGGCTGTTTTTGCCGTCTGCCAGGATGGCGCTCATCAGCGCGACCGCTGCAAAATCCGGGTGGGTAGCGGGCGGAATCTTGTGCCCTACGGCCACCACACCCAGCTGACCCGGGCGCTTGACGATATTGCGGCGGGCACCGTCTTGCACCGGCTCTTCGGTGTAGACCTGGGGAATGGGCTTGGGTGAGCGGGGGTAGACGCCAAAGTTCTTCTTCACCATCTCCAGCGCCTTGGCCGGCTGGAAATCTCCAATGATGGTGACCGTGGCATTGTTGGGCCAGTAGAAGGTGTCGTAAAACTCACGCAGCTTCTCTATGGACACCTTCTCGATATCGCTGCGGTGGCCAATGGTGCTGTGGTGGTAGGGGTGGGCCACAAAGGCGGTCTGGTAGATCTCTTTGTAGAGCGCCTGGATGGGCGAATTCTCGCCGCGCTCAAACTCGTTGCGCACCACCGTCATCTCGGGCTTGCGGTCTTCTTCGCGCAGCAGCAGGTTGCGCATGCGGTCGGCCTCCATGGCCATGACCGTGCCCAGGTGCTCATTGCCCATGTTGGCGTAGTAATTGGTGCGGTCCAGCCAGGTGGTGGCGTTGTACAGGGCACCGGTGCGCTCCAACAACTGGTCTACGTTGTTGCCCTTCTCGCGGGTGTGGTTCTTGGAGCCCTTGAACATCAGGTGCTCCAGCAGGTGCGTGGCCCCGGTGGTGCCGGTCACCTCATTACGCGAGCCCACCCGGTAGGTGACCATAAAGGTCAGTGTAGGGCTGGAGTGCTCGGGCATCAGCAAAACCTGCAGGCCGTTGGCCGTGAGGGTGTATTCGTCAATGCTGCCCACGGTTTTTACGTGGGTGTAGCCCTTTGCTGCCACGGGTGCTGCTTGTGACAGCACCGATGCCAGCAACAGGCCCGCGGTAATAAGAAGTCGTTTCATGGTTCTTTCGGGTCAAAAAGACAAGGCGGAGACCTTAGCACAGGCTTGTAAACCCTTGTTGGGGGTAAACCATGGCGCCACTTTGTAGCCGCGCCGGTCAGCGGGCATCGCCACAGCCAGTCTGGGTGAATTACCGCAGCAACTTTGCCTTGATTAATCCATATTCCGACAGATGCTGCAATGCCGCCTGCATGACTTGCATGAATAGAACGACGCCAAGAACCCACACCAGTAGGTACTGTGTTTGCCCTTCAGGTCCACGTATATTCCCAAGCAGAACACCCGAGCCCATTGCCATTGCGGCATACAAGACGCGATAGTTTGCCGTCATGCGGAACAGCAAAGCAGGTAACAACACGACAGCCATCAGGACCCACACCGCAGCCAAGTACTTTGCTCCCAGCAGAAAGAATGGATAGGCCCTGAGCAACCCCAGCTTAAGTAGATTTTCATACACCCAATCAAACTTTTCTGGATAGCGACGCAGCACAACATGTGCAGCCATGACCCAGGCGAATGCCAGGCTACTCAAAAGCGTGACGGGTTGTGCAGGCAGCGACTCCCTCAGACCAAACAGCAACAATACAAAAGTTGGCAGCACAAGCTCCCGCCAGGGCTGCTCCTCCGTGGGGGATGCCAACCATAGACCAACACACAACACGCTGATACAGATCAGAAAGCCAGCGCTGCCGGAATAGCCGCTTAGCCAAGCGAAATGCCGATCCACATAGATCAACAGTGCGGGAACCAAAGGCACGAACGGAATCCAGTCCAGGTGGCGGCCCCGCCTCAACTGTCTAGAGAGACCATCGTCACCCGGAAAAGCCTTCCGGATGACAAACCACACCATAGTGGCGGCAATGCCCAGGCCAATGACATCTGTAAACGAACTCTTCGTAACGCCCGATTCGTACAGTAGTGCCAACAAGCATGCAACCAAAGCCAGAAAGAGCATGCACTGTATGGCGCCACCTTGGGCCGCAAAACCTTGCACTGCGGGCGCCGAAGCGCGTGACGCGCCCACTGCTCGCAAAGTCGACAACCGCGCGCTCAAGATGCGATGACGGGTGGAACAATCCAGCCCCAAAGCTAGCAGGCGCGCCCATACGCGCCGATTGTTGTCCCACAACTTGGCCAATTCCAGCGCCCATACGTGCTGCGTGAACCGTTCTGGCCTGAAAGCAGCGAAGACCTCCACCCCGTCCAGCTTCTGGTGAAGTGCGTGCGAAAGCTGGGGTCCCAGTAACTGGTCAGCCCTGAAATCAAGGCCCCACTGAAAGTGCCGCGTCAACGCAACCAGGACATCCACCGGCAAGTCCGATTCCTCGGAGACGAACTGCGCAAATGCACGGGATGCGCGTTGATACTGGGCAATGGGCACTTGTTCCAACTGCGCCTGAATGCCCGGCCAGGCTTGCGACAACCCCGCACCACCTTTGAGGTACCACACTTTGGTGCAGTCTTCCAGCACGCTTTCTACCGTGGGGCCCTGCACAAACGCCTCTTGCGCGATCACCTCCGTGGCTTTCACGTGCGGCAACTCCAATGCTTGCTCGCGCTCCTCTATAGGCAGAGTCAACGGTGGGCCAGGTTCTGGTTCGGACGCAGATGTGGCCTGCTGTACTGGGGACTCCTCTTCATCAGTGTCCCGAATTTCGTAGACGTTTGAGAACTTCGCAAAGCTCAGTGCCCAGTCATACGCCTCGCGCAGGCTCTGGTAGGCCTCAGCGTCATCATCTGGCCGGGTGGTCTTGAGCTTGACTGAATAGGCCCGTTTGATGGCGCGCACATCCTGCGTGGGCTCTATGCCCAGCATTTCCCACGCGCTCATCAGAACACGAAGCCTTTATCCAAACCATCCAAGGCCTGACGAAACTCTTCTCGCGCCTTGGCAATGTCGCGTGGTTCTTGTGTGTCCAGCGCCATTTCAAACTGGGCGATCCAGCGCTGCAGCCACTGCCGCTGGTCACCCAGGCGATCTTCGTACAGGCGCTTGGCGCGCTCGATGAGGTAGATGTTTTCCTGTACGTCGCGGGGGTGGACCTTTAGCAATTGCAGGTGTGCGAGCGCTTTTGCAACCTGGTCTGCCGTCATGTTGTCGCCCGCCGGTTGTATGACCTTTGACGCCATTACCTGATTAGTGGCGCCATCCTTGACCTCCACTTCCAGCATGCCATTGGCATCGTAGGAAAATCGCACATTCACACTGACATGGCCCGCCGGCTTGGGCGGCACCTCAATCTCCAGTGTACCCAGTCGCATGTTTTCGCTGCCCACGGGAGATTCACCCTGTCGAATATCAAACAGAATCTGCTTCTGGTTGTCGATTACGGTATGGTATCCGCCCATCTTGGACACGGGCACCGGCGTGTTGCGCTCAATGATGGGAGAAAAACGATCGCCAAAGGTGCGGCCGTTGACCGTCTCACTGACGATCACACCCAAGGAATAGGGCATCACATCGGTCAGTACCACTTCCTTCAGCGCAGCGTCACGCGCCTTGAGTGCCGCCTGGATGGCGGCGCCGCAGGCGATAGTCTCGTCCGGGTTAATGGTTCGCAGCGGCAAACGCTGGAATAACTTGGTCACCGTTTGGCGCACCAAAGGCATCCGTGTGGCTCCACCCACCAGAATTACTTCGGCCAACTCATTGGGCTCCAGGCGTGCATCCGCCAGGGCGCGCTCTATCGGGCGGCGTAGGCGCTTTATCAGTTCTTCACTGCCGCGCTCAAACTCCTCGCGTGTGATGGTGTGGACTACCGATGCATCCTTCCAACTAAAACGCATCTCGGCGCTGGTGCTGTCGCTCAAGTCCCGTTTGGCCTGCTCAGCGCTGCGCCATAGGGCTTTGGACGCCACGATGTGCTCGCGGTCCTTGTCCGACAAGCCCTGGAACTTGGCCAGGAACAGACTCTCGATGACCGTCACGAAGTCTTCGCCACCCAAGCGCGTGTCGCCCGCGCTGGAGCGCACCTCGACCACGCCGTCAAAGAACTCGAGCACCGACACGTCGAACGTGCCGCCGCCCAGGTCAAACACCAGAAAGGTGCTGTGGTCCGGCCGCTCCTGCAGACCATAGGCAAGGCCGGCAGCCGTGGGCTCGTTGAGCAGGCGCTCTACCTGCAGGCCGGCTAGTTCGGCAGCGTGTTTGGTGGCGCGGCGTTGCGCCTCGTTGAAATAGGCTGGCACAGTGATCACAGCCTCAGTAACCGGTATGCCAAGGTAACTCTCGGCATCGGCCTTCAGCGCCTTGAGAACCATGGCCGACAACTCTTCAGCGCGAAAATCGCGGTTGCCCAACTTGATGGATTTGTCGGTACCCATCCAGCGTTTGAAGGTGACTGCCGTCTGGCTGGGGTGGGTGCTGAGGCGCTCGCGTGCAGCCAGCCCGACCATCACCGTGCCGTCATCGGCCAGGCTGACGGCGCTGGGGGTCAATACGTGCCCAAGGGCATTGGGAATCAGGACGGGCTGCCCGTCCCGGTACACAGCCACCAGGCTGTTGGTGGTGCCAAGGTCTATACCTACATACATAAAGTGTGAGAATTTGTTAACAAGTGGGGCGCGTCCAATGTGTGCGGCCCCTGCATCATATTGGCTGTGGCCAGGGCAACCCGTCTGACGGCGTATCGGCCGCTTGACCACAAAGCACGGTCCGCACTAGTCCGATCGGACTATTGCCGGTGAAACGTCAGATCAATACATTACCAGCGCTGCGTCGAATTGTCGGCAGGCAATCTACTAATTTGAGAATTACATGACTAAACTGTCCAAAATTTTGATCGGCTTGGGTATCGTGACTGCCTCGCTCGCAGCACAAGCAACTGTGTTGACCTTTGAAGGCTTGACAACCGGCAGCGCTGTTGAATTGAACAGCGCCATTGCCAACTACGGCGGTTTCACATGGTCCTCCAACTGGGTCCTGTACAACAACAACAGCTACTCAACCCCTACCCATTCGGGTGACTACGGCATCGTGAACAATCTGGGCGAGAGCCCCATGTCCATGTCGTCCACCACAGCATTTAGCTTCAATGGTGCATGGCTCAATGGCTGGTCTTTCAATTCGCCTTCCAGCGTGATCATCAACGCCTATGACTCCACCAACACCCTGGTTGGAACCTCTGGCTCCATCGCCATTACTGCGGGCACCGAAGTGTTTGCCAACGTGAACTTCAGCAACGTGAACCGCATCGACTTCGTTGGCGGCCAGTACTTCACAGTGGATGACGTCTCTGTGAACGTGTCTGCCGTTCCAGAGCCCGAGTCCTACGCACTGATGTTGGCCGGTCTGGGCCTGGTTGGCGCCATCGCTCGCCGCCGCAAGGCCAAGCAGGCCTAATCAGTCGGGTCTTCGGATCACATCAACAAAAAAGGAGCTTCGGCTCCTTTTTTTGTGCCTTGGGTTTACAACGCCGTCTGTTGAAAGCTATATGTTCCCTGTGCGTAAAGCCACGACGTAAACTACTTCAAACCCCGGGAGGAGAACACACTATGGACAATCCCAACATCGTAGAACTGCACCGCGTCATCCGCGCCCCGGCCGAACGCATTTACCGCGCCTTTCTGGCGCCCGGCGCCATCGCCAAGTGGCTGCCGCCCTATGGATTCATCTGCACGGTGCACCACCTGGACGCCAAGGTGGGCGGCACCTACAAGATGTCATTCACCAACTTTGGCGCTGGCGGCGGCAACAGCTTTGGCGGCGAATACCTTGAGCTGGTTCCCGATGCCAAGATCAGCTACACCAACCAGTTTGACGACCCCAACCCGCCCGGCACCATGAAGACCACGGCCACCTTCAAGCCCGTGCTGTGTGGCACCGAAGTCAGCATCGTGCAGGAAGGCATTCCAGACGTGATCCCTTTGGAGATGTGCTACCTGGGCTGGCAAGAATCGCTGTTGCAACTGGCCACGCTGGTTGAACCCAACATACCCGGCTAAGCGACTCTTTTACCCGCACACACCCACGTATTAGGAGGCCCGCCATGAAACTCGAACCCTACGTGTTTTTCAACGGCCGCTGCGACGAGGCTATTGCCTTTTACAAGCAAGCTCTGGGCGCAGAAGTGACCTTTATGATGCGGACCAACGAAAGCCCCGACCCTATTCCACCCGGCGCGCTACCGCCAGGGTTTGAAAACAAGGTCATGCACGCCACGCTGAACATCGGCGGCCACATGGTCATGGTGTCGGACGGCAACAGCACCGCACCTTCCGGCTTTAAGGGCTTCAGGCTATCAGTGGGTGTGGACACCATTGAAGAAGCAGAGCGCATCTTTGCTGCACTGCAGCCCGGCGGTCACGTGACCATGCCGCTGAGCAAGACCTTCTGGTCCCCCGCCTTTGGCATGCTGGAAGACCAGTTTGGAATGGGTTGGATGGTGATTGCGGCTGCCCCGGATATGCGCTGAGGCTGCTGCACAATAGCTATCATATTTGTAGCTACTTTCCCTTATTTCACGGGGGCTACTGGCCAATTTGACTCACAACACTTGCGTTTGTGCGCCACGCACGCTGGCGACACATTTCAAGGGCTCTCGCCGCGCCCCAACTTTGCCAACAACTCCGCCATGCGCTTCTGCCGCGTCTCGGGGCGCTTGGCGCTGTGCAGCCGGTAGTAGATGGCGAACTGGCCCTGGCGTTTGAGCGTGGCGTAGAAAGCATGGGCAGCGGGGTCTTGTTGCAGCGCCTCCAAAAAGTCTTCGGGCATCACCATGGTGGCACTGCCGGCGTAGGCGGTGGCCCAGCGCCCATCGCTGCGCGCGGCCTCTACGTGCGCCAGGCCGGCGGCTTGCATGCGCCCTTGCTCTATCAGCCGCTCGGCATGCTGCACGTTCTTTTGTGACCAGTTTGAGCGCGCGCGTCGTGGCGTCAGGCGTTGCAGAAACGAGGTGTCGTCCAGGGACTTGCGCACCGCGTCGATCCAGCCCCAGCATATTGCGGCTACCACGCAGTCTTCCCACGTCACGCTGGGCTGGCCGGTGGCCTTTTTGTAGATGCGCACCCATAGCTCGGTCTCACTGGCGTGGTTTGCTTGCAGCCACGCGTAGAGCTGCTCATGCGTTTCAAATGTTTGGTGCGCTGGATTGCTCATAAATTGATAGCGATTTGCGTATATTTTACGGGGTCTTCGGCCCGATTCAGCACTCAAGACCTTGCAACTTTCCCTGCGGACTCAGCAACGCCTTGACCCGCTTCAAGTCCACCGCACGGCCCTCGCACATGTCCACAAAGTACTGCAGTTGCCACGTTTGCGTGCGCTGCGCGTGCCGGCTGGTGGTGGTGTCCCACGGCGGGTACACCCGCAAGGCGCGTTTGCCAGCGTGGTGGCCCGTGCCATCACCACTAGCCACTACGCCGTGCGCCGCCAGCACTGCTTTGGGGAACACAAACTGCCCCAAGTGGAGCCCACTGCGTGTACTGACCACAAACACATCCACCGGGTCGCTCAGGTCAAACGGCTGGATAGGGCCACGGCCCACGCGCTTCCACAAGGTTACAAATTGGCCCACTTTGGTGGGCGTGGTTTTGGCCACGCGGTATTGCACGCGCAAGCCGTTGAGCTGGAGGGTGCAGGCGGCGTAGTCTGCGCTTTCAAGCTCGGGCTGCAGGTGCGCAACGCTGTAGCCGCAGGGCGCATAGGCAAGGGCTTGCGCGGCCAGCAGGTCGGGGTGGCAGCGTGGGGCCTTGTCTAGAAACATGCGGCGAATGTACCGCTTATTCGCCGCAATCGGCCGCTGCGCCGGCACCGCCAGCGTATCCTGCGGGTACTTCAAACCAAAGGAAAACTTGCCATGCAACTGGGCTACACCATCCTCTACGTGCCAGACGTACCGGCCACACTCAAATTCTATGAAGCCGCCTTCGGGCTCACCACCCGCTTTTTGCATGAAAGCGGTGACTACGGCGAGCTGGAGACGGGCAGCACGGTGCTGGCTTTTTCAGCGCACCAGCTCATGCAGCAGCTGGGCAAGAACCCGCAGGCGGCCAACCCCACAGCACCCTGCTTTGAGATTGCACTGTGCACGCCAGATGTGGCCGCCGCGCTGGCGCGCGCCATTGCCGCCGGGGCCACGCCCATGCGCCCGCTGGAGGTGATGCCCTGGGGCCAGACCATTGCCTATGTGGCCGACATCAACGGTTTTCTGGTGGAACTGTGCACGCCCATGGGGTAATGGCTAAGAAAGCCACGAAGCAATTCACGATGTTGAGCCATGCCACCGAGGGTGCACAACCTTGATCACCGATCCCTATTTCTACGCCGTCACCATCCCCGCTGTCCTCTTGCTGGGCATCAGCAAGAGCGGCTTTGGCGCTGGCTTTGGCTCCTTGGCCGTGCCCATGATGGCGCTAGCCGTGACCGTGCCGCAGGCGGCGGCCATTCTCATGCCGGTGCTGCTGTTGATGGACGTGCTGGGCATTGCCGCGTTTCGCAAAGACTTTGACCGCGTGCTGTTGCGCTTCATCCTTCCGTTTGGGGTGCTGGGCATCATCGTGGGGGCGTTGCTGTTCAAGCTGCTCAACGCACACACGGTGGCGGCCATTGTGGGTGTGTTCACCTTGCTGTTCCTGGCGCAGCGCCTGGTGTTTCCGCCCAAGCCCGATAGCCCCTTGCCACCCAGGTGGCTTGGCGCGGTGCTGACCACGCTGTCGGGCTTTACCAGCTTTGTGGCGCATGCGGGTGGGCCGCCCATCAATGCGTATGTGATCCCGCTCAAGCTGTCGCCCGTCAAGTTCACCGCCACGATGGCGTTTTTCTTCTTTGTGGTGAACCTGTGCAAGTGGATTCCCTACGCCTGGCTGGGCCTGCTGGACATGCGCAACATGACCACATCGTTGGTGCTGCTGCCCATCGCACCCATTGGGGTGTGGATCGGCGTGCACTGGGCGCGGCGCATCAGCCAGGTGGTGTTTTACCGCTTCTTGTATGCGGGTATGTTTCTGACCGGGGTTAAGCTGGTGTGGGATGGCTTCAAAACTTAACGCACTATCGTTTTTATAGTGAATAGTGCTTATTTCACGGGGGCTGACGGCCCATTTTGCGTATTGCGGATGGGCTGTACCGCTCGCTAGCCCAGGTGCTTGCCAAAGAAGCGCAGCGTGCGGTCCCAGGCTTGCTGGGCCCACACCGGGTCGTATTGCGTGGCGGCAATGCGGCCGGGGCCTACCGCGGTTTCGTTGGCAAAGGCGTGGTGGGCCAGGTAGCGGTGGAACTCAAAGTGCACACCGGCGGCTTTCAGCTTCTCTTCCAGCCCCGCCACGGTTTCAATTTTAAAAAACTCGTCTTGCGTAGCCCAGTGGCCTAGCAGGGGAATCTTGATCTTGCTGGCGTCGATGTAGTCCAACGGTGGGCAGCCGTACCAGACGGTGGCTGCGTCCAACTCGGGCGACTGGGTGGCACCCAGCAGGGTGAGCGCGCCACCCATGCAAAAGCCGGTCAGGCCCACCTTGGGCGCGCGGCCCTTGAGAAACTGCACCGCACCGCGAATGTCCTGGCTGGCGGCGTCGCCAAAGTCCAGACCGCTCATCAGGTGGTGGGCTTCTTCTTGTTCTACTGTGGCCTTGCCGCGGTACAGGTCGGGCACCAGGGCCTGGAAGCCGGCAGCAGCCAGGCGGTCTGCCACGCCTTTGATCTGGTCGTTCAGGCCCCACCACTCCTGGATGACGACGATGGCCGGGGCGTTGCTGGCGGCCGGTTCGGCCAGATAGCCCCGCACCGCTTTGCCATCAGGGCGTGTGAAATTCACCATGGTTCCCATTGCGTTGCTCCTCGTTGGTTGGTCGGTTTATTGGTTCAGCGCGCCATTATTGTGGGCAGAACGCGTGGCGTAACATCGAAAGGGCATTAATGAGGAGCACATATGTTTAGCCATGTAATTTTGGGTGTGAATGATCTGGAGGCGTCCAAGAAGTTTTTTGACGCGGCGCTGGGAGCGTTGGGCATCAAGCCCGGCGTGGCCAACCACAATGGCGTGGTGGGCCGCTACTTCTACCGCACGGCCACTGGCAGCTTCGGCATTACCCACCCACTCAACGGCGAGCCCGCCACACACGGCAATGGCAGCACCATTGGTTTCAATATGGAATCGCCCGAGCAGGCCGACGCCTTCCACGCGGCGGGCATTGCCAACGGCGGCACCACTTGCGAAGACCCTCCTGGCTGGCGCGAGGGATCGGTGGGCAAGCTCTACCTGGCCTACGTGCGTGACCCGGATGGCAACAAACTGTGTGCCCTGCACCGGCCGCCCAAGGCCTGATGCAGCGTTTGCCCCACGCCGTATCCCGCCTGCGCACCGCCCGCCTGGCCCGTGCGTCCAAGCCCTTTCGCGCGCGTGGCGGGTCGGATGTTCCGCGCTGCGCGGGCTGCCGCCTGGTGGTGAGCCATTGCCTGTGCGCCGTGCGCCCTGAGGTGGCAACCCGAGCCGGGGTGTGCCTGCTCATGGCGGACATTGAGGCACTCAAGCCCAGCAACACGGGCTGGCTGATTGCGGATGTGGTGGCCGATACCTTTGCCTTTGGCTGGGCCCGCACCGAGGTAGACCCTGCTCTACTGACACTGCTGGCGGACCCACAGTGGCAGCCGTATGTGGTGTTTCCAGGGGAGTTTGTGGCGGCCGAGCGAGTGGTGACGCAGGTACAACCAGAGCCTAGCAAACGACCACTTTTCATCCTGCTCGACGCTACCTGGCCCGAGGCGCGCAAGATGTTTCGCAAGAGCCCGTATCTGGACAAACTTCCGGTGCTGAGCCTGGCCTCAAACCAGATCTCGCGCTACAAGCTGCGCCGCTCCCGCCGCGATGACCACTTCTGCACCAGCGAAGTGGCCGCCCTGTGCCTGGACCTGGCCGACGAACCGCTACCCGCGCAGACGCTAGAGGCCTACCTTGATGTGTTCACCCACCACTACCTGCGGGCCAAGAGCCAGCTGCCGGTGCAGTGGGATGGTGAGGCGCATATGCGGTTGCGTGGGCAATCAATTGTTGCCTTTTGAGCAACTCATATGTTCTTTATTGGGACTTGCAGAGCAACCATATCGCACCCATATGCGTTAGCAACGCAATTCGCGTCTTACACCAAGGAACATTTGAATGACAAAGACCGCCACCCTCGCCGCGCGAGCACCCGATACCCCTGCCACCGCCCATGGGATGGCATCGGACACGCTGATCGAGCGCCTGCAGTGGCGCTACGCCGCCAAGAAGATGGACCCGGCCAAAGCGGTCCCACAAGACAAGGTAGAGCGCATCCTGGAAGCAGCGCGCCTGGCGCCTACATCCAGCGGCTTGCAGCCCTACGAGATCATCATGGTGACGAGCAAGGAGGTGCGTGAGCGCATCAAACCCATTGCCTGGAACCAGGGCCAGATCACCGATGGTTCACATTTGCTGGTGTTCGCAGCCTGGGACAACTACACGGCTGAGCGCATCAACATGATGTTTGACTTGACCAACACCGTGCGTGGCTTCAAGAACGAGGGCTGGGAGAACTACCGCAACATGCTGCTGGGCATGTACCCCCAGCGTGATGCCGAAGTGAACCACCAACACGCCGCACGCCAAGCCTATATTGGCCTCAGTGCTGCAATGATGGCAGCCGCCTTTGAAGAGGTGGATTGCACACCCATGGAAGGCTTTGACCCCAAAGCCCTGGACGAGATCCTGAACCTGCACGCGCGCGGCCTGCGAAGCGTGGCCATCTTGCCGCTGGGCTACCGCGAGGCCGACAAGGACTGGCTGGTAAACCTGACCAAAGTCCGCCGGCCACGCGACCAGTTCGTCACCGAAGTCTGATCACTTCAGGCGTTGGCTCCACCTGGCCCATACCCGGGTGATGCAACGGACGTGCCTTCAAGCTCTTGGCCCACTTTCCCTCTGGCAGATGGCGTGATGTTGGCAAGTTTGTGAGGGCCACCACGCGCAGTTTCAGGCCGGCGTCGCTCTGCAGCAGCTTGGCGATGCAGTCCGCATTTCGGTGGCGATAATGCCGAGATGCTGATCGTGCGCTACGCCTTGGGCGATGTGCCCTTGGTGGCTTTTTGCCAGCGGCGAAATCGCGCGCGGCCAGTTGCATGGTTACACCGGGGCGCTTGCAGTGTTTGTGGCCCCGACTGAGCCTTAAGCAAAAGGTGCCTGCAGCCCCCGAAAATACAGCGTTGGTAGCTATCAAAAACAGAGCAAATTTACATCACTCAGCCAGCGATGATCAGCATAGAAACCTTAGCCCTGCACCCGCAACACATCGACTTCGTCGCGGGTCTCGTCTGGCGCGAGTTCTGGGCTGATGAAAAGGACGGCATGACTCAGGCCGAGCTAGCTGACGCCTTCGGCGGGCGGGCTACACCGGGGCGCGTGTTGGTCAGCTTGGTGGCGCTAGAGGGTGACGCACCGCTGGGATGTGTCCACCTGATCGACAACGACGACACGTCGCTACCGGAGCTCTACCCCTGGCTTGCCGCTATGGTGGTGGTGCACGGGCGGCGCGGTCAGGGCATAGGGTCGATGTTGGTCCAGGCGATGGCGGGTGAGGCTCGGGCCTTGGGCTTTGAGCGGCTTTGGTTCGGTACCGACGGCCCTGGCTTTTACGAGCGCCTGGGAGCCGTCAAGCACCTCCAGAAGGGCCAGGATTTTTGGATTATGACGCTACCCCTTTAGGCACCACGCGCCGAAACGGCCTGCGTCCAGCGCATCACGAATCTCTTGCATGAGGTACAGGTCGTAGTGCAGGTTGTGGATGCTGGCCAGCATTCCATATGCCCCTTACCTCACAGGGCGCACACTATTGCGGTACCAGCTCCACCCGGCGGTTCTTGGCACGGCCTTCTTCGCCGCTGTTGCTGGCCACGGGGGCCAGGTCGGCCACACCAAAGGCAGACAGCCGGTTGGCAGCCACGCCGTAGCTGCTGGCCAGGGCGGCGGTTACCGCCTCCGCGCGGCGCTTGGACAGGGCGATGTTGGAGTCCAGCGTACCCTGGTTGTCGGTGTGGCCCACCACACGCAGTTTCAGGCTGGCGTCGCTTTGCAGCAGCTTGGCTATCTCTTCCAGCGCGGGTTTGGATTCGGCCTTGATATCCGCCTTGGCCGTATCAAACAAGATGCCGTAGAGCGCAATGCGCCCGGTAGTGGCAATGGCTTTGGACATCTCAGACGCGCTGACACTCACCATGTCTTGCTTGAGGGCACCCACATCCACCACGTCCAGCGCCACATAGGCACCGCGCTGCGCTTTGTAGGTGACGTTGGGCTTGTCCCACTGCACGGTCACCAGATGCACATAGGTGAGCTGGCCTTGGCGCTCGCGCTGGGCCGACAGGGTTTGAATGCTATACATGGAAGCGCTGGTAAACACAAACTGACTGCGGCTGGTAGCCATTGGTGCCTTGTTAAAACCGAAGGCGTTCAGGTAACCGTTCCACTTGCCCAGCTTTGCATCTTTGGTGGAGTCATACATCAGCGTAAAGCCCTGGGCGGTGAGTTCGGCAGCGTAGTTGCGGAACACCTCCACACTGCTGGTCTCGCCCGGTGCCTCGTACCAGATGCGGGTACGACGGCCTTCGGCCACTACGGGCGGGGCTGAAAACTCGCGCTTGCCGGTGCTCAAGTTGAACTTAGTAAAACTGCTGGTGGGGATGTCGACCGAGTCAAACTGCTTCACGTCATAGGCCACGATACTGGAGCCCGCAAAACGCTTGATGGCCGGGTGGTCTTTGGCGCCTGCCATATCTTGGGCCAGCGCCTGTGCCGGGGCCAGGCTGCATAGCAGGCTGAGCGACAAGGCCCAGCCCAACCGGAAGGCGCCGCGCGCCGCTTCAAATCCGGGGCCATGTATCTTGCCGCTGGATGGTGTCGTGTAGGTCATGTTGTTGAGTCCTCCCAGTTGTGGTTCCTCTATTGTGATGCCAGCAGCCCGCACACCCAAGCCAATAGACACGGCTTACACTGGAATCACGTCATCCAACAAAGCAGCCCATGACCATCCAACTCCAGCGCAAACCCGGCACACCCTTGGCCCAAACCCTGCAGATCCGCAACCATCCCCTCAGCGCCGACGTGTCGGTTGCAGAAGGTGGTGCCGACGATGGCCCCAGCCCGCACGATCTGTACGACGCTGCCCTGGGTGCCTGCAAAGCCTTGACAGTAATGTGGTTCGCCAAGAAAAAAGGCATCGCGGTGGACGACATCCACACCGAGGTGACCAGCGACAACAGCCAGGAGCGTGCGGGTGTCTACAAGCTGACCACCAAACTGGTGATCAGCGGCGCCATCAGCGATGCCGAGTTTGCCCAACTGCAAGCCGTGGCCGAGAAGTGCCCGGTGCACAAGCTGATGACCACGGTGACCACCGAGATCACCACCACCGTGGAGCGTGCAGCATGACGGCTGCGCCGCCCTCACCCGCCACGCACCTGCTCAGCCCCCACAGCAAAGATCTGGGCGGCGGCTTTGTGGTGCGCCGCCTGCTGCCCGCAGCGCAGCGCCAGGCGGTGGGGCCATTCATCTTCTTCGACCACTTTGGCCCGGTCACCATCACCCCGGCCGACAACCACGATGTGCGCCCCCACCCCCACATCGGCCTGGCCACGCTGACCTATCTGTTTGAAGGTGTGATACTGCACCGCGACAACCTGGGCTACACGCAGCGCATAGAGCCTGGCGCCATCAATTGGATGACGGCGGGCAGCGGCATCGTGCACTCCGAGCGCAGGCCCGAGGCCGAGCGCAATGTCACGTATGTGAACCACGGCCTGCAGCTCTGGCTGGCCTTGCCGGAGGCGGATCAAGAGGTCAAGGCCAGCTTTGCCCACACACCCGCAAATGCGATACCCGAGGTGCGCGATGGCGCAGCCCAGGTGCGTGTGCTGGTGGGCCGGGCGCTGGGCGCACAATCGCCGGTGGCCACCCTGTCGCCCACGCTGTACCTGGATGTGCAATTGCCGGGAGGTTGCAGCTGGACACTGCCTATGCTGGCCGACGAGCAAGCCGTGTATGGGGTGCAGGGCAGTCTGCAAATCGATGCCGAAGCTCTGGAGCCCTACACCATGGCGGTACTGGCAGATGCCGCAGTGCTGACCGCCGGACCCGAGGGTGCACGGCTTGTTGTAATTGGCGGCCAGCCCCTGGGGCGGCGCTTTATCTGGTGGAACTTTGTCTCCACCAGCAAGGAACGCATTGAGCAGGCAGGTCGGGACTGGGCTGCGGGCGACGCCACAAACGGCATGGGCCAGGTGCCGGGAGAAACCGAGCGTATTCCCCTGCCGGAGCGCACGCGCCCGGCGTGATGCAAAGAGTGAGAAAACAAGAGGATGAGTGTGCAATCTGCGGATAAGAATTTGTTTGACGAGGCGTATTACGAGCGCTACTACTTCAATAAAAAAACCAGTGTGGCCGACCCCGAGCATGTGGACCGCCTGGGCACCTTCGTGTGCAGCTACCTGCAGTTCATCCGCGTGCCGGTACGCCGTGTGCTGGACGTGGGCTGCGGCATTGGGCTGTGGCGCGATGTCATCAAGCGCCACTACCCACACGCCGAGTTCCATGGCGTGGAGTTCAGCGAGTATTTGTGCAAACGCTTTGGCTGGGAACAAGGCTCGGTGGTGAACTACGCCGCCAGCAAGCCGTTTGACCTGGTCATCTGCCAGGGCGTATTGCCCTACCTGAGCGCGGCCGACGCCAAACTGGCCATGCGCAACCTGGCGCGCCTGAGCACCGGCGCGCTGTATGTAGAGGCCGTGGCCCGTGAAGATTTTGAGCAAGACATGGTGGACGAAGCGTTGACCGACCCCCGGCTGTTCAAACACCGCGCCCAGCTTTACCGCCAAGGTCTGGACGAGGGCTTCATCCAGCTGGGCGGTGGCGTATGGTTAAGCCGCAAGGCCGAGCTGCCCGTGTTTGCGCTGGAGCGGGCCAGCGAGCGTTAAGACTGCTTCACCCCGCCTTGCGAAACGTCACATTGAGCCGCCTGCGCCCGACCAGCGCGTGGGTACCGTCTGCCACCGGCAACACACCGTGAAAGCGCAAGCGCGAAGGCCCGCCCCACACCACCACATCACCATGCACCAGCCGGTAGCGCTGGCTGGGGTCACTGCGCTCGAAACCACCAAACAGAAAAACGGCCGGCAGACCCAATGACAGCGAGACGATAGGGGCTCGCAGGTCGGTCTCGTATTTGTCCTGGTGCAGACCCAGCTTGGCACCGGGTGCGTAGTGGTTGATCAAACAGGAGTCGGGCACAAACTGCGGATACCCGGCTTCTTTGGCAGCGTGCAGCGCAAAGTCCATCAGACGATGCGGCATGGCGGGCCAGGGTTTGAATCCACAACGCGTCGTCTTCACCGACATGGTGCCGCCGCCCGGTGTCTGCCAGTGCCGCGGCGGTGCCTGGGCAATGACAGACTCCACGGCATGCAGCAGTTCCACGTCGCACTCGCGTGCGAAGCCGCGCATCAATACCGCGCCAGGGGCAAGCTGCTCGCGCAGGTCTTCGGTGTCGGGGGGCGGGTCTACAAAGAGGTTCTGGGGGATCATGGGTTGATGCCTTAGCGGGGCTTGTGGATTCCACAAGCCATACGTATACTGTATTTTTACACAGTAAATTTTGCCCCGCAACCATGCCCATCACCTTGGACACCCTGCGCCGCTATGCCGTGGCGCGCACCCTGTTTGCGCCAACCACATTGCCCAAGGCCATTGCCAAACTGGGCTTTGTACAGGCCGACCCCATACGTGCGCCGGCGCGCGCGCAAGACCTTACCTTGCGCCACCGCGTCAAAGGTTACCGCGCGGGAGATCTGGAGCAGCGTTACCCCAAGCTGGACATTGAAGAAGACTTCTTCGTCAACTACGGCTTTTTGCCTCGCAGCACCCAGGCGTTGATGCACCCGCGCACGCCGCGCACGGCCCTTACTGCCGCGCGGCGCAAACAAATGGATGCGGTGCTGGCGTTTGTGCAGGCGCATGGTGTGGTGCACCCACGTGCGGTGGACGCCCACTTTGCACATGGCAAGTCACAGAACTGGTTTGGCGGCTCCAGCAATGCCAGCACGCAGTTGCTGGATGACATGCACTACCGCGGCCTGCTGCGTATTGCCGGGCGGGCCAGCGGCGTGCGAACCTATGCCGTGCGCAGTGCCCCGACCGAGACACCCGATGCAGCGCAGGCCATGGATGCCCTGGTCGATGTCATCGTGCACAAATACGCGCCGCTACCCGAGCGGTCTTTGGGCGAACTGGTCAGCCATCTGCGCGGTGGTGCCCCGCAGTGGGCACACCTGCGCCGCGACGCACTCACGCGTGCCAAGGCCCGCCTGGCCAGCGCCACGGTAGACGGCCAGACCTACTACTGGCCTGCCACTGAAAACCCCGCGTCCCGCCGCCACGTTGCGCAAGAAGCCGTGCGCCTGCTGGCCCCATTTGACCCGCTGGTTTGGGACCGCCGCCGCTTTGAACACCTGTGGGGATGGGCTTACCGCTTTGAGGCCTACACCCCAGCCCCCAAACGCGTGCGTGGCTACTACGCGCTGCCGCTGCTGTGGCATGACCAGGTGATTGGCTGGGCAAATGTGTCGGTTGCCGACGGCGCGTTGCATGCAGACTTGGGCTATGTAGCCGGCAAACCGCCACGCGATGCGGCGTATCGCAGCGCATTGGAAGCGGAGTTGAATCAGTTCCGCGCCTTCTTGCATCTAGCGACAAATGTCGCTGCTTGATTCAAAGCGGAAAACGGACCCGCAGCTGTGCCGAACCAGTTTCAACGCTTTACCGTACTGCCCCAAACAGCTGAGAAATAGCTCTGGTGGGAGGCCTCTTCGCCCTCTACCCCCACATGCACGGGCGCACCCTCATCACCCCTTCGATAAGTGCCGAACACTTGGTCCCAAATGACCAGGTTTTGCCCAAAGTTGCAAGAGGCCGCCTTGGCATCGATGGCGTGGTGCCAGCGGTGCAGGTCTGCCGTGCCAAAGACCCAGTTCCAGCCGGCAAACCTCAGATCCGCGTTCGCGTGCTGAAAGACGCCCACCACCGTGCTGACAACAATCATGCTGTGAATCACAGGCTCTGGCGTGCCCAGCAACACCAGCACAAAAATGCCCGCCATTTGGTGCCAGATCATGTTGATGGGGTTGGTGCGAAAGCCATTGGCCAGCGACACGCGCTTTGGGCTATGGTGCATGGTGTGTACGCGCCACATCCAGCCGCCCCCATGTGCGGTGCGGTGCATCCAATACTGTCCAAACTCTGCAATCACCAATGCAAGCAACACCTGCACCAACACAGGCAGCGTTGTGGGGAAGAGCCCCAGTCCCCCAGCAGGGTTCGCCACCGTGACCGTCAATGCCATCAGCGCGGGCATGAGGCCCCGCTTCAAAACAGGGTCTACCAGCGCCATCAATACGATCCACGAGCTTACGTCAGCCATTCGCTCACGTTTGGAAGCCAATGCCCATTCCGGCCTGAGCGGGATCAGCCATTGCGCCAGATTCACGAGTAGAAGGGCCAGCACAAACACGCCCATTTGCGCGGCCATGGGGTTTAGTGCGCCCTGATACAGCGCAATCGAAGCGGCCACTGCAGTGGCCAATGCAACAGGGAAAAGCCCCCAATGCAGAATGCGATAGACCGATGAATCAAGTGATGGAGTTGAGGAAGTGGGTGTGGCAAGAGACATAGCAAAACCTTTCTGTGGAGTCATCGTGTTGTCTTGGGTAAAGACGCAACAAACCCCAAAAGGTCGCAAACCCAGCGCATGGGCTTGCACATCTGTTCAATTCGGCAGCGTAGCGTCCGAAGCGGCTCCAGATCATGCTCGGGCTGATAGCCCCTACGGATGAACGGTAACCATCAGACGGTGCTGCGCCAGCCAAAGTGCACAAACCGCTAAAGCCGACACCAGCAGCAAAGCAACCAACCCGATGGAATAACCCATAGGCGCGCTCCACAACGCGGCCAACATCAAGGGAGCACTGGCGCGTGCTGCAGCCAAGGGGGTTCCCAGAGCGCCGTTCAGGGACGCAACAGATTCGCGGCTAACGTATTGCGCCATGGCGGTACCCTTCACGATGGTCAACATGCCATTGCCCATACCAAACAACACCACAAACCCCAATGCAAAAACCATTGCGGTATCCGATGGAAGAAATGAAGCGATCAACAGCATCAACAAACCCAGCGGTATAAGCGCGGGAATAACGCGGTTGGCAAGATGCACGTCGAATCGTTTCTCGAAAGAAAACAGAACCAAACGGGCAATCACTTGAAACACACCCAAGCTCGCAGGAACCACAACCGCCCAGGTTTCCGGCAAGTGGAACTCCCGCATCATGCTGACCAGGTGAATCGGCAGTGCCGCCGAGACGGTGGTTATCAGGATGATGAACGCGCCCACCAACAGGTAAGACCTGCTTCTCAACAGGCTGGACAATTCGGCTTGTTCCACTCCCGTAGGCAGCGGCTTGGCGCTGGCCATGGTTGACACGGAGTGCAAGAGCTTCACGTGAATGGGCAAGCACAACAGCAGGTGCAAGAGCGACAGAACTTCGACCGCGTGGCGCCAGCCATAGACTCGCACCAACCACGCAACCAACGGTATGAACACCGTACTTGCCAATCCGCCCAAAAGACTGATGGTGATGATGGCCTGGCGATAGTGGCCAGGAAAGCGGCGGGTCACGACAGCAAAAGCAGCGGTGTAGAGCACCATCGCCATAGCGGCACCCAGCACGCACCACGCAAAGTACAGACCGACAAGCCCTTGCGACTGTGCCAGCAACCATAGGCCCAGGCTTGCAAGCAGGGAGCCGCCAGTCATGACCCAACGCTCACGTCCTTGGTCGATCAAGCGGCCAACTGGATAGGCCGCGAGCCCCTCCACCAACAGGCCCAGACTAAACGCCCCTGCGACCTCGAACCGCCCCAGCCCCAGCTCTGCCTCCAGCGGGCCCATTACCAATGCAAACGCGTAGTAGAGACTGCCCCACCCCAGGAGTTGCGGCAGTGCAAACATCCACACCCACGACCTATGGTAGGGCGTCGCAGCGCGTGTGGCAGATGCTGAGAGCATGACCGCATCTGCTAGCCGCAGCAAACACTCGACGCAGGCGCTGCTTTTGCAGCTTTGGCTGGCCCACAGCAGCCACTGGTTACAGCCTTGGCATCACCGGGCAGGCGGCTTGAACACACGCCTGTTTGGGGAAGTTCGAGCTGCACCGCGTCAGCCGCTGTCATGTCACCCGCAAGCGCCGCGACGACAGAGCGGGCTTGTTCAAATCCCGTAGCCATCAAGAAATTGGGCGCTCGACCATAACTCTTGGCTCCAATCGCATAGAAGCCAGACTCAGGGTGTGATAGCTCACGGTGCCCGTGTGGGCGCACGCTGCCACAGCTGTGTTCATTGGGATCGATCAGTGCTGCCAACTGGACTGTACTGTCCAGCCAAGGGTCAAATTGGGTACGCAACTCGCTGCTCAGACTGTGATCTGGACGTGACCCCGTCGCCACCACAATTTGGTCAACATCGCATATAGCGGGCAGGTCAGCGTCTGCGGCAATTACGACCAACCGTCCACCTAAAGTTACGATCGAGCTGGTTTTGAAGCCCCTGTGAACTTCCAAGCGCCCGTCAGCAATTAATCTCTGCAAGCGCAAACCGAGCAGACCACGTGCTGGTAACCCATCCGCCTCCCCACCACCAAACACTTTGGATGTGTCCTGCCCCCGCACAGCCCATACCACGCGGGTCTTGTTGTCTTGCTCTGCCAATGCAGCCAATGCCAGCAAGCTCCCAACGGCCGAATGCCCAGCGCCTACCACCAATACTTTCTTGCCTGCGTATTTCCACCGTTGAACCCCGGCCACATCGGGCATGCCATAGCTGATCTGGCTCGCGTTTTCAAGTTCGCCCAGTGCAGGCAAACCATTGGCACCCATGGGGCTAGGCTGCGACCAGGTGCCAGATGCGTCAATCACTGCTCGGGCCAAGAACTCTTGAACGCCTGTTTCAAATTGCACACGCACTACAAATGGTGCGGCCATACGTCCTTTGGTCTTAACCTTGTCAAAGCCTTCGCGCGAGACCGCCACAACTCGCGCGTTGACATGCAGGTTGGGGGCTATTGCATCCAAACTACTGAGAGGAAGCAGGTACTGATCAATTACTTCGCCAGCCGTAGGAAGCACATCCGCCGCCGGCGGCGTCCAACCCGGTTTCTGACTGAGCAATCCAACGGCGGTCTGATCCAAGTTGTATTGCCAGGGGGAAAAGAGCTGAACGTGGCGATAACTTTCGAGATTGGCTGCAATGGTGGCGCCTGCTTCAAACAACTGAAAGGCATAGCCTCGGCTCACCAAATGGGCAGCGGCGGCCAAGCCAACAGGGCCAGCGCCAATGATTGCAACGGGCAATGAGGCTACGATAGAGTCAGACAAAATGGGCTCCTTGTTTCAAAATAGGTGGATGGGCTGCTGTAAAGACGTGCCATTTGAAAAAAGGTCGCAAGAAATTCAACTTACCGCGAAGAGAACCTTTTATTGGGTGCAGGTTGCCTGTCGCCCAGTCGCTTCCTGCAACCTTTCTTGGGTTAGTCCGTCTATGGAGAATGTCCAATAGCGAAGTAACGGCAATGTCCTTGGCAACTCACACCCAACCCGATCCAACAGACATCGCGCAGGCGTACAAAGGCCTGCGCCAGTCATTGATGGGCTTCTTGCGCCATCAGGTAACCGACCCTGCCGTGGCCGAAGACTTATTGCACGAGGTCTTTCTGAAAGCACTTCATGCGATGCAGCGCGGAGACTCGCCAACCAATCTGACCGGTTGGCTCTACACCATAGCCCGCAACAGTGTGATTGACTATTACCGGGCGAAGCGCCCCTCGGACCCATTGCCAGACGATTTGGTTGCGGCTGTGTCTGACGACAATTTGGTGGAGCAAGACCTGGCCCGCTGTCTCAGGCCTTTAACGGAAACCTTGCCCCCGCTGTATCGAAACACATTGCTGGCTACGGACTTTGATGGAATGACCATGCAATTTCTGGCAACCCAAGAAGGTGTGTCAATCTCAGCCATCAAGAGCCGCGCCAGCAGAGGTCGAAAACTGCTCAGGCAGAACGTACTGGCCTGTTGCAAGGTCGATGTGTCAAGTTCGGGGGAGGTTCTGGATTTCCACGCGAATGTGCAAACACCGCCTTGCCATCCATCTGACGGCTGCCATTGATGCCCCCTTTTGACTCGCTGACTTTGGGCCGCCTAGCGCTTTGAGGCCTACACCCCAGCCCACAACCACGTGCGCGACCACTAGGCACTGCCGCTGCTATGGCATAGCCAGTGGCACCGGGTCTATGGTCCGGAAGTTCACTGTGAACACTGCACCTTTGTCCTGGTTAGGCGTGATCTCCAGCGTTCCCCCAATCTGGCGCGCCAGGTCGCCCGCCAACTGCAGGCCCAGCGAGTTCTTGCGCTTGTCTTCAAAGTTCTCCGGCAGCCCGACGCCTGTATCGGACACACGCAAGCGCCAGTGGTTCACGCCGTCCAGCGGCTGCAAGTCAATGCTGACGAGACCCGAGACACCCGCGGGAAACCCATGCTTCAAGGAGTTGGAGATTAACTCGTTGATCAGCAGACCACAGGAGATGGCTTGGTCCATGCCAGCCTGCACCGAGCCCAGGTTAAGAACAAGCTGAACCTCACCGGATCGCGTTGACTGCGATTGAAATGCATGCGTGCAAAGTCGCCTGAGATAACTACCCAGATCAACCGAGGCAAAGGTGCCCGTGCGGTACAGGGATTCGTGCAACAAGGCCATGGTCCAGATGCGCGACTGCATTTCGCCCAGAACAACCTTGGTGTCGCCAACGGTGCTGCGCCGACTCTCCAGGCGCAAAAGGCTGGTGATCACCTGCAGGTTGTTTTTGACACGGTGGTGAACTTCTTTGAGAAGGGCTTCTTTTTCCTTCAGTGACTTTTCCAGCGAACTTTGCGCCATCTTGCGCTCGGTAATGTCAAGCGTGGCACACACCAGGTACAGAGGCTTTCCATCTTGGTCATACACCGGGTTCTTGAACGTGTGGACGTTCAAGTTCTTCTGCAATTCACTGTTCCAGACCCACTCTTCAAAACTAATGGCGCGCCCGCCATCAAACACGGCCTTGTCAGCTGCCAGGAAACCTTCCATCTGGTCTGGCGGGAAAAACTGGCTTCCATCGGTTCCCTGCAGATCCCCAAGACTCAAGCCCCAATGCTTTTCACACACTTCATTCATCAACACAAAGCGACTGCTTGCGTCCTTGACAAACACTGCAATCGGAATGCCCGCGAGGATCGCCTGGAGCTGCACTTTTGAAATACGTACCGCCTCTTGCGCCTCCCGGCTGGCTGTGATGTCTTCATGGCTGACCACTGCGCCACCGATTTTTCCAATCATCGGCGTCACACTCATGCGAAACCAGAGTTCCTGCGTTGGTGAGTTACAGGGGTATTCGAGCTGGAAACTCGACAATTCACCGCGCAAAACGGATTTCAGCCCTTCGGCAGATTCCATCGCGGCTTGATCAACATAGGCACCATTGCCCCCGCAAACATCCAGATAGTTCAAGCCGATCGAATCCTGGGAGCCAGGGTGCGCAGCGCTGCCTCCACCAAACCTTCGCCACGAATCGTTGACCTGCACGATGTTGCCCTTGGAGTCAATCACAGCGATATTTGCTGCGAGTGAGTCGAGTATGGTGCGGTTGAGCGCTTCACTCTTGCGCAGCTTCAGCTCAGCTTGCTTGCGATCCGTGATGTCAAAAAAGTTCACGACAACGTGTCGCAGCGCACCCGAAGCATCGAATTCCGGGAAGCCGTTGACCAACACCCAGACGGGTTGGGCTTGGGTACTCCATTTGATTCCCACCACCAAATCCTTCAAGGGTTCTCGCGTTGCAAGAACCCTGCTGATCGGGTATTGGTCCGTTGGCATGTCCCGCTCATCTTCGTCGACAAAACACCAAGTCGGGTCTATCGCGTCCTTGCCAATCATTTGCTCTATGGAAAGACCCAACAACTCAGAGGCGCGGTCATTGCTGAACAAAACGCGTGAATCAGCCGCGTGAACAACAATGCCGATGTGGAACTTCTGGAAAATTTCGAAGTTTTGGCCGCTGAAAATCATTGTTCAATATCGCTCGGATGAGCGGACAGATGGCAAGATCGGGCAATTGCGCTCAATGTATCAGAGTCTGACAACCAGGGGAGCTCCTGCTTCACTTGCAAACCATCTGGGTTGAAACATCTGCAGCTGACCCGCTAGGCCATGCACAAGGATCACCGGCGACAATCACACCATTTGAGAATCAGCCCATGCCCCAAGACCTACCCCCACGCCCCGAGCCCACCATCACCCCCGAGATGTGCGAGGCCTGCACCGGCGTGCAGCAGCATTGGCGGCGCGCCAAGGGTCACCCCGAGCTCATGCAGGGCACGCACCGCACGGTGGCGCACAAACATGGCTCGGTGACGATTACCAAATACCGCTGCGAGCGTTGCGGCACGATTTGGGAATACGAATGTCGAGAAGAAGCCCCATTTTGTATCCATTGAAGTTTCGTAGCTGGAAAAACATCCAAATTCAATCAAGACAAGCGTAAATTGCTTGTATTTTTTTGCTTGACCAATAAAATGTAGACGAAGACTCTAAAACATATATCTCAATGCGACTCGTTCAGGTGCACAACAAGACACTCCTGTTGAATCATAACGGGGCGATTCACGCGCCGTTCACCCTCTTTTTGAACAACAAGTTCGACAACCCGCACACCCGCGAAAGCATGGCGGGTGGGCTGCGGCTGCTTCAACAATTCCTTGAAGCTCATTCCATCGGTTTGGCTGAGCGAGCGCTAGAAGGTCTTTGCCTATTGCCCAATGAGACTGAGTCGCTTCGAGAGTTGGCGTACCGACCTGTCAATGAAGTAGAGCAAATGACCACGGGGTTTATCAAGCGCGTAGGCAAGGCGTCTAAGGATGATCACGCCCGAAACCTGAAAGGGGCGGTGGAGAGCAATACCGCTGCGAGGCGGCTGGATCAAATCGCAACGTTTCTTACCTGGTACTTTGACACGGTACTTGAGTACCGTATTCGTTCTGCGTCCAAAAGAGACGAATTGCGGCGTCGATACGAGTCGACCATAGCGGATCTCAAGGGAGCAATTAGAGGTGGAAAGAAGGGTCATTCAAATGAAATCCGGTCCGTGCCTAAGGATGTCTACCTCAACATCATCCGGGAAGTCTTCCTGCGCCCGGAACTGATTAAAAGCGCTTCAGGGAAATCAAGTAGCACCATGATGCGTGACCGGGCGGTTGCACTTCTCGCCTGTGAAGGGCTTCGACCTGGGGCGATTGGAAATCTGACGTTGAATGACTTTAGATGGCGTGTTGGCGATGTTGCTGGTGGGTACGTGGACCTGCGTGACAACGTGACAAAACGAAAAACACGGACAACAACAAAAACACTGGTTCAAAAAGGCATAGGCAGTACCACTCAGGCATACAACTCGGAAGTGACGGTGAAGCTCTGGCCCTGGACGTGCGCAGCCATTAAAGACTACATTGACGGCGAGCGCGCAGCCCTCACTGAGAAGACGCTGGCCAATAAGACGATGGGGTTCCTGTTCATCGCGGACCATGGCGGCCCGATAGGCGACAGAACCACACTGAGTGCAGCATTTGTCAGAATAAAGAAGGGCCTGCTCGCTGCGGGTCTGCTCAACAAGTCAACGTCCGACCAACACCTAAATAGCGAGCACTACGCGTTCACGGCCTATACCTTGCGCCACTCCGCGGCGTCCCTATTCCTTGAGGAAAAGCACGGTGAACAGGATGTATTCGACCAGATGCGCCAGCGCTTCGGCTGGTCGCCAGATAGTGCGATGCCAGCTAACTACGCCCGGAGAGCAATCTCAGATAGAGCCAATATCAACATGGCAGATTTCTTTGAGTCATTGCTACAAGAGCAGAAGAAAATCAAGGGGGTTGATTGATGGTGATGATTTACCAAACAGTTGGAAACGCAGAAGCGCAATGGGAAGAAGACTCCCCGCTCATGTGGTCTATGCAAGAGAAGGTCAAGGGCGATGAGGGCGAGATACGAACCATCTCCATTGACTTGGACCTCAGCCCGCTTGTCGATGGGTATGAGATGACCTTCCTGCTGGAACTGAAAAACACGCTGATCGCTCGAAGGCACCGCGTCTCTTTGATCACAATATTGAGCAATTTCAACAGCATGAGGACCCTTTTACAGACATCTCACAAAAAAGGCATTGTGGATGGCAAGGTGAGGCAAATCGATAGTGCCTTTTTAGTGGGTCTCGCAGCCATAAGAGAGAGTATTTCTGGTGTTTACCTAGAGAACCTAAAGCAACTGTTTGAACACAACCGTACGAACACGACGTTATTTGATGGCACTCTATATCCTGAAGACTTCCCTCTAAACACATCAAAAAAGAGACAGATTGGCGACAGGATCAGCAACATGCTGTCCAAGGCTTTGACACGAGCGGCAATGGTGTCAGTCCTTGATGCGGTAGATGATGCCTACGAGAGCGGCAGCATGGATTTAGGTATCTACAGTTTCTCCAAACTCGCCTTCAACATCTTCTGCCGCCCAGATAGTTACCGGCAAATTCGGACCATGGATTTGGTGCTGGACACCAACACGGAAACGGGGGAGATCACCTATTTTCTGCATGTATTGCCAGTCAAGTCCCGCGTGGAAGGCGCGCAGAGAATCGCCTATCGACTCCATCGCGACGTGGGGCGAATTCTGGCACTTCAAGTTAAATCGGTTGTGGAAAAGTTTGGGCACACGGTCCAGAACAAAGAGCATATAGGGAAGCTGGCTCTATTCCCTGCACGGGCACTCAAGCGCGATGGAACCTGGGTCGCGGCCCACGCCAATAGCAATTTCGGCATGCATGGCAGTTCAGAGGCATTCAGTAGCGCTTATCTGAGGCCAGTCAACAAGGCGGTTGGGCGCACCATTAGCTTTAACGGCTTGCGCCACACGATTGGCACTCAACTGGCGCTGATGAAGTGTTCGGCTTCAACAATCGCAGCCGTACTCAAACATGCGACCAACGAAGTTTGCCAATCCTACGTTGACATAGTGTTCGACGGGCTGATCGATGAACTGAGCGATGCATTGCAACCGGGCTTTGACGAACACTTCCCCGCCTTCAAAGCGTTTGCGAGCAAGCATGACACCATTCCCCGCGAGCGAGCCATTGTCAGTGAAGATCTGGAAACGGGTCGAACGGAAACCATAGCGGTATGCGGTAGGCAAGTGATCTGCCAATACGCCCCTTTCTCGTGCTACACCTGCCCCAGGTTTATCCCCTGCTGGGACGCGGATCACAGCATTAACCAAAATATTGTCGAACAAGAAATTCGTGACTTTGAAGGTCAAGGCCTGGCTATGCAGACCCAAGTTAAGAAATACAAGCACCTGCTCAACTCAATTCGTGTGGTGGTGATTGCGTGTGATACCAAACGCAAAGCCATGGAACTATCTGGGGAGGCTGCGGCATGAATAGCATGACTGATCTAGACCCGGTCCGCAAGGCAGCGGCGCTAGATAAGTGGGCCCTTGAATGCAAGGGCCGCATGGAGAAACGCTGGCCTAAGATTGATTTCGACTCCGACTTGTGGCCGTTGCGCTCGCTATACAACACAAATATCCAGGACATCAACCTTGCGCCTGTCTTGAAGGATTTGAGCGACAAAGACCCCGCCTACGCAATAGTCCTGCGGTGCAGCATGGCTGAGGTAGCGCTAAAGGGGGAAGTGAAGTCGAGTCATGCGCACTTAAATATATGGCGATTGATGGCGCATGTTGACACGCCACTGCATGCGCTTAAGCGGGAAAATTTAGTAGCTTTGGAGGTACTGCTGGTAAAAAAATCGAGCGCAAACGAATTTCAGGCTGCACACGCCCTGTATTACCTTTCGCGCTTGTCCAAACAGGTCGAACGGCTCAGTAAACGAGGAGCCATCGATGGGTTGATTTGGAGCCCTTCCTTCGAGACGAAAAGTACGTTGACGAAACTTGCAAAGCAGCGTCAAGCGAAGTTCAAGCAGTCGAAGGCCTCCGAGCTTGACCATCAGATTGAAGCGCTCTCGGACGCTACGACGGCCATGTTCCAAAAGGATCCGCGCTTATCAGCATACGACCAGGTCACGCTTGCCGCCATAGGCATCAGCATGTGCGCCCCCAGCAGGATCAACGAACCACTGTGCATGTCAGTCAACGACAGCTTCACACTGGAGGACTACGTTGCTCGACCTAACGGGTTCGATAAAGACACTTTGCATCGAACACACCAATTGCTGTTAATGAAAGGGAGTAAGGGCGCCGACTGGGGGGCAAAGCCTATTCTCAACTTTATGATCGATATGGTTGGCTGCTGTATTGAAGTCATAAAACAGCATGGTCAACGCTCCCGGATGCTGGTTCAGTGGTACGAGCGCAACCCCACTACTTTGTACCTACCACCGGCGCTTGAACACCTTCGAGGTAAGGACATCACCAGAATAGCGCTGTGGCAAATCACAGGCCTCAGCGATAGGGAGGTCTCCCAAAAAGAGGTGGGCAATTCAACTAAATTGTGGAAACAATTAGTCGAAGCAAAACTACTAAAGTCGATTCCAAACCCCAAGTTGGTGATGAGCAATGGTCGCAAAGCGAAATGGAAGACCGTGCAGGCCGTTGCATGGTCAGACCTTGAACCCATATTGCTTGCCAAGGTCGGTGATGCCATGGACAGCATTCGTCGAGTGACCATCCATAACACCTACCAGGGTCCCCTCTCGAACATGTTGATGTTGTTCGACAGCGATCAAACTCCTTACCTGCCTGACGCCGTCACGTACACCACCTTAGCCAAGCGCCTTAAACCGTCAGTTTGTCAGAAGCGTGAAAGTGAGCGTCGAGGGCACAAATTGCCGGAGCCTACCATCTTCGAAAAGCTTGAGATCAGGATGGTCGTAAATGGCACCGTTCAGACGGCGTACATCGAGACCCATGACCCGCGTCGTTGGCTGACTACACAAGCATTGGCGGCACGAGAGCGACTGAGTGATGTGCTCATCAATAAGTGGGCCAATCGGTTGGACATCAAGCAACTAGCGCACTATGACTTTCGTACTGCCGATATGAAGGCGAATCAAGCGGCCATGCCGCAGGCGAATGAACTTGTTGACCTGTCGGCAGGGCTTCAAAAGCTCCAAGGCATTGAAGCAGAATATGGGCTATCCACCGAGATTGTGGTCGCGCATGAAGCAGGCATCAGTGTCACCAGTATGGACGCCATCGTCAATGCCACGGAGACACGCCCGGTCGCCAAAACGTCTAACCAGATCATCATCATTTACGCACACAAGTATGGCGGTTGCCTGCATCAGCATCACGAGACACCGTGCCGCGCCTACAGATGCCTTCCCTGCGACAACAGTATTGTGGTGAAGGGACACTTGCCATCCAATGAAAACATCCGACGCGACTACGCTAAAGCGCACCGCAGCATAGTTACCCAATTGAGGCCACTGATGCTTGCTCGCGAGCGCGGGATTGCAGACGATGCTGAGAGCCTTGACTCTCACCTACTTACCCTCGTTGAGGCTGGATTGAGCCCTGAGTTAATGACGGATGAATTGATCACCCGTTACCTGGAATTCAAGGACTCAATCAAGGATGTCTGGTTCAAGAACAAACTTGAAGAAGCGTTTGTCTCAAAGAAGTACGTCGACAAGCTGGACGATCAAGGCACGTCCTCAGGCGCATTGATGAAGTACCACAACCCCTCATGCCACGCGTCGCCAAGCCAGGAGCGGGCCATGGAGGCCGTGCATGGCGACCGAGCAGCCAACGACGCCAACCTAAAAGCGTTTCAAGCCCAGTATCCCCAGTTCGGTCCAACGACCTTGGGGTTGAAGGACGAGCGAGACCAATTGCTGCCAGACGCAGATGGGGACGTTAGCGATGACTAAACAAAAGGCCGAAGTCAAGGGGGGGAGAAAAGAAGTCCTGACTGCTGCATTGGCAAAAGAGATTGCCAAACTGATCGAGGGGTTTCCCGATTCAGAGGTGGCTGTGAACTGGGACAACGTGGTCGCGCAAGTCAAGCTCAAGTTCAAGCACGAGTTCGGTCGCAACATCTTAGCCACTAAGGCATGGGATGGGCGCAAGATCATTGCGGAAGCATTCAGTGAAGCCAAAGCAGTCGAAAAGCGATTGCACAAACAAAACGCTCCCAAGTACGCCAACAGTGCGCGGTCTGCGCTTCAGCGCCGTATTGCTGAGTTGGAGGCCAAGGTTCTGGCATTGAAGGATGAGTTGGAAAGAACCAGGGCACATCAATACGATGAGCTTCATGTCCTATGGGGAAAAAACACGGACCTTCGCGAGCTGATGAGCGCTAAGAATAATAAGAGGAGCTGAAACCAATGACTCAAAAGGGCACTAATGGGTTGATGGATGGCGAGGCCAATGTCAACGCCTTCCTGGCTTGGGAGGCGGAGGTCAAGGACGTCAAGCCATTCATCCATCAGGGCGTGTTGAGTGTGTCGCGCATAGCGCGTGAATGCGGGTTGAACAGAAATGTGTTCTACACCAATCCAGAGATCAGGGATGTCCTATGGCCCAACCTACTCCATCGACTTGAGAAGGAAGGGGTACTACAGCAACGAGTGGCAAACCCAGTCGAGGTGGTTATGCGCGAACCCAAACGCTCTGGCATTGGTGACGCTCGTATCAAGCAGATACAGGAAGAGAACGAAGCATTGAAGGCCGAGGTCAGCGAACTGAGAAAGAAGCTCGAACGATTCCAGGGAATGGACGAGGTTTTGCACACCACAGGAAGGTTGCCATGGTGAGTTCCAATGGAGACGAGAGCCACCTGATACGAGTGCTCTCAGTGATTACACAGAATCGCAACGGCGCGATCCTCAGAGGGCAGTGCATCACCGACTCCGGCGAAATCGTAGACACCCACCAAGAGATTGTGGCCCGCCTGCACGGGCGTGGCGTGGCCGCACCTGTCATGGCGGGTCAGTGGTGGACGGTCAAGGGAAAGTTCAGCACAAAGAGTTTCATTAATGCAGGTGGCTTTCAGATGGTGCAGGACCAGATGGAGGTGCTGCCAGGCGATGCAGTATTGAGGTTGCCGTCAGGTGCACACATCGTCGACTACCTCAAGCGCAATCCCAGGTTCAAAGGCGTTGGCCCCGCCACCGCTGAAAAGTTGTGGGAGAAATTTGAAGACCGCTTGGTTGAGATGCTGGATGCCGGTGAATACACGGCGCTTCAAGAAGTCGTCAGCCATGCCAAAGCATTGGCATTGGTTCAAGGCTGGCAAGAGGAAAGTTTGGGCAAGACCCTTCAGTGGCTGGGTGCCAATGGCGTGGGATTGGTGATAGGCAGGCGGATCGCAGCCCACTTTGGCTCCGAGGCTGAGAGCAAGATTCATGAAAACCCCTATCGGCTCTTGAGCTTTGCTGCGAGTTGGTCCGAGGTCGATGTTCTTGCAACCCAGACGCTAGGGGTTGCGCTCACGGATGAGCGCCGGCTTGCCGCTGCGTTGGAGGAATGCGTCTACAGACGGTTTAGTCTGGGCGACACCTATGTTCCATTGCCAGAGTTGATCGATGGGATACGTAGACTGCTCAAGAACGAGCGACAACAACAAGACGTCATTGATGCGGCCATAGGTCACTGCGAGCGCACTGGACGCCTTCTGTTCGACCAGCAGGGCAATGCGTACTCCCCAGGTGCGTCGATATTGGAGGACCGCGTAGTGCGCTGCATTGCGTCTCGACAGGAGGTACTAAGTCCGGCCTGCAATGTGGATGGACTCATAAGTGAATATGAGATGCGGGAAGGTAATGGATTCTTGCTCAACACTGAACAAAGGGCTGCGATTCACGTTGTGGCCGACCATCACTTTGCGGTGATCACTGGCGGCGCTGGCTGTGGCAAGACGACGGTTTTGAAGGCGGTTTGCTTGGTACTGGAAGATCAGGGCTACGAAATCGTCCAAGTCGCCCTGGCAGGGAAGGCCGTCAAGCGAATGCAAGAGAGCACCGGTCGTGCGGCTCAAACGATTGCTTCGTTCATCAAAAAGCTCAGCCAAGGAACCGTAGTTGACTACTCAGGTCCTGCATTAGGACACGCTATCCTGATTGATGAGGCAAGCATGGTGGACCTCATCTCCTTCTCAGCGTTGGTACGGCAACTGCCAGACACTGTGAAACTCGTGCTCATTGGCGACCCTCACCAGTTGCCTCCTGTTGGCCCTGGACTGATTCTTCACTGCTTGACGGACGGCGTGGTGCCTCATGTTGAGCTGAAAGTTGCCAAGCGCTTCGGAAGCGAGATTGCTGACGTGGCAAACAGCATTCGGGACGGCGTCTTCCCTGCACTCAAGGAGCATGGAGCCGTCCGATTCATAGAGATTGCCGACACCAGAATGGCAGAGATTGCCAGCGACGAGTATCTGTCTAGCCCAATGGATACTGTTGTGTTGTGTTCTACGAGAGCCCTGGCGAAGAATATCAATCAACGCATCCAAGATGCCTTGGCATCTGGAAGAAGAGAGGTGATGACATGGAGCGAAGAAGCAGATTGCTGGGCAGCGGCAAGTTTGAGGGAAGGTGAACTTGTTATCTGCACAAGGAACAACTGGGACCTGGGCCTACAAAACGGATCGATGGGAAGAATCGTGTCCGTAGAGCACCATGGAGACGATCAAATTGGCAAGATCGAGTGGGACGATGGTGTTGTCCGAGGCTTCAACGATGCGCTATTGGATGACCTTGAGCTTGGTTATGCGCTTACGGTGCACAAGTCTCAGGGATCGCAGTGGAAGCGGGTGGTGGTGTGCCTGCCACAAGGCAGCAGGATGGTTGATAGAAGCCTCATCTACACGGCTGTGACTCGTGCGCAGGCGGAGGTGCTGCTACTGGGGAGTCATAGCGCTATCTCACATCAAGTCCGTCAAAAGAAGGCAGCGGATCGGCGTCTGGTTGGACTGACGAAGCGATTGAGGGCGATGAAGGTTTACGCTTGATGGGATTTCTATCGGCGAAGCCGATGCAGGCCGAAGGCCGTGACGGCCGTTTGTATGTTCGGCGCTATTCATGGTCGACCGGGTGCTTTACCCCTCGTGTAGAGGGGTCGGCGCAACGCGCCGGGGGTTAGCGGACTTTGCGTTACGCTTCAGACTGCGAGTTGTACGACTCCGATGGGGCGGAAGCCGCAAGCCATGAATGGCAGGCTATTTACAGTCCACCGTGTCGCCGGCCAGCGGACATTAGTGAACTTCGCGTTTGCTGCAAACCCGGTCTTTCAATGGCATCCTCCAGTTTGATACGATGTTGGAATCAATCCAGTCCGATAGTCGCTGGGTGGCAATTTGTTTTTTCATGATGTGACGAGGGGCGTGTAGTGAGTAATGCGAAGATGGCAATGGACGTTGTAGGAAGTTCAGAAAATCCGTTTCCTGAGCCATTGAAGACTAAACTGGGTAACTCGGAGTGCAAAGGTTTAAGTGACCAATTCGGTTTATCGCAATTCGGTGTAAATCTAGAACTTCTGGAGCCAAACGCTCAATCGGCATTACGGCATTGGCATACAAAGTCGGACGAATTCTTGTATGTCTTAGGCGGAGAGTTGGTACTCGTTACAAATGATGGCGAACAAAATTTGGGCGCTGGAATGTGTGTGGGATTCCCAGCAAATCATGACAATGGGCATCACTTGGTAAATCGAAGCTCTAGCGTTGCCAAATTCATTGTCGTAGGGAGTCGAGTGGAGGGGGATGAAGCTGTGTATCCTGATGATGACTTCAAGTGGGTTGTTGAGCCGACAGGTGAGTGGGTGGCATCCAAAAAGGATGGCACTCGGTTCTAGTCACCTACCAGCATCCTGCGGTTGCCGTCAATTCTCCGAAGCATGAGCGATGAGATGCATAGTGTGTTTCGCCGACCTATCCCAAAAACTAAGTTGCGATGGACCGCTCTGTAGAAGTTTGAAGGTCAAGAACCAGCCTTACCGCAATGGAAAGTAGATATCTGTCTGCCACTGATCTAAAGGTGTTTCGGGGTACACGCTGAGGTAGTGGAAAAACAATGGGTGCTCAGCCAGAGACTCCCCGCTTTGAGGTAGCCAGTCGCGATAGAACGGATAGATCGTCTCGTTCATATGGTCGGTTGATCCCAGATGCCGAAGGACCGCACATCGCCCCCCCGGGATTGTGATCTCTCGGACCCCATAGGAGTTTGGCGCGATATGACCGTGTATTTCGCCACATATATCAAATCGCCAATCATCATTTGGTGTTGTGTCGGGATTGCTGCGTGGAATGCCAAAGGTGCGAGTGGCAGCGATCGGCGACTCCAAACTTGCGTTGCGCCATTCAATGAACCGCTGAATGGTTTGGTTGAGCAAGCCCGGAGAGCCACAGTGTTCCAGTGCAGCAGCGGTTACTGTGGCGAAATTAGTGATTTTGATGTTCATATTGATGCTCCGTGAAAAATAGGGTGGAATGAGTGAGGCACCCCAGATTGCCCAATTGGGCTTTCTGCGGAATGCTGTGGGTGACATGCCGAACGCGCGTCCAAAGGCACGCGCAAATGCCTCTGGACTTTCAAATCCACTATCAAGCGCCACATCCAAGACAGACCGCTTTCGTTGTGCTGCAAGCGTTCGAGCGGCTTGACGCAGTCGGATGAACTGCACATAGCGCGCCACCGGCACACCAACAAATGCAGTGAACTGGCGATGGAAGTGAAACTTTGAGAACGCCGCAATCCCACTGAGAGCTTCAACCGAAAGGTCTCCATTGAGGTTGGCCTCAATGTAGGCCAAAACGGCTTCAATCCGCTGGGCGTAGGTCTTTGAGGGAGAGGACTCGATCATCATGGTGCGTAGATTAGATGGCACGCATGGTTACATACTCAACCATAAATTTCCTAGCTGCACTTGCTCAATTATGGAGACAGGTTTTACCGGCAGTTGTTAACTGTAACGATACGTTTAAAACAACGATGCTCGTCTAGCTAAGCGAGATAACGACCGGTCTGGAGCAGGCAGATAGCAAACCGCTACTACTGCTTCCAGCCCATGGCGGGTACTCGGAGTGACGAAGTGCTCACTACACAGCTGCCCGTAGATCCCCGGTTGCCAATGACCGGTCCGGAAGAGGCAGATCGCAAATCGCTACTACTGCAGTGTGTCTTTAGCCGACCGCCAGCGCCCGCCTATCGGTGCAGCCCATGAAGTGCTGCAGGCCGTAACGGATGTTGACTGTCTTAATTTCTTCCTGATCGACCGGTCCGTTTACCCCTCGTGGAGACGGGTCGGCGCACAGCGGCGGAGATTAGGTAGCTAGGGCAAGTCGACGCGAGTAAATGTATTCCAATTGAAAGAAAGTGCGTCAAATCAATATCTGAAATACCAAATACTGGAAAATTGTATTTAATTGATGTTTATTCTTTTGATGTTTTACCTTTTTGGCTATGAATTCAGTCAGTCATACAGTGCGAACGGGTACTCTAAATTCGACATACAAACAGGAGAACAACAAGGTCAACCGCCACGCCGGCTGGTCAGTGTTGAAGAGCAAATAGCTATCTATTTGATAGCAATACAGGTAGCATTTACCGGGGCTAGAGGCCTGTTTTACATAAGCGCTCCAGCCCCAGCCTGCACTTAGGCAGCGGCCACCGCGTAGTCCGTATAGCCCTTGGCACCCGGCGTGAAGAAGGTGCCCATATCGGGTGCGTTCAACGGCAGTCCCTGTTTGAAGCGCTGCACCAGGTCCGGGTTGGCCAGGAAGGCACGGCCGATGCCGACCAGATCGCTCAAGCCATCGTTCACCGCCTGCTGGCCCGAGGCCTGGTCAAAGCTGCCACCGATGAAGAAGGTGCGCGGCCAGGCCTTGCGCAGGGCCTGCTTGAACGGGGTGGGTACCACCGGCGCGCCCATGGCGGCGTGGTCGACGACGTGCACGTAGACCAGGCCCGCATCGGTCAACAGGGGCAGCAGCTTCAGGTAGGTTTCTTCCACCTCGGGGTAGGCCACCATGCCGGAGTTGGTGCCGTAGGGCGAGACGCGAATCCCGACCTTGTCACCACCAATCGCGGCGGCGGTTTCACGCGCTACATCCACCACGAACTTGATACGGTTCTCGACACTGCCACCCCAGGCGTCGGTGCGCTGGTTGGTGGTGGGGCTCAGGAACTGCTCCAGCAGGTAGCCGTTGGCGGCGTGCAATTCAACGCCATCAAAACCGGCTGCAATCGCGTTCTTGGCGGCCTGCACGAACTCGGCCTTGGCTTGCTGAATATCGGCCTCGGTCATTTCTTGCGGCACGGGGTAGTCCTGCATGCCTTGGGAGTCGGTGTACATTTTTTCTGCCAGCGCGATGGCGCTAGGGGCCACGATCTTCGCGTCTGCCGCCATATTGGCGGGGTGGCTCACGCGGCCGGTGTGCATCAACTGCGCAAAGATCTTACCGCCCTTGGCGTGCACGGCGTGGGTGACAGGTTTCCAGGCCTGCACTTGCGCATCACTCCACAAACCGGGGATGCGGGCATAACCCTTGCCGTTGGCCGAGGGCGCAATGCCTTCGGACACGATCAGCCCGGCCGTGGCGCGCTGGCCGTAGTACTCGGCCATGGGGTCTTGCGGTGTGCCGGTGGCATCTGCGCGGCAACGTGTCATGGGGTTCATGACAAAGCGGTTGGCAAGCAGCGTGGTGCCCATGCGGTAGGGTTCAAAGAGGTTAGTGGTGGTTGTGTTGCTCAAGGGAAGCTCCAGGTTACAGAGGAGAGAACGGGATCAAGGGAGACTCAGGTTGTGCTGAGGTGGTCAATTGCAAGGTCGCCAGCATGCAGGCCATGGCGATAGCTGTGCGCTCACAGCCGACCTTGCTGGCGCAGTGCATGGGCGCGCTGGCGTATGCCCAGCTGGCCCTGCTGCAATGCCTCGGCACTGGTGTGCACTGAATACGACCCCATGAACAGGTCATGCGGGTGCAACACTCCGGAGCCGAGCACAAAGACGGTGTCAGTCTGCGCTTCAAATGTGACGGCACTACCGGAATCATCAAACGCAATCAGATCACCGGTGGTCAGGTTGGCGGGTGTGCTCAAAGCGCCCTCGCCCACCGCAGCCCAGGCCACGGTATGGCCCGCAGGCGGTTCAAAGCGCCAGGCCTCACCTGCCTTCAAATGCACACCTAGATAGGTCATGTCCGATGGCGCAGGGATGGGACTGGTTTGCCCGCCATAACTACCCAGCAATACGCGCGCGGGCCCCACCAGCGGCACGCTTTGCGGGCCCAGGTACATGCTGTGGGCCGTGGCCAGCTCCAGCTCGGGCGGCATGGCTACCCAAAGTTGAAAGCCCAACACCCGTTCGGTGTTGATGGGGGAGCCGGTATGCCAGACACCGCCGCCCGCCATCATCCATTCCACGCCGCCAGTAGGCAGCACCCCACGGGCGCCGTGCTCTCCGGTGGTGTCTTCATACCCGGCTTGACCGCTCATCAGATAGGTCAGTGTGGCGATGCCGGAGTGCGGGTGCATACCAAATGCAGGCGGCTGCCCGCCAGCCGGTGCTTCAAACCGGTCCAGAAATATGAACGGCTTGAGTACCTGGCCCAGGTCCGACGGGCTGACCAGCCGGGTTATGGGGCCATGGGTGCTGCCGCGGGTGCGTTGAACAATGTTGCGGTGAAGGGGTGTGCGTGCATTCATAGTGTTCATAGCGTAAGGTCGCACGCATTACTTGAGTAGATGCCACAATTGGCATTCACTATGCCGTTTTCGTTAGGAATCTCATGTTGGACCTGAACCAAATGGCCCTGTTTGTGCAGGTGGTGCAGGCAGGCAGCTTTGCCGAAGCCGCCCGCCGACTGGCCATGCCACCCACCACTTTGAGCCGCCAGGTGGCGCAGCTAGAGGATGCCTTGCAGGCGCGGCTGCTGCAGCGCACCACCCGCAAGCTCACACTGACCGACGCCGGGCGCACGCTGTTTGACCAGTGTGCAGAGCAGATACATGCCCTGAACAACGCGGCGAGCCAGTTGGCGGGTGCGAGCCAGGCGCCCAAGGGCAGCATCCGGGTGGCAGCGGCAGCCGGTTTTTTTGAGTTTTTCCAGATGGAGTGGATCGCCGAGTTCCTGCGCCACTACCCCGGCGTGCAGTTGGAGTTTGTGTTGGCCGACGCCATGGCGGACTTTATTGGCGAGGGCATAGACGTGGCGTTCCGCGGCAGCCCGGAACTGCCGGACTCCAGCCTGGTGGCCCGCAAAGTGGCCAGCGGCCACCTGGTGCTAGCGGCCAGCCCGGCCTACCTGGCGGCGCGCGGCACGCCCCGCGGTGTGGAAGACCTGGTCGCACACGACTGCATCCGCGCACTGGGAAACGGTGGGCCCACCACCTGGCGGCTGACCGGCCCGGACGGCCCCAGGCAGATCAGCGTGACCGGGCGCTTCAGCGCCAACACCGGCCCGGCGCAAAAGAAGGCCGCCATGAGCGGCCTGGGCATTTGCCTGCTACCCATCAGCTCATTGCTGCCCAGCTTCCGCACCGGCGAACTGGTGGAGGTGCTGCCCGGCGTTGCCAGCAGCGTGGGCAATATGTACGTGGTCTACCCCAGCCGCCGCCACGTGCCGCGGGCCGTGACGGCGTTTGTGGAGATGACGGTGCAGCGGCTGGCCGAGGTGATACAGCCGCCGTCAACCGGCTGACCACCCACTACACAAGCGCTACAAATACTATAGCGACATAGTGATATTTAACGGGGGCTACCGGCCGATTTTACCGAATCGGCTGGTCGCAATCACCAAAGACTGCCACCCTACCCTGCAGCTACCCACCTTGATGCACAAGTCGCCCGAGCCCTTGACCACCAGGGTCACGGTTTTCTCGCTGACATTGCCCCGTGTCCACGGCATGAAGATGCTGATGCCGTGGTGCAGGCCTTGGCCCCAGCCGTCCAGATGGCCCATGTCCTGCACAGATTCGGCAGGCGACACCACGGTGTAGTTGTCGCCCTCCACACTCAGGCGCAGGTTCTCAGAGATTGGAAGGGCCTTGGCCGAGCTCAGGCCATAACTGCCCAGGTAGCCGCTGTTGCGCACGCGCACTTCCACGCGCAAATGGGCATCACCGAGCCTCTCGGTTTTGACATGCTCCACATGGATGCGCGGCGCCAAAGCTGCAACGCGCAAGAAAGCCGCACTTTGTGCGGCGCAGGTTTCTGCCAGCTTTTCCAACGGTGGGTTGCTGATGCCAATGCGCCCGTCATAACCACCCACCTCCACAGCGCCGAGCTGGGGGTGGTGAACGGCACGCCAGGGTTTGAAGATGCGGCCCTGGTTGATGTCGCGGTCCATCTTCCAAAGAGCCTGAAAGTCTTTGCGCTGCAGGTGTGTGTAGTGGTCCACAAACGGTTTCTTGCGCTCTATGCCCAGTTGGGTAAACAGGTCCCACAGCTCCACCACATACGCCAAACAACCGCGCTGGTGGTAGGCCCAGTCCACCAGATCACCATGCAGGGGCTTATCGGGCTCGTACAAAAACTCATGGAAACCGCTGACCGTGGGGTAGCCGGTATGTTCAGTCGTCCAGGCTTCTGCTTGTTTGTAGATGGCCAGATCGGTCTGGTCCATCTTGTTGTCGGGCTTGTCCCCCATGGGGCGAATCACCACACCACCAAAGGTATGCAGGTTGAGCCAGGTGAAGATGTTGGGGTGGCGGATGGCAAAGTCCATCACCGCGCGGGTTTCGGGCGCGCTGCCGGGATAGTGGCCAGCACCAGCCTGCTCGGGCTCGGGCTTCCAGTGGTGAGAGAAGTTGCGGTTGAAGTCGTACAGGTTGTCCCCCAGAAAATAGGGGTCTGGAATGTGCTGGCCATCAAAGTTGGCGATCAGCCCTTCGGGGTACAGCTTGTAGAAAGGACCCTCATCTTCCGGCAGGCGCGGCACCATCACGGGCGGGATCAAGGGCAGACCGTCATCGCCCCGCAGCTCTACCACCTCTCCGTGCGGGTCTTGCTTGCGCATGGTGATCATGAGGCCATCGCCATCCACATCCGAAGCCACCCAATGGGCGTGCGACTTATTGGCTCTGTCATTGACCGGACTGGAGCGCACATAACGCCCCGTCTTCAAAATGGCCTCGGCTCCATCAGGCGATATCCGCGGCACCACATAAAACAGGGTGTTGCGAATGGCCTCTGCCATGTGCGCGGGCAGGGGTTTGCCACCCGCCTCGTCTTTACCGCCGTAGATGGCGATGACATCCTCTGCAATGGACAACGCGACGCTGGAGCCGCAGACTTCGACGGCGTGCATATTGCCGTCTATCCACACCGCCGGGCGCACCTGCTCCGGGTTGCGACCAATGGTCAGCAGGGGAATGTCGCGCCCTTGGGCGCTCTTTCCCAAGCTGGACACGGACACGTAGTCAGGGTGAGACGTGGCCCAGGCCGATAGCTGGGCGGTGAGTTCGGCGTAGTCGAGGTATTGGGTGCGAAACATAGGGATGGAATTTAGCACCCCTGACCCCACGTCAGTCCAGACGCTCCATACGGAGGGTCTTGGCAAAGCCCATGACGGTTGGCAGTTGCTCCACCGCAGCAAGCGCCACGTGCAACAGGCGCTGCTGCGTGGGCTCGGTCTGCACCACCACCGCGTTCAACTCGGCATCGTGCGGGTGGTCCAGCACGTCCAGCTGGCGTACCCGCACCCCGGCGTAGGCCAAATGTGCCAGCACCTGGGGCAGCGTGCGCGACAACTTGGCCACATCCAGCCGCAGGTAGTAGGCGGTCTCCACATCGTCAATCGCCGCCACTGGCAATGCGACGATGGCGTTGTACTGGAAGGCCAGCGACGGCACGCGGTGGCGGTGCACCACGCTGCTGGATCGGGCCAAATCCACCAGGTCGGCAATCACGGCAGACGCAGTCTGCTCCGACCCCGCACCGGCGCCGTAGTACATGGTCACACCAGCGGCATCACTCTTGACCATCACAGCGTTCATGGACCCATTCACCTGGGCCAGCAGATGGTTAGACGCCACCAGCGTGGAGTGCACCCGCAGCTCCAGCCCCTGTGGATTGCGTTTGGCAATGCCCAGTAGCTTGACGCTGTAGCCCAGGCGCTCGGCAAAGGCCACATCCACAGCGTCCAGCTGCGTGATGCCCTCCACATGTACTTTGTCGAACTGGATGGGCACACCAAAGGCGTTGGAGGCCAACAGCGTGAGCTTGTGCGCGGCGTCCACACCCCCCACATCAAACGCGGGGTCGGCTTCGGCATAACCCTTGGCCTGTGCATCGGCCAGGGCCGCGTCAAAGCTGGCGCCCTTATCCTTCATTTCGGACAGGATGTAGTTGGTCGTGCCGTTGATGATGCCGGCAATCCATTCGATGCGGTTGGCGGTGAGCCCTTCGCGCAAGGCCTTGATGATGGGGATGCTGACGGCCACTGCGCCTTCATAGGCAACCACCACACCCTGGGCCTGGGCTGCGGCAAAAATCTCGCTGCCGTGCACGGCCAGCAGGGCCTTGTTGGCGGTGACCACGTGTTTGCCGTTGGCAATGGCCTGCAACACCAGATCGCGTGCGGTGGTGGTGCCGCCAATCACTTCAACCACCACGTCGATGCCCGGGTGGTTGACGACAAGGAACGGGTCATCGACCAGTTCCACATCCTCATCATCCACCAGGCTGGCAGCGCGTGCGAGGTTGCGCACAGCCACCATGGCAATCTCAATCGGTCTACCGGTTCGCGCCGCAATCAGTTCCGCGTTGCGCCGCAGCACCGTGTAGGTGCCCATGCCCACCGTACCCAGACCCAACATGCCCACGCGCAGGGGCGCAATGGCGTGCAGGGGCACGGCCTGTAAATGGCTTTTGACAGCGAAGCTGGCTTGGTGATCTTGGTACATAAAACTCTCTCTCCGACGAACAGTTGCTAACCCAGCTGCCTGTGCTGGGAATGTTCTATCGGGGGGAGAGACACCAGTAGGCAGCCGGAACGGCCACCTGAACGACGCTCAGGCGGCCGTGTTCATAATGGTGGTAATCATGTTGTGGGCCATCACGGGCGCACCGCCACACACCGTTTGCACGGTGGTCAGGGGGGTAGGCTTGGAGGGACACAACATGGGCTAAAGCATACCACGCACATCTTCCACCTGCCAACGCAGGCGCGACGCACGCAAGGCATGTGAGCTGCGATAGACGGCGGGGCTGGTCTTTTCGTACCGCAGGAACACGCGGCGAAACGCAGCGGTATCGCTGTAGCCACAGGCGCGGGCGATGGTGGCCACGCTGTCGAGTGTGACCTCCAGCATGATGCGGGCCCGCTTGCAGCGTTGGCTGTGCAAATAGTCCAACGGCGTACAGCCCATGACCTGCTGAAAATGGCGCAACAGCGTACGCGGACTCACCGCCGCTGCCTGCGCCGCGGCGGCCAGGCTGTAGGTGTCTTCCAGATGGTCATCCAACCACTGCATGGCGCGCGCCATCACGCTGTCGCGCGTGGGGCGTATGTGGCTTTGCCGGGTGGCTTGCAATGCCATGGCATGGCGCTCGCCGGCATGCAGCAGCAAGGACTCGTAGGCCTGCATGAACTCCGGCCCGAGGGCTCGGCGCAGCAGGCTCACCACGACTTGCGGCAGCGCCGACATGGTGCCGCCAGTCACCACCGGTCCGTCTTCCACGCAGTCCGACTCCGACTGCAGGTCCAGCGCAGGAAAGTCCAGCGAAATGCTCGCCACGTAATACCAGGCCACGGCGACCGCACGCCCCTGCATACCCGGCGCACCAGCAAACAGCCAGAGTCCGTTACTGAGGCCAACCACCGTGTCACCGCGCTGCAAACACTGATCGAGGTGTGCACGCAACCCAGCCAGCCGCCGCACAGCTGCGCGCAACGTGGGCACACTGGGTGCAAACAGCGGGGCCACAAAACAAGCCCGCATGACCGATGCATCGGTGGCGGCTGGCGCCGGCCGCCTAGAACAGTAGGGCCCCAGCAAGGGGTCATTGCTGGAAACGGGTTTAGCCTGCGCATCCAGCAACTGCCAGCTCACCGGTTGCGCCTTGGGTCCGCCCTGCAGCTGCGCAAGGGTGTTGGCCAGGCGCAGCAGGTCCACCATGGCCAGTGTCAGGCCCAACATCGAATCGGGGTAGACCAACAAGTCCACGTGCAAGCGCCGTAGGGTGGCGGCAGAGGGGGGTGGCGATATTGGCTTCATGAATGTCCATTTTAGGTATTGGCGTAAATCACCGCCTTGCCTACGATCCAAGCCTACCGGATACAACATGCCGGCAAGAAAATACAAACAAGCATTGGAGACACCATGGGTATGCGGATAGGTTCGGTGGTTCGACGCGGCGCGCTGGTGCTGCTGGTCGTTGTGGTGGGCGCAGGGGCTGTGGCATATGTCAAGCTGCGCCAAGCCGGTCAGACACAGGTGGAAGGCGACATGAAACTTGCCGGACTGACCGCACCGGTCAAGGTATTGCGCGATCAGCTGGGCATTCCTTACATCTTTGCCAACAACACACCCGACCTGCTCAAGGCCCAGGGCTTTGTGACGGCACAACACCGCCTGATGCAGATGGAGCTGTTCCGCGCCACCTGGCGCGGTGAAATGGCAGCAACCCTGGGGCCAGACCTGCTGCCCAGCGACATCCGCATGCGGGTGCTGGGCATACGCCGTAACGGCGACAAACATGCCGAGAAGCTGAGCCCAGCCTCCCGCGCCTTCTTCCAGCACTATGTGGACGGTATCAATGCCTACATTTCGGCACACCCTGCAGACCACCCCCTGGAACTCAAGGCCGTGGGCCTGAAACCCAGCGCGTGGCAGGTGGCCGACCTGGTGACCCTGGTCCACTACGTGCACTACACCCACTCCACCAACTTCAAGGCCGAAGTGGTGGCGCAGAAGCTGATAGACACCCTGGGCCTGGAGCGGGCACGGGCCATCTTCCCCCTCACCATCAACCCCGACTGGAACGATGGCAAGCCTGCGCCGCAGGCCAGTGCAACTGCTGCCCCGCAAACGGCGCAGCTGAACGTCGCCTGGAGTGACCTGAACATTGCGCCGGACGATCTGAACCACCAGGGTCTGGGTTCCAACAACTGGGCAGTGGGGCCCACACGCTCGGCTTCGGGCAAGGCTGTGGTGTCGAATGACCCGCACCTGGACAACCGCATCCTGCCTGGCACCTGGCACCCCATTGGCCTGTTTGCACCCGGCATACAGGCGGTAGGCGCTGCCTTGCCCGGCATGCCCGGCATCCTGGTGGGGCGCACCCAGCATGTGGCCTTTGGCGTCACCAACGCCTATGGCGACGTGCAGGACCTGTATGTGGAAACCCGCGATCCGGCCAATGCCGAGCACTACATGGACGGCCCTCGCAGCGTGCCATTTGAGGTGATCACCGAGACCATCCAGATCAAAGACAAGTCGGCACCCGGCGGCTACCGCACGCAGCCGCTGAAGATCCGCTTCACCAAGCGCGGGCCCGTCATCACCGACCATCCGGGCCTGGGCCCAAAGGGCGACAAGCTGCTGGTGTTGCGGTCTACCGATGCCGAGCGCCTGGGAGATGTGATTGGCATCGAAGGCCTGCTGAACACCCCCGACGCCAAGGCCTTTGACCAGCAGGTGCAAAAGATTGACCTGATGCTGTTCAACTTTGTGTTTGGTGATGACCAGGGTGCCATTGGCCACCGCGCGACCGGAGCCGTGCCGATACGATCCGGCGCCGATGGTGGCTTTGCGCGCCTACCCGCTGCCGACGGCAGCGACGACTGGACGGGCTATATCCCCAAGGACCGCATGCCCGGCATGTTCAACCCGCCGCGCGCTTGGGTGGGCACGGCCAACCATGACACACGGCCGCAAGACTTTCCGTGGTACTACACCAACTATGTGTCGCCCAACTACCGCTACCGCCGCATGGGCGAGGTGCTAGGTTCTGCGCAGAAGATGAGCGTGCAAGACCATTGGGCCTTGATGCACGATGACCGCAACCTGCAGTCCGATGTGCTGCGCCCGCGCATGGTTGCGGCCCTGGCCAACGACCCGGCGCAAAAGGACCTGGCACAGTTGTTGTCGCAATGGGATGGTGTGGACCGTGCTGACCAGGCCGCACCCCTGGTCTACCAGGCGCTGTACCGCGAGATGGTGATAGGCACATTCACCGACGAGCTGGGTGAGTCCGTAGCCAAAGACATGTTGTCCACCTGGTACTTCTGGCAGCAGCGTTTTGATGCCCTGGTAGCTACGCCCGACGGCATATGGTTTGACGATGTGGGAACACAGGGCAAGCGCGAAAACCTGGACGATGTGATACGCGCCGCGGCACCGCGGGCGCGCCAGCTGATTGCGGCAGCACAGGGCGACAACCCGGCAAACTGGCGCTGGGGCAAGGCACACCCCGTGCGTTTTGTCAGCCCCCTGCGCAGAAACGGCTGGGGCCAGGAGCTGGTGGGTGGCATGAGCTTTGAGCGCTCGGGCAGCGGCGAGACGCTGCACCGCGGGGTCTACGACTTCCAGAAGCCGTTTGACGTGAACTTCTTCGGCTCCATGCAGATCGTGATGGACCTTGCAGACACCCAGAAGGTAGAGGCCGTCTTGGCCGGCGGTGTGAGTGAGCGACACTTTCAGCCGCACCAGAACGACCAGGTCAAACTGTGGGCCAAGGGCGAACGCCAGCCCTGGTGGTTTGACCCTGCGCAGGCCGAAGCCCACGCCAAGACCCGCATGACGCTGTCGCCATGACCCCAACCGACGGCCGCTTTGTGCTGGTGCTCGGTGGTGCCAATATGGACATCTCGGGCAGTACCACACAAGCCTTGGTCTTGTCAGACTCCAACCCCGGCCGCATCCGCTGTGCGCCCGGTGGTGTAGCGCGCAATGTGGCTGAAAACCTGGCGCGGCTGGGCAACACCACCCGCCTGCTCACCGCCGTAGGCGACGACCTGTATGGCCGAAGCCTGCTGGACACCACCCGCAACGCCGGAGTCGATGTGCGCGGTAGCTGGGTGCTGGCCGATCAGGCCACATCTACCTACCTGTCATTACACGGCCCCGATGGCGACATGGCCGTTGCGGTGAACGACATGGGCATTCTGGAACACATCACACCCCAGCGTCTGGCACCCCACAAGGATTGGGTGCAGCAGGCCGCAGCGCTGATAGTGGACTGCAATGTGGCTACACCGGCTATGGAGTGGGTGTTTGCCCACCGCGCAGCCACACAGGTTTTTGTGGACGCGGTGTCTGCCTTCAAATGCACGCGCATACGTCCCTGGCTGGCCCATGTGCACCTGCTCAAAGTCAACCGGCTGGAGGCACAGGCGCTGTGCCAGTTTGGTATCCACAGCGATGCAGACATCGAACGGGCGGCGCGGACCCTGCACACCCTGGGCGTGGAACAGGTCGTGCTGAGCCTGGGCGAACGCGGCGTCTACTGGAGTACGCGCCAGGGAGACCGCGGCTGGCACAGCGCTGTGCCCACTGCCGTGGTGAATGCCACAGGCGCGGGCGACGCGCTGATGGCCGGTCTGGTGCATGCCTTTGTTGCCCAGCAAGACCTGCGCAGCGCCATACCGTTTGCACTGGGCTGTGCGGCACTGACACTGGCTTCCGAGCATGCCAACCATCCGGCACTATCCGTAGCGGCTGTGGAACAGTGCATGCACAATGCCAACCCACCATGACCCATACGAACACTTTTCTCGATATCCACCCAGAGGTGGCCCACGCCCTGGCGCACAACAAACCCGTGGTGGCGCTGGAATCCACCATCATCTCCCACGGCATGCCCTACCCGCAGAATGTGGCGACTGCCTTGCAGGTGGAAGCCGAAGTGCGCAAACACTGTGCCGTGCCAGCCACCATTGCCATCATTGGCGGGCGGCTCAAGGCGGGGCTGACACCGGCAGAAATCGAAGTGCTGGGCACCACCGGGCGCAGTGCGACCAAGGTTAGCCGGCGCGACATTCCCTTCATCGTGGCAACGGGTGCAACGGGCGCGACCACCGTGGCGTCCACCATGGTGATCGCCGCCATGGCGGGCATCCGTGTTTTTGCCACCGGCGGCATAGGCGGCGTGCACCGCGGAGCCGAGACCAGCTTTGATGTATCCGCCGATCTGCAGGAGCTGGCACAGACGCCCGTGGCTGTAGTCTGTGCGGGTGCCAAGTCCATCCTCGACCTGCGCCTGACACTGGAATACCTGGAGACACACGGTGTGCCCGTGGTGGGCTACCAGACGCCCTGGCTGCCAGCCTTCTTTACCCGCGACAGCGCCTTCAAGGTGGACTACCAGCTGGACACGCCGCAGGCCATTGCCGGGGTCATGCATGCCAAGTGGGCCATGGGCTTGCACGGTGGCATGGTGGTGGCCAACCCAATCCCCGAGGCCTTTGCCATGCCCCGCGCCGCCATTGATGCTGCGGTGGAGCAGGCCCTGCAAGAGGCACACACACAAGGCATTGGTGGCAAGGAGTCAACTCCGTTCTTGCTGGCCCGCGTGTGCGAGTTGACCGGTGGCGACAGCCTGGCCGCCAACATCCAGCTGGTGCTGAACAACGCCCGGCTGGCGTCTGCTGTGGCCCAGGCCTATGGAGCAATCACCTAGGCGACCGACGACGGCGGTCTTTGCTCCTAAGCTCGCGGGCATCTCAACGTGCCACGCACTTAATCCTGGAGCATTGCCACCATGAACGAACTCTTTTCCCTGAAAGGCCGTACGGCCCTCATCACCGGCGGCTCACGCGGCATAGGCCGCATGATTGCCGAAGGCTTTTTGAAACAAGGCGCCAAGGTCTACATCAGCGCACGCAAAGCCGCAGCCTGTGACCAGACCGCCGCCGAGTTGTCAGCCTTTGGCACCTGCGTGTCGCTGCCCGCGGACGTATCCACCGTAGAAGGGGCTCGCGCACTGGTGGCTGCGTATGCCAAGCACGAAGACCAGCTCGACATCCTGGTCAACAACGCAGGCGCAGCCTGGGGCGCACCGTTTGATGATTTCCCCGAGAGCGGTTGGGACAAAGTGGTAGACCTGAACCTGAAGACTCCCTTCTTCTTGACCCAGGCCCTGCACAGTCACCTGCGCAAGGCCGGCACCAGCCAGGTGGCCAAGGTCATCAACATCGCATCCATCGACGGCGTATCGGTCAACCCCATGGAAACCTATTCGTATGCCGCCAGCAAGGCCGGCCTGATCCACCTGACACGCCGCATGGCGTTGCACCTGGTCAAGGACAACATCGTCGTCTCGGCCATTGCACCGGGTGCGTTTGCGTCCGAGATGAACAAGGAGGCACGCGACCATGCAGCGGAAGTGTCATCACACATTCCCGCCGGGCGCATCGGCACCACCGAAGACATGGCGGGTGCAGCTATCTACCTGGCATCCCGCGCCGGAGACTATGTGGTGGGTTCCACGCTGGTGGTGGATGGCGGAGTGACGCACGCGCGGGGGTAAGTGGCTATGCAGCATCATTTGCGGCTGTAGCCCCCGCAAATATTGCACCATCCGCTATGTAATTGATATTGCTTCGTGTGGCGGAGCGTGAGACATGGGTTCCCGCCTCGTGGTGTCAAAGGCCCACAAATCGGCGGGTGCCCTTGCCTCGCGGTCTGCGGGTGGCTTTATAGTGCTCGGTACTAGTAATGCCTGCAGCGGGGCGATAGGAGACGTTCGCTAGCTTCCCCAATTGCGCGATAGGATAGAGCCATATGCCGTTTTGTTCAAAGTGCGCCACGAGAGGCGATGACAACGCGATCGTCTGCCCAGTTTGTGGAGCACCCATGCCTTACGTCGAAGAGGCTGCTGTGTCATCTTGGCCGCAATCAGTCGAATACCGACCGCCAGGGACGGAAGTCGGTACGATACTTAAGTTCTATGCAATAGCGTTTGGGTTAGTGAGTTTGTTTATTGGCGCTCTGCTGCGTCCCCTGCTCGGGCCGCTACCCATACTTTTAGGCCTTTCCCTCGCAGGCTGGCTTTATATGGCCAAGGGCAAGGTTTCAAGGTCTTTTGCCTTTGTCAGTTCAGCCGTGGTATTGCTCTTGGCCTTCTTTTTCCTTGCATTGCTGTTTGCGATGATTTCCAGTAAATAGAAGAGTTGGGGAATGCAAGCCGCGCGCCGTTGCGGCCTACTCATAGTTGAAGTGAACGGTGCAATACGTAAGTCAGCTAAGCGTCTGCTATCGTCACCGCTTCGGGGCGGAAGCGGACTTTCAACTGCATGGCCCACTTTAGGACTAGAAACCAGAGCAAAACCGGCAACGTAGACACCCCAGTTCCCGACTAAATATGATCACACTTGAAACGCTTCAGCAAATGTTTGACAACATTCGGGAGAACACGAAATGGTCGATTGATGGCCCCATGTTGTGGGGCTACTTCTTTACAGACGCATCAGCCAATAAATTGAAAGACCTAGTACCAATACTTGAAGCCCAAGGCTACCGGTACGTGGATATGTTTATACCCAAGCTCGACGATGGCGAAGATGAGTACTTCTTCCTTCATCTTGAAAAAGAAGAGGTGCATACGGTGGAGTCACTAAACGACAGAAATCAACAACTCTATGCATTGGCGGAAGCATACGAGCTGGCAAGCTACGACGGTATGGACGTTGGACCAATATCAATGGGAGTTGCTCTTCAATAGGCAGTGTGGTCTCCGCATTGGGGCAGGAGCAGGCATTCAGTTCTGTGATCTGCTACGTCAGAGTTAACTATCAAATATTCGTTGAGCGTCACCACAATGAAGAAACAACAGCGTACTGAAGGTGCAGTATTGGCCGTGCCGCTAGGCGATGGCACGACCTGCTTCGCAATCACGTTACCCGGAGCAGATTTCGCTTTCTTCGACACGCGTACAAGCGAATCATTGCCACCAACTGTTCTTCTAGCTAAGCCAATACTGTTTCGAGTAGCAGTCCATAAGTCAGCCTGGGCAAGTGGTCGTTGGCTAAAAGTGGCCAAGGAAGAGCTCCCAGCACATCTTAAGAATCCACAGCCAACGTTTATACAAAACATGCTCAATCCGAGCCAGCTTGAAATCCTTGTCGGTGGAAGTATTAGACCTGCGTCCCGAGCAGAGTGTGAAGGCCTCGAACGGGCGGCGGTGTGGGATCCGGAACATGTGGAATCTAGGCTTCGAGACTACTATGCTGGCGTTCCAAACCAATGGCTGGAGTCCCTTCGCCTTAAGTGACCCCCAATCTTCTATCGAGAGGACGTACCCTCCGACCCGCGCCGTGTATCCCATCCCATTCGCCAAAGCGAAAGTCAGTTAGTTTGAATGACTGCTAACTGGGAATTTGGGTGTCGGCTATGTGTCTGAAACGGACCTACATTTCAATCCTTGACACCATACTGGTCTCTTCAAGATCTTGGGAGTAGTTTCAAACGCCATCAAGTTTTCACGCTCCGAGGAAGAGGGGTGACTGCACCCTACGGTTACTCTGGTTTTCCTCGCACGCGCCGAAACGTCAAATTAATACGCCTGCTCCCCAGCATTGCATGCTCCCCATCTGCCAACGGCAACACCCCATGGAAAGCCAGTCGCGAGGGGCCTCCCCACACCACCACGTCGCCATGCTGTAGGCGGTAGCGCTGGGGTTTGTCGCTGCGTTTGAGTCCGCCAAACAAGAACACCGCAGGCAGGCCCAGCGACACCGACACGATGGGTGCGGACAAATCTTTTTCGTCCTTGTCCTGGTGCAATGACAACTTGGCGCCAGGCAGGTAAACGTTAATTAGGCAGGAGTCGGGCGCGAAGTTGTCATAACCCGCCTGTAGAGCGGCGGCGCGGGCCAGGTCTACGAAGCATGCCGGCATTGCAGGCCACGGCTGGCCAGAGAGCGGGTCCAGCGCAGCGTATCGGTAGCCCCGCGCATCCGACACCCACCCCAGTGAACCACAACTGGTGGTAGCCACCGACATGGTGTAGCCGCCTGGCGTTTGCATATGGCGCAGGGGTGCCTGGGCGAGGAGCGCCTCTGTGGTGTGTAACAACTCCGCGTCCATGCTCTGCGCAACACCACGCAGCAGCACCGCGCCAGGTGCCAACTGTTCCTTCGCAGCCTCGGGCGGCGGTGGGTCGTCGAAGAGGTCTATCGGGATCACAAGATACTATGATTTTGATAGTGAGTGCACCAGCATAAACGGGGGCTAGCGGCCCGTTTTACTTAAACACCTTGCCTCTAGACCGCCACCGCACGTTGCAACGCGGCGCGCGCCAGCAGCCGCGTAGAGTCCAGCGTAGGCAACGCCGAGTTGGCATCACTGATGATGAGCGGTATCTCGGTGCAGCCCAGCACCACTGCGTCGCAGCCCTCCTCGTCCTTCAAACGCCCTATGACTTGCTGAAAGTAGGCAACGGCCTCGGGCTTGACCTCGCCACACACCAGCTCATCCATGATGATGCGGTTGATCTCAACGCGCTCCTGTTCGGTAGGCCGCACAAAGGCCAGGCCCCACGTAGCCAGCTTGTCGGGGTAGACCGCGCTCTCCACCAGCCACCGCGTGCCGGTGAGCCCCAGGCGGCGAAAACCCCGCGCCTGCGCTTGCACAGCCACCACCTCGGCAATGTGCAGCCACGGCAAGGGGGAGCGCGCCGCCACATAGTCGAATGCCTGGTGGATGGTGTTGTCCGGGCAAATCAAAAAATCGGCGCCGGCGGCCGCCAGCTTGTGGGCCGATGCCAACATCAGGTCGCCCACGCCTTGCAAATCACCCGCGCTAAGGCAATGCACGTAGTCGGCCAGCGATGGCGTGTGCATGGACACCTCGGGGTGCGCGTGGGGCCCCAGTAACTGCGCACCTTCGTTACAAATGGTGCGGTAACACAGCGCTGCGCCTTCGGCGGAGCAGCCGACAATTCCTATGTGGTGGGGCATGGGTGGTACTTGGCGTGGTGACAACTACTTTTCAAGTGTAGTGTGCCTGTACCAGCGCCCCTCCACTGTGTTGGCTGTCGCACAGAACCAACCAGCCTAAGTAGGAGACAATCCAACGCTCTTCTTTACCCGCTGCATTGCGCTGCCCATGAAAGCCCCTCCCCGACTGCAATCCCTTGTTGAAGAAGGCCTGATAGACAGCGTGGTGCGCCAGCTGATGAGTGGCAAGGAGGCCATGGTGTTTGTGGTGCGCTGCGGTGACGATACCCGCTGCGCCAAGATCTACAAAGAGGCCACCCACCGCAGCTTCCGTCAGGCGGTGGATTACACCGAAAACCGCAAGGTCAAGAATTCACGTTCGGCCCGCGCCATGGCCAAGGGCAGCCGCTTTGGCCGCCAGGAGCAAGAGGCCGCGTGGCAGAGCGCCGAGGTGGACGCGCTGTACCGCCTGGCCGCCGCGGGTGTGCGGGTGCCCCAGCCCTACAACTTCCACGACGGAGTGCTGCTGATGGAGCTGGTGACCGACGCGCATGGCGACGCGGCCCCGCGCCTGAACGATGTGGCCTTCACACCCGAGCAAGCCCGCGAACACCATGCCACGCTCATCGCGGAAGTGGTGCGCATGTTGTGTGCGGGTGTGGTGCATGGGGACTTGTCGGAGTTCAACATCCTGCTGGCGCACATGCACGGTAACGACGGCGCTGAGGGTGTGGATGTCCCCGTCATCATCGACCTGCCACAAGCCGTGGACGCCGCGGGCAACAACCATGCCCAACGCATGCTGATGCGCGACGTGGCCAACCTGCGTGACTTTTTTGGCCAGTTTGCAACCGAGCTGCGCACCACCGAATTCGGCCCCGAGATCTGGAGCCTGTACCAGGCCGGGCGGCTGAGCAACGAGACACCACTCACTGGCCACTTTGAGCGTGCCCATGCGGATGTGGACATGCAGGCCGTGCTACGCGAGATTGACGACGCGCGGGCCGAAGACGCGGCACGCAGGCTGCGCATGGCCACGGCCAGTTAACCGTAGGCGTGGTAGCCGTCAAAGTCCGCCTTGCCTACCGGCACGCCTTGGTTGCGCAGGATGGCAAATGCGGCGGTTGAATGAAAGAAGAAGTTTGGCGAGGCATAGTGCAACAGGTATTCACTGGCCGGCATGCTGTGGGTGGCCTGCCCGGCTTCGGCCTGGATGGTGCGTGCCGGGGTTAGATCAAAGGCCGCAGGATCAAGCTCCAAGAGCAGGCGCTCAGCACGCAATAGGCGCTGCCGGAGCCCTGCAAACGATCGCTCAAACTCGCCATAGGGCGGAATCGGCATGCCCGCCAGCGGGAAGGTGGCACGCAGCGTGAAATTGCAGGCTATTTCAACCTGGGTGGCAAAGGGCAGCATGTCAGGTGCCAACGCTGCGTCCAGCAGCGCCTGCTCCGGCATGCCCGCACGGCCTGCATGTTGCTGAGCACAAGCCAGCAGGTGCTGCAACTGGCCCAGGTAACGCAAGAACACTGGAACCGATGCCAGAAATTGTGGATGAGAAGGGTTTGGGATCATGCAACCCTGATCTTATCGGCAGCGCACAATGGCATGCTCTGACTTCCAGCCAACAAGCTATCAACCCACCATGCATACAGCCCCCATAGACCTGCGTTCCGACACTGTAACCCGCCCCACGCACGCCATGCGCGCAGCCATGGCCGCTGCCGAAGTGGGTGACGACCAATACGGAGAAGACCCCAGCACCAACCGCCTGCAGGCCCGGGTGGCCGACATGCTGGGCAAGGAGGCCGCCGTGTGGTTGCCCAGTGGCACCATGGCCAACCAGGTGGCCCTGCGTACGCTGACCCGGCCCGGCGACGAAGTGGTGACCAGCCGTGAATCGCACGCCGCCTGGCACGAGGTTGGGGGCGCCGCCGCGAACGCTGGTGTGCAGATCCATGAGATAGGCCACGGTGGAGTCTTCACCGCTGAAGAACTGCGGGCCGCCACCAAACCGCGCAATTTCGCCATCTTTCCCACCACCACGCTGGTAGAGGTGGAAAACACACACAACCGGGCCGGCGGCGTGGTGGTGCCGCAGCCCGAAGTGCTGCGCATCTGCGCAGTGGCACGCGAGCTGGGCCTTGCCACCTTTCTGGACGGTGCCAGGCTTTGGAACGCCAGCGCCGCCAGTGGCCTGGCGGTGGATGTGCTGGCCGCCCCCTTTGAGCTGGTGGCCGTGGCCTTCAGCAAGGGCTTGGGCGCGCCGGGCGGCTCGCTGTTGGCGGGTTCCAAAGACTTGATTGCTGCAGCCGACCGCCACAAACGCCGCATGGGTGGCGCCATGCGACAAAACGGCATCTTCAGTGCTGCGGCCCTGTATGCGCTGGACCACCACATGGCCCGCCTGCCAGAAGACCATGCCAATGCGCGGACCCTGGCCGAACGCCTGTGCGCGGCCGTGCCGGTGCAGCTGGACCTGGCAACGGTACAGACCAATATCGTGGTCTTCCACCTGCCGGACTCCATGCCGCTGGATGCGCCTACCTTGAGTGCCCTTGCGCGCGAGCAGGGCGTGCTGGTCAACGCCTTTGCCTCCCGCACGGTGCGTGCAGTGACGCATCTGGATGTGACACAGGCGCAGTGCGCGCATGCGGCAGACGTGCTGGCCAAACTATTGGCACACTAAGCGCTTTCGCCCTTAACCCATCACTGAGCACCCCGGAAAACCATGTCCAATACTTCCGCCCAACATCCCATCCAGTCCAAATGGCCTGCGCGGCACCCCGAGTGCCTTCAGCTGTACTCGCTGCCCACGCCCAATGGAGTCAAGGTGTCCATCCTGCTGGAAGAACTGGGTCTGGCCTACGAACCGCACCTGGTCAGCTTCGAGACCAACGATCAGATGTCGCCCGCGTTTTTGTCGCTGAACCCCAACAACAAAATCCCCGCCATCGTCGACCCCAACGGCCCGGGCGGCCAGCCACTGGCGCTGTTCGAGTCCGGCGCCATCCTGATCTACCTGGCCGAGAAGACCGGGCAGTTTTTGCCGCAGGACCCCGCCCGCCGTTACGAAACTATCCAGTGGCTGATGTGGCAAATGGGCGGTGTGGGCCCCATGTTTGGCCAGGTGGGCTTCTTCCACAAGTTTGCGGGCAAGGCGTTTGAAGACAAACGCCCGCGCGACCGCTACATCGACGAAGCCAAACGCCTGCTGGCCGTGCTGGACCAGCGCCTGGCCGGCCGCAACTGGATCATGGGTGACGACTACACCATTGCCGACATTGCCGTCTTTCCCTGGGTGCGCAACCTGATCGAGTTTTATGGCGCGGGTGAGCTGGTGGGCATCAACAACTTCCCAGACGTGCTCCGCGTGCTGGCCACATTTGTGGCGCGGCCTGCGGTGGTGCGGGGACTGGCGATACCGGCACGCGGCTAGGCCCACTATGGCAGCCAGCATGGACAAGCCCCCACAGGATAAGGCCCGCTTCTGGCGCAGCCCCCTGCTGCCCCATGCCGAGCTGCTGACGGCCCAGTATTACGCACAGGAGTTTGCGCCGCATTGGCACGATGGCTTTGCGATACCGGTCATACAGACCGGTGCACAAAGCTACCGCTACCGGGGCGCCAAATGTATTGCCGGTGTGGGCAGCATTGCGGCCATCAACCCTGGTGAAATCCACACCGGCGAGCGGGCCACCGATGACGGCTGGACCTACCGCGCGTTTTACCCGTCGGTGGCATGGATGCAGACGCTGGCATCCGACATCACCGGCCACCACATGGACATACCCTGGCTGCCGGATGGCAGCATCCAAGATACCGAGGTGGCGGCCAAGCTGGGCCTGGCACACCGCCTGCTGGAGGCCCAGGCCGATGCCCTGCAGGCCGAGGCCGCACTGACCGAAGGTTTTGCACTGCTGCTGTCGCGCTACGCGCGCATCCGCGTGCAGGCCCAGGCGTTGCACCCGGACGCCGTGCGTGTGGAGCGCATGAAGGCCCTGCTGGTGGAAGACATGACCGCACCGCTGGCCCTGTCCACCCTGGCCGCGGCCGTAGGTCTGTCGTCGTTTTATGCAGCGCGGCTGTTCTCCCGCACGGTCGGCATGCCACCCCATGCCTGGCGCAACCAGGTGCGCCTGAACCGCGCCCAGGGTTTGCTGCGGCAAGGCGTGTCGGTGACCGAAGTGGCCGCCGCCCAGGGCTTTACCGACCAGAGCCATTTCACGCGCCACTTCAAGCGGGCTTTTGGTGTGGCCCCCGGCCGCTGGCAGATGTAGACCCCAGCGCAAGAACATACAAGCGCGGTGGGGAAGGCATCCATAAGATGCCAACCCATGACAGAAACCACTCCACGCCGTTTGTTCTGGGCCGGTGCCCGCGACAGTGTTCCCATGCTGGTGGGTGCAGCACCCTTTGGCATGATCTTTGGCGCCCTAGTGGGCACGGCACAACTGGCGCCCTGGCAAGGGCAACTTATGTCGCTCAGCGTATACGCCGGCTCCAGCCAGTTTATTGCTGTGGGGCTGATGGCCGGGCTGGCCAGCGCGCTGGTCATCTGGCTGGCCACTGTCATCGTCAACCTGCGCCACATGTTGTACGCCGCCGCGCTGTTGCCCCACGTGCAACACCTGCCCGCGCGCTGGCGCTGGGCACTGGGATTTCTGCTGACAGACGAGACCTACGCCGTGGTGGACAGTTATTACCGCCAGCACCCTGGCACCACGCTGGGCCATTGGTACTTTCTGGGCTCGGGCCTGGCCATGTATGCCAACTGGCAGTGTTGGACGGTGGTGGGCCTGGTGTTTGGCGCCGCGTTTCCGCAGCTGCAAACCCTGGGCCTGGATTTTGCGATGGTGGTCACCTTTATTGCCATCGTCGTGCCGCAGCTGGTGCGCGTGCCGCACTTCGCGGCGGCAGTGGCTGCGGGTGGCGTGGCCTATCTGCTCAAGGACCTGCCATACAAGCTGGGGCTGATGGCGGCCGTGGCTGCAGGTGTGGGTGTGGGCCTGTTGCTGACCCGTTTGCGGGGGCAGGCGGTGGCGCAAGGGAGTGCCGCATGAGCCCAACACTGACCATCTTGGGCATGGCCGTGCTGACCTTTGGCATCAAGGCGCTGGTCTTCATCCTCGGCGACCGCATCGCGTTTTCGCCCACCGCCAAGCAGGCCCTGGGTTTTGTGCCGGTTACGGTGCTGACCGCCATCATCGTGCCCATGGTGCTGGCGCCGCATGGCCAGGGCCTGGAGCTGAGCTGGCGCAACCCCCAGTTGGTGGCTGCGCTGTTTGCAATAGCGGTGTGCATCGCCACGCGCCACCAGCTGCTGACCATCATGCTGGGCCTTGTGGCGTTTTTTGGCTGGCAGTTTGCGTGGGGTTTGTAGCCGTTACGTTCTGAACAACTGGCGGAAGGCGTATTCACCGGGCTCGGTGAACTGCACCACGCGTGAATCCTTGGCGCGTCGCGCCCACCCCAATTCATACACGCGACTGAGCAGCGCGGCACCCAAGGCGCCGGCTAGGTGGCTGCGGCGCTCACCCCAGTCCAGGCAAGGGCGGCAAAAGCAACGGCGTTGTGCAGACAGGGCAACGGCATCCACACCCAAAGCCTTGAACCAGGTCTGGCCGGCTTCGGTCAATTCCAGTTCGCGTTGCGGCGCGTTGTTGAAGACACCCTTGCGCTGCAGCCCGTCAAAGGCCAGCACACCCAGTTCACCGGCCAGGTGGTCGTAACACACACGCGCCTTGCGCAATGCCGGCTCGCGCGGGCTACCGCGCAGGCGCACCGCACCACTGCGAAAGGCAACGCCCATCAGGCTCTCCAGCAAATGCGCCACGTCATGGTTGGCGAGGCGAAAGTAGCGGTGCCGGCCCTGAGGCTCTACCGCAATCAGATTGGCATCCAACAGCTTGGCCAGGTGGGCGCTGATCGTCGCCTTGCTGACGCCAGCGACATCGGCCAGCTCCGTCGCAGTCATGGCCCGGTCGGCCAGTAGCGCCGTCAATACCTCGGCACGTGCGTGGTCGCCGATCAGGGCGGCGATGCGGGCGATATGTGGGCCGTCTTTCAGGTTTGTAGTCGTCATGCCTGCATCGTAGACCAGAGCATGGTCGCAATGGTTCGTTCTGCAGCGAAGTATCAAAGGGGTTTGGCTCCCTAGCATGCAGGCTGTACCCAACCGGAGGATTTTTATGAGCACCACCATCACCTGTTTTATCCGCTACCAGATCGACTCCTTCCAGCGCGAGGCCTTCAATGCATACGCACAAAACTGGGGCCGCATCATCCCGCGCTGCGGTGGCCAGCTGCTGGGCTACTTCTTGCCGCACGAGGGCACAAACGACATCGCATGGGGCCTGATCGCCTTTGACAGCCTGGCCGCCTACGAGGCCTATCGCGCCCGGCTACGCACCGACGCAGAGGGCCGGGCAAACTTTGAAATGGCGCAGACCAAACGATTCATCTTGCGCGAAGAACGTACGTTCACGGAAGTGGTAGACGGCACGTTTCATCTTCCATCCACTTGGAATCCCGCAACATGATCGCAGTGATTTTTGAGGTACTACCGCACGCCAAGCACAGGCAGGCCTACCTGGCCACCGCGGCCAGCCTACGGCCACACCTGGAACAGATCGACGGATTCATTTCCATAGAGAGGTTTGAGAGCCTTGGTCTGCCTGGCAAGATTCTGTCGCTATCGTTCTGGCGTGATGAAGCAGCGGTGCAGCAATGGCGCAATCAGGAGATCCACCGGCAGGCGCAGACTGCAGGGCGAGAACACATCTTTGCCGACTATCGGTTGCGTGTAGCCGATGTGTTGCGAGACTACGGGCTACACGCGCGTGGACAAGCGCCTGAAGATTCGCGGCAAGTTCATGCCGAGGCGGTTGCACCATCCACCAGCGGCAGGTAGATGTCGGACAATAACTGGTCGGGCGGCGTGTCACGCGGGTTGTTCAAATAGTCCTCAAACACCGGGCTGTCTGCCGCCTCGTACCCGGACTGGATCAGCCAGTAGCCATACAGCCACTGATACGCCGCACGCATAGTCGCATAAGGCCCCTGGTGGCGCAGCACGGCGCACCAGCAGCCACCCAGCGTGAACGGTTCCAGCGGCGGCTGGGCCACCGTGTCGGGCGGCAGGCTCAGGCCTGCGCGGGACCGCAGTTGGGATTCGGGTACCGCAAACGGGTCGTCGTAATAGACGGCCAGCCAACGCATGTCGGGCCGCGCAAGACCCTGCGCGGCCATGCGGGTGAAGGCCTGCTCAAAGGCTTTGCCGACTTGCATATACGGCCCGCGGTGTGCAAACCCTGCCATTTGCACGGCGGGCACCCAGCGTACCTCCACCGGATAACCGCCCGTGTCGGCCTGCTGGCCCTGTGCTAGAGCTTGGCGAAACGCCACATGGTCACCTTCGGCCCGGTAACGTGTGGGGCTCATGCCATACAACGCCGTAAACGCACGGGTGAAAGACTGCGCGTTGGGGTAGCCGCACTTGCGCGCCACCTGCTCCACCGGCAGTGTGGTGTTGGCCAGGTAACCCGTGCCCCGCGTGAGCCGCAGGCGGCGCACGGTGTTGGCAATGCTTTCGCCATACAGCGCCTGGTAAACGCGGTGCCAATGGAAGGGCGACAGATGCGCCACTTCGGCCAGCTTGTTCAGGTCCAGCTCTTCGGTCAGGTGGTCGTGGATGTAGGCGGTGACGCGGCTCAGGCGCTCCTGGTAGTCGGTCCAGCTATGGCTTTTGTTCATGCATTCATGCGTGGGGATTTGTTGCACTGAGGCCTATTGAGACCGTGATGTCGCCATTGGCATGGTACAGCTCGTATTCTGCTATGAAAGTCTTGGCAAGGTCGCTGCGCTGCCAGATGGTTTGCCATGCGGCACCCACCAGGTCAAACCGGCCCTTCTCTACTGCAAAGACTGCGCGTGGAGAAGCCGGCACGACGACCCGCACCATGCCTGCGGGTACTGGCGCATCGGGCGCCACGGCGGCACCAATGACCAGCGAATACAGACCGGTATTGTTGCTACCAGCATGCGCAAAGTGGGTGTAGACGGCAAAGACGTCTTCGCTGCGCTTGTCCTCAATGGCGGCCAGCACGTTCGCCTGGCCAAAGCGCTGCCAGTGCGGCGGTATCGTCTGTGCGGCCACGGTGTTATCGGTGCGCAGTTCGATGCCGACCACGGTGATGGCATCCGGCAGGGTCTCAAAGTTTTGGGGGAATGGGTTGTTGGTCATACGGTTGTTTCTCAGTGGGTTGATCAGGCTGGCAGTCTAGAAACAGTGGCATGACAAATCTTGCGGAGTTGATACTGCTATTCTTTATGTAGCAATACCTTCATGTTTTTCGGGGGCTGAGTTCCGATTCAGCCCAGACCCTCTCGTACCGTTACAGCAACAACGCAGCAAGCTTTTTGAGTCGCTCATCCGTTTCACGCCAGGACTGCGTGCGGTGGTGCAACAGTGCGGCTGCGAGTTCCGCACCAACGATGATCCTGGCATGGATTGCGCCCGACTCAACCGGGTTCAAACCCGCCATTGCTATGGCGCGTTTGCGGGCTTGAACGAATCGATCCGTTTGGCCAGCGTCTGCATCGATGAGTGCAAGCTGCGCCAGGGCCTCTGCCTTTTCGGTGGGCGAACTCTTCTCTGCCGCAATGGCAACCCGCTGCGACTCGTCCTGCACCTTGGCGTCACCAAAGCCTTGTGTCCAACGTGCAACCGCCCGCAAGGATGCAGCGCGCCTCGGCAGGCTGCTCTCCCTTTCGACCTCTTGCAAGGCCATATCCAACAGCTGCTGTGCCCTTTCTTCTTGGCCAAGCCCGTACTGGGCTTGCGCGGCAATGGACATCAGTTGGGGCGCCGCTGAGGTCGATGAGGCCTGGCTAGCCATGGTGTCCACCACATTCGCAGAGGGCTGCGCTTTGGCCCACATGCCTTTGCGCGCCATTTCGGCAATATCGGAAAGGGCCAACTCTGCATGCGCCAGCAAGATCAAGCTTTCTGTCTCGCTGCGCTGCGTGGCATTGGTTACCGACTTTGCTGCATCCGTGGCCAACGCCATGAAGGCGGCGCTGGCCTGCTTGGGCAACAACGGATTACGGCCCAGAATCACGCCGCAGCGGGCCAGTGCCACCGCCCGATCCGGGGCAGAGGTGATCTTCTCTGCGTTGAGCCGCAGTGCATCGAGCTGGGTGCGGGTCCGAGTGGCCTGCCCGCCGGAGATGCTGAGGGCTTGTACCTCCAAACTTGCGGACCCGGCGATCGCAGCGGCCTTCGGTTCGGAAGCCAGCACCGGGTTGGCCATCAGTACCCGAACCACTTCGTTTGCCCGCGCGGTTTGCCCCATCACTCCCAAGGTCACCGCAAACTCTGAAGTCAGCGTGATTTTTTCCAACACAGGGACGGAGGCGGCGGATACCACGCCACCCATGGCTGCGGCGAGCCCGGATGAGCCCTGAAGGCTTTGGGTGGTCGGCCCACCGATAGAGCCCGAAAGAACGTTCGCCGCAGCAACCGCTTGTTCTACCGATAGTGCTTTTCCACCAGCGCGCCTTTCACTGGCCGCGGCAACCAACGAGTCTGAAGCTTCAGACACACCAGATGCGTATTCCAGGTCGTCGTCGACTGAGCTTGCACCTGACCGGTTTGCTGCTGCATCCAGCATTTGCTCGAAACCCTGCGACGGAGATACGCCGCCTTGGGTATTGCTTTTCTGCGCGAGCGGCTCTGAACTGCGTAGACCACTAGCGGCATTTCCGCCAACAAACGCGGCCCCAATCATCAGCGACAAGGCCGCACCGCGGATCCAGCGCGCGTGACCCTTAAGAGACCCTCCCGCTTTTTTGAGGCCCATTTTTTCCTCGAGCTCATCCCGAATCTGTCGACGGATGGCCTCTTCCAACGAACGCCTGTTTTCGAGTTCACGGTCTGCCGCGAGCTTGCTGGCCAGCATCGCCAATTTGCCGCGCTCTTGCTCCTTGATCTTCTTTCGCAACAGAAAGTCTTGGGTCACCTTGTCCACAAAAACGCCGCAGGCCGGACACTGCCGGTTATCCGGCAGTTCGACCATTGCATCGCAAGCTGGACACTTGCAACGTGTCTCTTCAATATGCTCCTGGAGGGTTAACACCGGGCTAACAGTCACCGTTAGCCCCATTCGCCTGAGGTCTTCCTTCACAGCTTCCACACGTTCCCGTGTCACTTCCTTTCCAACCATGACCTGTGGACCGCTTCGGAAGGCCTGCACCAGCCCAGCCACTTTCTTGGGGTCCAGTTGGACGACTTCGAGACCACGTCTCTCCAACTCCTCAAGAGTCAGACCATTGGGCATAGTGACAACTACATTGAACTTGGGAACGGGGGCTTCAGCTTTCTGGGAATGGGTCATGGGGTTAGAAATCGTCGGTCGATGAATAGTTCTTTTTGCAGTCCAGGAGCGCCGGCCGTCTTTTGCGTGGGGCTCTTGGGTGCAGCGCAAGTATTCCCACGCAGAGCGCAGAGCGCATTAACGTTTGTTAATTGGGAAGACCCTTTTTTCTTGCCAAACGAGACATGGGTCTGGCGGCTGGCGCCCGCCCCGGGGGCATGTCACAACGCTAGTGGCTATTTCGTTTAGGGGTTAGCACAACTACGTTTCCACAAAGATCGACCATGCACACACCACTTCGCTCGAACCACCCCCTGCGTCGGCGTATCCTTCAAGGGGCCATAAGCCTGGGCCTTTTGCTTCTGCTGGGCGCCGGCGCGGTAACCCAAAACCTGCTGACCCACCAGGAGCGCAAGCAGTACCCGGCGCCCGGCCCTCTCATCAATGTGGGCACGCACAGGTTGCACCTGCAGTGCCAGGGCAGCGGCCATCCGCTGGTGTTGCTGGAGTCGGGTTTGAGCGGCTGGTCACAAGACTGGGCTCTGGTGCAGCCTGCTCTGGCCCGCTACACCCGGGTCTGCAGTTACGATCGAGCCGGATATGCGTGGTCGGATGAAGCACCGCAGCCGCACACAGGTCTGGCTGCGGTGGAAGAACTGCGCACCCTGCTACGTACGGCGGGCCTACAGGGCCCTATCGTGGTAGTGGGGCATTCCTGGGGCGGCATGTTGGCCCAACTGCTGGCGCAGACACACCCGGACGAGGTCGCAGGCCTGGTGTTGGTGGACGCGCTACACCGCGACCAAACCGCCAGCATGGACCCGGTTGCCCACGCCCGCTTTGACAGGCACATGCGGCTTCTAAGCGGCTCGGCCACCTGGCTGGCACCCCTGGGCCTCACCCGTCTGGTGGACCTGCCCGCCTCGGTCGTTCTCGACAAGCTACCCGCATCCGAGCGAGCAGCCGCCCGAGGCATGGCGATGCAGAACAAGAACTACCGCGCCTTGTATACCGAATACCTTGGCATTGACTCCGCGCTGGAAGTAGCGCGCGGCTTGCCGCCTGCGCCAAGGGTTCCCACCATTGTTTTGAGCACCAATGCCTTGAGCGAGTTTCCGCCCGGTTGGGATCGCGACGACATGCGCCAGCACTGGATTGCCGGTCAACGCGCACTGGCCCGCGACACGGGTGGTAAACACGTTGTGGTGGCCGACGCGGGGCACTATTTGCAACTGGAACGCCCCGAGCTAGTGGTCGATGCGGTGTTAGAGGTTCTGCAAAAGGTGCAAACTAGCGGCCGGGACATCCGACCCTGAAACCGCCGCATGACGCACAACGCGACCAAACTGTTTGAAAACCACCGCCCCCACCTGCTGGCGCTGGCCTACCGCATGCTGGGCTCCCGTGCGGAGGCCGAAGACGTGGTGCAGGACACATGGTTGCGACAGAAAGACATAGACCTGGATGCGATGGAATTTGCACGGGCCTACCTGTCCCGCATTACCACCAACCTGTGCCTAGATCGCATGCAGACGGCCCGCGCGCGGCGCGAGCAGTACGTGGGCTGCTGGCTGCCAGAGCCGTTGGAGGATGCGAACGGTACCTTTGACCCCGGCCCGCAGGCGCAGGTGGAGTATGCAGAAAACGTCTCGGTGGCATTCATGCTGGCTCTGGAGCGTTTGTCGGCACTGGAGCGCGCCGCTTTTCTATTGCACGACGTGTTCGACCAAAGCTACGAGGAGGTGGGTCTGCGCCTTGGCAGAACCACCACGGCCTGCCGCCAGCTCGCTACGCGGGCGCGGACCCACATCCGCGCTGAACAGGTTCGAGTAGATGTTCGACAGGAACAGGCTGAGCAATTGCTGAGGGCCTTTGTCCAAACCATCGTCAGTGGCGACCCCGATAAGTTGGCCCAGTTGTTGGCCGAAGACGCAGTCATGCTATCCGATGGAGGGGGCATCGTCACCGCGGTGGCGCAACCGCTGCACGGCGGCACCCTGATTGCCAAGGTATTGATCGGATTTGCCCGGGGCTACAAGGCAGACGACTACGGGCTGCGCTTCACCCGCCTCAATGGCTTGCCGGCGGTGGTGCTGTACGACGGGCAAGGTCGGGTGATTCAGACCACCGCGTTGCGTGTGGATAGCGGCGGCCGCATCGACGCACTGTACCTGGTTCGTAACCCGGAAAAACTCACCTACATTCGCCGATTACAGTAGCGATGCGCGCTGCGCGCCTTGCATCCCTATTCTTTTTTGCTGAACAGTAACACCCATGAACTTTGGACTCGCCGCCCACCGCCTACACCGACTGGGGCCTAACAGCAGTTTGCTGCGATGGGCCCAAGCCTGCGAGCCCGGCTTGCGGGCCCTGGGCCTGGCCTTGCACGCCACTGGCGGGGCCTATGACGCGTTGACCAAGTACAAATTGTTAAACGGCCAGCTCACCGCCGTCGGCAATGGGCGCGACGGCGGGCTGATGCGCCTGGTGTCGCGTATGGCCGGTGGCCTGCAGCCGCAGGACGCGCTGCACGGCGTGTTCTTCCTCATCGACCCGGTGGACCCCACCTCCATCTACCCCGAAGCCTTGGCCCTCAAACGCCAGTGCGTGATCCATGGCAAACCCTTTGTGTCCACCCTGGCCGGTGCTATGGAGTGGGTGGCCGTGGAGCTCGCCAATGCCGGGCTGGCTGCGCCCAGCGTGCCCGGTGTCGCAACCCTGTTTGCGCTGGAAAAACAGGTGGCCGCGCTGATTGCCCACGATGCGCTGAAAGACACCATGGTGGCCTTTGCGGCCGAACACTTCGACACCCTGTCGCGCTTTGCCGGCCGTGTGGCCACCGGTACCACCGGCGGCCTGCTGAATGCCATGGCCTGGTCGCGCGGCTGGCCCGCCGACCAAGCCTGGGTGACGTGCTACCAAAGCGGTCCGCTGGGTGGTGACGCGCAGATAGCCGAGCTGGTGCTGGACCAGCGCTGCGACAAGGTCATCTTCTTTGAAGACCCCCACGTAGCGCGCCAGCACGAGGCCGACATCCAGCTGATGGAGCGCGCCGTGTGCAGCACCCAACACGCCACCACCTGCTACAACACGCCAGCCATGGCGCGGCAGTGGGCACAGGCAGCCTCCCTAATGCGCTGACCCCGGCTGCTGCACCAGGTTCATTGCAAACAGGCCCTCACCGACCGACCAGTCGGAGTAGTCGTTCTCGTGCGTGAAGATGAACACGTCTTGCGGTGCAACGCCCGCACGCGCCTGCAGGTTCTTGGCAATGGCCGCGTACAGCGCACGCTTCATCGCGTCGCTGCGTCCACGGCGCATGGTGATCTCCACCACAACCATGCGGTCTGAGCGGGCACCACCATTGAACGTGCGGTTAAACCAAAACTGCCCCGGCGCATAGGGCGCAACCATATTGAACAGCTCGTCAGTCGGCATGCCAATGCTGTCGACCAGGGCCTGGTGAATGCCTTCCACGATGCCTTGCTGATCGGCCAGGCTGGTGTCTTGGGGGAGGTTGGTACGGATGAACGGCATGTGATTTTCTCTCAATTTAGTCAAGGAGTGCTGGATTCTTCGCGAGAACGTTGCTCAAGAAAAGCGACTTTTTCGATCAGCCTATGTGACATAAACTCAAGTTATGAAACGCCGCCTGCCACCCCTGAATGCCCTGCGCGCCTTTGAGGCCGCTGCCCGTCTGGGGCGCATGAGCGCGGCGGCAGACGAGTTGTCTGTCACACCTGGCGCCATCAGCCGCCAGGTGCAGCTGCTGGAAGACAGCCTGGGCCAGCGCCTGTTTGAAGGCAGCAAAAACAAACCCCAACTCACCCAGGCCGGCCAGACGCTGTTGCCCGCACTCTCGAGCGCGTTGGACAGCATCGAGGCCGCCGTGCGTGCCGTGAGTGACAACACCACCGGCACGCTGGATGTGGCCTGCTACAGCACCTTCACCGTCAAGTGGCTGATCCCCCGGCTGTTTGACTTCAATGCGCGTTACCCCGATATCGAAGTGCGCCTGCGCACCAACGGGCCACTGGATGACCTGGAGCGCGCCCGCTGCGACCTGAGTATCAACGTGGAAGACCGCACACAAAGCCCTGCGCCGGAAGCTACCAACACGTTGGACCTTTTCCCTGAACGCCTGGGCCCGGTGCTGGCACCCGCGCTTGCAGCGCGTCTGCCGCTGCGCACCGATGCCGATCTGGCCCACCTCAGCCTGCTGCAGTCCAAAACGCGCCTTGACGCCTGGGACATGTGGGCCACGGCCCAAGGCTGCTTTACGCCAACCGCCAGCGGCACGGTGTACGAGCACTACTACTTCACGCTGCAGGCCGCAGTGGCGGGCCTGGGTGTTTGTGTGGCGCCTTGGCATTTGGTTGCAGACGACGTGCAGGCGGGCCGCCTGCTGGCACCACTGGGCTTCTGCGAAAGCGCCTATCGTTATGTGGCCAAACGGCGCGCGCAGCGCAGCCAGAAGCTGGATCTGTTTTGCGCCTGGCTGTTGGCGCAGGCGGTCGAATCGCCACAGCCACCCCGATCCACTCCTAATTCGATAGCGTAGTCGCTATATGTTTCGGGGGCCAGAGGCCTGGACTTGGGGTTTTGCCAAAATGGCTTAAAGACTCTCCCTCAACCCACTGCCCGGCTCGTCTTGATCCCCTGCCCCGCCGCCCAAGCGCCTACATCGTCACGCCGAATGGCCGCCGCCATCAGGCCCGGGAAGGCATCGGGCGTGCACGCAAAACTGGGCACACCCAGCGCGGCAAGTTTTGCGGCCAGCTCGCGGTCATACGAGGGCGCGCCTTCGTCGCTCAGGGCCAGCAGCGTGATGAACTGCACGCCCGACTCCACCAGCTCTTGCGCGCGGCGCAGCAGGCCTGCCTCTACGCCGCCTTCGTACAGATCGGATATCAGCACCAGAATCGTGTTGCGCGGCTCCTGGATGATGCTTTGGCAATAACCCACCGCGCCATTGATGTCAGTGCCACCGCCAAGCTGAACGCCAAACAACAGGTCCACCGGGTCGTCCAGTTTTTCTGTCATGTCCACCACCACGGTGTCAAACACGACCAGCTTGGTCGCCACTGCTGGCAGGCTGGCCATCACCGCACCAAAGATGCTGGAGTACACCACCGACGCTGCCATGGAGCCGCTTTGATCTATGCACAGAATCACCTCGCGCTGCGGACGCCGCGCCTTGCGGCCGTAGCCCACGAGGGTTTGCGCAACGATGGTGCGGTATTGGGGTTGCCAGTGCTGCAGGTTGGCGCGAATGGTGCGGTTCCAGTCGATCTCAGCATGGCGTGGGCGGCGGTTGCGCTGGCTGCGGTTCAGTGCCCCGCTGACGGCGCTGCGCATCGGCTCCTGCAGGCGCTCCAGCAGTTGGTCGACCACCGTGCGCACCACCTGGCGGGCGGTGTCCTTGGTGGCGTCAGGGATCACGCCCGACAGCGCCACCAGGTTGGCCACCAGGTGCACGTCGGCATGGGCTGTCTCCAGCATTTCGGGTTGCAGCAGCATCTCGCGCAGGTTGAGGCGCTGCATGGCGTCGTGCTGCATGATTTGAACCACCGAGCTGGGAAAGTACTTGCGAATATCACCCAACCAGCGCGCCACGCTGGGCGACGAATTGCCGCGCCCGCCCTTGCGCTTGCCCAGGCCATTGGCGCCTTCGGGTTCGTACAACGCGGCCAGGGCCTGGTCCATCTCGCGCAGGCTGCCACCGGCGGCACCGCAGCTGGCATCGGCCTCACCACCCAGCACCAGGCGCCAGCGTTGCAGGCGGTCGGTGTGCTCTACGGGCGTGACGGGGGTTGGATCGGAATCAGTAGAGGGGATCATGCTGGAAGCCCTAACAACAAACGCAAGGTAGGCACTGGCAATGCGGCGCGCACTGCGTCACCATCACTAACCACAGACACCGGCGCAGCCTTGACGCCATGCGCCGCGCGCGCACCGAGCTCGCGCCGCTCCGATTGTGAAAAATTGGCAAAGCTGCGGCGCAGCAGCGGCACCACTTGCACAAAGTGCGCGTCTGTCAGCTCGGCCAGCCAGGCATCGACCAAGCTCCACACTGCGGCATCGTGCAGAAGCACCATGGCGTTGCGATTCAAGAAACCGTCCAGCCACTGCGCGGCTTCCAACGGCAGAGCGCCGGCCGACAAATTGCGCGACAGCTGCACGGCGGCTTCGGCCTGGTCGATGTGGCCAGCGTCCAGCAGCAAACGGCAGCACAGGCCACGCAGCAGCGCGTGGCAGGCGTCGCCCACTGCGATCTGGTGCAGCGCTTGCTGCCAGGCTTGTGTTGGCTCCGCACTGTCGCGCAGGCCAACCGCATCGTGGGCAGGTAGCAGGGTGTCGCGCAGTGCCTCGGCGGCGCCGTCGTCCAGGCTGTGGCAGGCCAGCGGCAGGCCGATGGCACCACGGGTGATCAGGCCGTCCAGAATTTTGGCCAGCAGATCACCATCCATCTGGCGCACGCTGCCGTAACGGAACACGCGGGCCAGCGGCGGCACGGCGCTGATGAGTTGCACCGCATCGCCGGTGATGGCGGCCTGGGTCTGCAAGGCGTGGCTCACGGCCTGCACCGCTGTGCCCAGGTCAGCCAGCAGCACGGTGTCCACCAACTCAGCCAAAGCGTCCAGCCGGGTCAGGCTGGCGCATTGCTCGGCCACGCAGGCATTGGCCGCCAGCTCCACCGTAGGGCCAAAACGCGTGGCTTCGATGATGCGCAGCGCAAATTCAGGCTGCCATTGCAGGCGCCAGGTTTCCCTGAACGTGCCACGGTTGGCGCGGTCGCTGCGGGCGGGTTCGCCCCATGGAATGGACAGCAACCGCAAACGGTGCAACAGGTGGCTGCGGGCCAGGTCGTTTGCATTGCGAAGGTCTAGGTCCAGCGTGCGCTCCAACGCCTCGGGCTTGAGGCGCAGGCTCTTTTGCGCCTGCTCGATGTCACGCTGCAGGGGCACGGCGGGCACTTCGGGCGGCACCTGGCCCATACGGTCGCTCACGGTCAGCGCACGGTGGATCAGCTCCAGCGGTGCGGACGCGCCCATGCAGATCACCGTGCGCACGGCCTCGTTCAGCTCTTCCAGTCCCGGCTCGGCACGGCCGCGCAGCGCGGCCAGCGTGTCGGACAGGCGCGAGGCTTCGATCACATGGGCCGATGAACAATCCAACTGGTGCGCACGCAGCAGCCGGGCCACACGGGCCAGCCAGCCGCTGGCGCGCGAGACCACGGCAGGCGAAGCCGCGACTAGTGAAGCCCCGACATCCTCACCGCCACCCTGGCTGCGTTGCCACAAGTAGTCGTACCAACCCGGTGAATCCACACCCGCGCCATAACCGCTAGCCCAGGTCAGGTGACGGTAGGTCCACGGCACCCAGGTGGCGCTGACCTTGATCTTGGGCAGGCCCTTGAGCAGGGCCGCGTCGGCCTTGGCCGTGTGTTTGGCTTGCAGCGCGGGCACATGCCAGGCGCCGCAGACCACGGCGATGCGGGCGTGGCCCTGGCCCACGGCCTCGCGTATGCACTGGCGCATATGGGCTTCGCGTTGCAGCTCGCGTTCGGCCGCGCGCGGACCACGCGCATCATCCGGCCACTCCTCGCGCAGCGCGGCCATGGCTTCGTGGATGGCGGCAAACAGGTCTTCGCTGTCGCCACGCTCTTCAACGATATGGTTCCACCAGCTCTCGCCATCGGCAAAACCGGCCGCGTGGGCCAAGGCGTCCATCGGGTCGTGGTGCTGCGGAAACACGGCTTCAAGATGTGGATCCAAGCCTTTTTGGTCGCTAGCCCCCGTCGCATCTGCATCATCCGCTATCTTTTCAGTAGCGCCTTCTTTCTCGCGGTGCAACTTGTCTTGCGCCAGGCGTATGGACTGCGACAGGTCGATAAAGCGGGTGGGTATGCCGCGCTGCACCCCGTGTTGCAGCGCCTGCCACTCGGGTGAAAACTCTGCAAATGGGTAGTAGGCCGAGGCATGCGTATCGTCCGGGCTGTGCACCAGCAGGGCCACGGGCGGGCGCAGGCCAGCATGGGTCACATAGGGCAGCAGTGCATCAGCATCGGGCGGCCCTTCTATCAGCAGGCAATCGGGCTGCAGCGCGGCCAGCGCGGCGTGCAGGCTGCGCGCACAGCCAGGGCCGTGGTGGCGTATGCCGAAGTAGTGCAGCGTGGAGGGAGGGACTTGGGTCGCGGAGTTCATTGGGTGTTGTCGTGGCTCTGCACTCGGAGTGCCTGGGTGCCAAGTGCCAGAACGCCGTGGAACCGGCTTCGCCGGGCCACTGGCGTTGCCCCCTGCAAGGGGAGTGGCGGCCACGCGAAGCGGGCAAGCGCGGGGGTGTTCATATTTGCTCGCGGCAGGCGCGGTACAGCTCTTTCCAATCGGCGCGCTCCTTGACCACGGTCTCCAGGTATTCCTTCCACACCACCTGGTCTTGCACCGGGTCTTTGACCACGGCACCCAGCAGGCCCGACGCAATGTCATGCGCATGCAGCACACCGTCACCAAAATGCCCGGCCAACGCCATACCGCTGTTGATGACCGAGATAGCCTCGGCGGTGGAGAGTGTGGAGGTGGGCGACTTGATGCGGGTCTTGCCATCGGACGTGAGGCCGTTGCGCAGCTCGCGGAAGATCTGCACCACACGGCGGATTTCTTTCAGCGCCGGTGGCTCGGCGGGCAGCTCCAGCGCACGGCCCAGTTCGGCCACACGTTTGGCGACGATGCGCACCTCTTCATCTTCAGTATCGGGCACGGGCAGCACCACGGTATTGAAGCGGCGCTTGAGCGCGCTGGACAACTCGTTGACACCCTTGTCGCGGTTGTTGGCGGTGGCAATGACTGAGAAGCCGCGCGTGGCCTGCACCTCAGCCCCCAGCTCGGGGATGGGCATGGTTTTTTCGGACAACACGGTGATCAGCGCGTCTTGCACATCGGCGGGGATGCGGGTCAGCTCTTCAATGCGGGCGATCTTGCCCAGGCGCATGGCGTTGACCAGCGGGCTGGGCACCAGGGCCTTGTCAGACGGGCCGTTGGCCAGCAGCTCGGCATAGTTCCAGCCGTAGCGCAGCTGCTCTTCGCTGGTGCCGGCCGTGCCCTGGATCAGCATCGTCGAATCACCACTCACGGCGGCAGCCAAATGCTCAGACACCCACGACTTGGCGGTACCCGGCACGCCATACAACAGCAGCGCGCGGTCGGTGGCCAGTGTGGAGACGGCAATCTCCATCAGTCGCTGGTTGCCAATGTATTTGGGCGTAACTTCAAAACCGTTGTCGAGCTTGCCGCCCATCAAATAGGTCACCACCGCCCAGGGCGACAGCTTCCAGTTGGTGGGGCGCTGGCGCTTGTCGACCTGCTGCAAGTTGGACAACTCTTCGGCAAATTGTTGTTCGGCGTGTTGGCGTAAGACTTGGCTCATGGTGTGGGAGTTTCCGTAGAGGTTGCTTTAAGTGGATGCTGTCAGTTGGATCAGTTGCTGGCGGCTGTGCAATACCTGCTCCAGCAGGGTCAGGGCTTCGGACAAGGACGTGGTCTCTTCGGCACTGCGTGGCAGGTTGGCTAGCGTGGGCAGCGCCTGCGGATGCAGCGCGCAGGCCAGGTCGGGCAATTGGTTGCGCAGGCTGTAGTCGTTGACCAGCGCACCCTGGTCTATGTGCTGGCGCAGCAATTGCGCCAGGCGCTCAGACACGGCCTGACCCAGATGGGCGTGCGGTGCACAACCGTCCAGGCACGACACGGCCACGTCATGCAGGTTGGTGGACGCAGCCAACTGCGCCAGGTGGTATTGCTCGCGCTGCTGCGGTGCCAACAGCGCCAAGAGGGACGAGCGGCCATCCCAACGCGCGGCCGGTGCGCTGTCCAGCAGGGCCTGCGCCCAGGCGGCGTCCGGCTGCCACAGCATGGCGTGGTGCCAGCCGCGCAGGAGTGCATCATTCCAGTCACTGGCCTTGGCCAGGGCCAGCACACCTGCGGGGGTGAGGCCGGTGTGGTTTGTCCACCAGGCCAACGGTGTGCGGCTGGTTAGCTGGAAGAGCAACCAGGCGCGTTCGCCCAAGGTTTCGTACTTGGGGCGCTCGGGCTCCAACTGGTCGGCCTTCCAATCGGCCTCGGCTTTGTCTGGTGCCTGCACGGTCCAACGGGGCTCAGCACTAGACAAGACGCGACCCAGCAAACGCCCTACCAGGCCGGGCTCTGCCTGCTCGCTCAGCACCAAAGTTTGCATACGTGCCACCATGCGCTGGCTGTATGCGCTGCTGGGCATGGCGGCCAACAGATCGGCAGCGGTGCGACGCACGTCTATTGCCCGGTCTTTGAGTTGCAGGGTTAAGAAAGCTTCGTCATCGGCACACAGGCCCACGTGCAAGGTGGCTATCAACGCGGCGCGGTCTTTGGCGGCCAGGTTTTCCCAATCCGCCTGCAAGCGTTCGCGGGCCGCTGTGGGCGCGCTGGCACGCTCGGTGCGCAACACGGCGCAGCGCTGCTCCAGGCTGCCGTGCGCCCAATGCGTTTGTGTGTCGGCCTGCTCTTGCGCGCCGCAGGCATAAGCCCACTCGGGGTTCTGCTGTGCCAGCCATCGGCCACGCTCGCCCAACACGGGCAACAAGTGGGTGCGCAGGGCCACACTCTGGCGACCGGCGTGTAACAAGGCTGGCAACAAGGCGGGCGGTGCGCGCAGGCCTGCGGTGTCCATGGCGAACAAGACCTGGTGTTGCAGGCGCTGCGGCCCCAGATTCACGGCCTGGGACAGCAATTGGCTCCAAGCCGCACTGGCCAGCGTGCGTGATTCGGGGGATGCAGGGGCAACTGGAGCCATTGGAGTGACGGGTGCCGTCCAGCCTGCGCGCTGACACACGGCCTTGGCTCCGGCCAGGCGCAGCAGCAGGCCGGGGGCATCAGCTGCGGATTGCGCATGGGCCTCACGCAGCATGAGGGCCACGGGGTCCGTCGCCCCCTCTTGCGCAAGAGCCGGCAGCGTCCACGGGCGTTCAGCGCCAACCAACGCAGCCTGCAACAACACGTTCCAGTCGTTCATACGGTGTCTCCCACCACACCGGTTGCGGTCCAACGGTCTGTGTCAGACCACGCGGTCAATGGGCGCAGCAGTTCCCCGGTCCACTCCCCAAAAACAGAGACTGGCCCACCTGCAGCCATAGCCATCAATTGCCAGGCATCGGCCTCGCCAATAGCCAGCGGTATGGCACGTGCGTCGGCCCACAGCCACCACGGGCATTCGGCATCCGCCGTGTATTGCAATTGCACGGTGCCTAGCCACAGCGGCCAGCTTTGTGCCCAGGGGTTGGCGGCCATGCGTATGGCCAGCGCGGTCCACTCGGCGGCGCTGTTTGGCGCTTGGGGCAGCGGTGCGGCATCATCCAGCGCAGGGTTGCTCTCGGCCAGCAGCGCGCGCAGCGGGTCGGCACTGGGATAAAAGGCCAACGTGCCACTGTGCGGCACACCCACGCTCCAGCCCTGCTCAAACGCCTTGCCAGCAAACGAGAAATCCACCAACAGCGCGCGGCGCTGGCTGCGTGCGCCCTGCAACCAGACGCGGCGTTCGGTAAGGCGCGCCTCGCGCTCCACCAGCACCTGGGCCAGCACCTGCCAGTGGTCGGTGACGCGCTCACCGCTGGCCAAAACATCATCGCGCTCAATAGGCCAGCCCAGCGCCTGACGCAAATCAGCCTGTAGACCGTGCGTCAGGCGTTCGCGCTGGGCCACTGCGTCCACCAGCAACTGCAAATTGCCCAGACGGCCCAGCAGGCGCGCGGGCCAATCACGCCCCTGCCCCACCACCGCCAAGGCCTGCGTCACGCGCTGGCCCAGCCCAGGGGCTTGGGCATCGACCATACGCGCGGCCACCGTAGCCCACGCAGGCCCATCGCTGTCGGACACCGCCGCCAAACCCTTGCGGCTGGTGTCGTCCAACCACAGCGCCAGCTCTTGCGCACCGGCGGCCATGCGTTGCACACGCTGGGCTTCGCGCTTGGCGCTGGCAGCGGGGTCGGCAACCGCCGGTGCGGCAGCGGCCTTGGCTTCTTTTTTTTCGGCCCGCTCCTGGCGCGAAGCCAGCCATTCGCTGACCCAGGCAGGCTCAGCGGCGGTAAAACTTTGAGGCGTCTGCGCCTGCAATAGCAGCAAGGCCAGGCCATGCTTGCACGGGAACTTGCGGCTGGGGCAACTACAACGAAACGTAGGTCCCGCACCCGACACGTCCACCTGCGTTTGGTAAGGCTTGCTGCCACTGCCCTGGCACTCGCCCCACACCGCAGCGTCCGTAGCCCCCAACATTGGCCACTTGGCCGGCGCCACCAGGCCGCGTGCGGCCTTGGTCGATGCGTCGTCGGGCGACAAGGCCGTCACCGCATCAGCGGTTAGAGGGATGCGGCTCATGCAGCGGCCACCCGCTCAAGGGTGGCGACGCAATGGCTATGCAAGAGAAGATGGCTGGCAGTTGGAGCGAGCAGTCGCACGGGCATATTCCATAAAACTCGAAACTGGAATATATCGGGAAATGGGAGCGTTTTTTGATGTGCTAACGGTCAGTCATTCGCCCGGGTTCGCGAGGGTTGTGAATTGCCCCGCAAGGGCTAGGTGCCCGCATTTTTGAGTGCATCTCTTGCCTCCTGAACCACGCCAACCTCATTCCATGGCACCGCCGAAAATGGCATGGAACCGTCTGGGCGAAGTGAGACGTCTTCGTATTGGTAGTGCCGACTGGAAGTTACTCGAACCCACCACTGAACTCCACCGTACATCATGCCGTAGCAAGGCCGACCACCATAGAGACTGCCGTACGCCCGGGACACCATTTGCACGATGCGCTGATTGTCGTGTCTGACCACTGCATGGGCAAAGATCGGGTATTGGTCTGGTCGTCCAGGATTTCGTGCCAGTAGTAGTCGGCGAAGCCGCTCTTCGTGCGGGCCAAGTGCAATTTCAGAAAATGTCGGCAGCGTGCTGACGCTGGCGCGAAAGAAGACACTGAGGTGGAAGAGCTTGAAAGACGCGTAGTTGTCGACTTTGATCCAATGAACTTCCTCAGTCAACCAGGGATCAGGCAGCGGGAAATTTTCTATCCATTGCTTTCGAAAAGGCTTCTCGAAGTGTTCATTGAAGTGCTGTTCGCAGCTTTCGCAGAGCAGGTACTCTCGGATTCCTTTCTGCTGGACCTCCCATCCTTTCGTTCCGCGACCGTGAATACCCATCATCTGATGCTTGCTGTTGTAAAGATCCTCATACAGGAATTCTGGAACGATATGGGAGTTCCTAAGTTCGCGAACTTGATGGCAAAGTTTGCAAAGCAGCATTCAACGCGCCTTACATCGGTAGATAGTCGACCACAACGGCACACTCAGTTGTGAAGAATGAAAGAAGCGCGCGATTGGTGCCAGCAGTCATTCCGCTTGGCCTTCGAGGAACTTGGTGTGCCGTGCCCTGAGGGCATCCTGAGACGGTGCATCCGCACCGATTTCTGGTCGACGTTCAATGCGCTTCCCTTCATATTGCTTGTACTCCGACATCATCAATGCTGACGCTAGATGAACACGCATGTGTTGATCGATTGAAAGCAGGCCAATGTCGTAAAGCGTGTGTATATCGGCTCTCAGGAGAAGGCCATTTGACGTGCGATAGTCAGTTACCTCGGAGTGAGGAATGATATGCGCCGCCTCCAATAGACCCTCAACCCGACTCTCCGTTACGACGCATCGGCGATTCCATGCCGCTAGGAGACGATCACGAAAGTCTCGCTGGCCACGTCTGACGCTTATTGCCTTGAACTGCCGCTCGTCTTCCGGACCCCGATAGTCATCGCCAAGACCTTGATTTCTTTCGTCAACGATATCGCGTGCCGGCTTGAAACCCCTGGCGATGCGGCAATCCCCTGTCCGTTCGTTATATTCATGAACGTACCAAGATTCAGTATCGAGAGCGCGCTTTGATACTTCTGACGATGCGACGCCTAGTTCTTCCGAACTGGCGCGATTGCCCTCGTTCAAGATGAAACGGACGGGTAGTAGTTTCTCAAACGCAACTCGAACTAAAGCATCAAAGTCTCGCGCGCGAGTTGCCTGTTGCCGGGCGCGGTCACGATCTTTGGGACTTCGGCCAGAACTACTTGCAATGGCGGAAAGGTCTATGTCAAGCGCGTGCATGTTCTCCGCGAAAAACAACACCTCATCGTCAATTTTGATCTGCTCATGCCAGACGCAAAGCACGACACCTTCCGAAGCGGACCCAAAGGACCAGTCGTAGCAATAGTTCGGGTTTGCCGCTGGGGTCGCCACCGAACTTCCGTCTGCGTTGCGCGACCAGTGATCAACGCTATGTCCGGCCGACGCCAGCAGTTCCATGACGTTGGTCTTGGTTCGTGGACGGAGGCTTTGAAGAATCTCGGTGGAAGAATGCATCTGAATCTTGGATTGGACAACCGCGGATGCTAGATTGTGGGGCCTTACGCAAAGGTCGGAAAAATTCGCTCCAACACTCGCTGCCACAGCGCTTGCGGCGGTATGGCGACATAACCGGACTCCTGCGCATCGTTGCATTCGATCACGATCCAACGACCATCGGCTGTTTTTGCGAAGTCCACAACCAGAAACGGGACGCCCAAGCGAGAGGCTGCTTGTTTTGCGACTGCAAGGCCGACCTCGACATCCGCGCATTCATATGGCACCACTTGATACCAGTAGCGCCCCCATCCGACGCACTCTCCGTGCCACCAGAAAGACCTGTACTCCACAGACGGTTGTACTTTGCCCGCTACGCTGCCTGTTACAGGCATGAGGGGAACAAACTCCCTAATCACAGGCTTTTGCCAATGAAGGATTGGATCGTTGCGATACTGCTCTGCCGCCTGTTCGTAGTGCGCCCGACTTTGAATGACTGAAAGATCTGGGTTGTGCTTGCTGGTTTGCCTTGATCCCTTCATGAAGATTGGCCACTGAAAATTGGTTTCAATCTCTTCCGGTTTAGGCAGTGTGTCGAAAATTTGTGTTCGAGGGGTCAACCCTTTGAGAAAGGGGTACCAGCTCTCCAGCTCGCTTGCAAGTGCGTGCTCCACGGGTGTGTTCACAAGACGAAGCCCCATTTCGAGCTTTTCATTGAACGTGGCGGTGTAGTCGGAAATAGGACCGACTCGCAAGACACACAATTCCTCATTCTCGATACGGTACGGGTGATCGCACGCGAAGTGCAGGTCAAAGTTGAAGTCATAAGCCGATACGCCTACCTCTTCACTAAGGACGATCAGCTTTCCGTCGACGCGCGCAATGTTCACTGGTTGGATGTTTCGCTAATTTGGTTGTGCATGGTGGTCTCAATGACTATAGCCCACTGCTCCCGCCAAGTACCCGGTTGGCATCGTCGCACATAGGCACTTCGCTTGATTTCAAAAGCTTTATTGAAGCATCCAGCTTCCCAATCACCAACACCCCACCCAGGCTGGTGGACCGGGTGTTCGGGCGGCGGCCCCTTTCGCGGTTGCAACAGAACAGGCACGCCAACCAACGTGTTCACGAGCAACTGCCCGCGAAACCGGGTGACCGCCCGCGAGCGTGGGCCAGAGAACGAATGCCCGGTCCGCCAGCCCCGCACACTCGGTGGCACGAAGCGTTGGCATACAAATCATGCTCTAGCCCCTGTGGAATATGCGCAAGCGGCTACTTTTGCGATAGCAAACTCACAACACAAGGCCACCACTGCCCCTAGGCTAGAGGTGCTGCGCTCGCAAAGCGAAGCCGGTTGCCATCTGGATCAGTGGCCACCATTTCGCGGGTTCCCCATGGTGTATTTGCCGGAGGCGCGGTCAGCGAGACCCCGCGACTTGAGAACTCTGCAAAGCAGCGATCCACATCAGGAACCAAAAAGTACACGGCGCCACCGACCGCGCAATCTCCTGTGTGCTCGGTCAGGAAGATCGTTTGTCCCAGGCGAGTCAGTTGCATGAACAGAGGAAAGACAGGCTCAAATTGGTGCTGCCAGTCAACGGCGAACCCGAGGCCGTTGACATAGAACTCTAGGCTGCGTGGCGCGCTGGTGATGCGCAGTTGAGGGATGACGGTTTGTGGCTGCATGGTTCTGGTCTGGGCGTCAGCGCGCACGCAAACCCCTTGTGAATGAAGCTATGGTGTAGGAGTACGCATACCGGAACTCTGACGTTGTTGTCATAGGCATGGATTCCTCGATCTGGCGTTCTATGCTTTCGTAGGAGGAGCCAGCTTGGATCTTGGCCTCTACATTTGATTGTGTCGTGAGATAACCAATAAGGTCGCCTCTGTTGAGGCAGATCGGTATGTTGCCTTTCTGGTGTGCCAGCTCAACAAGACCCACGTCTGTATCGCGCACGCGAAACTCCGGTTCTGTTCGGGCGGGGGAAGGAAACTCAACGCTATACCAAGAGCGAAGCCATTGATTGAATACTTCATCGGCCGCATGGCCTGCGAAGGCGAAGTTGTAGATCATCCAGATTGCCGAGTCTTCAGACGCGCGCGCGAACGATTCGAGCGCACGGCGGCGATCAAACCAGTGAAAAGCCATACACGCAGTCAGCAGATCGTGCTTTCGCGGGGGCAAGTTGTCGTAGGACGCGACACTGACTTGAAGGCCTTTCGCCCGAGCGTGCGCGACCATCTCTATGGATGCATCGACACCTTCTACAAGGTCGGCAATCGAAAGCAATGGCATCGTGGACTCGCCAGTTCCACAGGCGACGTCCAGTGCGCTTTTGTAGCGGCGCGGACCAGCCGTCGCTGCCAACCATTCGAGAGCAATGGCGTGCACTTTGGGTCGAAAGCGCTCGTAACGTTCGGCACCCATCGGGTTCGAGAAGTAGGGCATACAGAGCTACCGTTCAAGGGAGGGGTGAGTGGAACCAGCCTTAAGCTGGGGTACCAAAGCTCCGCAAAATTGCCGCAATTCGCCACCGGTGGTCACGGTCGTGTTCCGCGAGTTGCTCGATGAGGCTGAGAACATTTACTTCACTTCCATCGACTCAAACTCCAACTTGGATTTGCATACCCCATCACTTTACCGTGCACTTGGTCTGAACAATAGCCCAACGAATCCGGCTCTAGCCCTCGCGGAATAGGCACAAACAGCTACATTTACGATAGCCAATCAAAATCACAAGGCAACGACCACCCTTAGGCTAGGCGGCAGTGCGCCGCAGAACAACATGCGTGGCTTTCTCCGACGCAACAAACTGAACACATTCGTAACCCAGAGCGCGCGTATCAACCCCGTCGAACAGTCGCTCTCCCCCGCCCAGCAAGACCGGCGAAATAGCGAAGTGCATCTCATCGATGACGCCCGCACGCAGGTATTGCTGGATGGTGTTGGCTCCGCCGCCAATACGCACATCCTTGCCTTTGGCAGCCGTGCACGCCCGGTCCAGCGCCTCGTGGATACCGCCGGTCACGAAGTGGAATGTGGTTCCGCCCTCCATCTCTATGGGCTCGCGCGCGTGGTGGGTCAAGATGAAAGTGGGCACGTGGTAGGGTGGGTTGTCGCCCCACCAACCTTTCCAGTTCATGTCGGGCCAAGGGCCACGATCGGGGCTGAACATGTTTCTGCCGAGAATCCAAGCGCCTACATTGTTGAAGCCACGCGCAGCGAAGTCGTCATCGACCCCTGTGGTGCCACCTTCGGCGCCAAGCAGGGCATGTTGGATCGTGCGTGTTGTAAGCAACCACTGGTGTAAATCGGAACCACCTACACCAAGCGGATTGCTGAGGTCTTGGTTCGGACCGGCGCTGTACCCGTCCAGCGAAATGGTGAAGCCTTCAACGCGGACGCGTGTCATGTTTTGCCTTTCTGTCGGTTGAAGCCAAACGGGGCGTGCAGAACAAGGGTATCCGCACCGGCTTCAAGCGATTCTAGGCACTGCTACAGAACGGTATAAAGGTTTGACGTGCCGTGGGAGCAAGCTACTTTATTGATAGCATCATCGATAGAAAAATCGGGGGCTAGAAGCGAAAAATGCTTGGACCCTTCAGCCTACAGCCTGTACCCGCCCTCGGTACGAGGCACCCAGATTGACAACCCGTGTGGTGTCCACCACCGGCGTACCCGGCTTGGGCGCAAAGGCTGGAGATGCCAGCAGGGCCGTGCACAGCTCCAACACCAGCGCATCCTTGATGGCGGGGTCGTTATGGTTATGGAACTGCTCTTGGCCCAACAGATCGCGTGTGAACCAGCCACTGGGCTGCAGGTAAAGGCGCAGCAACGGGTCGTCGCCACCCGCCCAGGTGTGCACAAAGTCAAACTCCAGCGCCTGGATGCGCCCGTGCAGGGCCACCGCTCGGGGTGCGGCCGTGATCTTGCAGCCAAGGCCATAACATGTGATGCCCGATGGCGCCGCGGCAATATTGCCCAGCTCAGGCTTCCAGTTGGGCGACGGTGCCTTGGCGCTCTGCACAAAGGCGGCGTACAGGGCTTCGAGTGCCTTGATGGCGGTAGCGGCTTGGCTGGCTTGTTGGCTCAGTACTTGCATGGGTGGGCTCCAATGAAAGGCTATTGCGGGTGGCCCATTGTGTGGGGACCCGTGCGGCGCAAGACGCGTCAAAGTGTGTGAGTTGTAACGCGTGGTAACCCGGCTGAAACTACAGGGTCTGCACAGACCCTTTCACGAACAGGGCAACTGCCTTGCCGCGCCAATTCGTTATGCTGACACAATCCCATTCTGAGTTTTTCCCATCCTGTTTACAAAGGTACCTATATGCAATACCGCCGTCTGGGCCGCAGTGGCCTGCAAGTCAGCACGCTCTCCCTGGGGTCCTGGGTCACGTACCACAACCAGGTTGATGTATCCGCAGCCAAAGAAATGCTGGCCGCCGCCTATGACGCAGGCGTGAACTTTTTTGACAACGCCGAGGTGTATGCGCTGGGCAAGAGCGAGACCGTCATGGGCGAGGCAATCAAGGCACTGAACTGGCCACGGCTCAACTATGTGGTCTCTACCAAGTTCTTCTGGGGCCTGTCGCGCGACGAACAACCCATCAACCGCAAGGACACGCTGAACCGCAAGTACCTGATGCAGGCCATCGATGGATCGCTCAAACGCATGGACCTGGACTTCATTGACCTGGTGTATTGCCACCGGCCCGACCCTCACACCCCCATCGAGGAGACCGTATGGGCGATGAGCGACATGATCAGCCAGGGCAAGGCCCTGTACTGGGGCACCAGCGAGTGGTCTGCCAGCGACATACGCGCCGCGTGGGAGATTGCCGAACGCCACCACCTGCACAAGCCGGTGATGGAGCAACCCCAGTACAACGTGTTCCACCGCAAACGGGTCGAGGTCGAATACGCCCGTCTATACGAAGACATTGGCCTGGGCCTCACAACCTGGAGTCCGCTGGCCAGCGGCCTCTTGACGGGCAAATACCGCAGTGGTGTACCTGAAGGCAGCCGTGGGTCTGTGAAGGGTATGGACTTTTTGCTCAAAGGCTTGACCGATGCTGCGAAAAATGCCGCTGTGACCAAGCTGGAGGCGATTGCCGCCGAGCTGGGCTGCACCATGGGCCAGATGGCGATAGCCTGGGCAGCGCACAACCCGCGCGTCAGCACCGTCATCACCGGCGCATCGCGCATGTCGCAGCTTCAAGAGAACTTGGGTGCTTTGGCCGTGGTGGACAAGCTCACCCCCGCGGTGATGGAGAAAATCGATGCAGCGACTCTGGCGCTAGCGGAGTAGAGTCCATCCGCTGAGTGCCAATTGCTAGCCTTCCATGAAGCAATCGACCGCGTTCACGCGCTTTGCCTACCAGCATGACGATGGGGTCAACCACAGCCCGCAGCGCATCTTGTTTGTAGGCGCTAGCGCATTGGGTGCAATTGCGGTCATGGGCCTGCTTTCAGTCGCGATCGGCGCCGTTCTTTTGGGCATACCCCTGCTCGTCTGGCTCGCAACGCCCCGCCAATTGCTGATGGGGCCGCGCTACCTGCTGTGCGGCAATACTATCGTTTACTTTGGCAATGTGAAACGCATGACGCTGTCACCCGCCTTGGGCAAGCTGCGACTGGAGTGCACCAGTGGCACGGCCTTTGTATTGGAGCGCCGCAGGTTTCCGCGCAGCACGCGCATGGCAGAAAGTCTGCTCAAAAAGCCGACCACCCGATTTGAAGAGGTATCGGCAAAAATCATTGAACATGTGCACGCAGCGCCTGCTAACGCGGTGTTGATAACAGCCTGAACATGCGCCCGCAGGACTTGCAACGCACCGCCCATACCGTCGAATGTTTCCTGAACGCTTTGCGGTTGGAGGACGGCCCTGCGCGCACCGAGCTGGAAGAAACCCTGGTGCTTTGGCTGGTGGATGCGGCACGTCTGGAAGACGATCACCTGGTCTACGAAGCGTGCGGCATCTCCTGCTACAGCAGGGGTCATGTCACTGCGTATTACGAAGTTCCGCTGGCGTGCTTGGAAAAAACTCTTTGGTGCAGCGCCAAAAAACTGTCGGAGATTGACAGCCTAGCGTTTAGCCAGCACGCACAGTTGATCCTGCGGGGAACGGGCGGTTTGGTTCTATCCCTGCCAGAGACGCCCCGCAAGACGATCAAAACCTAGGCTCTGAAGTCCCCTGCGATAACACATGCCCGTCATGTCGCACGGCCAGGTATTGCACGCCCTGCGACTGCAGCCAGGCGATGGCGTCCCCAACCTTGAGCATGGCAATGGTTGTCAACGCTCCCGCTGTTGTGGTGTTTACGGCCAGCACCGTCACTGACTGCCAGTGTGCAACGGGCCAGCCCGTGCGCGGATCGAGTACGTGGCAGTAGCGCACGCCGTCCACCATGAAGAAGCGCTCGTAATCCCCACTCGTGGCCAGACCGCCACGGGCCAACGGCAACACTGCGAGGGTCGAATTGCCGCTGGTGGATTCAACGCGTGGATGCTGTATGTGCACGCTCCACGGAGCACCCTGCAGTTCCGGCAAACCCCGTGCGCCAAGCGCGTGTAGATCGCCACCCAGGTTGACCAACGCATGGTGGATGCCATGCTCAAGCAATACAGCTGCTGCCCGGTCCGCGGCATATTCCTTGCCAAAACCGCCAAAGTCCAGCTCCATGCCTGGCAATGCCAGGCGCACCTGCTGTCCCTGCCGCTGCACATGCTGCCAGCCTACTGTTGTCAATAGCTCCTGCAAGCCACTTGCCGTGGGGAGCTTGCCCGCCTTGAAATCCCAGGCACGGCGCAACACGCCGGAGCTGATGTCGAAAAGGCCACCACTGAGCGTCCACAGACTATCGGCAAAGCCCAACAACTCAGCGGTCTCGGCATCCACATCAACGGCCTCCTGGCCCGCCGCGCGGTTGATGCGGCTGATGACGCTGTCTTCGGTGTAGCGTGAATACTTTGCCTCAATGCGCTGCACCTCCGCTATGGCAGCGGCTGCGGCAGTTCGCATGCCCGCCTCATCCTGGCCATCGATCTGCAGGCTGCAGGGCGAGGCCATCGCAGAAAACTCGAAGCGCAGACTGCGCCAGCGGCTCACGGCGGCAGTCTCTTAAAACCGGTGGGTCAGGCCCAGCTGTACAAAATTGGCGTTGAACGGGTCCAGACCAGGACTTCCTTCACCACCGAGTTTCAGGCTTGCGTTTTGGCGATAGGTCTCCAACTTCAGGTCTACCGAGGTGTCGGGGTTGAAAGCATAGGCCAGTTTGACGGACAGCGTCACCGCGCCAAAGGCAGCCAGGCGTTGGTCGGTGGACTGGTTGCGGCCCCGCTGATTGACCGCACGGGTGATTACTGCAATCTGGTCGTATTGCCCCTGGGCGTTCAGGATAGGGGCCAGGTAGAAATGCGCCGCACTCTGGCTGTAGTAGCGCACGCCCGGTGTCACCGTCCACGCGCCGGCACTCTGTACCCAGTCCAGCCCCAGGGTGTGGGACAGAACGCCAAAGCTGTCGTTGTAATAACGGTAACTGCTGCGCAGTGCAGCGTCAAAAGGTGCCAGGTAGTGGTTCCAGCGCGCCAGTGCATTCCAGGCATCCCGCAGGTCCGGGCGCTGGTCAAAACTCTTGTAGGGGTCGCTGTAGTAGCCACGGCCCAGACTGCGTGTCAGATTGAACTGCACCAAATCATCGGCGGTGAGCACCTGCGTCAGGCCCAACTGGTACTCTCGTGTGCTCTTCTGACCACCCGGGCCGCTGCCACCGGATTTGGACGCATCAATACTGTCATTGGACAGACCCAGCCCCGCCGACCAGGTGCGGTTGTTGTCCTCGCTGGACCAGCGCGCCTCCAGCCCCGCAGCATGGGAGGCGTAGTCGTTTTCGTTGGAGTTTGCCAGGCTGGCCGACAGAGCAGCACGCGCAAAGTAGCGCGTCACCTTGACATCACCTGCCCTGCGCGTATCGTCCATTTTGCTGGCACCGGAAAACGCGGCGTTCTGCGTGTGCCAGCGTGGTGTCGCGCCAGACACAGCGTCCATGACGGCAGAGCCTTCGAGTGACCAGTCCCCGGCGATGGGTGCCTGGATATAGAGTTGTGGCGAGCGCGCAGTAACACGTTCCCAGCCCGGCTGGCTGTCGGTGTAGTGGCCATATTTCAGCGCTACTGTGGTTTTGTCTGGTGCTGTTTCGGCAGCAGCGGTCAGCGGTACGGCGCAGGCCAGTGCGGCCAGACCGGGCAAGACCAGGGATGCCAGCAGCACACTGCCACCCGCGCAACCATGGCTGTTTGTGGGCGCTGTATTCGTAGAAGCGGTGGTTTGCACACGTGTTCCTTTTTCAATTGCAGCCACAGCCGCCGCCGCCCACACCCGAGCCGCCGGTAGAGTTTTCCTTGCTGGTGTAGATGTGCTGCATGAACCGCTGGTCCAGCGGGTCAGCGTCCATGGCCATGCCGGGCTTGGCCAGGTTGCCCTTTTCCCAGGCTTGTACCGGGCCTTGTGTGCTGCAGCCAGCGAGGCTAGCCAGCAGGGCCGCCGCGAACAGGTTCCATAACAAAGGTTTCATCTTCTGTGTCTCCTTGCAGGGAGTCTATTGCAGGCGCAGCGCCTGGCGGATCTGCTGCTCCAATACGTTGCGGTCTTGGTCTTTGAATCCGCTGTGGACGCCGAGCACCTTTCCGTCCGGGCCTATGAGCACCGAGGTGGGCATGGCCTTGATGGCATAGGCTTTGGGAGTTTTTCCTGTGGGGTCAAACGCGAGATCGAATTGGGCGGGCGTTTTGCGCAAAAACGCCTGGGCGTCATCGGCCTTTTGGTCCACATTGATTGCCACCACGCGCAAGCCCTGCGCGCCATAGCGGGTCTGCATTTCATTCATCCACGGAAAGGATTGTTTGCACGGGCCGCACCACGAGGCCCAAAAATCCAGGTACACGGTTTTGCCCGCGTAATCGCTGAGTTTGACAGCGGCCGCCCGACCGGTCAGGTCAAAGGCGGGGGGCACATCGCCCACCGCTACCGCAGCGGCAGGCCGGGCGATGAGACTGAGGGCACCACTCAGGATCAGCGCAGCCGCTCGCGCAGAAAGTCGACACATGGGAGCAGAGACTGCAGCTTAGCGGTTGTTGGGCATCTGGTCCAGGTAACTGCGCATGGTGCCCAGGCGCACGATGGTGTTCAAAGACGCGCCGGGTGCACGGCTCTCGTAAAGCCAAACGATGCCATCCTTGGTACCCACGTAAACGCCCGTATCCGGGTAAAAGCGGTAGGTATAGCCCAGTGCCTGTCCGGTGGTCTGGCGGCGCGGGGACAACAGTTGCGGGAAGGTGTCTTCGCCCCAATCCAGCAGGCGATCGGTGTCATTGCTGTTGGGCAATCCCAGGTAGGTGGCCAGGTCGCCAATGGTCTGGGTGCCCAGGTCCGCATAAACATTCATTTGCGGCGTTCTCTGGAAGGCTCCCAGCAATTCGGTACCGTTGAACCGATAGGGCACAAAACGCGGCGCCGTGACCGGGTCTGTGTGGCAGCTTTGGCATACAGGGAAAATCAGACGCCCGGCGTCAACGCTGCCGGCGCTCCATGCTGGAAAGGCCACACTGGCCAATAGCACCAGGAATGCAAAAGAAGTTTTCATACACACCACCCCATTAAATTGGATGCGCCGCACCATGCACCGCACCCATTACAAACGAAGTTGCACGACAAACGGATGCAGCCTCCAACAAAATATTGTTACTTTTCGCATCCACCCCGGCCGCCAGCCCTGCCACAGGGCGCCCGTTACCATTACGACCTTATGACTCCCAAACCGCGCATTCTTTTGGTGGAAGACGAATCCGGCATTGCCGATACGCTGCAGTATGTGCTGTCCACCGACGGCTTTGTGCCCGTGTGGTGCAGCACCGCGGCAGAGGCTTTGGCCCAATTTGCTGCTGAGTTGCCCGCGCTGGCTGTGCTAGACGTGGGCCTGCCCGACATGAATGGCTTTGAGCTCTTCCGCCGCCTACAGGCCTTGCCCGGCGGCAACCAGGTTCCCATGTTGTTCCTGACCGCCCGCAGCGACGAGATTGACCGCGTGGTGGGCCTGGAGTTGGGAGCCGACGACTACATTGCCAAGCCTTTTTCGCCACGTGAGCTGGTAGCGCGCGTGCGCACCATACTGCGCCGTAGTGCGCGGCCCGTAGTAGCCACGCCCACCGTGTCGGCTCCCACCCCAGCCGCATCGGCAACCCCTTCCACACTCCCTCCCACCCTGTGGCTGCTGGATGAGGAACGCCACCAGATCCGCTTCTATGGACGGGCGCTGGAACTGTCTCGCTACGAATACGGCGTGCTGCGCCTTCTGGTGCAAAAGCCGGGGCGTGTATTCACCCGCGACGAGCTGCTGCAAAAAGTATGGGGCGATGCCAACGACAGCTTTGACCGCACGGTGGACGCCCACATCAAAACCCTGCGCGCAAAGCTCAAGACCGTGGCGCCCGGGCTGGAGCCCATCCGGACGCTGCGCGGAACCGGTTATGCGCTGAACGAAGACTTGCCGGGAAGTCCCGCTTGAGTAAACGCACCCGCATCTTCCTGGGCATCCTGTTCATCTACGCGGTGGGCCTGGCCGCCGTGCTGTACCACGTCGTCTCCGACCTGGATCCGCGTTACCGCGAGTCTGCCGAAGAGTCTCTGGTGGAAACCTCCCAGGTACTGGCCGCGCTGGTAGAGCAGGATGTACGAGGCGGCGCACTGGACACCGCGCGGCTGGAAACGCTGTTCAAGGCCGTCTACGCCCGCCAATTCGAGGCGCAGATCTTTGACATCCGCAAGACCCGCGTCGAACTGCGCACCTATGTCACCGACCGCAACGGAACGGTCGTGTTTGACTCCACCGGCCAATCGCTGGGCAAGGACTTCTCGCAATGGCGCGATGTGCGCATGACACTCAAGGGTGAATACGGCGCCCGCACCTCACTGGACATTCCGGGCGACCCCAACTCCGCCGTCATGTACATGGCGGCCCCCGTACACTGGAACACCAATGCCCAGGGCACGGGCAGCGGCGAGATCATCGGTGTGGTCACGGTGGGAAAGCCGGTACAGACTTTTGGCCAGTTTGTAGCTGCCGCGCGCAGCCGCACCTTGTATGCGGGCATGTTGTCCGTGGTGGCGGTACTGGTACTGGCGGTCACGGTATCGGTTTGGCTGGTACGCCCCTTTGGCCTGATTGCCGACTATGCGCGGTATGTCAACGCGCAGAAGGGCTTCCACCCCTGGCGCTTGGTACGCCGCGCCTGGGAGCTGCTGCGCGCAGCCTACGACGAAATGCGCGATGCACTGGCCGGACGCAACTACGTGGCCGACTATGTGCAAACACTGACACACGAAGTCAAGAGCCCGCTGTCTGCCATACGCGGCGCAGCAGAACTGTTGCAGGAACCCATGGAAGAGGCACAACGCCAACGCTTCCTGGGGAACATCCAGCGCGAGACCGAACGCATCCAGGAAATGGTAGACCGCATGATGGAACTCACCGCGCTGGAGACTCGCCGCGTACTGGACACGGTGGAGCCAATAGCGTTGCTTCCCTTGCTGGAAGAATTGGCCCATGCATCCCACGGGGTGGCGGCGCAGCGGCGCATTCGCATCGACGTGGCCGCCCAAACCGACGCCACGGTAGAGGCAGACCCTTTTCTGTTACGCCGCGCCGTCAGCAACCTACTAGACAACGCCCTGGACTTTTCCCCAGACGGGGGGCTCGTGGAGCTGGGTCTGCATCTGGATGGCCGTTGGGTCTGCATCACCGTGTGTGACCAGGGTCCCGGCATACCCAGCTACGCAGAAGACAAGGTGTTCGAGAAGTTCTATTCGCTGGCCCGCCCCCATTCGCGCAAGAAGAGCACGGGCCTGGGTTTGAGTTTTGTGAAAGAAATTGCATCGCTGCACCGGGGACGTATCGCTCTGGGCAATCGCAGCGACTCCGGCAGCCCGGAAGGTGCCATGGGTGCGATCGCCAGGCTCTGGTTACCCCGTAGCACCACGGTTCGCGCGTCTTAAGCGCTGGCATCTTTCACTCGCACTTCACACAGACTTCACACAGGGCCCAGTCGCCTTCGCATTGTTTTCTCGCTGGCGCGGGATGCTCTCTCCACCGTGCAATGTCGCACGCCGTTTGGAGAAAGCACCATGGCTATCACAGCCCCGGCACATACCGCACCCCCTGCCTCAACCGCACCCGCTCGCCTGTCGCGCTGGTTGTGGCTCGTCACCACCACCCTGTCAGCTGCCTGTTTTGTGGTGCTGGTCAGTAGCCCCGCACAGGCACAAGACCGTGACGCAGCACCCCGCCTCAAGACCGAAAGCCCCTACTTCTTTGTCAAAAGCGACAACCCCGGCGTAGACCAATTGCCGCTCAAGTCCACCCAGGTGGATGTGCGGGTCAGCGGTGTGATTGCCGACGTGACCGTGGTGCAAACCTACAAGAATGAAGGCCAGCGCGCCATCGAAGCCAAGTACGTATTTCCCGGCTCCACCCGCGCTGCCGTACATGGCATGAATGTGCGCCTGGCTGACAGGCTGATCACCGCCAAGATCAAGGAGAAGCAACAGGCCCGCGTGGAATACGACGCCGCCAAGCAGGAAGGCAAAACGGCAGCGCTGCTGGAGCAGCACCTGCCCAATGTCTTCCAGATGAACGTAGCCAACATCATGCCCGGCGACGATGTAAAGGTGGAGCTGCGCTACACCGAGCTGCTGGTCCCTACCAACGGCAACTACCAGTTTGTATTCCCCACGGTTGTAGGCCCCCGCTACAACAGCCCCCAGAGCAGTCAGGCCAACGCCACCTGGGTCGCACAACCCATCATGCCAAAGGGTCAGCACACTGGCGCGGCGTTTGACATTCATGTCACGCTGAACACGCCCATTGGCCTCAAGGAAGTGCGCTCCAGCTCACACGATATCCGCAGCGCTACCGAACAGGGCGGCGCCACCATCATTGGCCTGAACCCCAACGTGGAGCCAGCCAACAACCGCGACTTCATCCTGGACTACCGCCTGGCGGGCGACAAGATCGAGAGCGGTGTGATGCTCTACAAAGGGCAGGACGAAAACTTCTTCCTGGCCATGGTGGAGCCACCCAAGGCACCGCTGGCCAGCGCCATTTCACCGCGCGACTACATCTTTGTGGTGGACATTTCAGGCTCCATGCACGGCTTTCCGCTGAACACCGCCAAGACGCTGTTGCGTGAGCTGATTGGCAACCTGCGCCCCAGCGACACCTTCAACGTGTTGTTGTTCTCCGGCAGCAACCGCTTTCTGAACGAACGCTCGGTGCCAGCCACCAAGGCCAATATCGAACAGGCCGTGCGCACCATCGACCAGATGGGCGGTGGAGGCAGCACGGAACTAATCCCCGCGTTGAAACGGGTATACGCCGAACCCAAGGCAGCCGACGTGTCACGCACCGTGGTCGTGGTGACTGACGGCTATGTAACCGTGGAGCGCGAAGCTTTTGACCTGGTGCGCAACAACCTGTCCAAGGCCAATGTGTTTTCGTTCGGCATTGGCTCTAGCGTCAACCGCCACCTGATGGAAGGCCTGGCCCGTGCTGGCATGGGTGAGCCTTTCATCATCACCAAACCCTCCGAGGCTGCCGAACAAGCGGCCCGCTTCAAGACCATGATCGAATCCCCCGTGTTGACCAATGTAAAACTGCGCGTCGAAGGCCTGGACGTGTACGACGTGGAGCCACGCAACCTGCCCGACCTGCTGGCCCAGCGCCCCGTGATCGTGTTTGGTAAATGGCGCGGCGAGCCCAAAGGCAAACTGATCCTGGAAGGCAACACTGCCAATGGCACCATCCAGCAGACCATGGAGATCAGCGCCAACGCAGGCTCCGACACCACTGCTTTGCGCCACTTGTGGGCCCGCCACCGCATTGCGTCGCTGAGCGATCAGGAGTCGCTGGTGGGTGGTGATGCCTACAGCAAGGCCATCACCGAGCTGGGCCTGAAATACAGCCTGCTGACGCAGTACACCAGCTTCCTGGCCGTGGACCAGGTGGTGCGCAACCTGGCACCGCAAGACAGTGCCAGCGTCAATCAGCCTTCACCGCTGCCCCAGGGTGTAGAGAACACGGCCCTGGGTGCCGAGGTGCCCAGCACTCCCGAGCCCGCCACCTGGGGCGCTATAGCCGTCACGCTGTCGGTCCTGGCCATGCTGGCAACCCGCCGTCGCCGTACCCGCCACCACCACCTGACTAGCTGAAGGCAGAACATGGACCAGCCCCGTTCCCGCGCCCTGCCACGCTTGCTGCACAGCCAACCGTTCGTGCGTTTTGGCATTGCCATCGACACGGCCGCCGAATGGCGCTGGCTCGCCCTGCTGGCCGTGGCGCTGTGGCCCACCTGGTGGTGGATGGGCCAACGCATGGTCGATGGCTCGGACGACCCGCTGGGGGTGCTGGCCCTGGCTGCGTTGGGCGCCCTGGTGTGGCAGCACCGCTTGCGCCTGCGCGCCGCACCGCGCCTGGGTTTTCAGGTGGTGGCATTGGCCGGCGCGGTGTTGACCACCGCGCTGCACGCCCAGTTGCCCGATCTGCTGGTGGCGCTGGTCGGTTTGTTGTCACTCGCACTGGGGCTGCTGGCATTCTTGCCATCGCAGGTGGCTACCGCCCCGGTGCTGGGTTTGTCAGTGTTGTCCCTGCCGCTGCTGGCATCACTTCAGTTCTATGCGGGCTTTCCCCTGCGCGTGGTCACCGCCGAGGCCAGCCGCTGGTTGCTGTCTGCCGCCCACACCGTTGAGCGCAGCGGCAGCAGCCTGGTCGTCGACGGGCAACTGGTCATCGTGGATGCGCCTTGCTCTGGTGTGCAGATGGTCTGGCTGGGCTATTTCACGGCCTGTGTAGTGGCGCTGGTGGTAGGCCGCGCCAACCGCAGCTTTTTGTTGCGCTTGCCTATCGTCAGTGCGTTGGTGCTGGTGGGCAATGTGCTGCGCAACACCGTTCTTGTGGCGTTTCAGGCGTCGGGCGCACCGCTGCCGGGCTGGGGCCATGAAGCAGTAGGTCTGGCGGTGCTGGCCCTGGTCTGCGCGGGCATTGCCTGGGCCATGGCAGCCAATCGTCCTCGCCCATTGCAAAACACGAGATAACCATGCACAAGCGTTTTTTGGAAAACCGTTTTTTGAATCGCGTGCTGCACAAGGCCCTCTGGTCGGCCGTGCTGCCGCTTTGCGCGCTGGCGGGAGTAGCCCAGGTTGCATCCGATGGGCAGAGGGTGACCGAAGGTGCTGCCAAGCCCGCTGAAGAAATGCCCAGCCAGTGGCAAGGCGCCCCACTGCGCCCGCTGGCACTAAGCGATGTCGAATTGCGCTTTGCCAAACACTTTCCTGGCACCGTGGCGCGCCTGACGGACGGCAAACACACGCTGGTGCTGCGCACGGTCAGCAAGCCCACACGCATGCTGCACCCCGCCACCGATTGCTACCGCGGCCTGGGTTACCACGTCATCAACGAACAACTGGAAGCACAGGCGCACAGCAACGATCACTGGCGCTGTTTTGTCGCCCAGCGCAAAGGCCGCAGCGTGCGTGTGTGTGAACGCATAGAAGACGCCAACGGCCAGGGCTTTACCGACACCTCGTCCTGGTACTGGGCGTCGGTCGCTGGCCAATCCCACGGCCCCTGGAAGGCCATCACTGTTGCTACCCCACTATGAACCATATCGCTGCTTTACTTCGCTTTGCCACGCTGTCAGCATCGCGCGCCCTGTACCGTCTGGCTTACTGGGTGGGTGTGCTCACCGTCAGCCTGGTGTGCGCAACGCTGTTGCTGTTCTTTGTAGCCCGCGCGGCTCTGCGCCCCGCGCCCGGTGCCTGGGCTACGACCGTACACGTGGGGCCGGTGCCTGTCGAAGTGGGGGTTGCCTCGCTGATCTGGCTGGGCACGACGCCCTGGGTGGCGCAACGCCTGGCGGGCCATACCCTGCCCTCGCCCACAGGCCCCTTGCGCTTGGGCTGGATCGCGCAAGACCAAGTCTTGACCCTGCGCTGCCAACCCTGCAGCCTGCGCAACCCCAGTTGGGGCACCACCGCGCTGCGCCTGCCTGCGGTCGATGTCAGCGTGCAGCGTAATGGCATGCAACTGCGGGGCACGGTGGCCTCGGGTGCAGTGGCCGCAACCTGGCGTGGCCAGTTGACCCACACCAGTTTGCTGCTGGATATGGACCTGCCGCCGACCCCGGTGCGCGATGGGTACGCCCTGTTTGCCGAAGCCATACCCGAGCTGAAAACTGCGCAGATCGCGGGCACTTTTTCCCTGCGGGCCACGCTCAGCCTGCCGTCCCGCGCCCTGACCGTGCAGCCCCAATTGGTGGGCATGGCGGTGCAGGGACTGGGCACGGACCAATGGGCCAACGCGCAGAGCACCTGCACCCGGGGGCTGCCACCCCGCGCACAAAAAGTGACCCTGGGCGCCAACAGCCTGCTGGCGCGCGCCGTGGTCGCCGCAGAAGACCAGCGCTTCTTCGAGCACACCGGTTACGACATCGTGGAAATAGCCCACGCCCTGCGCAGCAACAACCAGCGCGCCGTGCAAGCCCCACAGGGTGGTGCACCACATCACAGCCTGCGCGGTGCCAGCACACTGTCGCAACAGGTTGCCAAGCTGCTGGTGACCGGTGGTGAACGCGCGCCGGTGCGCAAACTGCGCGAACTGCTGTACGCGGTGGAGATGGAGCAGACGCTGGGCAAGGCCCGCATCCTGCGCCTGTACCTGGACAACGCGCCCTGGGGCGCCACCGTGTGTGGCGCACAGGCGGCGGCCCACACCTATTTCGCCAAACGCGCCGACCAACTCACAACCGACGAGGCCGTGTGGCTGGCGGCCATGTTGCACAACCCGGCGCTGGAAGCGCGCCGCTGGGCCGCCACAGGCCGCATCAACGAACCCCGTGCGTTATGGGTAGCCAACAACCTGCGCAAACCGGAACGTACCGCGCGCACAACAGGCCGGCAAACCTGCCCAACGTGCCGCGCAGACTTGCCATGGGTTGACACATATCAAGTCCGCAACACGGCACACAACCCACAATGAACCGTGACACATGGGGTTCATGTCTGGAGGACTTATGCTGAAAAACAAAGTTGCGCTGGTGACCGGTGGTGGGTCTGGCATTGGCCGCGCCATTGCGCTGGCCTGGGCGCGGGAGGGCGCACAGGTGGTTGTATCCGACATCACGGCCCTGGCAGGCGAGGAAACGGTCGCGCTGGTGCGTGCCCAAGGCGGGGATGCCCTGTTTGTCGCGGCAGATGTTGGCAAGGCCGACGACGCACGCAATCTGGTGGAGCGTACCGTCGCCCACTTTGGAAGACTGGATGTGGCCTGCAACAACGCGGGCATTGGCGGCCCGCAGGCCCCCACTGCCGATTACCCGCTGGATGGCTGGGAACAGGTCATCAATACCAATCTCTCGGGCGTGTTCTACGGCATGAAGTACCAGATTGCCGCCATGCTCAAGTCCGGTGGCGGCGCCATTACCAACGTGGCGTCCATACTAGGTGCGGTGGGGTTTGCCACTGCACCGGCCTACACCGCCGCCAAACACGGCGTAGTGGGCCTGACCCAGGCCGCTGCACTGGAATATGGCACCCAGGGCGTACGCATCAACGCCATTGGCCCAGGTTTTATCTATACCCCCATGATCCAGGGCTTGGTCAGCGACCCAGCAGTGGACGCTGCCTTGGCCAGTGCCCACGCCTTGGGCCGCATTGGCCGACCTGAAGAGGTTGCCGAGCTGGTGGTGTGGCTGTCGTCGGACCGTGCGTCCTTTGTCACCGGGTCGTACTATCCGGTAGACGGTGGTTATCTGGCGCGGTAAGCGTCAGTCAATCCACAAAGAAATCTGGCAGGAAATTCTTGTTGCCCGGTGTGACTGCATAGGCATCCAAATCAGTGATGCCATGCGCGGCCAGCACCGCGTCGTCGATGTAGAAGTTGCCAGTTTCGAACGCGCCATTGGTCAACACGCAATACGCTGCGTCCGCCATGATCTCGGGCGTGCGGCATAGCGCAATGTCCACACCCGGAATCATCTGCATTGCAGCGGTGGCAATGGCCGTGCGGGGCCACAGGCTGTTGACCGCAATGCCGAGCTTTTTGAACTCACCCGCATGGCCCAGCGTGCACATGCTCATGGCGTACTTGGCCATGCTGTAGGCGGTATGCGGCGCAAACCAATGCGTCTGCATGCTCAAGGGCGGAGACATGGTCAGCACCTGGGGCTTGCGCCCGGCTGTGGCCGACTTTTTCAGTTCCGGCAGGCAGGCTGCCGTGCACAGGTAGGTGCCACGTGCGTTGATGCCGTTCATGAGGTCGAAGCGCTTCATGGGCGTGGCTTCGGTATTGGTCAAGCTAATGGCGCTGGCGTTGTTGACCAGGATGTCGATACCGCCAAAGGTTTCCACCGCCTTGGCCACGGCGGCAAACACGGCGTCATCGTCGCGTATGTCCACCGCCAGCGGCAGGGCCTTGCCTCCCGCCGACTCAATCTCCTGTGCAGCGCTGTAGATGGTGCCAGGCAGCTTGGGATTGGGGTCCGTGGTCTTGGCCAGAATGACGATGTTGGCCCCATCACGCGCAGCGCGTTTGGCAATGGCCAGGCCAATGCCGCGCGAGGCGCCGGTGATGAACAGGGTCTTACCCTGGAGTGTGGATGCCTGTGCGGTGCTGGTGTTCATGTTGCCTATCTCCTGGTGGCGCAGCAAAATATTGCTATTATTGTTATAGCTATACAACTAGCATTATCGGGGGCTAGAGGCCAAAATCGCCTAAGACCACTCGACCCGGCGGCCGGTGGAAGTGCCGGGTGCGGCCTGGTCAAACCTTGGAGAAGTCCGGCTTGCGCTTCTCCAGAAACGCCGTAAAGGCTTCCTTGGCGGCTGGCTCCTGCAGCAGACGCGCAAAGTTCTCGCCTTCCTCGGCAATCTGGGCCAGTACCTGGTCCATCTGACCTTTCTTCATCAGGCGCTTGGTTTCCATCAACGAGCCCATAGGCTTGGCGGCTAGTTTGCGCGCCAGCGTCTGCACCATGTCATTGACTTCGGTCGGTGGCAGGATGCGGTTGACAAGGCCGACCTCCAGCGCCGCTTCGGCCATAAAGGGCTCGCCCAACAACAGGGCCTCCGCCGCGCGGTGGTAACCCATCATTTGCGGCACCAGCAGGCTGGAGCCCGCCTCAGGGCACAGGCCCAGATTGACAAACGGCATGGAGAAGGCGGCGTTGTCACCGGCATAGACCAGGTCGCAGTGGAACAGCAGCGTGGTGCCAATGCCCACGGCGGGGCCGCAAACCGCCGCCACGATAGGCTTGGGATGGGAGGCGATACCACGCAAAAACTTGAACACCGGCGCTTCTTCTTGCGGTATGGGTTTGCGTTGCAAAAAGTCACTGATGTCGTTGCCGGCGCTGAACACGGTCACGTCGCCCTGGATGACGGTGACACGGATGGCGGGATCGTTCTTGGCCTGCTCCAGCGCGTCGGCCATGGCGCCATACATGGCTTGGGTAAACGAATTCTTTTTGTCCGGACGGTTGATGGTGAGGGTCATCACGCCGTCGGCGGTGTGGGTCAGCAGGTCTTGCATTGTGTGTCCTAGTTCTTGTAATACACCACTTGGTGCGTGGTCGCCAGCAACACGCCGGCTTCGTTCCATAGCTGGGCTGTGTGGTCGAAGTAGCCGTTGCGGAAGGCCTGGGCGCGGGCCTGGGCCAGCAGGTAACTGGTGCCGCTGGCCTGCAGCTGTGCAGTGTCGGCGTGGTAGTACACCGTCATGGTCACAGTACCTACCGGCACCAGCGTGGCGCGGCGCACAAAGATGCGTGGAAAGAACGCATCGGACAAGGCGGTGAGCGCGGCAAAATCCAGCGGGCGCGGTGGGTTGTCTCGCACCCACAACTGGGTCAGGCTGGTGTCGCCACTGCCATCCCAGACCATCGGCATGGCACCGGCAATGGGGCGCATGTCGTACTGTTTGACCCATTCCATGGGCATGGGACTCTTGCCGTGTGGTGTCTGATCGGGTGGTGGGCACAGCGGCATGGCGTCTTCGTCCACGCCCCAGGTCTCTCGGCGCAGTGCGGTGAAGGCGGTACCCGTGAGCACGGTCTGGCCGTTTTGCACGACCTCAAGCATCCAGTGCTGGGTAGATCGGTTTGTCCGTGCTGCGCGTGCCTGCACCACAAATGGCCCGGTCTCCAGAGCGGCCGCAAAATTGATGGTCAGGGACACCGGGTCGCCCAGCCTTGTCGGGTGCAGCAGCACCGCATTCAACATTTGTGCCGCGCTGATGCCCCCAAAAGGGCCCACCATATTGGCATAGGCCGCGCTGGTGTGCCCCGCAAAGCTACCGTCGCCCTGCAACTCCAGGGCTATCGCCTGGTCAAAAACATGCTGTGCTGTCGCCAAAGTGTTCACTCCATACAAAAAGCCACCCGCAGGTGGCCTTGGTGCGGAACCTGATCAGACGCGCTCAAAAATTCCGGCGGCCCCCTGCCCTGTACCCACACACATGGTCACCATGCCGTACTTCAGATTATGGCGATGCAATGCGTGAACCACTGTCGCGGCCCGGATAGCACCGGTTGCGCCCAACGGGTGGCCCAGTGCAATGGCACCGCCCATGGGATTGACCTTGGACGGGTCCAGCCCCAGCGTATTGATGACGGCCAGGGACTGGGCTGCAAAGGCTTCGTTCAGCTCGTACCAGCCGATGTCCTGGCTGTTGATGCCGGCGTAACGCAGGGCGGCGGGAATGGCCTCGATAGGGCCAATGCCCATGATCTCGGGTGGCACACCGCGTGCAGCAAAACTCACAAAACGTGCCAGTGGTTTCAGGCCAAACTGCTTGACTGCCTTTTCGCTGGCCAGAATCAGGGCGCCTGCACCGTCGCTGGTCTGCGAACTGTTACCGGCGGTCACGCTACCGCGCGCCGCAAACACCGGGCGCAATTTGGCAAGGGCTTCCAGCGTGGTGTCGGGGCGTGGGCCTTCGTCCAGGTTCACGGTGCGGGTGCGGGTAGACATTTCGCCGGTGGCCAGGTTGGGAGTGCGCTCAATGATGTCGACGGGGGTGATCTCATTGGCGAACTCACCCGCCTGCTGGGCACGCACGGCGCGCAGGTGCGACTCCAGTGCAAACGCATCCTGCGCCTCACGGGAAATCTTCCACTGCTGGGCAACCTTTTCGGCGGTCAGTCCCATGCCATAGGCGATGCCAATGTTCTCGTCCTGCTCAAAGATGGCCGGGTTGAACGAGGTCTTGTTGCCGCCCATGGGCACCATGCTCATGGATTCGGCACCACCGGCGATCATCACATCGGCCTCGCCCACACGGATGCGGTCGGCTGCCATCTGAATGGCCGTTACGCCGGAAGCACAGAAGCGATTGACGGTAACACCACCTACCGGGTTGGCAAAGGCCAAACCGGTGGCAATACGGGCCATGTTCATGCCCTGCTCGCCCTCGGGGAACGAGCAACCGATGATGGCGTCTTCGATGGCCTTGGGGTCAAGTGTGGGCACTTGCAACATGGCACTCTTGATGGCTGCTACCAGCAACTCATCGGGGCGTGTGTTGCGGAAGTAGCCGCGGCCGGAGCGCCCGATGGGCGTGCGGGTGGCCGCAACGATGTAGGCATCTTGTACTTGTTTCATGGAGTAACTCCTTTTCGGTTCTGGGTGGGTTCCGGCCTCAGGCCGGAACGCTGCGGGTCTTGGATGCTGTCGACTTCTTGGTGGACGGCACCCAGGCCCAGATGAATTCACACTGGATGGGTTCTTCGCCCGATGCATCGGTCACAGTAACGGGCACCACGACTTCGCCCTTGTCCTGCGTCTGCATCAACTGGCGCTGCTCTGCAGTCAACTGCGCCACGGCGCGCATATCACCTTTGGTACGGCGTTTGAACTTCACCTTGAGTTCCTTGGCAAGTGGCAGGCAATCGTCGCGCACGTTCATGCCCACCACCATGCCGGTTGCCGTTTCGGCCAACAAGGTCATAGCGGCTGCATGCACGCCCCGTATGTGGTTTTGCACACGGCGCTGGTTGGCAATGGCGATCTCCACCTTCTCAGGTGTCATCACGGCAAAGTCCAGGCGCGCGGTACCGGTAAAAGGTACGGCACGGCGCAACACGAGGTTGCGCACCAAAGGGCGCAGCGGTGCAGGCACCCTGTCGATCTGGGCCAGCGTGCGTGCCAGGCGGTTGGGGCGGGCGGGCGATGGCATGGTCAGTTACGTACCGGTTTGCCGGTGCTCATCATCCCCATGATGCGCTCTTGCGTCTTGGGGTGGGTGAGCAGGCTGCAGAAGGCCTTGCGCTCCAGCGCCATCAGGTATTCCTCTGTTACCAGGGTGCCGGCGTCCACCTGCCCGCCGCACACCACTTCAGCAATGAGCTTGCCAATGTGGAAGTCGTGGGCGCTGATGAAGCCGCCATCGCGCATATTGACCAGTTGCGCCGTGATGGTGGCAATGCCACTACGGCCCGCCACGGGGAACTGACGCTTGTGCGGCGCGCGGTAACCACCGGCAGACAGTGCCTTGGCTTCGTTGATGGCGACAAACAGCAGTTCGTCCTTGTGCGGGACGATGACGTCGCTGTCCAGCAGGTAGCCCAGCTTGCGGCTTTCCAGCGCGCTCGTTCCCACCTTGGCCATGGCCGCGCCGGTGAAGCCTTCGGTCAGGAAAGGCAGCAGGTCTTTCGACGTGGACAGCGCCATGTTTTCGGCAGCGCGGCGGGCAATATAGGTCAGGCCACCGGCGCCAGGCACCAGGCCCACACCCACTTCCACCAGACCGATGTAACTTTCCATGGCCGCAACGCGGCGGCTGGAATACACCGCCAGTTCGCAGCCGCCTCCCAGAGCCAGGCCACGCACAGCGGAGACCACGGGCACATTGGAATAGCGCAGCTTCAGCATGGCCTGCTGCATCTCCTCTTCGGCACCGCTGATGGCGGCGGCGCCACCCATCATGAAGGCCGGAAGCATGGACTGCAAATCGGCACCCGCGGAGAACATGTCATCGGGCGACCAGATCACCAGACCTTTGTAGTCTTGCTCGACCAGGGACTGGCCACGCAGCAGACCTTCCACCACACCGGGACCGATGGCGTGCATCTTGGTCTTGATGCTGGCGATAACCACTTCGTCATCCAGTGTCCACAGGCGGATGGATTCGTCCTCGAACAGGGTCTTGCCAGCAGTTGTGGCCGACGGTGCATTGGCACCCAGCACGCTCTCGGGGAAGTGCTGGCGTGCGTAAACAGGCAGACTGCGCGGTGCGACAAACTTACCGGTGGTGGGGTTCCACGAACCCGCGGGTGTGTGCACTCCACCGGCATCGGCCACAGGGCCTTTGAAGACCCAGTCGGGCAGCGGCGCCTTGCACAGGGCCTTACCCGCATCGATGTCTTCCTGGACCATCTTGGCCACGTCCAGCCAACCGGCTTCTTGCCACAATTCAAATGGCCCCTGCTGCATGCCAAAGCCCCAGCGCATGCAGAAGTCCACGTCACGCGCGTTGTCCGCAATGGAGGCCAAATGCAAAGCCGCGTAGTGGAACGAATTGCGCAGAATGGCCCACAGGAATTGGCCCTGCTTGCCCTCTGCGTTGCGCAACAGCTTCAGGCGCTCGCCCGCAGGCTTCTTGAGCATGCGGCCATACACCTCGTCGGCCTTTTCACCACCTGGCACATACTCTTTGCTGGCCAGATCAAAGCGCAATACATCGCGGCCGACTTTCTTGAAGAACCCAGCCTTGGTCTTCTGACCCAGGTTGCCCATTTCCAGCAGCGTCTTCAACACCGTCGGTGTGGCAAAGCTTTCGTAGAACGGGTCAGTCTCGAGAGAGAGCGTGTCCTGCAGCGTCTTGATGACATGGGCCATGGTGTCCAGACCCACAACATCCGCCGTGCGGAAGGTGCCGCTGGATGCGCGGCCCAGTTTCTTGCCGGTCAGGTCATCGACGACATCGTAAGTGAGACCGAAGTTTTCCACTTCCTTCATGGTGGCCAACATGCCGGCGATACCGACACGGTTGGCGATGAAGTTGGGGGAATCCTTGGCATGGACCACACCCTTGCCCAGGTTGCTGGTGACAAAGGCTTCCAGATCGTCCAGCACTTGTGTCTGTGTGGTCGGGGTGTTGATCAACTCGACCAGCGCCATGTAGCGCGGGGGGTTGAAGAAGTGGATGCCACAGAAGCGGGGCTTGATTTCTTCGGGCAAGGCCTCAGACAACTTGGTGATCGAGAGACCCGATGTGTTGGACGCCACAATGGCATGGGGTGCCACAAAGGGGGCGATCTTCTTGTACAGATCCAGCTTCCAGTCCATGCGTTCGGCAATGGCCTCGATGATCAGGTCGCACTCTTTGAGCACGTCCATGTGCTCTTCGTAGTTGGCCTGCTGGATCAACACCGCGTCATCCACAACTCCCAGCGGGGCGGGTTTGAGTTTCTTCAGGCCTTCCACTGCCTTGGTGACGATACCGTTCTTGGGGCCTTCCTTGGCGGGCAGGTCGAACAACACCACGGGCACTTTGACATTGACCAGATGGGCCGCAATCTGCGCGCCCATCACACCAGCGCCGAGTACGGCGACTTTTCTGACTTGGAAACGGGACATGAATTTCTCTCTAAGTAAGAGGTTACTTGGCGCGAACCCAGGTCTGGGTGCGGCCAAAGAAGGCGATGGAGCCACGCACTTCGAGCTTGGATCCGTTCTCGATAGGGGTCATACGCAACGCATAGGTTTTGCCGTTTTCAGGATCGAGAATCTTTCCGTCCTCCCACACGTCTTTGCCATCCGCCTTCTTGGCACCACGGATGATCTCAAGACCAATCAGGGGTTTGTCCTTGCGGTCGTCAGTGCACTCGCGGCACACGTCATCCTGCTTGGCGTCCTTGCGCAGGAGTTTGGATATCTTCCCGCTCAATACGCCAGCGTTTTCGGTGATCACAATCTCGGACTTCAGCTCCTTGGTTTTGTCATCTACTGAATTCCATACGCCCACAGGCGACATCTGGGCCATGGCCGAGACACTGAAACCAAACACCAGACCTGCAATGACGGTACGCAACATGGGGACTCCTCTATTTTCTTGAATCGAACAAACTATCCGGCAAAACGAACCGGCATCAGGCCAGAGCCAGATCGGTATCCATCAGAACCTTGCTGCCTGCCCGTGCAGTGCGCATCAGCGTTGCGGTTTCAGGGAACAGCTTGCTGAAGTAGAAGCGCGCTGTCTGCAACTTGGCACCATAGAACGGGTCGGTATTGCCCGCTGCGATTTCGCGCAGAGCCACCTGTGCCATGCGGGCCCAGAAGTAGCCAAACACCAGATGGCCTGCCACGCGCAGATAGTCCACCGCAGCGGCGCCCACTTCGTCGGGGTTCTGGAAGCCTTTGAAACCGATCTCGGTAGTGAACTTGGTCATCTGGTCACCCAGGATGGCGATGGGGGTGATGAACTCGGCCATCTTTTCATTGACGCCTTCTTCTTCCACCAGCTTGCCAACCAACTTGCCAAATTTCTTCAGAGTGGCGCCGTTGTTACCGAGGATCTTGCGGCCCAGCAGGTCCAGCGATTGGATGGTGTTGGTGCCTTCGTAGATCAGGTTGATGCGGTTGTCGCGCACGAACTGCTCCATGCCCCATTCCTTGATGAAGCCATGACCACCAAACACTTGCATACAGGCATTGGTGGAGATGTGACCGTTGTCCGTGAGGAAGGCTTTGACGATGGGTGTCAGCATGGACAACATTTCGCCCGAGTCCTTACGGACCTTTTCGTCAGGGTGGCCGTGTTCTTTTTCCAGCAGCATCGAGCAGAAAGCCTGCAGCGCGCGGCCACCTTCGGCATAGGCCTTTGCGGTCAGCAGCATCTTGCGCACGTCGGGGTGCACGATGATGGGGTCAGCAGCTTTGTCCTTGGCCTTGGGGCCGGACAAGGAGCGCATCTGGATGCGGTCCTTGGCATAAGCCAGCGCATTCTGGAACGCCACCTCGGTCAGGCCCAGGGACTGGTTGCCCACGCCCAGGCGGGCTGCATTCATCATCACAAACATGCCCTGCATGCCCTTGTTGGGCTGGCCCACCATGGTGCCAACGGCATCTTCCATGACGATCTGGGCTGTTGCATTGGACTTGATGCCCATCTTGTGCTCCAGGCCACCGCAGTAGATACCGTTGCGGCTACCCAGGCTGCCGTCTTTGTTCACGTTGAACTTGGGAACGATGAACAGGCTCACACCCTTGATTCCGGGGGGCGCATCGGGCAGGCGGGCCAGCACCAGATGGATGATGTTGTCAGCCATGTCGTGTTCGCCGGCGCTGATGAAAATCTTGTTGCCAGTGATCTTGTAAGTGCCGTCCGCTTGTGGCTCTGCCTTGGTGCGCATCAGGCCCAGGTCGGTACCGCAATGGGGCTCGGTCAGGCACATGGTGCCGGTCCACTCACCGCTGGTCATCTTGTGCAGGTAGGTGGCCTTTTGCTCGTCGGTGCCATGGGTATGCAGCGCGGCGTAGGCGCCGTGTGTCAGACCGGGGTACATGGTCCATGCCTGGTTGGCGCTGTTGAGCATTTCGTAGAACATGCTGTTCACCACCAGCGGCAGGCCCTGGCCGCCAAACTCGGGGTCACAACCCAAGGCAGCCCAGCCACCGTCAATATAGGTCTTGTAGGCTTCCTTGAAACCCTTGGGTGTGGTCACCGCGTGGGTCTTGGTGTCCAGTGTGCAGCCCTCTGCGTCGCCAGAGATATTGAGCGGGAAAATCACTTCCGAGGCGAACTTGCCGCCTTCTTCCAGCACGGCGTTAATGGTGTCGGCATCCATCTCGGCGTGCTGCGGGATTTGCTTGAAGTCGTCCACGACCTTGAGCACTTCGTGCATCACAAACTGCATGTCGCGCAGGGGTGGGGTGTATGTAGGCATAGTGATTACTCCTTGTGGAACGGTGAATCAGAAAAATCAGGAAGTGGCCTCAGCGCCATAACGCGCCAGGATGTTCTCGAACCCTTTGTTGGCACGCTCTATCGAGCCAGGCTTGTTCAGGAAGCGGGCTTCGTAATGCAGGGCCAGAATCAGGCCGTGGATTTCGAATGCCATTTGTTCTTCGTCGACATCGGCGCGCAAATCGCCGCAGGCCTTGGCCAGCACGATGGATCGGTTCATGGCCGCCAGCCAGATCTGGACCGAGGTGGCCAGCGCATCGCGCACGGGGCCGGGGCGATCATCAAATTCGACCGCGCCGCTAATGAATATGCAGCCGGCCTGAATCTCTTCGGCAACCAGCTTCATCCAGTTGGCAAACAGGGCCTTGACGCGGGGGAGGCCTCTGGGCTGCTCCATGGCTACGTAAAAGACATCCCGCTCAAACAGCGCGAAGTATTGGTGGATGACAGAAATCTGCAACTCTTCACGCGAGCCAAAGTGGGCAAACACGCCCGACTTGCTCATGTTGGTGGCCTCGGCCAGAGCACCAATGCTCAGGCCCTCAAGCCCGATCTGGGTTGCCAGGCTCAAAGCGGCATCCACGATGGCCAGCTTGGTTTGCTGGCCCTTTTGCATGGCGCGCCCCGAGGAAGATTTACCCGCCGCAGAAGCAGCAGAACGCGCCTCGGCCGGACGGGCTTTGCGGATCAGCTTGGCAGTGTGTGGCGCTATAGACATGGAGGCAATGTACTACAAAATAGAACGATCGTGCTATTCTGCATGCATTACACCCTACGCCGTGCAAGTTTTTTGTGGTCTAGAGCCGGTTTTCTAAACCGGGCCTGGGTTTACCCCAGAAGTAACCGCAGACTGGCTTCCAGGTTTTCTGAGGGCAGCCGCTTGTAGCCGGAACGCACAAAACGCTGCAGTCGCCCGCCCACAAAGGCCGCCAGGACCGATGCGAGCACCTGTGCATCGGCGGTGGGCATAGCCGATGCGCTGAACGCTGCCCCATCACGCAGACACTGCTTGAGTGTGGCTTCTATCTTGTCGAAGAACTGATTCATGCGCGCAATGAGGCGTTCGTTCTCGAACACCAGCGCATCCCCCACCATGACGCGGGCCATGCCGGGGTTTTTCTCCGCAAACTGCACCACCATCGTGATGAGCTTGGCGGCTTGGCGCTGGCCGACATCGACCGCACCACCGGCTGCAGCCGCTTGCTCACGCTCTACGATCTGGTTGACCAGGGAAAACACGCTTTGCTCGATGAATTCGATCAAGCCCTCGAACATTTGCGCCTTGCTGGCGAAGTGGCGGTACAGCGCGGCCTCGCTGACATCGAGCCGCGCAGCCAGCGCGGCAGTGGTGATGCGCTCGCCACTGGGCTGCTCCAGCATGCTGGCCAGGGCCTGCAATATCTGCACCCGGCGCTCGCCTGGCTTGGGGCGCTTGCGGGTGGTGGTAGCAGCGGCCTCGGCGGGCGCCGCTGACGCATCGGTCTCCTGCCCGGCATGGGCATGGTCTTCTAGTGGCTCATGGGACTGGGTTAGGGCGTCTGGCATGGTGCGCTAAGCGATGGTGATAAATCATTCTCGCATAGGGGTGGCAAGGGTTTTGCCTAGGCTGGCAGCGCAACCCGCATCCGCAGGCCGCGGCCACCAAACCCGTCTAGCACCTGCAAGTGGCTGTTGTGCACCCGGGCGATCTCTTCGGCAATGGCCAAGCCCAGTCCAGTGCCCTCACCCTGGGTACCGGCCACGCGGTAAAAACGCTCCAGCATGCGCGCACGCTCGGCCACCGGTACGCCGGGGCCGTTGTCTTCAACCTCCAGAAACGGTTGCGGGGCAGGCGCGCCAGGCTCTTCGGTTACCCAGCCGCAGCGCAGCGTGACGCTGCCGCCGCGCGGGGTGTAGCGTATGGCGTTGTCCAGCAGGTTGCCCAGCAGCTCGCGCAGCAGCCACTCGTGGCCGGTGGCGTGTACATCCTGCGCCTCCAGCCCCAGATCTATTTCCTTGTCGGATGCTGCGTCCAGGTGGGTTTCCAGCAGCATCTCGCACAGCTGGCGCAGGTCCACACGCTGCGTGGCCTGGGTGTTGGCGCTTCGCGCATCGGCGCGGGACAAGGCCAGCAACTGGTTGGCCAACTGCGAGGTGCGGCGCACGGCCCGGCGGAGTTTGAATACCTGGCTTGCTTCCAAAGTAATAGCAACACCCTCAAGTTCTTCGGGGGCTAGGTGGGTATTTTCCATATAGACATGCTCAGGATGGGCCTGGGCTGCCGTGGCGCCTACGGCCTGTGCCCAGGCCTCTACCTGGGCCTGCAGGCCGGCCAATGGCGTGCGCAGCTGATGGGCGGCGTCGGCCACAAAGCGGCGCTGGCTCTCGGCCTGGGCGTTTACCAGGTCAAACAAACGGTTCAACGACTCCACCAAGGGACGCACTTCGTCGGGAGAGCCATTGGCATCCAGCGCCGACAGGTCGCGGGGTGAGCGCCGCTCCACAGCCTCCTTGAGCTCAATCAACGGGCGCAATGCGCGGCGAACGGCCCAATTCACTGCGAAGAAGGCGGCCACCGCCAACACCAGGTTGGGCAGGCCCACTTTGAGCCATAGCAGTCGCAACCACTGCTGGCGCGGGTCAGAGCCATCGGCCAGGCGCAGCACCAGGTCGCCTGCCACGGTGTGCACGCGCTGGCTGACGATCCGGTAGGTCACACCGTCAAACTCCTCACTTACAAACTCGGGTTCTCCGGTGGCGGGCGGTGTGCCCATGAGCCAGCCGTCCCCCACCAGCACACCACCGCCTTCGGTAAGAAAAGCATAGGCCGACAGGCCGGGGCGCTGGGCCAAGAAATCTTCCAGCGGGGGGGCCATCAGCAGCACGGGCGGGGCTTCGTCGGTGGCGCCGGCGGCCACCACCGAGCTTGCCATCAGCGGCACCATGGCCAGGAGCTCGCGGTCTTGCTGCAGGGCCGCACTGTCGGCAGAGGAGTAATCGAACCAGGCGTTCAGTGAGGCCAACAGAAAGAGCGGCACCAGCAACAGCAGCAACAGGCGCCGCTCCAGGCCTGATGCCATGCCGGCGTGTTGCGCGCTAGGTGTCACGCGGCGGGCTGGCTGGGTTGCGGGGCAGGCTCTACCGCCGGGTTGAGCATTTCCAGCCGGTAACCAAAGCCACGGATGGAGCGCAGCGCCAAACCATGGGGCTCCAGCTTGCCGCGCAGGCGAGAGATGTAAACCTCGACCGCGTTGGGCGTGATTTCTTTGTCCCAGCCGGTCAGGGCTTGGAGCAGCTTGTCTTTGTTGGCGGGTTTGGGGGCCTGCAGCATCAGGTATTCCATCACCGTCCACTCGCGCGGGCCCAGCTCAATGGGCTGGCAGGGGCCACCCGCACCACCGCTGCGTATACAAGCCTGGCGCAGAGCGGTGTCCAATTCCAGCGGGCCAAAACTCAGCGTGGCGGAGGTGGCAGCCTGTGACCGGCGCAGCAGCGCGCGCAGCCGGGCCAGCAGCTCGGGTAGTTCAAAGGGCTTGACCATGTAGTCATCGCCACCCATGTCCAGCCCCTGCACGCGGTCTTGCAGGGCGTCGCGCGCGGTGAGTATCAGCACCGGCATGGCGTGGCCTTCCTTGCGCAGGTTTTGGGTCAGAACCAGGCCGTCCATGCCGGGCAGGCCAATGTCGATGACGGCCAGGTCAAAGGCCTCGGAGCGGGTGACCTCCAGCGCGCGCTCGGCACTGCCTACCCAGTCCACCGCGTAGCCCGCGCCGGTCAGGCCCAGTTTGATGCCGCTGGCCACCATCACATCGTCTTCTACCAACAAGAGTCGCATGAAATTGGCCTCCAGCCCCCGTGAAATCTAACTATCCCGCTACAGTATGCATAGCACTCTCAGTGAGACCGGATCATGGTTCCAAATGCCTGATCGGTCAGAATCTCGAGCAACAGCACGTGGGGAACACGCCCGTCGATGATGTGCACCGCGTTGACTCCGCTCTTGGCGGCGTCCAGCGCACCGGCTATCTTGGGCAACATGCCGCCACTGATGGTGCCATCCGCAAACAATTCGTCGATGCGCCGGGAGGTGAGATCGGTCAGCAGTTCACCGTCCTTGTTCAGCACGCCGCTGATATTGGTCAGCATCATCAGCTTCTCGGCCTTGAGCACGGTGGCCAGCTTGGCGGCCACCACGTCGGCGTTGATGTTGTAGCTTTCGTTGTTCTCGCCAAAACCAATGGGGCTGATGACAGGGATAAAGGCGTCGTCCTGCAGGGCTTTGACCACACTGGGGTCTATGCTGACGATGTCGCCCACCTGTCCCACGTCGTGCTCCACATTGGGGTCGGCGTTGTCCAGCATCTTGAGTTTTTGCGCACGGATCATGCCGCCGTCGCGCCCGGTCAGGCCCACGGCCTTGCCACCGGCCTGGTTGATCAGACCCACGATGTCCTGCTGCACCTTGCCACCGAGCACCCACTCCACCACTTCCATGGTTTCGGCATCGGTGACGCGCATGCCCTGGATGAACTCGCCCTTCTTGCCCAGGCGTTTGAGGGCGTTTTCAATCTGCGGGCCACCGCCATGCACCACCACCGGGTTGATGCCGACCAGCTTCAGGAGCACGACGTCCTCGGCAAAGTCGGCCTGCAGGGCCGGGTCGGTCATGGCGTTGCCGCCGTATTTGATGACCATGGTCTTACCGTGGTACTTGCGAATATAGGGCAGGGCCTGGGCCAGGATTTCGGCTTTGTCGCGGGGGGCAATGTGGGTGGTGTCGGACATGGTCTATTGCTTTGAAAGTGGGCTGAGCGAATTGTGCCGCATCAGGGGTTTACGCCGGGTTATACCGCCTCCAGCGCAATCAACTCGGCCACGGTTTGCTTGCGGCGTATCAGCCGGGCCTGGCCGTTGGCCTCCAACAGAACCTCCGGGATCAGTGGTCGCGTGTTGTAGTTGGAGGACATGGAAGCGCCGTAGGCTCCCGTGTCGTGTATCACCAGCAGATCGCCCACCTTCGCTTGCGGCAGATCGCGCTGCAGCACCACGCCGCCCTCGCCTTGCGTAAACACGTCGCCCGATTCACACAGCGGGCCTGCGACAACGGTTGCTTGAATGGCCCCCGTGGCGGGCGCGCCGTCGGCATGGATGATCTCCATGCCGTGGTGGCTGCCGTACATCGAGGGGCGCATCAGGTCGCTGAAGCCGGCATCCACCATCACAAAGTGTTGGTTGCCCTGGAACTTGTTGGCACGCACCTCGGCCACTAGCACGCCGGATTCAGCGACCAGGTAGCGCCCGGGCTCCAGCTCCAGCGCGACCGCATGGCCCAGGTCTTTGGCGATTTGCTGGCGGGCCGCATCCCACAGCGAGAAGTAATGGGCTGTATCGATGGGCGCCTCTTCCGCGCGATAGGGAACGGACAGGCCACCCCCAGCCGACACCGCATGCAGGTCCATGCCCTGCGCCTTGACCGTGCGCACCAGGGCCACCATGGCACCACACACCTCTTGCAGATGCCCGTAGTCCACACCCGAACCAATGTGCATATGCAACCCTTGCAGTGCCAGCCCATTGCTGCGCACCTTGGCCAGCGCAGCTACGAGATCACCATGCCAGATACCGTGTTTGCTGTGCTCGCCGCCGGTATTGGTCTTGTTGCTGTGGCCATGGCCAAACCCGGGGTTGATGCGCAGCCATACCGGGTGGCCAGGACTCACGGCACCCAGTTGGTCCAGCATGTCGATGGAGCCACAGTTGACGGGAACACCCAGTTCGACCAGGCGCGGCAGTGTTGTGCGGTCCAGCAGGTCGGCTGTAAACACGATTTCAGCATGGCCGTCCTTCAAGCCCGGGGCATAACCCGCTGCCAAAGCGCGCTCGACCTCGCCCAAAGACACGGCATCCACCAACACGCCCTGGCTCTTCAACAGGCGCAGCAGGTGGGTGTTGGAGTTAGCCTTTTGCGCAAAGCGCACCACGTCAAACTGGCGCAGCGCCTGGGCGCGGGCGGTGATGGTGGCCGCGTCATACACCCACAGCGGTGTGCCGTGTTGCTGGGCCAGGGATGCAAGGATGGAGGGGGTAAAAGGATTCATAGGGGGGATGATCTCAGCCCAAGTTGATTCAATCAATGCCATATTTGTTGTACAACTATTCAATATGGATATAGTCAACAAATGCCCCGCCAACCAAAACCGCAAGCGACAACACCCCCAGGAGTCTGGGTGGCAGAGCGTTTTGCGCAGGTAAAGGAGGAGCCCGCAAAGCGGGCGGGGGACACGGAGCAAAACGCTCTGCCACCCAGGCTCCGTGCGCGTGCCGAAACAGTTCCACTTCTAACCCACCGCCAGTTAACCCAATTCCGAGCCATCATGCTGCACGGCAACCTCAGCCGCGCAGCTGACGTAACCAACTCCAGCCAACCCACCCTGAGCCGCGAACTGGCGCGCCTGGAATACGTGCTGGGCTTTGCACTATTCGACCGCGTGCGCGGCCGCCTACGCCCCACCGCAAGGGCCTTGGCACTGATGCAGGAGGTAGAACGCTCCTTCGTCGGCCTGGAACAGATAGCCGCTCGCGCACAAGAACTGCGTACCCTCTCCACTGGCCGCCTGCGCCTGGCCTGCCTGCCCGCACTAGCCCACGCACTGGTGCCACAAGCGCTGCACCACTTCAGCAAGGCACTGCCCGAGGCCAGTGTCAGCGTTGTGCCACTGGAATCCCCGTGGCTGGAACAGGCCCTGAGCGAACAGCGCTTTGACATCGGCCTGGGCGAAACCACCAAGGCCCCCACCGGTGTTGAATTGCGCTCCCTGCTCACCGCCAACGAGGTGGTTGTTTTGCCTGCCGGCCACCGCCTTTGCAAGCACAACGTACTGCAACCGCTGGACTTTGAGGGTGAACGTTTTGTGAGCCTGGCCGAAGGAGATACCTACCGCCAGGCCATAGACGCCATGTTTGTAGATGCCGGCGTACAGCGTGCCACGCGCCTGGAAACTACCAGCGCCGTGGCCGTGTGCGCCATGGTGCAACAGGGTCTGGGTGTGGCCATCGTCAACCCGCTGACGGCCGCAGCGATGGCAGGTCCTAACCTGGTGGTACGGCCGTTGGCCATGGCCATCCCATTCAGCGTGGGCTTGCTGCTGCCCCAGGTGGCAACCCCGCACCCGCTGCGGGATGCGCTGGTGGACGCCATCGTGCAGAGTGCCGCCGGGGCTATCATCGCAGGGACACACCCCGCACACCGGCTTTGACCACCCATGGCAACCACCACTAACCCCTCCGCGCCCTCACTCGTCGAATTCCGCAACCTGAGCTTCGCCTATGGCGACCATGTGGTCCTAGACAACGTATCACTGCGCATTCCCCAAGGCAAGGTCACTGCGCTGATCGGACCCATGGGCGCAGGCAAGACCACCACGCTCAAGCTCATGGGGGGCGAACAAAAAGCACAATCCGGCGACATGCTGTTCGACGGCCAGGACGTGGGCCGCATGGACCAGAAACAACTCTACGCCGCGCGCCGGCGCATGGGCATGTTGTTCCAGTTTGGCGCGCTGTTTGCGGACTCTACAGTGTTTGACAACGTGGCCTTTCCACTGCGCGAACATACCGACCTGCCCGAGCCCCTGATCCGCGACATCGTGTTGATGAAGCTCAACGCAGTGGGACTTCGTGGCGCACGCGAGTTGTACCCCAGCGAAGTGTCGGGCGGTATGGCGCGGCGCATTGCGCTGGCCCGCGCCATCGCGCTAGACCCCGAACTGGTGATGTACGACGAACCTTTCTCAGGTCTGGACCCAATCTCTCTGAAAACCGCCGCCAAGCTGATCCGCCAGCTCAATGACTCCATGGGGCTGACCAGTGTGTTTGTGTCCCACGAACTCAAAGAAACCCTGGCGATTGCGGACCACGTGATCATGCTGGCCAATGGAAAGGTCGCCATCGAAGGCACGCCCGAAGCGGTGCGCCATAGTACCGACGCCTTGGTCTACCAGTATGTCAACGCCAAGCCTGACGGCCCGGTACGCTTTCACTTCCCGGGTACGTCGGTTGCTGAAGACTTCGCCCTGGCTACCGAAAAATCGGATTAGCCGCCGCACGCTGGTGCTAGCTGTGCTTGTCACCTGCGGTTACAAAAAGCGCGCTGCCGCCGACTGAAACAGGCGCATCACCGGCGAAGATACGCCGTGCAATGCGAGGGGCCCTATGAAGTTCAAACATGGTTCATTGGCGTATAAGGCGAGCGCCACCGTGGCAGCTTTGGTGGCTGCCTTTCAGGTACATGCCGTCAACTCTTTCGACAGCAATAGCCAGCTGCTGGCGCTCGACGCGGTGACCCTGGGAGGAACCACTTACAACAACGTCCGGGCAACCGTGAGCGCCTACACCCTGCTGGGCGTGGATGGCGGCACCCCGGTGGCAGACACCTTTGAGGCCGGCACCAACCTGCTGACATTGGGAGCGGTGACCGTCCAGGGCGTCACCTACAACAACGTACGCGTGCGTATCAACACCTACACACTGCTGAGCGTAGGCAGCAGCTCACCCGGGTCTGGCGTGGTGTACGCCAACCTGAGCGGCGCCAGTCTGGGTGCCGGTGCGAGCCTCAATGGCGCCATTCCGTTTCCGGCCAGCAACGCCTGGAACACGGATATCTCAGGGGCCGCGGTAGACCCCAATTCGGATGCACTGATTGCCAGCATAGGCCTAACGCGCGGCCTGCACCCCGACTTTGGCTCCGGCCTGTATGAGGGCGCGCCGATTGGCATTCCCTATGTAGTGGTGTCGTCAGCCCAGCCCAAGGTGGCAGTCACGTTTACCGACTATGGTGATGAGAGCGACCCCGGCCCCTACCCCATCCCGACCGATGCGCCAATCGAAGGCCAATTGGCCAATGGCGGTACCTTTGGTGGAGACCGCCATGTGCTGGTCATTGACCGCGATGCCAACCGCCTGTATGAAACGGGCAATTCATACCCACAAGCAGGCGGCACTTGGCGCGCCAGTGGCGGTGCAGTGTTCCACACCGATTCCAACACCGTGCGCCCCGGTGGCCGACCCGGCTGGACCAGTGCAGACGCGGCCGGACTGCCCATCTTCCCCGGATTGGCGCGGTATGACGAAGCCTCCACTGGGGTCATTCGCCATGCGCTGCGGTTTACCGCAAGCACCACGCGCCGCGCCTATGTGCCGCCGGCCACGCATTGGGCATCCAGCAATACCAACGCCAATGTGCCCCCAATGGGAATGCGCGTGCGGCTCAAGGCCACCTACGTGATCCCAAGCACCTTCAGCACCGAGAGCAAGGCCATTCTGCAGAGCATGAAAACCTACGGCATGCTGCTGGCCGACAACGGCTCCAACTGGTATGTCAGCGGCGCCCCCGACCCGCGCTGGAACAACGACAAACTGGTTTCCGAGTTGGGTAGCGTGAAAGGATCGAACTTCGAAGTGGTGCGCATGGACGGGCTGGTCACGCCCTAGCTGGCACACCAGGTGCGCCACATGTCTCTGAAGGCGTTTTCCGCCTCGGCTGCCAGTCCACGGCCATCCAGCAAGCCGGCAGCTTCCATACGCGCGCGCAGCGATGCGCGCAGTGCAGCCAGCGTTTCGGCATCTTGCGCCAGCGACACCGCCTTGGCCACATAGGACTGCGCATCATCGGCGATGCACGCTTGCAGGCCCATGCCAGTCAATAGGCTTGCGCCAACCCGGCTTGCCGCTGTTTCGCCCGCGAGAGTGATGACCGGCATTCCCATCCACAAGGCGTGGCACGTCGTAACACCGCCATTGAACGGGAACGGGTCCAGCGCGATATCGGCCTCCTGCCCTAAGCGCAGATAGTCCTGCAGACCGGTCCATCCGCGCAGCGAAAGCCTGTGCGGCGCAACCCCTTGTGCGCCGAATGCGGCTAGCACCTGCGCGGCCAACTCGGCATTTTCCAGCCCGGCCGCCTGAACCAGCAGGTGTGCATCCGGCACGCCGTTAAGGATGCCCGCCCACCATTGCAGCACCTGAGGGGTAATCTTTGCCAGTGTATTGAACGACGCAAAGGTGACAAAACCATTGCGCACCATCGGCCCGGGACCGACTTCACCACAGCCCGGGTCCGGGCGGAACGCCGCGTAGAAGCGTGAGAGCCGGACCAGTTTCTCCGAGTAACAGGTATCACTCGGGCCCGGTGGGTCCATGACCGCATCGGTAAAACGGTATTGCATAGTCTGCAAGCCAGTGGAAACCGGGAAGCCAAACCAGCTGACCTGCACGGGCGCGGCTTGGCGGGCAAATACCAGCAGTCGGTGGCCTTCGGTGTGGCTGGAAAGGTCTACCAGAATGTCGATGCCGTCGGCTGCGATGCGCGCGGCCAATGCCACGTCATCCATGCCCGCACTCACTACCCATACATCTGCAAAGGCTTGGAGGCGCTCGGTGACAGCATCCACTGCGCCACTGTTGCTATAGCAAACCACGTCACAGTCGCCCTGGTGCAAGCCGGCCAGCAAGGGCTCAATCCAATAGGCGGCTGCATGGTTGCGGAAGTCTGCCGACACCAGACCAATGCGCAATCGGCGCTCGGGGTCTGGCACAGGGCCAATGCGCGGCGCTTGACTCTGCAGACCTTGTCCATGCAGGAGGCCCCATTCCTGGACCTGCTTCCATAGCGCTTGCGCGCCGGTCATCACATAGCTGCTGGCCAGGATACGATTGCTACGCGTCAGCGCATCCTTGGGATCCAGGCGCAACGCCTGATCGAAGGCCGACAGAGCCTCAGTCTGGCGACCCAGGCGCAGGAGAGCACCACCCAGGTTGGCGTGGTACATGGCCCGTGCTGGCTGAAGCCTGACGGCGGCCTGGTAGGCATTTGCGGCCTCGACCACCCGCTGCATCATCAGATAAGCACCACCCAGGTTGCAATGGGCGTCGGCAAAATCCGGCTTGAGGTCAATCGCTGCCTTGCAGGCGGCCACTGCACCTTCAAGGTCGCCCTGAGCCTTTAGCTCCAGGCTGAGACTGTTGAGCGGGTCCGCGTAACGCGGTGCATGGGCAATGGCGCTTTGGAAACAGGCCTTGGCCGCCTCCCGGTCTCCTGCCTGACCCAAGGCTCGCCCCAGGTTGTTGTGTGCTACCGCATAGTCGGGCTTGAGTCGAATCGCCTCGCGGTAATAGCGAATGGCCTCTGCAAGATGGCCCTGGCGCAGCAGCATGTTGCCCAGGTTGTAACAGTAGGCAGGCACCGTTGGGTCCGCCTTGACGGCCTTCAACACCAGCTTGATGGCCTGGTCCGCGCTGCCCATTTCTTCTGTCAGGCAACCCAGCAGGTGCAGCACCTCGGCATTGTCAGCATCCTTGCGCAAGATGTCGGAATAGACTGCTTTGGCCGCCTTCAGGTTACCGGACTGTCGGTAGCGGGACGCTTCAACCAGCCGGTTCGCCAATTCGGCCTTGGCTGGCTTTACCGCCACGGCATGCCCCACGCACAACCGTTTACCACCGCTTTTGCCGATTCAGGGAGACACACAGCCAACACTCCAGAAGGAACGAAAAGGCTGCATTATCCGTCTGAAGAGATTTAACGCCCTGCAGCCAATGTCCTGCCCAAGTCTTCGCGTTTTTGTGTCAAATACTCCTCCAGCGTCAACTCATGCAGTTGCGCGGAATACCGCTCTGTCAGCGCAAACCAGGCGCGCAGGCGCGCATCCATTTGTGCTGCGGGTGTTCCGGTGTTTACACCGGTATAGGCCTGCAGCGCCAGGTAATTGCGCATGACATTGCGCTCCACCGAACCACGCTCACCCTGCACATACTGAGGCTTCCCGTCATCAGATTTTCCAACCACGCTGAATCCGATTTTGCTGCGGCCTGCCGTGGCCAGGTAGAGGTTCAAAGCCATCTTCGCGAGGCTGCCGTAGCTGTAGCCATACGAGAAGTGCAGGAAGCTGCGCTGCCCTTCCAATGGCGTGGCTTCAAACACAATCTGGTAGTCCGATGTGGACAGCGGGCCACTGGCTGCAATGAGCGTCACACGCAAGTAATCCGCACTGGCGCTATCCACATGCATGGAATAGGAGATGCTATAGGTCGTAGCCGCTCCAGTTGCTCCTTGCTTGGGGCCGGCCGTCAACGCCAGCACATCGCCTTGGGGTCCACGCTGTGCGACACACGCACGCACATTGAGGTGCAAGAACAATACGCCGCACAACAACTCCGGATCACCCAGCAGGTTGCTGACTTTCGCAAACGGGGCACCTAACTCCGCATACACATCCGCAACCAAGCGTCCGCCTGCATCTTGCGAGGCCAAATAGAGGGGCTCGCCAAAGGTACTGCTTTGCAGCTGGGCACGGTACTCGGCCTGCTTGGCCAACAAACTGGCCGCGTTGTGGACTACAAGGGGCTCCGGCGCCACTCGTTCGGACGCAAAGGCGCTCAACGCCTGCATGGCGCCCAGCAGGAAAAGTGGAACCAACAAGAGTTTGCGTTGCGTGTTGATGGTCATGTCTTTCTGGATATAGGGGCTTCAACTGTGCTTTCAATTCTGATGCCTGGCGAACTTCTGATCTGTGCGCAACTGCACATCCAAGCGTGACGATCTGCCCACACGGCCGGGCGAAAAACCGCACACCACGCGGCCTCATTCCGAAGAATCAGACGGGTCTGGAAACATCCACCGCAGAAAAAACCATGTAAATCAAGGGCTTATGCAAGCACCCCGGGTTGGCACGCCGTGTGCAAAACAACTTGCGGTTTAGTCCAACGCTATTTACTGGAGACAACAACATGTTGAAATCAAAGCTCATTTCCGCCCTGGCACTCGCTGTGCTGTTCACCGGCACCGCACAGGCACAAGACGTGGTGCGCCTGGGCAATCTCAAGTTTGCCCACTACGGCGCCATTTCCTACATCAAGGAAATCGCCCCCAAGTGCGGCATCAAGGTGGAAGAGCACGTCTTTGCCAAAGGGCCGGACGTTATGCAAGCCATCCTGGCCGGTGAACTGGATGTGGGTGCTACCGCGTCCGAGGGAGCCATCTCCGCCCGCGCCAACGGCGCGCCCATTTACATCGTGGCAGGCTTTGCCAAGGGCGGTGCACGCCTGGTGGCACGGCCAGATGCCAACATCAAGTCCATCAAGGACCTCAAGGGCAAACGGGTGGGCGTAACCCGCGGAGGCATACACGAAGTGCTGCTGGCGGCGCAGTTGGGCCAGAACGGACTGAGCATGTCGGACCAGCCGGGCAAGGACGTGCAGGTGGTCTACTTGGCCTTTGCCGACCTCAACCAGGCGCTCTTGGGCAAGAACCTGGACGCCATCATGCAGAGCGAACCCCAGTCCTCGCAGGCCATCAACAAGGGATTTGGTGTGGAGGTGATAAAACCTTATGACACACCGATTGGCGAACCTGTACGCACATTGGTCATGACGGAGAGCTTCTACAAAGACCGCCGTGTGGTCGCCGAAAAGTTCATGCGTTGCTTCGTGGAGTCGACCCGAACTTTCATCGAGACCAAAGGCCAGGCAGAGAAGTACGTGCGTGAAACCATCTTCAAAGGCCAGATCACGTCAGACGACTTCCAGGACGCCATTGCCAACTCGCCCTATTCGTATGACGTGACAGCCGCCCACATCCAGACCACCACCGATACCATGGCCAAGTACGGAGTGGGCAAGATGTCCAAGCCGCCTGTGGCCACCGACTGGGTGCGCACCGATATGCTGGACCAGGCCAAGAAAAGCCTGGGCATCAAGTAAGGAGCAACAGGCATGAGCAAAATCAATTGGCGCGCCATCGCGTCAGGCCTCATCGTGCCCGTGGCGGTCATCGCCCTGTGGCAACTGGTGTGTGTGCTGGGCTGGGTCAACCCGCTCAAATTGCCATCCCCTCTCGCTGTGGCACAGCGCTGGGTGCAGTATTTGTTGCCGGTCGAGGCGTATGCACCCGAGGCCGGCAGTTGGCTGGCATGGGCAGCGTCGGGCGAATTGCTGCGCGATGCCTGGGGCAGCATGTACCGGGTGCTGATCGGCTTCCTGATTGGCGGAGGCTTGGCCTTGCCGATCGGAATTTTGATGGGGGCCAACCAGCGCATCTACGACAAGATGTACATCCTGGTGCAGGTGCTGCGGCCTATCCCCCCAAGCGCCTACACACCGCTGGCCATGCTGTGGTTTGGCCTGGGCAACCCACCGGCCGTCTTCATGATCTCCATCGCGGCATTCTTCCCGGTGCTGATCAACACCATCGTCGGTGTACGCCAGGTCGACAGCATTTACCTGCGGGCGGCCCGCAACCTGGGTGCCAGCCAGAGCACGCTATTCCTGCGCGTCATGTTGCCCGCCGCCACGCCCTACATCCTGGCCGGTATACGCATTGCCATTGGTGCGGCCTTCATGATCGTGATCGTGTCCGAGCTGATCGCGGTGCCCGATGGCCTGGGCTTTCGCATCAACGAAGCCCGCGAGTATTCATGGACCGACAAGGTCATGGCCGGCATGTTCACCATTGGTCTGATTGGCCTGGCGCTGGACATTGGCATGAACAAACTCAACAACCATTTGCTGCGCTGGCACCGTGGCCTGGAGAGCTAATATGAATGCACAACACATCCAAGTCAAAGCCGTCAACAAGATCTTCAAGACCTCCGACAAAGAAGTGGTGGCGCTGCGCGACATCAACCTCGACATTCCCGAAGGCCAGTTTGTTTGCCTTTTGGGGCCCTCGGGTTGCGGCAAGTCCACGCTGCTCAATGCGGTCGCCGGCTTTGCCCTGCCCAGCTCCGGCGCCATCACCGTGAATGGCACCACGGTCATCGGCCCCGGGCCGGACCGTGGCATGGTGTTCCAGGAGTACGCGTTGTTCCCGTGGATGACGGTGGCGCAGAACATCGGTTTTGGCCTGGAGATCAAGGGCATGGACAAGGCGCAGATTGCGAACAAAGTGGACGCCCTGTTAAACATGCTTGGCTTGTCCGACTTCCGCGCCCGTTTCCCCAAGGACCTTTCGGGTGGCATGCGCCAGCGCGTGGCCATTGCGCGGGTACTGGCACTGGACTCCCCCACCATGCTGATGGACGAACCCTTTGGTGCGCTGGATGCGCTGACCCGGCGCAACCTGCAGGATGAGTTGCTGCGCATCTGGTCCGAGCTGAAGAAGACCATCATCTTCGTGACCCACAGCATCGAAGAAGCCATTTACCTGGCCGACCGCATCGTGGTGATGACTTACCGCCCTGGTACTGTCAAACGCGACATTCTGGTGGACCTGCCCCGCCTGCGCGACCCGTCGTCTGCTGCGTTCAATGCGCTCAAGCGCGAACTGGGGCAACTGGTGATGGAAGAGCAGCAGCGCCACCACAATGACGAATTGAAGATGGCGGCAGTAGACTAAGGGCCATGGTCCGTGCCCGACGCCTTGTCTCCTGGTCCGGCGCCTTGGCGCTGGCCCTGGGCTTGGTGTCGGCCGCGTTCTGGGTGGGGGCACGCAACGCAGATGCCAACATCCAACTCACCGGCGAGCGGCAACTGCAGATCATCGCGCTGGACCTTGAAGCGGTGCTGGACCGCTTTGACACCTTGCCGTATTCGGTGGCGCACCTGCCCATGGCGTCTGCACTGCTGGTAGCGCCCGGGAATACTGCCTTGCAGGGTGAGCTCAACAACATCCTGCAAGACCTTGCGCAACAGGCCAAGGTGGCCGCCATCTACCTGATGGACAACCAAGGCAAAACCATCGCGGCCAGCAACTGGGATACGCCCCAATCTTTTGTCGGGCAAAATTTTGGATTCAGGCCCTACTTTCAAGATGCCATCCATGGCCAGCCCGGCTATTTCTACGCTATCGGCAACACCACCAGCATTCCGGGCTACTTCATTTCCCAACCGGTCTACCCGGCAGGCAATAAACGCGGCTCGGTGGCGCCGATTGGGGTCATCGCAGTCAAGATCACACTGGCAACGTTTGAGCAGACCTGGCGCAGCAACGAAGACCCCATTGCGCTGGCCGACCGCCATGGTGTGGTGTTCCTCAGCAACCGCAGCGATTGGGTTTACAACAGCCTGCACCCGCTGACCCCTCAGGTGCAAAGTGATATCGAACAGACCCAGCAGTACATGGGCAAACAAATCAAACCCATTGCCAGCTTGCCCAACGCTGCACGCAAAGGTTTTGGTGCCTTCGTGGGGCGCCCTGTCGGGCGCATGGGCTGGCAATTGATGCTGTTTCCCTCAGAGGCCAAAGTGCTACGGGCCGGAATACTGTGGGCCAGCATTGCGACCTTGCTACTGCTGGTGGCGGCAGCCGCAGCAGCCGTACAGTACCAGCGCCGCCGCCGACTGGAGGAACGCAGCGCAGCACAACAAGCCCTCAAGAAAGCGGCTGACGACCTGGAACTCAATATCGCCCTGCGCACACAGGAGCTGCAGTCAGCCAACACGCAACTGGCCGCCAAGTATGACAAGCTGCAGCAAACCGAAAACCTGTTGCGCACCACCCGCAACGAGATGGTGCAGGCGGGCAAGCTGGCCATGCTGGGCCAGATGGCAGCCGGCATCACCCATGAGCTCAACCAGCCACTGACCGCCATACGCGCCTTTGCCGACAATGCCAGTACCTACCTCTCGCGCGGGCAAACCACGCAGGCCGAGAACAACCTGCGCCACATCAGCGCGGCCAGCGCACGCATGGGCAGCATCGTGGGCCAACTCAAAGGGTTTGCCCGCAAGAGCCCCGAGGATGTAGCGGTCGTGGAGGTCAATCGGGCCATTCAAGACGCAGCCCTGTTGCTCGACAGTGAATTTGCGCGCCACGGCGTTCAACTGCAACTGCATTTGCCCGAGGTGCTCCATGTTTTGGGTGATACCGTGCGGATTGAACAGGTGCTCATCAACCTGCTGCGCAATGCGATGGACGCTGTAGAGCAGGCCCCTGAAAAAACCGTGCGAGTGGTGCTGGAGGCCGACGCGCAGCAGGTGCGCATCCGTATCCTGGACTCAGGCATGGGCCTGCCTCAAGAAGTGGTCAAACATCTGTTCGAACCCTTTTTCACCACCAAGGCCACTGGGATGGGACTGGGACTGGGTCTGGCCATTTCGTCGTCGATTGTGCAAGCCATGAACGGCCACCTGGAGGCACGCAACAACCCCGACTGCGGGGCAGAGTTTGTGGTCTACATACCGCGCTGCGCGCAGGAAAAACTACCCGCATGAAAACAAGCAACCTGTCCCACCGCCACGCCATCCTGGTTGAGGACGAACAGGCCGTGCGCCTGGCCACCACACAGACCCTGGAACTGGGGGGCTTTACGGTACAGGCCTGCGCCAATGCCGAGCAAGCCTATGCACTGATCAACGCCGACTTCTGCGGCATTGTGGTCACCGACGTACGCCTTCCCCAATCGTCCGGCCTGGACCTGCTGGCGCACACCTTGCACATTGATGCCGACCTGCCCGTCATCCTGGTAACGGGCCACGGGGACGTGGTCATGGCGGTGCAGGCCTTGCGCACCGGCGCCTACGACTTCATCGAAAAACCCTTTGCCGCCGAACGCCTGCTGGAGAGCTGCCTGCGGGCGCAGGAAAAACGCAACCTGGTGTTGGAGAACCGCCGCCTGAGCAAGGCATGGGCTGCGCACCCTTCCATGCCCGAGTTGATAGGCCAGTCTCCCGGCATCGAACGGCTGCGCAAATTCATCCAGAACATTGGCCCCACCCCGGCAGACGTTCTGATCAACGGCGCCACCGGTTGCGGCAAGGAGGTCGTGGCGCGCCAGCTGCACCTTGCCAGCCGGCGCAAGGGCGAGTTTGTGGCCATCAACTGCGCGGCCCTTCCCGAATCGATGTTTGAGAGCGAAATCTTTGGCTTTGAGTCCGGGGCTTTTACCGGTGCCCAGAAGCGGCGCATTGGCAAACTGGAGTACGCACACGGTGGCACTGTTTTCCTCGATGAGATCGAAAGCATGCCCATGGCCTTGCAAGTCAAGATGCTGCGGGTATTGCAGGAACGTCAACTCGAGCGCCTAGGGGGCAATACGACGGTAGAGCTGGACTGCCGGGTGATTGCCGCAACCAAGGTTGATTTGCGCCAACTCAGCACCGAAGGAAAATTCCGCGAAGACCTTTATTACCGCCTGGGTGTGGTCAGCGTCGACCTGCCCCGCCTGAATGACCGGCGCGAAGACATCCCCCTGCTGCTGGCGCACTTTGTGCAGCGTGCGGCGCTGCGCTACCAGAAGGCAGCACCCGCCTGGAGTGCGGCGGACATGGCCCACTGGCAGCAGCGTGACTGGCCGGGCAATGTGCGTGAACTGCGCAATTTTGCAGACCAGCTGGTGCTTGGAGTGGCCAACCTGGGCCACTCCAGCGACGCCCCGACCCATCCCGCGGAAAACACCGAGAGCTTCGACAGTCTGCCCCGGCGCATGGATACATATGAGGCCACACTGATCCAGACCGCCCTGCGCGCCACCGACTACAACGTTGCCCTTGCGGCGCAAAATCTGTGCATTCCCAAGAAAACACTGTACGACAAGCTAAAGAAACACGGTATCCCGGTCGGTCGCCCCTAGCACCGTGCAGCTCGCAGCTGTGCGGAATTTGGGAAAAAGGCCACCCCTTTTCTGACTCTTCAGAACGCAAGCCCGCTGCAAAGAAAAAAACCCGAACAAAAACAGGCACTTGCAACACTCGAGGACCTGGCACAGAGCATGCGCGATAGCGGTGGCGAGACATACGCACCACTATAAAAGGAGACCTGCACATGACATATTCCCTACGCCTGGCCGGCCTGCTGCTGGCCACTCTGGGCAGCCTGGCCCACGGGCAAATCCTGATAGGACAAACCACCGGTGTTACCGGCGCCGTGGCTGCCTCCGTCAAGGAGACCGGCATAGGCGCCAAGCTCTACCTCGATGCCGTGAACGCCCGCGGCGGCGTGGGGGGTGAAGCCATAGAGCTCGTCACGCTGGATGACAAGTTCGACCCCAAGCTGGCGGCCGCTAACGCGCGCGCCCTCATCGAAGAGCGCAAGGTGGTAGCCATGTTCATGACGCGCGGCACACCCCACACCGAGGCCGTCATCCCCACGTTGGAGCAGCATGGCGTCCCCCTCATCGCGCCCTCCACCGGCGCCATGGTGCTGCATGTACCAGTGCGCAAGTTTGTATTCAATGTACGCGCCACTTACCAGCGAGAGGCGGAGATGGCCATCAGCCACCTGGCATCCATTGGCATACAGCACATTGCGGTGCTGCATGTGGACGACAGCTTTGGACTGGACGGGCTCGAGGGCGCACAACGGGGTCTGGCCACCGCGCGCCTGCAGGCGGCCCTGGTAGCCAAGTTTGACCGCAACAAGCCAGATTTTTCCGGCATTGCCCAGTCGCTCAGCAAGTCACCGGTGCAAGCCGTCATGATTATCGGAACAGGCCCCGCAGTGGCAGGCGGCATACGGGCCATCAAGGCCGCGGGCAATAAGCCGCAATTCGTGACGCTGTCCAACAACGCTTCGGGTGGATTTATCCAGCTGCTTGGCGAAGACGCATCAGGTGTCATCGTGAGCCAAGTCCTGCCCAAATCCATGAACGTGCCCCTGGTGCGCGAAGCCACCCGGCTGGCCAAGGCACGCAACATCGATGATCTCAGCCCGGCCATGCTGGAGGGCTTTGCATCGGCCAAGGTGCTGGTCGAGGCCCTGCGCCGTGCCGGCACCAAACCCACACGCGAACGTATCCAGGCCGCACTGGAGAGCATGAGCCGGTTTGACTTGGGCGGTATGGAAATCAGCTACAGCACCACCAACCATACCGGTCTGGACTTTGCTGATCTGTCCATCATCGGCTCATCCAACAAATTCCGGCGCTGAGCCGGGCCTGCTAACGCGACCTGTACAAACAGGGACAATTGCAGGAATTCATTCAACTACTTGAGACGAATCAAGACCATGGAAACAGCCGCCCACGAACTCAGCATGACCGTCTTGATGACGCCCGATATGGCCAACTTTGCCGGCAATGTGCACGGGGGCACATTGCTGAAGTTCCTGGACCAGGTGGCCTACGCCTGTGCCAGCCGCTACGCCGCCAGGTATGTAGTGACGGTGAGCGTAGACCAGGTCATGTTTCGCCAACCCGTGCATGTGGGCGAGCTGGTTTCGTTTCTCGCCAGCGTCAACTACACCGGAAAATCGTCCATGGAAATTGGCATCAAGGTGATTGCAGAGAACATCCGCAGCCAGCAGAAACGCCATGTCAACAGCTGCTTCTTCACCATGGTGGCGGTGGATGATGACCGCCGCCCGGTGGCGGTACCCGCACTGCAACCCCGCAACGAACGGGAGAAACGCCGCTACGAGCAGGCGCTCTTGCGCAAAGAGCTGCGGCAGGACCTGGAAGCCCGTCTGGCAGCCATCAAAGGTGTGCACTAAAATCCGCTCGATGCATTCAAATGCAAAAATCAATGCACTGCTTGCATTGACCGCAGTAGAAAGTACATGTGGAAATACGCAGACTCAAACACCTGGTGGCGCTGGCTGATACCCGCAACTTTGGCCGTGCGGCCCAACAGTGCCACCTGAGCCAGCCCGCGTTCAGTCGCAGCATCCAGGCCGCCGAGGACGAACTGGGCCTCCAGTTGTTCGACCGCGGTACAACTGAGGTGCGTTGTACCGATGCAGGTACGTTTGTGGTGGAGCGCGCCCGCAAACTGGTATTCGACAACCATTGCCTGGAACGCGACGTCAGCCTGTACCGAGAACGCCAGATGGGCGACATTGCCCTCGGCGTTGGTCCCTACCCGGCTGCCACACTGCTGCCAGTTTTGCTGACCGACATGCGCACGCGGTTCCCCGCTGTCCATGTACGGGTAGAGGTGAACAATGCCAACTATCTGGCAGAACACCTGCGCGCAGAAGAACTGGACTTCTATGTGGCCGACCTGCGCAACATACCGGCCACGTCGGACTTGGCAGTCACCCGCATCGGGCAGTTGACGGCGGGCCTCTATGTACGCAAGGGGCATCCCTTACTCAAAAGCGCAAGCGTCCTGGGCGAGGCGCTGCTGCCCTATGGAATAGCCAGTGTGCGTGTGCCAGAGAAGATTCTGTTTTTGATGGCCTCCCTCATGGGGCTCCCCGAAGGGGTACGTCTGCCGCTGGCCATTGAATGCGACGACTTGAACCTGCTCAAGACCGTGGCCATGGCCACCGACACCGTGGTCGCCTGCGCAGATGCCGGGGCACGTGAAGAGGTTGCCGACGGTAGGCTGGTGCGCTTGACAACACCCGACCTGCCCACCCAGTTCTCGGACGTGGGGGTGGTATCGCTGAAGGGCCGCAGCTTCTCACCCATGGCGCAATATGCAGTTGATTTCCTGACGCAGCTGGGACTAGAGCAAGTCAGACCATAGCGTCAGGGCGAGTTGCTCGACGCTGCGCCAGATTGCGATGAAGCCCCCAGTCGGGGGCTGTGGGCTTAGGGGTTGCCGAGGAAGTCGCGCTTGCCAATCTCGACGCCGTTGTGGCGCAGGATGGCATAGGCAGTCGTGATGTGGAAGTAAAAATTGGGTATGGCGTGACCCAACAAGAACTGCATTCCCTTGTAGTGGGTTTCTTTCTCGCCCCGTTTGACAACAATGTCCTTTTCTTCGGTGCCATCAATCTGTGCGGCCGGCACGGTCTGGATGAAGGCAATGGTTTTGGCCACGCGGGCCTTCAGTTCTGCAATCGTTTTTTCATTGTCTTCAAACACGGGAGCCTCAACACCTGAAAGGCGTGCTACGACACCTTTGGCTGCATCGCAAGCAATCTGTACCTGGGTGGTCATGGGCAACATGTCCGGGAATAGGCGAAAGCCCGTCAGCGTAGCGTCGCCCAGCTTCTTTGCATCGATGTGCGCCTGTGCTTTGTCCAGGATATTGGAAAGGTTGCCGAGGATATTGACGAAGCGGGGCACGCTGGCCTGGTACATGGAAATGGTCATGGGGGTGAGTCCTGTGGTTGGAAGCTGTTAAGGCGAATCATGGTAACTGCTATCCCAAACCTTTGCAGGCTGGCCGCCTGCGCCCACTGAGTAGAGTCCCGAGCCCCCCCTGACTCGGGTCAAACACTTCTCACTTCTTGGCGTAGTCTTCCATTGCCTTGTCGTTCAGACCACTCCACGCTGCCTTGGTCGAATCACTCGCTGGCAATCCCAGGCGGATGCCCTTCGGGGGTATGGTTTGCATGAACCATTTGTCATAGATCTTTTCCAGCTCGCCAGACTTCTGCAGACCCCTGATGGTGTCATCAGCCAGCTTCTTGAATGCCAAGTCGTCTTTGCGGAACATGATGGCGATTGGCTCCACGTTTAATGCGTCTCCTACGACTTTGAAGTCGGACGGGGACTTGGCGTTTGCAATGTGGGTTGCCAGTATTTGACCATCCATCAAGAATGCATCAGCACGCCCTGAATCGAGCAGCAGAAAACTGTCGGCATGGTCGTTGCCAAATACCTCATTGAATTCGACACCATTGGCCCTGGCCTGTCGACGCAGGGTCTGCACGGATGTTGATCCCCGAGTAGTGGCGATTACTTTGCCGCCGAGACTTTTGATCGAAGCAATGCCAGAGCTGGCACGTACTGCAAGACGAACCTCTTCAACATAGGTGGTGAGCGCAAAAGCAACTTCTTTCTGGCGGGCCACTGTGTTGGTCGTCGAGCCACACTCGATATCTACCGCGCCACTTTTCACCAACTCCAAACGGTTCTGCGAGGTGACTGGCACATAGCGCAGCTCCAGCTTCTGGCCAATCGCTTTTTCCGCATTAGCGATGATGTGCTGGCAAACGTCAATGTGATACCCAACGTATTGTCCGGCACCCAATGCGTAGGACAGCACACCCGATGCCTCACGAGCGCCAATATTGACGACACCGGTCGCCTTGAACTTTGCCAAGGTATCCGCCGGTTGGGCAGTGGCCGTCAAAGGGGTAAATACGACAGCTGAGGCCAATGCTGCCAGCGCGAGTAGGTGTTTCATTCTCTTGTCTGCTCGTAGGTAGTGAATCAAGGTGCCATGTTCACGATCCTGTGACCACACCGTCAGATAGCGGCCATAGATCCTGCGCCGACAATGTTATTCGCTTGATACGGAAACGGGGCAACTTTTGTGATGCAGAAATTGCATGCCGGAATGCAATCACACAAGTGCAGAGGAAAACAAGGCGTGGCAAGCCCTATTTTTTGGACGACTTTTGGTGCGAGCGCGGCGGCTTGCCAGCAGGCAATGGTGCACTAGCGTTTTGGCCCAGACACATCAAGGTATCCACATAGGTCATGAACCGGTTCAGATAGTCTGGCGACACGTCGCGCAACAGCGCCAGAGAGCGCAGAGCCACCACATGGGAGTTGATGGGACCCGCATTTTTAGGGGCCTGCTCCAGTGCCTGCACCACCTGCTTATCAGCACTGAGCTTGGACCAGGTGTTGCGAAAAGCCTGGATGGACTTGAGTTCGGTGCGGGGTGTGGTGTGCGCCACGGCATAGCCATCAGGCTTATCCAGGGCGTGGGCGGCCATGTGGCGCACCAGGTCCCCCAGGCTTGCGGAGGGCATGGCGCAATCGGGTTCTGCGGTACTGGTTTGTGCCTGCGTGCACGACGCGTGCAGTGCTGCAACCGCCACCTGCAACTTGGCATCCAGCACGCGCCGCACAGGCCCTTCATAGGTGCCAGCACGCGCCGCCAGCACTTCAATGTAGTGGAAGCGTATCGGGTCCACCTGGTGAGCCCCTACCAGGCGCAACGACTGCACCAGTGCGCCAGGCGCCTCGGGTGCTGTGGACTGCGCCGTTTCCATCATGGGTTAGACACTTTGTTGTTGATGGCCTTGGGCACCGGCGCCATTTCCACGCGGCGGTTTTGCGCACGCGACTTGTCATCCACATTGGGCACGATAGGCTGCTCCGAGCCGAAGGCCGCCGCAAACACCATGCTGGAGGGCATGCCTTCATCGATCAGCGCACGGGTGACGGTGAGGGCCCGCTGGGCCGACAGCTCCCAGTTGTCTTCAAACTGGCTCTTGCCGCCGCGTATGGATTTGTTGTCGGTAAAACCGCTGACCATCAACAACTCGTCCCGAGAGGTCAGGTAGGACTTCAACGGCACCACCAGGCTGCTGAGCAGTTCCCGGCCTTCGGGCTGCAGCTGATCGGAGTTCATTGCAAACAGCACACGGCCACTGATGCCGATGCGCCCATTGGTCAATGTGATGCGGCCGCTGGACAGCGGGCCTGCCAAGGCCTGCTCGAGCGTGATGCGGCGCTGCTCTTCCACTTGGCGCTTCTTCACCTCGTCTTCCAGGTGTGTCACCAGCTGCAAATGGACGATCAGCACGCCCACCAGCAGCAATACAAAGGCACCCAGCAAGCCCGACATCAAGTCGCCAAAGACGGCCCACACCGGCGCCGTCTGTTCCATACCTGCGTCAACGTCTTCCATCTCTATGCAACCTCTTCCGCAGCCTGCGCCTGTTTGGCCGGCAGCTGGCGCAGCCCTTCAAACACTTCTTTCTGCGACAGGATGCTGAGGTCAATGATTTCACGTGCCTGACCCACGTAGTAGGCCAACTGCTCGTCGCTGCGGGCCATGGATTTATCCATGGCGCTTTCGATGCGCTGCAGATTGGCAATCAGTTTCTCATTGGCATCGTTGAACGACTTGACGGCAAAACCAAACGACTCACCCAGTGCTGATACCTCTACCGCGCTGCCGGTCACGTGGGCGGCGATGTCGGCGAGCTTGACAGCCTCCGCGTCCACTTTCTCGGCGAACTGGCTACCGGCCTGGGTCAGCGCGACCGCGGACGATGCCACCAGTGAATCAATCACCGCGCGCTGCTCCACGGACGCATGGTTGATGGCTTCCAGCAACGAGCCCAGCGTTGCCATGATGCGGCCACGTTCTTCCAGTAACTCGTTGTCGCGCGCAGCGCTGCTGGACACCTCCTGGCGCAGCTTGCCAATCACCTCGGCCGCGGCCCGGGGTGCCTCGGAAGCGGTTTCGATCAGGCGGGTGATGGGGGCTTCCAGCGCGGTGCCCAGGGTGGACAGGTGACTGGTGAGCGCCGTCTGCAGCTCGCCCAGACGCTCGACCGCGGCCTGACCTCGCACGGCCTCTGCGTCGCGCAAAGCGGCCAATTCGGCGCGCAGGGCGGTGACGACCTGGTCCAGGCGTTCATTGTGTTGCTGGGCCCATGTGGCTTCGCTGGCGATGCGGGTGCGCACCAATTCTTCGGATTGGGCCAGCAGGCCGGTAATGGCGTCCAGCGAGTGGCTGGCACTGGCCTGTGCATGCGCGGCCATGTCCTGCGCGGTGCGGGTCAGGGTATTGCAGATAGTCTGTTGCTGTTCCAGCGTATGGGTACCGGCTTGTTGCCACTCCTGCTTCAGCGCGGCAGACGTGGCCTCCAGCGAGGCCATCCATGCGTCGAGGCGTTGGCGGTCACCGGATGCATGGTCTGCCTGCAGCGCGGCGTAGGCGGTTTGCATTGCACCCTGATGTGCCAAGGAGCGTTCCTCAAACTTCTGGCCGAATGCTTCCAACGATTGGCCCAGGTCCGCCACCAGTGTGGCCTGGCTGCGCTCCTGGTTGGCCAGCGCAGCCGACCAACCATCGGTCACCGTGGCGGCGACAGTGGAGAAGCGTGCAGACACCGCATCCAGCTGATTCTGCGTGGTATCCACCATGCGGGTGTGCAGCAAATGGGCCTCGTGGGTTATGCCGGTCATCGTTGCCTCGAACACCGGTTTCATACTGGCACCCACCGCGTGGGCACTCTCAGTCAGGCTGTCGCGCAATGATTGGCCGACCGAGCTGGCCAGCTCGGTATAGACGCCTTTGACATCGCTATGAAAGGCCTGCTGGTTGCTCAGTAGCCGCTCGTTCAGCTGGCGGCTCATGGTCTCCATTTGGGCCATCATGGTCTGCATCTGGTTGACCACCGCGGGCAATGCCAGCGATTGCTGTTGCAGCGCCTTGTAGGTTTCCTGGCGCTGGTGTGTCAAAGAAAAGCCGCGCAGTGTGGTCGCAATCGCAGAGTCCAATGTTTGCGCCGTCGCCAGGCGCTCGCGGCGGCAAATGGCCGACATCAGGCCCAGCATGGCCGAGGTGGCAACACCCGCCACCGATGTGCCAAACGACAGGCCCAGGCCTTTGATGGGCGCTGCGAAGGCAGAACGTATGGCCTGCAGATCGGTTGTGCTTTCCAGGGCGAACACGGCACCATTGAGCGTAACCACCATGCCAAGGAAGGTGCCTAGCATGCCCAGCATCACCAGCAGACCCACCAGGTAGGGCGTCAGCACGGGGCCGGGCAGGCCCACGCGTTCACCTTCCACACGCAAGCGCACGGTATTCTGCAGATGAGCAGGCACACGGTTGAGCCAGTCTCCCAGGATCTGCAAATCGGCGGGGATAGCCGCCAGCGCAGCGGACAATCCTGCGGTGGCCCGGCGGAAGCGGTGCAGCTCCAGCGCACCAAAGCCATACACCGCGGCGATGACGACCGTCATCAGCAGGGCCAGCACATTGGCGGAGCCAACAAATCCAGCCGCTACCCATGCAACGGCCATGGCTCCGAGCGCAAACGCGCCGGTAAAAAGTTGTTTGTTCATACGTGTTCTGGTGTCTTTTCGTTGTGCAATGCTTCCAGCAGGCCCACAGCGGGTTGCAAGCGCAGGTCCAGCTCGGCCAGCAGCACGGTTTGTAATTCGGTACAGAAACGCGCCAGCCATGCACCGGGCTTCATCCACAGTTCAGGCTGGTGGCCTTCGGGTTGGGTTTGCAGGTAGGCTTTGCGCAGATGGTTGAAGCGCTTCTCCATCAGCGACGGAATGCTTGAAAGTAGTCGCGCTTCACGTTCCAACAGGATTCCCTCATAGGCTGCATCCAAAGCCACCAGTTGCCGCAACTGGGGCGCAGCAGCCACAACACCTTCGCGCACTCTGGCGCGCAAGCTGCGCACGCTGTTTTCCATGTCGCGCTGGTGGGCCTGGTGGTAGCGGCGCAAGGGGGTGTAGACCTTGGGGTCGTCCAGCGGATCGTCCAGTGTCGGCAAACTCAGCTCGGCACGTGTACGACCTGTGTTCGGTGAACTGCTTTTGGCAATGACGCCCTCAAGACCGGCCCGCGCTTTCGCGAAATCGTCAGCCACGGACGTTCCAACCAATTCCTGTGCGGCAGTTGGCACGTCCAGGGCATTGGTATTGAGCACACCCGTCAGGGTGATAGCGTCCGCAAAGTCAATCCACAGCCCCAGTTTTTCACCAAAGGCAGCTGCTGGACCAGTCGTCTCCAAAACGGCCAGGTCGGCGAGGGTACGGATGAGTTGGGAGCTATGGAAGTGTGTACGCGTCAGGGCTCGCGTCATATCGATAGGGGTAGTCCAGGTCAACGCATCGCCATCGGATGATGGGGCGGCGATTTTACCTTGGGAATGCGGCCCGGCAGCCGCGAGGGCCCCTCGGGCCACCAACCCCAGCACTATTTGACTTGCAAAGTATGCATACTGGTGCGCAAGCAACACACCGCAGCGAAAGAACTTGTATGCCTGCAATCGACAATAGCGAGAATGGATACTATAAAAACAATAGCTTCAGAACCATATTTAACGGGGGCTATGGCCATTTTTTTCAAGAATCGACTTGGATGCACTCCGGAACCATGACACACCCATGACACGACTTTTCAAATGGGTCGCGATAGCCGCCATAGGGGCCGGCGCCCTTTCCCTCGCCGCGCTGGCCTGGATGCTGCAGCAAAACCCTTCGCTACTGCCATACGCTGCGCTCGGATGGAAAAGTAGTCTCCCGCTCTCCTCCAACGCTCCCGCCACACCCTTGCGCGTCAGCTTTCTGGGCGTGGCCACGCTGCTATTGGACGACGGCGAAACCGCTATCCTGACCGATGGTTTCTTCTCGCGCCCGGACCGTATGCAAAGTTTTCTGGGCAAGGTAGAGCCTGATAGGGACAACATCACCCGTGGCCTGGCGCGCGCCGGCATACGGCTGAAGGACCAGCCGCCAGGACCTGGGCGCAGCGGCAAGGTCGCCGCAGTGGTTCCCCTGCATTCCCACTACGACCACGCCATGGACTCGCCCGAAGTGGCACGGCGCACCGGCGCGGTGTTATTGGGCTCGGAATCCACGGCCAATGTGGGGCGTGGCTGGGGCCTGCCGGAAGCAGATATCCGGGTCGCCACGCTGGGTTTGCCCATGCAATTTGGCCGCTTCACCATCACCCTGTACCCGGCAATGCATGCACCCACGGGTTTTACTGGCGGCGAAATTACCCAACCACTTAAGCCACCGGTACGCGCGTCAGAATACAAAGAAGGCCAGAGCTATGCCATGTTGGTGCAGCACGGTGGTCGCTCGCTTCTGATCACCGGGAGCGCCGGTTTTGTGCCCGGCGCACTCAAAAGCGTCAACGCCGAGGTAGTGTTGCTGGGCATAGGCACCCTGGGCCAGCGCAGCGATGCGCACCGCCAGGACTACTGGCGCGAGGTGGTGCAAGCGATCGGTGCCAAACGCGTCATACCCATCCACTGGGATGACATCTGGTTGCCCGCCGACCAGCCCATGCAGCCCTTGCCGCCACCGATTGACCAATTTGATGTGAGCATGCAGTTCCTGATGACGCGCGGCGCGGCAGAGTCGGTAGAGATTCGCCTGCCCTTGCCCTGGCAAGCGATGGACGTATTCAGCGGGTTATGACAGCCGCCGCACTTGGTCCAAAAACTCAACCGGAATCGGTGTGACTTTGCGGTTGTCCGGGCTGATGAAAACAATGCCGATCTTTCCAAGTGCCACTTCGCGTGCGCTGTCCTTGTCGCTCATGCGGTACTGAAGGTCAAAGCCGTACTTGTTGAACGCGGTGGGCATCATCTGCACCACCATGGTTTCGCCGTGAAACCCCTCGGATTTGTACTGCGCCACAAGATCTCCCACCACAATCGGTGCACCTGCCACGTTGGACTCGGGGTAACCCAGGGATCTGAAGAACCGCACGCGCGCTTCTGAAACCAGGGTCAGCAATTGGGCATTGTCCAGATGCCCGCCCTGGTTCACATGGCTGATGTAGATCTGGATCTCGGTTGAAAATGTGTAGTGGGGTTCAGGTTGAAGCTGAATACGGGGCATGGGAATCTATGCGCAAAAGAAACCATCGTAACCCGCCGGTCACGCAGCCAACCCCAGCTGTTGCAAACGTGTGAATATGCCTTTGGCCATATGCTGGTAGCCCAAGGCATTGGGGTGGATCCGGTCGGCACACAGCTCCGGGCGTGACAACGTGTCAGAAAAAACGTCAGGCACCAGGGACACTTTCTCCTCATCTGCCAGTTCTGCGTAGATGGCCGAGTCACTGGGCTTGCCGGCCACGATGCCCAACAGCGATAACTCAGGCACTGCCACCAACGCGACCTGTGCACCAGCTTGCAGACTGGTCTTGATCAACTGGCGAAGGTCTTCCTTGACGGCAGCGGGCGCTGACCGACGCAAGAAATCATTGCCGCCGATTTCTAGAATCACCAGGGCTGGGCGGTGTTCATCCAGCAGTGCCTGGATGCGCGCTTTGCCATTGGCAGCCGTGTCGCCGGGTATGCCGGCATTCACGACTTTCCAGCCCGTCTTTTGCGCCAACAGGTTGGGCCAATCCTCGCCACGCGCGGCACCCGTACCATAGGTCACACTGTCACCAAAGGCAAGCACCGTTTGACCTGCTGTAATCGCAGAAAGCTTGGCCGCCTTGCGACACCCTGGCACGAACAACCCCGCTGACAAACCCGCAATGAGTAGTACCCTGCGCCGAACAACAACTGATCTCATGAAATCCATGTTACCCGTACCCGCCCGACGCGTTGAAGCGCGCAGCTTGATCCTGTGGACTGCCTTGGTGCTCGCCGGGTGCACCTCCGCACCAACGGTCGAAGACAAGCCCCCTCTGCCCCCCGCGGTGACCAGTGAGGCCGATCCCAACCAGAGGTTTACCCAGTGGGTGGCCGATTTCAGCGCTACAGCGCGCCAGGCAGGCATCACGGATGCAACGCTCAGAGTCGCGTTTGACAACGTGCGCTTCATTCCGCGCGCCATTGATGCTGACCGGGCACAACCCGAATTTTCCCGCACCGTCTGGGCCTACCTGGACAGCGCAGTGTCAGCGCCGCGCATCAGCCGTGGGCGAGACAAGCTGCAGCACCACCGCGCGCAGATCGACCCTATAGCCACACGCTACGGTGTGCCGCCCGAAGTGCTGGTTGCGATCTGGGGCATGGAGAGCAGCTACGGTAGCGTGATGGGCGACATCCCCACCGTGGACACCCTGGCCACGCTGGGCTTTGAAGGCCGGCGCGAAGCGTGGGCCCGCAGCCAATTGCTCGCAGCTCTGCAAATATTGCAAAACGGGGACATTGAGCGGACCCAGATGATTGGCTCATGGGCCGGAGCAATGGGACAAACACAGTTTTTGCCCTCCAGCTTTCTCGCCCATGCGGTGGATGCCGATGGCGATGGCCGACGCGACATCTGGAGCAGTTTGCCCGACGTCATGGCATCGACTGCCAACTTCCTGGTCAAGTCCGGTTGGCAAACCGGCCACGCCTGGGGAGCCGAGGTACGGCTGCCAGTGGGTTTTGACTACGCACGCGCCGATACGGATGTGCGGCAGGCCACAGCGGCCTGGATACGCGACGGAGTGCAGAGCCTGGACGGATCCACATTGCCAGCCTTTGATGATGGCGCAATCCTGCTGCCAGCCGGTGCACGTGGACCTGCGTTTTTGGTGGGTCCCAACTTCCGCACCATCCTGCGCTACAACAACTCCACCAGCTATGCACTCGCCGTCCACTTGTTGGCACAAGGTTTTGCCAATGGCCCGCACGTGCAGACACCCTGGCCACGAGAGCTGCAAGCCTTGACTCGCGCCCAGATGCTCGCACTGCAAACGGCGCTTAACACTGCCGGTTTTGACAGCGGCAAGCCCGACGGCATGATGGGCCCCGCCACGCAACGCGGTATTCGCCGCTACCAGCGCAGCCTGGGACTTCCGGCGGACGGCTTCCCCACACTGGAGCTGTTGCAGCGCCTGCAGTAGCGCGCGGTTGAGCGCTGCAGGTGGTGGCACACCACTACGTTATATTGGGCCACGTCATTCAAACAGGGAATCAAAACATGAGCGCCATTGGCAACATACTGTGGTTTGTATTGGGCGGGTTTTTCATGGGCCTGGGCTGGTGGCTGGTGGGTCTGCTGTGCGCCATCACCATCGTGGGCTTGCCATGGGCGAAGGCGTGTTTTGTCATCGGCCAGTTTGCTTTTTTACCGTTTGGCAAAGAGGCTGTGAGCCGCGCCGTGGTGAGTGGCGCGGAGGACATTGGCACCGGCACACTGGGCACCCTTGGCAATGTCATCTGGTTTGTCTTTGCGGGTATTTGGCTGGCCTTGGGTCATCTGGCGTCGGCCCTGGCCTGTTTTGTCACCATCATCGGCATCCCGTTTGGCGTACAACATATCAAACTGGCTTTGATAGCCTTGGCACCGATTGGCAAGACCATAGTGCCCAAAGACGCTCCCCGTGTCGGCGCCTGAGGTCGCTGACGCCTATGGCGGCTTGAGCACCGCCGGGCCGCCCCAAGGTGCGAAGGCCCCCTCGGGTGGCAGCGACCCGCGCAGCGGCGGAGCGTGGGTGCGTTATTTGAACTGCAGCGTGGCGCCGTTCAAGGGCACAGCGGTCAGGCTGTTTTTGGGAGAACCGTCGATCAGCTTGTCGGTATAGGTCAGATACAGCAGCACCTGGCGTGCGGGGTCCGTCATCCGAACGATGCGCATCTTCTTGAACAAGATGGAGCGGCTCTCGCTGAAAACCTCCTCACTCTTGGGTATGGGCACGGTAGATGAAATAGGCCCCACCTGACGGCAGGCTATGGACGCCTCCGACTTCTCAGTCGCCAGGCCCATCGCTCCGCTGATCCCTCCGGCCTTGGAGCGGGATACATAACAGGTGACACCCGAAACCTTGGGATCATCGAAGGCCTCGACCACGATCTTGTGGTCCGGGCCAATCAATTTGAAGGCAGTGTCCACCTCGCCAATCTTGTCGGCAAAAGCCGCTGCAGCAAACGGTAACGCCAGGGCGGCCACAAAGAGCTGTTGAGTTTTCATTCGCCGCATATAGGGCCGGCGTGTCCAATTGCAAGTGGGACGGTTCCTGCCCGCGGCACGCACAGACGGCTGGCAATACCGGGACAGCACGGATGTCCTGGGGTGCTATTCTTGGCATCCGGCTGAGCAGTGTGCCGCCCCCGGCTCCAATGTTGTTGCACCGCTCTCATGCAGAAAGTAACAGATGACCCCTTCGACCAACCACCCTCGAACAACCCAGGTCATTGAGACTGAGACCCAGCTCCGTGCCCTCATCGGTGAACCCGCTGCGTTGACCTGCGCCAAAATCACCAATAGCCTGAACGTCAAGACGCGCCTGTTTATAGAACGCTCACCGTTCATTTGCATTGCCACCAGCGACCGCGACGGGAACTGCGATCTCAGTCCGCGCGGCGATCCTGTTGGCTTCGTGCGGATTCTTGACGACCGTACCTTGCTCATACCAGAGCGTCCGGGCAACAGGATTGCGGACTCACTGCGCAACATTCTTGCCAATCCACACATCGGCGTGCTCTTTTTTGTGCCAGGTGTCAGCGACACGTTCCGTGTGAATGGCAAAGCAACACTCACCGTCGATGCACAGTTGCTTGCCCCCAGCGCGGTAGAAGGTAAGTCGCCGGCGCTGGGCATTCTGATCGACATTGACCAGGCCTATACACAGTGCTCCAAAGCATTTTTGCGTTCGCACTTTTGGGATCCAACGTTGCACATTTCGCCCAAAACGATGCCCACGGGTGGTGAAATCCACCGTGCCATCCAGGGCGACCAGTTTGATGCTCAGCAATACGACAAGGAGCGCGACGAGCGCTACCGGCAGCGGGTTGGTTTTTACTGATCCACACCCAGCGCCTTGAGCTTCTTCGCAAAAGAATCCCTGCGCTTTGCGGCTTTTGCAGCGTCTGCCTCGGCCCTCCTGAAAGCGGCGATGCGTTCGGCGTGGACAACGTTTGGATTCACTGAAAACTCGCCTTCAAGAGACGCCATTTTCTGCGTTATTGAGCGGTGATTGGGTAAAGGCAGACAATCGGGTCTTTTAGGCAACCATGACCCGCAAAACTCCCGACACGCCCAGTAGCTCAGCGGTTCCCAGCAGCCGCTTGGGCCGCTTAGTGCGCCTGGGCGGAATGGCTACGGGCGTGGCGGGCAGTATGCTGGTGGCGGGGGCCCAGCAGTTGGCACAGGGCAAGCGGCCCAAACTGAGTGATCTGCTGCTGACGCCCGCCAACGCACTCAGGATCACACAACAACTCTCGCAAATGCGCGGTGCGGCAATGAAAGTCGGGCAGCTCATCTCCATGGACGCGGGCGATCTTCTGCCGCCCGAAATGGCTGCCATACTCGCGCGGTTGCGCTCAGATGCCCACGCCATGCCACAGCGCCAGGTTCAGGCCGTACTGACTGCCAATTGGGGCGCCAAATGGCAGCAGCGTTTTGCAGTGTTCTCTTTCACGCCGATTGCGGCCGCCTCCATAGGCCAAGTGCACCGCGCAACGACCCTGGACGGTCGAGACCTCGCGATCAAAATCCAATACCCGGGTGTGCGCCAAAGCATCAGCAGCGATGTGAACAATGTGGCCTCCCTGTTGCGGCTATCCGGGCTACTGCCCAAATCTCTGGACATAGCGCCCTTGCTGATGGAGGCGAAACGCCAGCTGCGCGAGGAAGCGGACTACCTGGCCGAGGCGGCGCACTTATTGCGCTTCAACGAATTGCTCGCGGCAACGCCAGCATTTGTAGTACCCGCACTGCACGCTGACTTTACAACCAAGAATGTGCTGGCTATGTCCTATGTGGAGGGTGTCCCCGTGGAATCGATGGTGAACGCACCCCAGGCCGAACGCGACCGCATGCTCAGCCTGCTGGTGGACCTGTTGTTCAGGGAACTGTTTGACTTTGGTCTGATGCAGACAGATCCCAACTTCGCCAATTACCGATACATGACTGAAAGCCAGCAATTGGTCCTGTTGGACTTTGGCGCGACCCGCAGCTTTGCGCCGACTTTTGCATCGGCATACAAAAAGCTGATGGCGGCAACGATGGTTGGAGACCGCAACGCAATGACGCAAGCGGCATTGGCCATCGGCTACTTTAACGAGAACACGCTGGCACAACACCAGCTGGCGATGCTTGAGATTTTCGAGATGGCGCTTGAACCGCTTTTGTTTGACGGCGCTTTTGACTTTGGCAGCACCGACGTTGCAACCCGCCTGCGCGAGGCCGGCATGGCCTTGGGTCTGGACCGGGATTTTTGGCATATCCCGCCCATAGACACGCTTTTCCTGCATCGCAAACTCGGCGGCCTGTTTTTGCTGGCCGCACGGCTCAAGGCGCGGGTGAACGTGCGTGAACTGGCCACGCCGTATCTGCCTGGACTGGAAACCTGACAAGGTCTGCCGCATTGACCCGAGCCATCCATCCAATTACCCCTACGATCACACCATGCAAACCCGCAACCTAGGCCCCTTCCAAGTCTCGTCCATCGGCTTTGGCTGCATGAACCTTAGCCACGGCTACGATGCGCCGGTAACGGCTGGCCAGGGTGAGCGCGTGCTGTTGTCTGCGCTGGATGCCGGCGTCACATTGTTTGACACGGCAGCTCTTTACGGTTTTGGCGCCAACGAAACGCTGGTGGGCAGGGTACTCAAGCCCCACCGGCAGACGATCACGTTGGCCAGCAAATGCGGCATGCAAGGCGTGGAAGTGAACGGCGATGGCAAGCTCGTCCGTGTCATCGACGGTGAGCCCAGCACCTTGCGCAAGACCTGCGAAGACAGCCTGCGCCGTCTGCAAACCGATGTGATTGACCTCTATTACCTCCACCGCTGGGACAAACGGGTGCCGATTGAAGACAGCGTAGGAGCATTGGGTGAACTGGTACGCAAGGGAATGATTCGGAGTATTGGCCTGTCCGAGGTATCGGCCGCCACGCTGCGCCGCGCACATGCAGAACACCCCATTGCGGCCGTACAAACCGAATACTCGCTGGCCACACGTAACCCCGAGATCGCAGTGCTGGATGCATGCAAAGAACTGGGCATCGCCTTTGTAGCCTTCAGCCCAGTGGGTCGCGGCCTGTTGTGCGACAAGACACTGGACGTCTCCGCGCTGAATGCAGGCGACATACGGCGCAGCATGCCACGCTTTGCGCCTGACAACTACGCAACCAACGTGCAGCGCCTGATGGCCGTGAAGCAGGTCGCCAAAGCGCTAGGGTGCACACTGGCACAGCTTTCGATTGCCTGGCTGCTGCACCGTGGCAAACACATCATCCCCATCCCCGGTACCACCAGTGTTTCGCACCTGGCGGAAGACCTGGACGCGGCGAACGTGAAGCTCGATGCGGCCACCATGGCTAAGCTGGATGCATTGATCAACCAGAAGACCGTGGTGGGCTCACGCTACAACACGCAGGGCAATAGTGAGGTGGATACCGAGCAGTTTTAGCCGCATACAGACCTGCGATGCAAGGCAAATCGGCCCTTAGCCCCGGCAATACATAGTCATAGTGCTATCTATTTGGTAGCGTACGCCGATTTCCGGGTCACCCCAAGCAGTTCGTCAAGCAGTGCCGGTTGCTCGAGCAAGCTACGTGCCGAGCTGCTGTGCACCACCGTACCGCGGTCTAGCACCGCAGCAGAGTCGGAGATGGCGAGAATCGCCTGCGGGTGCTGCTCCACAATGATGGCGGACAGCCCCTCCTCACGCGTGACGCGGCCTATGGCGCGCAGCAGCTCCTGCACGATGATCGGGGCCAGGCCTTCGCAGGGCTCGTCGAGCAGCAACAGTGTGGGGTTCAGCACCAGTGCGCGTCCCAGGGCCATCATCTGCTGCTCACCGCCCGAAAGCTGTGTACCCAGGTTGGTCTTGCGTTCGGCCAGCCGGGGAAAGAGTTCGTAGACACGTTCTGGCGTCCAAGGGCTGCTGCTGCGCCCCGCCCGTACCGGCCGTGCAACGGCAGTCAGGTTTTCATGCACCGTCAGTGACTTGAAGATACTGCGCTCCTGGGGCACCCAGCCAATGCCAGCCGCCGCGCGTTCGTGGGATGGGAGCTTGTGCAGGGCGACAACGGACGGTGCAGACGTGACCAGTGTGATGCTGCCAGCGTGTTGGCGTGTAGCACCGGCCAATGTGTTGATGAGTGTGGTTTTGCCCGTGCCGTTGCGGCCCAAGAGCGCCAATGTCTCGCCGGCGTTAATGGCCAGTGACACCCCGTGCAGAACGACCGCCGCGCCATACCCCGCGCTCAAGTTTTCTACCTTCAGCAGTTCAGCCATGCAGGTCCTCCCCGGCATGCGCGCTCCCTTGGACTTCATCACCGTGCCCCAAATACACCGCCTTCACACGCGGGTCACTTGCGATCTGGTCCGGGTCACCCTCGGTCAACACCGTGCCATTGACCAGGACAGTCATGCGGTTTGCAAAGCTGAATACCAGATCCATGTCATGCTCAATCAACAGGATGGACACCTCGGCAGGCAGCGCGGCCAGGGTTTGCAGCAACTCTTCGCGCTCACCCGCCGGTACCCCGGCGACCGGCTCGTCCAGCAGCAGCACACGCGGCTTGCAGGCCAGCGCAATAGCAATCTCCAGCAAACGGCGCTTGCCATAAGCCAACACACGGGTTGGCTGCGCCATGACGTCACCCAGATGGAACTGCTCCAGCAATTGCTCGCACCGCAGGGTCACCTTACTGGAGCTGCCCAGCGCCTGCCACCATTTACCGCCCAAACCCTGCTGCCGGGACACCACCATCGCGAGGGTTTCGAGCGGCGTCAGGGTGTCAAACAACTGGTTGATCTGGAACGTTCGCACCATGCCCCTGTGCACCCGCACGTGTGGCGCCAGCGCAGTGATGTCCTGGCCGTTCAGCACAATTTTTCCGGCAGAAGGTTTCAACACGCCCGTCAACAAATTGATGAGCGTTGTTTTTCCTGCGCCATTGGGGCCAATCAGCGCATGGCGCGCGCCCTGCTGCAGATCCAGTGATACACGGTTGGTGGCGGTGACTCCGTCAAACTGCATCACGAGACCTTGGGCGGACAGCACGGTAGCGCTCATGGTGAGTCGCTCCGGTTGCTTTTTGTGCTGAACCAGGTCCACGGACGAATCGCGCGCTCACGCCCAACCAGCACGAGCACCACCAAGAAAAGGCCTATCCAAAATGTCCAGTACTGCGGAGTGATGCTCGATAGTGCGTCCTGCATCAGCTTGAACACAATGGCTCCAATCACGCCGCCATACAGCCAGCCGACACCTCCTATCACCAGGATCAGCAGCACATCTGCCGAGCGGTGAAACTCGAACACGTCCAGCGACGCAAACCCCGTGGTCTGCGCCAGCAAGGCACCCGCCGCCCCTGCCAGTGTTGCGGCCACGGTGTAAACAATGGCCACATGGCTGTTGACCGGTATGCCAATGGCCATGGCACGCAGCCTGTTGTCACGTATCGCCTTAAGGGAGGCACCAAACGGGGAGTTCACAACCCGCCGCGCAAGCACGAACACAATCAATAATACCGCCAACGAATACCAGGCCGCCACGCGGCCGTACAAGTCAAATTCAAACCGTCCCAATAAGGGCCCCATGACCACGCCCTGCAAACCATCAGCGCCGCCGGTCAGCCAGTCCAACTTATTGGCCAGCTCCATCAAAATAAGACCAGCACCCAGCGTAACCATCAGCCGCGTCAGATCCGTGCCACGCAGAATGGTGGCGCTACACAGTGCGCCCAGCAAGCCAGCCGCGCCCATGCCCACCAACAGTCCCACCAAAGGATCAGGCATGACGAACTTCGCAAACAGTGCGGCGCAATAGGCTCCCATGCCAAAAAATGCGGCATGGCCCAGGGAGACTATTCCGGCGTAGCCCAGAATCAAGTCCAGCGACAGCGCAAACAACGCCACGATAGCAATCTCATTGATGATCAAGGCATGGCTGGAGAGCAGCATGGGCGAGGCCAATGCGACGGCCCACAGCGCAATCTCCCACCAAGACCATTGCGCACGCATCATTTGCCACCCCTGCGTACGAAGAGGCCCTGTGGCCGCCAGACCAGGACGGCGATCATCAGGCTGTACACCACAAAGCCGCCCAGCTTGGGTATATAGTATTTGCCCGCCACATCCGCTATGCCCAGCAACAGGGCGGCCATCAAGGGCCCTGTGATGCTGGAGGTGCCTCCGACCGCAACAACAATCAAAAAGTAGACCATGAACTTGAGCGGAAAACTGGGGTCCAGCCCCAATACCTCGGCCCCCAGCGCCCCCCCCAGGCCTGCCAAACCCGACCCCACCGCGAAAGTACCCAGGAAAACCCGATTCACGTTGATCCCCAGGCCAGCCGCCACGCGTTGATCGTCGACTGCCGCACGCAGTTGGCTGCCCCATCGGGTTTGTGTCAATACGAATTGCAAACCCACAGTGAGTGCCGTACATACAGCAATGATGAAGATGCGGTAGTGGCCCATGCCCAGCGCCCAGGCACCTTCGCCCCATTCGGTGCGACCCTTCAACCAATCCGGCAGATGAACAATCTGCTGACTGGAGCCAATGAAGTAATCAGCAGTAGCCACCGCCATAAAGGTAAGGCCAATGGAAAACAGCACCTGGTCAAGGTGTGGCTTGCGGTACAACGGTCGGTAGAGGGTGCATTCCAACACGGCTCCCACTAGCGCAGCGGCAAAGAATGCCAAGGGCAGGCACACCAGAAATGGCACACCAAACTTCTGCATCAGCAGCACGGTGGTGTAGCCACCCAACATAGCAAAGGCTCCATGCGCCAGGTTGATGAAGTTCATCAATCCCATGGTCACCGACAGCCCCACTGCAAGAATAAAGAGCAGCATGCCGTAGGCGATGCCATCAAAGAGAATGGTCAGCATGCGAAAGAGGGCAACCTGTATGTACGCGCCCAGCCCAGGGCTCTGTTACTTGGCCTTGCCCGGGTCTTTGACATCCTTGATGACAGCAAACTCAACGTTGTGGAGTTCACCATCTTGGCGCTGCACTTTGCGCAGGTAGATGTTGTGCACCACATCCCGCGTTTGGCTGTCGATATACATGGGGCCACGCGGACTTTCGAAAATCTGGCCTTTCATGGCGGCGAGCAACGCGTCTCCGCCACCCTGGCCTTTGCTGGCCTTCAGCGCTTCATAAATCACCCGCATGCCATCGTACCCACCCACCGCCATGAAGTTGGGCCGCATGCCCTTGTTGGCCTTTTGAAAAGCCTCGACAAACTTCTTGTTGACGGCTGAGGGATGCGCGGCCGCATAGTGGTGCGAGGTAACCACGTTGAGCGCGCCATCTCCCATGCTGTTCAACTGGTCGTCATCGGTCACATCACCGGTACCAATGAGCTTGATGCCAGCCTTGTCCATGCCGCGCTCCAAAAACTGCTTCATGACCGCCGCCCCCGCTCCGGCCGGCACAAAGACAAAGAGGGCGTCGGGCTTCAGGTCACGCACCTTCTGCAGGAAGGGCGCAAAGTCCGGGTTACGCATGGGCACGCGCAAGGAATCGGCCACCTGCCCACCATTGAGCAGCAGGCGTTCGATAAAGTATTTCTCGGCATCAATACCGGGACCGTAGTCACTGACCAAGGTCACCACTCTTTTCATACCGTTTTGGGGCGCCCAGTCACCCATGACAACCGAAGCCTGTGCCAGCGTGAAACTTGTGCGCACGATATAGGGTGAGGCTTGTGTAATGCTGCTGGTTGCGGCCGACATCACTACCATCGGCGTCTTGGCCTGTGTTGCAATAGGGGCGGTGGCCAAGGCGGAGGGCGTAATGCCAAATCCGGCCAACACATCGACCTTGTCGTTGACAACCAGTTCCTGCGCCAATCGCTTGGTCACATCGGGAACAGTGGTGTCATCTTTGATGATGAGCTGAATCTTCTTGCCCGCCACCGTATCCCCGTGCTGCGCCATGTAGAGCTTGGCCGCGGCTTCGATCTGGCGGCCGGTGCTGGCCAGCTGGCCCGTCATAGGCAGTATCAGCCCAATCTTGAAGGTGCCAACATCTGCTACGGATTGTGTAGCTGTCAAAGTAGCCGCCACGAGGGCTATGACCTTAAATACCTGTCGCTTGTGCATCATGAGACTCCGGTCTTGGGGTGCGTGTATGGGCTTGCCGCCACTATGCGTGCAAAGCCCGAGGCGTGCAATAGGGATTTGAGAATCCTTGCTAGACCAACGGTAAATGCCGCGCGTTCCATCGTGCGTTATTCGGCAGCCCGGTAGACAAGCACTTTGAGCGCGCGCTCTTCAGACACGTCTGCGAATACTGGCGGGTTTTGTACGCGCTGCACAAATGCGAGCCCGGGTGCGAGCTCTTGCATTTGGTCTTGCAGAAACGCCGTACCCAGCTCGGGAGCATTCAGGCACAGCATGGCGTGCCCGCCGGGCTGCAGCAGGTCTGGCAGACGGCGTATCAGGCGCGCGTAGTCTTTTGTGGCTACAAAGCTACCCTTCTGGTAGCTGGGCGGGTCAACAATGATCAGGTCGTACGGGCCGCTGCGGGTAATCTTGCCCCAGGTCGTAAAGATGTCGTGTGCCCAAAAACCAGCGCCAGACGCCAAACCGTTGAGCTGGTGGTTTTGTTGGCCAATGGCCAACGCGCCATGGCTCATGTCGACATTGCTCACATGGCTGGCCCCCGCCTGGCGTGCCACCACTGAAAAGGCGCAGGTATAAGCAAACAGATTAAGCACCCTGCAACCCTGGCGGGCGCCAACGTATTCGCGCACCCAGCGGCGGCCTTGGGCCATGTCCAAAAACAGCCCATGGTTTTGCCCTCTAAGCACGTGCACCAGATACCGCGCGCCATCCTCTGTGACTACATGGGGCGTCGGTACAGTACCAGCCATCAAGCGGGTCTCTGCCTTGCCTTCCACACGGCACTGCAAGACCCAGTTCAGGTCAGCGCCCGGAGCCAGTTGGCTCCATCGTGCGGACAGGGCGTCGTGGACAGTTGCCAGTTCGTCCTCCGCCATCATCTGGAAGCTGGTCAGCACCCAGACCGGCGGAAAGAAGTCCAGCGCCAGGTGCTCACTACCGGGGTACAACCCCCCACGACCATGGAAAACGCGCTGCGCGTCAATGGGCAAGGCCATCGACGCAATGGTGTGCAGCAGGGCCTTCAGGCCAAGGCCACTGCTCATTGAACAGCGGTCAGTTTCAGCGGCCCATACCAGGCGCGGGTCTGGGTTTGGGTGTTGTCGGTGTCCGTCATGATGCCCATACCCACAAGGGCACCGGGTTGTTCGCCGAAGGCCTTTTCAAAGTCTGCACGGATGTTGCGCTCGTAGTTCAGCCAGCGGCTGAGTCCACCGGCACCCGACTCCACGACCAGTTGGCGGATGCGATCGGTGCGCGGATTGGTGATGACGGTGCCAACTGGCCGAGAATTGCACCACACATACATGAGGGTGGCGTATGGCAATGGCTCGCCTGTGATGGTGAGCGACAACTCTGACAGCATCGCATTCTTCATCGAAAACTTGGATCGGTCGCCTTCAAATGCCAGCACCACGCGCACCGGAGAATCATCTGCCTGGCGCAGGCCCATGTCGGCTTGCTCGATCAAATCGGGAACCATCCATGAAAAGCTGAGTCCGCCGAGATCGGCGGGCTTCAGGCGCAATGGTTGGCGCAACATGCTAGCGGACGCATTGGCCGAAGCCGCCACAACCCTGCGCCCGTCCAGTTCCACCACTGAAAAATCAGTGGCTTCTTTGCCCGGCAACGGGTAGTGTTGCCACTGCTCAAACAGCGATACCGCGTCGTGGCCGACGAATTCGGGTGCGCTGGCGGTTTGTGCAGTTCTGGAGATGGAAGTACACGCGGCCACTTGCAGCAACAACCCGACCACCACACATTGCGCAAGGATACGCCCCGTTGTCACAAGCGTTTTCGACACCAAGTTCACTGCCATAGGTTCAAAAAATGTATTGGTACAGGCTTGTATTGCCTGTCAACCGCTGATCTTAGCGGGTGTTTATGTCCGTGGGAATTGGCTCGGCCTTTCAATATCCTGTGCAATGCTGGCTGCGGTGGTAGCAAATATTGCTTGACGCGCGTGGATTCCACCGTCAACCTCTCGAACGGGTTCAAACCTTATCGTGAGGACACTATGGCAAACATCAGTTGGAACGGGTCACCTGCTTTGTACACTGCCTTGCTGGATGGGGTACCGGTCTGTGAGCTGAAAGCCAAAGACATCGGCGGTGTTACAGCGAGTTGGCTGAATGACCGCCTTTGGCCACCGCCCAGCCATTTGCCCAAGGCCGCACCACAATCAACGCGCTTCTTTCCCGGCATAGATGATGCCAAAACAGCTGTGGAGCAGGCGCTACAAGACCTATAGACAGTTGTCCAAGAGGTCACCCCAACCCTGGTATCTTTTCCGCAAGCACGTATCTCGGATGTTGCTGGGTCAGTAGTAGAAACATCGCAAAGATGGGGCCAGGCATGTTGCGCGGATCGTTTTCACTTTCCAGGGCTTGCCAGGTCCTGGACTGCAACCCCCCACGACTTCCTGCCTGGACGGGATATGCCATCAGCTCTGCGGCTTCCACCTGGCTTAGACCTGCGGCAATCCTTGCAGCCTTGAGCTCGGGGCCCGATGGGGAAGGCATGGAAAGAGACGGGAAAGAATGCATGATCTAAACAGAAGGATCCACAGTGGTTACAGACTCTAGTACCGCTAGATTGCAGACCAGCGAGGTCTTGGTTATTGTGGCATTGTCGGCACCTTAGCGAGCACACTTGCCGTCGCATTCTCACAGCTCTTCTTTTCTTCCATATTCTTGCGACAATAGGGGCCCGGCACAATTTCCGTGACGGGAATAAAAAATAGGATATTTGAAAATGGCAACTGCGAAAAAAGCGGCCCCCAAGGCGGCAACTACAACTCCAAAGACGAAGACCCCTGCAAAGGCATCCAAGCCTGCAGTCAAAGCGTCCCCCAAGAAAGCCCCTGTTTCCAAGACAGCCAAGGCCATCACCAAGATCACGGCCAGCATTGCAAAGCTGACAGAGCGCAAAGACAAGCTGGGTGCAGAGATCCAAGCCCTGCGTGACCAGCGCACTGCGCTGAAGGCCGTTGCCGCTCCGGTTGCAGCGCCAGTTGCCGCCAAAGGCAAGACTAGTGCTAAGGCTGTTGCGCCTGCGAAGAAGGTTGTAAAGAAGTAATTGGCAAGGGCCATCTTTTGGTGGTACTCACAACAAAGGCCCCTTGTGGGCCTTTGTTGTTTTCAGATGTTCCGTGCAGCCCCCGTGTTTATCTCGGCGCTATAGTTGCTCCAGGCGGTCTGGATCCGATTCAAGTTCTCTATTGGCCGTATCAGCCCTTCAGACGCACCGTATGCCAAACACTCCGACCTGTTACTACTGGAGTGATGGCACCATTCGCAGCCGCACAGTAGGCGCAGTGGTGTTGTCCGACACGATCGATATCCCTGTGTTGCCGGCAAGGCTCGTGGCAGATTGGGAGCGCGAGATTCAGCAGCACCTGGGTTTGGAGCCTGGAGACGTTGAGGTATTACCTTTGGCGCGCGCACGGACCCGCTGGCCGGACTACAGGCATTGTGTGCAGGCCGCAAGTGACTGGGCGCGTGAGCGAGACCTCGCATGCGACTTAACCACGTGTGACATGGCATTGATGGTCTGCCGGGGCGCACGCTATCACCATGACGGGACGCAGTACGGAGACTCAGCCTTCTGCAACCTGTTCCTCAGCGAAGACCGAGGATTGGACTTGCACTTCCCTTCAATCGACCAGCGCATCGCTCTGCGCAGGGGCACGGTGGTCGTCTTTGATACATGTCAACCGCATGCTGTTGTTCCGCGCAACGGTATCTACTTTGATGTGGCCGACTTTCCCAACGACCTGGATTGCACACAGGCGTTCTTGACATGGGAACTTCCCATCGAAAGTTCAGGCATCGCGAAGTCATTGCAGGTCCGCTTTGACACTGATCCATCAAACGCGTTGTTGGTGGTGGATGGGCAAGTGCGGCTCAACGGCAAACAGTCCGAAGTGTGCCCGCATTCTGGCAAATGGATTGAACAGCGTTGACTCTCCCGCTTTCCAATCACTGCAGGTAGAGGTGCGCGGTCGCACAGCAGGTTTTATTAACGTGCTCAATCGTGTGCGGCAGCCATTGACAGGTCTTCAAACAGCGGTAGTTGCACTGACGAGATATCGGGCACGCCGTTGCCGACGTTACTGACAAACGTGCAATGCTCGGTATTACTGCTGCTTCGTCGACATTGCATTTTTATGACCGAAGGGGGCGCGGTTGTTGCGGTCAGGGCAATCGATTGCGCACCGATGCATTTCATACGCCTCATGGTGGCATCTCCCTGCTAAATAGTTAAGAGGCTCTTGACCCAAATCTCCACATTCGAATTCTGGGCTGTATGAACTGGAAGCAGCATGTGGTTTGCAAGATGTTGGTTGTGCATTCCCCATGGCGCGAGGATTCCTAGATGCATCAGGTATCGTATTTTGATCAGCCAATACCTTCTGTACGACAACGCACATCCAATGCGATGCTTCGCATTCGAGGGTAAACAGGACACGCATGTATCGAACTCATAGGGTCCACCCCTGTGCAGCCCGACATTTGAAGCTTAGACCTGCCACTGTGAGTGACACGGTTGCTTGCGATTTGCTGCCACGACGCACAATAGTCCGTCACATATCCAACGGTCTTGGCGGACTCGATTTACTTCTTGTGATGACTCAGACTTCATCGGAAGCTTGATCATGAAACAAAAAAGGCTCACCGAAGTGAGCCTTTTCTTGTCGTAGTGGACCACGACTTATTGGTTGCGAGAGAAGGATTTGAACCTCCGACCTTTGGGTTATGAGCCCAACGAGCTACCAGGCTGCTCCATCTCGCGGTAGATTTCTATTATAGCCTATTCTGCGGCGGTTTCAGGATTTGTTTCTGCTGCGGCAGGACGATCAACCAATTCCACCAAAGCCATGGGCGCGTTGTCACCCACGCGGAAACCCATTTTCAGGATACGGGTGTAGCCGCCTGGACGGGCCGCGAAACGGGGACCCAGATCATTGAACAGCTTGGTCACGCTGTCACGGTCACGCAGGCGATCAAACGCCAGGCGGCGGTTGGCAACGGTCGCTTCCTTAGCCAGTGTGATCATTGGCTCAACCACGCGGCGCAGTTCCTTTGCTTTTGGCACTGTGGTCTTGATGACTTCGTGCTCGATGAGCGAATTCATCATGTTGCGCAGCATCGCGAGGCGGTGTGAGCTGGTGCGGTTGAGTTTACGTAGTCCGTGTCCGTGACGCATGGTAGATTTCCTTTGAGTTTTAAATGGGCAGCCGTATCAGGTACTGCCCTTTGCGTGGAACCCCTGGGGGTTCGAATAATTTAGCGTTTTTCCAACGCTGCGGGTGGCCAGCTTTCCAGCTTCATGCCCAGTGTCAAACCACGGGAAGCCAAGACTTCCTTGATTTCGTTCAACGACTTGCGACCCAGATTAGGAGTCTTGAGCAATTCGTTTTCGGTCCGCTGGATCAGGTCACCGATGTAGTAGATGTTTTCGGCCTTCAGACAGTTGGCGGAACGAACCGTCAATTCCAGCTCGTCCACAGGACGCAACAGGATAGGATCGAACTGCGTGTTGCCGCGAGGTGCGGGCGCATCAAAAGCGGCCAACTCGCTGCCTTCCAACTGTGCAAACACAGCCAGTTGTTCAACCAAGATCTTGGCGGATGCACGCACTGCGTCTTCAGCAGAAATGGCGCCGTTGGTTTCGATTTCGACAACCAGCTTGTCCAGGTCGGTACGCTGCTCGACACGCGCGCTTTCGACCGTGTAGCTCACGCGTTTGACGGGCGAGAACGATGCGTCCAAAACGATGCGGCCGATAGACTTGTTAGGTTCATCTGCGTGGCGGCGCATAGTGCCGGGCACGTAGCCGCGACCTTTTTCGACCTTGATCTGCATATCCAGCTTGCCGCCATGCGACAGGTTGGCGATCACGTGACCTGGGTTGATGATTTCCACATCATGCGGCGTCTGGATGTCGGCGGCTGTTACTAGGCCTTCAACATCCTTGCGCAGGCTCAGTGTGACTTCGTCGCGATTATGCAACTTGAAGACAACACCCTTCAGATTCAGCAGGATGTTGACAACATCTTCTTGAACGCCATCGATAGAGGAATACTCGTGCAACACGCCGGCGATGGTCACTTCAGTGGCCGCGAAACCAGGCATGGAAGACAACAACACGCGGCGAAGCGCGTTACCCAATGTGTGGCCGTAGCCGCGCTCAAAGGGCTCCAGAGCAACCTTGGCACGGTTGGTGCCAAGTTGCTCAACACTGATGGATTTGGGTTTTAGCAAACTGTTTTGCATGCAGACTTCCTCTCAATACCCCCGACTCGTTACGTCGGTAAGGCTGGTGAAGCACCTTGACTGCAGTGCCCCACGGCCAAGGAACGATTTCAACAATTCAGACGCGATTAGCGTGAATACAACTCGACGATCAACGATTCGTTGATGTCTGCAGCAAACTGGTCACGGTCAGGTACGGTCTTGAAAGTGCCTTCGGCCTTTTCAATGTTGACTTCAACCCACGCAGGCATGCCGACTTGTTGTGCCAATTGCAAGGCTTCAACCACACGGTTTTGCTTCTTGGACTTTTCGCGCACGGAAACCACGTCGCCAGCCTTCACCATGTAGGAAGGAATATTGACCGAGTTGCCGTTCACAGTAATAGCCTTGTGCGACACCATCTGGCGCGCTTCGGCACGTGTGGAACCAAAGCCCATACGGTAAACGACGTTGTCCAGGCGGGATTCCAACAGGAACAACAGGTTCGCACCGGTGTTCCCCTTACGGCGGTCAGCTTCTTCGAAGTAACGGCGGAACTGGCGCTCCAGCACGCCGTACATACGCTTGACCTTCTGCTTTTCGCGCAGTTGGAGACCGTAGTCGGAGGTGCGAGCACCCGAAGTGCGGCCGTGTTGGCCGGGCTTGGAGTCGAACTTGGCCTTGTCACCGATGGCGCGACGAGCGCTCTTCAGGAACAGGTCGGTGCCTTCACGGCGTGAGAGTTTGGCTTTAGGGCCGAGGTAGCGTGCCACTTGATCTTCCTTTTATGTCATCTGCCGCATTAAAAACGCGGGAGCCACCAGCGGTTGCTGATGGCGGTGGGCTTGTTAAAGAATTAAATACGACGACGCTTTTGAGGGCGGCAGCCGTTGTGGGGAACCGGAGTCACATCAGCAATCATGTTGATGCGAATGCCTAGTGCCGCCAGCGCGCGAACGGAGGATTCACGGCCAGGACCAGGTCCCTTGATTTCAACGTCAAGGTTCTTGATGCCTTGGTCCAGAGCTGCACGACCAGCCACTTCAGAAGCTACCTGGGCAGCAAATGGAGTGGACTTGCGGGAGCCCTTGAAACCTTGACCACCCGAAGACGCCCAAGACAACGCATTGCCCTGGCGATCGGTGATCGTGATGATGGTGTTGTTGAACGAGGCGTGCACGTGAGCAATACCGTCTGCAACATTCTTGCGGACTTTTTTGCGAACGCGCTGGGCTGCGTTATTGGCGGGAGCTTTTGCCATGGTGGTTTCTCAATCCCTGTTATTTCTTCAATGACGCAGCAGCCTTACGCGGGCCTTTGCGGGTACGTGCGTTCGTGCGGGTACGCTGACCGCGCATGGGCAATCCACGGCGATGGCGGAATCCACGGTAGCAACCGATGTCCATCAAACGCTTGATGTTCATCGTTGTCTCACGACGCAAATCACCTTCGATGGTGAATTGAGCGATCTGATCACGGATTTTCTCCAGATCAGAGTCAGTCAAATCTTTGACCTTCTTGGAATATGCAATGCCACAGGCTTCGCAGATCTTGCGAGCGCGAGTGCGACCGATACCAAAAATGGCGGTCAGGCCAATCTCGGAATGCTGTTGCGGCGGAATGTTGATGCCAGCGATACGTGCCATTTTCGTCCTCTAAAACTCTTGCAATTAACCCTGACGCTGCTTGTGGCGTGGATCTGTACAGATCACGCGCACAACGCCTTTGCGTCGGATGATTTTGCAGTTGCGGCAAATTTTCTTGACCGAAGCCGAAACTTTCATATTTCTCTCCTAAAACCCTTCGCCCCGTTCCGACTTTGATTCGCGCGGAACATGCGCTATTTACTTTGCTCTAAACACTATCCGCGCACGACTCAGGTCGTACGGGGTTAATTCCACTGTGACCTTATCACCAGGCAAAATCCGGATGTAATGCATCCGCATCTTGCCGGAAATGTGTCCCAGCACTACATGCCCGTTTTCCAGCTTGACGCGAAATGTCGCGTTCGGGAGGTTTTCTAACACCTCACCCTGCATCTGAATTACGTCATCCTTTGACATATGAATCCACTGTCACTCAAGAAGATTTGAAATTAGCCTTCTTCAGCAGCGATTCGTATTGCTGGGACATCATGTAATTCTGGACCTGCGCCATGAAATCCATGGTCACCACAACAATAATCAACAATGAGGTCCCACCGAAGTAGAACGGCACGTTGTATTTGAGAATCAAAAACTCTGGCAACAGGCACACAAAAGTGATGTATATCGCACCGGCCAGCGTTAAGCGAAGCAGGATTTTATCAATATATTTCGCAGTTTGGTCACCAGGACGGATCCCGGGAATAAACGCACCACTCTTCTTCAAGTTATCCGCAGTTTCCTTGCTGTTGAACACCAGAGCAGTGTAGAAAAAGCAGAAAAACACAATCGCCGCGGCATACAACATCACGTACACCGGCTGCCCCGGACTCAACGTGCTGGAAATGTCCTTCAGCCAGCGCATGGAGTCACCCGAACTAAACCAATTTGCAACCGTTGCCGGCAACAAAATAATGCTGGAGGCAAAGATCGGAGGGATTACACCCGCCATATTCAGTTTCAAAGGCAGATGGGACGACTGCCCGCCATACACCTTATTCCCAACCTGGCGTCGAGCATAGTTCACCAGAATTTTTCTCTGGCCACGCTCCACAAACACCACGAAATAAGTAACCATCGCAACCAGAACAACCACCAGCAATGACACCACTATGCTCATGGCACCAGTGCGTACCAGCTCCAAGAGTCCGCCAATCGCGCTAGGCAGACCGGCTGCGATACCACCAAAAATCAGAATCGAAATGCCGTTACCCAATCCGCGCTCAGTAATCTGCTCGCCCAGCCACATCAAAAACATGGTGCCGGCAGTCAGAGTCACAACCGAAGTCATCCGAAAGCCGAATCCAGGCGCAATAACCAGACCAGCAGAAGACTCCAGTGCCAGGGCAATTCCCAAGGATTGGAACAATGCCAACCCCAAAGTGCCGTAGCGGGTGTATTGCGTAATCTTGCGACGTCCGGCTTCACCTTCCTTCTTCAGCTGCTCAAAGGCTGGCAACACATAGGTCAGCAACTGCATGATGATCGATGCCGAAATGTACGGCATGATCCCCAAAGCAAAAATTGTGAACCGTGACAGCGCGCCGCCCGAGAACATGTTGAACAGGCTCAGAATGCCGCCCTGCTGCCCCTTGAACAGCTGTTGCAACTGCGTGGGATCAATGCCTGGCACTGGTATGTGCGCACCAATGCGGTACACGACCAGGGCGAGCAGCAGAAACACCAGCCGACGACGCAAGTCACCAAACTTGTCCGTCTTTGCTATTTGAGCACCGTTAGTTGCCACTGAGTTTTCTTTCGACTTCGAACTTAAGCGACGCTACCACCAGCAGCTTCAATAGCTGCTTTCGCACCGGCTGTGGCACCAATACCGTTGAGCTTGACCGACTTGGTCAAGGCGCCCGTATTGATAACCTTAACCACCTTGGCCATTTGACCAACCAGCTTTTGCTGTTTCAGCGTCAGCAGGTCGACTTCCGCCATGCCCAACACTTCCAACGTAGTCAGAGTGATTTCAGCGTTGAATTGCAACAGGTGCGATTTGAAGCCGCGCTTAGGCAAACGGCGATGCATAGGCATCTGACCGCCTTCAAAGCCAACCTTGTGGTAGCCACCCGCACGGGATTTTTGACCCTTGTGGCCGCGACCTGCGGTCTTGCCAATGCCGGAGCCGATACCGCGACCCACACGACGCTTGTAGTGCTTGGCGCCATCCGCTGGCTTAATGCTATTGAGTTCCATCATCATCGACCTCTTAGAGCACTCGGACCAGGTAACTGATCTTGTTAATCATGCCGCGAACTTCTGGTGTATCCACCAGTTCGCTGGTGCTACGCAGCTTGCGCAGACCCAGTCCACGCACAGTGGCGCGGTGCGACTCTTTGGTTCCAATCGGGCTACGCACCAACTGGATCTTTACGGTTTGTTGTGTTGTCATTTTGAAGTTCGCTTTCAGACGAAGAGTTCTTCAACAGTCTTGCCACGCTTGGCTGCAACTTCGGAAGGCGTAGTCGACACCGACAATGCATCCAAAGTTGCACGAACCATGTTGTAAGGATTGGTCGAACCGTGGCTCTTCGCCACGATGTCGGTGATACCAACCACTTCGAACACAGCGCGCATAGGACCGCCGGCGATGATGCCAGTACCCTTGGGGGCTGGCGCCATCATCACATTGGCTGCGCCGTGATGACCCATCACCTTGTGGTGAATAGAACCATTTTTCAGCGAAACCTTGATCATGTTGCGGCGGGCTTCTTCCATAGCCTTTTGCACGGCAGCAGGAACTTCCTTGGATTTTCCCTTGCCCATACCGATGCGACCTTCGCCATCACCGACCACGGTCAGAGCTGCAAACCCGAGAATACGGCCGCCCTTAACCACTTTGGTAACGCGATTGATCGCGATCATTTTTTCGCGCAGTCCGTCTTCAGGCCCTTCAGCCTTACCCTGCATCTTCGCTTGAACTTTAGCCATTCTGTATTCCGATCTGCTTAGAACTGCAAGCCAGCTTCGCGAGCCGCATCAGCCAGCGCTTTAACGCGGCCATGGTACGCAAAACCTGCACGGTCAAATGCGACTTTTTCGACACCGGCCGCCTTGGCTTTTTCAGCCACACGCTTGCCAATGATTTGGGCCGCGGCAACATTGCCACCTTTGCCCGCCGCACCCAAGGCCTTGCGAACTTCGAGTTCGGCCGTAGAAGCTGCAGCCAAAACCTTGCCACCGTCGCCAGAGATAACGCTGGCGTAGATGTGCAAGTTGGTACGATTTACAGTCAAACGTGCCACGCCTTGCGTTGCAATGCGGATGCGGGTTTGACGGGCCCTGCGAAGACGCTGCTCTTTTTTGGTCAACATGTTGCAGCTCCTTATTTCTTCTTGGTTTCTTTGATCGTGATCTTCTCGTCCGCATAGCGGATGCCCTTGCCCTTGTAGGGCTCTGGCGGACGAACAGCACGAACTTCAGCGGCGATTTGACCCACACGCTGACGGTCTGCACCCTTGATCAAGATCTCGGTAGGCGTTGGCGTGGCAACTGTGATGCCAGCAGGCATGTCAAAGTTGACTGGATGGGAGTAACCCACTGCCAGATTCAGCTTGGTGCCTGTAGCCTGGGCTTTGTAACCCACACCGATCAGACTCAGCTTCTTCTCAAAGCCTTTGGTCACACCAACAACCATGTTGTTGACCAATTGGCGCATGGTGCCGGACATGGCGTCAGCTTCACGGGACTCGTTGGCCGCCTTGAAGCTCAGCTTACCTGCGTCGTTGACAACTGTTACCAGCGTGTTCAACGTCAGATGCAAAGTGCCGCCTGTACCCTTGACGCTGATCTGGCTGCCATTGATAGACACATCCACTCCAGCGGGAACAGTTACGGGAAGTTTACCTACACGGGACATTTGTATTTCTCCTCAATGTAGCGTTAAGCGACGTAGCACAAAACTTCGCCGCCGACACCGGTAGCGCGCGCTTTGCGATCTGTCATGACGCCCTGAGGCGTAGTCACGATGGCAACACCAAGACCATTCTGGACCTGGGGGATGGCATCACTTCCGCGGTAAACACGCAAGCCAGGACGGCTGACGCGCTCAATACGCTCGATCACAGGCTTGCCTGCGTAATATTTCAAGGCGATTTCCAGTTCGGACTTGCCGTCTGCTGTGGAGACCTTGAAATTGTCAATGTAGCCTTCGTCTTTCAACACTTGGGCAATCGCAACCTTCACTTTGGAAGATGGCACAGAAACGGTAGTCTTGGCTACCATTTGCGCATTGCGAATGCGTGTCAACAAGTCGGCGATGGGATCACTCATGCTCATGTTTGGTTCTCCTGTCGCTTACCAGCTGGCCTTGACGATGCCAGGGATTTCCCCAGCAAAGGCCATTTCACGGATCTTGGCGCGACCCAGGCCAAAGTGCTGGAACGTACCGCGTGGGCGACCAGTAATGGCGCAACGGTTACGCTGGCGGGTTGGGTTGGAATTGCGCGGGAGCTTTTGCAGACCCATACGGGCAGCAGCACGCTCTTCTTCGGTGCGTTTGAAGTCACCGGCAATTGCCTTGAATTCAGCGTACTTTTTGGCGTACTTAGCAGCCAATTGATCACGCTTCAGCTCGCGCTGGATTAAAGCCATTTTAGCCACGGGTCACCTCAGTTCTTGAACGGGAAACGGAAGCCTGTGAGGAGCGCCTTGCACTCTTCGTCGGTCTTGGCCGTCGTGGTGATACTGATATTGAGACCACGCAAGGCATCAACCTTGTCATATTCAATTTCAGGGAAAATGATCTGCTCTTTGACGCCGATATTGTAGTTACCACGACCGTCAAAAGCGCGACCAGAGATACCACGGAAGTCACGGACACGGGGCAAAGCCACGGTCACGAAACGATCCAGGAATTCATACATCTGCACGCCGCGCAGAGTCACCATGCAACCAATCGCCTGGTCTTCACGGATCTTGAAACCCGCAATCGCCTTCTTGGACTTGGTCACGACAGGCTTTTGCCCAGCGATTTTTGTCAGATCACTGACCGCATGGTCCATGATCTTCTTGTCAGCTACGGCTTCGCTCACACCCATGTTCAGTGTGATCTTGGTCAGACGCGGCACTTGCATCGGCGAGGTGTAGCCAAACTTGGCCATCAGCTCGGGAGCCAGCTTTTCGCGGTATTGTTGTTGCAGACGTGCCATGCTTATGCCACCTTGATTTCTTCGCCGCTGGACTTGAAAACGCGAGTGCGTTTGCCGTCAGCCAACACCTTGATACCTACGCGGTCCGCCTTGCCAGTCGCAGCATTGAAAATTGCTACGTTGGACTGGTGGATGGGCATTGTCTTTTCAACAATACCGCCGACCGCACCCTTCATGGGGTTTGGCTTGGTGTGCTTCTTCACCAAGTTCACACCCTCGACAACCAGATGGGAGTCATCTTTGCGCAGGGACACTGTCCCGCGCTTACCCTTATCGCGACCAGCGATAACGATAACTTGATCGCCCTTGCGAATCTTATTCATGGCGCGTCCTTACAAAACTTCAGGGGCCAGGGACACGATCTTCATGAACTTCTCGGTACGCAGTTCACGCGTAACGGGTCCAAAGATACGGGTGCCGATAGGCTCCAATTTGGCATTCAGCAACACTGCTGCATTGCCGTCAAACTTCACCAAAGAACCGTCGCTGCGACGGATACCCTTAGCAGTACGAACCACAACCGCGCTGTAGACTTCGCCTTTTTTGACGCGTCCACGGGGAGCAGCTTCTTTAATGCTAACTTTGATGATGTCACCGACGCTGGCGTAGCGACGCTTGGAACCGCCGAGCACCTTGATGCACAGGACGGACTTAGCGCCGGTATTGTCAGCGACTTCTAATCGAGATTCAGTCTGGATCATTTCAATATTCCCAACTTGCACCAGGAGCAGCACTTGCCAGCTCTCTGGCAAACACCAACAACGAGTCAGTCTTGGGCCCGCTGTACTTGGCGCGAACCACTCGCGCCACATCCATTTGGGCAGAACCTTCAGCTTTTACAAGCGAAGCCCGCTAGTATGCCACAGCAATTTAATTTGTGCAATACTTTTTTGTAGCCAAGTTGCAACGAACGCTACCCATGCGTTTATGTGGATCAATTTCTGCCCTGCGACAATGCCTGCCGCTCACATGCACATATATGTATTGAGTCCATATAGGGCTGTTTCACGTATCCCAGGAGAATTCCATGCAATCACACCACATTGCCTTCATAGGCGGCGGCAATATGGCCACCGCCATGGTGAGCGGATTACTGAAGCAGGGGGTCCCAACAGGCCATATCCATGTAGTGGAACCTTTTGAGGAAGCCCGAGAGCGGTTGCGGGAGCAGCTGGGCGTGGCCGCCCGGCCTGAGTCCGGTCCCTATTTAGCCCAGGCGGGCGTCGTCATCTGGGCGGTCAAGCCCCAATCATTCAAGGAAGCAGCGCAGCAGAGCCAGTCTCACACCCGTGAAGCCTTGCATATCAGTGTGGCGGCCGGTATTCCCAGTAGTAGCATTGCCAAATGGTTAGGAAATGAGCGTGTCATACGGACCATGCCCAATACTCCGGCCCTGATTGGCAAAGGCATCACGGGCCTATTTGCGCGCCCAGCCGTAACGGAAGCCGACCGCCAGCAAGCCGAACGCGTGGTTTCGGGCATGGGTCAGTTCCTTTGGCTGACCGATGAGGGCCAGCTGGACGCAGTAACCGCCCTTTCTGGCTCCGGCCCCGCTTACATGTTCTATTTCATGGAAGCCATGACCGCCGCTGGTACTGAAATGGGCTTGGAACGCGAACAGGCTTACCAGCTGGCTGTGGCTACCTTCATTGGCGCCGGGGAGCTGGCCCGGACGAGCCACGAACCACCTGAAATCCTGCGCCAACGGGTCACGTCCAAGGGGGGCACCACCCATGCAGCGATCACATCCATGGATGACAGCCATATCAAGGACTTGTTTGCCAAGGCCCTGTTTGCAGCACACCACCGCGCCAGAGAAATGGGCGCCGAATTTGGCGAATCCACATAAGCCAAATCGCCCGATAGCCCCTTCACGCGCTACTTCTATTGCTAGCGTTTTGATAGCGCTCGCCAAAACCCCGGCGAACCATAACATTCCTTCAGGAAGTCGATCCACAGCCGCACGCGCAGCGGCAAGTGTTTGCGCTGGGGAAACACGGCATAGATGCCATTGGGCGGCGCTGCATAGTCTTCCAGTACAGCCACCAGTTGGCCGGCGGCTATTTCAGACTCCACCTCCCAGGTGCTGCGCCAGGCGATGCCATAGCCAGCCAGACACCAGTCATGCAACACCTGGCCGTCGGAACAGTCCAACGGGCCCGCGGGTTTGAGGTAGACCACCTCCCCGTCGCCGTGTTTGAACGCCCAGCCCCGGGTTTGCGACGCATCACTGGACAAGGTAAGGCAGTGGAAGCGCGACAAATCTGCCGGCGTTTGCGGTGTGCCATGGCGCTTCAGATAGGCTGGCGTGGCCACACACAGGCGGCGGTTGTCGGCCATGCGCACACTGACCAGGGACGAGTCGGGCATATCGCCCACCCGCACGGCACAGTCATAGGCCTCGCCGGCAATGTCCACCACGCGGTCGCTCAGGTTTAGCGAGATCGTGACCTCGGGGTGCAGCTCACGAAACCGTGGCACCAAGGGCGCCACGTGGCGGCGGCCAAAACCCGCGGGCGCGGTGATGCGCAGGTGGCCGCTGGCCTTGATACCGCCGGCGCTGACACTGGCTTCCGCATTGGCCAAGTCCGCCAACAGGCGCTGGCAATCTTCCAGAAACGCACTGCCCTCGTGGGTGAGGGTGATGCGCCTCGTGGTGCGCAGCAGAAGCTTTACGCCCAGACGCTCTTCCAGCCCATCCAGCCGGCGGCCCATGATGGCGGGCGCCACACCCTCGGCATTGGCGGCCGCGGTCAGGCTGCCGCGGGTAGCCACCGACACAAAGGATTCCAGTTGTTTGAGCTTGTCCATGCTTAGCCGCATGCCTTCAGACAAAACTGGCCTCTAGCCCCTGAGAAATATAGCCCTATAGCTACATATTTCATAGCACTACGCCCTCAGCATGGAGTGCAGTGACTTCGCCTGCAGAATAACCCAGGCCTTGCAACAGCGCATCGGTGTGCTCGCCCAGCTTGGGTGGGTCCAGCCGCAGGCCCAGGCGTTCGCCACCGAGCTTGATGGGCAGCAGCGGCACCTGTGTCTGGCGGCCATCGGGCAATACTGTGGGCGCCAGGCCACCCGTTTGCTGCAGGTGCGGGTCGTCAAACAAATGCTGGGGATCGGTGATGGGCGCAAACGGCAGACCGTGGGCTTCAAAGGCCTTAGACAGCTCGCGTGAGCTGAATTGCGCCAGGCGCTCGCGCAAAAGCGGTATCAGCCAATTACGGGCGAGCACGCGGTCATTGTTGGTGGTGGTGCGGGTGTCGGCAAGCAGGTCGCCATACCCAAAAGCATCACAAAACGTTTTCCATTGCCCATCGCCCACCACCGCCAGGAAGATCTGTTCGCCATTGCGGACGCTGAAAACGTCATACACCCCCCAGGGCGAAATCTTGTCCGGCATGGGCGCGGCGGCCTTGCCCGTCACGGCAAATTGCATCATGTGCTGGGCCACGAGGAAGATGTTGTTCTCAAACAGTGCGCTTTGCACTTCCTGGCCCTTGCCCGTCTGCTGACGCTGCATCAGCGCAGCCATGGCACCAATCGCACCAAACATGCCGCCCATGATGTCGTTGACACTGCTGCCCGCACGAAGCGGGTCGCCGGGTCGCCCGGTCATATAGGCCAGGCCACCCATCATCTGCACTACCTCGTCCAACGCAGTGCGGTGGTCGTAGGGGCCGGGCAGGAAACCCTTGTGACTGACGTAGATGAGGCGCGGATCGAGTTGACTGAGCGATGCGTAGTCCAGCCCCAGCTTTTGCATGGTCTCGGTTTTGAAGTTTTCGCTGACGATATCGGCGGTGGCGATCAGCTTCAAGACCACCTCGCGACCTTTGGCACTTTTCATGTCCACCGCAATGCTCTTCTTGTTGCGGTTGAACAGCGGGTAGAACCCCGCGCCGCTACCCAACAGCTTGCGGGTGCTGTCCCCAGCCAGTGGCTCAACCTTGATGACCTCAGCCCCCAGATCGCCCAACACCATGCCGCAGGTCGGGCCCATCACCATATGGGTGAACTCGACGACGCGGATGCCAGCGAGGGGGAGAGATTTGGATTCCTGGGATGACGTCATTCAATAACCTGCATTTATGTCACGAATAGATTGATATTCTTCCATATAGTCGCACAACAGGTATGGAATACAGTAGAGCTATTCCCGTATCCACTAGGAGAGCCCTGCCATGACCACTACGTCCCCCACACCCCGCACCCAAGCGCACGGCCTGCAAGTTGCCACCGTATTGCACCAGTTCATTGAAGACAAGGTGTTGCCCGGTACAGGTATAGCGCCCGAGGCCTTTTGGAAAGGCTTTGACGCCATCGTCGCCGACCTGGCACCCAAGAATGTGGCACTGCTGGCCGAACGTGACCGCATCCAGACCGAGATGGATGCCTGGCACAGCGCCAACCCAGGTCCCATCACCGACATGCCTGCCTACCGGGCCTTTCAGGAAAAGATTGGCTACCTGGTGGAAAGCCCCAAAAAGGTCAAGATCACCACCACCAATGTGGACGCCGAACTGGCCAAGCAAGCAGGCCCGCAGCTCGTGGTGCCAGTGCTGAATGCCCGCTACGCACTAAATGCCGCCAACGCACGCTGGGGCTCTTTGTACGATGCGCTGTACGGCACGGACGTCATCAGCGAGGAAAAAGGCCAGGAAAAAGTTGGCCCCAAAGGTTACAACCCCAAGCGCGGCAAAAAGGTTATTGAATACGCACGCCACGTGCTGGACCGCACGGCACCACTGAAAAAGGGCTCGCACGTCGGCTCCACCGGTTATTCCGTCAAAGGCGGTGATCTGGTCGTGACACTGAAGGATGGCTCTACCAGCAAGCTGGCCGACAAGTCCCAGTTCATCGGTTTCCAGGGCGAAGGCAAGGCACCCTCTTCCGTGCTGCTGCAGCACAACGGCCTGCACCTGGACATCATCATCAACCGCGCTACACCCATCGGCAAGTCCGATGCAGCCGGGGTCAGCGACCTGGTGCTGGAAGCCGCGCTGTCCACCATTCTGGACCTGGAAGATTCCGTGGCCGTGGTAGACGCTGAAGACAAAGTGCTGGCATATGGCAACTGGCTGGGCATTTTGAACGGCACCCTGACCGAATCGTTTGAAAAAGGCGGCAAGACGCTGACCCGTGGCCTGAATGCTGACCGCGTCTATTCCGCAGCCGACGGCAAAGGCAAAGTCACGCTGCACGGGCGCTCGCTCATGTTTGTGCGCAATGTCGGTCACTTGATGACCAACCCCGCCATCCTGTACACCGCCCAAGACGGCAGCACACAAGAGATCCCCGAAGGCATTCTGGACGCCGTGGTCACCACCACGATTGCGATGCACGACCTGGCCCGTACCAAGAAGGACGCCATCCGCAACTCACGCAAGGGCTCGGTCTACATTGTCAAACCCAAGATGCATGGCCCCGCCGAGGTGGCCTTTGCCGCCGAGCTGTTCACCCGCGTCGAAAAGATGCTGGGCTTGAAGGACAGCACGGTCAAGCTGGGCATCATGGACGAAGAGCGCCGCACCTCCGTCAACCTGAAGGCCTGCATTGCCGCGGCCAGCAGCCGCGTGGCTTTCATCAACACCGGCTTCCTGGACCGCACCGGCGACGAAATGCACACCGCCATGCAAGCCGGACCCATGATCCGCAAGGCGGACATGAAGAGCAGCGCCTGGATTGCTGCTTACGAGAAAAACAATGTGCTGGTCGGTCTGTCGTGCGGCCTGCGCGGCAAGGCGCAAATTGGCAAGGGCATGTGGGCCATGCCCGACCTGATGAAGGCCATGATGGAGCAAAAGATTGCCCACCCCAAAGCCGGTGCCAACACCGCCTGGGTGCCCAGCCCCACCGGCGCCACACTGCACGCCCTTCACTACCACCAACTACTGGTCAGCGATGTGCAAAAGGATCTGGAAAAGACCAACTACGAAAAGGCCCGCGACGGCATCCTGAACAACCTGCTGCAAGTGCCCGTGACCGCTACCCCCAACTGGACGGCGGCCGACAAGCAGCAGGAGCTGGACAACAACGCGCAAGGTATCTTGGGTTATGTGGTGCGTTGGGTCGACCAGGGCGTGGGCTGCTCCAAGGTGCCCGACATCCACAATGTGGGCCTGATGGAAGACCGCGCCACGCTGCGCATCAGCAGCCAGCATATGGCCAACTGGTTGCACCATGGCGTGGTGACCGAAGCGCAGGTGAAGGAAACCTTTGAACGCATGGCCGCCATCGTGGATAAGCAAAACGCTGGCGATAAGTTGTACCAGCCGATGGCCGGCAACTTTGACACATCGATGGCCTACAAAGCGGCGTGTGAGCTGGTGTTCAAGGGCTTGGCCCAGCCTAGCGGCTACACCGAGCCCCTGTTGCATGCATGGCGGTTGAAGGTGAAATCGGTAGCTTAGGCTTTGGCCGCATCTGCGGCACCCAGCCTATACAAAGCCACCGGGGGGGGTGAGGCGGTATTGCCGCAATACCCGTGCCATACTTGACCGCATGCGGTCGAATGCTTCACCCACCCCATCTGGCAAGCGCCATGTCGTCTGACCCCGTACAAAACCTGTTTTTGCGCCGTTCAGCGTCGATATTCGCATTGGTCAGCGGCGTAGCCATTACGCTGGCGTTGGTGGTGGCTTGGCAATTGGTCGCCCGAACCACCCAAAACACCGTAGTAGCCTCCGCAGAGGCTGCCAATTTGGCCATCACTCAAATATTTGCGTCTGAAGTTTGGCCAGAGATTGCGCCCCTGCTCCCCCCACCCAACACGAGCGCTGCTGACATGCGTGCCAACCCGGAGCTGTCGGATATCGACAAGCGGGTGCGGATGTTCATACGTGGCACCGACATCGTCAAGGTCAAGATTTTTAACCTCCAAGGCATTACCGTCTACTCGTCAGAAGCCAAACAGATCGGCGATGACAAGTCCAGCACCAGTGGATTTACCAGCGCCAAAGGGGGCAAAGCGGTCAGCGAGCTCACCTTCCGCGCCACCTTCAACAGCTTTGATGGCGGTGTGTTCGACCGCAATCTGGTTTCGTCCTACGTCCCGGTTCTCCAGGCGGGGCGGTTGGAAGGCATAGCGGAGATCTATACCGACCGTACGCGCGAGATTGAAGAAACCGAGAGTCAGCTCCGGGCACTTTTGCGCCAGGTCATACCGATTTTTCTGTTGCTCTTTCTGGTGTTGCTGGTGTCCTTCAGACACGCGGACCAGATACGCCAAAAGCACGAAGTGTCGCTTCTGGAGCTTGCCCAAGAAAGCCGAAACGCCCGCATGGCAGCTGAGCAGGCCAACACCACCAAGTCGCAGTTCCTGGCCACCATGAGCCACGAAATTCGCACGCCCATGAATGGCGTCATCGGTATGTCCCAGTTGCTCCTGGATACGCCTTTGAACAGCGAGCAGCGCGACTTCGTACGCAACATCGTGGCATCCGGCGAAGCGCTGCTGACGATCATCAACGACATTCTGGATCTGTCAAAGATTGAGGCCGGGCGAATGGACTTTGAAGTCGCTCCGTTTTCTCTGGCGAGCACGATGGATGCGGTGTCTTCGCTTCTGGCGCCTCGCGTGAAGGAGAAAGGCATTCGCTTGGGTATCAAGATTGATGAGGGCCTTGGGGGCTATTACCTGGGTGACGGCCTGCGCGTGCGCCAGGTGCTCCTGAATCTGGTTGGCAACGCGGTGAAATTCACTGAACGCGGCTCGGTAGACGTGCACATCTCCCCGGCCGCCAAAGGTCTGCATTGCGACGTGAGAGACACGGGCGCAGGGATCGCGCAAGAGGGCCTGACCCGGCTGTTCTCAAGCTTTAGCCAAGTGGATGCGTCTACGACACGGCGCTTTGGCGGCACAGGGCTGGGCTTGGCCATCAGCAAGCGACTGGTCGAAGGCATGGGTGGCGCCATCGGCGTGGACAGTGTGGTGGGCGAAGGTAGTCGTTTCTGGTTCAGCTTGCCTTTGGAAACTGTTGACGACCCACACGAAAACGCTGTTGTGGCGGTGTCCGCCCCCCAGGCCCAAATTGCGGTCGCCGACCAAGCAGTACACATTCTCCTGGCAGAAGACCACATCGTGAATCAAAAGCTGGCCCTCACACTTTTGGGGCGCTTGGGGTACACCGTTGACTTGGCTGAAAACGGTAAAGCCGCTGTGGAGGCCGCCGCCGCCCGAAGGTACACCCTGATTTTGATGGACATGCAAATGCCGGAGATGGACGGGCTTGAAGCCACCCGCCAGATCCGGGCACAGCCTGGGCCCAACCAAGCGACCTACATCATTGCACTGACCGCCAATGCCATGCAATCAGACAAAGACGCGTGCAGCGCGGCTGGCATGAACGATTTTTTGTCAAAGCCGTTTAACCGTGAATCACTTGCGCAGTGCATCACGAAGGCTTTGACCGATACCGGCCGCGGCCATTCTGGACACGCTGCCACGTCGTGATGCTTCAGGCCTTGATCCAGGCGCTACGGTAGTCGGCAGCGTACTGTTCCAGCGCGATGGGTGGGCGGCCCAACAGCGTTTGCACGGCATCTGTGGTGCGCTCGGAATAGCCGGCTTTGAAGAATCCCAGAATCAGCAACAAGAATTCGGTGTAGGCCGGTGGCAGACCAGCCTGCAACAACGCGCCGCGCATATCGCCCTCGGGGATGTCCTGGTAGGTGATCGTTTGGCCAGTGGCTTTCGACAAGATGGCCGCCACTGCATCGTGGTCCAGCGCCACGCCGCCGGTCAGGTCAAAGTCGCGTTGGTTGAAGTCGTCCGTACTCAAAAGGCGTGCAGCCACTGCAGAGATGTCACGTGCATCGATGAAGCTGCCTTTGGCAGCGCCCACCGGCAGGAAAATTTTTCCGTGCTCCAGGATGCCTTGAATCCAGAACGAGTTGAAGTTTTGCATGAACCAGTTGGGCCGGATGATGTTGTAGGCCAGCCCCGAGTTTTGCAGATGCACTTCGGCTTTGCGCATGGGTGAGCTTTCGTCGGCATTAGCACCCATGGCCGTCATCAAAACGATCTTCTGCACACCGTGGGCTTTGGCGGCATCCACCACCGGGTTGAGCAGTTCGTCCTGGTTGGTATGGCCGGGCGGAGACAACATGAAAACCTTGCTGACGCCCTGCAATGCAGTGTCCAGCCCGGCTCGTGTCACCAGGTTCAGATGTACCTCGGTGGCGGGATCGGTGACAGGGCGGCTGGTCGCCTTGAGCACGTTGTGCCCTGCAGCGCGCAACAGGCGGACGAGTTCAGAACCGACTGTGCCGTTGGCACCGATGACAAGTGTTCGAGACATTTTCATTTCCTGGAAGAGTGGTTGATGTGCGAATGATCCGCCTAAAAAGCTGAACTAAGAATAGACAAAAATACGCTTTTCATGTCCAATCGTCCAAAACAAGCTTTCCATTCACCGCGTTATGGGGCCACCAGAACCATGGATCTATTGACTGACATCTTCCGCCAAGCAGGTCTGCGCCGCCGCCTTTTGGATCAGCGCCAGCTGCGCGACGCCACCGCCCTGCAGTTCCCGTGCGAGCGCAGCATGGGCTTGCATGTGGTCACGGCGGGACAGGTGTATTTGCATGCCCCGTCCCTCGTGCAACCCCTGTGTCTGCACGCCGGTGACATGGCCGTCATGGCGCGCGGCTGCGTGCACACCATCAGCACCCACGAAGACCTGGCCTCTGTGCGAACGGTTGCACTCGACCACACTTGGCCCGCGCCCGAAGCGGGAACACCTGACGTGGCGCTGCAGCACGCACTCATCAGCGGCGCTTACCAGTTCTGGCACACACCCGTGCATCCGTTCTTTGCAGAAATGCCCGACTGGCTGGTGTTGCGTGCAGAGGATGGCCCCTACCCCAACGCCATGGCGCACAGCATGGAGCTGCTGCAGCAGGAACTGGCCCTGCGGGAGCTTGGCAGCGAAACACTGGTGTACGGGCTGCTGGACGTGATTTTTGTACTTCTGATGCGCGAAATGCTGCGGCGCCAGGGCGAGGGCAAGTCGTGCTGGAGCCACGGCATCCGTGACCCTCTGGTAATGAAAGCGGTACAAGCCATGCACGACGACTGCGCGCGTGCATGGACACTGGACACGTTGGCACAGCATGCGGGACTGTCGCGCACCAGCCTTGCGGAACGCTTTCGCGGATCCATGGACAACACGCCACTGAACTATTTGCGCACGGTACGCATGCAAAAAGCCATGGCCGCGCTCAGCGAGTCCGAGCGCTCTCTGGAGCAGATTGCCCGAGAAGTCGGCTACACCGATGCGTTCAGCTTTTCCAAGGTGTTCAAGCGCACAGTAGGCATGGCCCCGCGCGACTTTCGCAGGCAGGACATGCAGGACAAATCGTTGGCTTGGCGCTTCGCGTGACACAGACCGCGTATTCCAGTGGCAGCATAGGAGACGCGCTCATTCCACTGGTGCTCTTCAAGCCCCACGCCAAAGCAACAAGCCCTATCGATGCACCAAACAAAGCCGGGCCTCTTGCTCGCGGGGGCATCGGTTAAGTAGCCCGAGCACAGCCGCACCGCCAGACAAGAGTGCAACCGTGCTGAACGCCCCGAGTAACCCCTGAGTTTCAGCGCCAGTGGTGTGCTTAGACCAAAACTAGCGGCAGCTTGCAAGGCAGGCAAGCCACCACGCTAAGCAGGTGCATTCATCAGGTTGTGCGCGGGTTTACTTTCCAGTGAAGTTGGCGGCAATGAAGTTGCCGGTCAGCGAATAGAACATGTAGAGCGTTTGCTTGGATGCATCCTTCTCAGCCGGGTTATTGAAAGTCAGTTTCCACTCTTTCATGTTTTTACCCTCTACCGTTTCTGCTTTCTCGAGTTTGACGGTTTTCCAGCTGGTGTCGATTTTGCCGTGGCTGGCCAAAGAGTCCTTGCGATCCGTTGCACATCCGACTATCACCGACTCCTTGATCGGTGCATTTCCATGGAAATGACAGCTGCCGCCCGCACCAGCAAATGCAGAGGTACCGACGACACTGGATAGGGTTAAAACGGCGATAAAGATAAGCTTTTTCATAGGATTTCCTTGGGTTTAGGTGAAGGTTTGTGAATTGAGATCACAGTGCATTCCGACTTTCATCGACGGTCTTTTCGATGTTCATGTCTTCGTGAATATGGCGATGTTCTTCCACTGGGAACCTGAAGCTGTCTGGATGCGCGTCATGCTGATACCCATGTAACTGGGTAAAGAGCAAATAAACCCCTGCGTACATGAGCGCCAAGTTCGACGCATAGCTGAACCGCTTGAATGACGGGCGATGGCGCCACAAAGACAGCAATGCCACCATAACGGCAAGGGCCGCGATTTGGCCGACTTCCACGCCTACGTTAAAGCTCAAGATGCGTAGCAACATTGCTGAGCTGTCGTCACCCAATGGCAACTGCTGCAATCGTGTGGAAAGCCCAAAACCGTGCAGGAGTCCAAAGCCAAAGACTGCTGCCAACAGATTGGGTGACTTCATGTCGAAGACACGTTGAAACCCGCCATTGTTGTCAAAGGCCTTGTAAATGACGCTCAGCGCAATGATGGCGTCCACCAAGTAGTAATTCCAAGTGATCTTGAAGTAGGTGGCAAAGATCAAGGTGATGCAATGCCCAATCGTGAAAACCGTGACGAATTTTGCAACGTCTTTGAAGGTCGTTAGAAAGAACACCACGCCAAAGAGAAACAGCAAATGGTCATAGCCAGTCAACATGTGGCTCGCGCCTAAGGAAACATAGCGAAGATACCCACCCTCGAGCATGCTTTGCTTGTCTGCTTCGGAAATCCCATGGGCCATAGCCACAATGGGAATGACAGACATGAACGCGGCCAATAGCAGGCCAAAAGGAAATTTCTTGGTCATAAGAGTAAAGATGGGACGTGCAAGTGTGCACGGGTCTCAAGCCTTGATGGGCTTGAGACAATTAAAAGGAATGGGGGACGGCCTTACAACCGTCGAGCAACATCAGGAGATGTGCTGGGGTGGGCGTAGTAGCCCGTCAAGACTGGTTGAGCGCCAAGCATCTGCAGGAGAGTGGGGCCGGCTCAAAGTTAGGATGTCTAGCAAGTTCGGCAAGTTTGCTGTGAGTAGCGCATTTCCCGAAGAGCCAGAGTCGGCATGGAAGTGCTGTACAGAATTCTCTTCGACATCGATATGCAGAGTCTGGTCAGCGTGGTGATGGTGGCTGGCCGCTTCCATGTGCACGGTCAAGTGCTCTAACTCACCAGCGCGTTGGTTTACGCTGAAACTGCCCAGCATGGCCAATGTGTGCCACACAAGTACAGCAAACAGAAGGATGGCACGCAGACGTGTTGTCATTTCCAAATTCTATCTGCACATGTTTCTGGGGCCGACTGATTGCTCTACCAATAGTGGATCTCAACTTTCTAACGAATGACAGCTTTGCAGGTGGCATTTCAATGATCGCTGGGAACGCTTTGGGTCCAGTACAACCAGGATTCAACGCGCCCTAGGACAAACCCCCTGATCAAGTCAAGCGGGCTGGTCAGCAACCACGGGCGCCAGCATCGCTTGCGATATTCTTGCGGAATGCCCTTCGACCACACCCTGCAAGCGATCGATGCCATATACCGCCGCGATGCGCGGCGTGTCTTTGCCACGCTGGTGCGGTTGCTGGGTGATTTCGATCTGGCGGAAGAGGCATTGCACGAGGCGTTTCGCGCCGCGCTGGAACAGTGGCCAGCGCAGGGGGTTCCCGCCAATCCATCGGCCTGGCTGGTATCCGCCGGGCGCTTCAAGGCCATAGACAGTATCCGCAGGGAGGCGCGATTCACTTCCACCGAAACCATGGAGCAGCCGCTGGACGCGATTGCCGATGACACCGAGGCCGTCGATGCATCTGCCGAGCTGGAAGACGATTCGTTGCGCCTGATATTCACCTGCTGCCACCCTGCCCTCTCGCCGGATGCACAGGTGGCGCTCACCTTGCGCGAGGTCTGTGGCCTCACCACCGAAGAAATCGCACGCGCCTACCTGACGCCAGCGCCCACGGTTGCGCAGCGCATTGTCCGGGCCAAAGCCAAAATCCGCGACGCCAAGATTCCGTACCGCGTGCCCGAGGCCGATGAATTGGCCCAGCGCATGCCTAGCGTGCTGCGAGTCCTCTATCTGGTGTTCAACGAAGGCTACTCGCCATCCTCGGGTACGGCGCTGACCCGTGCGGATCTGTCGCTGGAGGCCATACGCCTGATGCGGCTGATCGTCACCATGCTGCCGCAACCACCACTGGCCGAAGTCCATGGCCTGCTGGCACTGATGCTGCTACAGGAGTCGCGCCGTGCCGCCCGGACCGACGCGGCCGGCAACTTGGTACCCCTGGAGGAACAGGACCGCACGCTTTGGTTGGCCGGGCTAATTGAGGAAGGGTGCGCCCTGGTGGTGAAAGCCCTGCACATGCCAGGCATGGGCTCCTACGCTTTGCAAGCGGCCATCTCAGCGGTGCATGCGGAGGCCCAGCGTGCCGACCAGACCGACTGGGGCCAGATTGTTGGCCTTTACGACGAGTTGTTGCGCATGGAGCCAACATCCGTCGTAGCACTCAACCGCGCGGTCGCCGTTGCCATGCACACTGGGTATGTTCAGGGCATCGCTCTGGTGGATCAACTCCTCATGCTGCCTGCCATGCAGGACTACCACCTGGCCCACGCGGCACGTGCCGACCTGTGCCGCAGGCTGCAGCGGTGGGATGAAGCGCGCACCTCGTACAAGGCGGCCTTGGCACTGGCGCAACTGGAGCCCGAGCGCCGTTTCCTGGAGCGGCGGCTGTCAGAAATCGCAAACTGATTAAATATTCTTTCCGTCGATGTCGAAACCGCCTTGGCGTGTTCGACTAGTTTGTTTAAACCTGCCGACAACCGGCACCCAGCCTAAGGGACTCGCCCCATGCAAATCACAGTTGAAACCCTCATCCACGCGCCTGTTGCCAAGGTCTGGAGCGCGTACACAACCCCAGCCGACATCGTCCAATGGAATGCCGCATCGGACGACTGGCACACCACCAAATCCACGGTTGATCTGCGCGAGGGCGGCGCATTCTCGTCCCGCATGGAGGCCAAGGACGGTAGTTTTGGGTTCGACTTTGCGGGCACGTATACCAAAATCGTACCCAACCAACGCATCGAGTACGCCTTTGGCGACCGGACGGGAACCGTCGAATTCATACAAGGAGCCGATGGTGTCACCGTTCGCTCAACCTTTGAAGCGGAGAACGAGCACCCCGTCGAACAGCAGCGCTTCGGCTGGCAATCCATTTTGAACAAGTTCGCCCAACACGTGGAAGCATCCAAATGATCAAGTCCTCTCTGAAATGTTTATGGGCCGCTTTGACCCTGGTGGTCTCCGCCAATGCCATGGCCACACCTGTCAGCTACACCATAGACCCGACCCACACCTACCCCAGTTTTGAGGCCGACCACATGGGCATCTCGGTATGGCGCGGCAAGATGAACAAGAACTCTGGAACGGTGGTACTGGACAAGGCTGCTGGAACTGGCTCCGTGGAGATTGAGATCGATCTGGCATCCGTCGACTTCGGACTGCCGGTCATGAACGCCTGGGCGACAGGCAAGGACTTCTTCAACGTGGAGAATTCTCCCCGCGCCACATACAAAGGAACTTTGGAAAAGTTTGTGAACGGCAGCCCAACGCTGGTGAATGGTGTGCTGACGCTCAATGGGCACTCGCAACCGGTCAACCTCAGCATCCATCTGTTCAAGTGCATCCCCCACCCGATGCTCAAACGCGAGCTCTGCGGCGCGGACGCCAGTGGCAGTTTCAAGCGTGATGCCTTCGGCCTTTCCGCAGGCAAGGACTATGGCTTCAGCATGGATGTGGGCTTGCGCATCCAGGTCGAAGCGGTAGCAACGCAATAGAAAGGGGAATCTGCAATGAAGTACCTATGCCTGGTCTACCTCGCTAAAGAAAAGTGGAGCGCCTGCCCGGACGCCGTATGTTTTGAGGCCGCCCAAGGCCTGCAAACCAGCGGGCACCTGCTGGCAGCAGAGCCCCTGCATCCGGTGGAAACCGCCACCACGCTGCGGGTGCGCAACGGCCAGCTATCCATGACCGATGGCCCATTCGCAGAAACCAAGGAACAACTGGCGGGCTTCTACCTGCTAGAGGCCACTGACCTGAACGAGGCCATTCGCCTGGCCACCAAGATCCCGCCGGTGCAACACGGCAGCATCGAGGTGCGCCCTGTGCGGGAATTGGACGTAGCAGGTTTCCAATCCTTCACACCACCCGTCAGCGACCGGTCAACCTAAAGCAACCCAACACCAAGGAGATGAATATGCAATACGTCGATGGCTTCGTGGCCGCCGTGCCCACCGAGAACAAAGAGAAGTACATCCAGCACGCCACGCAGGCCGCGCCGCTCTTCAAGGAATTCGGGGCACTGAAGGTAGTGGAATGCTGGGGTGATGACGTGCCAGACGGGAAACTCACCTCTTTTCCCTTGGCGGTAAAGAAAGAAGAAAACGAAACCGTCGTGTTCTCCTGGGTTGTCTGGCCTTCGCGCGAAGTGCGCGACGCTGCATGGCCGAAACTGATGGCCGATCCCCGCATGACATCGGAAGCCAACCCCATGCCCTATGACGGCAAACGCCTGATCTATGGGGGGTTTCAGACAATTGTGGAGATGTAGCGAGCGACCAGTCTCCCCAGTGACTGCGCAGGTGGCGGCCACTCAGCGCTTCCAGTAGACTGATTTCATCGCCCGGCAGCGGCAAACCAAAAGGAGCGCAAACCATGCGCAAGAGCAAAGAATTCGACATCGTCGTGCATGGCGCCACCGGCTTCACCGGCCGCCTGGTCGTTGAGTACCTGACGACCCGCTACCCCAACGGCGGCAACACCGGTGGCCTGCGCTGGGCCATGGGTGGTCGCAGTGCCAGCAAGTTGGCGGCCGTGCGCGACGAGATCGGCGCCCCAGCCGACACGCCGATGGTCGTCACCGAAGGCACGGACCCGGTCAGCCTCAATGAACTGACCGACCGCACTCGCCTGGTTCTGACCACGGTAGGCCCCTACCAGTTGTACGGCAACGAACTGGTGGCCGCCTGCGCCGCGTCAGGTACCGATTATGTGGACCTGTGCGGCGAGCCGGTTTGGATGCGCAAGATGATTGACGCCCATGAGGTCACTGCCAAAGCCAGCGGTGCACGCATCGTGTTCTCCTGCGGCTTTGACTCCATCCCTTTCGATTTGGGTGTGCTGATGCTGCAAAACGAAATGAAGGCGAAGTTTGGCACCACGGCCAACCGCGTGCGTGGGCGGGTGCGCAAACTCAAGGGCACTTTCTCCGGTGGCACCGCGGCCAGCCTGATGGAGACCATGGTTTCGGCCAAGCAGAACCCAGCCGAAATGGCCTTGCTGCGTAATGCGTTTTCGCTCACGCCGGGTTTCGAAGGCCCGCCGCAACCCTTTGGCAACAAGCCACTGTTTGACGAGGCCATTGGCGCTTGGGTAGGCCCCTTTGTAATGGCCGCCATCAACACCCGCAATGTGCACCGCTCGAACTTTTTACTGGGCCACCCGTATGGCACTGATTTCGTCTACGACGAGATGACGGTCACCGGCACCGGCGAAAAAGGGGAGGCACGCGCCAATGCACTGGCCAACGACCGCTCCATGGGTGCCGACGACGGCCCCAAGCCGGGTGAAGGCCCATCCAAGGCCGAGCGCGACGCGGGCTATTACGACGCCTTGTTCCTGGGTCACGATGCTGCAGGCCACAGCGTGCGCGTAGGCGTTACCGGTGACCGCGATCCAGGTTATGGCTCCACATCCAAGATGATTGCCGAGTCTGCGGTGTGTTTGTTGCAAGACGCAGACGACACCCAGGGCGGCATCTGGACACCCGCGTCTGCCATGGGCACGAAGCTGATTCAGCGCCTGGCTGCCAATGCGGGGTTGTCGTTTGCCGTAGAAAAAGAATAGTGAAATGCTATTGATTTAGTAGCAGCATGTCCATACTTTACGGGGTCTTACAGCTGTTTTGCTCGTAAGCCTTGCTCCTGATTGACCAGGCGGACCCGCTTAAACTACAGCAAGCCTGTAAGGACATTGGTTTTCATACGCAGACCAAGCTGGTAGCCTGTGACCATAAACAACCCAACAGGAAGATGACATGAAGATTCTGCTCGCCGTGGACGGCAGTGCATATAGCAAGAAAATGCTGGCGTACATCGTTACCCACAACACCCTTTTTGACGCCGGTCATGAGTACACGGTGTTCACTGCCCAGATGGCAGTTCCTCCAAGAGCAAGGGCCGCCGTGGGCAAAGACATTGTTGAAAAGTATTACGCCGATGAAGCTGAAAAAGTGTTGGCTCCGGTCGACAAGTTCCTGCAGCGCCATGGCATTGGGGCCAAGAGTCTCTGGAAGGTAGGTTCTCCCGGTGCGGCAATTTCCAAGCTTGCGACGGAAGGTAAATTCGACCTCGTGGTCATGGGCTCCCACGGCCACGGAGCGGTTGTCAACCTGGTCATGGGGTCGGTCGCCACACAAGTACTAGCGCACTGCAAGGTGCCGGTGTTAATGGTGCGTTGAGGGACGCAAAACCCTCGCACAGACTCACATCCACAATCGGTAAGCCCAAAAACTCTCGTGGTGCTGTATGCCTTTTCCCAAGGCCTCCGGCGTAAAGCCGGTGATGCGCCGCGTGGTGCGGATCATGTGGGACTGGTCGGAATAACCCGTGTCAGCGGCTATCTGTGCCCAATCGAGTTTGCTTGGGTTTTGTGTGGCCAGCGCAGCGGTTGCAAAAAAGGCTTCTTCCGATCGTCCCATCACGCGCAGTTCACGCATTGGCAAACCTGACCAATGCTTGATCCGCCGCTCCAGCTGGCGCAGGCTGCGCCCTGGCGCCGAAACTGCGGCGCGCTGGGCCAAGTGTGCAACCCAATCCGAGTAGCGCTGCCGGACCGATGACTGGCCGGGCCGGCACAACTGCCAGCGAGGCTCCAGAAAATCCTCCAGGATCTGCATGCGGTGCCCATCATCCGGCGCATCTTGCACTTGTTGGCACATGGGCAACCAGTCTGGCGGCAGCACGGTGCCAGCATCCAGGAATCGGTCAGTCAGGTCGCTCACCCGCAGACCCGTCATGGCCTGCAAGGCATCTGGCATGATCAACACCATCAGGGAGTGCACAGGCCCAGGGCACCAGGTAGAGACCGGCCGCGTTTGCGGCCCAGACAGCACCCACCGCCCCGGCATGGGTACCTGCTCACCCATAAGGCCTTCAGATGCATCGCCAGGAGGGCTGGTCAGGGTTTGACTGGAACCCGTAAACCACCAGCTCAGGCTGCATAGGGGTGAGGCTGGAAAATGGTTGACCCGCTGGGCGTCTGTGAGTTGGGCACCTAGCGTGTTGCGCACCATGCTGGCGCGCACACAGGCCACTAGCCCTGCGCTGGGCTGCCACAGCGTGCCACTGGGCCACAATGTGGGATCAAAAGCTGGGGAAATTGCGCTGGGGCTTGCCATGGCCCGCAGTGTACGTGGGGGGACTGCCGCTCGGCGTTCGAGCCGCGCCCCCCTTTGCTTTCAGAGGACTCTACTCAGAGGCCTCCGCCACACCCCGACTTCAAGTAGTCACTGATGATGGTCAACTGCTGCGTCATGATTTGGCGTGTCCAAGCGGGGCCATGGGCATAGTCTTTCAACATATGGTACTCAACCGGTTTGCCAGCCGCTTTGGCGCGGTTCACAAACAGTTCAGACTGGATGAGCGGCACGATCTGGTCCCGATCACCATGGTAGACCATAATCGGGATTTTGATATTGTCAGCCTGCGTCAGCGGACTCAATCCGCTGACGGTGGGTGCCTGGCGTTCCCTGAAGATGGGATTGCTGTAGAACCTGGCCCAGATTCTTTCGATATCCGAAACCCCGGCACCGGCAATGGCGCACTTGTACAGGTCGTTGGGACGCACAGCGGCGGCAAAGGCAGCGTAACCACCGTACGAAAAGCCAAACATCGCCATGCGCTTGGGATCTGCCAGCTTTTCACTGACCAGCCACTTCGCACCGTCGTCCTTGTCATCCTGCATTTTTTGGCCCCACTCGCGGTCACCTGCGACCCACAGCGTGCGCCCCCACTCGTTTGAGCCGCGGTACTGCGGTTGCAGGACCACCCGACACTGCGAGACCAGCATAGGCACCCATCCGGAACCATCATAGTTCATGGTGTCGCGTGCCCATGGTCCACCGTGGGGGTGGATCACAGCGGAGTAGGGTCCTGGGCCGCACAGTTTTTCATTGGGGACCGTCAGGTAAGCGGGGATATTGAGTCCATCACGCGCACGGTAGTACACAAATCGCGATGTACCCAGAGCCGCCTTATCGATGGCAGGAAACTCCTTGGCCAACAGTTGCAGTTTTTGATTTGACAGCAAGTAGTGTTCGGTCGGGTAGTTGAGCCCACTTACACGGAACAAGTAGGTTGGTGTCGCACCCTCCACTCGCCGCATCAAACGCACGGTGACGCCGTCCAGCGAGCGCACCTCAGCCTGGGTGGAGCCTGAAACTGACATCAGCTTTTGGTTGATCTCTTTGATACCGAGTGCCTGGGCTACACCTTTGACGACCCCATCAATGACCGGGTCGTCCCAGTGAGTGTCGATGCCAAAAAGGCCCGCATATGTGAAGCCGAAATATCCATCTTTCCCTGGCGCTCCATCGTCCTTTTCAGTTCGCACACCCGTCGCATCAAAGAACTTGTGTTCAAACAGTTTGGACAGTGTCTTTTTTGCTGCAATGTCGTACTCGTAAATGGCGGAGAACTCCTGACCCATATTGTTCTGGATGATGGCAACATTGGGCTTTGCACCTGGGGCTATGACATCCACCTGATCCCGGTTTTTGACATAGTTGCGGAAGTGCTCATCCCAGCGACCTTCGGGTGACCGGAAATCGATGGCAATAAATGCACCACCCCCATCGGATCCAAAACGGGACTTTGCCCACGGCACACCCGCTGCATTCACCCATACACGGCCATCGGTCTCACCCAGCCGCATCAGCCGGGTCGAAGTTCCGTTACGAACGTTGTAGCGAAACACGTCCCGGTTGTCGCCAGTATTGTCACTTTCCAGCACGACATGGTCTGGGTCGCCCGCCATGCGGCTCAAGACCGACGGAACGGAAAGTGCCGCTTGAAGCTTGGCTGCGTTTGAACGGGCAATTTCAACCGAAGCCATGGGCTCGATCCAGTTCTTACCCTCCAGATCCGTGAAGAGCAACTTGTTGATGAAGGTCTTCACCAAGTCGTCACCGCGCAGCTCGTAGGGCTGCATCATGTCCACCTGCAACATGTCATTCTTCAGGAATGACGCAGTGCGGATCTGCATATTTTTTGCACCGATCACGGTGGGCCGTGCCGACAAATCGGCCAGCTTCCAGACCACAATGTTTCGTACATCACCCGCGCTTTCAATCGCAAGCATGTGCTTGCCATCCGGGGAAATCTGGAACCCCGTCATGGCAGGAAACTGGGCCAACTGCGAAAGGGTCGGCGCACGCACAGCTGCGGTAGGTGCGGCGGCAGTTTGCGCAATGGTATGCCCGCTAAACGCGAACGAAAGCGTCGCACACAGCAGGCCTAATTTCATGGATGAAACTACTGTTCTCACTATCAATCCTCAAATAAAAAAGGGCCCTGACAATACGATTGCCAGGGCCTTGGGAGACGAAGATTAGAACGTCTTGGAAACGTTCAGGAAGAAGCGACGACCCGAGTAGTCAACACCGCTGTACAGGGGTGCGTTGCCCACCCGGTTGTAGCCAGCCTGTGCGGAAATCATGGGTGGCTTCACGTCAGCCAGGTTGCGAACACCCAACGAGACGCTCCACTTTCCAACCGCATCCTTGTACCGAACGGAGGCCGACTGCTGCAAGTAGTTGGGGGTATCCAGCTTGAACGTGCTGGTTGCACCGTCTTCACCCAAATACTCGTAGCTGGACGTTTGACCCACCCACTCCGCAGTGTAGTAGTAGGTCCAGTCTTTAATGGTGTACTTCGCGTCCAGAGCACCAGACCACTTGGGCCGGGTCAGGGTGCCATTGACATTGTCCAGCGGATCCTCTGCAAACAGTTTGTTCGACTGCTCGCGGAACTCTGTCACCGACAGATTCAACTCCATACGTCCTAGACCGACATCGTTGGTATACCGCACGGTGACGTCATTGCCACGGACGATGTCAGTGGCCAGGTTGACGTAACTGTCGCTAACCGTGAGGGCATTGGTCGTGGGATTGCGTGGCGCAACCAGGCGGCAGAAGCCACCCGCCGCACGGAATCCCAGATCATCATAGCAACGGGTCAGGATCTGGGTAGCACCCGCACGGTCCACACCGTTGTCCACCTTGATGTCAAAGTAGTCAACAGACATCGACAGGCTACCCCAGCCTGTTGGCAACTCGGGTTGCAAAACGATACCAACCGTCTTGTTGTCTGATGTTTCGGCTTTTAGGCCCGCCGCACGTCCGCCGGAGCTGATGACGGCAACGCTGTTATTGGAGGTAAAGCCCGCTGGCAAGCCTTCGCTTTGGCAATTGGCACGGCGTGCAGTGCCTGCAGTTGTGGGCGCATCCCAGTTGTTGCAGGGGTCGATATTGGAGCTCAGGAAGCCCGATGTGGCACCCAAATTCTGCTCAAACAATGCAGGCGCGCGGTAAGACGTGCCCTTGGTTGCGCGGAATGTCAGCCAATTGGCAGGCGTCCACAGCATACCGGCTTTGTAAGTCGACCCCGAACCGTAGGATTCGTAATTGGCCCAGCGGCCGGATACGTTCGCTGTCAACTCTTGAGCGCCCGGGATGTTTTTCAGAATCGGAATCTCGACTTCACCAAACATGTCGTTGGCGCGGTCGCTACCGCGTGTGATTGCCGACGATGTCAGGTTGTAGAGGTTGCCTTTCTGGGAGTCGATAGCGGGTGTATCGTCCAGCGTGGAGGTACGTGTTTCAACACCAAAGGCCGCTTTCACTTTGCCGTAGGGCAGTGTGAACAGTGGACCGGTGGCCGAAGCACTCAACACGTCTTCTCGGTAGGTGGTGTTGCCAGTCACGGGCTGGAACACGTAGTTCACCCAGTTGGCGGGCAGTTGGCCACCAATGACTGCAGCGGTCAGTGCAGGCATGGCAACGCAGCCGTTTGCTGGGTTTACACACGCAAAGCCAGTGCCATTGGCCACCACGTTCGAGCTTTGTGCCAAACGGTCGGTCAGGAACGAATTGAAGGTATAGGATGCACGGCTTTGGCTAGATGTGAACGACACATCGTAGTCCCAACCGGTGCTACCCACAGCACCGCGCATACCAGTCACCAGACGGCCAAAGTCAACCGATTGGCTGCTGTCGTCATTACCAAAGCCGATGAAGGCTCGCACGCCGACGTTGGCTCCGTTGGTGGTGGGCTGTGGGCCCAGGAAGTTACTGAATGCCAGGCTGGATGGAATGAGCGGGCTGCCGCGCATGTAATCCAGGGACAGCTGGCGGTAACCCGTCTGGCTGGAATCCCGGTGGTTCATCATGAGCTCGAAATACAGCTCAGCGTCACCCAATGCCTGCAAATCCAAACCGCCCTGGACAAACAGGTTTTGGTTGCGTACAGGGGACAAGATGTTGCGGTTCAGTGTGCGCGGATCAAAGGTATCGCGCACGTTGAGGCTGTTTGCACCGCCGCCTACGCCCTCAAAGCCAACCAGACCGGTGGTCACGGCCGCATTCGGACGCCAGCGGTTGAAGGAGCTGCCCACGGAGCCAGGCGCGCCTACGCCTGTGCGGGCGCTGGTGCCCAGCGTATTGATGGTGACGCCATTGGAGCCGGTGCCGCTGATGGGGTAGCACTTGGGCTGGCCGGTGGTGGGATCGATGTAGTCAAAACTACCCCATTCGCCCAACACACCATTGGTGTTCTTGCGGCGGTAGTCGGTGTTGCATCGGGTCCAGTCGCGCTGGCCCAGTGTCAGGCTCTCCTGCTGGCTGACCTGGTAGGAAGCCAGGAAGCGCGATGTGTCGGTGACATGGCCACCAGAAATGGAGAAGTTGTTCGAATTGCCACCGCCATCTTGCGTGCGGGTGGTGGAGCCGTCCACAGTGACGGACGTCAGGTTCTTCTTGGTGATGATATTGATCACACCGGCCACCGCGTCAGAACCGTAGATGGACGAAGCGCCATCCTTCAAGACTTCGATGCGGTCCACGATGGCACTGGGCAGGGTATTCAGGTCAGCTGCGCCAACCGATCCACGTGTGCCGGAGGGGCCCAAACGACGGCCATTCAACAGCACCAGGGACCGGGTTGGGGCAAAACCACGCAAGCCAATGGTGTTGGCACCTGGACCACCCTCAGTCACGAAACCGCCATAGGCATTGTTGATTTGTCCCTGACCGCCGGTGACGCCGGTGCTTTGCAGCACTTGACCCGTGGTAGAGAAGCCGGCCAATGCCGAATCTTCATTGCGAATGATCGTCACAGGCGCAGGCGTGCTGAAGTTGTCGCGCTTGATACGCGAGCCAGAAACCACCACCGTTTCAATCACGGTCGGTGTAGCTGCCTTCGGAGCGGCCTCTGTTGCAGACGGAGTGGCAGGCGCAGTGCTGCCAGCCGGCGCAGTTTGCGCGGAAGCAGACTGCATGAAGATGAGCGCCAAAACCGCCAGAGCGACGGGCTTTTGCATGGGTTTGAATGTGGAAATGTGTGCCATGTTGCGGTACTTCAGATTCCTAAAAAGTAAAAAATAAACCAGAGGTTACGAAACCACTTCGTAACCTCTGGAATAGGTATCAAGGTCAAGCAAAAACTGTACCGCCATGTATCAAGCTGTTACATATGGGCAAACCCTAGATGTTGGCGAGCGGCAACAGCCAAGGGTTTGTGCGGAGAGCGACGGGGTTTCAGCATGTCGCAATCCTTCAATACAACAGCTACAGGCCCCAGCAAAATGGGCCTCATGAATGCCAGCTTGAAACCCGTACCCACCCCACCCATCACTCCACCCGGCCCAGTATCCCGCTGGTGGGGGCTACCCCTGTTGTCAGCCATGCGGCGCAATTACCTGGGTTTTGTTACCCAGCTGCACCGTAACTATGGGGACCTGAGTTACATGCGCCTGGGCAATGAACACGCCTGGGACCTTATGTCCCCCAATTTGGTGCGCGAAGCTTTGGTCACCCATGCCGATGCCTTGATCCGCTGGGAGCGTGGCATCGAGGTCTTTGCCCAGACCTTTGGCCAGAGTGTGCTAATCACCGAGGGCGCTACCTGGCAACGCCAACGCCGCATGTTGATGGCAGCCTTCACCCCCAAACTGGTGGCGGGGTATGCCGAATTGATGACAGGCGCAGCACGCGAGGCCTTTGACAAACTGGTGCCTGAAGGTCAGCCCCATGCGCTGGTAACCATGGATACGTTGTGGAGCCGGGTGGCCATGGATGTGATCCTACGCACAATGTTCAGCCGCTCGGCGCAACAGGATTCGTTGTCCGCCATTGACGCCACACAAACCCTGTCGGCCACGGCCTACCGCGAGATGTTTCGCCTGTTCACGCTGCCCGACTGGTTGCCACTACCGGGCAAGGCCGCCAAGCGCAAGGCCCTGCGCGACCTGCGGGAACTGATACAGGGCCACATCACCGAGCGCCAAAACGCCATTGCCGCCCAGCCCGACCAGGCCAACCAACAGGATTTGCTGGGCCGCCTGCTCGCCCTGCGCGATGAAGCAACGGGCACCGCCCTGTCCGACCAGGAAGTGTTTGACCAGTGCATGGTGAGCTTCCAGGCCGGCCATGAAACATCGGCCACGGCCTTGCTGTGGTGGAGCCGACTGATGGCGGAACACCCCGACGTGGCCCAGCGCGCGCAGGACGAGGTGCGTACGGTGGTCGGCAGCGGCACCCCTGGCCCGCAGCACATGGCGCAATTGCCATGGCTGACCGCAACCCTGAAGGAGGCCATGCGCCTCTACCCGCCTGTCGCAGCCATCATGAGTCGGCGCACCACCGCACCGATCGTGCTCGACGGCTGGCAAATCCCCAAAGGCGCCATGTTGCGCATCACGCCCTGGGTGCTACACCACGATGAGCGCTGGTTTGACCAGCCCCAGGCCTTTCGGCCAGAGCGCTTCATGGATGGTGCGCCGCCCATTCCCAAAGGCGCGTGGATGCCTTTTGGCGCCGGCCCGCGCGTGTGCCTGGGTCAGCACTTCGCCATGGTGGAAATGACACTGCTGTCGGCCATGCTGCTGCAACGTTTCACGCTGGAGTTGCCAGAGGGCGCTGCACCCTGCGAGCCGGAGCTGCATGTAACACTGCGCCCCAAGCAGTCCGTGCAGCTGCGGCTGCGCCGCATTGCTGCCCCCTGAACTTCAACGCAGAGCCATTGGCTATACATTTGATAGCTAAACTGCCTTATTTTACCGGGGCTACAGGCTAGTTTTCGAAAAATAGATCAGGGAGCGTACTGGGCCAAAAACTTCCGCAGGTCCTTGAACTCGGGCAAACGAGCAGTCAGCGTGGCGTGGTCCCAGTCCCACCAGGCGGTCGCCTCCAGCGCCTGGGCAATGGCGCGGGGAAAGCGGTAGCGGATCAGCTTGGCGGCCACCCCGCCCACAATGGCATAAGGCGGCACATCTTTGGTGACCACTGCATTGCTGCCCACCACAGCGCCATTGCCTATGTGCACGCCGGGCATGATGACCACGCCGTGCCCTATCCAGGTGTCGTGGCCGATGGTGACCCGCTGTCTGCGCCGCCAGGCAAAGAAGTCTTCATCGTTCTGCTCTGCCATTCCGTACATGACGGGTCGGTAGGTGAAGTGGTGTTGCGTAGGGCACTCCATGGGATGGAAGCCAGGGTTGATACGCACCATGGATGCAATATTCGAAAACTTGCCGATGTCGGTAGAAATCAGGTCGCAATGGGGTTGCAGGTAAGAGTAGTCCCCCAGCACGCAGTCCTGCATCTGCACCTGTTCACCCACCTGGGTGTAACGGCCAAAGAGGCAATCGCGCACCACGGCACTGGGTGCCAATGTGGGCGCCTCACCCAGGCGCACCGCGCTGGGCAGGTTGTGGGCGGCAATGTGGGTCAGTGGCATGGCAGCGGAACCCATGCTTAGTGTGCGCGCTGGTCGCCCAGCCAGGTCTCTACCACCATGGGGGTGCCCACCTGGGTCATGCGCACACGCAGCAGATCGGCGCGCTGACCGGGTGCTACTTCCCCGCGGTCTTGCAGGCCAATGGAGTGCGCAGCATTGCGCGAGACCGTTCGCACCGCCTTGGGCAGGCTCCAGCCGTCCAGCTTGCCCAGCATGAAGGTGGCCAGCAGCAAACTGCTGGGCACGTAGTCGGATGAAAAAACATCCAGCAAATCCAGTTGGGCCAGCTCAGCGGCCGACACATTGCCCGAGTGGGAACCACCCTTGACCATATTGGGCCCACCCATCACGATGGCCAAACCGGCCTTGCGCGCGGCCTGTGCGGCGGCCACGGTGGTGGGGAATTCTGAAATACCCACGCCCTCTTCGATAGCCAGCTCCACATCACTGACCAGGGTGTCGTCATGGCTGGCCAAGGGTATATTGCGCGCCCGGCTAGCCTGCACAATCACCTTGCGGTGTGGCAGCGCGAATGCCTGCTGGTCGGCCTTGCGCTCGGCGATCATGGCGTCAAACTCTGCATCGCTATAACGGCCATTGCGCTCGGAGTAGCGGCGGTAACTGGTCAGGTCGCGCCACTGGCGTTGGCCTGGCGTGTGGTCCATCACACTCACCAGCTTGAGCAGGCTGTCATCGGCATACTGGTGAAACACTTCCAGAATATCGGGGGCCGACACTTCACAGCGCAGGTGCAACAAGTGCTCCACGCGCATCAGGCCTTCGTCACGGCACTGGTGCAGCGCGGCAATCGAAGTGTGCTGTGTCTGGCAACGCGCGCCACCGGCGTCCAGGTCGCCTATCACCACCGAGTCCAGCACCGTGGTGATGCCGGCTGCGGCACACTGGGCATCGTGCACCATCATTGCGGAGTGGGCGTTCCACAACACGCCGGGACGGGGCGAGAGGTGCTTCTCCAGGTTGTCGGTATGCACTTCCACCAGGCCGGGCATCAGCCAGTCGCCCCTCCAGTCCTGCGCGCTGGGCAGGGCGGTATCGCCACGGTCGACGGAGCGGATGATGCCGTCTTCTATACATACCGTGCCAGTAAATTCCTCGTCCGCCGTGACCACACGGGCGTTGCGAATGATGCGTTGGTTCATACAAATTTCTTTCTGGAAAATCAATCGGGGTTGCGGTGTTGTTCCACGTCAAAACTTCGGGTGGCCACGGCCTCACGCACTTCGTCATCGTGAAAGATGCCCACAATGGCACTGCCTTTGGCGCGCGCGGCGTGTATCAGCTCCACCACCACGCGGCGGTTGTCAGCGTCCAGCGAGGCCGTGGGCTCGTCCAGCAGCAGCACGGGCGGGCTGGTGATCATTCCGTGGGCGATATTGACGCGCTGCTGCTCCCCGCCGGAGAACGTGGCGGGTGGCAGGTGCCACAGGTGTTCATGCAGGTTCAGCCGGGTGAGCCACTGCGCAGCCTGGGCGCGGGCCTCTGCGGCGCTGTGCCCCAGGCGGCGCAGCGGGTCGGCCACGATGTCCAGCGTGGACACCCGCGGAATGGTGCGCAAAAACTGCGAAACATATCCCATGGTGCGGCGGCGCACATCAAACACCTCGCGCGCCTCGGCCTGGCCCAGGTTGACCCAGTTGTCCAGATGGCGGATACGCACCTCACCACTGGTGGCGCCGTAGTTGCCGTAGAGGCAACGCAGCAAAGAGCTTTTGCCACTGCCGGAGTGGCCGGTCAGTGCCAGGCATTCACCGGCCTGCACCTGCAGATCGATGTTGGCAAACACCGGCAGCTTGGCCCCTGCGCGGTGATGTAGGGTAAAGGTTTTGCACAGTGCAATGGTTTCAATGACAGTCGCCATGGGGTCCACTCTTAAGGGGTTAAAACCGAAGAAACCAGCAGCTGGGTGTAGGGGTGCTGGGGGTCGTCCAGCACCCGGTCGGTCAGACCCTGCTCGACCACTTGGCCGTCCTTCATGACGAGCATGCGTTGGGCCAGCAGGCGTGCAACGGCAAGGTCGTGGGTGACCACCACCGCGGCCAGTTGCAACTCGTCGACCAGCTCACGCAGCAGGTCCAGCAGGCGGGCCTGCACCGACACATCCAGACCCGTGGTGGGCTCGTCCATGAACACCAGGCGCGGATGGGTCACCAGGTTGCGCGCGATCTGCAAGCGCTGTTGCATGCCGCCGGAGTAGGTGGCGGGCAAGTCGTCTATGCGGGTGGTGTCCAGCTCCACACGCTGCATCCACGACAGGGCTTCGCTGCGCAGCCCGCCATAGTTGCGCGAGCCCAACGCCATCAGGCGCTCACCCACATTGGCTCCACCCGATACGTTCATGCGCAGGCCGTCGCGGGCGTGTTGCTCCACAAACCCCCAATCGGTGCGGGCCAGCCAGCGCAAACGCGCTTCGGACAGCTCCGCCAGATCCACCAAACCAGAAGACGCTGCGTCGGACTCTGCACGCACGTCGTAGTGCACCGAACCCTCATCACAGGCATGGCGCGCCGCCAGCAGGCGCAGCAGGGTGCTTTTGCCCGATCCGGACTCCCCCACTACAGCCAGCACCTCACCGGGGTACAGATCAAAACTCACACCCCGGCACGCCCAGCGAGGCTGGCCCTGGTGCACAAAGGCCTTGCCAGCTTGGCGCGCAGACAGCAGAACCGGCGCGGTCATTGGATAACCTTCGTGCTGCGCACTGCGGTGCGAGCTTGCTTGGGGCGGCCCGGCGCGGCGCTCATGCGACCTCCTGCTGTGCCAAGGCGTCGTGCAGGGTCACGGCCTGCTGGGTGCCGACCTCACCGGCGCTGCGGCGCTCTTCGCAGTAGTCGCTGTCAGAGCAAACAAACAAGCGGCTGCCCTGGTCGTCCACAATCATTTCATCCAGAAAGCTCTCGGTGGCACCACACAGCGCGCAGGCATGGTCCCAGCGCTGCACCTCGAACGGGTGGTCTTCAAAGTCCAGGCTGCGCACCGGCGTGAACGGCGGGATGGCGTACAAGCGTTTTTCGCGGCCGGCACCAAAGAGCTGCAAGGCAGGGTTCATGTGCATCTTGGGGTTGTCGAACTTGGGGATGGGTGATGGCGACATCAGGTAACGTTCGTTGACCATCACCGGGTAGTCGTAGCTGCGCGAGATGGCGCCCAGCTGTGCAATGTCTTCGTACAGGCGCACATGCATGAGGCCGTACTCGGTCAGCGCATGCATCTTGATAGCTTCGCGCCGGCGCGGCTCCAGCTTGGACAGCGGCTCGGGCATGGGCACCTGGTAGACCAGAATCTGCTTCTCTGTCAGCGGCAGCTCGGGTATGCGGTGGCGGGTCTGGATCAGCGTGGCGTCACGTGTCTTTTCGGTGGTGGCAACGCCCGTGGTGCGCGCAAAAAAGCGGCGTATGTTGACCGCATTGGTGGTGTCATCCGCCCCCTGGTCAATCACCTTGAGCACATCGTCCAGCCCGATGATGCTGGCCGTAACCTGCACACCGCCCGTACCCCAGCCGTAGGCAAAGGGCATTTCGCGTGACCCGAATGGCACCTGATAGCCCGGCACCGCCACGGCCTTGAGCAGGGCGCGGCGTATGCGTTTCTTGGTGCGCTCGTCCAGGAACGCAAAGTTGTAGTGGTTGTCCATCATGCGGCTTCCTGCTGCTGTTGTTCGGGCTCCGACGTGTCGGCCTGTGCATGGCTGGCGCGCAGCTTGCGCACCAACTCCAGCTCGGCCTGAAAGTCGACGTAGTGCGGCAGCTTCAGGTGCTGCACGAAGCCCGATGCTTCGACGTTGTCCGCATGGGACAACACAAACTCTTCGTCCTGCGCCGGTGCCACACGGGGCTCGCCCAGCTCATCGGCACGCAGTGCGCGGTCCACCAGGGCCATGGCCATGGCCTTGCGCTCAGCGCCGCCAAAGGCCAGCCCGTAGCCTTGGGTGAATTGCGGCGGTATGTCTTTGCTGCCATGGAACTGGTTGATCATTTGGCATTCGGTCACCTCCAGGTCGCCAATATCGATCGCAAAATCGAGTTCATCGGGCTCCAGTTCCACACGGACAAACCCACGGCGAATCTCACCGGCAAATGGGTGGGCGTTGGCGTAGCCGCGTTGGGTGGAGTAACCCATGGCCAGCAACCAGCCTTCGTCACCCCGGGCTAAGGCCTGCAGGCGTAGCGCGCGGTCAGCAGGGAACATCAAGGGGTCGCGGGTCAGGTCACCCGGTGCTGCGGCATCCACAGGCTGCGGTGTCTCCAGCAGGCCTTCGCGGGCCAAGAGATCATTGATGCGGGGCACTACGGGGTTGTCGTTCTCCGGCGCGACCTGGTGCGCCGGTGTGGCGTGCACAGACTGCAGCTTCTCGGCTCCGCCTTCGGCCAGCAGCCTGAAGTCCAGCAGGCGCTGGGTGTAGTCGTAGGTGGGCCCCAGCAACTGCCCCCCTGGCACCTCTTTGAAGGTGGCCGATATGCGGCGCACCAGGTCAATACGGGCCGTGTCCAGCGGCACCGAGTAGCCCAACCGTGGCAGCGTAGTGCGGTAGGCGCGCAGCAGAAAAATGGCTTCCACCAGGTCGCCACTGGCCTGCTTGATGGCCAGGGCCGCAAGCTCGGGGTCGAACAAGGATCCTTCACTCATCACCCGGTCTACGGCCAGCGAGAGCTGGGCCCGAATTTGTGGCACCGACAGTTCGGCAAACGATGGGTCCCCGCGCCGCTGCGTGTCGAGCAAGCGCCAGGAACTTTCTATGGCGGCTGCACCGCCCTTGACTGCTACATACATATCAGACCCTTTCCAATCGGCGAACGCGTGTGGTGCGGGGCAGGCCCAGCGCACGGTCGCCACAGGTAAACACCATGTCAACGCCCGCAGGAAATGCAGCATGGTTGGCCTGCCACTGGGCCCAGAAGTGGCTGGGCACACCACAGAGGCCCACCCGTTGCATCACCTCGATGCCGGGGCCACGCCACTCCAGCTCCGGTCCACCTTGCAAGGCAGGCAGTTCAACGATCAAGGTGGTGGAAAACTCGGGAGATTCCGCACTGCCGGCTGCAAATTCGGCCAAATCAAGCGGAGCCTCCAGGTCGTGCAAGACCGCAAAGCTGGCAACACCCTGGTTGGCAGCCAAGCCAGCACCCGTATGAAACTGCAACCAGCGTTGCAACGTTGGGTCGGCGCGCTGCCACCAGATGGGGGTCTCGTCGTCGGTCAGCGTCAGCAGCAAACGCGCCATAGCACCGCCCAAGGCCACGTCCGGCAAAGCTGTGCCAATCTCACATACGGTGCCCGGGCGTGACAGTGCGTCCAGCACAGCGCGAAAGGCCTGCTGGCTGCCATGCACCACGTCCGCAAGGCCAGGGGCCAGTACAGGGTTCGCGCTCATGCTTCACCCCGCACAAAAGTAAAGAACTCGACCTTGGAGTCGGCCACTGCGCGCTGCTGCTGCGAGCGGGCCTCTGCCTGGGCCGTGGCCAGCGGTGCGATCAACTGGCCGTGCAGACGGTCATGGTGCTGAGGGTCTTGCAACAGGGCATCGAACAGGGCAACCAGTTCGGCTTGGCGTTTGTTGCGCCCCAACACATATCCCACACCCAGCGGCCCATCGCCCAGGCGCACGGCGCAGCGCACCACACTGGCCTCTCCCAGATTGAAGGGATTGCCGGTGCCGCCCACCCGTCCGCGCAACATCACCATTCCAATCTCGGGCGGGCGAACGTGCTGAATGCCGGGCAGATCGACAGTCTGGGGGATGGCACTTTCCAGCTGCGCCACGCTGGCACGGGCCAGTGTCGCCAGCCATGCCTGCCGGGGGCCATGGGACGTTGTTAATGCGGGGCTTGTCATACAGATGTCTAAATCAGTTACTAGAGTTGACGGGTGGAGTGCAAGGGCGTCGCGTTGCCAATGCATGTAGTTCAACCGCTCAACATGAAGAATTGATGACACGCGGCAAGCATTTGCCGGTGTTGAGAACACCTACGGAGTCCTCACAAAATGTCCTTTGATGTATTTAGCTCCAGCAGCCCCGGGCGGCGCAGCGGCGTTTCCGTGTGGCGCCAAATTGCAGACACCCTGACCACCGAAATCCGCAACCGCGCGTACTCGGATACGGGTCGCTTGCCTGGCGAGGTGGAGCTGTCTGCGCGCTTTGGCGTCAACCGCCACACCCTGCGCCAGGCCGTGGCCGCATTGCAGACGGAAGGTCTGGTGCGCATTGAGCCAGGTCGCGGCATGTTTGTGCAGCATGAGCTGGTGGACTACGCACTCACACGGCGCACTCGGTTCAGTGAAAACCTGTTGCAGCAGGGCTTGATACCCAGCAAACAGTTGTTAAGCGCCCGGGAAATGCCTGCTCCCGCGCAGGCCCAGCACGAGCTCAAGCTCGCCAAAGGCGCCAAGGTGCTGATGGTGGAGACACTGGACGAAGCCAATGACGCACCCATAGGCCTGGCAACCGCCTACTACCCGGCTGCGCGCTTTTCAGGGCTCTTGGACATGCTGAACGAAGGCACCCGTACCACCGAAATACTGAAGCACTTTGATGTGCAGGACTATGTGCGCTCGCGCAGCCGCATCACCACCCAGATGCCTTCCGACGAAACCGCCCGGTTGCTGGCACAGCCAGTCAACCGCCCCCTGTTGTGTGTGGAAAGCTTGGACGCCGACATGGATGGTGTGCCCATCAAATATGGCGAAACAGTGTTTTGTGGCGACCGGGTGCAACTGGTGGTCGACGCGGGAGCGCAAGCATGAGTGCGCGTTACGCCATCTACTTCACACCCACACATGGCTCCCCTTGGTGGAACTTTGGCGCCCACTGGCTGGGCCGCGACGAGCGCAACAACCAGGCCCTGGTGCAACCCGCGCTGTCGGATCTGCCTGCGCAGCAGTTGCTTCAGTTAACGGCCTACCCGCGCCGTTATGGCTTCCACGCCACGCTCAAGGCACCGTTCACCCTGCGTGATGGCGTCACCGAGGCCGACCTGCTTGCCCGCATGCGCGCACTTGCACTGCAGCTCAAGCAGCTGGCCTTGGGCCCCATGTTGGCCACCCGCCTGGACGACTTTACAGCGGTGATACCCCACACTGCGCCCGCTGCGCTCGCAAGCTTGGCAGCAAGCTGTGTCACCAGCCTGGACGATTTGCGTGCACCGCTGTCGCAACAGGACTTGGCACGCTGCCTGGCGCAAAACCTGGACGCCCGCCAACAGGAACTGCTGATGCAGTTCGGCTATCCCCATGTTCTGGAGCGCTACCAACTGCACTTCACCTTGACGGGCCCGATTGCCGAACCCCTTGCGCAACGGGTGGTAGGTGCGGTGGAGGATTCCATTGCCCGCCTCAACCAGGAGCAACCCCTGGTTCTGGACCGTCTTTGCCTTTTTATGGAATCAGAACCTGGCGCCAACTTTGTACGCCTTGCCGATGCGGAGTTGCAGGCATGAGCGGCAAATGGGTTCTGGTGTGTGGCGCCTCGGGCGCCGGAAAAGACAGTGTCATGGCCTGGGCCCAGAACCACCTGGCTGAGCAACCCCAAGTGGTGTTTAGTCGCCGCGTGGTGACACGGCCGGCCCATACCGGTTCTGACCACGACGAGGTATCTCCCACCTACTTTGAACAGCTTCTGGAGACACGCGCCCTGGCCTGGCATTGGCAGGCCCATGGCTTTGGCTACGGCGTCAGCACACGCTACGCAGCCGACGTCTCCGCGGGACGGGTGGTCGTGGTGAACGGGTCACGTGGGCATGTGAACACGCTCGGGCACGCCCAGGCGTTGGGGCACAACGTGCGCGTCGTGCAGGTGCTGGCCGATGCCCACCAGTTGGAGCAGCGCTTGCAACAACGCGGCCGCGATTCCACCCATGCCGTGGCCCAGCGCATGGCCCGCAACAGCCAGTTTGCGGACCTGCGTGCGGACTGCACCATTGTGAACAATGGCGCGCTGGCAGACGCGGGGCTGCAATTGGCGCACTACCTGCGCAAGCTTGCGGAGCAGTCGGCAGACTGAGCAAAGCGAAGAGAATTGAAAAGTTGGGGCCGCGCAGCGCCCCAACCTTCAGATCAGTGACTTGCGAATGCGAGCCGACACCAGATCAATCACACTGACCGTCACAATGATGATGATCATCACCGCGCAGGTTTCTGCGTACTGGAAGCCGCGGATGATTTCCCACAGGATGACGCCAATGCCACCCGCACCCACCATACCCACCACAGAGGCCGAGCGGACGTTGGATTCAAAACGGTACAGGGTATAAGAAATCCACAATGGCAACACCTGTGGAATAACACCGTACACAATCTCTTCCAGCGCGTTGGCACCGGTCGCCCGTATGCCCTCGACCGGTTGTGAGTCAATGGACTCCACCGCTTCCGAGAACAGCTTGGCCAAAATGCCCGTGGTGTGCACAAAGAGTGCCAACACACCGGCAAAAGGGCCCAAGCCCACTGCCACAATGAACAACATGGCAAACACCATTTCATTGATGGCACGCGCCGCGTCCATCAGGCGGCGAATGGGCTGGTGAATCCACCAGGGCGTGATGTTGGCCGACGAGAGCAGACCAAACGGAATCGGCATAGGGGACAGCCATTCTAGGCTGCACCCCTGCCACACCACCCGGCATGCGGGTCCGCACCGGGCGGTTCGAGAGTTTGAGGTCATGACAGCCGGGGTAGTCTCAGGTTATCAAAGTACGCGATGGTTAGCA